>CBDATB010000012.1:0-437310 GCA_965199745.1 Flammeovirgaceae bacterium | reverse complement strand
GTGAAACTTCAAACCAACGCTCAGATTGGAATACCGTTACATCATTCACACGCTTATATTCACCTATTTTTTCAACAATACACATGCGTGAAGCTATACCCTCAAGTAGCTCCCTATCAATAATATCTATCTTATCCCGAAAATCATCTAATGCCGTATTAAACAACGCATCATCTATATGAGAACGCTTGATATGAATATTATCAAGAATTTTCCCCAATACAGAAGGAGTTACTTGTTGAGCCGAATCGCTCAAAGCTTTATCCGGATCTATATGAGACTCTATCATCAAACCATCATAATTCAAATCAATAGCTTGCTGAGATACAACAGAAATTAAATCCCTAGAACCAACTATGTGACTAGGATCGCATATCAAGGGTATACACGGTAAGGCACTTTTAAGACCTATTGCCAACTGCCACATCGGTGAATTCCGGTACCTCCTCTTCTCAAATGTAGAAAAACCGCGATGAATAGCCGCAATTTTATCCAAACCACTATGATATAAACGCTCTATACCCCCTATCCAAAGACCCAAATCAGGATTAATTGGGTTTTTTACCATCACAGGTATATCTACCCCCTTTAAACTATCTGCTATCGACTGAACCGTGAACGGATTGGCCGTACTGCGTGCACCAATCCATAAAACATCTACATCATATTTTAGTGCCAAATCTACATGAGTAGGACTCGCCACTTCAACAGTAATAGGCATACACAAAGACTCTTTCACTTGCTTAAACCATTGCAAACCTACCTCCCCAACACCCTCAAAACTACCCGGACGTGTACGAGGTTTCCATATACCAGCACGTAAAAGGCTAATATCCACCAACGACTTAATAGCTTTACACGTCTCATACAACTGCTCCTCACTCTCAGCACTGCATGGACCCGCTATCGCAAAAGGAGTACTCTTTATCATTCCCCAGTCTTTGACCGAAACAAGTTCTATGTCCATAAATCAATACTAGTCAAGTTAAATAAATTATTAAAAATAATTAAAAAATTAGCATACATGAAATCTAACCTAGCAAAAATGATACCTTCTAAATTTACTTCGCTAAATTTGAACAAATTTACAAAATATAAATGCATCCCTTGTAAATCGTATCTAAAAAGCACATAAAGGAAAAAACACCTTCTTATTTAAACACGAAACAAACCTTAAAAATGTTCCGATTTTGTATGAAATATATCTTTTTAAAACACATGAACAATAAAAAAAATATCAACACCGAAATATCCGTATCACTCAAAAACAAAGTTTCTCAAAATAGTTACAAATCATATAAACTTGCAAAAAATATCAGAATTTATCATTAATCATCAAAGATTTTCCAAAGACCAGTTAAGAAATCTTTGCAAACAAAAACTCATATCCTACCCCGAGTCCTGGGAAAAAAAACTATACTCCTTTATATCATCATGGCTCGACGACAAACCCCACATCAACGTAAAAACTTCCGGCTCAACAGGTAAACCTAAAAGTATTCAACTGCAAAAAAATAGGATGGTAAAAAGTGCTGAAATGACCGGAAAATTTTTGTCATTGCAAAAAAAACAAAGCACTTTATTATGCCTGCCTGCAAATTATATCGCCGGGAAAATGATGATAGTCCGAGCTTTTGTACTACAATTAAATTTAATATTTACAAAACCCAGCACACAACCTTTAAAACAGATAAAAACACCTATAGATTTTACTGCAATGACTCCTAACCAAGTATACCATAGCTTCAATGAGTTGAAAAAAGTGAAAACCCTTATTATTGGAGGAACTCATATCCCAAACAATCTACAGACCCAATTAAGTAAACTAAATAACAATATTTACCACACTTACGGAATGACCGAAACTATTACTCATGTAGCACTTAAAAAAATAGGAGGCAAAAAACTACAAAAATATTTCTATGCACTCCCAAATATTAACTTCAGTATTGATAAAAGAAATTGCCTTATCATCAAAGCCCCTCATCTTATTGAGCAATCAATCACCACAAATGATGTAGTCAAATTAAATGGAAGTAAACAATTTGAGTGGTTAGGACGGCATGATCTTATCATTAATTCCGGCGGTATTAAAATTATTCCCGAAGAAATCGAACAGATAATTAAGCCCTTCCTAAAAAATAATTTCTTCCTCTCCAGTAAAAAAGATCCAATACTCGGTCAAAAACTTATTCTGTTAATAGAAGGTAAACAAATCCCAACAGCACCACTCAAGAAAATGATAGAAAATACACTTTCTTATTATTATGTACCCAAAGAAATCATCTTTATTCCCAAATTTGTTTATACAGAAAATGGGAAAATTAACAGAAAAAAAACCCTATCACAAAGTGCTAAGTAAATTAAAATATACAGATTCAGAGTGAATGATTCATCAATAATTAATAAGTATTTCCCAAACCTGACAAATACCCAGAAAAAACAATTAAGCCAGTTATATAACTTATACAAACAATGGAACCAAAAAATAAATGTAATCTCTCGAAAAGACATTCATAATCTTTACAAAAGACATGTGCTACACTCTTTATCCATTGCCAAATTTATCTCATTCCATCAGGGTACAAGTATCCTTGACATTGGCACAGGAGGAGGATTCCCAGGTATTCCCTTGGCTATTCTGTTTCCCGAAAGTCATTTTGATTTAATCGACGCTAGAGCAAAAAAAATTAGCGTAATAAAAAACATATGCACACAATTAAAAATAATCAATGTGAATGCTCAACACCAGAGAGCTGAAAAAGTCAAAGAAAAATTTGATTTTGTAGTGAGCAGAGCCACAGCAAGCATCCAGCAATTATGTATCTGGGGACAACAACGCATTCATCATAATCATAAACACAACACTAAGAACGGTATTATTTGTTTAAAAGGAGGTGATTTAAGCCAAGAACTTCAAAAAATCAGCTACAAGTACCTACAAAAAGACCTGTCTGACTATTTTGATGAAGACTTTTTTGAAAGCAAAAAAATCATTTATCTGCCTGTCGCTCACAATACCTGCGATTGAACAATAGGATGTTTAGATTCTTCCGAAATATCCGAAAGTAAATAATTATTGATTTTTTGACGAATTTCTAAGATCGAAAGATTAGCAAATATCTTTCTGTTCCTAACGAAAGACAACTGACCTGTTTCCTCAGAAACAATTAATACGGCAACATCTACCTGCTCCGTCAAACCAATAGCAGCACGGTGGCGCAAACCCATATGCGCAGGAATATCTCTGTTTTCTGAAACAGGAAGAATGCAGCACGCAGCAACTACCCTATCTTTATAGATAATAACAGCACCATCATGCAAAGGGTTATTTTTGAAAAATATAGACAATAGCAAGCGTTTAGAAATACTAGCATCAAGTATATCACCACTATCTACGTAAAATTTTAAACTCTCATTTTTAGAAATTACGATCAAAGCACCTGTTTTGTCCCTAGCCATTACTTTTATAGCCTCTAAAATAGGAGTAGAATCAATAACTTCTTTATCTAAGTAGTGATTAATTTTGATTAGACTCCATAATTTAAATTGATTAAAATTAGCAGTCTTACCAATAAGCAATAGAAACTTGCGTATCTCTTGTTGAAAGAGTATGATCGAAGCAATCACACCTACATTCATAAACTGACCCAAAATAGTAGACAATAGCTCCATCTCAGTCGCCTCTACTACCAAATAGAAAAGGTATAATGCCAGAAAACCAACAAATACCCGCAACGCAACACCACCCTTGAAAAGTTTATACAAATTATACAATAAAACAGATACGAGTAAAATATCTATCACACTCGACCAGCCAATTTCTAAAAACCCTATGGAAAATAACAAAATCAATTAATAGTTTATTATTACTTAAACAAATACGATATAAGACAATTAGTAAACTCAATTTGGCAAAACTCAAAAAAACTTTATCAGTCATTCTATTCAAAGAATAGCTCTATAATTTGACAAGCCTCTTTAACATCATGCACCCTCAATATGTTTGCTCCTTTACATAGAGCAAAAGTATTGAGGGCCGTTGTTCCATTGAGAGCTTCAGCGGCAGTAATACCTAACTTTTTATAAATCATAGATTTTCGAGAAACACCTACCAAAATCGGTGCATTCAGTCTTTTAAATATTGACAGACCTTCTAACAAATCATAGTTATGCAATAAGCTTTTAGCAAAACCAAATCCCGGATCTATAATCAAATCTTTTCCGCCCAATTGCTTATATACAGCCATACGTGTAGCAAAATAATCTAAAAGAGTTAATATAATATCCTGATAATTAGTGTGAGATTGCATACTCTGAGGAGTGCCGCGCATGTGCATCATGATATAAGGAATGTGCAAACCAGCAACCACTTTGAGCATATTCTCGTCTTGTTGACCACCAGAAATATCATTGATCATTAAAGCCCCCATACCCCGCCGCCATTGCTGCTACTTCACTTCTAAATGTATCAACAGAAATAATTGTATTAGGAAAAAACTCTAAAATAGAGCCAATAGCGCGGGACACTCGTTTTTTCTCTTCCCCTACAGAAATATCCTCAGCACCAGGCCGAGAAGAATAACCACCTACATCTATTATGTCAGCTCCATCTCCTAACATCTGCTCTAAACGCAAAAGAAGTGGCTTTTCTCTCATATACCTACCCCCATCATAAAAAGAATTAGGAGTTACATTCAGAATACCCATCACTTTGGGCCGATTCAAAACAAAAAGCTTACCGTTTAAATTAAGTGTATGGTAGTCTTCCATTGAACAAAAAATAATATAAATTTGCCTTCCCAATTAAATGCTATGCAAATAGCCCACTGCTTTGAAAAAAAAAACCCTAGAAAATTACCAAAAAATAAGCATTTATTGCCAAAGCATTTTTAAAAAAAAAACACAAGACTATGGCACAGCATGGCGCATCATGAGACCCCCCTCCATTACCGACCAAATTTATATAAAAGCCCAAAGAATACGATCTATTCAAGAAAAAGGTACGCAAAAAATTACAGATAATATCGAAAGTGAATTTGTAGCTATTATCAATTACTGCATCATAGCACTCCTCCAATTAAATTATGTAAACGACCCCCGACTTGAAATACCAACAAACGAACTGATGAAAAACTACAACAGTCAAGCAACAAAAACACTCGACTTGATGAAAAATAAAAATCAAGATTACGCAGAAGCGTGGCGAGAAATGCGCGTAAATAGTATTACTGATATTATCCTAATGAAAATCCTGCGCATCAAACAAATTGAAGATAATAAAGGCAAAACAATTATTTCAGAAGGAGTAGAAGCAAACTATCAAGATATAATTAATTACTCAGTTTTTTCTCTAATTCTTTTAAAATTTCAGCTAAACTAAATACCTACAAAATGTTTTTCATATCAAATTAGACATCACCCTTTTGAGTTATAAAATACGATAACTAGCTTTGCAACCCGTCTCAGACAATCATATTACAAAATAATAACAAATCAATAATGAAAAAAAATATTCATCCAGAGTACAAAACAGTAGTTTTCGAAGACATATCGAGCGGTGAAAGGTTTCTAACACGCTCTACCATTACCACTAAAGATAGTATCAAATGGGAAGATGGTAACAATTATCCTTTAATAAAAGTAGAAATTAGCTCAGCTTCTCATCCTTTTTATACAGGTAAAAACACCTTCCGTAGCAGAGCAGGTAGAGTTGAACGTTTTAATAAAAAATATAAGAAAAATAATGAATAAAATAGCAGTATATCATCTGCTAAAGAAAATTGTCATAACTATTTAGGGTATGAATATATCGGGGCAACTACAGAAGAAAGATATGGATAATTCATTCTGCTGAATTTTGACTATAAGAACAGGCTCTAAACCCATTGACATGGGAAAAGTAGGCAATATAGTAACCTATTCAACAAAAAATTATCTAGATTATCAACTTTTCTAACTCTTAAATCTTGTTAAGACTCAACCTCTTGTTCAAATACATTACCTGCATAACAAGTGCAAAATAAATTTCTGTCTCCATACGCATTATCCACTCTACGTACAGATGGCCAGAATTTGTCTTCTCTCAAGTGAGGTAAAGGGTAAACTGCTTTTTCTTTGCTATAAGGCTTATCCCATACAGAAATGAGCATTTCTGCAGTATGTGGAGCGTTTTTCAGTACATTATTTTCAATGTCCATTTCACCTTTTTCTACTTCGCGAATTTCTTCTCTAATGCTAATCATTACCTCACAAAAAAGATCTAATGCTGCTTTACTCTCGCTTTCAGTCGGCTCAATCATCAATGTACCGGCTACCGGAAAAGAAACCGTTGGCGCATGATACCCATAATCCATCAGTCTTTTAGCAATATCTTCTACCTCTATACCAAAACTTTTAAAAGCTCTGCAATCCAAAATCATTTCATGCGCAACTCGTCCGCTTTCCCCACTATATAAAACTTCGTAGTGTCCCTCCAATCGGGTTTTAATATAATTAGCATTCAATATAGCAAGTGTTGTGGCGGAACGCAGCCCCTTTGCACCCATCATGGTAATGTAAGCGTAAGAAATAGTTAAAATACTAGCACTTCCCCAAGGTGCTGCCGAAACAGCACTGATAGCTCCATTATTATCAGTATTTCGCAGATGAAGATGCGTTGGAAGGAAAGAAGCTAATTCCTTAGTAACGGCAATAGGTCCCATACCAGGACCACCTCCGCCGTGAGGAATACAAAATGTTTTATGTAGATTCAAATGACATACATCCGCACCTATTATTGCCGGGTTGGTCAGCCCTACCTGAGCATTCATGTTTGCACCGTCCATATATACTCTGCCGCCATGCTGGTGTATCAAAATACAAATATTTTGTATTTCAGTTTCAAAAACACCATGTGTAGAGGGGTAAGTAATCATAAGAACAGCTAAATTATCACTATACTGTGCCGACTTATTTTCTAAATCCTGAAAATCAATATTTCCCCGCTCATCACACTTAACCAACACAACCTCCATACCAGCCATAATAGCACTGGCCGGATTAGTACCATGTGCAGACTGAGGTACTAAAGCAATATTCCGTTTTAAATCTCCCCTACTACGGTGGTAAGCCCTAATAACCATCAGACCTGTATACTCGCCCTGAGCACCAGAATTAGGTTGTAATGAAACCGACTCAAAACCTGTAATTTCACATAGCTGCCGCGATAGTTTGTCAAATAACTCATTATAACCCTGCACTTGATCAGAAGGAGCAAAAGGGTGTATACCACCAAATTCTGGCCAAGTTAGCGGAATCATCTCCGTAGTGGCGTTTAGTTTCATGGTACACGAACCTAAAGCAATCATACTATGTGTCAACGATAAATCTTTGTTTTCTAGCCGTTTCAAATAACGCAACATCTCATGTTCGCTATGATAGCTACTGAAAACAGAATGCATCAAAAAATCTCCAGTTCTTTGCAAAACAATAGGCAGATTTGACTCAATATCGGATAACCATTTATTTTTTTTCAATAGAGCTTCTTCAAATACCCCGACAATTTCTTTTACATCATCCAAAAGTGTAGTTTCACCTAGCGAAATACCGATGTAATCACCTACAAAATACCTAAAATTCATGCCTTTTGCTAGTGCCTTAGTAGCGATATCATCTTTACTGAATTGATCGGTTTTTATCGTAATCGTATCAAAAGCATATTCATTAACAACCTCTAGACCGAGAGCAGATAAATTCTTATGCAGCGATCGTGTTAGTATACGTACTCTCTCTGCTATACGCTTCAAACCCTCTGCACCATGCCAAATTACATACGCTGCCGCAATCACAGCCGGTAATACTTGGGCAGTGCAAATATTAGAAGTAGCTTTATCTCTTCTAATATGCTGCTCGCGCGTTTGCAAAGCCATACGATAAGCAGGCCTACCCGACGCATCCTTAGAAATACCGATAATCCTACCAGGAAGTTGTCGTTTATAAATTTCCTTAGTAGCAAAGAAAGCGGCATGTGGCCCGCCAAAACCCATAGGCAGACCCAGTCGTTGAGTCGAACCAAATACCACGTCAGCTCCCATTTCTCCCGGCGGTTTAAGTAAAGTCAAACTCAGCAGGTCAGCACCAACTGCCACATTGACTTTTTGCTCGTGTGCATTTTCAATAAAAACTGTCCAGTCTTTTATGTTGCCAACTGTATCAGGATATTGAAGCAGGACACCAAAAGCATTTATCCTTGTTAAGTCCAATTGCATACAGTCCGATACAAATAATTCAATACCCAAAGGTCGAGCACGTGTGCTGAGTACGCTTATTATTTGCGGATGAGTATGCTCATCTACTATAAAAATTTTGGCTTCTTTTTTACTTCTCTTGTCCCGCACAGCAAATAATAAACTCATCGCCTCTGCTGCAGCCGTTGCTTCATCTAATAAAGAAGCATTGGCTATCTCCATAGCGGTTAAATCAGTAACCATAGTTTGAAAATTCACTAACATCTCCAACCTGCCCTGCGCTATTTCCGCCTGATAAGGGGTATATGCCGTATACCAGCCAGGATTCTCTAAAATATTACGTAAAATAACCGAAGGAGTAATACAATCGTAATATCCCATACCAATGTATGATTTTAAAACTTGATTACGCTCAGCTAGTTTTTTGAAATCTTGCAGAAAAGTGTAGGCTGATTCAGCCGTGCCAATAGACATATCAGCATGAAGTAAAATATTGGCAGGAATAGTTTCTTTTATCAGTTCAGAAAGAGAAGCAGATTTTACAGCATCAAGCATAGAGGAAATCGCTGAATTATTCGACCCATTATGTCTTGTTTCAAAATATTCGAAACGGTTAGTATCCATTAATTATTGAGTTTAAATGTTGACAATTACTTAATAACTATTCAAAGCAAATATAGTTATTTAACAAGCAATCTTGACTACTTTTGTATGAAAGGAACAGATATATTGTGTCCTAATTATTGAATGCTATGACTGAAAAAAAAAGCCCAAAAAACCAATATTACGTTCAGCTGCCTTTACTGCTTACAATGGCGTTGTGTATAGGAATCGTACTAGGTGCTAAAGTTTTCCAACAGCAAATGCCCATTGCTAGCAAAAAATCGCAACAGCATATTCAGAAAATAAAAAATATTTTGAGCTATATCGACAAATATTATGTAGATAGCGTTGACATAGAATATCTTGTTGAAGAAAGCATCCATAACATGCTTGAAAAACTAGACCCACACACTACCTACATACCCGCCAAAGAACAAAAATTACAACAAACCTACCTAGAGGGAAGTTTCGAGGGAATAGGTATAAAATACAATATTTTTAACGACACCGTATACGTAGTTAAGATCATTTCGGGAGGTCCTTCAGAAAAAGTCGGCCTACTAGCAGGAGACCAGATTATCGAAATAGATAGAAAAAAACTTTCCGGCACAAAAATAAGCAGTGCAGAAGTAATCCATTGGTTAAGAGGAAAAAAAGGAAGTAAAGTAAATGTCAGTATTCGCCGACAACAAATATCAAACCTGCTGTACTTCGATATTACACGCGATAAAATACCTACCCATACCGTAGATGTAGGCATCATGCTCAATGATAGTGCTGGATACATTAACATCAATCGTTTTGGCAGTAAAACGCACGAGGAGTTTAGAGAAAAACTCAAAAGCCTACTTAATCAAGGCATGAAAAAACTCATCCTAGACTTGCGTGATAATGGCGGCGGATATATGGATCAGGCAGTTAAAGTAGCCGATGAACTACTAAAAGAAGAGCAACTTATTGTCTATACAAAAGGACGACAAAGTAACTTGAACTACAGGGCTTATGCCGAGAATGATGGACTATTTGAAGAAGGTCAAGTGTTTATTCTCATTAATGAAAACACGGCATCAGCTTCAGAAATTGTCAGCGGTGCTTTACAAGATCACGATCGGGCATTGATCATCGGCAGGAGATCTTTTGGAAAAGGGCTGGTGCAACGCCGGCTAATATTGACCGATAATTCCGAACTCAGAATAACTACATCGCGTTATTACACTCCGAGTGGACGCTCTATACAAAAACCTTACGGCAATGGTATCAACTACAATAACGAGGTAAATGAACGCTATCAAAATGGAGAATTTTTTACTGTTGACAATGATCAAATAAAACGGCGAAAAAAACAATATCATACCGATAACAAAAAAGTAGTGTACAGCGGCGGCGGAATTACTCCCGACATATTTGTTCCCTTAGATACAAATTATTACTCAAGCTATTACACAGAAATTTCTAATAAAAACCTACTCCAATCCTTTGCACTCCATTATTATTTATCACACAAAGAAAAATTATCAAAATCAAATAGTAACAACTTTTGTGCGGACAAAAAAATGACGCACGATATGCTACAAGCATTCATCGTTTACGCACAAAAAAACGGAGTAGAGTCCAATATATTAGGCTATGAGAAATCAAAAGAGAAAATCAATAACTTATTATGCGCTCATATCGCCAGAAACCAGTGGGGAGAAGAGGCATTCCATCAAATTTTCCTGAAAAAAGATAATGTGTTGAAAAAAGCATTATTTCTCAATTAGCTGAAGAATTTAATTAAAATAAAAAAATGGACTTACAAGAAATTGCTGCTTACGGAAACCTCCAATTCATGGCAAAACAAATGGTTGAAGGATTTATTACAGGCTTACATAAATCGCCCTACCACGGATTTTCCGTAGAATTTGCCGAACACCGCCTCTACAATATGGGTGAAAGTACCCGACATATAGACTGGAAGGTATACGCAAAAACCGATAAATTTTTTACAAGAAGATACGAAGAAGAAACTAACCTGAGATGTATGATATTATTAGATGTCTCTTCTTCTATGTATTATCCGATAGAAAGTAATAACAAAATTAAATTTAGTGCCGTTGCAGCAGCGAGTTTAGCTTGTATGTTTCAAAAACAAAGAGACGCCGTAGGAATTACTTCCTTTGCAGAAAAAATTGAAAAAATGACACCCGTCAAGTCTACACAAACACACATCCATGACTTATTTCTCTATCTACAACAGATATTAGATGAAAAACAAAAACAAAAATCGGCTATTTCACAAGTAATTCATCAAATTGCAGAGCAAATTCACAAACGCTCTTTAGTGATTATTTTTAGTGATATGATGGAAAATGTCGAAGACCAAGAAGCACTATTCTCAGCACTGCAACACTTAAAATATCGCAACCACGAAGTTATTCTATTTCATGTTGCAGACAAAAAACTAGAAGTAGATTTCAGTTTTCAAGAAAAACCCTATGTATTTGTAGACAAAGAAACAGGGGTACAAGAAAAAATATGGCCTTCAAAAATAAAAGAAAGCTATCGACAGAAGATAAGCTACCAACACCAAAATATCAAGTTGCGGTGTGGGCAATATAAAGTAGATTTTATACCAGTAGACGCCAATAAGGGGGTAAAACAAGTATTAGTGCCATACTTAATAAAAAGAAAAAAAATGAGCTGATATTTTGCTCACCCAAACAACTACTCCGCCCCATTAAAAAATTCTTTCATTCTATCGAAAAAACTTTTTTCTGCTTTAGCAGGATTTGGCTGAAAGCTAGGAGAATTTTTTAGACCTTTGAGTATGTCTCTTTCCTTACTACTCACCTTTTGTGGAGTCCAAACATTCACGTGAATGAGCTGATCACCAGTGCCGTAACCATTAATATCTTTGATACCCTTCCCTCTTAAGCGCAAAATTTTTCCACTTTGCGTTCCCGGATTAATTGGGATGCGTACTTTGCCATTGATAGTTGGTACTTCAAGGTTAGTGCCTAACACAGCATCTACAAAATTGACGTACAATTCATAGTGTATATTGCTACCTTCTCTTTTCAGCCGATTGTGTTCAGTTTCTTCAATCACAATAAGTAAATCTCCAGCCGCACCGCCTCTTTTCGGTACATTACCCTTACCACTCATAGACAGTTGCATGCCTTCAGAAACACCCGCAGGAATGCGGACAGGTATAATTTCTTCTTCGTAATTTCTACCTTCGCCCTGGCAATTGCTACAAAAAGCATCAATAGCTTTACCCTCTCCCTGACAAGTAGGGCACACACTCGTAGAAACCATCCGACCGAGCATAGTGTTTACTTCTTTCCTCACTTGCCCCGAACCACCGCAAGTATTGCAAGACCTCAAAGACGTGCCATTATGCGAACCATTACCACCACAGATTTTGCAAGATGTATACCTTTTTACTTTGATATTCTTTTCAATGCCGTTAGCAACTTCATCCAGATCGAGTTTGAGTTTTATCCTTAAATTAGATCCCTTTCGCCTGCTTGATCCCGTACTACGACCCGCACCAAATATGTCACCGAACGGACCTCCCTCGAAAATATCTTCAAAACGTGAAAATATATCCTCCATATTCATACCGCCACCGCCAAAGCCACTACCCTGCATACCAGCATGACCAAAATTATCATACTGTTGCCTTTTTTGTCCATTACTTAATACTTCGTAGGCCTCTGCTGCCTCCTTAAACTTATCCTCAGCAGACTTATTACCAGGATTTTTATCCGGGTGGTACTTAATAGCTGTCTTTCTATAAGCTTTCTTTATGTCATCAGCAGACGAATCCTTGCTCACACCCAATACGTCATAATAATCTCTTTTTGCCATGTAAATATCTATTGTTGTTAAATGAACTTTGCACTTGTGGTATATCTGAGCAGCACCGACTAAGCACCTATCACTACTTTTGCGTATCGAATCACTTTGTCTTCGAGCAAATAGCCTTTTTCTATTACATCAACTACTTTCCCTTTCATATGTTCTTCTGGAGCCGGCATTTGCGTAATCGCTTCATGAAACTCGGTGTTCAGAGCCTTACCTTTCACATCCTCCATTGCTTTAAGCCCCTTTTGCATGAGTGTTTTAGCAAACTTACCCTGAATTAAATCAAAACCTTCTTTAAGGGCTGCAGGTACCTCATTTGTAGCGTCTTGTAAGGATTTATCAGCCCGTTCAAAATCATCTAATATAGGTAGAAGTGCTACTATCAATTCCTCATTGGCCGTTTTTATCAAATCGAGCTTCTCTCTGGCTGTTCTCCTCCTAAAGTTTTCAAATTCAGAATACAGACGCAAATACTTCGCTTTCATCTCTTGTAACTCAATACTTACCTTGTCTGCTTCGGGCTCAATATCGCTTTTTCCATCTTCCACAGCATTATTAATAGCTTTCTCTTCATTGTTTTCGGCAACTGAGTCAGCTTTTTCATCATCTGTAAGCAAATTATCTCTTACTTGCTGCGTATCTTGGTCTGAAGCCGATGGCTTACTTATTTTTTTTTCCCTAGAATTAATTTGATCTTTTTTTTCCATATAGCAATGATAGTTAAAATTTTTTCCTCCTTTCAAAGAACAAGTTTACTGCCACCCTAAAAAAACTGACAAAATGGCTGAACGTATATAAAAAATACAGCCAATCATAGTATAATTCAATAAGGCTTTACACAAACAATTTGCAATGTTTTTTTTATTAATACTCCAAAACTAATTTTGCCTAAATTATTGAAAGAATATGAAGCAAAAAAACCTCAAAAAATGCGAAAATATATTGCAATTTACCGCACTCATATTATTACTCTGCTTACTGAACATACATGCTGAAAAGTTTTTTTTTCGTATAGACCTTACCCAAGAAAAAAGATATAGTATTTCAGCAGCCACCAAAGAATTACTCAGAGAGTTAAACGATGAGGTATACGTAGAAATATACCTCGCAGGACAATTGAACACAAGCTTCAAAAGACTACAAAAATCTATCCGAGAAACACTACAAGAATTTAAAGTATATGCAGGAAGTAATATCCAATACCGATTCATCGACCCAAATCAAGCAACAAAAGCACAGGATCGTCGACGATTCCACCAACAACTCATCGACAAAGGCATCCAAGCAACAACACTTTTCGACGTAGTCGATGGAAAAAAAATACAAAAAGTAATCTTTCCCAGCGCACTTGTTAGCTATAAGCATAAAGAAGCTGCCCTACTATTATTGAAAGGAAGTAAAACAGTTAATGCACAACAACAACTCAACCAGTCTATCGAAGCAATAGAATATGAACTAGCAAGCAGTATAAAAAAGCTGAGTGCCAAAAGTAAAAAGACTATTGCCTGGCTACAAGGACACGGAGGCCCTGAAGAGAAACAACTGACAGACATAATTACAGCCATCGATGAGCAGTATGTTCTCGATAGGGTAAACCTGCAAACAAACACCTTAGACGCTTATCATACACTCCTGATACTAAGCCCTGAAATTAAGTTTAGTGATATAGAAAAATTTAAAATAGACCAGTATGTTATGCAAGGAGGAAATGTGCTGTTTCTTATAAAAAATATCCAAATGCATACAGATAGCATACAGCAAGGTGGAACCTATGCTTTTCAACGAAATTTGGAACTGGAAGACATGCTTTTTAAATACGGCGTACGTATTAATGCTGATCTAATACAAGACCAGCAAGCAGGCCTGATTGACGTATTTGTAGGTTATATGGGCGATAAACCCAATATTCAAAAAATCCCGTGGCCCTATTATATCTACCTAAATAAATTCGGCAAGCACCCTATTGTCCGCCACCTCGATGTAGTATATTCCGAATACCTCAGTACCATAGATACTATTCAGGTGAAAGGCATTAAAAAAACACCCCTGTTATTTAGTTCCAAATATACTAAAGTACGACAAACACCCATCGTAATCGATTTGAATGAGTTGAAAAAAGACCAAAGCAAAGAATCTTATCCACAAGCACACCTGCCCGTAGCCTATTTGCTAGAAGGGTCTTTTCAATCTGTTTTTACTAATCGTTTTTTACCCAAAAAACTGCAGGGAAGCAACCTCATCAAACAAGGAAAAAATGCTAAAATCATAGTTGTAAGTGATGGCAACTGCATAGTACAAAAACTTGATAAAAAAAATAACCGAACTATTCCCATAGACTACGACATCAACCGTAGGCAACAACTCTCTAATAAAGCCTTTATAATGAATGCACTAGCATACCTGACTGACGAAAAAGGAATTATTACATCCCGCAATAAACAAATTACTCTCCGCTTACTAGACACGCTTAGTATGAAAGAACAAAAATTTTACTGGCAAACACTGAACTTAGTCCTACCTGTGCTAATGGTTATGCTATTTGGCTTGGGAAGATTTTATTGGCGTAAAAGAAAATATGAGATGTAAGAACCTGTTTAAAAGAACTTTTGGCACTAAAAAAATCGATTTTTCGATTTGACAATAACAATTTTTTCACGAATAACAAAACTACAAAATAAAAAATCATGGGCAATTAGCAATTATCAACTGTCAGTTAATTACTTTTGCACATAGTCTATAAAAAGCGAGAATCATGGCAAAACAGCATTTTGTATCTAACAAAAACGAATCAGTAAGAATTTTTCATAATCCTATTCTGGACAAAATATCTTACATCGACTGGTGGCAACCACTACTGTTTTGGCTACCCGTTATTTTATTTTGTTTGTATATGGCTGCTTCCTATCTCTTAGGAACATTCTGGATAGTCACTCGTATTTTTGCTGCTGGTTTTACTTTCTGGACTTTTGCCGAATATATCTTACATCGTTTCTTATTCCATTATCAACCCAAATCAACTATCGGCAAGCGCATACATTTTATCATACATGGCGTACATCACGACTATCCAAACGATGCCAAAAGGCTCGTAATGCCTCCCCTGTTGGCTGCTATACTAGCCCTACCTTTTTACTTTCTCTTTCATGCTATATTTGGAAATACTGTAGTTTTTTATAGCTTTTCCGCAGGCTTTTTGACAGGATACCTTACCTACGAAATGATGCATTACACTTTGCACCATGCCAATATCAAGCATCCTATCTTTAAAAAACTCAAACAACACCACATGATACACCATTTTCAAGAACCGGAAAAAGGTTTTGGAGTCAGTAGCAAATTATGGGATATTGTTTTTAAGACAACATTAAAATCAACAAACAAAAAAATCCCCAAAGACGTTGAACATTGACTGAAGTAATACAAAAATTGGTTGGAGAATTGGAGCGACAAGCTCAGCTAACAACTAAAATATGGTTTGAAAATTACCTCAAAGGAGCTATTGCTTACAGAGGACTCAAAACTGCCCAAGTAAGTGAAATTACAATAAATTGGTACGAAAAAAATAAACTAAAGCAAAAAACTATCGATGAGCAGTTATTAATCTGCGATGACTTAGCTCAGAGCAGTCTTGCAGAAGATAAATTCGCCGCTTTTATCTACATCAATAAATTTCTGCTGCCCAAAACCCAAGCAGCATACCTACTGAATTTTGTAGAAAAATGGTTTCAAAAAGGCGTATTTTTCGACTGGTCTACTAACGACTGGTTCAATATAAGAGTATTAAGCCCCATATTACGCAAAGCCAATCAAAAAGAAAAAAAGCGAATAGCCAATTGGTGCAAATCAGGCGAGCTATGGCAAAAAAGATCATCTATCGTGCCCTTCCGCGCGTTGGTCAAAGATCAGAAGCAGCACAGCCTAATAGTAAAAATTATGCAGCAATTGGTAGATGATAGACAGAGATTCGTGCAAACAGGTATCGGATGGGTACTTTCCGATTTATCCAAAAAATACCCAGAAGTAGCACAAAATTTTATCGAAAAAAACTTTGAAAAACTAATTCCCGAAGTTATCAGAAGACATACGAAACACTGCCGCAAACATAAAAAATACATAAACCTTTTAAAATTAAAAAAACCTGATTCTCAATTTTTAATACCTCATTTTTATTTGAAAAGTGCCTTTCACCAGAAAAGATATACTAAAAGCTCTAAGCACTGTTGAAGAACCAGACCTGAAAAAAGATTTGGTAACGCTAAATATGGTTCATGACATTGAAATATCAGAAAAAGATGTAAGTTTTACCATACGGCTCACCACTCCAGCCTGTCCTTTAAAAGAATTAATCAAATCTAAATGTGAGTACGCTATTCATCAACTCGTCGATGCGAGCCTCGTAGTCAGTATTAACATGACCGCTCAGGTTACTTCCACTCGGCAAGGACCTATACTACCAAATGTTAAAAATATCATTGCCATAGCTTCAGGCAAAGGCGGAGTAGGCAAATCTACCCTAACTACCAACTTGGCAATGGCAATGGCAAAAGCAGGAGCTAAAGTAGGCATTATTGATGCAGATATATTCGGCCCCTCTATTCCGATCATGTTTAATACACAAAATGCTAAGCCTGGCCTAGTTAAAATTGGAGAAAAAAACCAGATGATGCCCGTTGAGCAGCACGGCATTAAACTGCTCTCTATCGGTTATTTGGCACCTGCCGAAAATGCCGTTATCTGGCGCGGTCCAATGGCTAGCTCTGCCCTACGCCAATTTATTGGCGATACCCAGTGGGGTACGCTCGATTATCTGCTCATAGACCTGCCACCCGGAACTAGCGATATTCACCTGACTTTAGTACAAACCGTTCCCCTTACCGGTGCCGTTATTGTTACCACACCCCAAAAAGTAGCCCTCGCCGACGCCCAAAAGGCTATTGCTATGTTTCGACAAAAACAAATTAACGTGGCAGTTTTGGGCGTGATAGAAAATATGGCCTATTTCACACCCGAAGAGCTACCCAATAACAAATATTATATTTTTGGAAAAAAAGGCGGAAAAATGCTCGCAGCAAAATATGAAGCCCCTTTCCTAGGAGAAATTCCACTCATACAAAGCATTCGTGAATCAGGGGATAAAGGCTCACCCGCAGTACTCAATAACGACCAAAGCACTAAAGCCTTCAAAGCAGTTGCCGGAGAATTAGCCCGAAGTATAGCACGCAGAAATGCCAAAACATCACAAACTACAATAAATAGATAAATATATGAACGAAGTATTAATTGAAAAAATTAACAAAGCCCTCGACAGTATTCGCCCCTATCTAAAAGCAGACGGAGGCGATATAAGAATATCGGAAATTACAGACGATATGACCGTGAAAATAGAATTACTGGGTAGTTGTGGCATCTGCCCTATGTCTGCTATGACACTGAAAGCTGGTGTAGAAAAAGCTGTCTTAGCCGCAGTACCAGAAATTAGGGTAGTAGAAGCTGTCAATATTACCCACCCCGACACTATAGTAGGCTAGATACGATCAAAAAAATAATCATAGCCCAGACTTTTATCTTGCTTGTATTTTGCACTACCTCAAAACACATTTCATCTTCTTCAAAAAAGGGTGTTCATCGCTCTAATGATCTAACCTATACCTAGCCATATACACAAATTGTCGGCTGCTCACTGCGCAAATATATCTGCCTTGCTTGTGCTATATCATCGTTGGATTAATACAGGGGAATAGACGAACACAGTGCCGAACCTCTATATAGTATGCTAGCTAAGGGTTATTATCTGGCCTTGGGCTATTTTTTTGGGTAGTAAAAAATACCTCCAAGTTAGCAAAAACCTGCGGCAGAGGCACACAATCAGAGCTAGCTACACCAGTTTGTAGTAAAGGGGTTGTCGCAGCAAGCGTATAATATTCTAGTTTGGAGATATTAGCCTCACTGAGTTTTTCGAAAACAGTATTCAGTTTCACAGCATCAAAATATACATCTTCTTTGCTCTGTGAGAACAAATAATTTAAAACAATACCATATAAAGTTTAAAGCAAATACAAAAAATAATTGATAGATCAATTAATTAGCCTGTATTATTGCAAGCTAATGGTCTTTAAAAACTGAACAGCAAAGAAAAAAATACGCTTAATATGTCTTATGCACTAAAATATAAAGACCCCTTAATAATCATTGCTTTGGGTATGTTCTTTTTTTTGCCTTTTATCGGCTCTGTTCATCTATTCGACTGGGACGAGATCAACTTCGCCGAGTCGGCTAGAGAAATGATTGTAAGCGGAAATTATGGGCGTGTAACTATCAATTTTGAACCCTTCTGGGAAAAACCACCGCTATTTTTTTGGTTTCAGGCGTTGAGCATGAAAATCTTCGGCATCAATGAGTTCGCTGCCCGTTTACCCAATGCTATCATTGGCATGATAACCTTGATTAGCATTTTTTGTATAGGTAAAAAACATTACAACAGAGTATTAGGTTACATGTGGTCATTGTTGTATATGGGTTCTTTTTTACCTCACTTATACTTCAAAAGCGGGATTATCGATCCAGTATTCAACTATTTTATATTTATTGCTATCTACTTTCTTATTCGTAATATCGATACAAATTTCACGAAATACGCATTACTAGCAGGTTTGTTTATTGGGCTGGCAGTGCTGACGAAAGGACCCGTTGGCTTACTGTTGTTGCTGCTTACTTTTTTGGTGTATTGGGCTTGTAAAAAATTCAAAAAAACAGGATCGATTAAAAATATTTTGTTGTTTGCGCTAGTAGCTTCTTCAGTTACTTGCTTTTGGTTTGGCTTCGAAATAGCTAAAAATGGGTCTTGGTTTTTAGTGGAGTTTGTACAATACCAAATAGCACTTTTTAGCGAGCCAGTAGCCGGACATGGGCAACCTTTTTATTATCATTTTGTAGTGGTGCTAATTGGCTGCTTTCCCATTTCTATTTTAGCTTTACCCGTGCTGATAGGAAAATGTAACATACCCGAAAATTTAGCCTTGACCCAATGGATGAAATATTTGTTTTGGGTAGTAATCATTTTGTTTAGTACGGTAACTACTAAAATTGTTCACTACTCTTCCATGACCTATATTCCATTGGCTTTTCTGGCAGCTGTGTATGTGCAGTATTTGATCAATACTGACAGTAAACCTTTAAAATGGGTAAAAATACTGTTATTTACTTTAGGAGGTTTCTGGGCTTTTCTGCTCACATTTTTACCAGCTATCCCACATATTAAGGCGTATATCATTGGCTATATCAAAGATCCTTTCGCTGTAGCCAACCTGAACGCCCGAGTAAATTGGAATGGCTTTGAGTGGCTGATTGGGCTTGTTTATGGTTCAGTACTCATGTGGCAAATTACCCAATTTAGCAGGGGAAATATCAAAATAAATATCATAAGAATTACCTTATCAACTGCCACCTGTATACTTATTTTTATGGCAATGGTAGTGCCTAAAATTGAGGCACATTCCCAACGCTCAGCTATTACATTCTTTGAAAGTGTAAGAGGTAAAGATGTTTATGTAAATACTTATGGCTACAAGTCCTATGCCCATTATTTCTACTTCCGAACACCACCAAACCAACAACCCGAAAGTAAAAATGAAAATTGGCTGATGAATGGGGCAATAAATAAACCTGTATATTTTATCGCAAAAATTACCAACCGCGAGAAACTCCTGGCAAATAAATCATTAAAAGAAGTGTATAATCGCGGCGGCTTCGTAGTTTTTAGAAGAGAAGTACCTGATTTACAGAAGAAATAAATTACAAATTAGCCATACTAGTTCTACAATAAATACCACAAAATAAGCAAGCAAAGCAAAATAACCGTCAAGCGAGTACCCAATATACGCTTGATCTCACTCTTTCTGCGCCGAAAGATTATGGATTCAGTGGCAGCACAAGCCCTACTGCTGTCAATGCCTTCTCGCTGGGCTTTTAGTTCGGCAACGATCCGCCTTTTTCTCTTTTGCATAGCCTCCTTCGCAGCATCATAGTAACGCGGCTCAAATTCAAATTGCTTGCAGGCAGGTAGTTTTCTCATTAAAAATTTCAGCATCTTATTTCGTGTTTATGCTAAAAAATAATCATAGTAACGGTGTTTTAATTGTAAAATAAAAACATTTAGGCGTAAAAGAATAAAGCTGAGCAGTCGATTCAAAAAAAATAATCAAAAGGCATAGATACAAATAGCGTGTTTTCACTACTTTTGATATTATTTTCGTTGCCAAAAGAAACAGTCCTATCACATTATAATTATGCAGCTGTATTTTATTTACCTAACTATCCTATTGACTATCCAAAGTACGACTTGTTCTGCCCAAAATAAAAATTTACCTTCAAAACAGCGGCAATGGGCCAATAATTTGCTGAGTGCAATGAGCTTAGAAGAAAAAATAGGGCAGTTATTTATGATACAAGCCTATTCAAACCAAGACGAGACCCACGCACAAAAAATTAGCCTTTTTATTAAAAAATACCACGTAGGAGGACTTATCTTCTTTCAAGGAAGTCCCGTCAGGCAAGCTATACTCACCAACCGCTTTCAAAAACTATCGACAAAAATACCACTTTTTATTGCTATGGATCTGGAATGGGGTTTGGGAATGAGGCTAGACAGCGCAATTAGCTTTCCCCGCCAGATGACACTGGGAGCTATTAAAGACAATAGCTATATCTACCAGATGGGAGCAGAAGTCGCCCGCCAATGCAAAAGAATAGGTGTCAATATAAACTTTGCTCCCGTTGCAGACATTAATAGCAATCCAATAAATCCCGTCATCGGCACACGCTCTTTCGGAGAAGATAAAAACAAGGTCGCACAGAAAGCTATTGCCTATATGAAAGGAATGCAAGATCATGGCCTCATTGCCACAGCCAAGCATTTCCCCGGGCACGGCGATACAGACCGAGATTCTCACTTGTCTTTACCCATTATCCGCCATGGTCGCAAACGCATTGAATCAGAAGAATTATATCCTTTTAGCCGGCTCGTTGAAGAAGGCATTCAAGGCATGATGATTGCACACCTACACATTCCCGCTTACGATGATAGAAAAAATATTCCCGCTAGTTTGTCAAAAGAAATTGTCAGTGGTATTGCCTTTGAAAAACTAAATTTTCAGGGACTCATATTTACCGATGCACTGCGCATGAAGGGTGTAGCCAAATACCATGCAGCAGGGCAAGCTGCCCTGCAAGCACTCATGGCAGGAAATGATATATTACTGATGCCTGAGGATTTACCGAAAGCTTTCGCTGCTATCAAACAAGCGGTAGTAAATGGTAAATTAAGTGAAACATACATTGAAAAAAAAGTAAAAAAAATACTCGTCAACAAGTATAAAACCGGATTGAACAACCTGAAACCAATAGCTGTTGAGGGCATGTATGAAGACCTTAATCACCCAAAAGCACAAGCACTAAAAGAGATATTATGCGAACAAGCTGTAACTGTCGTAAAAAATACTGACAATCGTTTACCTTTTGTAGATACGTATCACAGCACTTTTGCCGCCGTCGGTATAGGTGCTAAAAAAAATAATCACTTTCATAAATACCTGAGCCTATACGCGCCGTTTGTCAAATATCAAATACCTAGCGCATCCAGCCCATCGACTTATCAAAAAATACTGAATAAACTTAAAAACAAAGAATATGTCATCGTCAGTTTACACGGATTGAACGACAACGGAAAAAAACAGTACGGTATCAGCAATGAAAGTTTGAGATTTATTGAAAACCTCCAAAAATTTTCTCAAGTTATTATCATTGTTTTCGGTAATCCGTACAGTTTGAAGTATTTTGAAAATACCGATGAATTATTGTGTGCCTATACCGATGACGATGCTATGCAACGCGCAGTGCCACAGATACTATTCGGAGCTATTACCAACCAAGCACGCCTTCCAGTTAGTGTTTCAGCCTATATACCGCAGGGTACAGGCAAAAATATTCCAGATTTAGGTAGGCTGAGTTTCGGGCTGCCAGAGCGCGTGGGAATGGATACAAAAAAATTAAAAAAAATAGACGCTATTGCTTTAAAAGCCATAGCACAAGAAGCAACCCCAGGCTGCCAGATATTAGTAGCAAAAAACGGAAAAGTAGTGTTGAGTCAATCTTACGGTTATCATACTTATCAAAAAAAAATAGCCGTAAAAAATAACGACTTATACGATATTGCCTCTCTTACAAAAGTTGTAGCATCGTTGCAAGCAATTATGAGCCTAGAAGAACGAGGATTGATCAACTTAGACAAAAAAATTGGCGACTACCTGCCTGAAACAAATGCTTCTGATAAAAGAAACATTTTATTGAAAGACATCCTCACGCATCAAGCAGGGTTTGTTCCTTTTATTCCCCATGCAGCTTCTATGATAAATAGCAAAAAACAATATGATACGCGCTTCCTATCACAGACACAAACTGACATCTTTTCCGTCCCTGTGAGCAGAAATTTATATGCCATATATAATATACAAGATTCACTCTGGCACTGGACTTTAAAATCTAAAATAGATACTTCAAAGAACAATAACGGCTACGTCAAATATAAGTACAGTGACATAGGTTTTTATGTCTTCAAACGAATCATAGAAAAAATTACAGAAGATTCTCTACATCGATATATAAACAGAAACTTATACCAACCCTTAGGACTGCAAACTATGACCTACTTGCCGATACAAAAATTTAATAAACAGCGTATTATCCCTACAGAATTGGATACCTATTTTAGAAAGTCATTGGTACACGGATACGTACACGATTCGGGTGCAGCATTATCGGGTGGAGTTGGAGGTCATGCTGGCGTTTTTAGCAATGCACTAGATATAGCTATCGTTATGCAAATGAATTTGCAAAAAGGATATTACGGAGGACAACGATACTTACAAAATAGTACGCTACCTAAATTCAATCGGCAAATTTATAAAAATAATAACAACCGTAGAGGTCTTGGCTGGGACAAGCCTGCTTTAAAAAGCAAAGGAAATACTTCAAAATATTGCTCCAACCAAACCTTCGGACATACAGGCTTTACGGGCACCTGCGTGTGGGTAGACCCCAAATACAAGCTGGTTTATGTTTTTCTCTCTAATCGAGTATATCCCTACATTAGAAACTACAAACTCCTGCACTATAATGTACGCACTAATATTCATGATGCCATTTATCAAGCTATAAAACAATAACTTTATTTAGATGTGCCTAAAATATAAGCACAGCAAATTTTTACTAAAAAAGCTAATTATTTTTAAACTCAAATTTGATTTCATTAATTAAATGCTTTTCTTTGTGGGTCGAAATTTTCAATTATTAATCTTCAAAAGATATGTCAGAAACCACTGCTCAAAAAGTACAAAAAATTATCGTCGATAAGCTAGGGGTAGAAGCCTCAGAAGTAACACCCGAAGCGAGTTTTACGAACGACTTAGGTGCAGATTCCTTAGATACCGTAGAACTTATTATGGAATTTGAAAAAGAATTTGATATTTCTATTCCTGATGACCAAGCCGAGAGTATTACAACTGTAGGACAAGCTATCTCTTACTTAGAAGAACAATAAAAGAAAACAAAAATAAGACAGAAAAACTGTGGCCTCGCTACCTCATGCTTTCAATAATTCTGTCTGCTATATCTTTTAACGCTAGTACCCATTAAGGATAACCACCCAAACAACCAAGCCATTTTGAAAACCGTAAAAACGAAACGGGTAGTAGTTACCGGGTTAGGGTGTTTAACGCCCATAGGGAATAACATACCCGAATACTGGGATAACCTGCAAAAAGGCACAAGCGGAGCAGCCCCCATTACAAAATTTGATGCTGAAAAGTTCAAAACGCGCTTTGCCTGCGAAATAAAAAAATTCGACGTCCTAGACCATATAGATAGGAAAGAAGCACGCAAAATGGACACTTTTACTCAATATGCAATATTAGTAGCTGACCAAGCCGTGCAGGACGCCCAGCTCAACCTACGAAGTATCGACTTAGAGCATGCAGGGGTTATTTGGGGATCGGGTATTGGAGGACTCACTACCTTCCAACAAGAAGTACTCAAATTTGGAACAGGAGACGGCACGCCGCGCTTCAATCCATTCTTTATTCCTAAAATGATCGCCGATTTGAGTGCAGGACATATTTCTATCAAATACGGATTCATGGGACCAAATTTTGTGACAGTGTCTGCTTGTGCATCAGCGACAAATGCGATCATAGATGCTTTTAATTATATCAGACTGGGCAAAGCTAATTTATTTATATCAGGAGGATCAGAAGCTACAATATGCGAAGCCGGAGTGGGCGGATTCAATGCCCTCAGAGCTTTGTCCACAAGAAATGATTCCCCCAAAACAGCCTCAAGACCTTTTGATAAAGACCGCGACGGTTTCGTTATGGGAGAAGGCGCAGGTGCACTGATATTAGAAGAACTCTCGCATGCAAAAGCTAGAGGAGCTAAAATATATGCCGAACTCATAGGAGGAGGCATGTCAGCAGATGCCCATCACCTGACCGCACCACATCCCGAAGGATTAGGTGCAGAAAGTGTTATGAAAAATGCCTTGAAGGATGCTGATATCAGCACAGAAGCAGTAGATTACGTCAACGTGCATGGTACCTCTACACCTTTAGGTGATATTAGCGAAATAAAAGCAATAAAAAATGTTTTCCACGAACATGCTTACAAACTCAATATCAGCTCCACAAAGTCTATGACAGGTCATTTGTTGGGTGCAGCAGGAGCTGTAGAAGCTATCGCCTGTATTATGGCAATTAATAAACAAGTAATTCCGCCCACTATCAACCATTGTACAAACGATCAAGCCTTTGACCCTAAACTTAACCTTACTCTTAATCAAACACAAAAAAGAAAAGTAAATACCACACTCAGCAATACTTTTGGTTTTGGAGGGCATAATTTTTCCATTGTCATGCGAGAATTTAAAGAATAAATACCATTTTTTATCTAATACTACTCAGTCTTGTTCTTTAAGATAAAAAGATACTCAAAGCAAGAGAAACAGATGTTGAAGGCCATCAGGCAGATCATACGAACAAAACCTAACAATCTTTCCCTCTATTACCTAGCGATGCAGCACGCATCAGTAGCCAAAATTAACTCCATCGGATTCAAAGAGTCAAACGAACGGCTAGAATACCTGGGCGATGCAGTGTTGAACTTAATTGTTGCAGAATATCTTTTCGCAAAATATCCTTATAAAAACGAAGGTTTTCTCACCGAAATCCGCTCACGAATTGTCAATAGGGAGTCTTTAAACAAACTCGCCATGAAAATAGGTCTTGATAAACTAATTAGCTGTGAAAAAAGAAATAACCGCATATACAAATCGGTATATGGGGACGCCATGGAGGCTTTTATAGGAGCCCTGTACCTAGATAAAAGTTTTGAATTTTGTAAAAAATTTATTATATACCAAATTATCAAGCAGCACTACGACATAGAAGAACTCATTGAAACAATCACTAATTTTAAAAGCCAGATATTAGAGTGGACACAAAAAAATAACAAAACACTGTGTTTTAAGGTTGTCGAGCAAGACACGAGAAAAGGACAAAAACAATTTAAAGTAAGGCTGTTTATTGATCAAAATGCCATATCAGAAGGTTTTGGCTCTAGCAAAAAAAGAGCAGAACAAGATGCCTCAAGAAAAGCCTATGAAAATATAACATAAAAAATTATTACCTATACGAACTATCCCATAGTTTTACATGTTAGTAAAGTTGTCGTTTGGCTTTATAGCTCGTAATGCTCACTTATCCTATCAGCAAATAATAGAGTACCCCCAGTTTATCTCTTGCCAAACAATAAAAAAACATACTAATAATAAATAAGACTCAAAATTTAATTTTGAAAATGAAAATACACAAAATAAATACCCACTTTTTGTGGGTTTGCTTCATACTCCTCAACTCTTGCATAGGAGTAGACATTGTAGACGACAGGATGCCTTTCGTGGTAAGCCCTCAAAACCTTCCCGATGAATCTACAGGACGATCGAAAATTAACCCTATAGAAATAGCTTTAAACAGCAGCGATACGGTCTTTATAGTTACCAACTTAAAAGGAGAAGTAGTAAATGAGCAATTAGGTTGGAAAGTTGATTCAGTTAATATAGCTACTGCAAACAATGGTATTATTACAGGCTTGCGTGAAGGAGAGTCCATTATGACCATCTGGAACGGTGAAGTACGTCTTCAAGAAGACCATATTTGGTATCTCAGAGTGGTAAATTTTGAAAGAATAGAAATTAACTCTGCTACCGGTATTGCAGGTGTCTCAAGAAATGGAACATTGCAGCTTTCTGCAACCTACTATAACGGTAATAATATCACAGAAAATACACCGATAGCGTGGAATTCTTCCAACGAGTCTATCGCTACAGTCAATGCCGACGGACTGGTAACAGGAATCGCCGTGGGTCAGGCAAGAATAACAGCTACCGCTACTGAACAAAATAATCTCATCAAAGATAAACTTATTGCTGTAGTAGCAAACGGTGAAAATACCGCAGTGGATGTCGAAATAGTCAACCCCTCAGGCAACAAGAGCGTCGAAGTGGGCAAAACATTGAAATTTAACGCCACAGCGAAAAATGTTAATGGCGATATCATCAATATGACTAACTTTAATTGGGTTAGTAATAATACAAATATTCTCACTGTTGATGCGCAAGGGCTTACCAGCGGTATTGCAGTAGGTACTGCAGAAATTACAGCGAGTTCAGGAGGTATTAGCAGCGACCCCTACACTATCAACGTCATTACAGCTAGTGTTAATGAAAGAAACGGAAATTTTGTCCGAGGAAGAGGCTCAACAAAAGGGAGCGTTACACTATTTGTAGATGCTGAAGAAAACAATGTATTGAAAGTTAGACTGAATCAAGATTTTAATGGAGCGGGCATACCAGGCCCTTTTCTTTACTTGGGCAACGACGCAGACAGAGTAACTAGCTCTGACATAGAAATTGCCGAAATAGCAACGGGACCAGGCAATAATAGAACTTTCGTAGTACCCGGTAACCCTGATATCAATGCTTTTAATTATGTTATCTACCACTGCAAACCATTCAATATTATTTATGGTGTATTCGAGCTAGAGTAATAGCAAATGACCTAAATATAATTTTATAACAAAATTCTTCCAATTACTTAATAGAACCAACAACATGAAAAAATTACCTTATGCCTTGCTCCTTGCATTAATATTACCCGCAAGTGTGTTAGGGGGTGGTTGGCCGCAACCTAAAGGTAAAGGCTTCTTTAAACTAAGTGAGTTTTTCCTGATAGGTACCGGATTTTATAACGATGACGGTTCAGAGCAGCTGGGTGATTTCCCCACTACTACTATCTATATTACCAACTTCTACGGAGAATATGGGCTGACAGATAGGGTAACAGTGGGAACTTATATTCCCCTTTTTTACCGAGCTGTAAGAAATACACAACAATTCCTCTCGGGAGCACCAGATAACGAGGGAGACTCGCGAAGCAGTATAGGCGATATCGATGTATTCATCAAATACGGACTGATCTACAATAAGCCTTTCGTGTTGAGTGCAAGCCTAACTCTAGGCGTCCCTACAGGCAAAAGCAACGGGCTTATTACTTCAGGAGATGGCGAATTTAACCAACTTTTAAAACTCGAAGCCGGCTATGGTTTTCAGAAAATACCCCTGTTTTTAGGTTTAGGAGCAGGATACAATAACCGCACCAGAGGATTCTCGTCAGAAGTACATATCGATGCAGAGATAGGGTATACCTTTAGCGAAAAAATAACGTTAATTGTCAAAAGCAGAAACCTTGTTTCCCTCAGAAACAGAGAAGCACCAGATACGAGCAATACAGGTATTTTTGGCGATAGAATTAGCACCTACACTTTAGGGCCAGAAATATTTATAAATAATGTATTCAAAAATATTGGTTTCAGTGCGAATTACTTTTTCAATTTAGGAGGTAGAAATACTTTAGTAGGTGCACCTTTTTCCGCAGGTTTTTTCATGAAATTGTGATTATTCTTAGTAGTGTTTCTTCATCTTTGAAAAAACCCTCTGGCATACCAGAGGGTTTTTTATTCTAGAAGCAATTTGAGTAATTTGCAGTTTCTTACAGCATTGATTAAAATATTAATTGAGTAATAAGTGAATTATATTGCAACACTGAATCAGGAACAAAGAGCTGCAGTGCTAAACGGTGCAGGACCTATGATGATTATCGCAGGTGCAGGCTCAGGAAAAACCAGAGTGCTAACCTATCGTATTGCCCACCTGATAGAAAATGGTATAGAGCCTTTTAATATTCTGGCACTCACTTTTACCAATAAAGCCTCGCGAGAAATGCGTGAAAGAATTGAAAAAGTAGTAGGCCATGAAGCCAGAAACTTATGGATGGGTACTTTTCATTCGGTGTTTGCCAAAATATTGCGCTTTGAAGGCGAAAGGTTGGGCTATACCAGCAACTTTACTATTTACGATACTGACGACAGTAAATCAGTTATCAAAAGTATCGTTAAAGAAATGCAACTAGACGATAAGACATATAGAATCAATAGTATTTTAAGCAGAATCTCTCATGCTAAAAATAATCTCATCTCTTGGCAAAAATACCTGAATAACCCCCAATTTTTATCAGAAGATCAAGTATCCCAGAAACCAAAATTCAGTGAAATATTTAAAGAATACTCGCTGCGATGCTTCAAAGCCAATGCTATGGATTTCGATGACTTACTTTTCAATACAAACTTACTTTTCAACGATCCTAAAAATGCAGATATACTTAACAAATACCAACATAGGTTTGAATATGTGCTAATAGATGAATTTCAAGACACTAGTTATTCGCAATATGTTATTATTAAAAGAATCGCTGCCGTTCATCAAAATATTTGTGTGGTAGGAGATGATGCACAAAGCATTTATGCATTCAGAGGTGCAGATATTCAAAATATTCTTAACTTTAAGAAAGAATACTCAGACTTAAAAACCTTCAAGCTTGAACAAAACTACCGATCTACCCAAAATATCGTAGCAGCTGCCAACTCAATCATTAAGCACAACACTAATCAGTTACCTAAAAAGGTGTGGACAGAAAACCAAAAAGGAAAATACATACAAATACTCAAAGCTGTTTCCCATTCAGAAGAAGCAAAATTGATTGCCAATCATATCTTTGAGGAAAAAGTAAGAAGGAATCTATCCAACCACGAATTTGCTATTCTTTATAGAACAAACAGTCAGTCTAGAACACTTGAAGAAGCATTGCGCCTACTCAATATTAATTATAAAATAATAGGTGGACTGTCTTTCTACCAAAGAAGAGAAGTCAGAGACCTGATAGCCTACCTACGTTTTACCATCAACACCAATGATGTTGAAGCATTTAAAAGAATTATCAATCTGCCTAAGCGGGGCATTGGGCAAACAACCCTAGAAAAAGTAATTCTCAAATCTGTAGAAACAGGACTAAGCATTTGGGATATCATTTCAAACATCAGAACACATTTCGGGAAAAACCGATTTACTACGGCAATTGACGGATTTGCTACACTCATTAAATCATTTCACTTAGCCGTACAAAGGAAAAATGCCTATGAAACAGCTCTACAAATCGCAAAAAATTCGGGCATGCTACAAGAGTTATATAATGATAAATCAGTAGAAGGACGAAGCAGATACGAAAACTTACAAGAACTACTCAATGCGGTTAAAGCATTTACAGACGACCGAGATAACGAGGATAAAAGCCTGAGTGCCTTCGTCCAGCAAGTCTCTCTATTGACTTCACAGGAACAAAATGCAGGCAAAGATAGTGTTACATTAATGACAATTCACATGTCTAAAGGGCTTGAGTTTAAGTATGTATATATTGCAGGCATGGAAGAAAACCTCTTTCCTTCCCAAATGATGCTCGCAAGCCGAGAAGACCTTGAAGAAGAAAGACGCTTATTTTATGTAGCAGTTACTAGGGCAAAAGAAAGGCTAATACTCTCCTACGCTTTGCAGCGGTATCGCTTCGGTAAGCTACTTCTTTGCGACCCGAGCCGCTTTTTAGAAGAAGTTGATAAACAATACATAAGAGGATATGATAGACGCAATAACACAGAAAAAAATAATACACCCGAAACAAAAAGGGGAGAGGCAGAGGTAATAAAAAAAACACTACCCACATCATACAAAAGTCAACACATCCGCTCAGAAAACTTCTACCCAAGCCAGCCTTCAGAAATCCAAGCAGGACAGCGAGTAGAACACCCCAAGTTCGGTTTCGGTATAGTCTTACATATTGAAGAACATGATATTTACAAAAGAAGAGCTAAAATAAACTTTGAAAATTTCGGAGAAAAAACCTTAATCCTTAGCTTTGCAAAGCTAAGAATATGCAAATAAAACTACAATGGAATACAATAGTTCACGCCCCCATCTTGTCCTAAAAGAATACGGAAGAAATGTTCAAAAGCTGACAAAGTACATCTGTGAGTTTGAAATAAAGGAAGAAAGAACTAAGCATGCTTATGTGTTGGTAAAACTCATGAAGCAATTCAACCCTTCAGTCAAAGAGCCAAGTAACGATAGCCTACAAAGGATATGGGACCACCTCCATCTAATGTCTAACCTTGAACTCAGCATAGACGCGCCTTACCCGGCTCCCGACCAAAGTGTCTTGATACAAAAACCAAAAAAACTCGCATACCACGCGTACAAATTGAAACATAGACATTACGGAAGAAACATAGAACTGCTGATAGAAAAAGCCGCCGAATGCCCCACAAAAGAAGAAAAAGAAGCTACCGCCACCAATATCGGAAAAATCATGAAAACTTTCTACACTACATGGAACAAAGAAGTGGTAGATGGAAGTGTTATTGTAGAACATATTAAAGAACTCTCAAAAGGTACTATTGACCTAAGCGAGCGGTTTAACAAAAACCACAAACTCTTTAACAACAGCGAACGCAACAAAGGACAGACAAATAACAAAAAAGCAAAAAAAAAGAAAAAGTAAATAAAGTTTAACAGCTATTAACCAACAAAGAGTCTCCTGTCCTTATTACTCCACTTTGATGATGTATAAGATTTTGCCCAAATAGAATTTTTTTGTTTTTCTTTCTGTAAGTAGCTAAAGTACGAAGAGGCTCGTTTCCAGTTTTAGTCCCCGTTTTAGGATCTATCGTTACCATAATGCACCTTGCACAAGGCTCAACTGCCTCAAAGATTACCTCACCTATTCTAATTGATTGCCACTTATCCTCTTCAAAAGGCTGAACCCCTGCTACCACCAGATTTGGCCTGAAGCGTTCCATTGTAACCGGCATTTCAAGGCGCTGATTCAAATCAGCTAGACTCTCTTCCGAAAGCAATAAGTGAGGAAAACCATCTGCAAAGCTCACAGTATCTTCTGCCCGATTGTAATGAATAGGGATTTTTCTTCTGGTCTCAGGGAGCATTTGAGCTAGGACACACGGAAATTGTAAATAGTCGCTGAACCAACGATCATAATGCCTACCTAGCAAACCGACATCGCAAGTATCATCCCACACACGTATACTCTGAATTGACTCATAAGACTCAGGGTGAAGTGGAATATATAAATTTTCCCACTCAAAAGCACTCACCTCAAGTGTTAGCTCTGTCAGAGCAGTATTAATTAGTGCCATTTTAGGAATTTTTCGCTGAGATAGAAAAACCCCCGACCGATCTACCAAAACCCAGCGTCTGTCATAAACCAAACCCTGCGGTTCAAAACGGCTTTCCTGCAAGTGAATGCCGGCACATGATTTAATCGGGTAAATAATAATATCGCTTAGTTTGATCATAGTCAAAGTGGTTAATACTTAATAAAACTTTTTGTGTACCTTTGTAGCAGTTAGTTGCATATCTTACATTATTATTTGTAGATAAAACAACAGACCCAACAGTCTTTAGACCGTTTCATAATAATAGTTGAAATACTAGTGCCAATCAAGTTTTCTTATTGCAAAATATTTTTAACATGTATATTGAAGTACTAAAGTCTAAAATACATAAAGCAGTTGTTACGCATACAGAATTGAACTATGAAGGTAGTATCACAGTTGACGAAAAGCTGATGGAAGCCGCCGATTTGATAGAAGGCGAAAAAGTGCAGGTAGTTAACAACAATAACGGTGCTCGCTTTGAGACTTATGTAATTACCGGAGAAAAACACAGCGGAGTCATTTGCCTCAATGGAGCTGCTGCCAGGAAAGCACAAATAGGAGATATATTGATCATTATTTCCTATGGAAAGATTAAAAAGAAAAAGTCAAAAACTTTTAAACCTATTATTGTTTTTCCGAGTGCTAACAACCAACTGATAAAATAATAACACCCCCTCTTTATTACTTATTTGCTACATCTGGATGAATGTAAATTGCTTATGAGGAAGAAAATTTTCTCCATGCTTAAATACTTATTATCAGTCAGTTTTGCCGTCTTATTGCTCTGGTATGTGTACAAAGACCAAAATGCCGAGACAATGCTCGCCGCATTTAGAAAAGTCGATTTTAAATGGGTCATATTCTCAATCTTAATTTCTCTCATCAGCCACCTGAGTAGGGGCTGGCGCTGGTCTATAGCCTTAAAGCCACTAGGCTATCAAGTACCTATATATCAGTCTTTTCTAGCGGTTATGGTCGGTTATTTCGGGAATATTTTCGTACCTAGAATAGGTGAGGTTGTGCGCTGTGGCGTGTTGAAAAAAATGAACCAAACACCTATTGAAGTTTCCTTTGGCACTGTCCTGACAGAACGAATATTTGATATGATTATTTTAATGGCTATAACTGCCCTAGTACTTGTTGCCGAATTTGATAAAATTGGTACTTTCTTAGTACAACAAATCACAAAGGCTTTTCCGCTTATTTATGACAAACTGATATTTATAGCTGTTTTGAGCTTGATATGCTTATTTACCTTGATTATTTTATTTCTGAAACGACAACTTTTTCGGCACTTAACTCTCTACCAAAAAATTCAGCGATTTTTTACAGGGATCAAAAAGGGTTTTCTAAGTATAAAAAAACTAGATAGACCCACTCAGTTACACTACTTGATCCATACACTCATTATATGGATGATGTATTACCTAATGTGTTATGTGATTTTTTTCAGTATGGAAGAAACTGCCAATTTAGGAATGCTTGCTGCCGGCACAGTGATGATTATGGCTGGTCTGGGTATGGTAGTGCCTACTCCCGGCGGCACAGGGTCCTATCATTTGTTTGTGGGTTTTACTTTAGCAGCCTACGGACTAACAAAATATACAGGTAAAAACTTCGCTTTTCTCATGCACAGCTCACAATTAGTAGCTATTTTTCTCACAGGAGGACTCAGTTTTGTATTGATTTTGCTGTTTTCCAGAAAAAAAGAACAAAACGCTTAGATTATAACATCAATATTTTACTCGTCCCATATATTATTGGGAGTATAAGGAGAACCAGACATTGCGTAAAAACTGCCATCAACATAACGTTTGTTTTCGTCCAGTTTTTGTATTTGCTGCATATCTTCCTCATCCAAACAAACAGATAAGGCACGGAAGTTTTCACGAATACGTCTGGGGTTAACAGATTTAGGAATAACAGCCGTTTTTCTGTGCATGCCCCAAGCAAGCACAATTTGAGCAGGGCTAGCTGCGTGTTTCTCGGCAATTTTCAATATAAGATCATGTGCTAACAAACGCAAAGCTCCTGACCTAGGATTAGGTCTGCCAAGAGGCGTGTAGGCAGTTAAAAAAACATTTTTTTGCGTACAAAAAGCTAATAAACTATTTTGCTGAAGGTAAGGGTGTAATTCCACCTGATTAACCTCAGGTGCTGCTTGAGCAACTTGCAGTAGGGCAGTAAGTTTTTTAGTGCTAAAATTAGAAACACCAATATGTCTGCTAAAATCTTGGTGCAAACAATCCTCCATGCCTTGCCAAGTGTCTGCAAGCGGTTGCTCTTCTAATGTTAAAAAATCTGCTCCGTTTTCGGGAAAATTTTTTACCTCATGCTTAATGGCTACTGGCCAATGGATCAAGTACAAATCAAGATAGTTAAGTTGTAAATCTTGTAAAGTTTTTTGCAGTGCTGGCAAAACGTTTTCCCTACCGTGATTGTTTCCCCAAAGCTTAGAAGTTACCCAAAGATCTTCCCTGCGAACATCTCCAGCTTTAAAAGCATCATTGAGAGCTTGCCCTATTTCCTTTTCGTTGCCGTAAATGGGTGCACAGTCTATGTGGCGGTAGCCTGCAGCTATTGCCTCACGAATGGCTCGATAGATCGAACTTCTGGCAGCACACCAAGTACCTAAGCCTAACAGTGGCATTTTATCGCCATTGCAGTAGGATAGTGTGCGTTGCATAGACAATAAGTAAAATATTTGACTTTATATAAAAACAATATACAATTATATCTGGTACTGTATCGACAGCTTGCTTGATTGCTATTAGCCGCCTAAACTCATTGGGCTGACAAAATTTCTACTTCGGGAATAACTTTTCTCTAATTTTATTAGCTCTCTGCGCCGCGGTACCGTCGTCTTCAGGATACTTATTAGCCAGTTGTAAAGGAGTACCTCCTTTATTACCATAAATACGCTTACTATCGAGGTTACGACCCTTATTAGGTGCTTTATTATGTTCACCAATACAGGCACCAAAAAACATAATAGCAATAAGGACTAATATATTTAAAATTTTTCTTTTCATTTATTTTAATTAGTTATTCTATTAATCTATCATATATCTAAATTGGCATAATGCGCATTTTGCTCAATAAACTCACGACGGGGGGCCACCTCATCACCCATGAGCATAGAAAACAGATGATCGGATTCGGCTGCGGAGTTTATATCTACCCGCTTGAGGCTTCGGTTTTCAGGACTCATAGTAGTATTCCAAAGCTGCTCAGGATTCATTTCTCCCAGGCCTTTGTAGCGTTGTACACTCACACTGCTCTCTCTGCCCATACCACCTAATAACTCTTTTACTGCCTGCTCTCTTTGCCCCTCTGTCCAACAATACTGCTCTTTTTTGCCTTTTTTAACCAGATACAATGGGGGTTGGGCGATATACAAATAACCGTACTCAATAATTGCCTTCATATATCGGAAAAAAAAAGTCAATATCAATGTACGGATATGGCTACCATCTACATCAGCATCGGTCATAATAATGATTTTATGGTAGCGCAACTTCTGTAAGTTTAGCTCTTTTTCATCTTCTTCAGTACCGAAGCTCACCCCCAGTGCCATGATCATATTTTTTATTTCTTCATTATCATAGATTTTGTATTCTTGTGCTTTTTCTACATTTAATATCTTACCTCTCAGTGGTAAAATTGCCTGAAAAGCTCTGTCTCTACCTTGCTTTGCCGACCCACCTGCTGAATCGCCCTCTACCAAGTAAATTTCACATATTAAGGGATCTTTTTCAGAACAGTCGGAGAGTTTGCCCGGCAGGCTATTGCTAATTAATACATTCTTACGCTGTACCATCTCCCTAGCCTTGCGAGCAGCATGGCGAGCTTGAGCAGCGAGTACTACCTTATCGACAATAATCTTAGCGTGTTTGGGGTTCTCTTCCAAATAGGTATGCAATACATCACCTACTGTAACGTCAACAGCACCCATCACTTCAGAATTACCGAGCTTGGTTTTAGTCTGTCCCTCAAACTGAGGCTCGGAAACTTTTACAGAAATCACGGCAGTAAGTCCTTCGCGAAAATCATCACCACTAATTTCTACCTTCATCTTATCGAGCATACCATTTTTCTCGGCATAACTTTTCAAGGTGCGAGTCAATGCGCGACGAAAGCCTGATACATGCGTACCTCCTTCATGCGTATTAATATTATTAACATAAGAAAATACATGCTCAGAGAAAGAGGTATTGTATAGCAAAGCTACTTGTACTACGATATTAGACTTTTCGCCTTTCATATAGACAGGGCCAGGCAATAAGGTTTGTCGGGTAGAATCAAGATAAGCAACAAACTCTCTTAGCCCCCCCTCAGAATAGAAAGTATCTATTGAAAAATTCTCTTCTGCACTGCGATGACGCCGGTCGGTAAGTATAATTTTAAGACCCGCATTTAAAAAAGACAGCTCCCTTAGCCTAGTAACAACAGTCGCATGTTTATACGTTAGTATCTGAAATATATCACTATCGGGCCAGAAGTGTATCGTAGTGCCGTGTTTATCAGTCTCTCCAATTACTTCTACCTCGCCCTGAGGAATGCCACGACGGTAGGATTGTTGAAAAATTTTTCCTTCTCTGTGTACAGTAGCTTTCAATTTCGACGACAAAGCATTTACACAAGAGACACCCACTCCGTGCAGACCACCTGATACCTTGTAAGTATCTTTGTCGAACTTACCACCAGCATGTAAAACTGTCATAACTACTTCCAGTGCAGATTTCTTTTCTCTAGGATGCATTCCAGTTGGAATACCCCGTCCGTTATCGGAAACAGATACAGAATTATCAGGATAGACAGTTACATATATTTCATCGCAATGACCCGCCATAGCCTCATCAATAGAATTATCAACAACTTCCCACATCAAATGATGCAAGCCTTTGATGCCAATATCGCCAATATACATAGCTGGTCGTTTCCGCACTGCCTCTAAACCTTCTAATACCTGAATATTCTCTTCCGAATACTGTGTTTGCTGATCTTGTTCTGGCATTGATTTTTTTAATGTTTTAGGATAAAATAAAGATATTTTTCGTCTCGATAGAAAAATATTTTAAAGTTATTATTTTTTTGGCTTTAATTGGATTTAAGCTAATAATTTTTTTCTACTTTAGCTTTCAAAAGTATGTAGCAAAGGTATTTTATCTCAAAAATTGAGTCTGAGTGATCTCTGTGTAACATGAAATTTTAATATTCTCTGTCAATTATGGGATTAGTGATTAAATTTTTACTTATTGGATTCTTAGTTATTTATGTGGGCAGTCTCTTCGTGCGGTATGCTTTGCGTATAATTCTTTGGTTGCTGGGCAAAAAAATAGCCAAAGAATTTAAAAAGCAGCAGAGGACACGGCAAAACCCTCAAGCTGAGGGAAACATTCATATTATAAACAATGAAAACACTCAGAAAAAAAATTTTCAGGGAGGCGATTATATAGATTATGAAGAAGTTTGATTCATTAACACTCGAAAGCCAAACACCGAAATGATGCGACCGAGCATTACTGTTGGTGTTGCCCTTGTCCCGTGCCACATCGTCAATCGTATTACTCCCACCAAACTGATAACCATCACTACTATTGCTATTCTTGTGAAGAAATAAAATCGATAGCACTCTCTCTAATCAAACGATTTAGAGTAGGGATTTGCTGCTCCCGAATTTGTTTCCAAGCACTGAGTTGCTCATCTATCCGTTTTGTTAGCTCAGCTCTGACAGCCTCTGCCTGCACTGTTGGTCTGTTGTCACTAATTTGGGTAAGAGAATTTAAGTGTGCCAGCTTATTGGTTAGGCGAATGGGAAAATTCAAAGGATCCTGACGGCTGCGGTTTTGAGTTTGGTATAAGGTCTTTTCTATCTCGGTAGCTTGCTCAATAAGGTTTTTTGCCTTTTTCATAATTACTTGACGGGTACTGTCTTTTGCTACTCTTTGAAGAAAGCCCTGCACTTGTTTTTTCATTTTGCGAATAGCCCGAATGGCCATATGGGCTTCGCTCACTTTACTATTTGTTTTCATTAGAAAATCAAATTGTGCCTGCATGTCTTCCTTACTAGCACTAGAATTGGGACGCGACAAAATGGCAAAATTGCGAGTCTGCTCATTATCTCCAACACACATATTTACCCGATAATTACCCGGCACTGCTTTAGGTCCTGCCATACTTCCCCACCACATGACCATACCCTCAAAATCTTGTGCATCTTGGTAGCGCATATCCCAGACAAAACAATTACCTCCTTTTTTTACTTTGAGTTTGTTTTTCTTCTCTTTAGCGTGGGTAGAAAAAGTCTTGATAGTATCCCCATCCTCTTCTAGAAAACTTAAGGTAAGTACTTGACTGGTGTCTTCATTGGCAAGCCAAAAATGAACCATCACCCCACCCGGATGGTTTTGTCCGGCTGTTCTACTCTCTTTGACTTGACCGCCTCCCATGCGGTAGGAAGGCATGGGCTGATATAAATAAAAATTTGTTCTTCCCACTTGGTCGTTGAGCTGGTGTAACACGGTCAAATCATCAATCAACCAAAAGCTTCTCCCTTGAGTAGCAGCAATAAGGTTATCGTTTTTGACGGCTAAATCAGTAATAGGTACTATGGGCAAATTCAGTTGCAGAGACGACCAGCTTGCGCCATCGTCAAAAGAAACGTATACTCCACTTTCTGTACCGGCATACAATAATCCTTCGCGCTTAGGGTCTGCCCGTACTACTCTGGTAAAATCATTGCGGTCAATGCCCGAGACCTTCTTTGTCCATATTTTACCGTAATCTTTTGTTACATAAATATAAGGTTGATAATCTCCCATTTTGTACCGAGTGCCTGCTACATATGCGCCACCTTCGACAAAAGGGTCTACTTCAATACTGTTTATCATCATCCATTCGGGCAAGTTGGCGGGGGTTACATTTTGCCAATCCTGACCACCATTGCGGCTTATGTAAATAAGCCCATCATCCGAACCACTCCAAAGCAGACCTTTTTCTACACGTGATTCTGTAGCAGCAAAAACAGTCGCATAATATTCCACCCCAGTATTATCTTTGGTAATCGAACCGCCCGAAGAAACTAGCTTAGTGCTGTCGTTTCGGGTCAAATCAGGGCTGATAATTTCCCACGACTGTCCACCATTAGTGCTTTTATGCCATCGATTGGAGGTAGTATACAACACATTAGGATTGTACGGTGAAAAAAAGATAGGAAAATTCCATTGAAAACGGTATTTCATACCTTCTGCACCATAGCCCATAGGATTGTCTGGCCATACATTTACAGCAGTTACCTCATCCAGGGTATGGTCTATTCGAGTAAGAAAACCACCATAACTCCCTCCATATACCAAGTCATTATTCTTGGGATGAATGGCAATATGGGCACTCTCCCCCCCTGCTGTCGCCTCCCAATCTTTTGAAGTAATATAAGTGCCCACAGTACGGTGAGCAATACGCACAGTACTATTGTCTTGTTGTGCACCATAAATACGATAAGGAAAAGCATTGTCAGTAGTAACTCGATAAAACTGTGCGGTGGGCTGGTTGTGATAGCTTGTCCAATTGTTGCCACCATCGAAACTTACCTGCGCCCCTCCATCATCACCCACAATAATGCGTTGGTTATCTTCAGGGGCTATCCATAGATCGTGATGATCGCCGTGCGGCGCACGATAAGCCTTGAAAGTTTTACCGCTATCAGTAGATTTATGGTAATCTACATTTAATACATAGACTATGTCTTCGTCCTTGGTGTCGGCATAAATGCGCGTATAATACCAAGCTCTTTGCCTCAAAGCACGGGTATCGTTAACTTTCTTCCATGTTTTGCCAGCATTATCCGACCTAAAAACACCACCTGCTTTATTTTCAATAATTGCCCATACACGCTCGCTATTTCGTGGTGAAACAGTTACGCCTGCAATGCCCCATAGCCCTTTGGGAAGCCCTGCATTAGCAGATATATTTTTCCATGTATCACCTCCGTCAATACTTTTCCAAAGTGCAGAGCCTTTACCACCACTTTCCAAACTATGGGGAGTCCTCCTGACTCGCCAAGTAGTAGCATATAATATACGCGGATTAGACGAGTCAAAAGTTAAATCAACTGCCCCTGCATCTGCATTGGCGAATAGTATTTTTTTCCAGGTTTTTCCACCGTCTTTACTTCTGTATACGCCGCGCTCATTGGAAGATTTAAACAAATCCCCTAACACTGCTGCGTATACTAAATCGGGGTTATCGGGATGAACACGAATTCGTGGAATATGCTTTGAGTTGGGCAATCCGGAAAAAAACCAAGTTTTACCCGCATCAACACTTTTCCACACACCGTAGCCATAAGAAACATTGCCACGTACCGTTACTTCTCCCCCACCTACATAGATTACATTATTATCAGAAGCACTAACTTCAATACTTCCTATTGAGCCTCCAAAGTAACCGTCAGATATATTTTCCCAAGTATTTCCACCGTCTTTAGTACGCCATACCCCGCCGCCCGTGGCACCAAAGTAAAACAGCAAAGGCTTGCCCAACACACCAGTTACCGCAGCAGAGCGACCACCGCGAAAAGGACCAATGCTACGCCAACGAATAGCACTGGCGTAGTAGGCAGTGTCGTAACTGACAATAACAGCAACAGACTTTTTATTGCTTTTTCGTCTTTGGGAAAAAGCATCTCGAAAAGGAAAAAGAAAAACAGTGACCAATAATGACAGTAACAATGTTTTCATTAGGTAAAAAGGTTAATTTTGATAAAAAAAGCAAGGGAAAAAGACTGAAATGAATGAGAAAAACACGAACTAAAAGATTACCCGCCTATGGTAGACATAGATTCAGATACCGGAATATTTGATACGCGATTTTTCTCGGCTTCAAAGCCGTTTTTAGGACGTTTTCCTAATATTTTTAGTAAAGTTAGTTTCAATTCTTTCTCTGAAACACCTGATCGCAACAGTGTTTTTATATCTAATACACCACTGTCATAAAGACAGGTTTTAAGCATACCTTTAGCCGTTAGTCTGATGCGATTACAAGCCCCGCAAAAAGTTCTGCTAAATGCAGCAATAATGCCAATATTACCTCGATGTCCTTGAATTTGATAACGAACAGCGGTGGCATACTTTGAGGAGTCGGAAATCTTATATATGTTGGGATAACGGTGCTTAATATGTGCTAATATACGGCAGTAATTCCAATAAAGCTCAGGGACATACCGCCCTTGGCCGTTAAAAGGCATTTCTTCTATGAAACGTACACTAATCGGATAGTCTTTAGTCAGTTCGACCATCGGATATATATCTTCAATATTTTTGCCTTGCATTACCACTACGTTAATTTTAGTAGAAATGCCGGCAGCGAGCAATTGGTTTAAAGCACGCATCACCTGATGAAAAACATCACGGCGAGTAATTTGAAAAAATCGCTTCCTGTCCAAACTATCTAAACTGAGATTTACGGAGTGAATTTGCATTGACTGAAGTGCTGGAATAAATGGTGTTATGGTCGTGCCATTGGTCGTAATATTGATTTGTTTGAGCTGCGGAAGGCAACTGAGTTTTTCTAAAAAAGAGACTATACCTTTGCGGACAAAAGGCTCGCCACCAGTGATGCGCAGCTTAGAAATACCCATTTCCGTAAATAAGCCCACCAGATATTGGATTTCTTTATAGCTGAGCAGATCTTTTTTGGAAACGTATTGGATGCCGCATGCTGGCATGCAATAAGAACAACGCAAATTACATCGGTCTGTCACTGCTAGGCGCAGGTAATTGATGACTCTTCCGTAATTATCATATAGTTTTTTCATTCATTCACAGACTACCAATGGCAGCGTGGCGAGTAGCTACGTGCTACGCTGCTCAGCCAAGTACTGATATATCAAACTGAATTGCCGAAGCGTTTCAAAGTACGTACGTGCGATTGCAGTGCGCCATAAAACGTTTTATATTCAATATAGGGCAAGTTAAATTCTTGAGCTGTTTGCCGCACAATCGGGGCAATATCACCATAATGAATATGGCAAACCTTAGGAAATAAGTGGTGTTCTATCTGGAAATTCAGCCCACCAAAAATAAACTTCACCCAGGGATTCTTACAAGCAAAATTAGCAGTAGTAAATAACTGGTGTGCTGCCCAAGAGTTCGGCATTTTTCCTTGCTTATCAGGGTCGGGAAATTCCACCTCTTCTATAATATGTGCCAACTGGAAAATAAGCGATAGGGCAAATCCTTCTACCCAGTGCAAAACAAGAAAACCGAATAATATTTGATACCAAGGAAGATTGATAACCAACAACGGTATGAACACAAATAAAGCATAATACACGAGTTTGTAGGAAATCATACGTATGAGTTCTTTTTTATTGCGTTTACTATTATCATAAGAGCCGATTTTCGGTTTAAAAAATTTTGCATAATCTTTTATAAATACCCAAGACAAAGTAGCAAAAGGATATAGTAAAAAAACGTAGACATGCTGAAAGCGGTGTATCCACCAAAGGGCTTGGTGCGGGTTGAGTCGCAAAATAGGCACTTGGTCAATATCTTCATCGTGACCGGGAATATTAGTGTAGGTGTGATGAACAACATTATGCGTAATATTCCACATATAATCATTAGCACCAATGATATTAAACCAAATAGCTACGGCTTTATTTGTTTTGGCATTAGAAGAATAAGCACCGTGAATAGCATCATGACCGATATTGACCCCAATCAGTGCAGCGGAAAAACCATTAATGGCTGCCAGCAATAACATATTTAACGGACTGAAGAGATTTGATAAAATCAAAAAGTAAGAACCTACAAATACAGATAAAATAAAAAAGGTTTTAAAAACCATTGCACTGTTTGCATGTTTCGATATGTTGCGCTCTTCGAAATAATCGTGTACTCTCTTGCGGAGTATAGAATAAAATTCGCGAGTACTTTTCTTGTTGAAGAAGATGGTTTCGACTTGCTCGTTATTACTGGTGGACACGATGCATTCATCAATTTTCTTTATCATGTTATATAATTAGGTTAAATTGAGTGTAATTCAATTTAGTTAAAAGTTAGCGCGTGATAGAAAGGCAGACAGATAGCCGACACAAATTACCACATTTCTAACTACTTAATACATATTAAAAATGTTTTCAAATTTAGGGTAAAGAGTTCATATATATTAGTATTGTAAAGAATATTTTGCTAAGCCTATCATTACATTATAATTAGGTTTACAAAAGGCACTATATTTGTAATTTGTAATTTCTAATTTAGAAAAGTTCTATATATTCACCTAACAATAACAAGGTACTTAAAAAAATTGATATGGGCAGATTTATCTTGATTGTACTACATTCATTGTTTGTCATTTCTAATATTTTCTCCCAATCTAGGCTTACAGACTCACAGCTACAAAAACTTGCTTACAAACTCATAAAAGAAATTGGCAGTGATAGTCCTGTCAATACAGGAGGGCTGAATTTTTATGTCGATGACATAAAGGGTTATCCGCGCGCTAAGGGCATTATCGAAGAAGCTATCTCTGATTATAGTATCAAAAATCATAAAAAGATACGTAAAGGAAAATATCCTAATGTAACTATTTCCATCAGAAGAGGAAGTGAAATCAAAGAGATTATTGAGCGAGTAAAGAAACAGCTAACTGCTCTGTATGCCGGTGATAATCTAAAGCAGATTTCCTCCAAACAACTCACACATATTATTTCAGGCTACTTTTATAAGAAAGACAATATCTTCTATCTTCAAGCCCTCAACCTCGAAGGTGGTATTGTAGCGATGGCTTCCAATCAGCACAAAAAAAATGTGAGTAAAATCAAAGCTTTTGATATTCGTTTTAGTAAAATGGCTAAAAACGATGCTATCATCACGCGCAGAGAAAGCAGAAAACTTAAAAATGGAAGAATTACTCCTTATAAAGTGGGGGTTGTTGTTGTTAAAGGCTCACCACAATACCATAGAACAGTACCTGTAAAAGTGTTAGAGCATCAATACAAACTCTTACTTTTTAAAGCGTTAAAATACTACAAAATTCAGAACTTGAACCTGCTGAGTTTCGGGGAAGAAGACATAAAAGATATTATTAATGAGAAAAAATTCAATCTACAATTTGGCGACACAGAAAATGATACTTATCTTACGACAGAAGACTTAATTTTCAAGGTAGAGATTTCGGATAGTAGAGGTTTAAATTTCTCTCTGAACAATTTTCAATTTGAAAAATTATTTGTCAACTCTCAGAAAATAAGAAAGCGTACACTGATTTTTGGTATCACAGCTGGATACATTTATATACCACTTTTCGACCTGCCTCTCAATGATAATATCAGTCAGACGCCTGTATCTATAAGAAATACTTATTACGCCGGCATTTCAGTACCGCTGTCAGATTGGTTGCAGCTTGGGATGGCTTATACACAGGCGGATATAACACTTATAGAACCAAATTTTTCCGAGCGATTACGAGGCGGAAGAATAACCTTAGGTGGCTACAATGCGCGCGTCAATCCTTTTATTTCGGCTTACTTAGCTGCCAACACTTTTCAAGTTAGTGAAATACTAGCCGACCGACCTAATATTACTACCTTAGCAGGGGCTTCTTTTGGTTTTGATATTGGTAAGCAAAATATCAAACTTTCTGTCGCAGCTAATTATTCTATCTTCAACACTTCAGTTTCATTAGGCAATGAAAGGCTTTTAAATATTGGTTTTCTCAATAACCAAGCAAATGACAACGGATTGAATAATGGGACTTATGGATTTAATACGGGTCTGAAATTTTACCTTGGACGTGGCAGGCTGCGGTAGTGAATTTAAAATTTCAATGGTGAATTACAAATTAGTTTTGGCAAGCGTTTCCCTGTAAAGCTGTTCGTATAAGGGAAGGATTTTCACCACATCAAATTCTTTTGCTCTTGCTAGAGCATTTTGCTTAAACTTAGGTAAATTTTCATCTTTAAGAACATGTAAAGCATTTTTTACCATACCCGCCACATCGCCAATTGGGCTCATAAAACCTGTAATACCTTGGATATTTAGCTCTGGTAACCCGCCAGCATCACTAGTAATAATTGGCACTTCGCAAGCAAGTGCTTCTAGGGCAGCCAACCCAAAGCTTTCTTTTTTTGAGGGCATCAAAAACAAATCTGCGACAGAGAGTACTTCTTCAATCGCTTGAAGTTTACCTAAAAACCTCACGTCATCGAATACGCCTAATTCGCGGCACATCTCCTCCAAATTAGAACGCTCAGGTCCGTCGCCTACTAAGAGAAGTTTACACGAAATTTGCTTTTTTAACTGGCAGAAAATCCGAATAGCATCATCTACGCGCTTTACCTTTCTGAAGTTGGAAGTATGAATAAGCAATTTTTCACTATTGGGGCAAATGGCTTGCCTGAAATGTTCTTTGCGCTGCTTATTAAATTTTTTCAGATCGATAAAATTACAAATCACTGCTATTTCTTTAGTAATATCAAAATAGTTGAAAGTCTCTTGCCTCAAATGTTCAGATACTGCTGTTACGCTATCTGAATGGTTAATACTGAAAGAAACGACAGGTTTAATACTTTCATCTTTACCCACCAGCGTAATATCAGTGCCATGCAGAGTAGTTACCACCGGCATGATAATGCCTTGCATACGCAGTATTTCTTTGGCCATGTAAGCAGCAGAAGCATGTGGAATGGCATAGTGTACGTGTAATAGATCTAGCTTTTCTGTCTTCACTACATCTACCATCTTACTGGCCAAAGCCAATTCATAAGGCGGGTACTTAAAAAGTGGGTAAGTACGAATATCAACTTTATGATAATATAAATTACCATTCAGGTAATCAAAACGTGTAGGCTGATCATAAGTAATAAAATGAATTTCATATCCTTTTTCAGCCAAAGCCTTGCCCAATTCGCTAGCTACTACACCACTACCTCCATAAGTAGGATAACAAACAATGCCTATTTTCATGATTATTTCAAGGTAAATTTTCTATTTTTCCAAATATTTTGCTCGTTAAAAAAGCTTACCAGACCAATTGCAGCGAAAACAAATATAAAAGGTAGCACAGGGATTAAAAACCTGCCGTCCCAATCTACAACTGTCAACATCACGATGCCTGCCTGAATAGCAATAAATGACAACATATAGTGTTTAGCAGGTTTATCCAAAAAATTATTCAAGAATCCCTTTATGGCAAAGCCGTATATAGGGTACAAAACTAACACAATTAAAATATTATGCTGCCAAGAAAAATAAGGCTTGATATTGGCAAAAAATAAAATCAGTTTTGCACCCATTAGCCGACACATAAACCACAGATTGTGCCAGAAGAAAAAAAAGAGCTTAGTAAGGGGAGCATAGTGCTCAGGGGGAGTAATAATTGTTCGGTCAGACTCGATGCGCCAGCCTTCATAAACAAAAATCAACTCGCCCAGACAATATCTTTCTACCAAAAAAAAAGTAGATAGCATTCGATTAAGTAGTAAAATAAATAGAGCAGAAACAAAGGGCATCCCCACTATGCAAACTCTTATAAATAAGCAGCGATCTGAATTATAGAGTACACTTAACCAATAAATTATCAAACAAATAATAAGCACCACACCGGTTGGTCGGATGAGAGCGGTATACAAAAATAAAGGTAAGGCAAAGAATAAGTTTATTTGGCGTTTTTTCAAAAAACACAACAAGGCAAAAGACAAAATCACCATAGAAGAAAATAAAGATTCGGTGAGTACATAGAAATGTAGTTGGTGAATTTTCAGCCAAAATAAGTATAAAAAAACCGATAAGTAAGCCGTGTATTTATCCGCTACTATTTGGCAAACTACATAATACAGTGCAGCGGCGGCCAGAGCCGAAATGACAACTTGTATCGCAACGATAGCAATTGCCTCACCGCCCAATAAAAAAACTGCTGCCACCAAAGAAACATAACTAAAATACCAAAAATGATGGCTTAAAACTATTTTCTGAGTCAGAATCAATTGGTTAGCAGCACTCATATAGCGTACTGAATCATTGACAATTCTCACACCAAAAGCAGCAGCCAAACCTGATTCAATCAGCAACCAAAACAGGCATAAAACAATTATTATGAGAGTATCTTTTTTCAAAAACAAATACTTACTTTATTTTGATAACCACATCATCGCTAATCGGATAACATCCACAAGTAAGAACGTAACCTAGTGCTATTTCTTCATCTCCTAGCCCGTCTTGTTGGCTCGTCTTTACTTCTCCCGATTTACGCAAACCGCGACAAGCAGTACACAAACCGCTCTGGCATGAAAAGGGTACGTCAATATTTTTGTCTAGTGCTGCCTCCAAAATACTTTTATCAGGTGGCACTGTGATCTGATATTCTTTTGCATCGAGAATAATCTTTACAGTCTTTACCCCAAATCCCTGCATTTTATTTTTTGGTTGGGTAGCTATAAAACTTTCTGTAAATATTTGTTGCTCCGAAATAGCTAAAGAAGATAAGCGGAGTTTTACTTCATCCATCAACTCATTGGGACCGCAAATATAACAATTTGTATTTTTATCGACTGGTACGGAGAGGCTTCTGAAAATATCTGCTAGTTTATCTTTATTTATTCTCCCTGTAAGCCCCTGCCAGCCTACTTGGGGTTGGCTCAATATTGTCAGCACCTGTAGACGATCTTTAAATTCGTTTTTGAGCTTTTGCAATAGCTCTTTAAAAATAATACTTTGTTGGTTTCTATTGGCATATATTAGTGAAACAAAGCTTGAAGGTTCAAACAAAAGCACCGATTTGAGCATCGAAAATATAGGTGTAATACCACTTCCTGCCGCAATCAACACAATGTGTCTCTTGAGTTTCTTATCGGGTATGAAGGTAAAATTACCCGTAGGCTCCATAACTTGTATATCATCTCCTGCTTTAACCGTATCATTCAAAAAATTAGATACAATACCTCCTGCCAGCCGTTTTACGGTAACCCCTATTACCGAATCAAGACCAAAACTGGTGCAAATAGAATAAGATCTTCGGTATTCTTTTTCTGCTACCTTAACAATAAGGGTAAGAAATTGCCCAGAGTGATATTTAATTTTTCTGAAAAGAGGCTGCTTAAAGTATATAGTAATCGCCTCGGGCGTCTCTTGAATAACTTTTTTTACTTTTAATTTATAGTATTTTGTCATATACTTTATACTGATAGGATTATTTAGAAATACAAAATTAAAATAACAATCTATTTATTGATAGGAGTTTGTGATAATCATAATTATATTTCTGGGATAATAGTATTTTATCTATTCCTGCTTACTATGTTTGCGAAAACATAAGTTAAGCAAGTAGTATATGCCCAGAGAATACCAAAACCCCAAGGGATTTTTACCTTGGTTTTTGTTTATTGTTATATCTTTAATTTGGGGTAGTTCTTTTATTCTCATAAAAAAAGGTTTGCAGGTTTACCCGCCTATGCAAGTAGGTTCGCTGCGTGTCTGTTTTGCTTACACAGTTTTGTTGCCAGTGGCGGTTTATCATTTCAGAAACATCCCTAAAGAGAAAATGAAAATATTATTTATTTGTGGGCTAATAGGTAATCTTTTTCCTGCTTATTTATTTGCCACCGCTCAAACACAAATTTCCAGTTCAATCACAGGTATTCTCAATGCGCTAACCCCTTTATTTACTATGGCAGTTGCCGTATTGGTTTTTAAAAACCAATACGGCAACCGGCAAATACTCGGTTTATTTATCGGCTTTGCCGGGTCAATACTACTAATATTAATGAAAAACGACATGAAAAGTTTTGGGCAAATAAATTATTATGCTTTTTTTGTTGTTCTCGCCACCGTTATGTACGCCACCAATACTAATATTATGAAGATTTATTTACACAATATTAAACCGCTCCATATTGCGTCAGCTGCCTTGTTTTTTGTCGGTCCCTTCGCGATAATTCATTTATTTACAACAGATTTCATCCGTATTACAAGCACTCAGACTTGGGCATGGAAGGCACTTATCTGTTTATTTATTTTGGGTACATTGAGTACTTCACTTGCCTTTATTATGTTTAATAAATTACTACAAATGACCTCTCCTATCTTCGCTAGCTCGGTTACTTATGTAATCCCTATCGTAGCAGTTGCATGGGGTATTTTTGATAACGAACATTTTTATTTCGTCCATTTAGTTGCGATGTTACTAATTATATTGGGGATTTATCTTTCCAACAAGTAAGATTTATTACCTTGAATGAAAATGCTTGGAATATGCTAGAAAACAGCGAAACAAGAAAAACAATTAGAAGTTAAGCTGATTGCTCAGATTATATTTGGAAAAATTTTTGGTGCTAAAAAAACATCTTTTCCACTTTGATTTAATTGATTTTCTTTACCCTTATTTTCAAATTAAAAAATGTTTACAACACAAGACAAAAAACAAATTAAAGACAGAGGGATTAGCTTTAATTCAATCGAAAAACAAATCCGTAATTTCCGCGAAGGGTTTCCCTTTTTAGCAGTTGTCGCTCCAGCAACTATCGGTAATGGTATTCAGCAAATAAGTGGTGATGAATCTACTCACTATCTAGCTCTTTATGAAAAATATTTAGCCCGTATCAAGTTTCTAAAATTTACTCCCGCATCAGGTGCAGCTACCAGGATGTTTAAATCACTATTTGAGTTCCAAAACGACATTTTAGCAGGAAAACAAAATTTTCTCGATTCTGATTTTTTTGAAAAACTACCTTCTTTTGCTTTTTACAAAACGCTAAAAAGTATTTTCCAGCAACGTAAAGGATATACGCTAAGTGAGGCAATAGACAGTAAAAACTACCTTGATATTTTATCGATTTTGTTGGACAAATCCGGACTCAATTACGAAAACATGCCCAAAGGACTTATTTTTTTTCATCAATACGCTAAAGACGAAAAAACTGCCCTAGAAGAACATTTGATAGAAGGTGCAAACTACACCAAAGACACAGCACAAAAAGTTCATCTACACTTTACAATTTCTCCCGAACATTTAAAAAAATTTTCTGAAAAAATAAGAATGATATTAAAAAGCTATGAAAAAGAGCTAAACGTAAAATATAATATTTCCTTCTCTATACAAAAACCTGCTACCGACACTATTGCTGTAAATGAAAATAATGAGCCTTTCAGAAATGAAGACGGTTCGCTATTATTCAGACCAGGCGGACACGGCGCTTTGATAGAAAACCTAAACCAAATAGATGCCGATATTATTTTTATTAAAAACATTGATAATGTAGTGCATGGTAGATTAAAACAAGAAACTATTCGTTATAAAAAAATACTCGCAGGGCTGCTCTTAGCAGTGCAAGAAAAAATATTTTCATATCTGAGAAAGCTCGACAAAAACACAGTAGGGCTGACAGAAGAATTGGAAGATTTTCTCCAGACAGCATTATATATTATTCTACCACCAGATTTTAGAAACTATAACAATAAAGAAAAAATAATCTACTTCAGAAAAAAACTACACAGACCAATCAGGGTTTGTGGCATGGTAAAAAATGAAGGAGAACCCGGTGGCGGTCCCTTTTGGGCAAATAATCCTGACGGTAGCATTTCTCTGCAGATTGCAGAGGCTAATCAAATAAATACCACACAATCAGATAAACAGATTACGATCAAGCAGGCTACTCACTTCAACCCAGTTGATTTAGTTTGTGCTATCAAAGATTACCAAGGGGAAAAATTTGATCTATTACAATATAGAGACGCTCAAACAGGATTTATTAGCCAAAAATCGAAAAATGGAAAAGTACTCAAAGTACAAGAACTTCCCGGACTATGGAACGGTGCTATGTCTGACTGGAATACTATTTTTGTGGAAGTACCCGCTATCACATTCAATCCAGTAAAAACAGTTTATGATTTACTCAGGGAAAACCACCAGATGAATGTTTCAAAGCAACAATCACTAGTCTAATATTTGGGTATGAAACAATATCTAAATATACTACAAGAGATCATCGACCATGGCGTTGATAAAGATGACCGTACCGGCATAGGCACCCACTCGCTATTTGGGCGGCAAATGCGCTTTGACTTATCGCTGGGCTTTCCGTTAGTAACAACAAAAAAACTACATATTCGCTCTATTATTTACGAGTTACTGTGGTTTTTGCGAGGCGATACAAATATTGGCTACCTACACGAAAACAAAGTTACAATTTGGGACGAGTGGGCAGACAAAGCAGGCAATCTGGGGTCTGTGTATGGCAAGCAATGGCGTTGTTGGCTCACACCCGATGGCAAAAGTATTGACCAAATTGAAAAAGTTATCTCACAGATTAAAAATAATCCTGACTCTCGGCGGCTAATCGTAAGTGCCTGGAATGTGGCAGACTTGGAAAATATGGCACTAGCACCTTGCCATATAATTTTCCAATTTTATGTGGCTAATGGCAAGCTCTCTTGCCAGCTTTACCAACGCAGTGCCGATTTCTTCTTAGGAGTACCCTTCAATATTGCTTCTTACGCCCTACTCACACACATGATTGCTCAGCAGTGTGATTTAATAGTCGGAGATTTCGTCTGGACGGGCGGCGATGTACATCTTTATAAAAACCACATAGAGCAAGCCAAAAAGCAACTCGGTAGGAAACCTAAAAGTCTGCCTCACCTTCAAATAAATAGGAAACCAGACAGTATTTTTGACTATCAGTATGAAGACTTCAATATACAAAATTACGTATGTTATCCAAGTATTAGAGCACCTGTGGCAGTTTGAGCATACGTGCTACTTTCTCATGAAATAATTCCTATTGACTAACACTCTGCGCATCAAATTTTTACTGAGCGTAGCCACCTCTCCCGTTTTGTTCGATACGCCATAAAAAAAAGTATAGCCCGGATAAATAGACAAAGTATCATTTCTATCAGGATATAAATCTTCTAAATTAATGGTACAAATCAAGGGTGCATTTACTTTAAGGCTGTCTTTTACCAACTCAGAATCGCGAAGAAAAGAGAGGGCTTTAAAGTATCCGTATAAACTGACATAATCATAGACTTTTGCCGAATCGAGTTGGATAACCCGCGCTACTGTATGAAAATCTCCATTGAATATTATTGCAAAGCTATTTTCTTCATCTTGATGATAATCAACGCTCAGTCTTTTTAAAGTACGCCATTCTGTACGAAGCACTACCTTATTACGCCATTCCCATTCATCAACTACATAAAGCTGATAAAAATCACCAAAGTAACCGGGTAAGTGTACTATATAAGACCCACCTTTATCTGCTATGCGTGCATAAGTATCTTGCTTATCTCCAAATATTTGGTATGATTTGATTAAAGTTGAACCACTATAAGCCTGTACTGTACTAGCTGCTAAGGATAGCTTTTCATCAGCATAGGTCACCAATGATTGTGGCACATTTTTCTTTACTTCAATATTCTGCATCGCTTCCAGTAATAAACGAATCTTGGCAGGCTCAACCGCGTATTTATTGTTCACAATCCACTGACCATTTTGCTGCTTTTCCAAAACTACTGAGCCAATAAGTAGCCTATCTATTGCGGATATGTCGCGGAGAGAGAACAAAAAATGATTAGTTGTCGTTGAATCCGAACGTCTGGGCATATTCAATGAAAGAATCAAAAATAATAACAATATTGCGTTGAGCAATATCAATCGGTTGAGTTTAGTATTCATGTTTTTCAGGTCAAGGCAAATTATTTTCTTAAAATAACATCATTTCTGGATTAGATTTTATTAAAAAGGAGCTTTTTGAGGCTCATGTAGCATCATTTTTTATATTCTTCATTGTTTATGAAATCCGGAGAAGCAAAAAATAATTCTGCTTTAGTACCGTTCTGGCAAAATTCATTAAATGAACTGTTTGAAGGTAGGTAAAATTGTATTATTTATAGGTTCTCAAAATTAAATGACCAAACAGAAATTTCATTTTTTTGCAAAAGAAGGTAAAAAAATAACATTTATATTCATTTTTGTGTTGAAAATAAAATTCCAACAAATGCATTATAAACCTCTTAAAAATTATCTCCATGAATATTTTTTTAATCGTTACTGGCTTCGTTCTGTTTTGTGTCATTTTGGGAGTGGTTTACAGAATTTTATCCCTGTTGAGTATTGCCAAGGGTGAATCTAATCAAAGAACAGATACCGGCAATAAAGTAAATGCCATTTTATTTCCCATATCCTTCATCATTGGCATAGGTGCAATTATATGGTATTCGAACGTAGCGAGTGACTATTTATTGCCTGAAGCTGCCTCTATACATGGTAAGAAAACCGATTTCTTGTTTTGGGTAACCATTGCTATAATTGGTGCTGTATTTGTGATTACTCACTTATTATTATTTTTGTTTTCTTACACTTATAGATACAAAAAGAGCAGACAAGCCTATTTCTATCCCGATAATGATAAACTAGAAATTATCTGGACTATAGTGCCGGCCATTACTATGTTTGTTTTAGTATTTTTAGGCTGGCGTACCTGGCACGACACTATGTACACACGACCACAAGATTCAGTAGTGCTAGAAATTATGGGTAAGCAGTTTAACTGGCAAGTAAGATATCCTGGAAAAGATGGTAAACTGGGCAATCATAATTTTCGTAAAATAGACGCAACCAACTCAATGGGTGTTGATTTTGTTGACGTGAAAAGTCGAGATGATTTTATGCCCCGTGAAATACATTTACCCAAAGGTCGTCCCGTACAACTAGATATTCGCTCGCGTGATGTGTTACACAGTGTCTTTATGCCTCACTTCAGACTCAAGATGGATGCCGTGCCGGGCATGAAAACACATTTCTGGTTTACGCCTACGAAAACCACAGCAGAAATGCGTGAAGAACTCAGCAAGAATCCTGTATGGCAAGAAATAGACACAGATACAGAAGTACCCAAATGGCAAAACTTTAATTATGAACTCGCCTGTACAGAGGTTTGCGGCAGTGGTCACTTTGCTATGCGTATGATAATTATTGTGGAAGAACCTGAAGAGTTTCAAAAATGGTATAGCGAGCAAGAACCATGGGCAAGTAAAAACCCCGAATATGTAGCACAGGTATTAGCCGAGGAGAATGAAAAAAATCTAGTGATTAATACTGAAAACTAACGTTTCTTCTCATTGTAATTTGAAAATAGTATTAAATTTCACCCTAAATTAAAAAAAATTATGCCATTAGAAAATTTGCAAAACGAACCAATAGATGTATCGGACTTACACCAAGAGGAACACGAACACCACGAAGGAAACTTCTGGACTAAATACGTCTTCTCTACCGACCACAAAGTTATCTCAAAACAATTCTTAATTACGGGAATATTTTGGGCAATAATTGGCGGCTTGCTATCAGTTATTTTTAGAATTCAATTGGGTTTTCCCGAAGCCGATTTAAGCTGGATTCAGCCTATATTGGGTGGCTGGATCGATGATCAAGGAAAAATGTCTCAAGAGTTTTATCTAGCAGCTGTAACTATGCACGGCACTATTATGGTATTTTTTGTATTAACTGCTGGGCTAAGCGGCACTTTCAGCAACTTACTCATTCCACTACAAATTGGTGCTAGGGATATGGCTTCGGGTTTTATGAATATGCTCTCTTATTGGTTCTTCTTCATATCAAGTGTTATTATGTTCATTTCCTTATTCATTTCAACAGGACCTGCCTCAGGGGGATGGGTAATTTATCCTCCATTAAGCGCACTGCCGCAAGCTATGCCGGGTTCAGGCTTGGGTATGACGCTGTGGCTAATCAGTATGGCGATATTCATTGCCTCTATGCTCATGGCGGGTATCAACTATATCAGTACCGTAATCAACCTAAGAACTCAAGGGATGAGTTTCTTCAGGATGCCTCTAACAATTTGGGCATTCTTTATTACTGCTATTATCGGCTTGCTGTCATTTCCAGTCCTTTTATCAGCAGCACTATTATTGGTATTTGACAGAAGTTTTGGAACAAGCTTCTTTCTTTCCGAAATTTATATCGGCGGCGAAGCACTACACAATGTAGGCGGTAGCCCTATTCTATTCCAACATTTATTTTGGTTTTTAGGACATCCCGAAGTATATATTGTTATGCTTCCGGCTTTGGGAATAACTTCAGAAATTATAGCCACCAACTCCAGGAAACCTATTTTCGGCTACCACGCCATGATCATGTCGTTGGTCGGTATTGCTTTTCTTTCTTTTATTGTCTGGGCACACCACATGTTTGTATCAGGAATGAACCCCTTCTTAGGAACAGTCTTTATGATTCTTACCCTGATCATTGCCGTGCCTTCTGCCATTAAGGTCTTCAATTATATTACCACACTCTGGCGAGGCAATATTGTATTCACCCCTGCCATGCTGTTTTCTATTGGCTTAGTTTCCATGTTCATCTCAGGCGGTATTACTGGTATTGTCTTAGGAAATACAGCACTCGACATACAATTGCACGACACTTATTTCGTGGTTGCTCACTTTCATATTGTTATGGGTGTAGCAGCATTTTTTGGGACACTTGCCGGCGTGTACCATTGGTTTCCAAAAATGTTCGGCAGAATGATGAATAACACTTTGGGTTATATACATTTTTGGCTCAGCTTTGTCGGAGCTTATCTTATCTTCTTCCCAATGCATTATATGGGCATCGCTGGCTATCCCAGAAGGTACTATTCTTTTACAAACTTTGATTTTACTAGTAATTTTGTTGATCTTAACTATGTTATCAGTATTGCTGCCGTGGTTACGGTAGGTGTACAATTTATATTTATATTCAATTTCTTCTTTAGTATATTTAAAGGCAAAATAGCTCCCACGAATCCATGGCGTTCAAATACGCTAGAGTGGACTACACCGGTTAAGATAGGTCATGGAAACTGGCCAGGAGCTATACCAACAGTGTATCGCTGGCCTTACGACTATAGTAAGCCAGGGGCAGAAGAAGACTTTATTCCTCAAAATAGACCAGACCATTCTCAAAAGCCGAAACATGAAATGCAGCACTAGGAAACAAAGGACTTGATACCCAATAATTACTAAGCGAATTTACCTAACACTAAGAGTTTTGCAAAAAGAATTTGCCTTATCATTTGTTCAAAATAAGAGGAATAACCTCCTCTTATTTTTATGTGCCCTATTCCTCTCTAACGTTATCGTTGCCGAAGTTATTGGTGTAAAAATATTCTCTTTGGAAAAAACTTTGAGCTTACCGCCTGCCCAGATAAGCTTCTTTGGTTTTATTTTAGACTTCAACTTAACAGCCGGCGTACTTATTTGGCCAGTCGTATTTATTGCAACTGATATTATCAATGAATATTTTGGTAAAAAAGGTGTAAAGAAAATATCTTTCTTGTCGGCTGGCTTAATGTCTTACATCTTTATTGTAATATGGTCAACCACCGAACTACCCCCTGCAAAATTCTGGCTTGATTTATACGGCGTTGATAGCCATGGGAACTATCTGAATATTAATGAATCTTTTCGATATATCTTCCGACAAGGCTTGGGTATCATCATTGGGTCTTTAACAGCCTTTTTAGTGGGTCAGTTTACAGATGTTTTTGTTTTCCACCGGCTGAGAAAACATACTGGCAGTAAAAAAATATGGTTACGAGCAACAGGCTCTACTCTGGTTTCTCAGCTCGTGGACAGCTTCGTCGTACTATTTATTGCTTTTTATATATTTGGAAAAATGAGTTTTGCACAAGTTATTGGTATTGGTATCATTAATTATGTTTACAAGTTCGCTGTTGCCGTTTTGCTAACACCCGTTTTATATATTGCACATTATCTCATTGATTTATATTTAGGAAAAGACCTATCCGAAAAAATGAAAAGAGAAGCCGCTAAAAGTAAGCTCTTTGGTAAGTAAACTACATTTGAAAATATATTATAAAAATGAATGCTTACCTTCTGGACTCCTAACTAACGCTACACGGCAACGATTTAGACTCAGTTTTTAGGGTAAAATGCCTTTATTTGCAGTGAAAAACTGATAAATGAATTAAGGTGAATTTCTCCCGTATTGTACAAGTTTGATTATCTTTGGAAAAAACAGGCACTTTACCTACATATTGAAAGAGAACAACCTTTTCCATTAAAAAAATCATTTGACTATTTACAAATAAATATTTCTTATGAAAAAACAGTTACCCAAGCTATTAGTAATGCTGCTATCTGTGTTGATTAGCATTAGTTGCGAAAAAAAATCAAATATAAGCCGACCTATCAACTCGTGGGTATTCCGATCAGTATTAGACGGACAACCCCGTATGCTTACTATTGCTTTGCACGAAAATATATGGCTAGCTTATGACTTTACCAAAGCCAAACTGTATAAAGTCTGGGATGGAGGGGTAAATTTAGACGGTGCAGTGTATACAACCAAACACGGACCACAACCGACTAGCTTAGGAGCTTACTACCTTAAAGATACCTTGCAAGGTAGTCCTTGGATATTAGTAAGAAACGGCAACGCATTTGTACCTAAAATCCGCTACAAAGGGCATGAATTTAAACAAGGGCATGTTATACTAGAATACGAACTAAACACACCAGAAGGAAACAAAATATTAGTACGCGAACAACCCGAATTCCGAATAGGTGAAGACGGAATGATCGGTTTAGAAAGAGAATTTACACTCTCCAATCTACCTGCTGGTATGCAGGTCAACATACAGGTAAGCCTATCTTCATTACTATCGGAGGCTTCCGTAATAACAGATGGCAACTGGAAAATACAAAAGCAGCATAATCGTACAGTTGTAGGAGTAAGTGTGATAGATTTGCAAGGAACTCTTACATTAAAATCTAATACTACTACTACACTTACCACTTACTTCTACCCTTATGGTGCTATCGAAAAGCTAAGATCAAAGGAAGAAAAAACAGCAGGCTTGGCACTGATAGAAGGAAGCGATTGCCATACTTGCCATAATCCAGCAAAACAAACCATAGGTCCCTCCTATGTTGCTATTGCTAAAAAATATCCAAAAGACCCTTTGGTTGTAGAAGAATTAGCTTACAAAATTATCAAAGGTGGCTCAGGGGTGTGGGGGACACAAGTGATGACAGCACATATAGACTTAGCTTTTGAAGATGCTGTGGAAATGGTTAATTATATCCTTTCTTTTGATAAAGAAAAGAAAAAAAATTCCCGTAAACAAAAAAAGCAAACACCAAATGGTGTGGCGTTAAGTGCCTATGTGTTTGAAAAAGTACTTACTAATATTCCAGAAATACCAGAAGACAAAAAACCTACTTTTTCAGAGGCTATTCCCGCTATTGATGCCGATGAGGAACAGTTAGCAGAATTATCCGAAAATAGTGTGTTAGTGCTAACCGGCTTTATCAATGTAAAAAAATCGACTAAGTATGCCTTTCGATTAGTCAGTGACGGGGGTTCCCGTTTACAAATCAATGACAAAGTAGTTATCAATCATGATGGAGTTCATGCCATTAGTGCTAAAGATGGAGAAGTAGTACTAAAAGCAGGCGCACATCCTTTTAAATTAACGTACTTTAGTGTAGGAGCAGCACTTGGTATTTCGCTGCAATGGGTACCACATGGTAGTGATAAATTTACACCAATACCTCCAGAAGTGTTCACTCACAATCCCAGAGACATTAACAAAGCTAAAGCACAGAAAGAACCCGAAACCCTTACCCGCAGGGTGCCCGGCGATACTTATCCACTACAAGACATACATCCGAGTTATAATTTGATAACTATCCGCCCAGCAGCTTTCAAACCTAGAGTAGCAGGTATGGACTTCCTACCTGACGGACGCTTGGTTGTTTCTACTTGGGACTCGCTAGGAGCTGTCTATATAATAGATGGGGTGACCGGTGATAAACCCGATACCAGTCAGGTTAAAGTCAAGCGTATTGCCACAGGATTAGCCGAGCCTTTGGGCTTAAAAGTAGTGGATGGGGAAATTTATATTTTGCAAAAGCAAGAATTAACTAAGCTAGTCGATCTAAACGGAGACGAATTGATAGACAGATATGAAGCAGTCGCTTATAATTGGGGAGCTACCGGAAATTTTCACGAATTTGCTTTTGGTTTGGTTTATCAAGATGGTTATTTTTATGGCAACCTAGCCACTGCCATCAATCCGGGGGGTGCTAGCACACAGCCACAAAACCCGGACAGAGGCAAAGTGATAAAAATTTCTAAAAATAAAGGAACCGTTGAATTTATAGCTCACGGACTGCGCACTCCCAATGGTATTGGTATAGGAGTAGACCAACAGATATTTGTTGCCGATAATCAAGGTGATTGGCTACCAGCTAGTAAAATTGTACATGTAAAGCCAAACGCTTGGTATGGCTCACGTTCAGTTGATTTTGAGGGTACGGCAAAACTTGCGGAAACCCTACCAGTTGTCTGGTTACCACAAGATGAAATAGGAAACTCGCCAAGCCAACCAGTTTATTTAAACGACGGTCCTTATAATGGACAAATGCTTCACGGTGAGGTAACACATGGAGGATTGAAGCGTGTTTTTGTAGAAAAAGTAAATGACTTTTATCAAGGTTGTGTATTTAGGTTCACACAAGGGCTAGAGGCTGGAGTTAACCGAGTATGCTGGGGTCCTGATAATGCACTCTACATCGGTGGAGTAGGTTCTACAGGCAACTGGCAACATTATGGTAAATATTGGTATGGTTTGCAAAAAATAAAATATAATAATATCAATACTTTTGAAATGCTGTCAGTTTCAGCATGTTCCAACGGAGTAGAAATTATTTTTACAGAAGCACTTGATCCGAACGATGGCTGGGATAAACAGGATTACCTAATAAAACAGTGGTATTATAAACCCACTGAAGAATACGGCGGACCTAAATTAGATGAAAAAGAATTAAAAATTGTCTCTGTGAATGTTTCAAAAGATCGACGTAGAGTATTTCTCGAATTAGCAGGAATGAAAGCCAATCATGTAGTATATATTCGATTAATGGGTGCTTGGATAAGTGAGAATCAAAACGAACTCTGGACAACAGAGGCTTGGTATACAATGAATCATATTCCTGAAAATAAACAAGGTTTCCAAACTACACCACACAGCAAAGTACAAGATAACCAACTCACAGATTTAGAAAAGCAAGAAGGTTGGAAATTACTTTTTGATGGAAAAACTACTAATGGATGGCGCAATTTTAAAAAGAAAACAATCGGTTCAAGTTGGAAAATAAAAGATGAAGCACTCAGTTTAGTACCCGATAAAAAAAGTGCTAATGGCTGGCAGATGCGCGATGGTGGTGATATTATCACGACAGAAAAATTTAAAAATTTTGAACTGAAACTCTGGTGGAAAGTCGCTGAGAATGGAAATAGCGGTATTATGTATAATGTAGTAGAAGATAGCCAATACAATTATGTTTGGGAGACCGGTCCTGAAATGCAAGTATTAGATAATCCGGGACATCCTGATGGAAAAATAGCCAAACATCAAGCAGGTGACTTGTATGATTTACTTTCCTGTAAGTTTATAACAGTCAAACCGGCTGGTAAATGGAATAAAGTAAGCATTAGAGTGAAAGACGGTTTAGTAGCCCACTGGCTCAATGGTTATAAAGTGGTAGAATACCAGTTGTGGAATGAAGAATGGAAAGCACTGGTGGCAGGCAGCAAGTTTGTAAAAATGCCCGGATTTGCTAAGGCTAAAAAAGGACATATATCTTTACAAGATCACGGCAACCAAGTTTGGTATAAAAATATTAAAATAAGGAAATTGTAAAATTGTGATAAAAACGCATAAAAAAAAGACTGTCTTAGAGGACAGTCTTTTTTATTTTAGGAAGATTTTTTTTTGATATCTATCCATCCAGTAACCATTTTTTAATTTCAGATAATGTAATCTCACGGCTTTGTTTAGCTGTGGTAACAGTGGCAGTTTCATCGCAAGTACCATTTCCGTAATCAAGTATAATATTGTCACCACGAGCTGTTAATGTAATACTTACAGTACCGCTTTGAGGGAAAAAACCAATATCTTTTAGCTTACATTTAGAGTCCATGACCAAGGCCTTAGTGATAGTAGAAGTATAAGCAGTACCTCCGGAATTAGTACCCGAGCTAGTACCCGTTCGGCTAATTTGCATGTCTTCTTCGGTGTGTTCATTAAAAGTAATTACATCGGCCCAGGTGCCTTCTCTAGCAATAGTTTTTTTATTGGGAAAAGTAATACGGCCTCGCTTCAAAACAGTTGTCTGATTAATACTATTTATGGTACCTCCATCTAATGACATTGTTGAAGTAATGACCTGTGTACCACTTATTTCGGTACCATCAATGAAGAAATTTTCAGTTTCAACAGTCATCTTTAATGAGATAGCTGTTAGAGAAATACTGTAATCACTAATAGTAGAGGTAATACGACCGGATATAAAACTACCTTCTACCTCGCAACCATCACCATAATCAATGGTAATAGACAAAGAGCTTTCTTCATACTTAACGACAGCACAGGTGTTATCGGTGATGCTGTTCACGCTTTCCCGATATTTTTTATAAAAACCCAGTGCTGAAGTTTCCAAGCGACCACCGAAGGAGTTGCTGAAAACAGCATTCTGATTCACAAGACTTGACAGATTGGTGAAAGCACCGCTAGAAACAGTTTCTTCAGTATAGATCTCATCAGGAGCTAATGGGGTTGTGGAATTGTCATTATTACGACACGAGAATAGTAATGAGACTATAAAAATCAATATTGTAGATTGCTTTAATTTGTTCATTTTATTTTTGCTTTAGTAAAACAATAGATTTAATATTCAAATGGTAAGACAAGCGAACCTGCCCGAAAGACAATAAAAGTAAATAATTTGAAAGGTTTCTGTTTAACACAAATTACATTCTAAAGTTTTTTCTTTCTATTACGGCTATAGTCTTCAAAAATTAGGTCGCCTAAACCTTCAAGCTTACTATAATAGGCATTACCGTTATTAGCTTGGGTAAATTCACGTACAAATTGTTGCAAATAAGGATCAGAGGCAATCATGAATGTTGTAATCGGAATATTTATGCGCCTACATTGTGCGGCGAGATTAAGCGTTTTATTGATAATTCTTACGTCTAACCCAAAGCTGTTTTTATAATAACGCAAGCCTTCTTTAAGGCAGGTAGGTTTACCGTCAGTAATCATAAAAATTTGCTTGTTAGCATTCTTTTTTCTGCGTAGCAAGTCCATAGCTAATTCTAAGCCAGCCACTGTATTGGTGTGGTAAGGGCCTACTTGCAAGTAAGGCAAGTCTTTAATCTGAATTTGCCAAGCATCATTGCCAAAGACGATAATGTCAAGGGTATCTTTTTTATATTTTCTAGTGATGAGTTCAGCTAGAGCCATAGCTACTTTTTTAGCGGGAGTAATTCGGTCTTCTCCATACAAAACCATAGAATGAGAAATGTCAATCATGAGTACGGTAGAAGTCTGAGTTTTATACTCTTTGTCCAGGATTTCAAGATCATCTTGAGTTATTGTAAAACTATCAATACCATGGTTGATTTGCGCGTTGCGGATAGATTCGGTCATGGAGATGTGATCTATAGGATCACCAAATTGGTAGGGGTGTCTATCGGGACTAAGCTCGTCGCCAGTATTGCCGGTAGAGTGTGTAGTATGGTTACCGCGGTTGCCTTTTTTGAGTTTGCCGAAGATTTCTTCCAAGGCATCTCTGCGAATTTTTTGCTCGCTTTTAGCAGATATTTTAAAAGTGCCAGGCGTATCCTCATCTTCGGTCAGGTAACCTTTATCTTTGAGATCTTGAATAAAATTGCCTATACCATAACCATCAGCAGTAAGGTTATACTGCGAGTCGATATTAGTAAGCCAGCTCAAGGCCTCGCTAACATTTCCACTAGTAATATTGACGAGTTGCAAAAAAATATTGAGTAGCTTGTCGAAGGGAGCTTGCTTTTCCTCAGGCGGGGAAACATATTTGGTGAAACGATAACCTTGCATAATTAATAATTATTGAAATAAGTTTGAACCTCTCAATTACCTATAAACATAAAGCATTTTTGTTTGCCAATAAAAAAGTATTTCAAAACTTAGGCATTTTTATCTTGCGGATTCTGATAGACTGAGGCGTTACCTCTACGTATTCATCGGCATTAATATACTCTAAAGTTTCTTCTAGCGAAAACTTTTTTTGGGGTACAATACGCGTACTATTATCAGCACCTGCCGCACGCATATTAGTTAGTTTTTTACCTTTTTGCACATTAACAGTCAGGTCAGTTGTCCGGTTATGTTCACCAATAACCTGGCCAGCGTATAAATTATCGCCTGGTTTTACAAAAAACACCCCTCTGTTTTGTAGTTTGTCTATGGCATAAGCCGTTGCAATGCCAGCTTCCATCGACACCAAAGAACCGTTAATCCTGCCCAGAATTTTTCCTTTATAAGGTTCAAAGCACTTAAAACGATGTGTTATGACTGCCTCACCCGCACTGGCTGTTAAGATATTATTTCTAAGGCCAATTAATCCGCGAGCGGGAATATTAAACTCTAAGTGCTGCACATCGCCACGAGGTTCTATCACTACTAGCTCGGCTTTCTTTTGGGTAGCAAGCTCTATAGCTCTATTACTGTAAATTTCCGGGACGTCTATGACCAAATGCTCAATGGGTTCGTATTTTTTGGTGTCTATTTCCTTATAAATTACCTGCGGCTGTCCTACCTGCAATTCATAACCCTCACGCCGCATAGTCTCTATTAATACGGATAAGTGTAAAACACCACGACCATACACCAAAAACTTATCTTCTGTATCGGCTTCTTCTACCCGCAAAGCCAGATTTTTTTCTGTTTCTTTAAACAAACGATCACGCAAATGACGCGAAGTAACAAATTTCCCTTCTTTACCGAAGAACGGCGAGTCATTAATGACAAAAAGCATACTCATAGTAGGTTCATCTACGCTGATGCGTGGTATGAGTTGTGGATTATCAAAATCGGTAAGCGTATCACCAATATCGAAACCGGCTATACCAGTAACAGCACAGATATCACCAGTGCCTACTCTATCGGTTTTTTTCTTACCCAAACCCTCGAAAACATATAATTCTTTTACCCGCACTTTCTGAATACTTCCATCAGATTTGCTCAAGCCCAAAAGCTGTCCTTCGTGCAGAATACCCTGAAATACTCTACCAATAGCGATACGACCAGTGAAAGATGAAAAATCGATAGAAGTAATTTGCATCATGGGTACTCCCTCTCGCCGGTGGGGAGGGGGTAATTCTTCAATGACAGTATCTAAAAGTGGTAAAATATTACTGCTGGGTTTTCGCCAATACTTGCTCATCCAACCTTGTTTTGAAGAACCGTATAAAGTTTCAAAATTGAGTTGCTCTTCCGTGGCATTGAGGTTAAACATCAGGTCGAAAATCTGCTCATGTACTTCTTCGAGACGGCAGTTTTCTTTGTCTACTTTATTAATAACCACTATCGGTTTGAGTCCGAGGGACAGGGCTTTGCCAAGTACAAAGCGAGTTTGTGGCATCACTCCTTCAAAGGCATCTACCAATAGTAGTACACCATCTGCCATTTTAAGTACTCGCTCTACTTCGCCGCCGAAGTCTGCATGACCAGGCGTGTCGATGATATTAATCTTTACTCCCTTATACATAACCGACACATTTTTAGCAATAATAGTAATGCCTCGCTCCCTTTCTAAATCGTTATTATCTAAGATTAGATCTCGGTTCTTTTGTTTTTTATTTGTGCTATCGGTTGCATAAATTATTTTATCAACCAGCGTAGTTTTGCCATGATCTACATGAGCGATGATGGCAATATTTCTTATTGCTAACATAGGCTTTCAAATTCAGGGGTAAAGATACACATCTACGAGTAAAAGAGGCATAAAAATTGACAATAGCCAATAAGTATTGTTTTGTTTTTAATTGTCAACCCAGCGCAAAATCGATGACTAAACTCCAAAAAACACAACACCTCTCCCAAGTGTTACGCCTATTCGTATGCACAGTATTTATACAAACGGTTAAGGCACAGGAAATTATTAGAAAAAAAACTTTCTACGACCAAAATCAAGAGCAAATATGCGAAGAATACGCACATGCCGCAGACGATACCTCATGCATTGAAGGGCTGTATAAAAAGTACTTCGCTACTTCAAAGCAAGTGGAAATAATGGGAAACTATCGGCAAGGAAAGAAACAAGGGAAATTTATCACCTACTACGAAACGGGTGTTGAAAGGATTATTCAGTGGTATAAAAATGATACTTTACATGGCATGTACATTAAAAATGATATTCAGGGCAGAAAACAAATTACTTGCAGCTATGAAAAAGGAAAAATTATAGGGAAAATGACTAAATACTACCCAAACGGCAAAACAGATACAGAAGTCAGCTTCATCGACGGAAAGAGAGAAGGAAAAATGTACCGATATTTCCCTAACGGCAAGTACATGAGCAGCTACACTTTTAAGAATGATCTGAGGCAAGGACCATTTTTAGTGTATCAGCAAAACAACTGTGTCGCCCAGCAAGGTGAGTATCTTAACGATAAATTGCACGGAACAGTAGTCAGTTTTTATCAAGACAGTACCGTTGCTTCAAAAAACCAATTTAAAAATGGTGCTTTAGACGGAGTTAACCAAAGGTATTTCAGAAATGGAGGACTAAAAGAAGAAGTTTCTTACCGAAAGGGTAAAAAACACGGACCAGCTAAAAGCTACTTTCATGAAGGAAATATTCAAATAAAAACCGATTATGCCAACGGGGATATCAACGGAATGATACAAAAATACTATAAGAATGGGCAGTTAAAATCACAAATTACCATTGTTCCAGACAAGCCCAAAAGTGAGTTCAGAGAGTATGACAAAAAAGGAAAACTCATACTAAAAGGGCGAATCATTGATGGTCAGATGGATGGTGAAAATATAGCTTATTATAGCAATGGAAAAATAAAACATACTTATACCTACAGCAAAGGCAAAAGAAAAGGACTCGGTACTACTTATTATGCAAACGGTCGTATTGCCACTAAAACTATCTATAAAAACAACGAACATAATAATCGTATCACTACTTACTATACAAATAAAAAAATAAAAAGCCAGTGTCAATACAAGGACAAATTACCTACAGGAACATGGAGGTATTATTACAAAAATGGTCGAGACTCAGCGGTCAGCCAATACGATGAAGCAGGAGAATTGGTAGGTACAAGTATTGTTTTTTACAAAAACGGCAGAAAGTATCAGGAAATTCCCTATAAAAATGGCAAAATTCATGGAAAAATGATTATCTACTACAAATCAGGGCGAGCTGCCGTACATACTTCTTACACAAAAGGATATATCTACGGCACAGTAGATCATTTCCACGATAATGGCACTGTATTGTCAACAGGTAAACAATACAAAGATAAAAAATTAGGCAAATGGATTTACTATAACAGACGAGGAGAAACTATTGAAGAAGAATACTACAAAAAGGGTACACTAATTAAAACGACAGCTATCAGCAATAGAAAAAGCTAAATTAAACAACAAGTACCTTAATACTTTTTGGAAGAATATTTATTTCGAGTTGTTTGAAAGCACCTAAACTTTCACCGTCCACCTCGCAAGCCAATGCTACAGGTGATTGTATCTCAACAATTTTACTTTGCCCTACACTCACTTCCTTCAAATGAATATAAGTGCCATTAAAGATACGCACAACATTCTTCAACACTTTACCAACAGAAACATTCTCTACGAAACTAAAATCTAAATATTCGTTATCAAACTGAGTTTGAGGCAGCAATTGCATGCCGCCTCCTGCATATGAGCAGATGCCTACTGCTAAGTTAAACAAGGGTTTTCGTATTATTTTACCGTCTAATTTTAGACTTACTTCAGAAGCTTTAAAACCCAATAAGGAAATAAGCAGAGCCATCACATAACCAAAAACACCCAGTGGCAAAAACCATTTTCCAAAGTTCTCCAAATGCTGCACAACTGCCGCACTAAAGCCAATACCCGACATATTGATAAAATGGTGCTTTATCGTGTGGTTATCTTTTCTAGCAATGCATATACCTATATTGTGTAGAACACTGCGTCCCTGCTTGAGCAGTTGAGCAAATTGCTGCGGATTTTTTGGCAAGCAATGTGTTCTTACCCAATCATTACCTGTACCGGAAGGAAATACTGATACAGTAAGTTTGGAAGTAGCTACTTCTTTTTGCTGGAAAATACCATTCACTACTTCATTGAGCGTACCATCCCCCCCTACTGCCAGCAAGCAGCGATAGCCTGCCAAAACAGCTTCTTTAGCCAAAACTTCAGCATGCCGAGGTTTATCAGTTTGAACAAATACAAAAGAAATGTCACAGGCTTTAAAAGCATGAAACAGTTGTTTCTTAACCTTGAGTGGGCTGCCAGTACCCGCCTCGGGATTTAAAATAATATACCATTTATTAGGCATCAATAAACTTTTAATTAAAAAAGGCTATTTTAGCATTAGAAAACTAAAAACCTTAACTTTTGTTTCTAACTAAAAAAACCGTGCCAGCGAAGTATTTATTCACTCCTCTTAAATATCGACTCAAATTCAAATTTGTCGCTCGTACCTCACAAGGATGTTTACCCAAATATAGAAAAGTTTATTACATTAAAGTAGAGTCAGTCGAAAAGCCTCATATATTTGGTATAGGTGAGTGTAGCCCCTTTCCCAGTTTAAGTATTGATGATACAAAAAATTTTGAAACAAATTTAAAAAAATATTGCCGACAACTCAGCCAATCGGAAAACCCTGAAGACCTCAGTACCATTGATAAAATACAAGAACTGCCGAGCGTGGTCTTTGCCCTAGAAACTGCCCTATTAGACTTACAAAATGGAGGGAAAAGGTGTATTTATAAAAATCAGTTTAGCCAATCAAAACAAAATATTCCTATTAACGGGCTTATCTGGATGGGCAATAAAAAATTTATGTTTGATCAAATTAAACAAAAGATTAGCGAAGGCTATCGGGTCATTAAGATAAAAATAGGAGGAATTGCTTTTGGAGAAGAATGTGAGCTAATTAGTTTTATCAGAAAAAAATTTTCAATCCGCGACATTACTATCAGGGTAGATGCCAATGGTGCTTTTAAGCCCGAAGAAGCCATGCAAAAATTGGATGTACTCTCACAATACCATATCCATTCCGTAGAGCAACCCATCGGCGTTGGTCAGTGGGAAGCAATGGCGCAGTTATGTAAAAGTGTACCCATAGACATCGCACTGGACGAAGAATTGATAGGTATTTACGATAAAACAGAAAAAGATGAGCTACTAACAGCCATTCAACCCCAATATGTTGTTTTAAAACCTACTTTGTTGGGCGGACTTAAGGCTAGTGCAGACTGGATAGAAATTGCTCAGAAAAAAAATATCGGCTGGTGGCTCACCTCCGCCCTAGAGTCTAACATAGGACTTAATGCTATTGCACAATTTAGTAGTCAATACAAAAAATTATTGCCACAAGGCTTGGGTACAGGTAAGCTATATGAAAATAACCTGAACTCCCCCTTGTTCATCAAACAAGGCAGCTTGCATACCAACCCACAAAGAAATTGGCAAGGATTTGATATGCTAAAAGCACTACACTGATGTTTTCTAGTTTGTAGATTTGTAAAAATTATTTTTTTTAACAAATTTTTGTTTTGTTTTGCAATGAAAATAAATGATTATTGAACCAATAAATACTTTGGAAGTTATATGTTAGCGATGCGCGAAAAACACCAAAAATTATTTAATAAAGTGAGTATTGTTTATAGAAATAAAGACCGAAAGTCAAAGAATTGATTAGTTATTCAAAGGATTAAATACCATGCAAGTAAGTAACATAAGCCTTGTAAAAGCAAAGCAATCTAAAATTGACGAAGTTAATTTTGACCACATTCCTTTTGGGAAAATTTTCACCGACCACATGCTAGTAGCCGACTACCGAGGCGGAGAATGGAAAGAAATCACTATTATGCCTTACGGAGACTTACAGTTGAGTCCAGCCATTTCAGTCTTACATTATGGGCAGGCAATATTTGAAGGGTTAAAAGCCTACAAAAACACGAATACTCAAGAAGTGTACCTTTTCAGACCTGAAGATAATTTTGCCCGATTCAACATATCTGCCGAAAGAATGTGTATGCCAAAAATACCTAGAGAAATATTTATGAGTGGAATACAGAGCCTTATCGACATAGACAGGGGCTGGATTCCTAGCAAAACCGGTTGCTCTTTATATGTTCGTCCTTTCATGATTGCTACGGACATGGAATTAGGACTCAGACATGCTGATAACTATAAATTCATGGTGCTGCTCTCTCCGGCAGAAGCTTATTATAATGAGCCAGTAAAAGTAAAAATTGAAACGCATTTTACTAGAGCTGCCACCGGGGGTACAGGCTTTGCTAAAGCTGCCGGCAATTATGCTGGCTCTTTATATCCTGCAAAACTAGCACAAGAAGCAGGTTATCATCAGCTACTCTGGACAGATGCCAAAGAACACCGCTATATAGAAGAAGCAGGTACGATGAATATTTTCTTCCTTATCGACGGCACCCTCATCACAGCACCTACCGGAGACACTATACTCAAAGGAATTACTAGAGATAGTGTTATACACTTGGCTAAAGAATGGGGCGTGAAAGTAGAAGAACGTATGATAGATATACCCGAACTCATCGCTTCGATACAGAAAGGTAAATTAATGGAAGCCTTCGGAGCAGGTACAGCAGCTACTATTGCGCAAATCGCTATGATACATTACGAAGGAAAAGATTACCACCTGCCAGACATAGCCAAAACAGTACTATCCCAAAAAATACTTAATGAACTTAATGACATTAAGTACGGAAGAACAGAAGACAGGCACGGCTGGCTGTATAAAATTTAATTTTGCAAATTATATAGCCTGAATAAAATAAATATAAATTAAAACAAAGTAAAAACTTAAATCTTATCCCATGAAATCGAGAAGCACCAAGTGGCTTGTTGTGGCAGTTAGTACACTCATCTTTGTAGCATCTTTTACACCATCAAACGAATACTTCGAAATCGCCAAAAATCTGGACATCTTCGCCACGCTATACGCTGAACTCAACAAATACTATGTAGACGAAATTAACCCCAACGACCTAATAGAGTCAGGCATATACGCTATGCTTAAAAACCTGGATCCTTACACCAATTATATTTCAGAAGATAAAATAGAAGATTTCAGAACTCTTACTACAGGTGTTTACGGTGGTATCGGTGCGCTGGTGGGTAATAAAAATGGGAAGATCAAAGTCATCATCCCTTACAAAGGCTACTCAGCTAATAAAGTGGGAATTGAAATTGGAGATGAAATTATTCAAGTTGGCGACAAAGACGTAAGAGGTAAGAAAATAAGTGAAATTACTAATTTATTGAAAGGTCAGGCTAACACTGAAGTTTCCCTTACGGTGAAACGTTACGGAGAAGAAAAATATATCACTTTTAACCTAAAAAGAGAAAAAATACAACTAAAAAACGTGCCTTACTACGGGATGGTTACCGAAAATATCGGTATGATTAAGCTAACAGACTTTACCAGAAATGCCAGCAAAGAAGTAGCAAATGCACTAAAAGAACTGAAAATTGAAGGTGCTGAAAAAATCATTCTAGATTTACGAGGTAACCCGGGCGGCTTGCTCAATGAAGCAATTAATATTGCAAATATTTTCGTTCCGAAAGGTACTGAAATTGTGAGTACCAAAGGAAAAATTAAACAATGGAATAAAAAACACAATGCACCAAATAATCCGATAGATACCAAAATTCCTATCGCCGTACTCATTGACAATTCCAGTGCATCGGCAGCAGAAATCGTGTCGGGGGTAATTCAGGACCACGACAGGGGGGTAGTGATAGGTCAACGCTCTTTCGGAAAAGGGTTAGTACAAACCACGCGACCGCTTTCTTACAACGCCAAGTTAAAACTCACCGTAGCTAAATACTACATACCCAGTGGCAGATGTATCCAAGAAATTGATTATAGTAAAAAACAAAAAGGAGAAAACAGTAAATTAGCCGACTCATTGAAAATAGCTTTCAAAACAAAAAATGGGCGAACAGTATATGAGAGAGGCGGTATCACACCCGATATTACTATCAAAGAACAAAATTACGCCGAAATTACTTATGCCTTGCTTAGCACAGGATTGATCTTTGATTACGCCACTGCCTACAAACACGATCATTCTGAGAAAAATATCACTTCATCCTTTAAGCTAGATAATCAGGGTTTTGAAAATTTTACCAACTGGTTAGAAGATAAAGAATATAAATATACCACAACAATAGAAAAAAGTCTGCAAAACCTTATTGAAAGTGCCAAAGCAGAGAGGTATTATGAAAGTATTGCTAATGATTTACAAAACCTGTCAAAAAAAGTAAGCCATGATAAAACAAAAGACCTGCTAGCTTATCGATCAGAAATCGAAGAACTCATCGAACAGGAAATCATCACCCACTACCGACTGCAAAAAGGCCAAGTAGAAGCTTCCTTTGATGATAACCAAAGTATACAAACAGCTGTAAAAATTTTAAATAGCCCAGAGCAGTATCGCAAAATTCTGAATTAGTAACTCTAATATGAAAGTAAAAAATAGGTGATTACTTAGTACCCAACAAAGCTACTTATTTACCCTGTATCATATCAAGGACAACAAGGGCGAAAAACACCTCGCTCAAACACAAACCCAAAAAAGCCCAACTACTTTAAAGAACCGATCAGTTTTTTCGCTAATAATTACAATGTTGTTGGCATTATTCAAATACTTTTATTGTCTCATCTCCGCTAATATTTCTGACTTTCAGTCGTAATGGCCTCTTGTATGCTGAAATTTTACCGCCCCAAAAGTCTTTTGTTTTTTCTCCGTCAAGCGAAATATAACCGAGCTTGTCAATCTTTATTTCAGAACTGCTTGTCCAAACACCTTCTGCATTTGCACAATCAAGAGATAAGTATTCTATTAATTCCAAACCTTCTTCGCTGATTGTGATTGGTGTAAACTTCTTGCCTTTGTTCAAGGCTTGTAAGTTTCCTCTCTCGTTGAAGTCATTGATTTTTTGGTTGAGACGGTCGCTAATGAATTTGCTTATTTCTACCTCAAAGCCTTCTTCGGTTTTTGTGGTTTTGGTTTCAACTTCATCTTCTACTATAATGGCATGTAGTAAGGCTTTCAGGTCTCTTAACTCAATGACCGTTTGTGTAGCGTTATTGTCTTTAATAAATTGTTCTAGCTCTTTTCGGTCGTCAACATCTACATAATACACTATTGCCTTTTGAACCTTGACTTCCAACTTCTGTAATTCTTCATTGATAATGCGATTAACAGCAGGAACGTCCAACACTTTTTCTGAACTATCAATAATATTAGGAACATAAACAGGAACAGTACCCAACTTGCTGTCTTGCATGGTCCCAAACCAAAACTTACCAACGCCTGATACATTTTGTTGCAAGTCTGGGATTAGTTTAGCCAACTTATCCATGGTTTGTTGTGGGTTACGGAATAGACTCACTCCATCTTTAATTTCTAAAATGCTGAAACTTGCACCCGCTTCAACTAAACGATCTCTTGTGGTTTGAATACTATTGATACCAACATCTGCATGAATGAATTTACGACCTAAATCATTAGCAACTTTAGCAGTCACGCCACTTCCACCAAAGAAATCAGCAGTAATCATATCTTCTGAACTACTTGTACTAATTATTCTATTGAGTAGAGCTTCTGGTTTTTGAGTTGCGTATCCTACTCGTTCTATTGCCATTGGATTTATTACGTAAATGTCTGTCCACAAATTTTGCGCAGGCTGGCCTTCATATTCGTCCAAGAAAATTTTCCGATAAATACGTTTACCTTTTTTGGGAAAGTACAGTTTACCTTCCTTATCCCATTTTTTCATGACATCTAATTCGATAGACCAACCATTTGGAGGTGCTCGATAGCCTTTATAATCATACTTAAGATTCTCACGGTAATTTGGACTCACAATAGGAGAGGTCATATATTTTCTTCCATCTTCAGTTTCGTTTGTAAATCTTTCTTCAATATATTTTTGAACGTCTGGGCTATCAATTACATACTGCCTTTTAAAAGTGTATTTCTCAGATTTACTGTAAATAAAAATTGTATCTGTGGCAACATCAAATTGGCCATCAGGATTTGAACTTCCACCTTTCCTTTTCCAAATAATTTCATTTACAAAATTGTCTTCTCCAAATACCTCATCCATCAGTATTTTCACGTAATGCCCCACATGCCAATCCAAATGAACATAGATACTGGCTGTATCACTGAGGATATTTTTGATTGCCAATAAATTCTCATACATCCAATTCAGGTAATCCTCCTTCTGCCAAATATCACCATACATGGTTTCTTCAAAGGCTTGCAGTTCTTCAATTTCTAATTCTTCTTCTGCCTTTTTTATTTTATCTGCAAACTTTGGGTTTCTACGTATGTGAACTTTCTTCGCATAATCCGCACCACTGGCAAATGGTGGGTCAATGTACACCAAGTCCACTTTTATGCCTTGTTCTTTCAAATAGGCACAAGCAGAAAGACACTCACCACGAATCACAAGATTGTCGCTTTCTTCTCCAACTTGCTCTTGCTTTTCAACCTCATAGTAGGGCATTCCGCGAAGTATCTTTGAAATGACCTTGTCATTGTCTCGGTATCGCAGCACTCTTTGCGTGCGGCTAATATTATCCAATACTGCTTGTCCTTCTACTGTATTGGGTATGTATGGAATGTATTTTATGGGCATATCTTATTCGTTGGAAAATTCGTCAATCTTTTCGCTAATAATTACAATGCTGTTGGCATTATTCAAATACTTTTATTGTCTCATCTCCGCTAATATTTCTGACTTTCAGTCGTAATGGCCTCTTGTATGCTGAAATTTTACCGCCCCAAAAGTCTTTTGTTTTTTCTCCGTCAAGCGAAATATAACCGAGCTTGTCAATCTTTATTTCAGAACTGCTTGTCCAAACACCTTCTGCATTTGCACAATCAAGAGATAAGTATTCTATTAATTCCAAACCTTCTTCGCTGATTGTGATTGGTGTAAACTTCTTGCCTTTGTTCAAGGCTTGTAAGTTTCCTCTCTCGTTGAAGTCATTGATTTTTTGGTTGAGACGGTCGCTAATGAATTTGCTTATTTCTACCTCAAAGCCTTCTTCGGTTTTTGTGGTTTTGGTTTCAACTTCATCTTCTACTATAATGGCATGTAGTAAGGCTTTCAGGTCTCTTAACTCAATGACCGTTTGTGTAGCGTTATTGTCTTTAATAAATTGTTCTAGCTCTTTTCGGTCGTCAACATCTACGTAATAGACAATTGCTTTTTGGGCGTTGACTTCTAACTTCTGTAGCTCTTCATTGATAATGCGATTAACAGCAGGAACGTCTAACACTTTTTCTGAACCATCAATAAGATTGGGAACATAAACAGGCACAGTACCCAACTTGCTGTCTTGCATTGCTCCAAACCAAAACTTACCAACGCCTGCCATTTTTTGTTGCAAACCTGGAATAAGTTTAGCCAACTTATCCATTGTTTGTTGTGGGTTACGAAATAGACTTACTCCATCTTTTATTTCTAAAATGCTGAAACTTGCACCCGCTTCAATTAAGCGATCTCTTACCGTTTGAATGCTATTTATTCCAATATCTGCATGAATGAACTTTCTTTTTAGATCATGAGCTACTTTGGCAGTTACACCACTTCCACCAAAAAAGTCAGCAACTATAAAATCATCATTGGAGCTAGACTCAATTACTCTCTTTAATAGAGCTTCTGGCTTCTGTGTAGCATAATCAACTCGCTCATTTGAAGTAGGAGAAACACGCCAGACATCATTCCACATATCAGTTACGGATTTACCGGGTGCTTCATCTAGATAGATTATTTGGCTTAAACTCTTTCCGGTACTGCTTTTCACTACTTTTCCCTCGTCAAATAGCTTCTGCATTTTTTCTTTTGAGAAACGCCAATAGCCTTTTACTCCTTGGAATTCATAATAAGGATTACCTTTTGCAGCTCCGCCTGGGCCATCGACTGGAGCTAAACGATATTTTCTTCCTTCCTTAGTCTCATATTTATAATCCCTTTTTATCGTTTCTTCAGAGTAAGGTGTATGTAGTGGATTCCATATTGCCTTTTCACCAATCCTATAAAGGAATATCATATCTACAACACGGCCGAAATGAGTTGAACCTTGACCAGAATCGCCATGTGCATGAGATCTCATCCATGAGATATGATTAACAAAATTATCATCGCCAAAAACTTCATCCATTAATATTTTCCCGTAATGGCCAATGTGAGAATCTAAATGAAGAAATATGCTGGCATTCTCTTTCATTATTGATTTAATCGCAGAGAGGTTTTCATGGAGCCAATTGAGATATAATTCCTTTTGCCAAATATCTCCATACATGGTTTCCTCAAAGAATTGAAACTCATCATCAGTCAATTCTTCTTTCGCCTTATTTACTTCTTCTGCCATTTTTGGATTTCTACGTATGTAGACTTTTTTGGCATAATCTGCACCGCTGGCAAAAGGTGGGTCAATGTAAACCAAGTCCACTTTTATGCCTTGTTCTTTCAAATAAGCACATGCAGAAAGACATTCGCCACGAATCACAAGATTGTCGCTTTCTTCTCCAACTTGCTCTTGCTTTTCAACCTCATAGTAGGGCATTCCGCGAAGTATCTTTGAAATGACCTTGTCATTGTCTCGGTATCGCAGCACTCTTTGCGTGCGGCTAATATTATCCAATACTGCTTGTCCTTCTACTGTATTGGGTATGTATGGAATGTATTTTATGGGCATATCTTATTCGTTGGAAAATTCGTCAATCTTTTCGCTAATAATTACAATGCTGTTGGCATTATTCAAATACTTTTATTGTCTCATCTCCGCTAATATTTCTGACTTTCAGTCGTAATGGCCTCTTGTATGCTGAAATTTTACCGCCCCAAAAGTCTTTTGTTTTTTCTCCGTCAAGCGAAATATAACCGAGCTTGTCAATCTTTATTTCAGAACTGCTTGTCCAAACACCTTCTGCATTTGCACAATCAAGAGATAAGTATTCTATTAGTTCCAAACCTTCTTCGCTAATTGTGATTGGTGTAAACTTCTTGCCTTTGTTCAAGGCTTGTAAGTTTCCTCTCTCGTTGAAGTCATTGATTTTTTGGTTGAGACGGTCGCTAATGAATTTGCTTATTTCTACCTCAAAGCCTTCTTTTGTTTTTGTGGTTTTAGTCTCCATTTCATCTTCTACTACAATATCGTGTAGTAAGGCTTTCAAGTCTCTTAACTCAGTGATCGTTTGTGTAGCGTTATTGTCTTTAATGAATTTTTCCAATTCCTTGCGGTCGTCAACATCTACGTAATACACTATTACCTTTTGGACCTTGACTTCCAACTTCTGAAATTCTTCATTAATTATGCGATTAACGGCAGAAATATCCAGTACTTTTTCTGAACCGTCAATAAGGTTAGGAACATAAACTGGTACAGTTCCCAATTTGCTGTCTTGCATAGCACCAAACCAAAACTTGCCAACGCCTGGTACATTTTGCTGTAAACCTGGAATAAGTTTGGCCAACTTGTCCATTGTCTGTTGTGGGTTGCGAAATAGGCTTACTCCATCTTTAATTTCTAAAACTTGAAAACTCGCTTTGGCTGCGACCAATCTATCTCGGGTGGTTTCAATGCTGTTGATACCAACATCTGCATGAATGAATTTTCGACCTAAATCATTAGCAACTTTAGCAGTCACTCCACTACCTCCAAAGAAGTCAGCAACCACCATTTTTTCTTTAGTTCCATCTTCTTTTTCTTCTATTGCCTCAGTACTTGCCTTTATTATTCTCTCTAAGAGTTGTTCAGGTTTTTGAGTTGCATATTTCCCTGCAATTACTTCGTCCGTATTACCTTTCGAGACGTTGGCCGGAATCTCCCACCAATCGCGAGGAATACCATTGTAAATATTAAAGCCTTTTGTTTCATCCTCGGTATTGATAATGGTACTTTTGCTACCTGCAAAATGCTTGTTACTAACAAAACCCTCTTCATCAGCATAGTCCTTCCATCTTTTAATTGTGCTTTCACTTGACGGAAAGTCTTTCTTGTCAGGATTTATTTCATGGAACTCTCCGTTAGCATAGAAAAAAATCATATCATGGTCTCGACCAAATGATTTATTGGACGCTCTCAAAGAAGTTTTGTAGCACCAAATAATTTCATTTCTGAAATTATCCTCACCGAAAACTTCATCCATTAGAATTTTGACGTAATGCCCAATTTTATGATCAAGGTGTAAATAAATCGCTCCGTCCTCTTGCAGTATGGATTTTATGGCAACCAAGTTTTCATAAAGCCAATTCAGGTAATCCTCCTTCTGCCAAATATCGCCATACATGGTTTCTTCAAAGGCTTGCAGTTCTTCAATTTCTAATTCTTCTTCTGCCTTCTGTACTTTCTCTGCCAACTTTGGGTTTCTGCGTATGTGTACTTTCTTCGCATAATCCGCACCACTGGCAAATGGTGGGTCAATGTACACCAAGTCCACTTTTATGCCTTGTTCTTTTAAATAGGCGCAAGCAGAAAGGCACTCCCCACGAATCACAAGATTGTCGCTTTCTTCTCCAACTTGCTCTTGCTTTTCAACCTCATAGTAGGGCATTCCGCGAAGTATCTTTGAAATGACCTTGTCATTGTCTCGGTATCGCAGCACTCTTTGCGTGCGGCTAATATTATCCAATACTGCTTGTCCTTCTACTGTATTGGGTATGTATGGAATGTATTTTATGGGCATATCTTATTCGTTGAAGAATTCGTCAATCTTTTCGCTAATAACTACAATGTTACTGGCAATGTCAGTTCCATCTTCCAAATAGAGGAAGTCAAATCGCTGGTAGCCAAACTTGGCGTTGTTCTGTTGTAGAAACTCCGTTTCTACGAAGTTTTTCTTTTGCACAAACGCTGGGTCATTCTTAAAGCCTTCTCCTTTGGTTTCTACCAAAAGGGCTTTATGTATTTTCTTGTCCTGCCTTTTGATGATTAGAAAGTCAGAGGTGTAACGACCAATGTTTTTCCAAATCTTTCCGTTTTTCGCAAAGCAGTTAATCACAAATTCGGTCAGTCCTCTTTCACCATTGTAGTAGACTTCCAACTCTTTGTCTTTGAAGTTGTCAAGGCGTAATACTTTTTGCAGAATGTCTTTCTCAAAACCACTTTGTACAAAGTTGTAGGGTAGATAATGAAAGGTTTTGTCTTTGGAGCGAACTGCTAAAGAATGGTCGTATTTCTTCTGAAATTCATCCCAAGACTGCATCATGTGTCCCATGCCTTGTTCTTCGAGCAATTGTTTGGCTTTGTCATATTCTATTCTTGCTTGAGTTAAATCCACTTCGGTGGATTCACCTGACTTGTCTAGTTCCTGAATCTTGTCCACATCAACTTGCTCAGGATAGAGTTTGTCGTTCTTCTCAACTGCTCCCAATTTGTCAACCAAAAGAAGATTAGCATTTTCAGGAATGACTTCACTATCTGTTTTTAGATCCCGCTTAATGCTAAAGGCAAGGCGGATTTTACTATTGATTTCATACAGGTCATAGAGTTCGTTCCAAAGTTGCTTACCATCTTCGTTGTATGACACTTTATCAAAAACGGCTTTAAGTTGTGGTTCAAATTCAAGCAATTCATTTCGGCTTATCATTCCAAAACTTTGTTTTGAAATTTGATAAACCCACTGGTTGAAATTGGCAGCATCAAAACCGATTTCTTTCATGATGGCAATATCGCCTTGGTCCAAGTTGCTGATTTCAGCCGTTGTAACAAGGGCAGGTACTTTGAAAGCATTTATATTTTTTACCAACTCCTCTAACTTCTTTTTGGTATTGGCTTCAGTCTCTTCGTCAACGGATTGGTACTTGACTTTGAGTTGATAGAAATCTAGCAAAGGTAAATTCAACAATTCCATTCTTGAAAAACAGTCAACCATTTCCACTTTTCCGTTTTTCTTGATTCGGTTAATTTCCTCAATCGAAGTGTGTTGTTCTTTTTTGAGTTGGTCGTTTAATGTTTTCGCGTTGTAGTCATTGAGCCAAATAAGGGCGGTTTCTTCTTTTTCTCGGTCAACCTGTCTTAAACAACGGCAGCTTGTTTGGAGTACCATATTTTTTGGACTATCGCCTTTTTGAGAAAGAATAACCCCCGTTAGACTTGGACAATCCCAACCTTCTTTCCCCACTTGAACGAGCAGGACATAACGCTTTTGAGAGATTGATAAATCCAAGGAACGAAACTCCAACTCACTTCCCTGAGGTTGAGGATACTGTTTGTTGCCTTTATGAAATTTGAGGATTTCGGCAGGGTTGATTTTCAATTCTCCTGTTAGAAAGGGATAGACCTCTTCTTCCAAGACTTCAATGTTGGTGCAGTAAATAGCAATCTTAGCTATCATTCCGTTTTCGTAAATTTTTGTACCATAATCATTTTGGAAGTCTTCAATTCCTTTTCTGATGATGTGGAAGCGGTCAAGATTCTGACCGATTTTGACTTTGGGCGTTTTAAGGAAACTTTTAATTGCTGCTATAAGTGGATAATAGTAAACGGTGTTTGTGATTTGGGAAAAGTTCAAAAAAACATCTTCGGTAACTTCAATCTTATCAGCCTTTGACAAGTATGGGGTTCCCGAAAAACCAAGTACTGTACAAATATTGCCCTTGCATTGCCATTTATTTACAACCTGCCTTAGTTTAATGTTATCTGTTGCCGCATGGTGTACTTCATCTATCAAGATAGATAGGTTTGGGATTCTGCCGATAAGGTTTCTCAGTTCATTTGCCAATTTGTCTTTTTCATCTTCCGTATGTTCAATCACTTTTAATTGATTGGTAACTTCTAATCTGTCGAGGATTACCTTTTCTGCATTTACCACAAACACTCTCCCGAATGGATTTGGTAAACACTGATTTACCTTTTGAGCATTTGGGTTGCGAGCCTTGTTGCTTTTTTGGGCAGATTTCTGTTCGTCAAGAACTTCAAACTTTAGCAGTCGTTTCAATTCACTCGCTGCTGGATCTGGAATTACCCAAGTTGGGTCAAAATTCTCTATCGTTCTCAAACTTGGAACGATGGAAGATTTAAGTCCTGAAGGAATAAGTACTAAGAAATTGTGGGCAAAACTCTTGTTTTCTGGTTCGTTGTGAGCAAAGTATAGGTCAATATAAACGAAGGCTGCCATCAGGTAGGTTTTACCCGCACCCATTGGCAAACTCATTAAGTAGTCCGCATAATCTACCTTGTGAAATACGTTCTTTATTATTTGGTCATAATCTAGCTCAGTCGGCTTTTCGATTATCAGCTTTTCTAATTTGGGCAGTAGGTTAGAACTTCCATTTTTTTGACGAGAAAAGTCAAAAAGTGCATAAGCCTTTTGGTTCGCTTGCAGAAAGTCTCTTGCCTGTTGATTGATATTGAGTTTTGAAAGGTCGGTACCATTTGTAAAAAAACCCTCACTGAAGACTTGCCAAAGGGGTTTATTTTGTCCTTCAATTTTCAGAAATAGATAGGTTTCAATGGCTTGAATTTGGGTATCTCTTAAATTCCTTTTGTCTTTCATGTACTGCACAAGGTCTTTCACTGGGCAATCATTGGATAGTAACCATTCCCTTTTTTTATGTTCGATTATGTTATTGAGCATCTGTATCCTTTTTTAAAAGCAGTTTTTTTACTAACACACCCAAAATTTGAGCGATTTTCAAGTATTGATTGTTGTCTTTTCTCAAACTAGGTCTTCAGCTTAGAATCTAGGCAACTCAAACGCTGAAACAGCACATTACGGAAGGCTTTATTATTCACGCGAAAAGGATTGAAAAAAACCACCCGGCCTTCCTTCGTGCCGTTGAACAAATAGAAGTGCTTGTGATAAATACAGACTTTCTAAATACTGTTCCTAACTTATTTAGATAGAATAATTAGTGAAGGAAGAACAAGGTTATAAAGTAATGTTATAGGCTATTTAGATAACTTGGAAATAAAAGTAACTGGAACTGATGTAAAAATAACAGAGGGTAGCATGTGTAAGTATTATTTTGTTACAAATCTATTGACTTTAAGAATAGAAGATACAAAAAGAACGATAGAAAAATTAAGTGATAGTTTACATTTACCCTTTCATCTTGCTAATGTTACAAGAATTGATTTTGGTACAAACTTAATCATGGAACATGAGCTGGAAATTTATTTTCCGTATTTAGGTCAATTACGATATTACAAAAAACTGGAACATGATAACGGTTTGTATTTGAGAAATAGCAAAAGAGAGTTAGTTTTTTACGATAAAACAAAAGAGCAAAAAAGAAAAATATCAAAATGTGGAGGTTTCCCGAAGAACTGTAAGGATGGAAACCGGTGTTCAACGGGGAGTTCTCCCTCGACGAGTACAAATATACTGCGTTCGTGGAAATCCTTTGTTAAAGTATACATTTTGACAAAAGACTTCTACTTTTTTCTATTTCTTTGATTACTTATTGTAATAAATAGAACTCTGTAAATAAATAATTGGGGGAAGCTGAAAAGCCAGTTAACAGAGTAAGCAGTAATCATTTGAGTTATCCGAAACAAGTAACGGTCGTATTTCCGGTGGTGGTAGTGGTGCAAGCGGATGGGGTAGAGGTGGTAATATACAATCTTATTCGGAACGCTGCCGTTTTGGTGATGTTCCACCCCCTTCAAATGATGATGATACGGTTGATGATGCAGAATACATAGAAAGCAAAGGGCCTGATTTGGCAAGAATAGCAGGTGATTGTGGTGGTGGCTTAGATGGTTATACGGGAGGCATATCGCCAGAAGATGAAGAAATTTTAGAAAGGATAAGTGTAGATAAGGCTATTATAAATCAAATTGAACAAGACGGTAGCAGAGAAGCGTTAAGAGAAGCACAATTAAAATATATTAGGGACTGGGGCGGCCATGATGGAAAGCAATTTTCAGCTTTTATATAAGAGAACTTTTGTCAGCCCCAAATCTTACAGTAGGGGAAGTAGCTGAAATTAACCATGTAGTAGATTCTGTCTATCAGAATGTAAAAGCACAATATTTTATGGCAATTTTCAGTCCTGATAATGTAGCAACAATTTTATTCTTAGGGCTTTCTTCTGATGTTTCCCCTGCATTTAGAACAAGATTTTTTAATGTTTTTTCAAGATATGCCGCTTATGCTGAAATTGCTAATATGATTGATACTAGAACTTGGGTAGTAAACGGTGTGCCAGTAGTTTTTAACGGGTATACTACTCACGGCGTTATTGCTTATGGGCTTTCTAAAGGTTTTACCCTTAGTTTAATTAGGCAAATATTACTTAACCTCAGCAAATTATTTTTAATCCGGCGGGTAGGTATGGTGCTCAATTTACCCTTAAATATAATAATTGGGGAATTGTAATTAATATGGCCGGTGGCAAAAATCATGGTAAAATTATCACTTATTTAACTAGACTTAATTAGAAATGCTAGACTATAATATACTTAAAAAGTTTAATAGGCTGTCTACAAGAATTAACATTGAGCTAATTAATTGCGACCCGATCGGGGTATCAGATGATCAAGATTTTGCAAATAATGTTTACATGGAATATATCAATTATGTTCCGAAAATTGCAGATATATTGCAAGAGGATGATAAATCTAAGGATGATTTAAGGTTATACATTATAGATGTACTTAATGGTATGTTGGAATATGATCCGAATAATCAAAGATGTGTTGATGATGTTAATAAAGTAGTTAATAAGTTATGGTTCTTGAAAACAGAATTTAGTTTAGCAAAGTAGCGAAACCATTTTATCAAAATTTATAAAATTTTCCTTTAAACAAAAGCACCTTTTCATTGAGGTGCTTTTGTCATTTATTATTTGGAGAGTAATTATATTGCTTTATACAAAAGATAAAGGAAAAATATAATTTGGTAAAGTTTTAATCGCTTTTTGGGGGTGTTTTTATGCAAATTGTATGCAAATAAAAAAAGCATTTATCTTTTGCTTATTGATAAATGCCTCTAAATTGCTTATAATCAGGGTTTTATAAAGTGGGCCCTACTGGATTCGAACCAGTGACCCCCTGCTTGTAAGGCAGGTGCTCTGAACCAACTGAGCTAAGAGCCCTCTCTATTAAGAAAGGCCAAAGGTAGTAGTCAGCACTTATTTTACAAATTTTTTATATGAATAAAATAAGAAAATACGTTTTGCATTTACTTTAGTCGCTATAAAAACTTGCCTCTGTTTCTGCCATTTTTACCAAACTATCAGCCGGAGTGAAGTGTTCTCCATACTGTTTTTTTAGTCTATTCATGCGCTTGACTACTTCTGTAATACTCATAGAATCCATTGCTCGGAAGGGACCGCCGGTAAAAGGTAAAAAGCCAATTCCAAATACGGCAGCTACATCACCGTCTTTTGGGCTAGAAATGGTGCCTTCTTCTAAACACAAAGCAGCTTCATTGAGCATGAGCATGAGTGCCCTGTCTTGAATTTCTGCCATCGGTAGTTGTTTTTTACCATTGCCCTTAAAATATTGATATGCACTTTGGTCTACTCCCTGTTTTTTTCCTTTATCATTATAAAGATAAAAACCTTTCTTATTTTTGCGTCCCTTGCGTCCGTCTGCATACATGTGGACTAGTGCCTCATTGACAACTAAACCAGGCTTGGACTCTACAAACGATTTAGTACTTTTACTAACATGCGCTGCAATGTCTAAGCCCACCTCATCAGCTAAGGCAATCGGTCCTACGGGGAAACCTTTTCTAACTAAAGCATTGTCTATAGCATCAATGGCTATACCTTCATCTACCATATTGAGACACTCGTTAGAGTAGGGGGCAAGTATACGGTTTACATAAAAACCTGTACCGTCTTTCACCACCACAACAGTTTTACCCTGCCTAAGACCCAACTCATAACAAGAGGCTACGACCCACTCAGCAGTATGTTCAGTTATTACAATTTCTAACAATGGCATTTTAGGCACAGGCGAAAAATAGTGCATACCAATAACCATCTCTGGTTTTCTAGCATGTTTTGCCATTTCGGTTACCGATAGAGAAGAAGTATTTGTGGCGATAATCACTTGTTCGTTGCCATGCTTTTCAATTTCTTCAATGATACGTTTTTTCAGTGGCATTTCTTCTAATATTGCTTCGATAACAATATCTGCTGTATCAAAGTGCTGGTAGGTAATTTGACCGCTTACACTGCCCATTTTTTGTTCGGCTTGTATTTTGGTCATGGACTTGTACTTGAGCTTTTTGGCAATGCTTTTCCAGATAAGTTGATAGGCATTATCAAGCACTTTTTGCCTAATATCTTTTAATAATACTTTGACATCATTCATTACACTGACTTCTGCAATACCTGCTCCCATAAAGCCTGTTCCAATCATACCTAATGTATTCAAGGGCTTGGCATTTTTATAAGGATTTTTTTTATTATCACTAACAGCGAAGAATAAAGAACGTAAGCCAAGGCTTTCGGAGGTGAGCATGAGTTTTTCAAACCAGTAGAGTTCTTTCTCTAGCCCTGCTTTTATTCCTTTTTTATAGCCGGTTTCTACGCACTCAATAATAGCCGGAATAGCTGGGTAGTTTCCCTGAGAGCGCTGCAAAGCCATTTTTTTAGCTTGACTAAATAGCATTTTCCTAAATAAACTACTCTCTAATAATTTTTCTTGAAAGGCTAATGTTAATTTTCTCACAATGGGCTTGTTCATGATTTTTTTTACCATCATAATAGCCGCTTGTAATAATTTTCCCTCGTCTGTTAATTCATCTATCAAGCCCCATTTTTTGGCACGTGTGGCATTAATTTGTTTGCCTGTCAGCATCATATCTAAGGCTTTTTGAATACCGATGAGACGCGGTAAACGCTGTGTGCCTCCTGCGCCGGGCAAAATACCTAACCGCACTTCGGGCAAGCCCATTTTAGTGCGAGCCGATTTGGTAGCAATACGTGCGTGGCAGGCTAAAGCCAGTTCTGTCCCTAAACCCACACAAGTTCCATGAATAGCTGCTAAGAATGGTTTTTTAGAGGCAATAATCCTTTGCATCGTTTGGTGTCCTTGCACTTGAAAAGGTCGGAAATCGCCTTCTTTTTGTATCTGAAATGATTTAATATCTGCTCCGCCCATGAAGTCCCGCTTGCGGCTTATCAGGACTACAGCAAGAATATTATCGTCTTCTTGCACTTTAGAAACTAAGGTATCAAAGATTGGGATAGCTGCCGGCGATACTACATTCATCTTTTCAACCTTGTTATCAATCCAGCAAACAGCTATATTATCTCTAATTTCTAATTGGATAAAATCTTTAAACTTCATATTTGCACTTTTTAATCTTACAAGCGATTTTGATATATTTTTATATATGTTTCCATAACATATCAAAGTAATCTATTAATTACTTAGTTGTTGCTTTTTTTCAACAGCATAGCATGGCCATGTGCTCCAGCTGCACAGGCAGCTAATAACCCGTAAACGCCACTTTCTTTTTGCAGGCGATTGGCTGTTGTAGCTGCAATTCTGGCACCCGTAGCCCCAAAGGGATGACCAATAGAGAGAGAGCCTCCCCACAAGTTAAATTTTTCCATAGGCATGTCGCCGACAGCTTTTTCTCTACCTAATTTTTTATCGGCAAATTCATCGGAAGCTAATGCTTTTAAATTAGCCATGATTTGACCAGCAAAAGCCTCATGAAATTCAATAACATCTAAGTCATCGAGAGTCATACTTTGTCGTTTTAGTAATTTGGATACCGCATAAGCAGGACCCAATAATAATTCATCTTCTAGGCTTTGGCCAGTAAAAACAAAATCTACTACTTCTGCTTTAGGTGTTAATTTTAGGGCTTTTGCTTTCTGTTCCGACATAAGTAAAACGGTAGCTGCACCGTCTGTTAAAAAAGAAGAGTTGGCAGCAGTTAGCGTACCAAATTTTTTGTCAAAAGCCGGGCGTAATTTCTTTACTTTTTCTATTGTTGATCCGCCGCGGATGCCATTGTCTCGATCAATTGTTTTAAATTTAGGGGGGAAATTAACAGTAATCATTTCTTCAGATAAGTACCCCGTTTGTTGGGCTTTTGCAGCTAATTGATGCGATCGCACAGCAAATTCATCTTGCTCTTCTCTGCTTACTCCAAATCTTGCTGCCATAATATCACAATCTTGCCCCATCACACGTTGTGTTGTATATTCTGCTACTTTAGGCCTTTCGGGTATAAAATCTGAAAAACGTAGGGAGCCCAAAAATTTCAGATTATCTGCCATCGTCTTGATCGACTGCGCTTTAAAGAGTTTTTTGCGCATCTTTCGAGGAAATTGGATGGGTGTATCGGAGATCAGATCGACACCGCCGGCAATGACCACCTCTGCCTGTCCAGTCATAATTTCAAGGCAGCCGTCTGAAATAGCCCTGTTGGCAGAAATACAAGCCTGCGACACGGTGCGGCAGGGGGTGGAGTTTGGGATACCAGCCACCAACGCCGACTCTCGTGCTACATTGGGAGTTTGCATGTTAGAAATAACATTACCTAATATAACACTGTCTACGGTGTTGGCGGAGAGATTTGTTTTGTTTAGTAAACCTCTGATGGCAAACCCAGCTAACTGATATGACATGAGGTTCATATAAGCAGTACCCGACCTCAAAAAAGGAGTTCTACAGCCATCTATAATAACTATTTTTTGCATGCTGATTTGCTGATTTATTGAATTTTGAATAATTAGTGAAATAATAGACGCTAAAGGGTATTTTTATTAATGCTTTAGCTGACAGTATATCACTGTCGAAAGTTATAACTTTTCAATGAAAAATCAATATGAACTAATTTATATGAATGAATCTATTGACTTTCTTGCAAGAATTATTTTTGTTATAGACATTTTTCCTCAAGCTATATAATCATGCCGGCAGCTACTGTTTCGTTAGTTGCTTCGTCAATTAGAATAAGGCTTCCTGTGTTTCTATTTCTTCTATACGAATCAAAAAATAAGGGCTTGGTAGTTCTTAATTTTACCCGCACAACGTCGTTCATTTTAATCACTTTATCGTCTAGAATACGATGCAACGTATTAATGTCTATTTTATAGATAACTTCTTTTATCACCGCCCTGGCATGATTTGCTGTATGCTTTAAAAGATATTTAGCCTTGGGCTGGCAATCTTTGTTATTTAGCCAGCAAAGCATTACATGAATATCCTGACAAACCTGGGGCTGATTGTACTCTCTCACGATCATGTCACCTCGACCAATATCGATATCATCTTTGAGCCTAAGGGTAACAGACATAGGAGCAAAAGCTTCTTCTAAGACATTATCGGCAGCCTCTATAGATGTAATAACGGAATCAAAGCCAGAGGGCAATACAATAATTTTATCGCCGGGTTTAAAAACTCCTCCTGCGATCCTACCAGCATAGCCTCTGTAGTCATGGAAATCACGGTTATGAGGGCGAATGACAGTTTGTACAGGAAAACGACAATCTATATGATTATAATCGCTACCAATATGGATATTTTCTAATATGTTTAATAGAGTAGCTCCACTATACCACGGCATGTGAGCAGACCTATCTACCACATTATCTCCATATAAGGCACTGACGGGAATGAAGCGAATATCCGAAACTTGTAATTTGGTAGCAAAACTTTTGAAATCTCTAATTACCTGGTTATAAGCGGCTTGGTTGTAGTTGACCAAATCCATCTTATTAACACAAACGACTAAGTGTGGTATTCGCAGCAGAGAGGCAATAAAAGCATGGCGGCAAGTTTGTTCGATAATGCCTTTTCTAACATCCACCAACACAATAGCCAGATTAGCAGTTGAAGCACCTGTAACCATATTTCTAGTGTATTGAATATGCCCTGGCGTGTCGGCAATAATAAACTTTCGTTTGGGAGTGGCAAAATAGCGATATGCTACATCTATAGTAATGCCTTGAAGTCTCTCATCTTTCAGTCCGTCAGTTAAAAGAGACAGGTCGATATGTTCTAAACCTTTCTTTTCACTTGATTTTTTAACTGCTTCTATCTGATCTTCAAAAATGGTTTTGGTATCATATAACAAGCGACCAATTAAAGTGCTTTTACCATCGTCTACACTTCCAGCAGTGGTAAAGCGCAGCAACTCCATATCTAAATAATATGACATAATGAATGATTGATAGTAAGAGAGGTATTTGCTTTAATAAATAACTCGACTATTTATCAGATACAAATATAGTGATTCACAATTCTATGGAAGAACAGAAGTAGATTTTTGGAGGCTTTGCTCAATATCTGCTACAATATCGTCAATATGCTCCAAACCCACAGAAATACGAACTAAACTATCGGTGATGCCTACGGATAGGCGTTTCTTGTTCAGGCATTTTTAAATGAGTACTTGAGGCAGGATGCGTAACAAATACTTCTAGTATCGCCGAGATTAGCACTGAGCGAAAGCATTTGTAGATTGTTCAGAAACTTTTTTGCTCTTTCTAAGCCTCCTTTTAGTTCAAAACTAACAATACCTCCTCCCATTTTCATTTGATTTTTGGCAATATTATAGGCGGGGTGAGTCGGTAGGAAGGGGTAGTTCACCCGTAAGATTTCAGGGTTTTTTGCTGAAGTGTTCTGCCAAATACTGTGCATTTTCACAATGACATCTAACCCTAACATGCAGTGTCTCAAGGCTCTTTGATAAAACCCAAGCATTAAAAGGAGAAATGTGCAGGACCTGTATTTCTACAAAAATTTCTAATTGGAGCAATGAGTTCATGACTGCCTGCAACAATTCCACCTAATACTCTTCCTTGTCCGTCGATGAGTTTAGTTGCCGAATGTGTAACCAGATGAGCACCGTAATCAATTGGTCTTTGTAAGTAAGGAGTTGCAAAACAGTTGTCTACATTGAGTATTAATTCATGCTTTTTTGCCAGGTTACCCAGCCATTCCAAATCAATAATATCCAAACCGGGATTAGAGGGAGTTTCAACAAAAATAATTTTAGTGTTAGGCTGAACAGCAGCCTCCCAAAGCTTCGGGTTTTTTAGGATCTACGAAGGTATGAGTAATTCCCCATCGGGGCAAATAATTGACCAAAATCTGATAGGAAGAACCAAAAATAGCTTTCGATGCCAATACATGATCTCCAGATTGGAGCAATGCGGCAAAAGAAGCAAAGATAGCAGCCATGCCAGTAGCTGTTGATATGGCGTCTTGAGTACCTTCCAAAGCTGACATTTTCAGTTCAAACTCTCGGCAGCTAGGGTTGGAAAAACGACTGTAAATATTGCCGGGTATTTCATCGGCAAACATAGCACGCATCTGCTCGGCATTCTGAAAAACAAAACTAGAAGTAGGAAAAAGAGGCGTACTGTGCTCGCTATATTGAGTTGTTTCAGTTTGCAGGCGAATAGCTTTGGTTTCGGTCTTCATGTAGTTCGTTTAATTGTAAAGCTGTGGGTGATTTTACAGCTATGCTTGAGCATTTGGTATACGGAACAATATTTTTGCAAAGACATTACTAGAATTCTATCCACTTTACTCTCTTGTAAATCGCCACTTAATACATAGTGCAAATGAATGGTTTTAAAAACAGCAGGCACAAGATCTCGTTCTCTTTCTCCAGTGGATTCTATTTCAAGACCTCTGAGTTCTTGCCTCATTTTTTTTAGCATTAGTACGATATCTACTGCACTACAACTTGCCAGGCTCATGAGCAGCAACTCCATCGGACCTGCATTTTTGCCCTCTCCACCTATGTCGCGTGTACCTTCAGCATAAATTTTATTACCTTGTTCGTTTAGTCCTTCAAAATGTACACCTTTAGTTCTTTTGAGAAGAATTTTCATAGTATTTCCACAGTGTTTTGTTGTAGTTTTTTACTAAAATAATCCGGATGCAAACCACATTCAGACTTTTTCGTTCCTTTCCATCGACCATCTCTGCCTGTACCTTTTAAAGTACAATGTGTGCATCCCATCGAACCATAGCCTTTTTCTAGAAGCGGATGTTTTGGCAGTTGATGTAAAAAAATATAATCGTCAACATCACTGCTTGCCACATCTATCAGCGGATGGAATTTAATGATGTTGGGATGATGCTCAAATACCTCAAGGTCAGACCTGAAGGTAGTTTGATATCCCATCAAACCAGAAACCCATATCTTATATTTGGTTTTTATTTTATCTAATGGCTGAATTTTGTTAATACTACAACACTTATCAGAATCAAAAGACCAAAGCCGCTGCCGATAGGTGCTATAATGCGCTTTTATTTCGGGTTTCAAATTCACCACTTCTAAACTGAATAATTTTGTGAGGTGGGCTTTATAGTTGAGCGTCTCCTGAAAATGATAGCCTGTATCTATAAAATGTACGGTCTGATCGGGTTTTATTCGATGAATTAAATGAAGCAAAAAGACAGCATTTGTACCAAATGAAGAAGTAAATAAAATTTCTTCCTTTTTGAAATGTTCGTATAAAACGCTGATTTTATCTTTTGTGGCAAGGTTAGCAAATATTTTATTCAATTCAGTAACTTGCATAGTGGTCTTTATGAATGTTTAATTAATGTATTTTCTTACTGTCTCACTCAGTTGTATTAAATCTGTAAATGTGTTGTTATCGTTTTTTTTTAGTTAACTCTTAATTATTTTACAACCACTCAATATATTTCAATAAAAAAACTCTTCCCAGCGTATTCCAAGAAGAGTTTTTTTATTTTTCACTATTTAGTATTAATTACTTTTCACGGAAAAAGACAAAAAAATAACTTTATAACAGCATACTTTTGTTCCACAGCAATCTGCAAAATTATAAGTAATATGTAATTATTTTTTTACCAACCTTGCTGAAGAGCTCATTATGGAAGCACAATATTATTGTATTTCTTTTATTTGGAAAAATATTTCGTGTAAAATTCAACAAGTAATTTCAAGTAGTAGTTCACGGCATTTGTGAGTAGTTGATAATATAGTATAAATGTGATTTTTTTTGTAAAAACGAAATATTAAGCTGGTATTTTACGCTGATAAAAAAGTTGAAATTATATATAGAATAGTTCTAAATAGTATTTATCTTCGCCGTTCAGTCATGACTTCCGTAAAAATACTTTTTTGACAAAAACACGATGAAGATTAAAACTAACCAGAGGCTAAATACTGCTGCTTCTGAATTTCTATACTTACCCATATGTGACTCTACTACACTATTGGTAGAGTGCAAAAAGAAAAAGTGTTGTAAAAAATACAAAAAGCGTAGAAGATGTAAACGATGCCCACAGCACTAAGGACACGGATAAGTACAAATTATGGACGTTCAATTAATAGCTGCTCCCCTACATCAAGCCGATTGTCGGTTTTATTATTTAATATTTTTAACAAATTAATTGAAATACCATAGTTCCTGCTAATAGAGAAAAGTGTTTCTCCCTTTTGAACGGTATGGTACTTTTTACTCAGCTCCCCAGTAGTCTGCTCTGAAATATGCTTAGGTTTTTGTATAGGCTGCGGATGCCTTATGCGGAGTTGCTGACCGATCTGTATATAGTCACTACCCAGACTATTCCACTCTTGCAATTCCCGAACACTAATCTGATAGTTTAGAGCAATAGACGATAGTGTTTGACCCTTTTGAACAGTATGATACAGTAGTTTTACAGCTTCGGGTTTTGTGTCTTTTTTAGATGTTTTATCAGTTGGTTTGTGAAGAGCTAAAATTTGTCCGGGTTGCAATACATCGCTCTCATTCAGGTTGTTCCAGTTGAGCAGATTATTGAGAGAGAGTTGATAAGTTCTAGCAATTTTCCATAAAGTCTCACCCAGCTGTACAGTATGATTGGTAAAAATACGTTTTGCTTCTTCATCTGTATCTGTGGGGTTTTGTTGTTTTTTTACGTCTTCAACAGCAGGCTCGCTAAACATTTCAAACTCTTGAGGATTAGAATCTACCTCTGCACCTTGCTCACTTTCATAGTGCCAAACAGTGGTGTCAGTAGATTCTACGGAAATAAAATCTTGTTCACGATCATAGTCTTCTGGCAAAGCAGAAGGTGCTACCTCAGCACTCACCACCAACACTTGCCCTACTTTAAGGTTGAGTTTATCATCCAGGTGGTTCCATTTTTGCAAATCCATAATATTCACACCGTATTTCTTTGAAATAGTAAATAAACTTTCTCCTGTTACTACAGTGTGGTATTTGCCATTTTTTGTTATTGATAATTTCTGGCTGTTATTTGTCAAAGAGTTTTCTTTGCTGTTCTCTGTTTTTGTTTTGAGAGGTAGTACCTTCTCTATTTTTATGCTGAATTTCTTTTTACGTTTTTTATTTAACCAAAGCACTCTACCTAATGCGAGATATTCACTGTTGTCCATCCGATTTTTTTTCAGCAATGCTTTGAGTTTAATACCGTATTTTTGAGCAATTTTCCAGGTCGTTTCACCATGTTGTACAGTATGGAAAGCAGTACGTGCTTTATTTTTTTTTCTTTTTAGGTAATAGGGCTTACCTTCCTGCAAATCGTCGTAAGGTTTCATATCATTAAGTTTCAATAGCCTTTTCTGACCAATTTTTAAAGCCTTTGCCACCAAGAGCATGTTCTGCCCTTTTTCTGCGATAAAGGCGGGAATACCGTTGGCAAGCACCAATTGTATTTTCTCGCCTTTGGCGTATTTTATTTGCTGCTTAATAATTACAGGAAAACGCCGCTGTTTTAAGGCAGTAGCGTCCTGCTTTTGCGTAATCACAGGCGGCGGCTCTGTCCCCCAGGCATAAGGTATGACCATATCATCAAACTGAGCGTTTAAATTCCATATTTGGCCACGCGAAAGAGGCAGCATCACCCAGTAGGTTTTATCAGTTGGTACCTGCTTTACTTTCAACCATTTGTTGTATCGAAGTATTTCTGTAGGGTCAGCACCTGTTTTGGAAGCAATCTCCTGGAGGCTTTTTCCCTTGCCGTGTGTGTAGGCTATCAGGTAAGTTTTTAAGAAATTTTTTGGTTGGGGTTTGTACTCAAAAGCAATTTTATGGGCTAAAAAATGAATAATATACTGTGGAGTGCCTTCTTCAAGAGTCATTTTTTTTACCCCCTTGAGTTTCTTGTCCATGTGCCGATTAGCACCGGTTAAACCATAATTATAAGAGAGCAAGGTATATACCCAATTTTTGAGAAAGCTATTATTTTTCTTTAAATAAGCTGATGCACCCATTGTAGCAGCAATAATATTTTTACGCTCATCTACCTGATGGTCAATTTTCAGCCCAACTTCTCTGGCTGTGGCTGCTTTAAACTGCCAAAAACCGACGGCGCCAGAGCTAGAAAGAGCATCGGAGGTGAGAGCACTTTCCTGTAAAGCAAGGTATTTGAGATCTTGGGGTATAGCGGCTTGTTTGAATATAGATTCAATATGCGGAAAATACAGTATAGATTTTTGAACAAACAAATTAAAATGCTTCTGACTCTGGACTAAGCTATTGACTTTTTTTTGTATCTGTGTCATCACATTTTTATCTAACTTGAGAGTAATGTCAGCAAAAACTATTTGCGAAGGCACTCGGGGAGCTTGAGCAAATGAATAAGAATTGCAGAAAATGAGTGCTAAAAGTAAGTGTATTCTCTTGATCATTTTGAAAAGTAAATTAAATAAGTGCTTGCTATGAATTAATTCTTGATTTCTCTATGTCACGATATTAACAATGCGTTTTGAGACAATAATTACTTTTTTAGCAGGCTTACCCTGCAGCCATTTTTGTACTTTTTCGTCTGCAAGAATTCTTGCTCGCATCTTCTCTTGTGGGGTGTCTGTAGAAAAACTCATTTTTGTGCGTAATTTACCATTAACAGAAATAGGATACTCATGGCTGTCTTCCTTCAAGTATTTTTCGTCCCAATCGGGAAAATCGGTTTTGGTAATAGTAGTAGTATTGCCGAGTTTTACCCAGAGTTCTTCACAAATGTGGGGGGCAAAAGGAGATAAAACAATGAGTAAATATTTTAGGATATTGCACTTATGGCACTTGAGAGCGGTCAACTCATTGACGCATACCATCAAAGTACTAACTGGCGTATTAAAAGAAAGTTTTTCAATATCTTGTGCTACTTTTTTAATGGTTTTATGTAAAATTTTTAACTCCTTTTCATTAGCTTGCTGACTGTTGACAATCAGTTCGCCTTCTTTATTATAGAAAAGACGCCAGAGTTTTTTCAAAAAACGAGAGACCCCCTCAATACCTTCAGTGTTCCAAGGCTTTGCCTGCTGCAAAGGGCCTAAAAATACTTCATATAAACGGAGAGTATCAGCTCCATATTCTTTGATAATACCATTGGGGTCGATGGTATTATATTTATTTTTAGACATCTTTTCTATCAAATGCCCACACCGGTATTCACTTTGCTCCAATACAAACACTGCTTCGTTATATTCGGGTCTCCACTGCTTAAAAGCTGCTATATCGAGTACATCATTTTTAACAAAGCTAATAGGTACGTGTATGGGCGAGGTGTCGTGATTTTTTCTTAAACCATGAGAGACAAATTTATTTTCATCTTTTACTTTATAAACCAAACTAGAGCGTCCCTGAATCATACCTTGATTGACGAGTTTCTTAAAGGGTTCTTCATGGTCTATCAAACCCATGTCGTATAAGAACATATTCCAAAACCTAGCATAAAGTAGATGTCCGGTGGCGTGTTCAGTACCACCTATATACAAATCTACCTCAGCCCAGTAAGCAAGAGCTTTTTTATCGGCAAAAGCCTCTGAATTGTTAGCATCCATATAGCGAAGAAAATACCAGCTAGAACCCGCCCAACCGGGCATAGTAGTGTGTTCGTAATCGTATTTTTTCTGGTATTTCCAATTCTTTGCCCTTGATAAGGGTGGTTTGCCTGTGGCAGTAGGTTTATAGTTATCAATGGAGGGTAGTTTGAGTGGTAACTCATCCTGATGAATTAAATAAGGTATACCTTCACGGTAATAAACAGGCACAGGCTCTCCCCAATAGCGCTGACGGCTGAAAACTGCATCGCGCATTTTATAGTTAACCTTAGCTACTCCTACTCCCATTGCTTGCGCTTTTTCAATGACTGCATAAATGGCATCATTTGAGTCCATACCATTGAGAAAACCGGAATTAATCATCTCTCCACTTTTTATTTGAGTTGGGTCATACAGATTTTCCGTTTCCTTAATCACACGAACAATAGGTAAGTCGAAGTGCTTGGCAAAACGGTAATCTCTGTCATCGGAAGAAGGGACAGCCATCACTACGCCAGTGCCATAGTCTGCCAACACGTAGTCGGCTACCCATAAGGGAATTTTCTCTTGCGTAATGGGATTAATCACATAAGTACCCGTAAATACACCTGATACAGACTTTACCTCAGCCATGCGCTCCTTCTCTGCCCGATTTTTGGCTTCATTAATATAAGCCTCAACAGCTTCCTTTTTGTCTGCAGTGGTTAAATGGGCAAGCAACTCATGCTCAGGCGCAATTACCAGATAAGTGACGCCAAAAATGGTATCGGGTCGAGTGGTGAAAGCACTCAGGGTGATTGCTAGATCGGCTACCTGAAAATTAAGCTCACAGCCATGCGATTTACCTATCCAATTACGCTGCATTTCTTTTAAAGCATCAGACCAATCAATTTTTTCCAGATTCCTTTGTAGTCTATCGGCGTAGGCAGTAATCCGCATCATCCACTGCGTCATTTTTTTACACTCTACCGGATAACCTCCTCGCTCGGAATACCCATCTTTTACCTCATCGTTAGCTAAAACACTACCTAAAGCCTCACACCAGTTCACCACAGCATCATCCAAATAAGTCAATCGATAGACCGATAAGATTTGCCTTTGTTTTTTTTGATTAAAGTTTTTCCACTCCTGATCCGAAAACGGTGCTATCTCATCATCACATGCCGCATTTACTTGCACATTACCTGTTGTCTCAAAACAGCTAATAAGTGTTTTTATAGGTTCTGCCCTGTCGGTATCACGGTTATACCAAGCATTAAATAATTGCATGAATATCCACTGAGTCCAACGATAATAATCAGGATCGGAGGTTTGTACTTGGCGACTCCAGTCATAAGAAAAACCCAACTTTGCCAATTGCATCTTAAAATTATTAATATTTTCAGCTGTTGTAATCGCAGGATGCTGACCCGTATCAATTGCATACTGTTCGGCAGGTAAACCAAAAGAATCGAAGCCCATTGGATGCAATACCTGAAAACCTTTGAGTCGCTTATATCTCGCCACTACATCGGCAGCTGTGTAACCTAGAGGATGACCAATATGCAAGCCCGCACCCGAAGGATAAGGGAACATACTCAATACGTAATATTTAGGTTTTTTCGTATCATGAGCTATTCTATAAACATCGTTTGCTTGCCAGTATTGCTGCCATTTCTGCTCTATCAAGGTATGATTATATTCAGGCATGAGTTGAGATTTTTAGCTTATCAACAATTCTTTAATTACCATCGATACAAAAGTAATTTTTTTATCTTAAATTTACCATTAATTAAGCAGACAACTACGGATTTAAAAGAACAGGTAACACAAATTTACGGAAATAAAATTAGGGTAAGGGCTTGCGGAATATGTATCAGAAATGAAAAAGTATTACTTGTCAAGCATTTTTTAAGGGAGACAGATCAATACCTTTGGTCTCCTCCTGGCGGCGGTGTTGAGTACGGAGAAAGTCTCGAAGATGCGTTAAAAAGAGAGTTTGCAGAAGAAACTGGACTTACAATTGCTGTCGAACACTTTATGTTCGTCAATGAGTTTATCAAAGCACCTTACCATGCCATAGAACTCATGTTTTTAGTTAAACAAACAGGAGGTGATCTTACAAAAGGTTTTGACCCAGAAAGTGATAAAGAAAGCCAAATTATTCAAGAAATCAAATGGATGCCCTTCCGAGTAATCAACGCAGAGCCGACAGACAAGGTACATAATCTCTTCAGACACTGCCAAAGTATACAAGGGCTGAAAAAAATGTATATGTATTGAAAGTGAACTACCCAAAAACTAAAGATTTGTGGGTTTTACACTCCATTATATAAATTAATATTTACTGTTGTAAAATTAAATACCGATGCTTGTCTGTTCAAATTCAAAGATATCAATCCGAATACTATTGCTATTTTTTCTCTGTTCTACCTCTGTATTACAAGCTCAAGAGGTGGTAGAATCTATGGAAAAAGACCCTTTGCGAAAACCAAACATATGGGAAAAACTTAAAGAAGATCCAAGTAGTGATGAGCTATGGTTCAAATATTTTGGTAAAGACTTATTTGAGCTTAGCCAAGAGGAATATAAAAGTTTTCAGGAATGGCAATCAGGACTGCAAGCTCAAAAGCAACGCCTGCACGAAGAATCGCAACGAAGAATAGCAGCAAGAAAGCTTAGCCATTCGCGCCGAAGTCAAACGAATAAATATCTTTTGGAAGAATACTACAATTTGGCAGATAATATTAATAAAAATTTTGATTTGATAGACGATTATTTTGCCCGCGAATTCAAGGCACTTAATTACCACTATGATAAATACAAAGACATGTTTCCAGAAGACGGTTTTCCAAAAGAGCAGTGGGTTAGAGAAAATCAGCAAAAGCTGATCAAATTAAAATCAAGTAAATAGACCGCTGAGCAGGTAAGCACCAGAAGAATAAATTACTATCAAGTTGTGCTTATTTTGGCCAAGAATGCTTTTTAAAATTATGAAGAGAAAATGTTTAAAAGCCCTCCGATAGATTGCTTAGTTGCTCATTCATTGTTGTCTTCAATTTGAATAGTTATATTGCTTGGGTGAGCAACTGTACTCTCGTTGTGTAGTCTATCTAAAGCGGTAAGTTTGTACGTATATTTATCCAAACACCTCCTGCATTCATCAATAAAACTACTGTCCGAACCATTGAGTATGGCAATGATATGGCTGGGATTGTTCAGATCGATCTTCTCTTGCTTTTCAAACCTGTATACGACATAATTTCTAGCATCCATCTGCTTTTCCCATGCCAACCGAAGGCCTAGTGATGTTTGGCAAATAGTTAAATTCTTAGGTGCTTGCGGAGGAGTGTCGTCTTTCCACAGCATAGTAGGTAACAAAGCAGGATATTGGTAAAACTGTTCTTTTAACGTGTCGGAGATGTTGCCTTGGTTTTGAAGTAGTGTTTGAGAGCTAAAAAAAATACTGCCCGACACTTGTTCTAGTGTTCTATTAAAACGCAGTTGGTTTGCCATCTCTACTTCTTGGTACCAGCTATCGTCGCTGTCCCAAAAAAAACGATAGGCCGCTTGCCCGACATATACGTGCTTACCGAAATTGTTTTCTGCCCACCACGCAACTACTGTTTTATAAGGAATATTTTTATGCTGGGTATTTTGGTACACCTGTGGAGCTACATAGTCGATCCAACCTTCTTCTAGCCAGTACCTAACATCGGCATAGAGGTGATCGTAAGAGGTATAACCTGATTTTGTTTTCGAGCCAAGCGGAGTCATTTGCTTATTACGCCATACACTAAAAGGACTAATACCGAATTTTACATGGGGTTTGTACCTATCTATCGCCTGATGTACGCCACGAATTAAACGATTGATATTATCTCTCCTCCAAGAACGAATGGATTGAAACCCATTTTTATATTTGTAAAAAGTAGCCACATCAGCTAGTTTGTGGTTATGCTTGGGATAAGGATAAAAATAGTCATCGAAATGCAGCCCATCTACATCATAGTGCTTGATAATATCTACAACAATATCAATAATATAATTTCTGACTGCAGGTATGCCCGGATTAAACAATTTTAAGTTACCGTATTGCAGAAACCAGTCAGGCTTTTGTTTGGTAATGTGTACATCATGTACATCGTTGGTTTTAACATTTGCTACAGCCCTAAGCGGGTTAATCCAAGCATGAAACTCTATACTTCTTCGCTTGCAGGCTGCTATCATAAATTCCAAAGGGTCATAAAAAGGTCTCGGTGCTCGCCCTTGTTTGCCGTTGAGCCACTGTGACCAAGGCTCTAAATTACTCTGATAAAAAGCATCTGCATTAGGTCTTATTTGCACAATTACCGCATTAATGCCCTGCTGTTGGTGGGCTTCGATAATTTTGATAAATTCTTTTCTTTGTTCATCAGCAGGCAAATCTTTACGAGAAGGCCAATCTATATTATTGATCGTAGCAATCCATACGCCTCTAAACTCTCTTTTGGGTGCAGTAGATTGAGAATAAACACTGAAAATGAAGAATAAACAGTAAATAATCAAGACACAAAAAAGTGAACAATAAGAAAATAGACGTTTTTGCAAGAAAAGCATTTTTTTAAGATATTTTTATAAAATTCTCTACTTTTACTGTTTACATAAAAACCGACAATGGTTTTTTTGCTAAAACTAGAAGTTTTATTCTACAATTTGGCAATCAGGCATTGTTTTATTTTCAGTCTTTTGAACTTTGCCAAAGTATATGGCTAAAATAGGTATTTTTATTAAATCTTCTGTAACACCATTTCTACTTTCACGGCTCATTTGCACTGCCTGGATGTTGCCTTGTAGTTATGGGCAGGGCAACTTTAATTTTAGTGTTGAAGAGGTCGAACGCTATACGATTCCTTATAAATCAGGGCTATGCGTTCTGGAAATGGCCTATGCACAGTCAAAAATTCTCAATCCTCAAGACTGGCAAGCAAAAGACGATATTTATAAAATTAAAAATGTTGATTTGATATTTACCAAATACCCCAAAAAGAAACAAGACTGGCTGACCAATTACGACACTTTACTCAAAAAAAGAATTCATCGCATACGAAAACTAATCCCTGAGCTACAAAATGATACTACCGTGCGATGGAGGATTATTCTACAAACCGATTGTCAAAGCAATGAAGAAGCACAGAGTATGTTCCATGGTGTTGTGATTAATTATAAAGCTGTGTTGAAAGATAATTTAAAAGAAGCCTTTCATAATATTCGCAAGATTATAACAGGTGGGATGGATTTTGTCGATTCTGTTGTTTTCAGAACTTTCGAACGAAATCAACACTGGGATAGCATGTTAGTAGTAAGTGACTGGACGGGTAGTATGTATGCTTATGGTACTCAGGTAGCACTTTGGTATCGGTTAAATTACAAAAAAAAAAATATTCGCCATTTTGTGTTTTTCAACGATGGGGATCAAAAACCAGACATACATAAAAAACCCGGGCAAACAGGTGGTATTTACGCTAGTAGGTCTAATAGTTTAAGAGGAATCATAAATACTATGCAAAATGCTATGTTTCACGGTAACGGCGGAGATAAAGAGGAAAACGACGTGGAAGCTCTATTATTTGCTATTGAGCATTACCCTGACTTTAAAGACCTAATTCTAATTGCCGATGGCCATAGTGCTATACGAGATATTGCGATGGCGCAAAGGATAAAAGTGCCAGTAAGGGTTATTTTATGCAGTTTGGGAAATGGTGAAAAAATTCATCCCAATTATTTGTATCTAGCACATATTACGAAAGGATCTGTTCATACCATAGAAGAAGATATAGAAAATATTGATAATTTGTCGCTAGGAGAAGTATTACATATCTCGAAGCAATCATATCGATATACGGGCAGTACTTTTCAAAGCGAGGAATAGTATTATCTGAAAAGTTCGGGCAATTTGCTAGGATAGTATTATTTTGTTTGGAAAATAATTTTTTATGAAAATGTGCTACAAAATCTGCAAGCCTTTTTAATCAAATACTTACCAAGTACTCAAACTGATTTAACCTCTTCTGTATGATTTCTTCGCTGAGGTCGACGATAGCCTGAGTACCAAATTTTTCAACACAAAAAGAGGCAAAGGCAGAGCCATAGATAATAGCTTTCTTCATATTTTTAAAAGAAATATCATCTGTTTTTGCCAAGTAGCCAATAAAACCGCCGGCAAAGGTATCGCCCGCACCAGTAGGATCAAATACTTCTTCGAGCGGTATTGCAGGCGCATAAAAAATGTCTTTTTCATTAAACAACAGTACCCCGTTTTCTCCTTTTTTGATAATGAGAGTTTTGGGTCCCATACCCATAATTTTTTTTGCCGCTTTTACCAATGAATACTCTCCTGAAAGCTGCCGAGATTCCTCATCATTAATCGACAGTACGTCGACCAAAGCTATGGTTTCTATTAATTCATCATAGGCGTTATCCATCCAAAAGTTCATGGTATCCATCACGATAGCTTTAGGACGTTTTTTTAATCTTTTGATAATAGTTTTTTGTACACTCGGCGACAAATTTCCAAGCATTAAGTAGGTACAATCTTGATAAGTATTAGGCAGGATAGGGTCAAAATCTGCCAATACATTTAGCTCAGTAGCTATCGTCTCCCTAGTATTCATATCATTATGATACTTTCCCGACCAGAAAAAAGATTTTTCTCCCCGTTTAGTTTGCAAGCCATCGGTATTAACACCACGCTGCGCTAACATATTGATATAAGACTGTGGAAAATCTTCACCGACTACGGAAACGACCTTAGTATTTTTTGTAAAATATGAGGCGGTCAATGAAATATAAATAGCCGCACCACCTATAATTTTATCCGTTTTTCCGAAGGGAGTCTCTATAGCATCAAAGGCAACAGTGCCAACGACTAATAAACTCATGACAATAATTATTTGATAGATTGGTAAATAAACTGAGCGACAAAGGTAGTAGATCATTTTCTTTTTTGCAGAAATACCTTATCTTTGTTTGAATACATCGCAGTTGTTGCTCGAAATACATATAGTTAGTATTATTCCCATTAGTTGACACAGAGACTAAACCTCTCGACCCACTTTTTCCAAAAATTTTTTAGCAGCAATAATGCCTTCATATTCGAATGGCTTATTTCCTTTTGCCCAGTAATTTGTGGAAATTGTCTTGTATTTTTTGTGATTTTTGAGCAAGATTTTGAGAAAAAATAATTAAAGTAAAAGATAGTTTGATTAGGTTTTTTAATGGTTGATAGAATATTGAAATTTTGACAAAGCTCCAAAATTTCTAGCCCATATCCACCACCGCATTAGGCAAGACCTTGGTATATCTTATGTCAGTTTTTAACAGGGCGTGCGAAAAGAAATTGACATTTGTTTTTTGCATAATAAATATCATAAAATTCTGCTACCATGCTTTTTAAGCTATCAAAACTTGAATAAAATAAAAAATATATTGTTAATTAGCCATTCTTATCCTCTTTCTGTCTTCAGTCGTGTACCAAAAAATTGTTTACAGCCTTTCTTTTTTGTTGCTTTTTAACAGCTACATTGATGCACAAGAAGGTACTTTAAAAGGTATTGTATTAGATGAATCTGGTAAAGCATTAGTAGGTGTTAATATCATTGACTCTGTTTCACGCCGTGTATCGTTTTCAGATGGTTCGGGTCAATTTAAAATAACTTTACTCGCTAACGTTTCCTTAAAGATAACTTTTTCGTTTATCGGATATACATTGTATCAAATAGAGCTGTTGCTAAAAAATAACGAAACCAAGGTGGTAACTATCCAACTCAGGCCAAGTGCTAAGCTACTCGACAAAGTGAATATTATATCGACAGAAAAAGCCAGAGAAGAAGCAAGCACTACCGAAATTGACCCAGAAACCATTAAAAATATACCCACACCTTTTGGGGATTTTAACCAAGCCTTAATTTCTGGTGGTGCCTTGGGTATTGTTAGTAACAATGAATTATCGGCTAATTATGCCGTGCGTGGAGGTAATTTCGACGAGAATTTAGTATATGTTAATAACATACCGATTTACCGTCCGGTGCTGGCTAAATCAGGTACTCAGGAGGGGCTGAGTTTTGTAAACCCAGATCTAGTGAGTAATATCGTTTTTTCTTCGGGTGGCTGGCAGCCTAAGTACGGCGATAAATTATCTTCAGTATTGAATATTCGTTATAAAACCCCTAAGCAATACCGTGCCTCTCTAAATCTGAATCTACTCGGGGCTACAATACATGTAGAAGGTGCCAGTAAAAATCGGCGAATCACTTGTGCTACGGGGATGCGCTATAAGTCGGCTAATTATTTGTTGAACACATTAGAAACGCAAGGCGAATACTTGCCCAGATTTTTAGATATTCAAACTTTTATCAACTTCGATATTAGCGGCAAAAACCGCAAAAGCGGCATTACTTATCTGAGCTTATTATTTGCTTATACACAAAACGATTACCGTGTTATTCCTACTACGAGAGAAACTACCTTTGGCTTTTTTAGTGATGTTAGAAGATTTATAGTTGCTTTTGAAGGACAAGAATCATTGAACTATCGCACCCTGCAAGGAGGCTTAAAGCTCAAGCACCGTTTTAGTCAAAATTTTGCTTCAGAATTCATCGCCTCTTCTGTTTACGCCCAAGAGCTTGAATTTACTAATCTGGAAGGAAGATATCGTTTATGCGATGTAGATACCGACATTAATTCAGCTACTTTTAATCAGTGTATATTGGTTAGAGGTGTGGGTACCCAGTTTAATTATGGACGCAATTTACTTTATGTCAATATTTTTAATTTCGATAATAGAAATAAATGGTGGCCAAACAAAGACCTATCTGCTGAATTTGGCATAAAGGCTTATTATCGGGAAATAGATGATACTTTTTATGAGTATGCTTTTACCGACTCTGTAGGCTTTACTAATATTGACAATTTTGCACAAAATGATCACAATTTGGGCAGCTTTTCTTTCAATGCTTATTACCAACAAACGCACTTTTTTAGTAAAAACAGTACAATTACTTACGGCGCGAGAGCCACTTATTGGCAACAAAACAAGCAATGGCTGTTCAGTCCGCGATTACAATATGCTTTTAAACCCGATTCTTGGAAAAGCGATATTGTCTTTAACGCTGCTCTAGGCCTGTACCGCCAACCGCCTTTTTACAGAGAATTGCGCAATTTCCAGGGAATTTTAAACCAGAACCTAAAAGCACAAAACTCTCTACATGCTGTTGTTGGCATAGACTATAATTTTCAAAAATGGAACCGCCCATTCAAGCTTACCACCGAGCTATATTATAAATACCTCTGGAAGGTAATCATTTATGATGTTGATAATATCAGGCTGCGTTATTATGGCAATAACGATGCCCTTGCCCGTGTTTTAGGGGTAGACATCAGATTGAGTGGGGAAATTATACCCGACACAGACTCATGGATTTCTGTAAGTATTTTATCGGCACAAGAAGATTATTTGAATGACGATCGAGGCTACATTCGCCGCCCCAGCGACCAGCGTGTTACTTTTGCCATGTTCTTTGAAGACCACTTTCCCAATAACCCTACTATCAAGATTTTTATTCGAGCTTTATATGGCAGCGGTTTGCCCTACGGCCCGCCCAATGCACTAAATTTTCGCTCTGCACTGAGTACTAATGCTAATTATCGGCGCATAGATGTTGGTTTTTCTAAACAAATTCACTTTAATAAAAATGAATACAGAAAAAAAATTAGTTTTCAATCTTTGTGGTTAGGGCTAGAAATACTTAACCTGACCGGAGAAAATAATACTATTTCTTTCACGTGGATAGAAGATTTTGCCAATAGGCAATTTGCCGTACCCAACAACCTTTCACAGAGATTCTTTAATTTCAAAATGCGATTGAAAATATAAACATGGCGTATACTTAATTATGAATGGGAAGCATACGCCTGACTAGTTTTCTTACCGGAGGTAATCCTAACGACTAGTAATTCTGAATTCGGTTCTTCTATTTTCTCTGTGCTGAGTTTCAGTACACTGAATGCCGTTAGCACAAGAGTTTTTAAGCTTGGCTTCGCCAAATCCTTTCGCGACCATCCTTGATCTTTCAACACCCTTACTAATCAAGTAGTCTACTACAGATTGTGCTCTTTTTTGAGAAAGCGACTGATTTGAAGCATCGTTACCTCTTGAGTCAGTATGAGAATTAATTTCAACATGTACTAATGGCTCATCTTTGAGTAACTTCAATAAGTTGTCGTCGATTAGTTTTTTAGATTTGCTTGTTAAAACTGCACTTCCTACGCTATAGTTAATAGGTAATACTACACCGTCAACAAATTCACAAGGCACTTCACGCCAGACAGTCATGCCGCCTTTTTTAACCAATACTCTTTTAGTTACTTCTTTGTATCGTGCCGGCATTTCTTCTACTTCTGTAGACTCATCTTTGAGTAATACCTGACGTGTTACTTTGATAGTTTCTGCTGGAATAGCTACTTCCTCATAACGTGCAGGTGATACTTCTACCTCTTTAGTAATTTTTTTAGTATTAGAATTAATAGTCGTTTTTTCTGTAGTGGCATTCTGAGCAAGCTTTTGTATTGGTATTTCTGCATATTGTGCCGGATACTTACGATACCATACCAAACGGCAGTCGTTTGGATCAACAGATTTACAATCAGGAGCTTGGCCGCCCATTTCCCATTTGCCTATCTCTGGCTTTATCTGTATCTTTTCAGAATCAGGCTGGAATTTAGCCGGAATGATAGATAATTTATTATAAGGTTCTTTGATGACAACATCTTCCGTTACTGTTTTGTACACAGCCGGAACATTTCTGTAGATTTTTGAAGCTGGCTTAATAACTATGTCTTCCGTCACTTTTTTGTACTGTGCTGGTATGACCTTTAACTTTTTAGAAGGTGGTTTTACCATGACTTTGATGACTTCTTCCTTATATTCATCAGAAGTTACACACTTAGCATAGCATTTACCATGTTCTCCTTCTGGAGGAAGGCCATCTTGCGCTTGTATTGCGCAAGTAAGCGATAAGCATAAAATAAGAGTATAAAATGTTTTCACAATATTAATAAATTTTTAGGTGAAATAAACGAAACAGCTTTTTATTTTAATAAACTCCACAAATAGACTTTTTTTTATTTATAATTCCAAAAAAAACAAATAAAACATTGAAAATAATATAATTTTATTGATAATTACTTCTGTGGCAGATAAACGGGAAGAGCGGTAGTAAATAATTCAAATTGAGATCATACATGCAAAATATATAAAAATTCTACCCAAAGGCTTTGGGCAATACATGAACATATCATTAATTGGGTTGAGAAAACATGTGGTTTGCATCCAGTTCGCCCTATTTCAGATGAGTGGGGTATTCGGGAAATATCCGTGCAAAATGAACAAGAGATTTGCTACGGTTATCGTTTTTACCCGCATCTTATCAAAGGAGAGAGCTTTTTTTAGCTTGTTTTACAAAAACTTCAAGGTAATTATGCCCGATTGGGTGTTAATCGCCAAAAAAAGGATAAAATAAATAAAGATACCATGAAGCAATTACCTAAAAAATACCCTCCCAGTATTGTCTAAATGGATAGATACCACTGATAAATTTGTATTTGTGTGCCTGAGAGAATCAGTATACGCCATAAGGAAAAAACACTGGCAAAATTTTAAACAATTAGCTCATTTTTTTAACTTGAAAACCCTAGGCATATGTGTAGGAAAGCGTGAGTTATTTGAAAAAACAGGAACTAATATTATCAAAAATACCTTCTAACAAGAAGGCTGGGAATTAGTGAAATACAGAGGTTTGCATCTGGACTGGGTAAAGATACTTCACAAAATAATTAATAATCATTATCCAACCGTAGTGAGTATAAAAAAACTAAGCAGCCTGAGAAAAACCTTTGATAAACTATTTTATAGGAAATTTGGTATATAAATTGAATATTATTTGTCTTACCTCGCCAATAGCTTGTCTTTTGTGCTAAGCAATGAATTTATATTCTGTTTAAAACATGTTATTCACTTTAATTTAAATTTTATAGCCATGGAAGGTTCAGGAGTTCTTTTATTAATGGCCTTTTGTTTTATGGGGCCTCCTTTGCTTGTAGCCATTATCGGTGCGCTTGCATCTGCTCTAAGAAAGGATAAATAACTTTTAAGAAGCACTAAGTAGGTTTGTCGTCCTGAGTGAAAATGCCTTGTTTCGCTGCCGAACATTTTTCAATGTCAATAAGCCTGGGTAGTACTCAGGACAAAGTGTCCGCTTATATTTTGCCCATCAAAGTTAAGCTAAGTGCAACATTAAGTGTATCGGGTTGAGTAAGTGCATCGCTGAGGATAAATATGCCTTGAAATGAAATACTATCAGGTTGAGTGAGGTAATTATTTGAGTAAGAATTTCCAAATAGTTCTAGTTCAACACTAGTGTTTGAGAAATTTTCTGAAAAGGCAATTAGAAAAGAGTCGGTATCATTAGTAAACGATTTAAAAAATATGTCTGCTCTTTCGATATAATTAAGGTTTCCATCAGAAGTAATATTAAGGCTGTTGGTCAACAGGCTTTTTATATCAGAATAGCTCAAGTTATTGGCAGTCAACAGAGCATCAATGTCACTTGTGTTGGCTTGGCATGTTCGAACAATAAGCGTATCATCTGCTAGTCCAGTGTTTACAACTAGTTGCAGAGAAATGCTTGCCGGGTAGTTCAGCGCGTCGATATCTTTACTTAAAGGGATAGGATTGCAGGCGTGTAACAAGAATGTTAACACTCCGTATAAAATATCGAATTTACCTAAAAAGCATTTCATGATTTTTTAACTTTCGTGGAATTAAAACTGAGAAGGTAAGTTGGGCAAATGCTTTTCTTGGCTTACCTCTCTCGACACTACCCTATAAAAAAAGGAACTATGTAGCTCCTTTTTTCAAGTATAAATACGGGGAACTAGTCAATATTTTTTTTATCCTGTACTTCTTTCCTAATATCCTGCGCTAATACTTTCAGCTTCTGCATACCACTTCTCACGCGTGTGCCAGCAGCTTTTACGTCCTTGTCATAAAATTTAGAAAAATCATCTTCTAAATCCATAAGTAAAGATTTCAATTCTTCGAATCTGTTCATTTTTTAAATAAATTAAATTTTTGAGGTGAGTATTAAAACTTGGGTACCAAGTTAGAAAATGTTTAGCTAACTCACCAAAAGATGTATCAAAAAAATCTCAAAAACATTCATTTTATTATACAAAACGCACTGAATAGATTGTTTTAAAAGTAATTCAAAAATTGACAATATTAGTGAGTATTGTTAATTTTATGCTAATGCTTGCTCATTGAAAAAGCATGGACGTTCGTCAAAGCAAACTACTGTACATAATCGCTATTGTATGCGAAGGCATGCAAATGGAGGATGCACCTCATACTAGGCGATAAAGTCAGTGCCTGTAATGTGTGGGTGTAAAAAAAAGTTGTAGATTTGTTGAGCAAAGATATTTACCATGTAAAAACAAGCTACTTATGTCAAAAAAGATCGTTGTAGGAAATTGGAAAATGAATCTTTTGAAAGAAGAAGCTGCACAACTGACTTCTGAAATCATCAGTACATCTGGGCAACTACCCGAAGATGTTCGCCTAGTGCTTGTCCCTGCTTTTATACATTTAAGTACTGTAAAGAGTATTATTAGCCAGACACCTCGTGTCTTTTTAGCTGCTCAGAATTGTAGTGATAAAAACTTAGGAGCTTATACTGGAGAAGTATCAGCAGCTATGTTAAAGTCTTACGGGGTTGATTATGTAATTATTGGACATTCCGAAAGAAGAGGATATTTTAAAGAAACCAACCAGCAACTAGCAGAAAAAGTAGATAGGATACTCGAACAAAATATGCAGGCAATTTTTTGCTGTGGAGAAGTAATGGCAGAAAGAGAAGCCAACCGAGAAAAAGAAGTAGTAGAGCAGCAGTTGAAAAAAAGCCTATTTCATCTTTCCGAGGGGCAGTTATCTAAAGTAGTGATTGCCTACGAGCCTGTTTGGGCAATTGGCACAGGGAGAACTGCTACGGCCGCTCAGGCACAGCAAATGCATCAGACAATTCGGCAGCTACTCAGGCAACAATACGGAAAATCCGCTGCCGATGAAGTTTCTATTCTCTATGGTGGTAGCTGCAAACCTGCTAATGCTGCGCAGCTGTTTGCCTGCCCAGACGTAGACGGAGGACTCATAGGAGGGGCTTCTCTGAAATCAGTAGATTTTATCACCATTGCAAAATCTCATTAATATTAGCTCACAAGCATGAATGCTTTCTGGATTATATTTACAGGATCTATTGTGGCGACCTCCTGTGCTTTACTAGGTTGCTTTCTTGTCTTAAGGAGAATGACTATGATTGGCGATGCCATCTCCCATGCTGTGTTGCCGGGCATCGTTATTGCCTTTCTTTTTAGTGGGCGATTTGATAGTTTTTATACTGTTTTAGGTGCTGCCATGCTAGGGGTATTTGCTTCTTTCGTGATAGAATTTTTTAATAAAAAAGGAAACTTGCAGACAGATGCGTCTATCGGTGTTACTTTCACGTCTCTTTTTGCATTAGGCATTATCTTGATCTCTGTTTTTACCGATTCGGTAGACATTGACCAAGACTGCGTGTTGTATGGTGAGTTGGCTTATATTCCCCTAAATTTATGGATAAGCGATAGCGGAGTTATTCTAGGTCCGCGAGCCACCTGGATATCAGGCAGTATTCTTTTGCTTATTATTGCTTTTACTGTAATATGCTATCGTCCACTTCTCCTGACTACTTTCGATGCTGATTTTGCTGCTACTATTGGTATTTCTACTATGTTTTGGCATTATACGCTAATGGTTATTGTATCTTTAACCACAGTAGCATCTTTCGAGTCTGTGGGTGCAATATTAGTAGTAGCCTTTTTAGTGGTTCCGGCGGCAGCAGCTTATTTATTAACCAATCAATTAAAAACAATGTTACTTATCGCTATAGCTATTGCCTTGTTAGGCACTTTTGGCGGATATTGGCTAGCTACATGGATCAATGGTTCTATTGCAGCAGCTATGGCTACACTAGTAGGGATTTTTTTCTTATTTGCCTTTTTGTTTTCTCCCGTGCGGAGTAGAGGATTCAAGCCAAGTATTAGGCGTTAAAAGTAAAGAGTTAACCCGAAATGTATGCTAAAAAAGATAAATGATGCCTTAGTTGGTTTTGGTATGTCTGGTCACATTTTTTATACCCTTGATTACTTCACCCAATGAGTAACATATTATTCCCAGAAATTACACGAGTTACTATGAAAATATATATGAAGGAATTCGAGAGAATAAATACCTGTTTGTAAAACCTGAACAAGCTAGGAGTTATTGAGGTAATAGAATTAGCTTATAGCAGTTGTCAGACCGGGTCACTATGGTAATCAGCAACATTATCGAGAAAATAGAAGAATAAACATTTTTGATATTACTTAGTTAAACAACAGTGCAGTAAGTAACATATTTTGTATTGAAGCTCAACTGTTAAGCATGAAACTCAAAGTTTGTGGTATGAAATACGAGCATAATATACGGCAAATTGCTGCACTCAAACCCGATATGATGGGATTCATTTTCTTCGCCTCTTCGCCCCGCTATGTAGAAAATATTAATTTAAAATCCTTTCCTGCCGATATAAAAAAAAGTAGGCGTTTTTATTAACAGTAATATCGCTGAAATAAACAAGTGCACGCAAAAGCACAATCTCAACTTTATTCAGTTGCATGGTAATGAGACACCTGAGTTTTGTAAAGAATTAGGTGATGTATTAAGCGAAGAAGTGGCACTTATCAAAGCCTTTAGCGTAGATAAAAATTTTGATTTTTCTATTACTATATCCTACAAACCTTATACTGATTATTTTCTTTTTGACACGAAAGGCAAAAACTATGGAGGAAATGGAGTAGCCTTCGATTGGGATGTATTAAAACAATACGATAATGAATTACCGTTTTTTTTAAGTGGCGGCATTGATATTGAACACATAGAAATAATAAAAAATATGAAAAATATGAATATCTATGCCATAGATATCAACAGCCGTTTTGAAGATGCTCTAGCAGAAAAAAATATTAGTAAAGTTAAGTATTTTAAACAAAAACTGCTTCCCGAAAATATGGAGCCTAAAACCGATGAGTAACTAAAATGAAGAACACCACTTTTTTTGAAAAACTATTTATCATTCATTTTCTACTTTTAGCATGATTACTGTGGACAAGCAAGGATTTTACGGAAAGTTTGGGGGTGCCTACATTCCTGAGATGCTATACCCGAATGTAAAAGAATTGCAAGAAAACTATCTGCAAATTATTAGTTCAGATACATTTCAGCAAGAATTCCGAAGCCTCCTTGCTGATTATGTGGGGCGACCCACACCCCTGTATTATGCACAAAGACTCTCTGAAAAATACCAAACCAATGTTTACCTCAAAAGAGAAGACCTCAACCATACAGGCGCACACAAAATTAATAATACGGTTGGGCAAATATTATTGGCCAAAGCATTAGGCAAAAAGCGAATTATTGCAGAAACCGGTGCAGGACAGCACGGGGTAGCAACTGCCACGGTTTGTGCGTTGGCAGGCATAGATTGTGTAGTTTACATGGGGCAAGTAGATATGAAACGCCAAAAGCCCAATGTCGATAGGATGAAGTTGTTAGGTGCTGAGGTGGTCCCCTCAGTCAGTGGTAGCAAAACATTGAAAGACGCTACCAATGATGCAATCAGAAACTGGATTAATGATCCGGTGGATACACACTATATTATTGGCTCAGTGGTAGGTCCGCACCCTTATCCAGATATGGTAACACGTTTCCAATCGGTAATTAGTCGAGAAATACGCGAACAGCTTAAAGACCAAACCGGTAGTGAATTGCCAGATTGTGTAGTTGCTTGTGTGGGAGGAGGAAGTAACGCAGCCGGTGCTTTTTATCACTTCTATAATGAATCTTCAGTAAAACTGGTTGGCACTGAAGCAGCGGGCTTAGGCGTAGACAGCGGTGAAACTGCTGCTACCACCCTAATAGGTAGAGAAGGCATACTACACGGCAGTCGTTCTTTACTCATGCAAACTGATGACGGTCAAGTAGTAGAGCCTTACTCCATATCGGCAGGGCTTGACTACCCTGGTATTGGCCCTGTCCACGCCTATCTTTTTGATAGTGGAAGGGCTAGCTATGAACCGATTACGGACAAAGAAGCAATGGATGCCGGTATATTATGTAGCCGATTAGAAGGCATTATTCCCGCTATTGAAACAGCCCACGCATTAGCTTATCTGGAAAAATTGGATACCCAGCGCAAAGAAGTCGTAGTTGTTAATCTATCGGGACGCGGTGATAAGGATCTACAAACTTATTTTGACTGGATGGAAAAATACAAAAAATTCTAAAAGCCTACTACTCCCGATAAAGAGCAGTTTTTGGGGACGTAACTCGTGTCCATACCCATTACACGGCATGCCTCTGCCGCAATTCTTATAGAGTTGTTTGATGCTCTTTCATCAGGGTATACATGTGCCATATTGGCAACAAACAAGTTTGTTATATCGGTCTTGCAATTAGGAATTTTTTTAGAAAAATTCAAATCACACACTGGTGCAGCAGTCATTGTTTTAAATACATAGGTGTTTTTGATTGAACTTTCCTTGAAGTGAGGATAAATTTTATGAACGTGACTCAACATATGCGTTTTAATTTCTTCGTCATCCATATCTGCTATTTTCTCTTCCCAAGAGAAATATCTTGAGAAATAGACAATATGGCTTCCGTTGTAGTATTCAGGATCTATAAGATTAGTCTGTTCGATAACTCCACCAAAAGGAAAGCCATCATCAGCAACATTTAACCAAAAACAGTTGCTCAGGGCATGTTTCATCTCAACGACAACACAAACTGCTCCAAAATATTTTATTTGCTCTAGTTTTTCTGATAATACGGGAGCATTTTTCCTCAAAAGTTTACCTAAATAGACACCGGGAATTGTGAATAAATATTTATCTCCTACAATTTTTCTTCCTGAAGAAGTAATATATTGTATTTTGTTTTTTTTAATCTCAATGGTTTCAATAGGAGCATTATTAATAAATTCTACATTCAAATCTTTTAGCTTATCTATTAATGCGTCTAATAAGATCTGTAGGCTTCCATTTATGTAAGCCAAGTATTCAACGGTATTTTTTCTAGACTTTACTCTCTGTCTTAATCTGCCAATCATCCATGCAAGTGGGACTTCTGAAGCATAAGGTCCGAATTTTATATTTAACATAGGCATCCATAAAGCGGTACACGTGCTTTTGCCAGACCACTTCTGAAACCAACTGGCACAAGAGACATTTTCATATTTTTTCCAATTAGCAAACCAACACAGATATAGTGTATTAAAGATAAATTTGATTTTGTCAAAAAAACGGATTGGCTTGAATTTTAAAAGATCGATAAGAGAATTAAAGTCATATATTTTACCATTTCTGAAAACACCCATTGATGTTTTTTTAAATATAACTTGGTCTTGGATGTTCAATTCTTTGATTAGCCAATGAAATTCTTTGTCGTGCGTACAAAAAATATGGTAATAATGCTCGAGTTGTTTACCAGCAATTGAAAAAGTATTAAGTAAGCCTCCAAAATTATTGCTTGCCTCGATAATACTAACTTTTTTTCCTCCTCTGGCTGCCAGGTAGGCAGCCACTAAGCCGGTGATACCCCCTCCTACTATTATCATTTCAGTATTTTTATTAATCTGCATAACAGTGTATTTTTATCTTTGTTGCAACTGCTTCATGTGATTCAGGTATTGGCCAGCTTTTTGTGCATCCCCAAGCTCTCTATAGCAAGCAGCGATATTTTTGTAAGCTTGCCATGAATTTTGTTTTATTTTAATTGCCTGATGAAAACTATTGATAGCCGCGTTTAGATGATTAACTTTTTGTGCTGGAAAGTCTTTTGCTTTATTCCAAAATAATATGCCTATATCTATATAAATATTGGGATTGCGGTTGTAACTATATTGATTTGCCAAATTAAAATATCTCATCGATTGATTATAATTCTTTTTGCTTAAATAAGCTCTTGCTAAATTATTATAACCCGATGCATTATTTATCCTCAATTTAACTGATTTTTTCAGATAAGCAATAGCTTTATCATATTGTTTATGATTAAGTAATAGCGTACCGATTAAACCATAAGCAACAAAGCTATCGGGGTTAATACCGATAATTTTCTTAGCTGCATCAACTGATTCTTTATAGTTACCGATTGAAGAATAACAAATTGCCAATAACAAAAGTGCTTCTGTATTATTGGGTTCATAAGCAACGGCTTTCTGGGCGTAATGAATTGCTTCGTTGTATTTACCTTGCTGTTTTAATTGATAGCCTTTAGGAATATAATTATTTTCTCGCTTCACAATAGCTACCAAAGGCACAGTATCGGCTCTGATCACATGAATAGTGCCTTTGGGTGGAAAACTTGCAGCAATATGCTTTTTTGACATAGTACGCGTACCGAAAAGAGCATAATCCCAAGGTCTTTTATAATGCTCTTCCTGTCTTGTCCACAACATCTGTAAACTATCGGTAAAGTTTATCTGCATAATATTGCGATGTTATTACTTCGAAGTTGGATGCAACTACTGTTTTTTTATCAATCGGCTCATTTGCTATCAACCATTCTACTGCCTCTCGTGTAGCATTGCACCAGTATTCGGTCTCATAGTTTGTGTAAGCCCCATTGATGCCGCCCACCAGTTCATTGAAGTACACATACTCATTAGGGTGGTTCTTTACCATCCAGATAGTTGGATTAATTACCAGAAAAGTACAAGTGGCTAATACAGCTCCTTTAACATACCGATTGTCAATAATATTGAACAGTATTTCCCAACCCAATGCTGCCAATACAATCACTGGAACGTATACAAACATGATCTGCCGCCAACCACTATATAAGGTTGAATCTTTCATGATAATGTATATAATAGGAAAAAATAACACAAATAACATCATCAGATAAATATAGCTATTATATTTCTTAGGATTATTTATGCTAAATATACTGAAAAGAAGACCTAAAATTACCGATAGAGGTATCGTAATTCCTATCCATTTAAAAGAATAATACCAAGGTATTTCCCGCATATAAATGCGTTTGCCTTCAAATAATTCATAAGGGATGAGTAAACTGAAATTACTGAATATTTTCAGAGAATTAAAAGGATTAGTCAGGGGTTTTTCTATGCCGTAAGGCCAAGATAAAATTCCTAGAAAATAGGCACTTATACAAATGGCAAGCAAATATTTTAGATATTTGAAAAAATGAGAAAAAGCCGTTTTTCTACCCAGTTGGTGCAGTTCAAAAAGCCAATATATTCCTCCAAATAACGCGAAATAACACATAACAATTAGACCGCCTATTTTAACGCTAACAATCAGGGCAAAAGCTAAAGTTAGCTTTATCATAGTAACTACAGTGGGATTAGGCAATTGCCTAAAAAAACGTATCATATAGTATAAGCTCAAGGCATAAGCCAGAGCGAATGGTATATCTTTGGGATTGTTCATAGAATGACCTAAAAAGCGCGGAGACAATAGCATAAATAATAGAGCAAAAACGGCTGTACGCCAATTAGCTACTTCTCTGGTAATTTTTCCTGTAACAATGATTGTCATTGCACCGAACAAAGCATTTAATAGGTGGCGAGTTTCGTAAATACCTAAAGAAAGAATGTATTTGTGCAGAATGGCCGCCAATACGTCGAAAGAAGCACCGTAATGCATAGTTGCATTTCTTGCATGAACAGACAGGTCAAAAACTTTTTTGTCTGCCCCAAAGGAGAAATAATAACTTAATATATCTTCTGCATAAGGAACATGACTCCATTCGTCCCAAGTATTGCCAAAGCCAAAACTGATCGCAGGCATTAATATTAGCACGAAGACAGACAGCAGTAAAAATAAAAAGCGATATAAGGGATGATTACCGTCATTGACTTGAGCGAGTAAATTTTTTGATGCTTTGATAGAATCCAACGGTATGGTAATGTATTGTTTAATAAAAATTCTAATTAAAAATATCATTATTTTAAATTTTATGGTAAGTGAGCAAAAAACTGAGAGATGCACGAAGATTCATAACAAAAAAAATAAAAAATTCCAATACAAATATGAAATTGAGGAAGCACTCAGCAATCATATTACTTTTTCTTGTTTTTATTTTTTTTGAGAGATTTAATAAACTGTGCCCAAGCGAATGGATTAAGGAAAGAATAAGTGGGGTTGAAGTATTTATTAGATACATGATTAATCTGCTGATCCATAAAATAGCGGTGATTTGCAGCACCGCCCATGCCCACTTCTAAAGACATTCTGTATAATAAATCTTTATTTAAGTTTTCTTCTAATTTCTTTTCAGCGTTAGGTAATTCTAGTGCCAAAAATGCCTCTTCAAATATTTCAATAGTGGGATAAGGAAATATTTCTACTACTGGTAGGATAGTAGTATCATTTTGCAAATTGACCAGCAGACTGATGGCTGCGTCATCTCTTTTGGGTACTATTATTTTGTGTTTTTTGTAGCTTACCGCACTAAAGACAACTGTGTCGCCAACTTGTGCGGGCATAGAAAAATAGCCCAATTGATTTGAAACAGTTCCTACTTTGGCTTGTTCAATGTATACGTGTACGCCTGCTATTCCATAGGCACTGTCTCCGTCCACAATAATTCCAGAAAGTACGATATACTGCTGCTTTCCTTGTGCAAATGAATGAGAACACGCAAAGTGAAATAAACCGATGAAAAATAGCCATTTACAGTTAGTCAAGTAGTTATTCGCTATCATAGCTGTTTTTTGTAATAAAAAACCCACTAGGTCGACAAAGGTAATATTTTTTCAAATATACAGTTATATTTTAATACCTATTATGTTTAATTTTAATTATCTAATCACTCTGTTTTTGTAGATGAAATTTCTAACTGGTTGGACAAAACAGCTTTCATTTGATTGAGTTTTTTCACTTTTAATTCTTTCAACTCCCTACTTTTTTCTTTAATCCACAGCTCTTGGCTGTATTTGCCATCTGGATGTATAAGTGCATAACTCTTGTATTCTATCCCCATTTCGTCAAAGGCGTCTTGGTAGGTATCTTCCAAAATAACAAAATTTTCTGCAATATTTTGTTTCAAGTCAGGTAAATCTCCGGGTTCTTGCAGCATGTTGGTTTCAAGCTGATGAAGATAATTTTGCTGTTCTTTGGATAGTATTTCTACCTCGCTAGCAGCCTTGGAGTCTTGTGCGTCTAGTATCCAAAATCTATCATCTCTGACATTTACCTCTTCCTGTATTGTTTGGGGCTGCCGGTACTGCAGTAAACGATTTCTAATCTTTTTAACATTGTTTATGTCTTTTCTACTCATACATACCCAGGGCTTGCCCACGTATTGTACCCAGAGTACAGAATCTTGTGGGGATGCAAGCAAGTTCTTCCATACAGCAGGTTTTCCTAGTACATCATTCACAGCATTTTGAGAAAACCCTCGTGCTTCTATGAATAAACTTGCAGTGATTGAAAACACTGCAATGAAAAAATACTTAGCGTCTTTTACAGCCATTGGTGTGTCTGTTTTAATGTGTTTAAAAATTATAATAAAGAATACAGCTAAAATTGTGCCTTGCAAATAATACAGCAGATAAAATTTGAATACCCCGCGCAAGTGTAATATTTATTCAACAAAACTTCTATAAAAGTAGTTCGTATTTATGATTATATCAGGAAACGATTTTACTGTTACAGTACAATTTTGAGTATTCTCAGAGCTGAAAACTAACTCTTCGACTGCTGGTAAAAACTACGCACCTTCTACAGCTGTTCAGCTTGCTAACATAGTTTAAAAAATATGGCTGCAAAATAGTTTTTAAGACCTAATTTCCCGCAGTTAAAAGATTTTTCTAGAAAAAGATACTATGAACTTATGAGTAACCTCAACGTGCTGGTGCAAGTAAAAAATAAGATTGGAAAGCCTTACAAAGACCTAGAGTTTCTGCTACATTGTCTTGAAGAAGTATTAGTAGAAAATCAACAACAAGAGCTAGCAGCATCTATTCCTTGGATAAATGATATTCCTTCAGATCCAAATAAAATTTCTCCTCGCCATATTCAACTGTATTCCATTGTTTTTCAACTACTAAATGTTGTAGAGGTAAATAGTGCTGTACAAAGTAGAAGAAAAAAAGAAGACACTTCTTTGGAGAGTATTAACGGATTATGGACATACCATTTACAAAATCTAAAACAAAAAGGAGTAACAGCTACTCAAATTGCAGAATCTTTACCTGATATACAGGTAGAACCCGTGTTGACAGCACACCCTACCGAGGCAAAACGTCTGACAGTGCTAGAACACCACCGTAGACTTTATTTGCTACTTGTTAAGCGTGAAAATCAGATGTGGACAAAAGACGAGCGACAAGAGATAAAGCGCGAAATTAAACTCGTCCTTGACAGGCTTTGGAGAACAGGAGAAATATTTATGGAAAAACCAGACGTACAATCTGAGTTAAGTAATGTTATGCATTATTTGACTAATGTATTTCCAAGTGTGATTGCCATGCTAGATACGCGCCTTCGCCAAGCTTGGCAGTATGTGGGTTTTAACAATGAGATGATAGCCGATGCAAAAAATAAACCTAAAATTTCTTTTGGCAACTGGGTAGGTGGCGACAGAGATGGTCACCCTCTTGTAACTGCCCAAGTAACCCAACACACCTTACAAACACTTCGTCTGCATGCTTTTGTAGTGATTAGAAGGCACATGATTCCACTAATTAAGAATTTAAGCTTTTCATATGCACTCAATCAGGCAGACAGCACATTGAAAAAACGAGTGGCGGTAATGCTAAGCCAACTCGGAGAAGAAGGAGGGAAAGCCTTCCAGAGAAACAAAGGAGAGATATTCAGGCAGTTTGCCAATCTTTGCCTGCAAAAACTCCCTCTTGAAATAAGGCGAGACCATGCAGTTAAAATAAAAGAACATCGACACGCTTATTCCAAAGCAGAAGAATTACTCTCAGACCTTGAAATTTTGAAGCACTCATTAAAAGTCTATGGTGCTAGGCAAATTGCTGACAGTGATGTACATGATATGATTAGAATTGTGCAAACTTTTGGCTTTCACTTGGCCAAACTTGATGTCCGCCAAAATAGCAACTTTCATGATAAAGCTATTAGTCAACTCATGAACGCTGCCTCTCTATCGGGTACTGACTTTGTAAAATGGAGTGAATCTGAAAGAATAAGTTTTCTGAAGAAAGAATTATGTTCCAACCGACCTTTTACTCACCCGAATACACAACTACCCGAAGAAGCTAACAAGGTTGTTGGCTGCTATAAGGTTTTAGCTGAACACATTAAAAAATACGGCACGCAAGCACTTGGCTCCTTAATTGTCAGCATGACCCGAAATACTTCCGACCTAATGGCTGTATATATGTTGGCTAGAGAAGCAGGCTTGACCCTGCAAACTGAAGAAGGTTTAGTTTGTCAACTACCAGTTGTCCCATTATTTGAAACAATAGAAGACTTACAACGAAGTACACAGATATTGGCTAGTTTTTTGGCACACCCGATTACGAGCAGAAGTTTGCTCTATCAGCAAAAGCAAAATGATTACCGTTATCCTACACAGCAAATAATGATAGGTTATAGCGATAGCAATAAAGACGGCGGTATTTTTGCTAGCCAGTGGGCTTTGTACGATGCTCAAAGTCAATTGATTAAAATAGGTAAAAAAAACGGAGTAAAAATTTGCTTTTTTCATGGGAAAGGGGGAACAATCAGCAGAGGTGCCGGTCCAACGCATTGGTTTTTACAGGCACTACCCTATGGTGCTATTAATGGAAATATGCGCCTAACCGAACAAGGTGAAAGCATTGAGCAGAAATACGCTAACCTACGTAATGCCAGCCATAACCTAGAACATTTAGTTTCTGGCACTGCCGCAATGACCATACTACACCATCATACTGAGCAACAACCTTATATTTTGACAAAAACATTTGAAAAAATTGCTTCAGAAAGCCAAAGGCACTACCAAAATTTGATTAACAACTCGCACTTTGTCCGCTTTTTTAGTCAAGCCACACCTATAGATGCCATAGAATCAAGTAGAATCGGCTCTAGACCCAGCAGGCGTACCAAAAAGCGAATACTCTCCGACTTGAGAGCTATTCCATGGGTATTTAGTTGGAGTCAGTCGCGTTATAATATGACCAGCTGGTACGGCGTGGGACATACCTTAGAAAAGCTCGAAAAAAATGACCCACAGGCATTCAACGAATTAAAACAATGCCTAAAATACGATCCGTTAATCCGTTATGTAGTAACTAACATAGATACTAGCCTCGCTGCCACCGACGAAAAATTGATGTGTATGTACGCCGACTTAGTAACCGATAAAGCAAGCAAAGAAGTGATACTAAATATGCTTTTAGATGAATTGCATAAAGCGCGTAGTATGGTGGACAAACTCCTCGATGAGTCTTTTAAAGTGCGGCGTAAAAACCATTATTATTCTAATTCACTCAGAGCTTCTGCCATGCACATACTGCACCTCAAGCAGATTGATCTACTAAAAAAATGGCGTAGGGAAAAACAGCAAGGTACTACTAAACAAAATAAAGAAGAAACATTATTCACTTTATTACTTTCCATCAACGCCATTGCCGGTGCAATGCGGAACACAGGATAATCAATAATAAATTAAATACCTCATGAAACAATACATCACTACTGGACTAATAGCTTTAGCTGCTGGCATCTCAGGAGCATATTTGTTCGATTGGCTACGGGAAAGCCCCGATCGACAGTCCTTACAGCAAAAACCTCTACTTTCTCAAGCACACTACCAGCACGCTGTTGCCTTGAGTAAAAGCAGTAGCTTAGCACTTCCTGATTTTATTAAAGCCTCTGCCATTAGTACTCCTTCGGTCGTTTATATTCGCTCAGTAACTTCATACAAGCGTAGCTGGATGAATATGTTCTTTTACGAAGATTCCTATCAAAAAAAAGATATAGGTGGCTCAGGCTCAGGCGTAATTTTCTCTCAGGACGGCTATATTGTTACAAACCACCATGTCATTGAAGGTACTGAAGAACTCGAAGTTGTACACAATAAAAAAGTTTACGAAGCGCAAATAATCGGTACAGACCCCTCCACAGACCTAGCACTGATTAAAATACATGGCGAGAAACTCCCTGCCGTGCGAATAGCCTCTTCCTCGCGAGTGAAAGTCGGGCAGTGGGTGCTGGCCGTTGGTAATCCTTTTAACCTAACTTCTACAGTAACAGCAGGTATTGTCAGTGCCAAAGGCAGGCGCATTAATATATTGGAAGATATTTTTCCCATCGAATCATTTATTCAAACCGATGCCGCTATCAACCCCGGTAACAGCGGAGGAGCTCTGGTTGATCTGGATGGAGAGTTGGTCGGTATCAATACGGCTATTCTTTCTAAAACAGGCTCTTATGCAGGCTACGGCTTTGCTATTCCATCGGATATTGTGAGCAAAGTTTTTAACGACTTAAAAGTTTACGGGGAAGTACAAAAAGCCTTCATCGGTGTCGAAGTGATAGATATAGATGAAGAAATATACCGCAAACTAGAATTGAATACGCTAGATGGCGTGATTGTAAAAACTGTTCAACAAGGAGGTATGGCGCAGCGAGTAGGTATACAAGTGGGGGATGTTATCGTGCAGATAGATAATAATCCGATTAAGTCTCAAAGCGACTTCGATGAAATATTGAGCTACCATCGCCCCGGCGACAAAGTAACTATTAAGTACCTAAATAAAACCAACATAGAAAAAAAAGAAATTACGCTGACTAATGTGGAAGGAACCACGAGTATTCTTAAAAAAGAAGTCTTTGAAGCTAAAAGAATCGGTGCTAATCTAGAAACTGTTCCAAAGCTAGAATTGTCTAAGCTAGAGATAAAGAACGGTGTCAGGATTAAAAAAGTGAAGCGCGGAGGTCTCATAGAATATATGGAGTTAGACGAAGGTTTTATTATTGTTGCCATAAATAACTACCCAATAGAAAGCCCCGAAGAACTCACGCGTATACTTGAAAGAATTAAGGGAAGAGTGATCATAGAAGGAATTAACAAAGAAGGAAAATGGAAATATTATCCTTACTATTTTTAGCACCTGGCTAGCAAAAACAGCATTTTAATTTAAAAAAATCTCTTTTTTAGCACATAATTCAATAAACTTTTTTACCTCTCTGCAACCAATGCCCCCAGTTTTTGTTGTAGGCATGCACTTGTTCAGTAGGTTGGTTGTCGGTATTATAAACTGTTTTATCTTTATTCATCCAGTCAAAAATCCCACCATAAAGATTTGATACATCCTGATAGCCCATACCTTGTAAACGCTCACAAATTTTTTCACTTCTGTAGCCTACTGAGCAATAAACAATGATTTTTGTAGTTTTGGAAATATCTTTAACTCTTTTGGCGGAGAAAGTTTTATAACCTATCCATCGGGCATTTTTGATATGACTTACTTGAAATTCTTTGTTCTCACGTGCATCTAACAACACGTAATTATCAAATAAGGTATCCAGCTGTTCAACCCTTATTTCAGGTACTGAATGTTCTAATAGTAAATAAATGATTTGATGAAAAACTGCCTCTCGATGTTGCAGTGAGCAAGTAGAGTAAAAAAACGCAATACAACATAAAGTCAAATTTCTTCTTAAATTTAGCACATATTATTTGTTTTACGAGTAAATATTATTATATCCAGGCTTCACAGAATCACTATGTACTGAATAAATGATTGATACGAATACTTTATTGGTAGCATTAGGTATTGGCGTATTTTAAAATTATTGATTATTTCTCTTTAACAAATGAGTAGTTCACTATAAGTATAATTAATACATAGATTTGACTATTCATTCATTGCACTCGACGTATGAATATTTCATCTTTTGTTTTTATTACTACCATCATTTCATACATATCAATCCTGTTTGTTTTATACTACGGCTGGAAAAAAACAGTATATTTTATACCTTCATTCAGTAAAAAAAGTACCCAAAAAAAAATTAGTGTAATAATAGTAGTTAGAAACGAAGAAAAAAATATCGGTAGCTTGTTACACGATTTATCACAACAAACCCATACAGATTTTGAAGTAATTATTATTGATGACCATTCTACCGATAACACAAAAAAAACTATTGCGTCTATCGTAAAAAACAGCATTATTAACATTCGATATTTTACACTAAATTACCAGATAGACCGTTTGTGTACGCCCAAAAAGGCAGCTATACGTCAGGGCATTTTTCAAGCAGCTGGAGAAATTATTGTTACTACAGACGGGGACTGCCGAGTTAAAAAAAAGTGGTTGCAAAACATACACGATTATTTCCAGCAATACGAAGCAAAGCTAGTAAGTGGACCTGTGGTTTTTATGAAAGAAAAAAACACTTTTGAAAAAATGCAAAGCATAGAGTTTGCCGCGCTTATTGCCACAGGTGCTGCCAGTATCTACCTGAATAAACCCAATATGTGTAACGGTGCTAACTTAGCCTATACGAAAGAAGTTTTTGAACAAGTCGACGGTTTTCAAGGAAATACAAAAATAGCGTCGGGAGATGATGAATTTTTTATGCACAAAGTGGCATTACGCTTTCCTACTCAGGTACACTTTCTCAAAAACCAAGAGAACATAGTAGCTACTTATGCACAAGAGAAGGCATTGGATTTTTTTCACCAACGCAAGCGATGGGCTAGTAAATGGAAATACTATGAAAGCTACCAAACACAACTTGCCGCGTTGGGAGTTTATTGCTTTCACTGCTTATTCGCAGCCTTTGTTGTAGCAGGTATATTTGGATTTCTTTCTCCTACTTTATTCATTGTTTTATTTTGCTTAAAAATACTTGCAGAATATATTTATATCAAGCAATCGCTGCGTTTTTTTGGCAAAGAAAAACTCAAATGCTATATTTTACCCTTATCATTTATTTACTCGTTTTACGTGATAATTATAGGTTTAGCAACGCTGATTAAGGGATATAATTGGAAGGGAAGAAAATGGCAATAGTTGAGAGTTAACAAACATACACTAATAGGTAATCACTATGTTTTTCTACTGTCAGGCGTTTAGAAATAACATGTTTATCGGTAATTATTTTTGCCCATAGCATACCATCGTCGAGCATATCTAGTTTAATTTGATTTTTAAAAGACAAATATTTTCTACCATACCATTTATAAATAGCCTCTTTGGCACACCAGAATATACATATTTTCTCTAGGTTATTATCAACAAAAAGTATTTCATTTGGGTCCATAAATTTGTGCTGAACACGGGCAAGGCGGGGATGAATTTTTTCAATATCTATACCACAAGGATTTGCTTTATGGAGCAAGACAGCAGCATGTTTTTCAGTATGGCTAAAAGAAAGATGAAGAGAGGAATTTAAGAGAAAAGGTTTGTTAAGTTTGCCTTTTTTAACACCGTAAAAATTTAAACCTAGTAGTTGGCATAATCTCACAGTGAGTAAGCGACAGGCAAGCCATTGTTTTTTTCTTGATTTTACAGATATTCTCTTATATTCAGTGGTCAGAATCGTCGAGCAACCGGCTTCGAGATGAGACAGAGGTTCTTCTATCTTCCAAATACCGCGGTAGTATCCTTGTGCTATTTGATTGATTTTTAATATAGGCATGAATTACGCGTATGCTAAGTACGGAGAAAAGCTATTTGCTCTTCGCAAATTTCAAGATTATGATAAACCTTTTGTACATCGTCATCATCTTCAAGTTTATCTACGAGCTTCATTACTTTTCTCAACATATCATTATCCAGTTTAATAGTTGTGTTGGGAATACGCTGCAGCTCGGCAGTTTCAGGCTGTATGTTAAGCATTTCTAATTTATTTTGTAGGACACCGAAATCTTCCATACTACAGCTTACTAGCAGCCATCCTTCTTCGCTGGCTACATCTTCTGCGCCGCTGTCAATTAGCTCAAGCATTATTTCATCTTCATCAGCACCTTCGGGTAAGTTAAAATGAAAAATGCCTTTTCTATCAAATACAAATTCTAAAGAACCGTTTTTATTTAAGCTACCGCCATTTTTATTAAAAGCACTTCTGACATTGGAAATAGTTCGATTTTGATTGTCGGTGGAGCATTCTACAAAAACGGCCACGCCACCGAGTGCATATCCCTCGTAGGTAAGTTCTACATAGTTAGCAGCCTCGCTACCTTGACCCTTCTTCACGGCTCTTTCTATAGTATCTTTAGACATATTCCTACCCCTAGCATTCTGAATAGCTAATCTGAGTCTGGGGTTTGCTGTAGGATCTTCGCCACCCTCTTTAGAGGCGACAGTGATTTCTTTAATTAGCTTTGTAAATATCTTACTCCTTTTTGCATCTTGGGTGCCTTTTCTGTGTTTAATATTCGCCCATTTACTATGTCCTGCCATAATGAATGATTAGATTTTACTGTTTCTCTATGATAATTACAGAAGCACCACCACCGCCGTTGCAAATAGCTGCCATACCGAGAGTACCTTGTTTTTGCTGTAATACATTATTTAGTGTAGTAATAATACGCGCACCAGACGCCCCAATAGGATGCCCTAAAGAAACTGCGCCGCCAAATACATTAACTTTATCTTGGGACACTCGCATCTGCTCCATAAAAGCCAACACCACTACGGCAAAGGCCTCATTAACTTCAAAAAAATCAATATCTTCTATCGATAGATTTGCTTTCTTGAGTGCTTTGTGTGCTGCTAAAATTGGTGCGGTAGTAAACCATTCGGGTGCTTGAGCAGCATCGGCAAAGCTGATAATCTTAGCTAGGGGTTTTAAACCCAAAGCTTTCACTTTTGATTCACTAGCAAGAACCAAGGCAGCAGCCCCATCGTTGATGGTAGAAGCATTAGCGGCGGTTACTGTACCATCTTTTGTAAAAGCTGGTGGCAACGTGGGTATTTTTTCAAATTTTACCCGTTTATATTCTTCATCTTCATCAACTAGTGTACAGATCTTTTTTCTGTTCGGCACAGATACAGGAATAATTTCACGCTTAAAATAACCTTTTTGGGTGCTCTCAGCACTGCGTTGGTAAGATTGCACAGAAAACGCATCTTGCTTTTCTCGACTAATATTATACTTTCGGGCAGTATTATCACCACAAACACCCATCGCTTGATGGTTGTAGGCATCGCTCAAAGCATCCCTGGCCAAACCATCAATAATTTCACCATGTCCATAAGTGTAGCCATGCCTGGCTTTGGGTAGATAATAAGGAATAGCAGACATATTTTCCATACCTCCGGCAACGACAATATCTGCTTGGTCTGTCATAATAGCTTGAGTGCCTAACATCACCGCTTTAGTGCCAGAGGCACATACTTTATTGACTGTGGTACAAGGTGTGTGATAGCCAATATTGGCATAAATAGCCGCCTGACGTGCAGGAGCTTGACCTAAATTTGCAGATACTACATTACCCATAAAAACCTCTTGTACCTCTTGGGGATTTACTGCTGCTTTATCAAGTGCACCTTCAATGGCAATAGCTCCTAACCTCGGTGCAGACACTGTGGAAAGAGTGCCACCAAAACTGCCAAGCGGCGTGCGGACTGCTGAAATAATAAATACGTTCAAAGGATTGACATTAAAAAATTAGAAATTTTAAGAATTATGAAAGAACACTTATATTTTATACAAGGGTAACTCTATAAAAAAAGAAGTTCCTTCATTAGGTTTTGTCTCGAACCAGATATTACCGCCACAATGCTCAATACCGCGTTTGGCAATTGCCAGTCCAATACCCATACCATTCATTTTAGTGGTAAAATTAGGCATAAATATTTTAGATTGAATTTCTTCAGGAATTCCCTGCCCATTGTCTCTAAATTCTATGAAAACCCTGTTTGTTGCCTTCACCTTAATACTAATGCAAATATAAATGCTTTTATCTTCAGCAACGGACTGAATAGCATTCAAAATTAAATTATTAAAAATTCTACCCATCATTTGATCATCACCTAACACAAAGAACTGAGCATTGGGTATATTCTTTTCTATTTTTACTGTAGGGTTACTTTCATAAAGCACAATAGTATGATGTAAAGTACTGCTTATCTCAAATCTTCTTTGTACTGGTAAAGGCATTTTGGCAAAAGAAGAAAAAGAAGTAGCAATATCATTGAGGATTTCAATTTGATGGAGTAACATGTTAATAATATCGGGCGTTTTGCCTACGTTGTCCACCATCACGCGCTGGAGCTGCTGAATGGTTAGTTTCATAGGCGTAAGTGGGTTTTTAATTTCGTGAGCTACTTGTTGGGCAATTTCGCGCCAAGCTGTCTGTTTCTCACTTCTTGCTAAAGCAGCCTTATTTTTTTCTAACTTAACGAGCATCTTATTATATTCTCCCACCAGCAAACCAATTTCATCTTTGGCAGGATAATGCAGTGGTTCATTATAGTCGCTCAAACTAATTTTTTTAATTTTCTGTGTTAATAATAATAAAGGCTCTGTTAAGGAGCGGGTAAGAAAATAAAGTAATACAAGCAATATCAAAAGTATAAAGGTAAAGATATTCAAAATAGTAGTGAATACATCAATAATTTTCTGATCGTAAGTGTACTTTGATTCAAAAAATGGAATACCCAATATACCCGTAATATTCTCCGTGTCAAAGGATTTAATCCCTACATAGGCAGTGCTATAATTAAATGAACCAATTTGTTCATTGAGTATTTTTTTATTACGCACCCGCAAGATCAAATCGCGGTATGCGGAAGGGTTGAGCAAGCGGGTCAATAGCGCATTATCAAAGAGATAACGCTGATTGGTTACCAACAGCCTACCATCGGTACCATATAAGTTAATATCTGATTGGGTATATTTAGCAATTCCTACCAAAAACGCTTTCAAGTCGTCTTTACTAATATTACCACTTCGGAAGGCAGAAACTTTTAGCGATAATTCAGAAGCTACATTCAGCGCACGTCTTATGTAATACTGCTCAGTTTCTGCTGTGTTAGCCTTACTCAACATACTAACTGTTACGATACTCACTACGAAAAGAGGCACCGAAAAAGCCGTATTCAAGTAGAGCTGTATTCGGGTAGAAAAGTTCAGTCGTTTGTATTCGTTTTTCAACAGAAAATTGTGTGCAAAAAATATAATAATTGTTACTAGTATTAAGAGTAAAAAAAGAAAAGAAAAATTAGAAAATACATTAATCAGCGGGTAGACCTCAGAAGAAATAACCAAAGTCTGCCCATTAGGACTAAACACCCTTCGGTGAATAAAATCAGAGAATTTAAGCTCATTATTCCCTATCGAAAATTTATCTATTAATTGCTTATCGTAATTGTAATTCCCATAGCTATACAATATTTTATTTTCTTTATAAATGGCATAGCTGTAGTCATGGTACAAATTAGCAAAGGTGTATTTCTTGTCTACAAAAAATATAGGGTAAATACTATTGGGGGTTATTTTTCTGAGCTTTAAATTAAGTACTATATATCCAATGGGTTTTTCACTGATATGTAAAGGAATAAAAGCATAGTAAGCTTTTATTCCCTGTTGTAAATCGTTACAAGAACGAATATTATTATAAGGGCTATGGTATTGTGCGGCAGCAAAACGTTGGTATAAGGTATTATAGCTTTCTTCATTAGGGCGACCGTAGGGCCTGCCTAAAGCATTAAAAAACAAAATATCAAGGCTGTATTTATCAAAATGCCTATCCACATAAATCCTTCTAATTTTCTGGGAAGCAAAATCGGTGGAATAAAGGTCGGCACTGTCGAAGAGAAAAGAAAAAGTATTGTACTTGCGCTGGTCATGCTGAACTTTTTCCATAATACGACTCAATAAATACTCACCATACAAATCATTTTCTAACAATAAATTGTCTGCAAACTTGTCTTTCTGCTGTCTGGTCTTCACTCGTTCAAACTGATATTCAGAATAAGCAGCTGCGAAGGCACAAATTAAAGAGCAGAAAAATAAATATAAAAGTGCCATATAACCACTCTTGGGCAGATAGTCTACAATTTTGTAATAGCAAATAATAAATAAATAAGAAATATTGAGAAAAAATAAAAAATAATTATGAATATTTAAAAATATTGATGAGCATAAAACAGATAAATTACCCAATAAAAACACTGCTATTAAATGCTTAGTATTGCGGGATAATTCTTGCAATAACTTGGCGCATATATGAGAAATTAAAAAATAACACACAGAGATGAAGACGAATATCAGGTAAGCAAAAAGTTTAATATAAGTAGTGTCAATCTCTTTAGTAATATCTATAACAATTTTTGAATTAAAGTAAATATCATACGTAAAAAGCCGAATGCCATAAAGAAAAAGGTAGCTCAAAAAAATAAGAAAACTAATAAAAGCTAACTTGACAAGTTGGTGAGATTGGGCTAAATTTTTGTAATGAAGTATAGCGATAAAACGGAGGGATAGAAAAATAATAATAATAGTTATTGAAACAATGTTTAGAAAAAAATCACCCAAAGACGGAGAGATAAATGAAGATGCAAAAAGCTTTGGAGAAAATAGCTGCCATTCTATCACCTGATAAGGTATTTCAAAAAAAATCATTAAAGCACGTATCCCTATAATAAAGACAATGAGAATTGTAAAAGCGTATAACTGCTTGCCCAAGCGCAAAGAAAGGATCAGGTAATTGTGCAAATAAAAATAAAAGAATAATAGGCTAACAAAAATAAAAAATAAAATAACAAATTGCTTATCAAAATGATAGCTATCATTTTTCGTAAATCGAAGTGAAAAAAGGTATATTCCAAAAGGATTATATATGTTATACCGCTTATTTTTTTCCAGTGAAATATCCACCAAACCATCGGGGAATATATCGGCGTTGAGGCCTGTTTGTAAAAACTCGTTTTCAATTCTGTATTTATTTTTTAGTGGAATAACCGATACAATCTCATAATCATGACCTTTGAGACTTAAATTTGACTTTTTGATAAAAAAAGTACCGAAACTTTTATCGAGGCACTTCTCCACAAAATAACCAGATATATCATGGTAAGAAAATTCGTAAAGATGCTCAGACCAGTAGATTAATTGTCGATCTTGATAAACGTAAATAGGATATTTGGGCGGGGAAATTGGTTGATCGAATAAATTACCACATCCTTCAAGGACTCTTTCTACTTTGAAAATATTGCTTTCAATTATTCTGGCTTGATTGGCCAAGTGCTTGGTAACCCTTTTGCAATACAAGTCGCTCATAGGGTATTTTAAAAACAGATATCCTAAAAATGCCGCAATAAATAAAGAAGTAAAAGAGAGGTACAGAAATATTTTCCTCTTTTTATTAATCAGCGGGCTGACGCTTTTTGCTGTGCTTGTACCAGGCATAGCCAATAATGGTGATTAAAATATAGGGAACAACCATCAAATACAGAATACCTTTATTGAGTCCAGAGCCGATAAAACTCGTTTCATCGTGCTGATGATTTTCTACAGCAGCTTTACACATGGCACATTGCGATTCGGCAAATTCAGGTAAGAAGACAGTTAGCAATAAAAGCAAAGCAAAAAAACAAATGATTTTTTTCATATGAATAATTAAGTTTTGCCAATGACAAAATAAGCGATAATTCATTAGTAATATGGTTTTATCATCAGATAGACGACCACACCAGAAATTGCCACATACAACCAAATAGGAAAAGACCATTTAACAACTTCCTGGTGTCTGTCAAACTGCTTCGACAAAGCGTAATAAAGGGCAAATAATACAAAGGGAACAACAATAGCAGACAAAATAATATGTGTCATTAGTACAAAGTAATATAGATAACGAATATTTCCCGCTGCTACTTTTTCTACTGCCGAAACGCTTCCGTTTCTGTCTGTATCGCCATATAAAGTAGGTACGCCCTGAAAGTGATAAATTACATAAGAGATCAAAAAGACAACAGACAAGAAAACGGCTGTCATCATGAAATTGCGATGCAAAGTAATGTTTTTATTTTTGATAGCCCAAAATGCAGCAACTAAACAAACAGCAGTCAAACTGTTGAGTACGCCGTGTAAATGAGGTAGAAAAGAAACATCCCAATCGCCCAGCCTACCGGTTTGCGGTATGAGAATAAGGAAAGCAACTAACACAGGTATCAACACAGAAACAATAATAATCAAGTTTCTATAACTGTTTTGGTTTTTTAAGGATTCAGCCATTTTTTAATGGATAATTAATGCAATTGAGTAATCAAAATTTTTCATTTTTCAATTTTCATTTTTCACTTTTGTATTTTTAGCTAGTCAAATCAATAACGCTTTATGAACCCTTGGTGTTTTTTTAACGGCGAATTTATTAGGGAAAAATCGATTTTTGTCCATATTTCCGATCTGTCCATATTAAGAGGCTATGGTGCTTTCGACTACTTTCCGGTGGTGAAACAGCAGCCTTTTCGTTTAAAAGATTACTTAAGCCGTTTTTTCCACTCTGCCAAAACCTTATGCTTAACCATACCACATACTCAGGCAGAAGTAGCATATATTATTCGGCAAATCATCGAAAAAAATAATGTGCAAGAAGCCGCTGTTAAACTACTCATTACAGGCGGTTATTCCAATAATAGTTATACAATTGGCAAACCCAACTTTGCTGTCTTGTTACAAGAGCCTGTCTATGCTAAAGGTAGCTTTTATGAACAAGGAGCAACACTGCTATTACACGAACATCAAAGAGAATTGCCATACGTCAAATCTATTAATTATATTAGCTCCATCCGATTGGAGCAACAAATGCAAAGGCAAAATGCTGTAGATGTTTTATATCATTACGGAGGTAATATATTAGAAGCATCACGTGCTAATTTCTTTCTTATCAAAGGAAATATCCTAATCACTGCTAAAGATAATATTCTGCAGGGAATTACTAGAAAAACTATTCTGGAAATAGCAGCAGAAAATTTTCAGCTATCGGTAAGAAACGTGCAAACTCATGAAATCGCTCAAGCTCATGAAGCATTTATCACTGGCTCAGGAAAGCGACTCATGCCCATTGTAAAAGTTGGCGAGCAGATTATTAACAAAGGCAGCGTAGGAGCAAAAACCAAATACCTCATGCAAGAATTTGAAGAGACAATGAATTAGTGATTTTGGCATTGAAGAATTAGCCAAGAAAAACCTCAGCACCCAAAATAACAGGACGCTGAGATTTTTTTTAAACCACTTAATAATAAAGGCAAAATGCGTATCGACAGAACCCGTGGACTTATTAAAACCAAAAAAAGTAGGATTATCAAAATTCGGGTCGCAATATATAGAACCTATCTGCCCCAAGAAGACATCTTTTTCAGCGGTTAAGGTGTAGGTAGATGATTTCTGCACGCCGGAATCGAATCCAAACTTACCCTCTACTATTGACTCTGGATCTTTCAGTCCTAAAGAGATACTAGAAGAATGCGTTACTGTAATGGTTTGGCTTACTGTTCCCCTCAACTGTGAGGTTATCATGCTCATGTATGCTTAATGAAATTCTATCTCCAATATAGTATCCATTCCATTCCATTCCACTTCTTGCTCAGGCAAATAGAGTACTTGGGAGTAAATTTGCTTAGCAGAACGATACACAGGAATATCGTAATATCTAGGAAAAGCTTTTATCATAGAAATCTCTACCCGACTCTCTACCATAATAAATAACATCTGCCAACTCACTATTTAGCGGTGTGCCGTAGTGTTTTTGCACTTCAAAAAAATCATTAACGGTGCCGTTAAAAATCAAGTGCCATGTTCTAGGTTCACATGTTCCTGATACAGCAGGATCGCCACACATTACGGTAGCGACAAACTGATAGTGCAGGGATATTTCGTCCTCTCCGATAGGCTGATTATCGATAACTTTAAAAGTGGCAATATTGCCTAATCTTATCCCTTCAATAACATTTTTTTCTGTTCTACAGTCTCTTTCGCAGTCGGGTACGCACTCGTCTGTGCTTAACGGGCTGCGTGCAGCGTTAATATATTTATTCATTGCGGCAATACTGACAAAATCATACTGGCTTGTTCGATAGTCATAATCAATAGCTTGAGGCAGTTGAGTGGGGTTGCCGCAAGTTTGCAATATGGGAAAATGGTCTTTTACCAGATTATCTCCCCAAATAGTAGTGAGGTTTCCGGGAAGTATCGGGATGAGCTTTTCGCTTTCTTTCACCTGAATAGGTACGATATTAGGAATAGCCTGCGTTGCTGAGAAGGCTTTGTCGTCACTATCAATTTTATAACCCAGCCAGCCACCCTTGGTACCGTTGCCTGTTGTGAGTTTTACCGAGCTGGTGTTGGCTACTACTACTTTTCTCACAGCAGGAAATATAGCATAATCTAGAGTATCAAGTGCTGTTTGTTTGGCTACATTATTAAACCAGTCGGGAATTTTGATAACCAAATTCGGAAAATCAGACGGGATGCTCTTAATGAGGTTTTTCATCTGCACCTGCTCTTCATCAAAAGCACTGAGGAGCAAATGCTCGAAAGTATTACTTCCAACAACAAGCTGGTCTTTAATGGCTATATAGAGTATTTCTTTGATTTCAAGGGTTTTTTCATTGAAGAGTCTTTGAAAAACAAAGGGCTTAAACTCTTCGTATGTAAGCATATTCTTTTGCAAGGCTTGTGCAAAAAGGATTTTCATTTGTCCGTATTTGTCATAATCTTGCAAGACGTGAGTAGCACTATTATCGACAATATTTAACTCATCGTAAAGATCAAGCATAGTAAATTGCTCTTCTTCGATCTCTTTTTTACTTGCAAGAAAAGAGAAACAAGGCACTCAACAGGAGTGCGAGTAGATTGTGTGTTGACTTTTTCATTTCAGTAATTGATTAGAAAAAAACGCTTCTGGCATGATTAAGGAATGCCAGAGACTTGCAATATTGCCCTTGGGCAGGCACTCGCCTACTCAACGCTCCCGCTTCAAACAACTTTTCTTTGCTTTTCGGAAATAGAAACTTTTCAGTGTGAGTTTATTTAGGTTTAACAGTCATTTCGGATGCTGAGCACAGTTGTTTGTGAAGATCAAACCTAAGGAAGTTTTTAACTTTTCAAAATTAATTGTTATAAAAAGTAAAAAAAATTATAAAAAATCTACCACTAACTAATTCTGCTCCAAGTAGAAGTTCTTTTTTCAAAGGATTCTAGGCGAGTTTTTAAAATATTGTGTTCTGGTTTTTCTAGAGTGGGGTCTTCTGTTAGAATTTGTTCGGCTACTTTGCGTGCTTCTTCAAGGGTCTTAGTATCTTTTCCCAAGTTGGCAAATTGCAGATCGAGTACGCCGCTTTGTTGCGTACCGGACAAATCACCCGGACCGCGGAGTTTAAGATCGACATTAGCGATTTCAAATCCATCATTGCTGTTACACATAGTCTGAAGGCGTATTTTTGCTTCTTTGCCGAGCTTAAAACGGTTTTCACTCATCAACAGACAATAAGACTGATACGTACTCCTTCCTACCCTACCCCTAAGCTGGTGTAGTTGTGCCAGTCCGAAACGCTCGGCATTTTCTATGATCATCACCGTGGCGTTAGGTACGTTCACACCCACTTCTATGACCGTTGTTGCCACCATAATTTTTGTTTCTCCTGCTGCAAAGCGCTGCATTTCATAATCTTTATCCTCAGAGTGCATCCTACCGTGCAGGATGCTGACGGGATATTCTGGGAAAGCACGCCTTACAGCTTCATAGCCATCTTCAAGGTTTTTATAATCGAAATTCTCCGACTCCTCGATGAGCGGATATACTATATACACCTGTCGTCCTTGCTTGACTTGCTGGCGAATAAAACCCCATATTTTCAGTCGGTTAGTGTCATCATAGTGTGTAGTTCTAATGGGTTTTCTACCTGCCGGTAGCTCGTCGATGACTGAAATGTCTAGGTCTCCATAAAGTGTCATGGCTAAAGTGCGGGGAATGGGCGTGGCAGTCATTACCAGTACGTGGGGGGAATAAACTGCATTTTTATTCCACAGCTTAGCGCGTTGCGCTACGCCAAAGCGATGTTGCTCGTCAATAACACAGAGTCCTAGGTTATGAAAATCTACTGTGTCCTCAATGAGTGCATGTGTACCAACAATAATTTTCAACTCGCCACTCTGTAGTGCTTCGTTAATGTGCTGTTTTTGTTTTTTACGCGTAGAGCCAGTCAGGCGAGCGATGGGAATTTTTAGTTTTTGAGCAAAAGATTGTAAGGTATTATAGTGTTGTTCTGCCAAGATTTCGGTAGGTGCCATCATACAAGCCTGTGTACCATTATCAATAGCTATGAGCATACAAATAAAAGCGGTCACGGTTTTTCCGCTGCCTACATCTCCTTGTAGCAGACGATTCATCTGGTAGCCACTCTTCATATCTTGGTATATCTCTCGAATAGCGTGTTTTTGTGCGCTAGTCAGTTGAAAAGGTAAGTGTTCTTTGTAGAAAAACTTGAGTGTTGGAATATGCGCAAAAATCTGCCCCTGTACTTTCACCGTACGGTTTTTCTTTTGCTTCAGCATTTTGAGTTGAATATAAAACAATTCTTCAAACTTAAGTCTAGCCTTTGCCTTCGCAAGTATTGCTGCTTGTTTTGGGAAATGCACACTGGCCACTGCTTCTTTTTTAGATAAAAAAGCATACTTAGCTATGATATAATAGGGCAGAGATTCAGGGATTTTTTCATAGGCTTGCGCAAGTAAATCAAACTGGATTTTGGCAAGAGCTTTACTCGTCAGATAGCTTTTCTTCATTCGGTCGGTAGTATGGTATACGGGCTGTAAACCGATGCCTTGGACTAGTTCGGGCTTATAGGGTTCAAATTCGGGATGCGTAATACTATACTGGCTGCCATAACGCACAGGCTTACCAAATACAATATATGTATTATTGGGCTGTAGTTGCTTAGTTATCCACTGTGTAGAGTTAAACCAAAGCAATTCTATGCTAGCGGTTTCATCCTGAAATTTGGCAACTAGTCGCTTTTTTTTGCCTTCACCGACAATACAGACTGAGGAAATAACTCCTTTGAGTTGAACGTAGGGAAAGTCTTCTCTAATTTCGTCAATGGTATAAAAGCGACTCCTATCCTCGTGCCTGAAAGGATAGTACTGCAGCATTTCACCAAAAGTGAAAATATCGAGATCTTTGTTTAATACAGCTGCTTTTTTTGCACCAACTCCTTTAAGGTATTCTATTTTATTTTCAAAAAAGTTCATAAGTACAGGATGAACTCAAAACACGGTAGGAAATAAATACAATACTTTTACCTAGCTTCAATAATTTCTTTTACAAGAAAAACAATCAGGCCTAGGTAAATAGAACCAAAGAAAAACGTGAGCCGTTTGGTAATAGTACGCTCCGAATTTTTGATCTCTCTGGTCAGTTGTAATTCTACTTCTTTGATCTCTTTAGTCAGCTTTAACTCTACATCCTTAATCTCTTTCTGCAAACTCAATTTTGTCTGTTCTATCTCTTTCTGCAAACTCAATTTTGTCTGTTCTATCTCTTTCTGCAACTTCAGTTCTGTCGTTTTCAGCTTTTGAAGTACCATGGCCTCTGTATGCGCCACACTTTCTTTGGTAGCTAAAGACTCTTCTTTATTTTGAAATACCTCCCCTAATGTCTCTACGATATCTTCATTTAAACCTGCTTTCAACAAGGTTTTATATTGAATTGCTGTCATAGTTTTGCATACTTTAAAAAGTATAAAATTTTCTTTTTTCGACGTGTTTTATAGAAAATTCAGTCGATAATTCTTTTTTAATGCAAATACAAAGATAATATATAATTCTCACTCAAGGGCTATGTCTTTTTATTGAGCGTTGAAAAAGCCAAGCCAGTAGCAAAACCGGTAAACAACCAATGACGTTATACCAAAGGTAAGGCACACCCATATCAGTAAAATGAATCAACAAAACGAAAGATTCTGCAATGAGGGCAGCATAAAAAGTAGCTTTCGATCCTACATTTTTCAGAAAAAAGGCCACTAGAAATATACCTAGGATAGTACCGTATACCAAAGATCCTAAAATATTGACTGCCTGAATGAGATTTTCGAGTTTATCAGCATATTGAGCAAATAAAATAGCAAAAAAACCCCAGCATACGGTGAGCAATTTGGAAATATTCAAATAGTGACGCGAGGAGGCTTGGGGTTTAAAAACTCTTTTGTAAATATCATTAAAACTCGTTGCCCCTAAAGCACTCAACTCGGCTGAAGCAGAGGACATAGCGGCAGCCAATATCATAGAAATTAATAAACCAATTAAGCCAACAGGCAATACATTCATCACAAAAGTGATAAACACAAAGTCTCGATCTTTTTTGCGTACAGTAGTCAAATTTTGCTCATTGAACTCAGAATCAACAGTTTTTTTTACCAAAACCGCTGCTTCGTTACGTATGGCATCCGTTGCTGCTGTCAGTTGGCTGAGTACTCGGCGTAATTTAGCTGTTTTTTCTTTGTCTTCGCCATCAATAGCACTGAGCATTTGCCTAATAGCAGCTTGTTTTTCAATAAAATTTTGTTCAAAGTCTTTTTCTAATACTTTAAATTTTTCAGCTTGTTCGCTCTGATATACTTGGTTTTTCTCAGCACTATTAAAATATATTGGCGAGAGGTGAAACTGGTAAAAGACAAACAACAATACACCAATAAAAAGAATAGCAAATTGCATCGGCACCTTAATAAGACCGTTCAACAACAAACCCATACGACTTTCCGTAATAGAACGCCCACCTAAGTAGCGCTGCACTTGCGATTGGTCGGTGCCGAAATAAGAAAGAAACAAAAACAAACCACCTAATATCCCAGACCAAAAATTATAGCGATCGGAAAAATCTACTTCAAAATTAATCACATCGAGCCGCCCGGTTTTTCCTGCAATGTGTAGCGTATCGGAAAAAGAAATATCACTCGGCAAACCACTAATCAGATAGTAAGTTGCCACAAACATACCTATGAGAATAAGACCCATTTGCTGTTTTTGTGTATAGCTAACGGCTTTAGCACCTCCCGATACAGTGTAGGCAATCACCATAAGCCCGACAATAGCGGCGATACTTCCGGTATCCCAGCCGAGTACTTTAGAAAGGATAATAGCCGGTGCATAAATAGACAAACCCGCTGCCATACTGCGCTGAATGAGAAACATGCCAGCAGTAAAAATGCGCATTCTCAAATCAAAACGTTTTTCGAGAAATTCATAAGCAGTATATACTTTCAAGCGATGGTAAAGCGGCACAGCCGTAACGGACAGAATCACCATTGCCAAAGGCATGGCAATATAAAACTGCACAAAGCGCATCCCATCCCCAAAGGCTTGCCCTGGTGTCGATAAAAAAGTAATAGCACTGGCTTGGGTAGCAATAATAGAAATGCCGATAGTTGCCCAGCGCATTTCTTTGTTGGCGAGCAGATAAGTTTTCACATTCTTACTTCCCCTGCTCTTCCAAATACCGTAGACAATAATAAATAATTGTGTGACACCAAGCACTATCCAGTCGAGTTGGGTCATCAGGCAAAAGCTCTACCGAAGTAACAAAATAAAATAATTAATACAAAGGATTTTGCTAATATAAGCAGATACAAACGATTCCAACTACCAAGTATCAGAGGAGGCGTTTTTTGAGGAGAGGAACTGATATTTTTTTTCATAAAAAGGGTGTTTACTTAATGCTGAAAACTTTTACTTGCATATCGGAAAAAAAATTCTACTGCCAAAAGCGGTATTATATGGTGTTAAAACCTGAGGACGAAGCAAAACCCAAAGTCAATATTGAGGACTGAGCAAGTCATAGATATGACTCGAGACTCGGCAGAACACAGCGTAGCTTAAGAGGGTAGGAGTCTTGCATTAACTCCACTCGTACACTGGCTAGTCCACAACGAGGTTTTTTAAGTCTTTTGCTGACGGAGTAAATATAGGAAAAAAACAAGTTTTTCGCAAAAACTTTGACACTTTCATATAAAAAAAGGGGATTGTGCAAGATAATAAAACTCATTAATAATACCTTAGAATGACAAAGTTAACTTTTGTTATACGAAAGTAAATACATTGTTTTAGTTTTTTTTTTAGCAGCACAAAAGCAGTGGGTTGATCCGAGTAGTAGGGCTTATAAAAAACAAATTACAGGATTTCACAAATTATGTGTGTGCGAGCTTAAAATATATTTGCAAAGAATTTTCGGCACAAATAATTCCTTTTATACTTGGCGGTTTTGCAAGCTGTGCAAAATAATGCTACTTTTGTAACATATTTTATTACTGTATATTTTAATCGTCGTGTGCATGGAATTTATTACTAACTATCTCTCAGAACACCCAATAGAGCTGCTTGCCTCATTATTTGGTATTATCTGTGTATATCTGAATACTCGCGAGATTATATGGGGCTGGCCGGCAAGTATCATCGGCTTGAGTCTATATGCCTACACGTTATGGCAAGCAAATTTATTTGGCTATGTTATTTTATCTATTATCTATGCCTCAATAGGTTTTTATGGCTGGTACAATTGGTTGCGGGGAGGGAAGAAAAAGACAATTTTATGCATTACTCGCTTAAGTCTACAAGAATTAATCATATTTATCGGTTTAACCGCTGCGATAAGCATACTTTGCGGCAAATTCATAGCAAAAAATATTAATGATGCGGATTTACCTTACTGGAACGCGAGTATTGCCTGCTTTGGCTTACTGGCCTTATGGCAACTAGCCAGAAAGAAAATAGAAAGCTGGCTCGTATGGACCTCAGTAAATATCATTTGCGTAGGCATTTACTCTTATAAGGAGATATACAGCAGTACTTTATTATACTCGATATATGTGCTGCTCTGCACGAGAGGATATATAAAGTGGAAAAAAAAATTGGGAGCAGAAGAATTGGCACTTACTCACTAACAGATTGCTAGACAAAAAGTAAGCATGAAGCCAAGAAAAATATCGTATAAAAAAAAAATTGGCAACTATCCCTATGTCAATGTTGTGTTCAGTACAACACTGGCACTTTTTATCATAGGCTTTTTCCTTATATTTGCTGCACACGTACAAAAGCTAACCAATGAGCTAACTAAACACATCAAAATCAGTATTTTCTTAAACCGTAATGTTACAGTAGAACGCAAAGAGGCTATTAGAGAAGAAATTAGCGAAAAACGCTATATATTTCTCAACAATAATAAAAATACTATTGCCTTTATTTCTAAAGAGAAAGCAGCAAAAAAGCTAATCGAAGAAACCGGGGAAGACTTCCTGAGTTTTCTCGGAGAAAACCCTCTGCATGATGCCTTTGTTGTTCAGTTAAAAAAAAACTATTACACCGATGAGGCAAGCGCACAAATTAAATCCGAATTAGAAAATATTTATGGAATTTACGAAGTAGCTATTCCTAAAAATTTATTAAAAGAAATTAACAGCAATTTACAAAAAATTGGTACTGTCGTAGCCACCTTTATTGCTGTGCTGCTAATGACAATCACTATGCTAGTAAATAATGCTATCAAATTAGCTTTTTTCTCCCAGCGCTTTCTCATTAGAAGTATGCAATTGGTAGGTGCAACACCGCTATTTATCAAAAAACCTTTCCTGCTAAGGGCATCGTGGCAAGGAGCCTTAAGCGGCTTGACTGCCTCGCTATTACTACTGCTCACGGTGAGTGGTTTTGTCGGACAAGTACCTGAGTTCTCTGCCATTAAAGACACAAAAATCATTGTGCTTACCTGCTTGTTTATCAGTGTATTAGGGATAATTATCGGCTTTTTTAGTTCGCTTTTTTCTGTTAATAAATACATTAAAATGAAATTAGACGATTTGTATTAATTATTATTTTTTTTTAAACACTATGAAAAAAAAAGATAAAATACTTTCTTTTGACAGAAAAAACTATCAGATTATGTTAGTTGGCATTGCCACTATTATCACCGGGTTTATAATTATGGCACTCGATCAAGAAGAATTTGGTTTTGGCTTTCTGGGGCTTACTTTAGGACCAATTATAGTGATAACAGGCTTTGTTATCGAATTTTTCGCACTGCTGCATAGCCCTAAAAGAAATAAAGATAAAGAATAATATTAGTTAGTGTTAATAACAGTATTAACCTCAGATTTATGAGTGAAACAGATGAAGATATAATATACACGATAGCACTGAATATGATACACGGAGTTGGTCCCGTGCTGGCAAAAAATCTTCTGAACTACTGTGGTTGCGCCAAGAAAGTTTTCCACACCCCTGTCCAGAAACTTGAGAAAATACCGCTTATCGGTGAGAAAACCGCTCAAGCCATCTATAGTTTTTCTGCTTTTGAGCAAGCGAGCATACAAATTGAGAGAGTACAAAAATACGGCGCAAAAATATATCACTACAAGCATAAACAATACCCCAAACGCTTAAAACAAATTTACGACTTTCCCCCTATCTTGTACTACTTGGGCAGTGCTGACTTAAATGCGGGCAAAGTTGTCGGTATTGTTGGCACGCGCAATGCTAGTGCTTATGGCAAAAATTTTGTCAACAAGCTAGTACAAAATCTTGCCAGATACAAAGACCTAATCATTGTCAGTGGTTTAGCCTATGGAATAGATATTGAGGCGCACAAAGCCGCACTTGCTAACAATATAATTACTGTAGGAGTAGTAGCCCATGGGCTAGATACTATTTATCCTAGCAACCACAAAAGCATTGCAGCAATCATGAGTGAACAAGGCGGACTTATCTCAGAATATGGATTTGGAATCAAACCAGAAATAAAGTTTTTTCCTGCACGCAACAGAATTATTGCTGGTCTCTCGGATGCTATTGTTGTGGTAGAATCTTCTTTGAAAGGAGGTGCTCTAATTACTGCCGAACTCGCCAATACCTACGATAGAGAAGTATTCTCGCTACCCGGAAATATACAATACAAGTACTCTGAAGGTTGTCATGCACTCATCAAAAAACACAAAGCTCATCTCATCACAGAATCCGAAGATTTAGCATATATCATGGGGTGGGAAGAAGTTGATGCAAAGCGACAAAAATATACTATCAATTGGCAGAGTTTAAGCCGTGAAGAAACACAAATTGTAAAAATCATACAGCATGAAGAAATCATACACATAGATAAGCTCGCCGTAGAAGTAGCATTGGGATTAGGAGATTTATTAAATATCCTGTTACATTTGGAGCTAAAGGGAGTTATAAAAACTCTGCCCGGAAAGAAATACAATTTGGCCTAGTGTTCATGTTGAAATATTTTTTTAAGCAATAGCAGAAATATAAACACTAATTAGTATAAAGCTTATTATTTTTGATGCTAATAGTTTTTTTTGATAAAATAACAGCATCCTTTGTAGGTCAAACTGCGGTCTCTTATAAACTGTATTTTACAGACTTTATGCTTATAATTTTGCTTAGCACAGGCTTTTTTAGCATTTTTTATTATTTTTGTGCCGTTGCATTGGAAAGGCAAGTAAGTGCTATTGTGTATGTCTATGCACTAAATTCCTCAATTGCAACACTTTAGAGCCTCATACTTTTTAAATCACTACCTGCCCTTTGCAGCATTGAGTTTACAAAACAAATAGCTATATGAAAAACAGGATCGGAAAATCCCAAAAACATAATTTACAACCCGCCGCATTAGTAGAAGATACTATTTTGCAAAAGCAGGGTAAGCTGAGCAGTAGTGGTGCTTTGGCAGTAAAAACAGGAAAATTCACAGGCAGATCACCCAAAGACCGGTTTATTGTCAAAGATGCTATTACGGAAAATACTGTCGACTGGGGAGGTATCAACCTCGACATTGAAGTGGAGAATTACCAAAAACTTTACGAAAAAATAATTGCATATGCCAACTCCTTAGACTATGTATATGTTAGAGATGCTTATGCTTGTGCTAATGCAAACTATCGCTTCAATATTCGGGTATATTGCGAATATGCCTGGCAAGATTTATTTGTTTATAATATGTTTTTGCGTCTGACAGAAAAAGAACTTGATGCTTTTTCACCTGATTGGAACGTATACGTTTTTCCGTCGGTATTGGCAGATCCGCAAATTCACCACACAAGACAAAGTAACTTCTCTATCATCAATTTCACAGAAAAAAAGATTATCATCGCCGGAACAGCCTATACAGGAGAGATCAAAAAAGGCATCTTTTCAGCTTTAAATTTTATTTTACCGACCGAGCATGGTGTCTTACCGATGCACTGCTCGGCAAATGTAGGCACTCATGGCGATACTGCTTTGTTTTTCGGCTTGTCAGGAACAGGTAAAACGACCCTGTCTAATGATCCCGAAAGAAGGCTTGTGGGAGACGATGAACACGGCTGGTCGAAAGAAAGTGTTTTTAATTTTGAAGGCGGTTGTTATGCTAAAACCATAGACCTATCGGCAATAAAGGAGCCACAGATTTTTCATGCCATCAAATTTGGTGCACTGCTCGAAAATGTCGGTTTTATGCAAGATGGCTGCGCCGTTGATTATTCAGATACATCTGTTACAGAAAATACAAGAGTTAGCTATCCTATCTATCATATCGACAATATCATGTATAACTCTAGGGGAGACTTACCGGAAAATATCTTTTTTCTTACCTGCGACGCTTTTGGTGTATTGCCGCCTATCGGCAGGCTTAGCATCGAGCAAGCTATGTATTACTTTATCAGTGGCTACACGGCGAAAATTGCCGGAACAGAAGAAGGTATTACCGAACCAGAGGCTACTTTCTCAGCTTGTTTTGGTGCTCCCTTCCTACCGCTAAACCCCAACGAATACGCCCGATTGTTAGGCGAAAAAATCAACAGAGGCAGCCGAAGTGGTGATGGACGGATTAATGTGTGGTTAATTAATACCGGATGGACAGGTGGCACTTACGGAAAAGGCACCCGCATAGAGCTTGCCTTCACGAGGGCTATTATTAAAGCTGCATTAATGGGTAAATTAAGTAAAGAAACCTATGTGGAACAACCTGTTTTTAAGTTAGCTATACCTAAAAAATGCCCCGACGTACCCAATGAAATACTTAACCCCAGAGATACGTGGTCAAATAAAGAAGAGTATGACCTAATATCGAAAAATCTAGCAGGGAGATTTATTGAAAACTTTGAAAAATATGCCGACAAAACTGATAGTGAAATTATTAAGGCAGGTCCGAGTTTATAACTTGTATTTATTCGTCATAGGCATCAGGCAAATCGTTTTCGTATAATACCACATCTCCCGAAGAAACAACTTGTTTCAGGTGGCGGTTGGCATCTGTCAAATCAGTAGCTAAGTAGTACTTATCTTTGCTATACGCCGCTGCCCCTAATCCCTGACAAATAGAGTATGTCTGACGATGACCTACCAAAATGGCATAATCACAATAATGGGCAATTAGCTTGCCGAAAGCCTTATTATGCTCATATTCGCTTTCTCCTAACTCGATCATGCCGGGCGTAATGATTATCTTTTTGTTACCCTTCATATTTGCCAAAACCTCTAAGGCCATCTTAGCACCTTGAGGATTTGCATTGAAAGCATCATCAATAATAATAATACCGGATGCTATATTTTTTATTTCTAAGCGATGCGCAACGGGCTTTAATTTTCTCACAGCATAAGCAATAGTATTTTTATCGATGCCTAGGGTTAAGGCAACAATACAAGCACATAAAATGTTAGAGGCATTGTGTTTACCCAAAAGACTGGTTTGCAGAAATAATACCTCGCTGTCTTTTTGGTAAATTTTAAAAGACATGCCCTTGTCATTGTAATGGATATCACGTGCGTAGTAATTGCTATTTTTTTCTTCTGTACCATAATAAATTACCTGCGCATCGGCATCTAATTTTTTTGTTCTAATCAGTTTATAATCGGCATTTAGAACGGCTAGCCCGCTGGGAGATAGGGTGTCGACAATTTCAAACTTACCTCGCTGCACATTGGATAGAGAGCCGAAGGTTTCGAGGTGCTGAGGACCCACCGCTGTTAGAATGCTTATTTGGGGTTTTGTCAAATTACAAATCTCTCGAATATCGCCAACACGTCTTGCACCCATTTCTACTACAAAAATCTCATGGATAGGTCTTAGGTAAGTGCGAATAGTCTTTACTACACCCATAGTTGTGTTATAACTACCCGGGGTCATCAGTACGTTAAAGCGTTCAGAAAGAATAGATGTAAGAAAATACTTCACGCTGGTTTTTCCATAGCTACCCGTGATACCGATTATTTGGAGTTGGGGCATACGAGCCAGTATTTTTGCTGCATCGCAGAAATACCAGTGGTTCACCTGTTGCTCTATCGGTATGAGCAGCCAGTTAGCCAGTATGATAAAGACTGGGGACAGGATAGACACAATCAATAAAGACAAAAACAAAATAGGCTGGTTAGCATGGAAAAATAAAATAGGCATAATTACTGAAACATATAAAACTAGGCTGGTGAGTAGCAGTCTCACAGCTCTTTTTGTGAATACCAGCTTTTTTTTCTGCGGTTTTTTCAAAATCAAAAAAGCCTGTTTGCCGTATGTAATAATCCACAAGACATAAATGCTCCGCCAAAATATATAAGAAAAAGACTCGGTAAGGTCGTCTATCAATAAAAGCGAGGCAAGGCAAGAAGCTAGTAGTAAAGGTAAGATTGGCAGAAAGCTAATTATCTGTGGATAAGCAGTAGATTTTTTGGTGAAACGCCTCAAAAACCATCGCAAACAGCGATGGTTCATATAGCTGTTTTGTTGCATCATGTGCAAATCTTTCTTAGCCTTAATCAACAGACTAAAAAGATAAACAGAAATTAAAAGTAGGGTAATCAAAAGATGGTAGTAAATTAGTTATTAGGTTTCAATATTATTTTTCTTTAGTTTATCTTTTTCGAGAAAATTATCTACAATAATAGCAAACTGCCGTGCTTGTTCGAGGAAAACATAATGACTTGCATTTTTTAAAACAACCAAACCAGAATTTTTGATTAATCTATTCATGAGTTGTGCATCTTTTATCGGGGTGGCCGTATCATCCTCACCCCAGATCAACAATACAGGTACACGAATACCGGGCATGAGGTGTTTCAAATCTTGATTGACTACCTTGACTAGAACACACTGCATAACATCTTGTACACTTTGATAGTCTTGAGAGCCAAACTTAGCTCTGAAGAAATTGACTACCTCAGATCGGTAATAATTGAGCAAAGGCAGACGGAAAACTTGTTTAACTGTTTTAAAAAAATACACTTTCAAGTAATAAGAAAATTTTCTAGCAGGCTTTATACCGGCACTACCCACTAATATCAGTTTATTTAAGGAAATATCGACAGCTACCTGAATAGCTACCCTTCCACCAAATGAATGCCCGAGCAAAATGGGTTTTTCAATAGTTAATGTAGTTAAAAAAAATTTTAACATATCGGCATACTCCTTGTTTCCCCATGCATAACTAGGGCAATCACTTTTGCCGAATCCGGGGAAATCTATCGCATATACCTGAAAATGCTGGGAGAGAAAAGCCTGTAAATCTTTAAAGATGTAGAGGTTACAACCCCATCCATGAAGCAAAACGACGGGCTTGCCTAGCCCTGTTACATGATAATTAACATTTACACCACAAAGATTAATTTGATATTCCATTATTTTGACAACATAGATTGGCTAGCTAAGCCCTAAAATACCAATTTGCAACAAACCTATCATAAAACCCAAGATAGCACCTACAATCTCGATAAATTTCAATTCTTTTTTAATAACAGACATCAAAAGGCTCTCTAACTTTTCATTAGAAAAATTATTAACTTTCTCGCGTACAATGGCTTCTACATCTACTTCTTCTATTCGTTCACCCAAGTGGCTAACGAGCCTAGGCATTACTCCATTTAGGTGTTCGTCAGCCTTTTTAAGCACCTGCTCTACTACAGAATCATTTAAAAACATAGCGAGCATTTTATTAGACGATTTAAACTTATTGAGCAGTAAATCTTGAATCTCTAGTAAAATAGCTTCTTTTAGCTTTTCTTTCGTATCGGCCGTATCGAGTTTATCTTTAACCACTTCCATCGAGAATAAATCTCTTCTCACAGCTCTTGCCAGACGCTCTGCCAACACGTGCTTCCTTTTAGGAAATATACCCTGGAATTTTAATCCAACAATATTGCGTTCAATTCTCGGATAGAACAACATCTTAATAGCCAAGTAATTAGTGAACCAGCCAATAGCAGCCGAGATAAAGGGAATTGCATAGATAATCATATATCTTAGTTATTTAGTGTTTCACTAAAACTAGCATTTCTTTGCTTCAAAACACGATATAAACGATGCACGGGTAAACCCATTACATTGTAGTAGGAACCTGCAATATGTTTTATTGCTATCATACCGAGCCATTCTTGTACACCATACCCACCTGCTTTATCATAGGGTTGGTGCTGACGAATGTAATTTAGTATCTCACTTGCTTCAAGATGCTCAAAAGTTACGGAAGTAGTCTCGGAGAAAACCTCGTGAAAAGTTGTGCTTAAAAGGCAAACTCCCGTTATTACTCGGTGTGTTTTTCCCGATAGTCGTTTTAGCATACCAATAGCTTGAGCTTTATCTTTTGGTTTTTCTAAAATTTGCTCATCAAGTATAACCACCGTATCTGCCGTAATGACCAATTCTTTTTCCAACAATTCGGCCTGATAAGCTTTTGCTTTCAAACGTGCCAAATATTCGGGTACACGCTCAACGGCTATTGTATGTGGATAAATTTCATGGATTTTTTTTATACGTATTTCAAAAGGAATAGACAAAGCTCTCAGCAAGTCATGCCTGCGCGGAGAAGAGGAAGCTAAAATGATATGGTAATTAAATGGCTCGCTCACGCTTATATACAAATAAATAATTCTTACACAAAAATAAATACCTCTCGAATATTTAAAATTAAAAAAGTAAATTTTTTATCTTTTATTTGCGTTGTAATACAGGGGCGTACATTTTAATTTATTCGACAGTTAAAAGTCAGCAAAAAATATAGTAATAAATGATAAAGAGCCTCTGAACATAATTTGCTCGTTCAAGGTTAAAAGATGGCAGACTAATGCAGTTTGCTAACACTTTAATTTGTCTATTGTCAATTATTTCAATCATATAATTTTATGCAGAGAAAGAAATTTTTATTCGTTAGTGTAGGTATATTAATCGTCGGTCTTTTTAGTTTTTCTTTTCTTAAAAGCAATATTAATATACAAAAAGAGCGTTTACTCAAGGAAGTCATTTTCGGCACACTCTCGCAGGCACACTATCATATGCCAGAAATAAATGACAATTTTTCAGAAAAGGCTTTTGATATGTACCTCAACAATATCGACCACAATAAAAGATTTTTTACCCTAAAAGACGTAAAAGAACTCAAAGCCTTCAGAGATAAAATCGACGATGATATTCACGGATCAGAGAAAGCAAATCTTTACCGAGAATCTGTCAATATCTTACTAGAACGCATCAGGCAAACTAAAGGATATTACCAGGAGGTATTATCAAAACCCTTTGACTTCAGTGAAAAGGAAAAACTGCAACTCGATGCGGAGAAAAGAGAATTTTGTAGTAATGAAAAGCAATTAAAAGAAAGATGGAGAAAAACGCTGAAGTATCGAGCCCTTGTGCAGTATTACAACCGCATGGATGCGCAAGAAAGACGTCTCAAAGAATCTAATAAACCAAAGGAAGAAGAAATCAAATCACCACAAGTAATAGAAAAAGAAGTAAGGGAGCAAATAGTCAAAAACCTCAATAATAGTTTCGATCTGATAGACAAACTAGACAATGACGACCGCTTCGCTTCTTATATTAATGCTATACTAAATATTTTCGGACCGCACACCGAATATTTCCCCCCCGAAGAAAAAGCAGCTTTTGACATCCGCATGTCTGGGCAATTAGAGGGCATTGGTGCCATATTGCGACAAAGTGATGGTTACATTAGAGTAGAAAGATTGGTTGCCGGCGGTCCTGCTTGGAAGCAAGGAGAGTTAAAAGCCAAAGATATTATACTGAAAGTAGCCCAAGATGGTGAAAAAGAAGTAGCCATTTCCGACATGGCTCTAAAAGATGCCGTTAAACTCATCAAAGGACCTAAAAATACACGCGTATATCTTACCATAAGAAAACCTGATGGCAGGATTCAGGTTATTTCCATCATCAGAGATATTGTGGTAATTGAAGCTACTTATGCTAAATCAGCAGTTATTGACGACTCGGAAACAGGCCAAAAATATGGCTATATATATTTACCGAGTTTTTACGCTGATTTCAGCAAAAAAAACGGTAGGAACTGTGCCGAAGATGTAAAAAAAGAAATTATTAAACTCAAAAAACAAAATATAGCAGGCATTATTCTCGACATCAGAAATAACGGAGGAGGTTCTCTGTCAGATGTAGTTAAGATGGCTGGACTCTTCATAGAAGAAGGACCTATTGTACAAGTAAAAAATAGAATACAGACTGCAACAGTACTCAAAGACACCGACCCAAATATCTACTATAACGGTCCTTTAGCAATACTGCTCAACAAGGCAAGTGCGTCTGCCTCAGAAATTATGTCTGCTGCTATGCAAGACTACAGCAGAGCTGTAATTATTGGCGGACCTACTACCTACGGCAAAGGATCAGTACAAAGATTTATCGACCTAGATCAACTGTTACCCGAAGCCTATAATAGTGTCAAACCTTTGGGTCAGTTAAAACTGACTATTCAACAGTTTTATCGCATTACGGGCAAGGCTATTCAAGCAAAAGGCGTTTCTGCCGACGTAGAACTACCTTATATTTATCAACATGTAAATTTCGGAGAGAAATTTGCCAAGTATGCACTGCCATGGGGAGAGATAGAAAGTACTCAATTCAATAAGTGGTCTGATGAAAAATTCGACCTGCAAGCCTTTACTGCTAATAGTCAAAGCAGAACGCAAAACACTATTGGTTTTAAGCTCATCAAAGAAAATGCTATCTACCTCAAAGAACAAAACGAGGCATCTTTGCAGTCCTTACATTATGCAACCTTTAAAGAAGAACAACGAATGATGCATGAAAAAACAGATGAATATAGTAATGAAAACTATATTTCAAAATCTTTCTCAATTACCTCTATGCAAGACCATTCAGAAGATAGTGAGATAGAAAAAATAAAATCTGAAGAAATAAAAACGTGGACAGAAAGTGTCCAAAAAGATCTTTATATTAAGGAAGCAACCTCAGTACTCAACGATTGGATCAATAATAAGAAAGTTAGCAAAAAATAAAGGTAAAGACCAATTATTATTTTCAAGATATCTCTATCTGTTTTTTGTAGTTAGGCAAAACTTTTAAGAACAAACGCAAAGCATCTTCAAGGGTAACCTGGTGTAGAATACCGCCGGCAGCATTCTTATGCCCACCGCCATTAAAGTATTTAGCAGCCATGTGTGCTACTGAAAAACTTCCTACCGATCGAAAAGAGATTTTTATGTCTTTTTCCTTCTGTACAAAAATGGCTGCTATTTTTACCCCTTCCACACTTAATCCGTAGTTTACTAAGCCCTCCGTGTCGCCTTTTTGGGTATTAAATTGACGCTGCTCCTTGTCTGTAACAGCAATGTAAGCTGTGTAATAATCATTCAGAAAACATAGTTTTTTGTCTAATATATAACCTAAAAATTTAATTCTATCCTGTGTGTTAGTGTCATAAACCAGCTGATGTATTTTAGTATTATCCAGCCCTAAATCAAGTAAGTCAGCAATAATTCTGTGTAGCTTTGCACTGGTTTTTGGAAACTTAAAAGAACCCGTATCTGTCATGATACCCGCATAAATACAAGCCGCAATATCCAAATCTAGTAAATGCTTTCCTTCAGTCATTATAATAAAGTCGTACACCAACTCGGCTGTAGCTGCTGCTGTAGTATCCCATAATTGAAAATCAGCAAAATCTTTTTTATCTAAGTGGTGGTCAATGAGTATCTTAGTAGCTGTATTTCGGGTAGCAAAACTTTGTAAATCTCCCATGCGATTGGGGTCGGAAAAATCCATAAAAAAAATTAAATCAGCCACCGAGAGTATTTGCCTAGAGCGTATTTGGTTACCTTCGTCAAATACCAGCACTTCATCGTGGCTAGGCATCCAGAATAAAAAGCGAGGGTATTTATTCGGTGAAATAACAGTAGACCTGTGTCCTAGTTTTCTTAAATAAATAGCTATTGCCAGGCAAGAACCCAAAGCATCGGCATCAGGATTTACATGTGGTATAATCACTATATTTTTCGGAGCGTTTAGCAGATATTTCAAATCTTCTAGGTTTTGCATAATTGTTTTTAGTAGTTACTTAGCACTCAATTTTGAATACTGTTAGGAATAATTAAACTTGTTTTGGAAAAAAGAGAGCAAACAAAGTACTTAATGACACGGGATGTATTTTACTAAGTTCAGAACTTGCTGTCTGTTTGTAGAAAAATTATGGGTTTTTGTACCTAAAAAGTTTTTTTTACCTTTGCCATATTAGTTATCCCAACGTGGGATTGCGTCCCACAACCAAGCGATATACTTATCCCTCACTTTGAATAAAATAAATATAGCTGTGCAAATTAAATATTATTTTCTTATATATTTACTGTCTTCGTGCTGTTTAGCAGTCAAAACGAATGCACAGCCGAATATGAACAAAGATGCTGCTGAAATAAAATTAGCCTTACAAAAAATGCAGGTACTGGGTAATGTACTCTATATTGCTGCCCATCCTGATGATGAAAATACGCGACTAATTACTTACTTTGCCAAAGGAAAAGGCTTTAGTACCACCTACTTATCACTCACCAGAGGAGATGGTGGGCAAAACCTTGTGGGCAAAGAGGTACGTGAACAGCTCGGTGTGATACGCACCCAGGAGCTGCTAGCAGCACGCCGTATTGACGGTGGACAACAGGCCTTCAGCCGTGCCAACGACTTTGGCTATTCCAAAACAGCACAAGAAACTTTCACAATATGGAATAAAGAAAAAGTACTCGCAGATGCCGTATGGGTAATAAGAACACACCGACCCGATATCATTGTTACCCGATTCTCTCCACCGCGCAAAGGCATGAAAACACACGGACACCATACCGCCTCTGCCATCATCGCCGTAGAAGCCTTCAAGGCGGCTGCTAATAAAAACCGCTTTCCCGAACAGCTCAAGTATACTGATGTGTGGCAAGCTAAAAGAGTATTATGGAATACATCCTGGTGGTTTTATGGTAGGAAAGATTTTGATAAAAGTGGACTTATTATTGTAGATGCTGGAGCTTACAGTCCGTTATTGGGAAAAAATTATGGAGAACTTGCAGCTACTAGCAGAAGCAAACACAAAAGTCAGGGCTTTGGCTCTGCTCTACAAAGAGGTACGCAAGAAGAATACTTTCAACACTTGGTGGGCGAACGAGCCACCAACGGCTTATTTGAAGGTATTGATTATAGCTGGGAAAGAGTATCAGGTGGAAAAAAAGTAGCAGATTTATTAAAAAAAGCTAATCAAAATTTTGATATAACTAACCCTGCAGCAAGTATCCCTGCATTAATAACTATTCATACCGCACTCGACAAAATGCCCGAAGGTTTTTGGGTAAATAAAAAAAAGAAAGAACTCGAGGAAATCATCTGGCAATGTGCTGGGCTGTGGGCAGATGCAAACCATAAGGATTACAGTATAGCACCAAATGATAGCCTTCATTTAACCGTCAGACTCATTAAACGCAGTAAGACAAAAATTAACCTACACTGCATTGGCTTTACTGAAGACCATACACACATCGACTCGGTACTCTCAGATAATGTGCTGAATACTTTTGAACAAAGTATTATATTACCTAAGACAATGGAGCCTAGCCAGCCTTATTGGCTCACCGAAAAGGAAGATAAGGGAATGTTTAAAGTCAAAAATCAAACACTTATCGGACTACCAGAAAATCCTGCAGCATGGCAAGTGATGATAGCTCTGGACATTGGAACGCAAGAAGTTATTCGCTTGGAAAAAAAAATTCCAGTATCTTATCGTTGGACAGACCCAGTAGCCGGTGAGAGATACCGACCACTAGAAATTAGACCAGCAGTAACGGTAAATATAGAAAATACAGTTTATCTGTTTGCCAACGAAAAAGTTAGAAAATTAAACATACTGACCAAAGCACACCGGCAAAACGTACAGGCCAAGCTTAATTTCCAAGTACCGAAAGGATGGAAAGTATTACCTAAAACGCTTGACCTGAGCTTTAAAAACAAGTACGACGAACAAAAATTCACACTCACGGTCACTCCTCCCAAAAGCCAATCTGTTGGAGTACTAAAAACTACTGTCGAAATACAAGGAAAACAATATAGCTATGCACTCAATACTATTGAGTATCCACACATTCCCATACAAAGCCTGTTTCCACCCAGCGAGTCAAAACTCGTCAAGTTAAATATCAAAACCGAGGGAAAACATATCGGCTACATCATGGGTGCGGGCGATGCTATTCCCGAAGCATTGGGTGAAATAGGTTATCAAGTAGATATTTTGAGCGACGAACAAATCAATAGTCAAATACTTATGGGCTACGATGCTGTCATTGTCGGGGTAAGGGCTTACAACACGAACAAAAGAATGAAGTATCATCAAAAAGTGTTGATGGAATATGTGAAACAAGGAGGAAATATGATCGTGCAATACAATACGAATCGTCGACTAGTAACAAAAGACCTCGGCCCCTACCCTATCAAGCTCTCTAGAGACCGCATAACAGTAGAAGAATCTCCAGTAAAAATACTCACACCAAACCATCCTTTACTAAATAAACCCAATAAAATTACAAACAAAGACTTTGAAGGATGGGTACAAGAGCGTGGTCTGTATTTTCCAAACGAGTGGGATGAACGCTACCAAACCATTATCTCTTGCCACGACCCGAATGAAGAGGAAAAAAGCGGTGGCTTACTAGCTACTACTTATGGCAAAGGTACTTTTATTTATACAGGCTATTCATGGTTCAGGGAATTACCTGCTGGCGTGCCAGGTGCCTATCGGCTATTTGCTAATATGATTGCTTTTAAGCAGTGATATTTTTCATATGATTTGAAAGCAAAGTTTCTTTTGTGTCTCCATCGAACTTAACAGTGTGGTCAGAGATAGATTGTTAGATACTTTTTATCACTCTCAATAGGCTAAGGTGCTTGTGTGTGGGCTTTTAAAAATGGCCAATCATCTGAGCAAATAAACTCCTGCATAGCTGTTTCTCTTCCGAGTGTACACCTTTTCGACTAAAATAAGACAGTAAAAATTATTTTTTCTGTATAAGTGAGAACCTTCGGTAAGGCCCGAGCTAGTCCCTTTTGTAATCAAAGTTCTCCTACCAACCAACTTATTGAACTGTAATTTTAGCAAACAAAGGTTTTACAAAGAGCAAATACTTTTTCTTTGGCTATATGCTTCTAACCCTTAAACAAAATACGCTCCACTTCATGTTTGGCATCGCTTACTACGGCAGTGGCTTCTTTTTTCAACTGCTCGGCTTGGTGCATACGCCTTCGCACTTCTTCAGCAATTTCGTTTTGCTTTTCTACAGGGTGGAGGGGGGATTTTTAATTTCGCTAAATCTTTAGGATAGACGTGAGGTTGCACCGAACCGTGTTGTAAACCGTATATGTATTTTTGTCTTGCTTTTAGTACTATATAAATAAACTTTATTAAAATTATTTTTTCATTGTTTGGCTTTATCACACTACAGTCGGAAGCAAAAATGGGACTTGTATGATACCATACATAGCCTGCATTACCCGATGCACTTACGGTAATTATATTTCCAATGTGTGTAAATTTACTATTTGAATATGAACTTATTCGCCCTCCTGCAATTACTGGGTATCTGCCTTTTGTAGTCTTATCTTTTGTAATACTTTTACCTTTTTCTATACTTGCAATGTTTTCTAAATTTTTTTAAAGCGTATTTTTTACATTCTTTTATATCTTTTTCTTTACTATAATTCATAACATCCAACCTTTCTCCCTCCACCTCATCACTCATCACGATAAATATTTTTTCCTCTTTAAGTGGGGGGAGTTCTATGCCCAGCACATCTAATACATAGCCGTCTATGGAGTTGAGTAGTTTTTCTGCCTTTGCCTCATTGGCTTTTTTAGTGGCATAAGCCGTGTCCATAATCTCTACAATCTGCTCTTGGATTTCTTTAGGTGGAAGAGGGATTTTTAATTTTGCTATTCTGTCTAAGCCCAGTTTAGGAATAGTAGTTTGAATATAACTAGCCTTAATCTGTTCTTGTATTGTAGCAGATTGAAGTAGGTATTTAAGATACTTGGGCTTTACATTGCTTATATCCCTAACAACTATTTTGGCAGCATTTTCTGTAAGAATTATTTTATCGTCTACTATATTATTGAAGTAGCCTATCTTACCAATAGTTCCAGCAATTGAAATAAATAATTCACCACGATTTAACTCATACCTACTTAGTATTTTATATGCTTTTTCAGGAATATTATGAAGAGACGAATAATCAATATCACTATCTTGAATATCCTTCACTCTCAAATATTTGTATCCACTATTGCTTTGAATATAGTGATGCCCTTTAGGTAATCTTTTCCCACCTTTTATATATGTAATATATCCTATATAAACAGAATTTTTAAAACTTTGATTACATTTATAAAAATGCGGATCTAAGCGTCCTTCTATTTCGCCCCGACTGACAAAAAAATCTTGTTTTTCCAATCGGGGCTTACCGAAAATTTATGCCTTGTGTTTTTTCAAATTCTCTAAACTTGTTGAGTATTTCGGGCAGGTCGTTTTTGTCTGGCGTTTCTCTTCCGGTAGCGTCATAGCCTATATGCTCTGCCAGTGCTATACAGATGGGGTATTTGCCGAGTGTTTCGTCTTTTCCTTTTCGCCGTACAAATACCAGTGAGCTTTTGACCCCGCTCCATAATGGCTGAAAGCGGTTTGTGGGAGTGAGACAATTGCCAGTACTTGGCAACGTTCCATCAGGTAGTTGCGGACATACTGTAAGGATAAGTTGGTGAGGATACCATCAGGCAGAACAATAGCCATTTTCCCATCCTTGTGTTTTAAAAAATCAATACAACGCTCAATAAAAAGAATTTCAGTTTTTTGGTTTTTACGGTCTTTGTTGCCATTTTTTCCTAAATCAAAGTTGGTAAGGTATGTTTTTTCACTGCCTTTTATGGTTGCTCCAAATGGCGGATTGGTCAGTATTAAATCAAAGCGTTCCTTTTTAAACTTTTTATTGGTGTTGGCTATCTTTTTGAAGTCTTCTAAGCTGTCGGTACTAATGACATTGGTATGTCCGTCGTTGTGTATAATCATGTTCATTTTACACACCCTTGCTATTTGATCGTTTATCTCAATACCAAACAAATTATCTTTTGCAAAGCTGTGCCAATGGTTGTATATCTGTATGGGGTCGGTAAAATTTTCTTCTGCATAATGGCTTACCTTGTCCATAGCATTGAGTAAAAAACCGCCACTGCCACAAGCAGGGTCTAGCACTTTCATAGTGGCATCGGGTTGCATCATATCTACGGCAAACTGTACTACCTCACGAGGCGTAAAAAACTGCCCCATTTTCCCTTAAAGAACTCTTGCATAAAACGTTCAAAAGCAATGCCTTTCACATCCAAATCTACTCTATTGATATGTAGCTCCTGAATGTGCTTTACTACGGTATAAACTACATTAGGCTCTAAACGTATATCTTCCTTAAAGACATCTTCATCTTGTTTTTTTGCTTTTTGATAAATATCGCTAATACGGTTGCACACTTCTTGTGATGTCTCGTTGGTACCTATTTGGAAAGCATAGCGTTTGTTTTTGGGGGTTGATTTTTCATCTTTTAGCTTGCAAAACAAGAGTTTGGATACTTCATCAAAAGCAGCAGTAGGAGCTAATTTACCTCCTTGTCAAACGGTATCGTGGCATTTTTCAAGGGCTTTAATCAATTCTTCTTTAGAAACGATTACTAAAGGCCTTTCCGTATCTCCTGCTATAAATTTATACTTCGGGGCACTTCCATATTTTACGGGAATATCGGCTATTACATTGTCTCCCACTCACCTCCTTTAAAATCTTTAGCCAAATAGGCGGCTTTGGTGGTTCCTGCCACCACTATGGCATAATGTACTTTTTTGTAATTAGCATATCTAAATGCTTGTTCTATGGCATTTTTAAACTCTGCATCAGAAATACCATCTTTTTTACATTCCACAACAATAAAAGGGTCTTTTCTTTCTTTATCAGCATAGACTAAAATATCTATTCTGTCCTTATCGGGTTTTGTAGGTAGTTCAAAATCAATATTTTCGGCAGGATACTGATAGTCCAATACTAATTGGGTAAAGTATGAAGCCCTTACAAGTTCTTCGGGATTTTTAATATTGGCAGAAAATTTTCGAGATGCCTTGTAAATAACCTTTTTTATTTTTTCATTGATTGAAAATAGTCTTTTTTGCTTTCCACGTTCTATGTTTTTATAAAATATTGACTCCTGTTGTGTTTGAATTTCCATATTTTTATTTTTTGGCTAAATAATGCCGAAATTAGCTTTATTTCAGTCTTCACTAGCATTAGTTTTTCTTTGAATCTTGGAGTTTTTCTCCTACAACAGGTATATCTTTTTGTTTAGTAGAAGGTTTATTACTGCCAAAAGCACTCAATAAGTTTTCTGCAAAAGGCACAAGATCGCTTTCCTCAAACTCGGTTATAAAATTGTCTAAAGCTGCCTTATACACCATTTTATCTTGGGTGAGTTGGCCGGCAATCATAATATTGAGTAAGGTTATCTTATCTAATAGGCTATTTTTAGGATATGCTGACAATATCTGATCGAGTATTTTTTTTGCTCCACCGTAGTGCCGTATTTTGTACAACTGGAAGGCCTCTTCATACGAGCGCGCCACTTTACTGTCGATAATATTCAGCTCTTCCACGTAATTCGGATTGATAAGTATTTTGGCATAAAAAGATTCAGGATACTTGTCAACGAGTATGTTTTCGTATCTATCAGACTGGCAACTGTCGTAAGATTCACATATATTGTAAAGCACATAGAGTGCTTCGGTTACATCGGCAGCTTGTGGAAACTCTATTACCAACCTTTCAAAAGTAGTAATACTACCAGAATATTCATTCAGCTTGTAATAGTATGCTTTGGCTAGGGCAAACAAGCTAGCAGCAAGACTATCCTTTACTTCTTGTAATTCTTCGGGTGATGATGGTACTTCTTCTAAACGGGCTTGTTTAGATTTTATGGAAGAAAAAATATCAGAATCTTGAGCCTCATCTTGTGTTACTACTACTTCTTCTTGAGTCTTATCTTGGTCTTGCTCAAAAGCGGCGATTGGTTTGTTTGAACGCCTCCAGTTATCCTCCAACTTTCTGCCTCCCCATATCCTTAAAAACTCAGATCTGCCAGCTATTAGGGCATTATTATCATAAAAATACCAGTTTCCTTTCTTATTGTCAAAAGAGGTGTTGGCAGTATTTTGCTCTTCACGGACAGCGGCTTTATTTTTCTTATACGCTGCCAAAGCCTGTCTTTCTCGTTGTTTGATAATTTGCTCTTTTTCTTGCTCAATTTCTTTATCGAAATAAAAATCGAGTTCTTCTGTGTTCAGGGTAGCTAAAAAAAGCAGTCGATCAGCATACTCAACTTTTTTGTATACCAGTGCAAACTCATTAAGTATTTCAGCTTTTTGCTTTACTTCATCGTAATTTTTAAAAGATTTTGGCATAATATTAATCGTACTGTCGTAATAAGATGCCGCTCTATCAAAATCTTTTTCTCTATAGTATAACTGCCCTAATTTGAGGTAAGCATAAGCCTTCTGGATGGGATTATTGATATTCTCTTGGATAGAAAAGTTTAATAGCGATTTTGCCTTTTCTCGTTCTTTTATACGCAGCGAGAAAAGAGCGTACTCGTAGTAAATTCTGTCTCGGTAATCCCAATTTTTTTCTTCGCGTAACAGGCGTTTATAGTATCTTTTAGTTTTTGCAATATCTTTCTGGCTGTTCAAATAGCTTAATCCAAAAGATTTTAGACGGGCGTTGAATTCCAGTTCATAAGTCGGCGCATAGCGCAACGCTTTTCTGTAAGCCTGATAAGCTTTTTGAGGATCTGCCATTAAGCTATACATTTGCCCCATAATGTAGAAAAAACGAGCTTTTTCATTTCTTTTTCTCACTAGCGGTATAGCCAATTCGAGATGCTGCACAGCCAAAGCATAATTAGCTTTCTCTTGATGATAAGCACTAAAAATTAAGTGATATTCACGCGTATTCTGATTATTGAAAGGAACATTTATTTTTTTGCGAATATACTCTTTAGTGAGTTCCATATTTTTATATTGCTCTGTTTCCCAAAAGCATCGCAGCAGTAGGACGATAGCTTCGTGGCGTGCATTGTTTTCGGTGCTAATGGTGTTGACATACTTGAAGGTATGAATAGCATTCATATAATCGCCCTGGTAAAGTCTAGCTTTACCGACAACTAGCCAAGCGTTATCAATCCATTTGCTTGTGGGATGTAATTCTATGGGTAAAGAGGCTTTTTCAATAACATAATCAAAACTCGGTTTTTGCGACCTACTAGCATTAGTATCTAGGTGTATGAGTACAGGAAGAAGGTCATTAAAGTCATCTTGAGTATTTGAAAAAAGCTGCTCCTCTGATTCTTTCATTTTTTCTTTGGCAAGAAAATAGCTATTGAAACGCGCGGTTGTATTGTGGTATACCTGGCAACTGTTGCTTAGTACGGATAATAGTACCACTGTTAAGCAGATATATTGTCGATGGTTAAACATGTTTTCAGGTCAAAAGTTCATACCGAATATATTAACTCAACACTAAAAAAGTATAATTCGTTTGCCTACTACCTAATCCTATTGGACGCTTTTAGCTTTCTGTCGTCTCTGCGAATGAGCCTATTGGCAATAGAATTACAAAACAAACTAATAGCAGGTAAAGCAAAGGCCAGCTTGAAACTACCGCGTATTGTCGGATCGAATAATTTTTCACCTTCTGCCATAATATAATATAGACAAAGCCCTACAACAGCGATAATGAGCAAGTGGTTGGTCAAATTAATTTTCATTTGTCGCAGCCTATTTCGGTAGCTAAACAGCGATCCGAAAGCCAAACAAGAGGAAATAAATGAAGCAACTGCCAGAAAAAAGATATTACTTTGACTAAGGACTTCCTGCCCTTTGGTATATTTTAGGCTAGTGCTTGTCAGTATAGCAAGTTCTCCTGTATTGAAATTGCTTTTCTCCCATACGGGAAGAAATATAAAAGTGAGCATAGCAATGCCTATAAACGCTAAACAAATAGATTGAGGCCTTTGTATCATACAAGATGTAAGTTTTATTTGAATGATTTATTTTTTAAAACAAAAGTAGTAATCTATAATTGATAATGTAAATTAGGGCTTCTATTTTATGAAAAACAGCCCTCAAAAGGTAGCTGACTTTTGCAAATTCACCTCATCACCCCTAGCTTTCAACTTGTTAAATTCACCGCAAATAGGCACTTGTAGTTGCCGAATCAGTTCTTGCCTGTTGCCAAAATTACCCAATAGGAACATCATTTTAGTAATGGCTGCTTCAGTAGTCATGTCCATGCCACCAATAACGCCAATATCTGCCAACTGCTTACCATTAGGATATCGGTTTTGGTCTACATTGCCGCCATGCGATTGCGAAATATTTAATACCAATACTCCTTGCTTTATAACTTTTTCAAGTATTAGCAAAAAATCGGGATTAACAGGTGCATTGCCCGCGCCAAAAGTCTCCAGCACAACGCCTTTTAAGTCGGGTGCACACAGGGAAGCTGACACATAGCTTGGCTCAATGCCGGGAAATAATTTGATAATATGCACACGATTATCCATTTTGCGGTATACTTTTAGCGTACCAGAAACAGCCTTTCTAATATAAGGCATATTATATTGCATGTAGGTACCCGCTTTGATTAAGGGGGGGTAATTTTCGGAAGCAAAAGCAGTAAAGTTAACATTTTGTATTTTCTTGGCGCGATTACCTCTTAGCAGTAAGTGATCAAAGTAAATACACACTTCAGTAATCAATGACTTACCCTTATGGTGTGTAGCAGCTATTTCGAGAGCAGCAATCAAGTTTTCTCTTGCATCAGTGCGTGGAACACCAATAGGCAGCTGAGCACCCGTTAGGATAACGGGCTTACTAAGTCGAGAAAGTAAAAAACTTAAGGCAGAAGCAGTATAAGCCATAGTATCAGTGCCATGCAAAATAACAAACCCCGCATAATTATCGTAATACATTTCTATCAAAGTGGCAAGATATATCCAATGGTTGGGGGTAATATCTGATGAATCTATTAATTGAGATAAAGAAAATACAGTCAATCGAAAATCGAATCGTTTGAGTTCGGGTACTTTCTCCATAATCCGTTCAAAATCAAAGGGTACTAGCCCTTTGGTTTGCGGATCTGTATCCATTCCAATCGTACCACCTGTATAAATGATTAATACAGAAACATCGGATTGTGTTGAAGAAGAAGTATTAATATCGACTATCTTGGTGTGTTGTGTCATTGCCGGAGTACGGAATCTGATAAACTATAAATAAGGTAGAATATTTGGCAAATCTGCTTAATTTTATGTTTTTTAAAAAATACGTTATGGCAAAAACAACATCGGCTTATTTCTGTCAAAATTGTGGCTACGAATCGGTAAAGTGGTTAGGTAAATGCCCTGCCTGCCATAGCTGGAATACCTTTGTAGAAGAATTAACCCAAACGAATCAAAGTAGCCCAAGCGGTTGGGACATACACAGCAAAAAAGAAAAACGTACGGCTTCCAAACCACAGCCTATTAAAGACATTGACACTGAAAAAGAACAACGTTTAAATACCCATGATGTAGAGCTAAACAGGGTACTCGGCGGGGGTATTGTCAGTGGCTCTATGGTGTTAGTTGGTGGTGAGCCAGGTATTGGAAAATCTACCCTGATGCTACAGCTGGCTTTGAGTATGCCGAAAATAAAAGTATTGTATATATCGGGAGAAGAAAGTGCCCAACAAATAAAAATGCGCTCGGAAAGATTAAATTTCTACTCGAACAACTGCTATATCCTAACCGAAACCAACACGCAGAATATTTTTAATCAAGCCCAAAAACTTGAACCCGCCTTAATTATTGTAGACTCTATTCAAACTTTGCATGCTACGCAAATAGAATCGGCAGAAGGCAGTGTTTCTCAAGTCAGAACTTGCACAGCAGAATTGTTGCGGTTTGCTAAAGAAACTAATACACCCGTTGTGCTTATAGGTCATATTACTAAAGAAGGCAGTCTGGCAGGACCGAAAGTATTAGAACACATGGTTGATACTGTGTTGCAGTTTGAAGGAGATAGACATAGCAGTTACAGAATTTTAAGGACTATTAAAAACCGCTTCGGCTCAGCGGCAGAACTCGGCATATATGAAATGCGTAGCACAGGTTTGAGGCAAGTTAATAATCCGTCAGAAATTCTTATTTCGCAGCGCGAAGGTGATTTGAGTGGTATTGCCATTGGTGCTACACTTGAAGGAAATAGACCCTTACTCATTGAGGTACAATCTTTAGTGAGCCCTTCGGCTTATGGCACACCACAGAGAAGTTGTACCGGATTTGATACCAAGCGCCTCAATATGCTATTAGCAGTCTTAGAAAAAAGAGGAGGATTTAAACTGAATTTTAGCGACATATTTCTCAACATTACCGGAGGATTAAAAATAGAAGACCCTGCCATTGACTTAGCAGTATGCGCTTCTATCATCTCTGCCATTAACGATTATGCAGTGCGGGACGATACCTGTTTCGCGGCAGAAATGGGGCTGGGAGGAGAAATACGTGCCATCCATCGAGTAGAGCACCGCATTACGGAGGCAGAAAAATTAGGATTTAAAACAATCTATATTTCTAAATTCAATACGAAAGGATTAGACTTGAGTGGTTATAACATAAATATCATATCATTGAACACGCTAAATGATATGCTCGATATTTGTCAATAATTTCTCTTAGCAGTATTAGTTTTTAAAAAGAATTTGCTGCTCAAAAAACACACCTCCTACAATGGAATCCATCCCGAAAGCAGGGTCATCAGCTTGGCTGATATAATCAAAAATTTCCTCTCTCCTGTATATTAAACCGACATTATCATCGAAAATTTCTAGCCTCAAATCTTTATTTAAAATATCTTTTTTCATCTGGTGAATAACCTGAACGGTTTGTAAAAAAGTTTGTCCATTGAAATTTGTATCTAAACGTACATTGTTGTAATAATATAATTCGGCATTATGTGTATTGCGGGCGTTGCCGTCCCAAGAGATGTTGTGACGGATAGGAAACGTCAGTTTGATATACGACACGTTGCCTTGTTTTCTTATTACATAATCATTATTAGCCTGTATAATAACCACAGAGTCTATAGTCCATTTTGTTTGCGTATTAGTTCTCACAAATTGTTCTACCCGATAGTTTATATCTCCTGCTAAATTGGTAAAAGTATCGCTAAATACTTCTAGTAGTTGGTAGAAAGATGTATCGTTATTGCCGCTGGGCTGGTAGCTTATTCGGGTAATATCGTAAATAGTAGAATCATTGAGTTGCATTGGATAGTACTGCAATCCTCTTTCGAGTCCGGGAATTATTTCTGTTGTATTACAGCTTATAAGCAGTACGCAGGTTAATGAAAGTATTTTTTTCATATTTATCAAATTTAATGCTCAGGAAAGTATCTTTTAAATTTTTCCAATTTACTGAAAACAAGCTATTTTAATAAATAGTTGTGGTCATTATTAAAAATTTTATTTTAGTTTTGCAAACTGAAAATTCAACTTATTTTATTTAATCTGATAATTATATGCAACCCACTTCAGTTGTCACGAGAGATCTGAGTGAGATGACTCAGGAAACCGACAACATATATAAGTCTCTTATTATTATCTCTAAAAGGTCTCGGCAGCTTGATTCCCTACAAAAGCAGGAATTGAATGCTAAATTAGAAGAATTTGCTACCACCGTAGACAACCTCGAAGAGGTCTTTGAGAATAGAGAACAAATAGAAATTTCTAAATTTTACGAAAGACTTCCTAAACCAACACTTGTGGCAACCAAAGAGTTTATAGATAATAAAATATACTACACATCAGAAGCACCTGATAAAGACTAGGCATTTTTTTAATATTTTAAGCATTTGTAGTTTCTCAGTAGATAAAAGCAGAATATATGCTTAGTGGCAAAAAAATCCTAATAGGTATTAGCGGTAGCATTGCAGCTTATAAAATAGCCGCGTTGACGCGGCTGCTAACAAAAGCCGATGTAGAGGTGAAAATTATTATGACGCCATTGGCTGCTTCTTTTATTACGCCGCTCACTCTGTCAACTCTTTCAAAAAACTGCGTGTTGAGCGAGCTGTATGACCCACAAACAGGAGAGTGGCACAACCATGTAGCCTTGGGGCTTTGGGCAGATGCTCTACTTATCGCTCCCGCTACTTCCAATACGATAGCAAAAATAACTTACGGTCTAGCAGATAATCTGCTTATTGCCACCTACCTTTCTGCCAGATGCCCAGTTTTTATTGCTCCTGCCATGGATTTGGATATGTATACACACCCCTCAACTATACAGAATTTGCGAAAACTACAGCAATATGGCAATATCATTATAGATGCTGAAGAAGGTGAACTCGCCAGTGGTTTGTCAGGAAAAGGACGTATGGCAGAACCTGAAAATATCGTCAGAATATTAAGAAGCTTTTTTCGGCAGAAAAACGATTTATCTGGAAAAAACGTTATGATAACAGTGGGACCTACTCAAGAATTCATCGATCCGGTTAGGTATGTCAGCAACCCCTCTAGCGGTAAAATGGGCTATGCTATTGCTGAAGAAATGGCTAATCGCGGCGGGAGTATTAATCTGGTCAGCGGACCCGTTAGCATGGAAACACAACACCCAAATATCAATGTAGTCAAAGTAAATAGTGCAAAAGAAATGTACCAGCAAGCAACAGTTTATTTTAATAATTCAGACGTAGCTGTTTTCACAGCTGCCGTCTCTGATTATACCCCCAAATGTGTCTCAGATAAAAAGATCAAAAAGCAAAATGGCAATATGAATATCGCGCTAGAAAAAACTGTTGATATTGCCAAAATACTCGGTAGGCAAAAAACGAGCAAGCAGTTTCTCATGGGCTTTGCTTTAGAAACCGATAATGAAATGAACTACGCCCAACAAAAACTGATAACTAAAAACTTAGACTGCATCGTACTCAATTCGCTCAAAGATCAAGGAGCAGGCTTTGTACACGATACCAATGTAGTAACTATTATAGATAAAGAAAAAAGCCAAAAATTACCTTTGAAATCTAAAAAAGAAATCGCCAAAGATATTGTAGATTACATCATTGGTAAAATTCAATAGACTTATCATGAAAGCCTACCGACCATTCTTTTTACTATTTCTATCCTGTATGTTTTTGGCAAAAAGTACTGCTCAAGAGCTTAATTGTACCATACTTATCGACGATAAACAAGTTCAGACACAAGAAAAGCAGGTCATTGAAGATTTAAAGGAATCGATAAGTAGATTTATGAATACTACCCAATGGACAGAAGATATTTTTAACGAGGAAGAAAGAATACAATGTAATATACTCATCACACTGGGGCGTTCTACCACTATTACACAGTATCAGGCGCAGGTGCAGGTACAGTCTCTGCGCCCGGTATACGGATCGAATTATGAAACTTCTGTGCTTACTTTCTTCGATGAGAAATGGAATTTTGAATATAGTATTTCTCAACCACTTATTTTTTCAGAAAATACTTTTAGTACTGAGCTAACTTCCTTATTGGCTTATTATGCTTATACTATCATTGCTATGGATTATAATACTTTCTCGAAAGAAGGCAGTGAAATATATTATAAAAAGATGCTCAATATACTCAACAACGCACAAGAATCTGATAATCCCGGATGGAATGCCTTTGGAGATACTAGAGATCGATACTGGATAGCTACTCACCTGAATGACCCGCGTTTTGCCTCTTTTAAAGAGGCTCTTTATTTGTATCATCGTCAGGGTATAGATCTGATGGAGAAGTCGCCCAAACAGGCTAGAGAAAATATACTGGAAGCATTAAAGAAAATTCGGAAAGCCCAAGAGCAAGTACAAATATCTGTGCTTATCAATGCTTTCTTTGACGCCAAAAGAGCAGAGTTGATCAACGTGTTTTTGAGAGCTAGGCCTGCTCTTAGGCAAGAAGCACTTGCTATTCTCAGTCAGTTGGATCCTACGCAGGCGGGAAAGTATAGGAAATTGGCAAAATAGTGAGTAAAAGAGAGATAATGATGGGTCATATATTTTAGAATAAACGGGCAACTCTAAAAACATCTTTTACATTTCTTTAAATCTTTATAGCAACTGAGGTTATCTAGTATTTCTTTTCCTCACAGCCCCTCTTTTTCTTCTATTATCTGTATTTTCTCTAGCACTCGTTGCAGAAAGGTCGGGCTTGTGAAAAATTTCACCTCTAAAAATCCATACCTTTACACCTATTTTGCCATAAACCGTATTGGCTTCACAAACAGCATAGTCGATGTCAGCGCGTATGGTGTGTAGTGGGATTCTACCTTTTTTATAAGATTCTGACCTGGCCATCTCAGCACCTCCTAGCCTACCGGACACTTTTATTTTAATTCCTTGAGCACCTACCCTCATTGTATCAGTCATCGCCTTTTTCATTGCCCGACGGTAAGAAACTCTGTTTTCAATCTGTTGTGTGATTGAATCACCAACTAGCTTAGCGTCTAATTCAGGGCGTTTGATTTCAGAAATATTGATTTGAACATCTTTAACAGTCAGCTTTTTAAGTTCTTCTTTCAGCTTATCAACTTCCTGACCAGCTTTGCCAATCACGACACCTGGGCGAGCAGTACTAATAGTAATTTCTAGATTTTTTATGTTATTACGCTCAATAATTACTTTAGATATACCCGACCTCGGATTAGGGATGCGAGCATTTATATATTTTCTAATTTTTTGGTCTTCAATGAGTTTATTTGGAAGATGTTTTCCTCCAAACCAATTAGATTCCCATCCTTTTATATAACCTAACCTCAAACTAATCGGGTTTACTTTTTGTCCCATACTAATAGCTTTTTTTCGTAAATTTCGGGTATGTAATTGCTAACAAATAACTATATTTTTGTATACTAATTATTTATCGGTTTCCTGTACTTTTGCAGCCTCTGTTGTTTCTTTTTCCTCAGTCTTCTCTATTGACAAGCTTTGCAGAACCACCGTTACATGGTTAGAACGCTTTCTAATTCTATGCGCTCTGCCTCGCGGAGCAGGTTTAACCCTTTTCAGCATTTTAGCCTGTGTTACATATATTGATTTGATATGCAAACCAGCGTCTTGGATGAGGTAATCAGGATATTTATTTTCCCAATTTGAGATGGCAGAAAGCAACAATTTTTTTATATAAAGTGCTCCCTTCTTATGCTCAAACTTCAAAATATTTAGTGCCTCGTCTATATTTCTTCCTCTGACTGTATCAACAACCAACTGCATTTTGCGAGGTGCAATACGACAATTATGTAACTTTGCAATTGCTTCCATAACTATTTCTTACCTTTATCTTTTTTAACGGGGTGGCTGCGGAAATTTCTAGTAGGAGCAAATTCTCCTAATTTGTGACCAACCATATTCTCAGTAATATAAATAGGGATAAACTTATTGCCGTTGTGTACAGCAAAAGTGAAACCAATAAAATCGGGTGAAATCATAGATCTACGCGACCATGTTTTGATTACAGATTTCTTGCCCGATTCTTGCATCATATTTATTTTTTTCTCTAAGCGGAAGTCAATATAAGCTCCTTTTTTTAATGATCTTGCCATATTTATTCTTTTTGAATGTGTTGACTAGTCTAGGAAATTACTTTTTTTTCCTGCTAATAATTAATCTATTAGAGTATTTTTTGAGATTTCGTGTTTTCTTTCCTTTAGCGTACAAACCTGTCCTTGATCTTGGATGGCCACCGGAGGCTTTACCTTCTCCTCCACCCATCGGATGGTCGACAGGGTTCATAGCTACACCGCGTGTTCTGGGTCTTTTTCCCAGCCATCTGCTTCTTCCTGCTTTTCCTTTGCTCGTGTTCATATGGTTGGGATTAGACACCGCACCTATTGTTGCATAGCAATTAAGTAATATTTGCCTAGCTTCGCCAGAAGGGAGTTTGACAGAAGCATATTTTCCACTACGCCCCAATAACTGTGCGTAAGCACCTGCACTTCTTACCAGACCAGCACCTTTGCCAGGCTGTAGTTCAAGGTTATGAATGATAGTACCAATAGGGATTTCAGAGAGCAGCAGGCAGTTACCCACCTCAGGAGGAACACCCGGACCGGATCGCACTGTTTGCCCTACTTCTAAACCCTGGGGAGCAATAATATATGATTTCTTTCCATCTTCGTACTGTACCAAAGCGATGCGGGCACTTCGATTAGGGTCGTATTCTATGCCCAATACTTTGGCGGCAGTTATATGGTTTTGTCTTTTAAAGTCTACTATACGGTAGCACCTTTTGTGACCGCCGCCGCGGTGGCGTACAGTTATTCTCCCATTGCTATTGCGTCCACCACTTTTTTTAATTGGTGCTAACAGAGATTTTTCGGGCTTATGCTTAGTGATCTCTTCGAAAGTAGGAGCTATTCTAAAACGCTGCCCCGGAGTTGTTGGTTTTAGTTTTCTTACACCCATATCAATAGTTAATTATCATATAATTCTATTATATCATCCTCGACAAGTTTCACATAGGCTTTCTTAAAAGAGGCTTTTCTTCCAGAAACTAAACCACTCTTTGTGTAACGACTTTTCATTTTACCCATCATATTGACAGTAGACACCTTTTGGACAGTTACTCCATATTTTTCTTCTATTGCATGTTTTATTTGTATCTTGTTCGCTTTTTTATCTACAATAAAACCGTAAGTATTATATTTATCGAGCATAGAAGTCTTTTCGGTGAGCAGAGGTTTTTTTAGTATTTGTGTTTTGTTCATTTCAAAAATAATTGTTAACAATAAGGAAAATGAAATCTTGTGCTTTTACGGAAAATTAATAGTTTAAGCCTTTGCAAAATATGGTACAGCCCCTTCGCAGATTAGTAAAATATCGGCATTAAGAATTTGATAGGTATTGATAGTTTGGGCAGTCATCACATTTGCGCGGGGAATATTGCGTGCAGAAAGGTAAACATTTTTTCTATCCTCGGGCAATATTAGCAGGGTTTTCTTATTATTAACAGCAAGAGCGTATAATATTTTAATATAATTTTTTGTTTTTGGGGCTTCCATGTTAAAGTCTTCCAGCACAGTAATTTCTGTTCCTTTGGCTTTATAAGAAAGCGCAGATTTTCTGGCTAATTGCTTTACTTTTTTATTCAGCTTAAAACCGTAATCTCTGGGTTTAGGACCGAAAGTAGTACCCCCGCCTCTAAAAAGAGGATTTTTGATGCTACCTGCACGAGCGGTGCCTGTTCCTTTCTGTTTTTTAATCTTACGAGTAGAGCCTGATACTTCAGAGCGTTCTTTAGTTTTATGCGTCCCCTGTCTTTGGTTGGCAAGGTATTGTTTTACATCTAAGTAGATCGCATGATCATTAGGGTTAATAGCGAAAGTGCTATCGGGTAAGTCTACCGTTTTTCCTGTTTCTTTGCCGCTTATATCCAAAACTGCCAATTCCATGATGTCTAATTTAATGATAAAAGGTTATTTCTCAATAAGTACGTAAGAATTTTTCGCTCCAGGTATTGAACCACCCACTACCATCAAATTTTTCTCAGAATAAATTTTTAGTATGCGAAGGTTCTGAGTTTTTACTTTTTCTCCACCCATTCTACCAGCCATTTTCAAACCCTTAAATACACGTGCAGGATAAGAACAAGCACCGATAGCACCCGGATGTCTTTGTCTATTGTGCTGTCCGTGTGTGTCTTGTCCTACTCCACCAAAACCATGTCTTTTCACTACCCCCTGAAAACCTTTGCCCTTAGACCGCCCCGTAACGTCTACATATTCCCCTACTTCAAAGATGTCGGCAGCTTTAAGCATATCTCCTAAATTTAAGGCTCGCCCAATATTGAATTCAACTAATTTGCGTTTGGGCGTAGTGGAAGCCTTTTGAAAATGCCCTTTCATAGCTTTTGAGGTATGTTTTTCTTTTTTGCCATCAAAGCCCAGTTGTACGGCATTATAACCATCTTTTTCTTGCGTTCTTACTTGCGTAACTACACATGGGCCTGTTTGAATAACAGTACAAGCAAGGTTTTTTCCGTTTTCATTGAACACGCTGATCATACCAATTTTTTTTCCTATCAAACCAGGCATTTTATTTTGAATTTCTTAATGTAAAATAATAAATACTATGTAATGAGTTCACCACAGTCTCTAAAAACGAAGTGCGAAAGTAATTATTATCCATATATTTCACAAACCTTGCTATATTTTTTTATAAAAAGTATTTTAAAAAAATTTCCGATCACCCAGAAATTTTCACATCTTACAGGCTTCATTTAGCTAATCAAAATAAGTATTTTGAGCCAGCAAAGTTGTGGTTTTGCTTTGTAAATACTTTAATCAATATCAAACACAATCGGCATCCTGAACAATAATAAAATCTCCTGTTAATTGAGTAATTCCCATATGAATGGCAGCACCTTTGCCCATATTTTTATTCTGGGTATAGCACCGAATTAGTAAGTCGGGGTTTTGCTTCTGAAAAGAGTCTATAACTTTCGGTGTTTTGTCAGTAGAACAATCGTTGATTATTATTATTTCTTTCGTTATTAGCTGCTATAATGCTGCCTTTTTTACTCGCTCAAGGGTAAGATAGATAGTTTTTTCTTCATTATATGCAGGAATAATAATAGATAGTTTTTGACTCATTTTTTAAGGTTTTTAACAAACAAGAACAAAGATTCAGTCAATCGAATAATTTCCAATCTAGCCCAAACTCAAAAGTTCTGATTTGTCCCATATAACCGGGAGTAGCAAAATAGTGCGTACCTAAAAACGGTATTTTATATAAAACATTGGTAACTTTCAGAAAAAAGTGTGTTTTATTCACTTGAAAGTTTAAGAAAAAATCAATAATTGGAAAATTTCCTACCATGTACCTGTTTTGCAGAAAAAACTGTTTGGTAACAGGCTCATAGCTTTCTGCTTGATATTTGCTATTGTAACGAATATCCAGCCCGGGCTGTAGTTTTAGCTTGCCTTTGATTTTTAGATTCAGGTAGCTTTCATACACGATTAACCAGCCTGGAGCTCTCATAAGTGCCGAAACACTAGCATAGCGAACATGTATTAAATGACGGAACAAACCTGTACTTGCTTTTGCGTGAAAACCTGCATATCCTATATTTTGCGTGCTGTTGGCTTGTCGTGGTGTGGCTAGGGTATCAAAATAAATATAGTTATTGAAAGTAGTGAATTTGGCGTAAGGTGCAAAAGTTAATTTTTTATTCTTGCCAATAGCTCCTGCTACATAAAGTGCCAACGCTTCCGTATCGATAAAATTAGTATTATTCCACCGAAAAAAATTGCTAAAATAGTAGCTCTGCACCTGATTCGGCTCATACACTGCCATGCGATAACTTGCATGGAGATATTTATTTTTAAAGTATACTGTTAAATTGCGTCCCTGCCTGCCCAATATTTGCAAATAAGTACCACCTATTTCTGCATTTTTGCCTACAGGATAGTAGCTCTGCACCCTAAAAATATTTTGAGGATCTACTGGCAAAGGTATCGAATTTCCTTCATCAAACTGGGTATATTGCTTGTGCTGACTGAACTGTAAGTACCCGCTGTAAAACCATTTGCCGATTTTTCCTTTGAAACCGAAACGGTTGCTTAGCCTTTGGAATTTTATTCGCTCTATGTAAGTAGCACTGCTATTTTCTAACAGTAAATTTTGGTATTCACCTGCGTTGGTACTAAAGCTCATATCTTCATAGACATATTCCTGGTGCGTCCGACTGAATCGATGAAATATTTGTAAGCGTTTTGAGTTTTTCAGTAGATTAAATTGGTGGTAAAGATTAAACTGCACACGTGTATATACCGTTTCAACACCAGAAAAACGATTGCTGAGAAAAGCATTATTTACTGTAAGGAAAGAATCAATAGGTTGTTTTTCTTGAACCCCGTTGATGAAAATACTATCAAGTACTAATCCTCCCGATTCATTTACCTCATGCTGTGCATTAATATAACTCGAGGTCAGTTTATATCTTTTATTTTGAGTTTCATACCATGTTTTAAAGGTGAACTGTTGATTACTAACATTGATATTATTACGACTTTGCACCCTATTGCCTACCAACGTATTGGAGGTGATGCTCTTGTAGCGGATGGCTGCACTCCAGTGGGGGTTAATGTTTTGTGAAAGACTAGCATCGACAGTTGTGCGGCTATTTCCTCCATCTACATAATACCAGTCCGTGTAAGGCGATTTGCTATTATAATATTTGATTGTACGACTGTTAGTGATGTGGCTGTCGAAGACATCAAAACCTAGCCGTGTACCAATGTTTTTGGGTATACTTGTATAAATGTCTTTGCTTGCTGTACCTAAATTACCCAAATTTTGTTTCAAATAGCCTGACTTTGCGCACTCGTTGTACCTGTGAAAATAATGCAGTGTGGTATCGATAGTATATAAGGTATCGCGCATTTCATACAAGGTATGCTCATGGACGTACTGGGTGGTAGAAGGGCCGTAAACGTTTTCTATGTCATCTTGTAATAATACTTTACCTTCATTTGTTTTGATAGTATCCCCAGAATCAGTAAAAGGGTTTTGCTGATCTATATTTCTCTCTCGTTGGAAATCGTCATCATTCTGGTTGGTAGGGATTTGTCCGTAGCTATGTTGTACTTTCCACAGCATGCAGGCAGTATAAATAAGTATTTTAATATTTTTTTCCACTTGCTAAAAAAATATTTTGCTTTAGGACACAAAAACGCTCAAAATTAGAAAAAGAAAGGTAAAATTTTTCTTATCTTGTCTTTAGTTTAAGTTTGACTGATGGGAACAAAAACAATTAATTTAAAAAAAACTGTGGAAAAAATACCAAATCGTGTGTAAAACCTCAACGATTAAAAGATTCGTTTAACCTGCGAAAACCCACTCAACAACACTCTGCGAAAACACCGATAGCACGATAATAGCAATCATATTCAACCAAAGCCCTACTTTCACCATTTGCGGAATTTTGATGTGTCCACTAGCAAATACAATAGCGTTGGGAGGGGTTGACATCGGTAGCATAAAAGCACAACTCGAAGCCATGGTCACGGGAATAGTAACCAGGAGTGGATCGATATCAAAAGCCAAAGCAATGCCAGCTATCACTGGTAAAAACACTGTTATTAAAGCAATATTGCTCATCACCTCTGTCATGAAAAGGATGGTGGCTATAAGCAAAACGATAATCCAAACAGTGTTGCCACTTCCCATGGCAGCGGCACTCTCTCCGATAGTGTTGATAAGTCCTGTTTGTCTGAAAGCATTTGCTAGGCTCAAGCCACCACCGAACAGCAGCAGAATGCCCCAAGGAAGTTTTTCAGTATCTTTCCAAACCAATATAAAAGTATTATCTGCCTTTTCAGTATTCTTTTTAGAAGGGATAACAAACATCATAATAGCAGCCATCATAGCAATGCCCGGATCACTGATCTCAAAGCTAGGAATTAGGTGGTTGATAAAAGTGCGGAATATCCAGAGACAAGCCGTGCAGAAAAAAACAATTAAGACAGCTTTTTCCTGAAAAGATATTTTTCCCAACCTATCAATCTCCGAGCGAATAAGTTCTCTACTACCCGAAAAATTACCGAGCTGATTAGGATAAATAATCTTGACAATTAGTAAATAGGCAATTCCCAGTAATAAAACAGAGAAAGGCAAACCCACCATAAGCCAGTCTTTAAAACTTATTTCCATACCGTAGGTTTCTTCAATAAATCCGGCAAATGCCACATTAGGAGGTGTACCGATGATGGTGGCAATGCCGCCGATATTAGCCGCATAAGCGATGCCTATCATTATGCTTAGTGAAAAAATATTTTTTTGCTTTTCACTTCCTTCGGCTTTTTTCATGAGTAAGTGTATGACAGATGTTGCAATGGGTAGCATCATTACAGTAGCTGCAGTATTACTAATCCACATACTCAGCGTAGCAGCAGCCAGCATAAAACCCATAATAATACCATTGGCATTGGTTCCCGTCAGGCTAACAATATTTAAAGCAATACGCCTGTGGAGCTGCCATTTTTCCATGGCAAGGGCAATGATAAAGCCACCCATAAACAGAAACACTATTGGGCTAGCATAAGGGCTGCTGGCAGTAAAAATATTAGTAACTTTCAATACGGGTAATAATACGATGGGTAAGAGTGCAGTTACTGAAATAGAAACAGCTTCAGTAATCCACCAAATTAGCATCCAGAACGCGACAGCTATGGTACGCTGTGCTTGAATATTTAGGTTATCGAAAGGCTGCAATATAAGCAAAAGTATGAAAACAGCAGGGGCACCAAGCAAACCTATTATTTTTATACCTCGCTCAAAGTTGTATGGACTATTCATCGGTGTAAGCTAGCAAAATATGAAAAGAAGCAAATTTACAGAAAAAAACCCAATTTTCAACTTCTTTATATTTGTATTCGAAAGAGGGTTTGTTGTGAGGAAAAAAGCAGAGGATAAAGATTTTTTGTATTTTTGCAGTCCTTAATGTCTCACAAAGATAACATCTCTATACCCATACCAGGGATAAAACACAACAAATAAAAAATGAGAAAACTCAATATTAAAGAACTGGGGCGTATGTCTGTAGATACATTTAAAAGAAAAGACAAGTATCCCATATGTGTTGTGTTAAATAATGTGCGTAGCAGGCACAATATCGGTGCTGTTTTCCGAACTTCTGATGCTTTTCTAGTCGAGAAAATTTTTTTGTGTGGCATTACCCCCTGCCCTCCGCATCGGGAAATCCATAAAACTGCGCTGGGTGCCACAGAATCAGTAGCATGGGAATATCAACAAAAAACACTAAATACAATTAAATTACTGAAATCCTCGGGCTACAAAATAATTGTTGTAGAACAAGTGGACAATCCAACACTTTTACAAAATTTTAAGGTACCGACAGATGAAAAACTGGCTTTTGTATTTGGCAATGAAGTTTTTGGAGTAGATGACGCTGTGGTTAAAACAGCTGACATCGGGCTTGAAATACCTCAGTTTGGCACAAAACATTCTTTAAATATATCGGTGAGTGTAGGGATTGTGCTTTGGGCTTATGTAGGAGGTAGGTTGTGATTGGCAGGCTCAATCGATCGAGTTAATTTGTACGACGTTTATTGTTTCATCAACACCGTCGACTTTCATCACATGACCATTTGAAGTCTCATATATAGCTACTTTAGGGCAGTAGGCATAATAGTACATATAAGCATAAAAGGACTGTTTTCAAATTTGACCATTCATCATTTTGAAAACAGTTTCACCTTTCCATCCTCTGAACTCGCCATAAATTTTGGTTTCTATAATCGGCGTGTTTGAATTCATTTTACTTTAATCATACTTAAACGGCTTGTATATGTATCCTACCTCTGTAAAATAGCATATACACTGTGTTAAAATCAGTTATTCTTTCCTAAATTTATTTAAAAAATTGTTGAAGGTAATTTTAACTACGGGTCAAGTTAGTGATTATTTCTGAATTAAGTAACTACATTTAGCAATTCCTAATGATTTTGACTACGTCTGCATCCGACACAATTTAGGTTATAAATTGTCACATACCGTCATTATTTATTTTTTCAATCCAATTTTCGTCAAATTATTCCCTTAATGAATCTTTATTTCGTTCAGGATAAATATGCCTGAAAGTAAATCTATTTTGTTCTTCGGTTCTAAACTCTTGGAAATTTCCTTTCTCAGTTTGGCTATACATTATAAATTCTGTAGTATCAATCATCTGTTCATTTTTGCCGTAAAAGGTGTTACTTAAAAAATCAATTTTTGAGTCTTGATTGAAATCATGCAATTCAAATTCAAAACCCGTTCTAAATCTGCCAAAATAACTCTCGCTTTTTGTTTTCAAGTCATAAATCAATTGATAATTTACACCACAACCCAACCCTGTACAAGGTTCATTGGTAAGTACAAAACCCAGAAGAGAAGCAAACTCGTAAAATTTGATTTGTCTAACATTGTTAGCAAAATTTACGCTGTCAACACTTTTACCCCAATTATAACTCAGCGTAACTTTTTTTGATGTATTTATTTTAGCTCTATTGATTATAATTTCGAGTGCGTGATCTTTCTCCGAACATTTGATTTCATTATCAGCAAGTCTAATATTAGTTTTTTTATTCGCGTAATATGGGTTATTAAAAATCAGAGTTAGTTCATACTTTTTAGATTCGAGATATTCAGAAATTATAGCTCAGAAACCCGTCTTGGGCATCTATATAGCCTGGTAAAACCAAAATTGTATTCAGTAAAACAAGAATCTTTTTTGTATTTATTTTTTTAAAATAAATTTTTGTCATGATTTTTCTGTCGTTATTCATTTCTAAATACACTACAAAGTCCGTGTGCAAATGGTGTTTCAGTACTGTTTTTTGTATTGGTACATGTGTGTTTGCCCATGGAGCATCGGGTCGGCATGGTAAACATACGTATGTACTGGATAGTCCCTAACAAGGTTTTTAAGGTCTTATAATGACGCGAGCAACGTTGATGTTTAAGAGTACAGCATACAAGTTGTATTTCAAAAACTTTATCGCTTACATCCCACCTACGCTAAGGCGACGAATGGGTTTTACACGCTGTCTTATAAAGACAAAGGCTAAAACTGTTAAAAAGTAAGTTCTATTTTTCATTTTAAGTATGGATTAATAATAACTTTGCTTTGTAAAGCAAGGGCTTATGTTAGTATTTATTAAACACTCTTGAAATTATTTTAACTTATTTTGAAAATGAAAGGAAGAAACTACTTATTTACGCATGCTCGCCTGGAACGAAATCAAAGACCGCGCCCTGACCTTCTCTAAAGAATGGGCTGACGAGAAACGTGAACGCGCCGAAAAAGATACCTTCTGGAACGACTTCTTTCACGTCTTCGGAATCTCAAGACGACGCGTCGCAACTTTTGAAAAACCCGTCCAAAAACTCAATCAAAAAATTGGCTTTATTGACCTCTTCTGGAAAGGTGTCCTCATCGCCGAACATAAATCCAAAGGCAAAGACTTAGACGCCGCCTTTCAACAAGCCACTGACTATTTTCACGGTCTCGAAGAACACGAACTCCCTAAATATGTCCTCGTCTCCGACTTTGCCCGACTGAGGCTCTACGACCTCGAAGCCGACCAGCAATATGAATTTCGCATCGTCGACTTTTACAAACACGTCCAACGCTTCGGTTTTATCGCTGGCTATCAAGCCCGCACTTTTCAAGAACAAGACCCCGTCAATATCCAAGCTGCCGAACTCATGGGCAAACTCCACGACCAACTCAAAACCTTCGGCTACACAGGACGACAACTCGAAATGTATTTGGTTCGCTTGCTCTTCATTCTCTTTGCCGACGACACCAGCATTTTTGAACGCAGCACTTTTAAAGAATACATCGAGTTCAAAACCCGACCTGATGGTAGTGACCTCGGCGCCCTGCTCGCCCAGTTCTTTCAAATCCTCAACACCCCGCCCAGTCAAAGACTCACCAACTTAGACGAAGCCCTATCTCAATTTCCCTACGTCAATGGTAAACTTTTTGAAGAACCGATTCCTATTGCTGCCTTTAATAGCCAGATGCGAAACATCCTCTTGCAAGCCTCCGCTTTAGACTGGAGTAAAATCTCACCCGCCATCTTCGGCTCGCTTTTCCAAAGCGTCATGAACCCGCAGGAACGCAGACATCTCGGTGCTCATTATACCTCTGAACAAAATATTCTCAAGGTCATTCAACCCCTCTTTTTAGACGACTTAAAAAGTGAATTGGAAAGTATCCAGCACAGCAAGCCCAAATTACAAGCCTTTCACCTCAAGCTAAGTCAGCTTCGCTTTTTAGACCCCGCTTGTGGCAGTGGCAATTTTTTAATCGTGGCTTATCGCGAGCTACGTCTTTTAGAAATTCAGGTTTTGCAAGCCTTGTACGGCAGCGAACGCGTCATTGATATTGCTGCTATTTTGAAAGTCCATATAGACCAATTCTACGGCATCGAGTTAGACGAGTTTGCCTCCAAGATTGCCGAAGTGGCGATGTGGTTGATAGACCACCAAATGAATAGGAAAGTATCGGAAGCCTTCGGTCAATATTTTGTGCGTTTGCCTCTGGACAAAGCAGCTAATATATGGCATACCAATGCTTTACAAACCGACTGGAACAGCCTTATTCCAAAAAAGGAATTGGATTATATTATGGGCAATCCGCCTTTTAGCGGCTCTAAAATTTTGGATAAAGTTCAACGGCAGGGTATGGCAAGGCTCTTTGAAGGCGTAAAAAATGGAAAGATTTTAGATTACGTCGCAGGTTGGTATTTGAAGGCTGCCCACTATATCGAAAATACTAAAATTAAAGCTGCTTTTGTCTCGACCAACTCTATCACGCAGGGTGAGCAAGTCAGCGTATTATGGGGTTTGTTGATGAAAGACTATCGAATTAAAATTCACTTTGCCCATACCACTTTTAAATGGCGCAATGAAGCCAGAGGCAAGGCAGCGGTCTATTGTGTGATTATTGGTTTTGCCCCTTTTGAGACCAAAACAAAACGTCTTTTTACCTATTCAGATGTCAAAGGGGAACCGACTGAAAGGCAGGTCAAAAATATCAATTCGTATTTAACACCTGCCCAAGACTTGACCATCTACCGACAGAGTAAACCCATTTGCAATGTGCCTGCTATGGCTTTTGGCAATATGCCCTTAGACGGTGGACACCTGATTATGGAAGAAGAGAATAAAGCCAATTTTTTACAAAATGAACCTAAAGCCAAAAAATATATTCGGCAGTTGATAGGTGCAAGAGAATTTTTAAACGGTAAGAAACGCTGGTGTCTATGGCTTGAAGGAATTAGCCCGAAAGAACTACGAAGTATGCCCTTAGTTTTAAAAAGAGTGGAAGCTGTCAAGAATTTTAGACTAGATAGTGTTGCCCCTTCTACTCAAAAGCATGCAGCAACGCCTTACCTCTTTAGAGATAGAAAAACACCTGATACTTATATTATAGTTCCTAAAGTAAATTCAAGTAGTAGAAAATATATTCCCATGAGTTTTATGTCTAAAGACATTATTACGACAGACCTTTGTTTTACAATTCCTAACGGCACACTTTACCACTTCGGCATCTTGATGTCTGCCATGCACATGGCTTGGGTGAAATATACTTGTGGACGACTGGGCAATGAATATAGATATTCTAAAGATATTGTCTACAACAATTTTCCGTGGGCTAAGGAGCCGCTCTCTAAAAATGTAAAGGCAGTGGAGAGCAAAGCCCAGCGGGTTTTGCAAGTGCGGGAGCAGTTTCCAGAGAGCAGCTTAGCCGATTTGTACGACCCTTTGACCATGCCGCCTGTCTTAGTCAAAGCCCATCAGCAATTGGATAAGGCGGTAGACCTTTGCTACCGTCCGCAGCCCTTCGCGGACGAGCAGGCACGGATAGGGTTTTTGTTTGAGGTATATGAACAAATAGTGAGTCCGCTGCTATCAAAAGAGAAAAAGAAAAGGCGCAGGAAGGGGGAAAGTTTTGTAGATTTGTGAAATTCTAAATATAGTAATCAAAAAGATGATGAATATAAGTAACATCGTTATACACGAGATTGAAAAAGAAGGTAGTCAAATAGGCTGTACTGCGTTAAGTCTTTCAAACAATTATGTCCGTATTGATGGTAAGGCAAAACAACTTATGAGTAAATTAGATAAAATATATGGTTAATAACTAAAAGAGGGCATCTTTCATGCCCTCTTTTAATACATTATCCTGACTATTTTTAGCATTCATATCTTAATTAACTCAAGACTATTATTAACCTGCTACTTTAATGATTTTTTCCAAAGTATAACCATCCGTTGTATTTCCTGTAACAGAATCTGCTAAATTACGATTCAGGCTACTTCCAAACTCACCATTAGTAGCATAAACCGTGTTGGATATGTCTTCAGGGAAAGCGACTTGACTTACCAACAAAGAAGTTTCATTGCTTCTCAATATTTCAATATGAAAATGGGGTGCTCTACCAGGATACCAGCCCGGATAAATAGAAATGAAAGATGCTTTACCGTCAGCACCTGTAGTTTGTCGCCCTCTCAAGAAGCTATTGTTGGTAAAATCACCGTCCAATTGTCCGTCATATTCAGAATAATTGCCTTTGGCATCACACATCTAAACATCCACTAATACACCTTCCAAAGCAGCGCAGTTATTATTGGTTTTTTGAACAGTTATGTTTATTCTGAGCGGAACACCTGCACGGTCGCCTACAATGTTTTCTCGAATAATACTCGCAGGTGTTTTATGTGGAAACGGTCCGACTACCTCAGAATGATTGGTTCATCATCTTTTTTACAAGACGTAATTAATGTTGGAATAGCGATAACAGAACCTATCCCAAGTGTTCCTTTTTTTAAGAAATTTTTCCTATTCATTTCCTTTTGACTTAAGTTTTGAAAATTATCTCATATAAGTTCCATCGGGCAAAATTGTTGGCATTTTATATGTAGGGTTCGTTAAAAGTTGGAAAATTGCAGTATCTGTAGCTTGTACTTTTTCTCTGGTATTTAGTTTCCATTCATGTTGAATCTCAGCTAATCGAGTATCTGTGGCTTGTGCGCCTAACATTGAGGTTAATGCCCAGTACAAGTACTCTATAGTCTGACAAGAGGAATAATCGCAGGTAACATCATCATAGGTGTACCACGCGTCAGCAGGATAAGGATCGGGAATAGACATAAACTGTCCGCCTCTGGCAATGTCCATTGCATTTGCTAACTTTGAACCAGCATTTTGACCGAAGGCTTGTGGATAGGCATAAGAATGTCCAGCATTATTAATAATATGCAACACTTCTTCCAAGGAAGCATCAAACCGCCCAGTCAAACCACTTGACACATACGAAGGATTGGTCTCCTCATTTCCTAAATCTTGTCCTAATCTGTCTGAAGGCGGTGTTATATTTATATCACTCTCTGAAGCCCACATTACCAAATAAGCTTTGTTCTCAATCATGTTGTCTAAAACAAGTGGGTCGTCTACTGTTCCATCTTCATCATTATCGAGATATTGTGCCATGACGTTGGCAGCGTGCAATAATTTAGCGTCTTCAACGACTGGCACTGCATAAATATCTATACCAAAAACAACCACTTTTCGATTGAAACTGGAGAGTACTCCATCGTTATTAGCAACAATTGTAAAATTAGGGTCGTCACTGGGAGTAGGAACTACCGGATTATCCTTTGAACAGGCAGTGAAAAACAATAATAAAGCAATTGGAAAAGATACCTTCAATAAATTCATTTTTGTAATTTTTTTTGTAAAAAATTCATGTTTACACCCGTAAGACATGAATAGAACGGAGGTCCTCAATCTTAATTATGCTCGAAACGATATGTACAAAAACGTGTAGATAAGTGAAATATTATGTATATGAATGAATCAGCATATTTTTTTTAGTACTTCTTTTTAATATGTGACTCCAATAGGAATAACAACTTTATTGTTGTATCTAATTTAAGTTTGTTCAAAAAACATTTTAGGCTTAATTTCTTAGTCTGAACTATTTTTTATTACTCTCCCAACACATATTTAGATCCTATTTACTTATCATGACTACAAGCGGTGTAACAAAAAAAATGAGAAGCATAAATAAAATATTTAAATAGCTTATATTATTTATTGGTCACATAGGCTCTCGGAGATTAGCTCATCATCTGGAAATTCGAGTTGATGATCTGTTCTTTGACATGATTTTTTCTTCTGAATAAAAGGTAAGCGAAATACATTATCAATTTCCCCATTTTGACTTGGTCGTTTTTGTATCATTTTATATTGCAGCATGACCATATCCGACTTCAAAAGGAACTCAATCAGATTTATAAGTTTTTTCGGAAATAACACACAACATATGTGTACTATTTCTAATTCCTCTTTTAATACTTTCTGTAATCTGATGTGGGTTTCTTGACTGCACTGCAATTTGTAAAGCTGTATCTTCCTCATCTAAATAGTAATCGAACCCCGCTTTCTTTAAATATTTTGCAATCTCACGACAAGCGGGCTTATCTTCCTTTTTGTGACTAAGAAATATACAAGGTCTTGTCTTTACATAAGAATATAAATTTGCGTACCGCTGCCATTCTCTACTTTCTGAAAGGTTTGCTTTTTATTTAAAATTGGCTCTCTATCTATGGGATGGTTTTCAGTGGGCTTAGCTGGACTCGAACCAGCGACCTCTACATTATCAGTGTAGCACTCTAACCACCTGAGCTATAAGCCCCAATATATTGAGCTATGTTTATAAACACTTAAGCAGTTCATAACTACTTTTATAAACTGCTTATTTGCTTTATCAAACCCAAAATTTAAAAAGATAGACAGAAGCGTTTCTACATTAGCCATAATAAACTCAAAAAGGAGGTGTTCCAGCCACACCTTCCGGTACGGCTACCTTGTTACGACTTAGCCCCAGTCATTAGTTTTACCTTTGAATGCTCCTGTATGGTCACACGCTTCAGGTACACCCAACTTCCATGGCTTGACGGGCGGTGTGTACAAGGTCCGGGAACGTATTCACCGCGCCGTGGCTGATGCGCGATTACTAGCGATTCCAGCTTCATGTAGTCGAGTTGCAGACTACAATCCGAACTGAGAGCGGTTTTATAAGATTGGCATGTCCTTGCAGACTAGCGACCTTTTGTACCGCCCATTGTAGCACGTGTGTCGCCCTGAGCGTAAGGGCCATGATGACTTGACATCGTCCCCCCCTTCCTCACTGCTTGCGCAGGCAGTCTGCCTAGAGTCCCCACCATTACGTGCTGGCAACTAAGCATAAGGGTTGCGCTCGTTGCGGGACTTAACCCAACACCTCACGGCACGAGCTGACGACAGCCATGCAGCACCTCACTGGCAGTCCGAAGAAAGTAACATTTCTGCTACCGCCTGCCAATGTTCGAGCTCAGGTAAGGTTCCTCGCGTATCATCGAATTAAACCACATGCTCCACCGCTTGTGCGGACCCCCGTCAATTCCTTTGAGTTTCACGCTTGCGCGCGTACTCCCCAGGTGGATGACTTAACGCTTTCGCTCAGATACTCAGCGCAATGCACCGAACATCCAGTCATCATCGTTTACAGCGTGGACTACCAGGGTATCTAATCCTGTTGGCTAACCACGCTTTCGTACATGAGCGTCAGTTATCGGCTAGTGAGCCGCCTTCGCCTCGGGTGTTCCTTGTGATATCTATGCATTTCACCGCTACATCACAAATTCCGCCCACCCCGCCAATACTCTAGTCATACAGTTTCAATGGACTTGCTATGGTTGAGCCATAGGGTTTCACCACTGACTTACACGACCGCCTGCGTACGCTTTAAACCCAATAAATCCGAACAACGCTTGCACCCTCCGTATTACCGCGGCTGCTGGCACGGAGTTAGCCGGTGCTTATTCTTACAGTAAATGCAAACCCCTGACGCATCAAAAGTCTTATTCCTGTATAAAAGCAGTTTACGACCCGAAAGCCTCCATCCTGCACACGGCATGGCTGGGTCAGGCTTGCGCCCATTGCCCAATATTCCCTACTGCTGCCTCCCGTAGGAGTCTGGCCCGTGTCTCAGTGCCAGTGTGGGGGGACTTCCTCTCAGAACCCCTACTGATCGTAGCCTTGGTGAGCCTTTACCTCACCAACAAACTAATCAGACGCATGCCCATCAATGACCGAAACCAATCTTTAACAACACTATCAGGAAATAATATCGTATTATGGGTTATTAATGCGAGTTTCCCCGCGCTATTACCCAGTCAAAGGTAGGTTACATACGCGTTACGCACCCGTTTGCCGGTCGTCAGCAGAACCGAAGCTCCCTGTTACCCCTCGACTTGCATGTATTAGGCCTGCCGCTAGCGTTCATCCTGAGCCAGGATCAAACTCTCCATTGTAGAAATCTTACCAACTGACATTAAGCCAGTCACTGTACGTGTTATTTAGCTAACTCAATAACGCTTCTGCTAACTATCTTTTCAAAGAACACAATAAACACCTATTGCTAAAAAGTGTCCCCCATCTATCTATCAATAAAAGGGAAAGGCAAAAGTAAAACTATATTTCTAATTATAAAAAAATATCAGTGAAAATTTTATAATATTCCTTTCGTACTGGGTAAAATCATGTGGTTGATATCTCTTTTTTTACTCATTTTAATACTTTTTGCGAAGGCTTTAAATATCGCTTCTATTTTATGGTGTTCATTTTTTCCCTCAGCTTTGATATACAAATTACATTTTGCGCTGTCAGAAAATGATTTAAAAAAGTGATAAAACATTTCGGTCGGCATTTTGCCTATCATTTCCCTTTTGAATTTTGCTTTCCACTCAATCCAATTTCTGCCCCCAAAATCGATAGCCACCTGCGCTAGGCAGTCGTCCATGGGCAGACAATATCCGTAGCGTTCTATTCCTAATTTATTACTTAGTGCTTGATAGAAAGCTTCTCCCAGTGCAATGGCAGTGTCTTCAATCGTATGATGCTCGTCTACTTCTAGGTCGCCCTTGACTTGAATTTCTAGGTCGATTCCTGAGTGTTTTGCTAGCTGCTCGAGCATATGGTCGAAAAACGCAATGCCTGTGTGGATGTTTGAGTACCCATTGCCGTCCAAATTAATACCGATCTTGGCTGTTGTTTCTTTTGTTTGTCTAGATATAAAAAAACTTCTGTGCGGCAGGCGAAGAAATTGATAGATGCCATGCCAATTTTCTGTAATTAAATGACAATGCTCAGCATGCCGATTCGGTGGCGTTGAAGAAAAGTAGATACTTTTAGCTCCCAAGTTTTTGGCTAATTCGATATCTGTTAATCTATCTCCAATGACGTATGAGTTTTTTAAATCATAAGCTCCATTTATGTATTTAGTTAATAAGCCTGTATTTGGTTTTCGTGTGGGTTTGTTTTCGTGTGGGAAACTTTTGTCTATTAGTATATCATCAAACCTGACGTTTTCGTTTGCTAAGGTGAGCAACATTTTGTTATGCGCTGGCCAGAAAGTGTCCTCGGGAAATGATTCAGTGCCTAACCCGTCTTGATTAGTTACCATCACTAAAACATAATCAAGTTCCGTAGTAATCTTACATAGGTTTTGGATGGCATGAGGAAGAAATTCAAGTTTTTCTAAAGAATCTACCTGCTGCGAGGGCTGTGGCTCTATGATGATGGTTCCGTCTCTATCTATAAATAAGATTTTTTTCATACTCTTGATAAATTTGCTGCGAAAATACAGTTATTTTTGCAGATTGCTATTGATAAGTTCTTACTTTTTCAATAATTTTGTTCTATATTTGTTAAGCTTGTTTTTTCTATTGAATTTGAAATTTTCACGCCAAATTTTCTATTTTATCATGTCTAGTAAATCTGAACTTCAATTTTTATTATCTCAAGAACAAGAGCCTCATTTTAATCGCACTAAAGAAATTTTACGTAAACATCCCGAAATTAAAAAGTTGATGGGACGAAATCCTTACAGTTTTTTGGGTATACTTGGTTTAGTAACTTGCCAAATTGTTCTTGCCTGGTTTTGTAGTACTCAGCCTTGGTGGGTGTTGCTGTTGGTTGCTTATTTTATTGGTGCATTTTTTAACCATTCTTTGTTTACACTCATCCATGAGTCGTCACATAATTTGATTTTTAAGAAAAAGCAACTGAATATTTGGGCAGGTATTCTCTGCGATTTTCCCAATGGTTTTCCTATCTCTGTTTCATTTCGCAAATATCATTTGATGCATCACAAGCACCAAGGCGATGAAATTCTCGATGCCGATTTGCCTAGTAAATGGGAAGCACGCATGGTCAGTAATTCTACCTTAGGTAAGGCTATGTGGTTGTTATTTTTTCCTATTTTTCAGGTTGCCAGAACCTCAAGAATTAAAGTGCATTTCTTTGATACTTACACGATTATGAACTTATTGCTTATGCTTGCTTTTGATACTTTGGTTGTTTGGCTGTGGGGGCCTGCTGCCCTGATTTATTTGATGCTGTGTTTCTTTTTTTGCCTTGGACTACATCCGCTGGGCGCGCGCTGGGTGCAAGAGCATTACCTCACCTCTAGCCCACAGGAAACTTATAGCTATTATGGAATACTCAATAAAATAAACTTCAATATAGGACACCATAATGAACATCACGATTTTATGGCAGTACCTTGGCATAATCTGCCTAAAGTGCGGAAGATAGCACCCGAATATTACAACACTTTAAAATACCATACTTCTTGGACAAAGCTGCTTTTTCGTTTTCTTTTCAATAAAAATATCTCTTTATTTTCTAGAGCTGTGCGAGTGAGTGGTAAGAAAGAGTAGCGATGACTGGCGTGTTTTTTGTCCTGAATCGGGTTCTCAAATTACTTTATGAATTAAATTAATAAACCTGTAAGATTATGAAAAAAATTATCTTAACTCTGCTGGTCGTACTCGCAGCTGGCTTCGTCCATACCCAAAAATATTATAGGAATTGGACGGTGCAAAAAACAATACTAAAAAGCGAATTGCATTAATTATTGCCAACAACAGCTACATTAATGGTGGATTGATGCATCCCATACCAACAGCAAAACGGCTAGAATCAACGCTAAAAAATTTAGGTTTTGACGTACTCATAGGAAGAGATTTGACCAGAAAGCAGATGGCATCAATAATTAACGACTTTTCAAACAAATACCAGTTGTATGAGCTTGCGCTGGTTGCTTATATGAGGCATGGTTTTGAGATTGAAGGAGAAAATTTCTTGATTCCAATTGATGCAATCCAGCTTCCAAAGATGAGGTTGCCATAGAAGCAATTAATGTGGATTATGTATTGAAAAAATTAACAACGCTGACATACCTAAAGTGGTTATATTGGATGCTTGCCGAAGTAACCCATTTACTTGGTCTAGGTCTTTAGGTGCAAGGGGTTTTACTGCAGTAAAAACTCTTGATAATGCTGAAATATGCTTTACAACTCAAAAAAACAGCAGAGTAGCAGATGACAACCCTTATATGGATTACTTTATGGATGAAATAAGTAGGGAGGATGTTTAGATGACATCAAAAGATCTGTATATAATCGTATTAAGGCTCATGACTCCAGTCAAGTCCCAGTGACTTATGGCTTGATCGGTGATAAAGTTTGTTTTGGCGATAATTTAAATCCCGATATTTCTCCTACAATAGTAAGTATGGACACGATAAAAAATGGTATAAAAAAGGAAAAGATTATTATTATGGAACGGAGGTTACTGAGGATTACGAAAAGGCAGTTTATTGGTACACAAAAGCTGCCAAGCAGGGAGATGCGTCCGCACAATACAGCTTAGGTGTTATGTATCAGAAAGGTTATGGAATTAGGAAGAATTACGAAAAAGCAGTTTATTGGTTTACAAAAGCCACTGAGCAGAGGAATGTTTCTGCGCAAGCTAGCCTGGGATATATGTATTACAATAGTTAGTGCTTTAAATTATTTTCACTACCTAAACTTCTGTTTTAGAAACCTCGCCGTATGATTATCCTTATGCTTGATAAGCTCTTCGGGTGTACCCTCAAAGCAGACACGTCCGCCTTTTGCTCCTCCTTCCGGCCCTAGATCGATAATCCAGTCGGCAAGCTTAACTACTTCCATGTTGTGTTCAATGATAATTACCGAGTGTCCGTTTTCCACTAATTGATTAATGGCACACATGAGCTTTTTAATATCATGGAAGTGCAAGCCGGTGGTTGGTTCGTCGAAAATGAATAAGATATGTTCACCCGCTTTGATATGCCCTCTCACTAAAAAAGAGGCCAGTTTAACCCTTTGTGCTTCACCGCCGCTTAAGCTATTGGAAGATTGCCCCAAGCAAATATATCCCAAACCAGTATCGTAAAGTGGCTGTAACTTTTCGAGTATTTTGGGTTGGTCTTTGAAAAAATCTATACCTTCGGCAATGGTCATGTCAAGTACATCAGCAATATCTTTACCCTGATAAGTAATTTCGAGTATTTCATCTTTGAAGCGTTTACCTTGGCAAATTTCGCAGTTGAGATAAACATCTGCCATAAACTGCATTTCAATTTTTACTCTTCCATCCCCTTGGCATTCTTCACATCGTCCGCCATCCACGTTAAAAGAAAACATAGCTGGCTTATAGGCTTGTTGTTTAGCAAGAAACTGTTCGGCAAACAATTTGCGAATAAAATCGTAGGCTTTTACATAAGTTACGGGATTAGAACGTGAGGATCTACCGATTGGGCTTTGATTTACAAACTTTATACTTGTGAGTACTTCGGTATCTCCTTGTATGTTATTTGAAATTTGCCCTGTTTCTGTGAGTATTTTTGTAAGTTCCTCTTGTAGAATTTCTCGGACTAGGGTGGATTTTCCTGAGCCGCTTACGCCCGTAACAGCTGTAATAGTATTGAGCGGAAAAGTAGCCTGAATATTTTTCAGGTTGTGTTTATTAGCTTTCACTACAACTATTGACTGACTCCATTTTCTGCGAATCAGAGGCAGTGGGTTTTTATCTAGTCCGTTGAGAAAGCATGCGGTATGTCCGGTTTTTTGTTTTTTAATTTCAGATAAACTTCCTTGAAAGACCAATTCTCCGCCCAGTACACCTGCTTCGGGACCAATGTCTATAATTTGCTCAGCAGCTTCCATAATATCTTCTTCGTGTTCTACCACAATAACAGTATTACCTATTTTGTTAAGCTCTTTCAGTATTTTAATTAGGTTTTGCGTGTCTCTGGGGTGCAGCCCGATACTGGGTTCGTCGAGGATATACATTGAGCCTACCAGCGCACTGCCCAGTGAGACAGAAAGTTTAGTGCGTTGGTATTCGCCGCCTGAGAGGGTGGCAGTAAGCCGGTTGAGATTGAGGTAGCCCAAGCCGACTTTTTCCAAATAGCCGAGGCGATTTTTAATTTCGGTGAGTAATCTTTTGGCAATTTTTTCTTCTGTGGCATCAAGTGATAAATTATTAAAAAAGGATACCAGTTCATTGACAGACAATAGTAACAAATCAATGAGTGAACGGCCGTTAATTTTTACGTATCCGGCATCTTTTCGTAGGCGTGTACCTTTGCACTCAGGACAAACTGTTCTGCCTCTATAGCGGGAAATCATGACGCGATATTGTATTTTTAATGTATTAGATGCTAAAAATTCAAAAAAAGCATGTAGCCCTTTAAAGTATTGATTTCCATTCCAGAGTAACTCTTTTTCTGCCTCGCTTAAGGCATAGTAGCACCGATGGATTGGAAAGTCGAAATGATCGGCATGGTCGATGAGGGGTTTGAGCCATTTCTTCGACATACTTTCTCCTCTCCAAGGAGCAATAGCACCTTCGTATACGGATAGTTCTTTGTCGGGAATTACTTTGTCGGGGGCTATATCTAATATAGAACCAAAACCCTCACAACGCTTGCAAGCTCCGTAGGGATTATTAAAGCTGAAAAAATTTACACTGGGTTCTTCGAAACGAATACCATCGGCTTCAAAGCGGTCTGAATATTGGCGGATAGTTTTTTCTTTGCCCGGCACTAAAAAATCTATAATACAAATGCCATTACTTTCGACCAGGGCGGTTTGTATAGAGTCACTCAGCCTGAAAGTATTTTCTTTGTTGTTTTTTCCTTGATTTCTATCGATGAGTATGCGAATATTTCCTTTAGGTATCTCTGCTATAATTTCTTCAATAAAATATAATTTATCTGCAATGATTACTCTGGTTAAGCCCTTTTGTAAGCATATCTGGAGTGCTTCTCTTATCCTATTACTTTCCCCAATTTTTAGTGGTGCTGAAATAAGGAGTTTAGTATTTTCGGGAAAAGTATAGATTTCTTCGACAATGTCGCTGACGTAATCTTTTTTTACTAAATTAGCCGATACTGGCGAATATGTTTTGCCAATACGTGCATATAAAAGTTTCAGATAGTCGTAAATTTCAGTAGTTGTTCCTACAGTAGATCTTCGATTTTTAGTATTTACCTTTTGTTCGATAGCAATGGCGGGGCAAACGCCCTTGATATAATCTACCTGTGGTTTTTCCATGCGTCCGAGAAACTGGCGCGTATAGGCACTTAAGCTTTCTACGTACATTCGCTGCCCTTCGGCAAAAAGTGTATCAAAGGCAAGGGAAGATTTACCAGATCCGGACACCCCCGTAATGACAATGAGTTGGTTACGCGGAATGGCTAAACTGATATTTTTTAAGTTATTAACTTTGGCTCCTTTAATAACAATATAATCTTTAGTATTGAGGTTTTTAGTATCCATAAAGGGCTTTTTAGTGAATAGAGTGAGTATGAGAGTATTTGCTGTAATTTTACGTTTATTACCATACAAATATCACTAAATGATAGAAAATATAAACTATACATCAATTCTTTCTTCTCTGTATTTTATTTGGAAAGCCGGGTGGCCGCCTTTGTATGAGTCGCAAATGGTTATGAGTGATTTTTTATATACCCCTCTGTATGCTATTTTTATTTATAGCTACGCCTACATGAGGCGCAGGCATCTCACAGACTCTGTTACAAGAAAATATTATTTTCCTGCACTAACACTCAAAATAATAGGTGCAATTGCTGTTGGTGTGATTTATCAGCATTATTATATTACTGGTGATACCTACATGTATTATTGGCATACAAAAATTATGTACAAAGCTTTTTGGGAAAGCTCTCCACTCACATGGGCTAAAATAGTGTTTTTTCCTAGAGATCCCGACCGGGATACTTATATGTATTTACAAACAATGTTTTTTGATGATAATCCTAATGATATGCTTGTGCCGCAAATTGCTTCTATTTTTGGCGTTATTGGTTTGGATTCTTATCCCGTTATTGCTATTTTTTTCGCTATGATAAGTTTTTTTGGTTTATGGGCGATGTTCAAAATTTTTTATGATTTATATCCTTACCTGCATAAACAGTTTGCCATTGCTATTTTTTTTATCCCTTCTTTATTTTTTTGGGGTTCAGGTTTGATGAAAGATACTATTGCCCTTGGTTCGCTGGCTTGGTTATTTTATGCGTTTTATCGAGGAGCTATTGAAAAAAAGAGCTTGTTGAAAAATCTCTTGATTATCACTACAACCACCTGTATCTTGTTTGTATTAAGAGTATATATCATTTTGATTTTTTTTCCGCCTGCTATTTTATGGATACTCGATGAGAATACCAACCGCATCAGAATTAAGTTTCTCAGATCAGTAATTCGTCCTTTTGCTATAATACTAGGCCTTGCTTTGGGTTATTTTATCATTACTAAAGCAACTGAAGGCACGGCATATGAACTCTCTAAGTTGGCTGATAAAGTACATATATCTGCTAAGTGGTTGTATCATGTGAGTCAAACACAAAGTGGTGCTGGTTATAAAATAGGTAACTTAGACGGTAGCATCGAAAGCCTGCTGATAGCTTTCCCCCAAGCTGTTAATGTGGCTTTATTTCGCCCTTATCTCACAGAGGTTAAGAATCCAGTGATGCTTGTCTCAGCATTGGAATCAACTTTTTTTCTTTTATTCACTCTATGGGTATTCTATAAGGTCGGGCTGTTCCGAGCTGTACACAAAATATTAACTAACCCTCTGGTTAGGTTATGTGTTGTTTTTTCTATTGGGTTTGCTTTTACAGTGGGAATTGCCAGTTTTAATTTTGGTACTTTGATGCGATATAGAATATTACTCATTCCATTTTATATGTCTTCATTATTCATTATTCTATATGAAAGCAGGCGCAGAAGAACCCCATAATTAGCCATAAAATTCTGTCTGGGTATGAAGGAACATTTTTCATTGATTACTAAATATAGATGGAGCAGTTGCTTCTGATGTTCACTAAATTTTTGATATATACGGATAAGCATTATCGCCAGATATATTGGTATATCTTCCTACTTTCCCTTGTTTTTCGTTTTGCTTTTTTGCTTTTCGGAGCAGAAGTGTTTTTTGGTAAAGAACACTTTTATGTTGTTGGTGATGAGATGGTTGGAGACACCTACCATTGGCTCACTTTTGTAAAAAATTTCTTTGAATATGGTATTTACACCGATGAGCTGGGGAGCAACACAGGCTATTTTTCTCGTCCGCCCGGTTATGCTGTTTTTATAGGACTTGTCTACTTGATTTGTGGACAACAAACCGAACGGGCTTTTCAAGTGATGGTTTTTATACAAGTTTTTATGGACGCGGCCTGTGTTTATTTAATTTATCATATCATTTCCAAATCTTTTACTCAGGTCGCTGCTCATCGCACCGCTTTATTTGCTTGTTTTTTATATGCTATTTATCCTTTTGCCATTGTGCAGAGTGTTTTGCTTATTGCCGAAAGCTTGAGTATCTTTTTCTTATTTTTGAGTCTGTATTTTTTTACTCGTAAAAGTACAAATGCTAGTTATTTATTATCAGGTATTTTTATTGCCTTTGCCGTGCTGTTACGCTTGCAATTGTTGCTACTAGTACCATTACTTATTCTGTCTATCATTTACGTGTACAGCCAGCAAAGAGAGATTCTAATACGTTACACCTTGGTATTTTCTCTTGCATTTACAGCGATATATATTGCTTGGCCTTTGAGAAATTTTCTAATTTCTAAAAAATTGATATTTACACAAAAACTTAACGAACACGGTATTTATGCTCCGGATTATATGTTTTTTGTAGATTATATTTTCGGCATGCAAACTAACAGCGAACCATTGTTTAGCCAGATTATTCTCAATAAAGCAGTGGACATACCTACCGCTGTGATGGTTCACCCTGAAGACTCTTTGCAATTTATTCAATTAGTAGTTCTACTGCGCAAATGTGGTGAGGGATTTAGTTACCGTCGTTTTCAGCAAGGCATGGTAGATAAACCTTTATATGAAAACCAATCTTGTAATGATGAAATTGTAGATATAATAAACCAACTTATTGAGCATCAGCAACAATATAATGCTCTTAATTATTACTTAGGCGTTCCGCTATCAAACTTTAGTAAGGCATTATTTAAAAACAGGCTGACTGCTGAGCATCAAAATGCACTGTTAAATATAGCGGTTTATGTGCTGTTTTCTTACCGTACCTTAACGATTATTCTGGGTTTGGCAGCTCTGCTTTTTTTGCTAAAAAAAACAGGAATTATTGAGCCTCCAATACATATTGTTGCTTTAGCTTATACGCTGCTGTGGTACGGGGTGAATAGCTTTTATGTGAGGAATATGGAAATGAGGTATCTGTTGCAAGCAGATGTACTATTATTGATTTTTTGTCCTTTTTTTTTCTTTTATATTTCAAGTTTTAATTTAAAGGGCGATTTTTTTCGCAACAAGCTGCGCAATCGAGTGAGGACTTTCTGATGTCAGAATATTTAAATTAGCTTCAATTTGTCTACTAGCAATATTATCAACACCGACTTGTTCTGTAAAAGCTGTAAGGGAAGGATTCGAACCTTCACGGAGTAGTTAGCCTAATAGGTTTGTCCTGAGTTCTCCACCCCCGAGATAGGAGGGCATGGCTGCCGGTTTCATCACCTTACAGTATTAAGGGTAATGCAAAGAAATGTATTTTTTTTGTAAAATACAAATTTTACAAAAAAATATAATAAAAATACAAAATTTTTAAAAAAATAGTTTATTTATTGAATATTTTTTAATTAAAAATGCAATATTATAAGTAAATTGTTTTTATCTACCAGAGAGGAAGTAAAATGATGGCAATAAAAGCTGCTATATAGGATAAAAGCAATCGCCAGTAATTGGGTTTTATTTTCATAAGTTCTACTCCAATAAAGCTGATAAGCATCACAATGGATAGGATAAACATTTGGCCCATTTCCACACCCAAGTTAAAACTAAGCAAAGGTATTACTAGCTGATTTGATTTTCCTAAAATTGCTTTGAGGTAGTTAGAAAAACCCATGCCATGTATAAAGCCAAAAACTAAAATAATGAGGTAGTAAAAGTTTAGATGTCGTTGGTATGTTTCATTTTTCTTTCCAAATATAGCGTACAGTGCTGCGAATAATATAGTAAGTGGAATTATAAACTCTATAATATACTCGGGAATAGTAAGGATATTAGTAGTGGCGAGTATTAAAGTAGTAGCGTGTCCGATAGTGAAAGCAGTAATTAATATAAGTAGGTTCTTCCATTCTGAAAGGCGGTAACCAGCGCATAATGAAAGGATAAACACCATATGGTCGTAAGCCCGTATATCTGCGATATGCTGGAAACCTAGCTCGAAATAAAGCTGAAAATCAGCCATTCTTCACCTTTTCTGATAATTAATGGTAGACTGTGCAACGCCAAAGTTTTCGGGCAAAAAAACTTTTCTACCCAAGTGGTTAACTGCAATTTTAATAATAGCCATGTGGTGTACGCTGTGCTCGATAGTATAAAGCATCTCTCTCTGCAGTGAAGTGTGTATAATAGCGTCTCCGCCCAAGTAAGAGGCATAGCAAGAACCCATCTTCAGGGGTATATCAGTATCTATTTGAATAATTTTTTCTTTTAGTTCACTAATGGTTTGTATGGCAAAGGCAGGATTAGTTTCTAGTAGTTGGTTATGAGATCTATCGTCATAATTAAGGTAGGAAGATTCTAAAGACTCAAGCATTACCTCAAAAAATTCTATAATATGCCGGACATGTTTACCGATAGAGTTATTAAAAAGAACTTCCATCGGCATATAATACTCTTCTTTTTTTAGTTGTTCAATGAGCGAATTAAGCTGCGAAAGTATTACACAGCCCGATTGTGTTAATTTCATATTGAGGTATGCGTTTCTTTAGTGAATCACCCACATGCCAAAGGCGATATGGACTTTGGGTTTTTCAGACTGATCCGATAGTAAAGGCTCCAGCCGTTTTTGTTTAATGTCCGAATCATAGTTCCCAACCGAGGTGGTCACAAAGGTACATTTTTTTTGTGATGTACAAAAATTTTCCAAAAGTTTTGTTGCCTACACAATACCCATATATAAACAACGCATACATTTTGTTAAATATATCGATATAATTTTTTAAGAAAATATCAATTTTAAATGAAAGTTATTCACTGACAAATCTGGTTAGTTGTACTCTGAAATCTTCATTGTTTTTCCAAAAATGACGACTATAAAAACGGATATATTTCCATCCTTTTTTGGCAAGTGTGATAGGTGTATAGGCAAAAACATCTTTGGCATTATTAGACTGATAAAACAAATCATCGTCTGTAAACACCACGCTGCGGCACTTTTTTTCGTGGTCTTTTACTGTGAGATCTGCAAAAGGCAGATAGGACTCAAAGTACACATGTTGGAGTGAAATGTCTTTAATTTTATCTTTAAGGTAACACGGGTTTTCTTTATGCTCAAAAGATGAAATAGCTGGTCGATATTTTCCTGTGGAAACATTCAAAGCATAAGACAAGTAGTTTTTTAATAATTTAGGTCCTTCATTTTTAGTATGATCTACCTTCAACTGAGAAGGCAAAAAACTACACAAGACGTAAACCTTCTTACGTGCCCTAGTAATAGCTACATTCAAGCGATTTTTTCCTTTAGGTAAATTCAGGGTGCCGAATTGTACATTCATTTTACCTGAGGGTTCAGGAGCATAGCCTACCGAAAAAATAATTATGTCCCTTTCATCGCCTTGCACATTTTCTATATTTTTAACAAATACTTCACTGGGAATATTTTCACCACATTCGTCCAATAAGTCTTGTATAAGTGCTTGCTGGTAATAATTGAAAGTAATAACACCCATACTACTAATACCCTGGCTGAGCAGGCGTTTCACTAGATCGACTACTTGATTTGCCTCGGCAGAGTTTCGATTGTTTCGCCATATTCCGTCAACAGTTTTAAAGATAATTCCCGGCTGGTTTTGTGCAAGTATTTGGTAGTTCGGAATAAATTGCAATCGTCGTTTATAAAAATGTTGGTTAGAAAAATCTATCAAGTCCAACGACTGACTTCTATAATGTCCGCTGAGTTGCATTTCGTTCAGATACCGTGTGGCTAGGTCGAGCAGCGAGTCTACTTCTAAGGCGGGATTATCGTCTGTTGCTTCTTCCCATCGGGGGCGATATAAGTCAAAGGGTTGTAACTGTTGGCTATCACCTGCTACTACTACCTGATTACCTCTATACATGGCGGGAATACCTTTTTCGGCAAAACATTGCGAGGCTTCGTCGAAGATAACCAAATCGAATAGGGATTCCATGGGAAAAACAGCAGAAACCGATTCGGGCGAAGCCATCCAACAGGGTATAAGGTTAAAAATTTCGCTGTGGAAATGTTGGATTAACTTGCGCAAAGGCCATATATAGCGTTTTTTACTTACCTGATGTTTAATATCTCGGTAAGTAACCATATTATGTACCCTATTGTAGGTAACATCTTTGTAAGTACGTTCTCGTACATTCATAAGTGTAATTTTCTCGGTAATTTGCTGCTTTTCTTTGATAGCACCGACCAATGCCTCAGTGAGTTGCTCGAGCTTAAGTGAAGAAACACTGCGCAAAATAGGATACTTGGCTTCTATATGATTGATCCAAGTAATTCTAAGGCTATTCTCAAAAAGCGCGATAGCCGATTCAATGTCGTATCCTCCTACGGCTTTAATGAGTTTGTTAATAGTGGTGATTTCATAGGTTTTCAAATTATCTTTGAGTTTGTGGTATTCGCATAGGCTATCAAAATCTCGATCTAAGGCTTTGATCATTTGCTCTGCGCCCGAGGGATTGTCTATTAACGTATTGATTTGTTTCTTGCTCACATATTGTAGCCATTGCTGTTTTTGTAGGGTTAAATCTGCTACCAGCTTGAGTATTTCAGTAATATTTTTGTTGAGGTCTTCATAGTTAGAAGAGTCTATTTTCAGGTAGCGCATACCCTTACTCAAATTATGGAATAAATCCTTTGCTTGTAGCGCACAGATGTATGCATCAAACCAGTCTACAAAACTTTCATATTGATAATCATCGGGGATGTCAATTAACCATTTTGCTTTGGTCAGGGCGGTTAGGTTATGCTCAAAATTAAGTCGGTTATCTATCCGTTCTATCAATAATTCAAGTGGTTTAGTTTCTTTTTCCAACCGATTGAGTAGGATAATATTTTCTAAATAGGCTTTATCTTTAGAAAAAAAATTCCACCAAATTTTTGTAAACCATTTATTATTGGCCTTCAAGGCTTTATCTGCTTTCTCTAAGCAAGCCAGTAAAAACTCACTGTTGAGATGAGTCTCTATTCCAATAGATCGAAAACTGTTGAGCAATATTTTTTTTCGCTTAATGAGCCATAATAAATCGGCATTTTTGTCTTGAATACTGCTTTTAAAATACTTAAAAACCAGCGGGTCTTTTAGCATATCTAAAAAATCTTTGAAGTCCCTAGTTTTGCTTATGAGCCATTCGCATTCGCTGAGGTTGGCTTTGCTTTCGAGAGTATGTTCAAGCTGTGAGAATAGTTTGCTACAGTAAGTGGGTATTTCTTTCACTACCTTTTTTAGTGCCTGCAGATCATTAATATTGAAATCTTTAAAAGAAAGCCCATCTTTTAGCACATAACCCGGTTTATCGAAATCCTGTGCATAGGTAAAATAAGTGCGCAGTGTGCTGATAAAAGCATCAAGTTTGTCAAAGTGAAAATGTGCATACTCTTGCTTGAGTGCTATGATAGGTTTTTCCAAGCTACTACTCAGGTATAGCTCTTTTACCGATAGGCCGCAGTCTTTGATGTCAAATAAGGCTTTTTTAAATTCATCTAACTGCTCTTGTATGGTAGCAATTTCGCGGCTTAACTTGAGAAAAGTTCTTTCCAAATAAATGGTATCGAAGTGTGCGTTTTCTCGCTCGAAAAACTTTAAAAATTCAATCTGACACTTTATTTTGTTGTAGATAGCTTTTCTATCATTTTTAAAGTCATGTACAAGTGCAGTAAAATCACTAAATTTTTTTTCTTCCAAACGCCGATATACGACGTCGAGTGCTACTTTTTTTTGGCATACTAACAATACATTGCGCTTTTGAGCAATGGCATCGCAAATGAGATTACAAATCAGTTCAGATTTTCCGCTACCGGGAGGTCCTTGCACTACCACCGATTGACCAGACTTTACAGCTCTGAGTACTTCTTCCTGCGAGGTATCTAAAGCATAGGGGGCAAGTGTTTCCTCCTCTCTAATTGGTTTTTCAAAAGGGTGATCATGAATTTGCGCTTCGAAGAAATCTTCGGGATCTTTAAAATTTTGGTCTTTAATTAGCTGCTCATAATCAGGGCTTAGGTAAGAAGAAGCCTGTGGAAATAAACCCAATACTGCTTGCGGGACGAGTTTTAATTTTCCGGTCTCAAAAGATCTTTCAAAATCTGCTTTTTTATAACTGCAAAAAGGGCTTATTTTTTGTGCAAACATTTCTCTATTGAAGTTGACTTCAAAGGGAGAGTTTTCCAACAGGTGATATAATTCGGTAAAAAAAGTAGTAATTTCTTTAGAGCCGTTTTCAAAACTGTGTTCTAAAAAAGATGTTTCAAAGTTGATATAATTAAAGTGGGAAAAAGCCAGTAATAAGGTTTTATTAAAACCAATTTCTACATCTTTGCGTAATTTAATTACCCAAGTGCCATGCTCTATTTGTAGTGCTATAGGAAAATAGACTAGCGGTGCATAAATGGGCATATCATTATTCATTTTTCCTATGATGAAAGGGTAGCCCACGTATAGGTCTTCGGTACCGGTCTCTTCAAAAATCATGCGGTCGTTGCGATACACGATTCTCAGTCGTGTACTAACTTTGTTACTGGCACTATCACGGCTGTCTACCACAGGACACAACTGGATGGGACTTTTTCGGGCAATTAGGCTCTTGACAATATGAAAAGCAGGTTTATTGCATAAAAAATCGAATGAACAAATATCAATAAAGCGGCTTTGCGCCAGTTGGAGTAGTAACAAAGACCGATTTTTGCCACTTAAATTCGTCAATCTCTTTTGATATACTTTTAGGGTATCTTTCATAAAGTTAAAGAATTAGCAAATCAGAAAGTAAATACATACAATTTTTTTAAGTACCCTTTATTCTTCACTTGATATTTTAAGCCTGACAAAAAAGTATAGTAAATTTTGCTTCATTTTTCACCCGAAATACGGACTAAAAACACTCCTATTCTATCCGATAAATAATACATAGTAGGCACTACGAGCAAGGTGAGAAAAGTGGCAAAAATAAGCCCATAAATAACTGTCCAAGCCATAGGCCCCCAAAAACCTGCATTAGGACCGCCCAAGTAGATATGAGGGTTAAAATGAGCATATAAACCGAAAAAATCAATATTGAGTCCTATTGCCAGCGGAATCAAGCCCAGCACTGTAGTAATAGCTGTGAGCAACACAGGACGCAGCCGGGCATAGCCTCCCTCTACGAGGCATTCAACCAAATCTCGCTTATTAAGTCGTTGGCTTTCTTTTAAACCCAAACTTTTTTTCTTACGTTTTCTGACTAAATCGATGTAGTCTATCAGTACAATGGCGTTGTTCACTACTACACCAGCTAAAGAAATAATGCCAACACCAGTCATAATAATTACAAAATCATCTCGGAAGATAATTAGCCCTAACAAAACACCTATCAAACTGAATATTACCGAACCTACAATAATGAAGGGTTTGATAGTTGAATTAAACTGCGAGACCAAAATCAAGAAAATTGATGCCACAGCGATGGCCATTGCACGTGTCAAAAAGGCTTGGGCTTCGGCTTGCTCTTGTTGTTCGCCCGTAAACTTAAAGGAATAGCCTATTGGCATTTGATGCGTATTAAGCAAGCGCTTGATAGAAGCCACAATTTTATTAGCGTTATATCCTTCAATAATATTAGCATTAACAACAATTACTCTGTCGAGGTCTTTTCTTTTTACTGAACCAAAAGTACTACTGTATTCGAGGTTTGCCAGAGCAGAAATTGGCACTTGGTGTGTTTTACCTTTTTTATCTCTAAAAGTCAGCCGCTGGTTGTTTAGCGCAGCAATATCATAGCGATACTCTTCAGCTAAACGCAACTGGATGGGATATTCATACTCTCCATCTTTAAATTTAGAAAGTTCTTGCCCATAAATAGCAGTCCTGAGTGTATTGCCAATCATACCAGCAGAAGCACCATAACGCCTGACTTTTTCTCTATCGATATTGACCATTAATTCAGGTTTTCCAATTTCCAAATCAAGCGAAAGCCCGTCTAAACCTGTAATACCTGATTGCTCAATTAAGGCTTTTATTTTTTCTGCCTCTTCAATTAATTTAATGTAGTTTTCACCGGTTACCTCAATATTAACAGGTTTGCCGACTGGCGGTCCTTGCGTATCTTTGTCGGTGATAATTTTTACCCCTGAAAAACCTTTGGACATCTCTGTGAGATCTTGCATGATTTTAGCCGTGCTAACATCCTTTCTTTTTTCGTAGCTAGTAAAACTAATACTTATTTTACTTTTATGAGGGGTAAAATTAGCAGATCCTCCTACTGAGAAACTCTTCTTAGGATCGCTTGTATTCTGCCCAGTATTGATAACGATAGCATCTATAACGTGCTTGTAAGGTGTCAATACTTCATATACTTTCTTTTCAAATTTTTCGGAAATTCTGTCTGTCGTTTTTACGTCTGTCCCCAACGGGGCTTCCATATACATATAAATATAATTAGGGTTGTTGGTGGGAAATAGCACTGTTGAAGGTAAGTTCAGTGCAAATACTACGATCGCCAACACAAGAAATACAAACGTTCCACCAACAGTAAAAGCCGGTATACACCCTTTCAACATTTTTCTTAATACGCGCAAATATAGCTGCTCTAATCTGCTCAGTAATGAGTTCTGAAACCAATAAGATATCTGCTTGATTATAAAGGCATTAGCTAAAGTAATAAACGCAAATGTAATTAGTATATTAGCTAATAAATAATTATCAAAGGCAAAATAACAAGGGATAGCCAACACAATTAGTGCAATAGCGACGATAACCAATCTTTTTTTATTGGGCTGTGTCTTGAAGTCTGAGACCTTGATAAAACTCGATGCAATTACTGGGTTAATCACTAAACCTACAAATAGAGAAGAAGCCAGTACCACAATTAATGTAATAGGTAAAAACCGCATGAACTTACCCATAAGTCCTCCCCAGAAAGCCAAAGGCGTAAAAGCTGCCAGCGTAGTTGCTGTAGAACTGATAATGGCTACTGCCACTTCGCCGACGCCTTCTTTAGCTGCTCTCATATTAGTAAACCCTTGCTCTTTTAGCCGGTAGATATTTTCGATAACTACAATGGCATTATCTACGAGCATCCCCAAGGCGAGTATCAGCGCAAACAACACAACAATATTAATAGTAATACCCAGAATATTGAGTACCATAAAAGCGATGAACATAGAGAGCGGGATAGCAATACCCACGAAAATAGCATTACGCAAACCCATAAAAAATAACAATACCAATATGACGAGTATGACCCCTGATATAATAGAGTTTTCTAAGTCGCTGAGTTGTTGTTTCATTTGATCGGCTTGATCTTCTGTGAGGATGATATTGAGGTTTTTTGGTAGCTCTGTACCTTTCGATTCTCGGAGAATTTTCTGTATTTTCTTTGAAGCATTAATGAGGTTTTCACCACTTTTTTTAATTACTCTCAAAGACACAACCGGATAGCTGCCTTCGCTAAGAAATTTATTTGTAGCCAGCCTTGCATAGCTTTTTCGTTCTACATAAGTATCCTTTACCTGAGCAACATCTTTGAGATGAATAATATTTTGGTCTTCTGCACTAATAATAATATCGGCAATTTCTTGTACGGAACGGAATTCGGCAAAAACACGCAACGAGCGTCGGTAATCTTGAATCAACACATCGCCACCTGAAATAGCAATATTTTCTGCCCGAATAGCGGCAGCAATATCATCGAAGGATATCTCTCGTGCTTGCATTTTATGCACGTCGGCATTGATTTGTATTTCTCTATCAACAGAGCCGGAAATATCTACTTTTGAAACTTCAGCAAGGGTTTCGAGTTCGTCTTCGAGGTATTCGGCATAACCTTTGAGTTGGTCAATTTCAAAATCTCCTGAAAGATTAATATTAACAATAGGAATTTCTGAAAAGTCCAATTCCAACACTGTCGGGTCGCTGTCTAAATCGCTAGGTAAATCTTTTTTTGCTTTGTCGACGGCATCTTTTACATCTTGCAAGGCCTGAGAAACAACAACATCTTCATTGAATTTGATAATAATAGAAGAAACATCTTGCGCTGAAGTAGACTCTATATTTTTCACCCCTCTGATAGGCTTTAGTTCTTTTTCTATAGGGCGAGTGATAAGATTTTCAATATCCAAAGGTGAATTGCCCGAATAAACCGCATTGATGTAAACATTAGGTAGTGTTGCTTCAGGATATAAAGCTTTGGGCATAGATACATAAGATAAAAAACCGATGACGACGATAATAGCTGTCAAAATAAATATACTTGTTTTGTTATTGATAGCAAGTGTACTTAATCCAAATTCTCGGATAGTATTTTTCTCTCGGGTCATGTTGTTTAAGTTAGCACAATAGTTTTACCATGAAAAATTTGTTTTTCCCATTAACATACACCACATTTAGGTTCTAATTGTCATTAAACTGGGTTATATGAAAGCTCAAAAAGAACCCTTGCCGCTATACGCCTATCACAAAAAAAATCGAAAAAAAGTAAGCTGGTGGCTACTCGTTAACTATCTTCTTTACGGATCTCTGATATTTATTCCAGCAATTATAGATCTTGGTAATTAGTCGATACAAATTAAATACTCTGTCAATTCCTAGTTTAATTTGTGATTCCTTCAAGGAGTATTATACAAAACCTGGCTACATCTCGCTCTGTAATTTTGTTATAAAAGTCCTGCCTCTTGCTTGATTCTTTTCACAACATAGCTTTTACTCATTTAATAACAATTACTATATAGTGGTTCAACAAATAAAAATGTATTCGCTAATACTGAGTAATTAAAAACATACCTTTAGCCTTCCATTGCCACCACTTCTGTTACTTCGGGTACCATACGCTTCATCAGATTTTCTATACCTGCTTTTAATGTGAGTGTAGACGAGGGACAGCCGCTGCAAGATCCCTGCATAACAACGCTCAATGTGCCAGAGCTTTGATCGAAATGATGGAGCTGTATTGCACCGCCGTCCATTTCTACGGCGGGTTTAATATACTGTTCAAGTATCTGTTCGATTTTTTTAATTATTTCTGAACTTGACTCCGGTGTTTTTTCTTCTGCAATATCAGCTGCCAGAAAAGGTTTTGAACTTCGAAAATAGTCTTTAATAAAGGTCTTTAGCTCGGGAATAATGGTTGCCCATTCGGTTTTTTCGTCTTTGGTAATTGTAATGAAATTGTGCATAAAAAATACCCTAGTAATATAACTAAAATTGAAGAGTGTAGCAGCAAGCGGAGAAATAACAGCACTGGATTGGTCGGGAAAATCGAAAGTTCTTTCGTCTGTTATAAGCATGAAATTGAGTACAAACTTCATAGAGTGGGGATTAGGGTTTGCCTCGGTGTATATTTCTATATTTCTATTGTGCATTTCTTTTTGATAGGGTATACTCATAATATTATTATTGGTTTCTGTGAAGTATGGATAAGTACTTAAGGCATGTTTTAAGATAATTCCCAGTTATCATATTGCGAGAAGATGCCCCATCTCTTCTTTTTTAGTTTTCAAATAGTTTATGTTTTCATTTCGTGGGACTACTTCGATGGGAACTCGCTTGACAATTCGGATGCCGGAATTATCAAAACTTTTAATTTTTTCAGGGTTGTTAGTAATAAGCATAATGTCTTTCAACTTTATATCTCGCAAGATAGCTATAGCTTCATCATAAGTTCTGAGATCTTGATGAAATCCTAATTTAAGGTTAGCTTCTAAGGTGTTCAACCCTTGATTTTGTAAATTATATGCATGCATTTTATTGACCAACCCGATGCCACGTCCTTCCTGGCGCATATAGATCAATACGCCTCCTTCAGAACCTATTTTTTTCAAAGAAGTTAACAACTGTTCTCTACAATCACATCTAATAGAGCCTAACACGTCTCCTGTCATACACTCCGAGTGAATACGCACGTAAGGTATCTTATGCTCTTTGAGCTTACCGCTTACTAAAGCTACATGAGGAAATAAATCGTAGGGACTTTCATATGCATACATATCAAATTTTCCGTGTTCAGTGGGTAGTTGTGTTTTAGCCAACCTTTTGATTTTGACATTGGTAGTTTTATGATTATTCATCATGCATTGTTTTTTAATATTTATATCGGTTGAAATAATATCAATGGAATTAATAATACTTTTTAGCCATTTTTTGTTTGTAAAATTTTGAGAAAGTCAGCAAAGTGTAACAAAGAATTGGAGTGTGTACGCCGAAGACCTCACTTATTTATTCTTATGTGGCTGTAAAGTGAGTGTCAAATCAATAATATAGATAATTTTTGAGTGTATGTGGACTGATAGTGGATATTTTCTTGAAACATTGCAGGCAATAGTTCACCAGCTATCTAGGTTGAATTAACAATTTAAAGTACTCGATCTCTTTTCTTGGTTTTCTCTACAATAGTTTATATCTTTTATTTATACTTTTGTGCTATTAAAAACCAAAAATTGGCACCCAAATCAGCTATGAACACCTACGGAAAGTTATTCAGGATAAGTACTTTTGGAGAGTCGCACGGCAAAGGTGTGGGTGTGGTCGTAGATGGTTGCCCTGCCGGCTTGAGACTCGATATAGATTTTATTCAAAATGAACTTGACAGACGCAAACCCGGACAATCTAAAATTACCACACAGCGTAAAGAAAGCGACTGCATAGTAATTTTTTCGGGTATATTTGAAGGTAAAACTACCGGTATGCCCATCATGATGCTAGTTTATAATACTGATGCTAAAAGTAAAGATTATTCCCATATCAGTGATAAATTCCGGCCTTCACACGCTGACTTTACTTACCATACCAAGTATGGTTTACGCGACTACCGAGGGGGTGGTAGAAGCTCTGCACGCGAAACATTAGCACGCGTAGCTTCGGGGGCTATTGCCAAGTTATTACTCAAAGAAAAAAGAATAAGTATAGCGGCTTATGTATCGCAAGTTGGCAGTATCAGTTTGAACCAAAGTTATCAAAATCTTGATTTATCAAAAACAGAGGACAATATCGTCAGGTGTCCCGATGCCCGAATAGCAGATCGAATGATTGAACTGATAGATGCTGTTAGAAACAGTAGAGATACCATTGGAGGAGTTGTGAGTTGCGTAATACAAGGTGTTCCGGCTGGCTTAGGTGAGCCAGTATTTGACAAACTACATGCAGAATTGGGTAAAGCAATGCTAAGTATTAATGCCGTTAAGGGCTTTGACTATGGCAGTGGTTTTGAAGGTATTGTTATGAAAGGCTCGCAACATAATGATCTTATGTATGCTGATGAAGCAGGAAAACCATGCATGCTTACGAATTATTCAGGTGGGATTCAAGGAGGTATTTCTAATGGAGAAGATATATATTTTCGGGTAGCTTTTAAACCTGTTGCAACAATTATGACAGACCAAGAGAGTATTAACACGCGAGGCGAGCCGGTAACTGTTTCGGGCAAGGGTCGCCACGACCCTTGTGTAGTGCCACGAGCTGTACCTATTGTTGAGGCCATGGCAGCCTTGGTAGTGGCTGATTTTTATTTGAGAAACAAATCTTCCAAACTCTTACCAGAACAGTGTTAACTTTCTGCAAAAAAGGAAAACCTAAAAGCTTTCCGAAACCTCGTAGGTTTGTGCTTCGTTAGCCAAGCATACACAAATATATTATACGACAGCAATTCAATACAAAAGTCTAATGCAAGCGGGCTTAGGGCAAAAGGCACTAGAAATACTAGGTGAAGTATTTCAAAACAAAGAGGAAGCACTTGCAACTAAAGAAAGATGTAGCACACGCAGAGGCTACTATGCGGCAAGAGCTAAAAATCACGGAGCTGAGGCTAGAAAAAGAAATAGAAAAAGTAAAGCTGAGTTTGCAAAAAGAAATCAAGGACATGGAGCTAAAACTAAAAGATGTAGAGTTGAAACTCACTAAAGAGATTGCTAAGTCAAAAAGTACGACTGCTCGAAGGCTTATGTTTTTCTTCAGTCCTAATTTATATTGCCCTGCTTATTTTTATTATGAAAGAGATGATAAAGTTTTCTAAAATAGGGTTATCAAATAAAAGAATTACGATTAATAACATTATGAATATATAATTCTTATACCTTAGACTGCGGTAATGGACAAAAAGAAACGATGAAAACAGGCAGTACCATGTAGGGAGTATCCCTTTTTCGTTATCGTATTATCTTCACCGCACCTTTACAAGATTGTTCGTCTCTAACAATTCTATAATAATAAGTACCACTTGGCAAACCTTCAGCACTCCAGTCGTTTTGGTAATTATCACTTTCGTATACAACTTCTCCCCAACGGTTATTTACTACTAATTTCCAGCCTGAAAATTGGCTCGGTATTACAAAAGTCTCATTGAGATTATCGCTATTTGGAGTAAATACATTTGGCGGTGTAACAGACTCAATAAAAATACTATTTTCTTTCATACCTATGCAGCCTGAGAGTTCAGTGTGTAATCGTACTGTATAGTTTGCCGGTTCGCTATAAATGTGTGCCGGTGGAGTAGTACCCTGAAAGCTAGTACCATCTCCAAAATCCCAAGTGCTTACTGCTCCTAGGGTGGAAAGATTTTCAAAGCTGATAGTAGGTAATTCACCACACTGATAATCGGAGAAGATATTAAAATCAGTAGTGAGTTGTTGAATAGTGATGGGCATTTCTTTTTGCTCCGTACAACCATTACTATTTTGAACAGTCAAACGAATGGTATAGCTTCCGTCCTGATAAGTAATTGTATCACCTGGAAACTGATTTTGAAAAACACGCCCATCTCCCAAATCCCACGTATAACTATCGGCACCTGTGGATAAATCTTGGAGGACGACAAAATCTATTGAGCCACATTGTGCAAATTCTTGTACTTCAAATTCGGCAGATAGCTCAGGGAGTACATTAACTACAAACTGGCTATCAACCATACACCCGTGTTCATTAACAATTCGGACATTATAGGTTGTGGTGATGTCTGGGCTTGCTATAGGGTTAGCAATAGTATCACTATTCAAACCTGTCGCTGGCGTCCATGTATAGCTACCGAAATCGCCACCGAAGGCACTCAACTGTACGGAATCGTTGTAGCAAATCGTATGTACTCTTTGTCCTACACCAAAATTTTGTGGTGATACTTCAATAGTAGCAACGAAAACATCGAGGACTCGGCAGGTTGCCTCATCTTCGATTCGCAGGGTAACATCATAAGTGCCAGGTTGGGTATAAGTGTGGCTTACATCATTTGCTTCAGTAGAGGTTGTACCATCGCCAAAACGCCACAAAAAACTCGTACCACCAATGCTTAGATTATTGAAATTAACTGTTTTGGGAGCGCAGATAGCTTCATCTTCAACAACTTGAAATTGTGCTTTCAAAGTGGCTAAATCAAATTTAAAGGCAGCATTATTACAGTTGGAAGACCGGTTGACGTTTGACCATGCCCCTGGCGTAGTGGGAAAACTACTTAAATCGCGACACGCACAAACAGCATGGTAGACAATACCGTTTTTGTCAAAACGGCAAGTTCCACCATCTACATGTTCACCGGGTCCTGATATTCCGCCCAAGTAAGTTGCATATAATAGCTCAGAAGCATCAGAAGAAAGGACTGCCATATAAAAATCGTTTCCATCCGTAGTGCTTTGGTCTGCATCTAATACGGGCATACTGTTGGTAGAACCCAGAAAATGACCGGGTTCACCAATGTCCGAGCCCCATCCCGCAACATAAATATGTGAGCAGCTGTTGAGCAGAAAAGCTGTCGGACAAATATCGGGCGTTCCTCTGCGCGAACCCACTACGGTAGAAAAAATAGTATTGCTGAGTTCTGAGTTGAGTTTGTGAATAAACTGTCCGCTGTTGGGGTTAGAATAAACCCCCGAAGTGATCGGGTAACTGCCAGAAGTTTGCCCATAGCAAGCAATGTTTCTGTCACGGTCGACATCGATAAAATACACCTGGTCATAGTTATTTGTACCTAAGTAGGTAGAAGCAATAACCGTATCGCCTGCATTAGATAAAACACTTACAAAGCCATCGACATTACCCAAAATATTTTCGTGTAAAACACCACTCGTTGTAGGAAAGTCCAAGCTATTTGTACCTCCTGCAATAATAATATTTCCCGAAGTGTCTAGCTTGACAGAATAAATGGCATCATTGGCACTTCCCCCCAAGTAACGCGACCATTCTAGTGTTGAGAGTTCTTTATTCAACTTAAATAGCACACCGTCCTGCACTCCTTGCAAAGTGCCGGTAATAGTAACAGGGAAATCAAAAGAACGAGTGTTACTAACTACATAGACATTGTCATCATTATCGACAATAACATCGGCGCGGTATTCGTCGCCATAATTTCTGTTGAGTATGCCATTATTAGCATTAGGCGCTTCGCCGTTAATGCCATCATTAGCGCTCCCGCCGATGTAAGTAGCATTGAGCAGTTGTTCGCCGCTGCTGTCTAAGCTAGCTACGAATATATCCGTTCCATTATTAAAGGGCATACTACCCAGTGGTGTGATGGGATCGCCACCGCTGAAAGTAGCATTATAACTAAGAGGGCCTGTAGGAAAGTTTTCTGAACTAGTAACGCCCAAAATAATCAGACTGCCGCTATTATTCACAATTAAGCTAATAGGCACATCGGAGCGTTCGCCGCCCAAGTAAGTTGCATATATTAAATCAGTCCCTAAAGAATCGAACTTAAGAATACCAACATCTATCTGCCCACTAAAATTGACCTGATAGGCTCCTACACTAACGGGGAAATTAATACCGAACACACTCCCACCCGAGTACAGATTTCCTTGTATATCGAAAGTAGCGGTATTGCCCCAATTATCAGCGGCAGAACCTGAGTAGGTAGCAAATACCAATACAGGATCAATCACGAGTGGATATTTCTTATTATAGCCTTTGGCAAATACGAACCGCACGATATTTCTTTCTAATTTGAAAGCACAAGGTACCTCTATTTTTTTTCCCTTAATGAGTTGGTAACTGTAAGGCTTCTGCTCTATAACTTCATTGAGCGATGTGCGAACATGTAAATTGCCGTTTTTTAAAAAGATCGTATCAGCACCGATGTATTGCATGGCTATTTTTTTTGTTTTGGCTTTTGGAGCGAGGACGAATTCATATTTTAGATGGTTGTCTTGATCGTAAAAAATTAAGTCTGTTTGCGAATAGATATTTTGATAAGTAACCTTACCAAAGGTTTTCACACGGCTGCCTTTGCTGTTTTTACCTAAAAAGTAATTGTAGATTTGATCATGTTTTTGCTCGGGAATGAGAATACTGTTCTCCTGCGTACCCACTAAGCGTACTTGCACGCCATGGGCGGCAATCATTTCCCGAATTGGCACTGAAGTATTGAGGTTAGTTTTTCCGTGATGTGTGCGGTTTTGAGTACCCGAAAGGTGTAAATTGCCTAATTTTTTTGCATCGTAGTAAGTGTAAATAAAGGATGTCCTGTACAAGTGCAGATAGCCAGCCTGAATGTTGGCTCTGTATTGCACTTTTTCATCCCACTGCCCTTTATTTTCTGTAAAACGCAGTTGTGAAAAAGTATTTTGTACGCCAAAAAAATATGATGAAACAATCAACATAAACAATAGCTGCTTTTTCATATTATCTTGTAAAAAAATTTTGATTAATCAATAAATACTCATGCGTATTATAAGAAAATAAGTTGCGCAATCTTTACCCTTCAAAGAACGAAAATAGTGTCTTTTTAGTTTGATTTTGTAATCATTATTAATGAGATTATCTCAACTTTTTATTGTTTTTATAAATCTTTTGATCTCTAGCGCGATGAAAGCTAGGTCTGTACTTTAAATCGGCCGCGCAATAGGGAACAAGACACGGAAAAAATTTAGCTGTTAATGGCAGGAAAGTGCGAAAAATAGTTGATATATGAATACTTAGCCTGTATTATTGTGAATGGAAAATACTTAAAAAAACATAATGTTCTATCATATTTTTAAATACCTGGACCAAACCTTTAGCTTGGCAGGAGCTGGTTTGTTTCAGTACATCAGTTTTCGAGCAATTCTGGCAATGATTACTTCTTTGCTCATTGCTATGATATTTGGTAGGCGTACTATTGCTGTGCTGCAAAAAAGACAAATAGGCGAAACTATTAGGGATTTAGGCTTAGAAAGACAGCTACGAAAAAAAGGGACACCCACTATGGGCGGACTAATTATTATTGCAGCCATTGTCATTCCTATTCTGCTATTTGCTAATTTGTATAATGTTTATATAATTTTACTGCTAATAACCGTACTGTGGATGGGGCTAATCGGTTTTTTAGATGATTATATTAAAAACATTAGAAAGAAAAAAACTGGATTGAAAGGTAAGTTCAAAATTTTTGGGCAGATAGCTCTAGGCTTACTCATCGGACTGACTTTGTATTTCCATGAAGATGTATTAATTCGTGATTTTCATACGCCAACCAACCCAGTAATAAATGCTGCTGGCAGTGATGGATATGTTGATTATAAATCTACCAAAACCACTATCCCATTCTTAAAGAATAACGAACTCGATTATACAACGCTTTTCTTTTTTGTCCCCGATAATGTGCTATGGATTTGTTATATTCTGGTCGTCACTTTTATCATCACGGCAGTATCTAACGGTGCTAACATAACTGACGGTTTGGACGGTTTGGCTGCGGGTACTTCAGCAATTATAGGGCTTGCACTTGCCGTACTGGCCTATGTATCGGGTCATGCAGTTTTTGCTCATTATTTGAATATTATGTTTATTCCACACAGCGGAGAGACAGTCGTATTCTGTACGGCTTTTGTAGGAGCATGTATCGGTTTTTTGTGGTATAATACTTATCCTGCGCAAGTATTTATGGGCGACACGGGTAGTTTATCTTTGGGTGCTGCCATTGCCGTGTTAGCTATTATTATTCGTAAAGAATTATTAATTCCTATTTTGTGTGGTATCTTTCTGCTCGAAAGCCTTTCGGTCATTATCCAAGTGAGCTACTTCAAATGTAGTAAAAAGAAATACGGAGAAGGAAGAAGAATTCTGCTTATGTCTCCTATTCACCATCATTACGAAAAGATGGGTATTCCAGAAACTAGAATTGTTACTCGTTTTTGGATTATCGGCTTATTGTTGGCATTGTTGACTTTGGCTACTTTAAAAGTCAGGTAGCTGTATTTTTCAAGTGTAGACGCAACTACTTAGCAAGTACTGATATTAATAAAATTATTGCCCTGCCAAGTATCTTTAAGTATTTTGAAAGTATTAAATTGCTGTTTTTTATCGGTGCTAATCAATCCCGTAACACGGGAATAGACTATCGAAAGTAGATAATTACTATTCCGACCGTCTGTATTCAGACGAGCTTCCAACTCTGATACTTTCGGCAATAGTGGATTGATTTGAACCTATTAAGGTTTGATTACCTCACGGTACAAGGATATGTTAGCAGAACTATATTTCAAATAATGATGATATTCTCAAAATCGAGTTTAATCATTTTTAACAGTGCCAAAATTAGTTGTTAAGCAATTACAGAGAAGCCATAAATTTATGTTGAATAAATTAATAGAAAAAGTTAAAGAAATAGCCCAAACAGCAGGTGCTGAAATTTTGGCAGTATACGGGAACAAAGGCGGTCTTGAAATTATCCATAAAAAAGACAAAAGCCCACTGACCATAGCAGACCAACGGTCAAATCAACTAATCTGTGAAAGTCTTAAAAGACTTACCCCCAAAATTCCTATTATCTCGGAAGAAAATAAAGAAATTCCTTATGAAGAAAGAAAATCATTTGAGCAAGTCTGGTTGATAGACCCCCTGGACGGCACGAAAGAATTTATCAAAAGAAACGGCGATTTTACGGTGAATATTGCTTTGATCGAGCAAAATAAAGTTGTTTTAGGCGTAGTCTATGTGCCTGTTAGCAAAGAATTATTCTGGGCTGTAAAAGGGCAGGGGGCTTATTTTTACGCAAGAGAAAAAGTAGAAAAACTAAGTGCTTCTATTTTCTCTATGCAAGATAAAGGACTAAATGTAGTATGCTCACAATCTCATTTGAACAGAGATACTTCTGAATTTATCAGTCGGTTAAACCAAGCCAACGCCGTATCAAAAGGTAGTTCATTAAAGTTTTTAATTTTGGCGCAAGGCAGGGCACACATATATCCTCGTCTAGCTCCAACGATGGAGTGGGATACGGCGGCAGCACAGATTATTCTGGAAGAATCGGGTGGAAAAGTTATTGAAACAAGTTGTGAGCAGCCACTTAGCTATAATAAAAAAAATTTACTCAACCCTCATTTTGTCGCTTATGCAAATGTTCAGTCATGAATGATAAATTTACAATGTTTTATTATCAAAATAATTAAAATGAAAAAAATAGCAGTGATTGGTGCAGGTACTATGGGAAATGGTATTGCACATATTTTTGCCATGAATGATTATAGCGTTGCTTTGGTAGATATTTCATCAGAAACACTACAGAAAGCTGTTGGCACTATTGGTAGGAATTTAGACAGAATGATAAAGAAAGATAAAATTGAGCATGTTGCCAAAACCTCAACCCTTGCAAACATTAGCACTTTTACCGATATGAGAGAAGCTGTAAGCAATGCTGATTTAATTGTTGAAGCAGCTACGGAAAACGCAGATCTAAAACTAAAAATTTTTAAAAATTTAGATGAATTAGCTCCCATAGAAAGCATTTTGGCAACAAATACTTCTTCTATTGCTATCACGAAAATAGCTGCCGCTAGCCAAGCTCCCGAAAAAGTTATCGGTATGCACTTCTTTAATCCAGTGCCAATGATGCAATTGGTTGAGGTAATCAGAGGTTATGCAACCAGCCAGAGAGTAACAAATCGGGTCATGGAAGTATGCAAAAAAATAGGTAAAGTGCCAGTAGAAATTAATGATTATCCCGGTTTTGCGGCTAACCGCATCCTCATGCCTATGATTAATGAGGCAATACATACTTTGTTTGAAAGAGTGGGAGGCGTTGCTGAAATAGATACGGTAATGAAACTGGGCATGAGCCATCCAATGGGACCCTTGCAACTGGCCGACTTTGTAGGGCTAGATGTTTGCTTAGCTGTATTGGAAGTATTGCATCAAGGCTTTGGAAACCCTAAATATGCCCCCTGCCCCTTACTAATCAATATGGTTGCTGCTGGAAAACTAGGTGTTAAATCGGGTGAAGGTTTTTATAATTATTCAAATGGTGCGAAAGAACTGGTGGTATCTGACTTTTTTAAGTGATTTACTAGAATTATGAAATACTTGGGCAGAGTAACGAAAGAGAATAATTTAGCGAATTTACCATATGTAATATGCAGACTTTCGCTGAGGTTTTAAAAAAGGGTACTGCAAATCATCGCAATTCTGTGATAACATCAGGAGCAGTAGTCGTTCTAAAACGGTCAAGTGTATTGCAATAGATGCAATAATCGTTGAGTATTGACCAAAAGCATGATGTTCTATAGTTTACGCACCCCCATAGCAAAAGTAATCAGTACCTTACTGCTGTTAGTTCAAGGTATAGGAGCGAACCAAACGAGTAAGCAAGCGAATGTAGCGGTTAATTCGCTGTTGTCATAGATACAAAAAGTGGGAGATCATTGTGAGGAATTGACTGCTTTTTTCAATTATTGTACAGAAAGTCAGGCTTTAAGGGAATCAATCAGCCCGAAAGCGGCACATTTTCAGACCAAGTACTCGAAAAAATCGCCGGCTATGACAGAAAGACTAACTGATAAAATATTGACTATCAAAGAATTATCATTTCGAAGCATATCTAAACCTTACATGCTTTAATCAAGCAGTACCTTTGAAATAAATCTTTAGTTTTGCAGGAATATGGACTCATTGGATAGACAAAACAACGGGGAAGGTGATATATTCTTACACAATTCTCACCACAAAAGCGAATATGCTCATAGTAAAAATTCACAACTCTAAAAAACGAATGCCCATTGTTTTAGATAAGGAAAGAGAAAAAGAGTGGCTCAACAGAAGAGGATTACAGCATTTTGCAAAAATAGAAACAGAGGTTGAACGCATAATTTAGATACTTGGCGCAGTCTGAGTATCGGGGTCATCAGCTATATAACACCTTTTTCAGTAAGGTAGCGTTCGGCATCGAGTGCTGCCATGCATCCTGTGCCTGCTGCAGTAACTGCCTGTCGGTATACCCTGTCGGCTGCATCACCGCTGGCAAACACTCCGGCAATATTCGTATGGGCAGTACCTGCTATAGTTTTTAGATAGCCCGTCTCGTCCATATCGATCCATCCTTTAAATAGGCTGGTATTTGGTTGGTGACCAATAGCTACGAAAAAACCTGCTACAGGTATGACTTTCTTTCTATTGTTTTTTCTATTGACTATTCTAACGGCTGTTACTTCATCTTCTCCGATTATCTCCTCTGTTACCATATTCCAATGAATAATAATATTTTCTGTATTCAGCACACGCTCCTGCATAATTTTAGATGCCCGCATTCGGTCTCTTCTGACAAGAAGGTGTACTTTAGGGCAAAGTTTGGCTAAATAAGAAGCTTCCTCGGCTGCAGTATCACCTCCTCCTACAACGGCTACTTCTTTACCTCTGAAAAAGAAACCATCACAAACAGCACAAGCAGAAACACCTTTATTCATTAATTTTTCTTCTGAAGGCAGACCCAACCACTTGGCACTAGCTCCCGTAGCAATGACCACACTGTGAGTATTAAGTTCTTTTCCGCTCTCTGTCCAAGCTTTGTGCGTAGTGCCTGCAAAATCTACTTTTTCTATTTTTTCATGCCTGATGTCTGTGCCAAAACGTTCTGCCTGTCGCTTAAAATCTTCCATCATTTCAGGTCCTATAACTCCTTTGGGATAGCCTGGGTAGTTTTCGACATCTGTTGTAATCATCAGTTGTCCTCCCGGTTCTTGCCCAGTATATAATACGGGGGAAAGATTGGCTCGGGCAGCATAAATTGCTGCAGTATAGCCAGCAGGGCCTGAGCCTATAATTAAACATTTCAACACGAGTGCTTCTTCTGGCATTTTTCTATAGTTTTTAGTTGAGAAAATAACTATTTTGAAGTGTACATCAAAGGTAAAACAGAGAAAATAAACAAAAGAAAAAGCCAGCCTGAATACTTGCTATTTGTTGCATATCACTAAGGCAGCAATAACGCCGGGTACCCAACCGATAAGCGTAAGAATAAAAACTAATACAATTGATCCACACCCTCGATCTAACACGGCTAAAGGGGGAAAAATAATACACAAGACAACACGCCAAAGACTCATTTTTTTAATTGATAGGTAAACAGTAGTTGATTTATTGTTTTACAATTCGCGTGAAAGCCACAGTGTGTTCATCAGTATATTTTAAAATGTAGGTTCCTGAAGCTATATAATTCAAGTTTATTTTTATACTTTTTTGCTCAGTAGTGTTTTTCGGGGCTAGGGTCATTACCTTTTTGCCTAATAAATTATATAGAGTGATAGTTGCATTTTTTCCTGGTGGCAAAGCACTCCGTGATATAGTCAGTTCATTTTGAACAGGATTAGGATATACGGTTATTTGTTGTGAAACTAGGTTATCTTCAACTCCGGTAATAATATTATTATAGCTAACCGGTACAGTATCGTTGAGGAAATTGTCTATTGGCTTATCGGTAAAAATATGAAACTCACCAGGGCGTAAGAGGATTTCTATGTTAGGATCATCTACGTTAATACTTTCTTGAGAGAAATAATTATGCCAAGTTCCGACTTTTACAAATTCGGCTGCTACCCTTTGGTCAACAGTTCCAAAATTACCCATAATACTAATATTCAAATCATTATGTACAATTTTTATCCATTTGTACGGGCCGCTGGGCTGCCAGCTAAAATCTCCTTCTTTAAAGGCAGCATGTGAGGTTTTTAACTTGATAAGAGAGCTAAATACATAATATAGTGCTTTATGTTTGGGTTCTTCTAAATATTCCCAGCGGGTCGGTTTAATGGCTAAACGATTGTCGTTGAGTTCAATATCGTAACCCAACTCTCCAAATTGCCACAGCATTTTAGCACTGGGGACGGTAAAGAAGAATGCTGCGCAAAGCTTGATTCTATCTAAGGCCGTGGCCGTGTCACGGGCATTATAATCGTCTGTCTTTTTGCCCGAAAGCAATACATCCCAAGCTAAACGCTCTTCGTCATGGCTTTCCATATAACTAACAAGATGTGGATGTGACCAGCCCCTTTGCCCATAATAGCTCCAGCCAATATTAGAAGGGTTTCCTTTAGCAGCATTGCGGAAGTCGTGATTAGCATTTCCCCAAAGCATCATTCCATAATCAGACAAGACAATTTCTTCATTATTATCTGCAAAGTGTTCGAGGATAACGTAGGTATTGGGCTTATAAGCCCAAATACTGTCTGCCATACGCTGTAAAATAGCTATTCTGGTCGGATCAAAGCGCCCCCAAAGCTCGACGTTGCCTAAGGTGTTGCGCTGTGTAAATCCTTTAGAAAGATCGAAGCGAAAGCCATCTACGCGATATTCTTTCAGCCAAAAACGATTGACTCTGTCTACATATTTTTTAGTATAGGCACTTTCATGATTAAAATCATAACCAACATTAAAATCATGCTTAGGGCTGCTGTTGAGCCAAATATTATCAGATGTGGGCGCACCATAAAGCCCCTGGTTGTACAATCTGACCAATGAGCCTCGCCCGAAAGAGTGGTTCAGAGTAATATCAAGAATAACTGCAATACCTCTGGCATGTGCCTGATCGATGAGTTTTTTAAGTACATTTTCAGTGCCGTAAAATTTGTCGGGTGCAAGCATGAAAGAAGGATTATACCCCCAACTAATGTTGCCTTCAAACTCCATGACTGGCATGAGTTCAAGGGCGTTAATGCCTAATGCTTGCAAATAGTCTAGGCGATCGGCAACGGCTTGATAAGTACGCTCATCGGTAAAATCGCGAATGAGTAGTTCATAAATAACTAAGTCTGCCTTATCGGGCGGGTCAAAATTATTCACCTGCCATTGGTAAGGCTGTTGCTTTGTTTGCAAATAGGACGCTGATTCAGTGGTTTTGCCGAAGGGATAAGGCATCAGCTCCGGATATCTTTTCTCGCTGAGAATTTGCCCATCATCAAACTGTGAAGAAATTTTATGTGCATAAGGATCAGCCATGCGTATTTTACCATCTACAAAATATTGAAAAATATATTCTTTACCAGGTGTGAGATTTTTTATTTCCAACCAAAACCGCTCGCCATCCTTTTTCATCAAATATTCATCGGACAACTGCCAATCATTAAATGTTCCAATCATATAAACAAAATCTTTGTTGGGTGCTAGTAAAGATAATGTAGCACGTGTATAGTCGTCGCTGTGGTAGTTGGTACCGTCAGTGATTCCCTCTGGGCGAACCTGCTCAATGGGAATAGGATCGACAGCATATTGAAAATTAATATTTTTTTCTTCTATACCATTAGTTACATGCAGATTCAGGCAAACAGCACCCGAAGTTTGCACCACCGTGTGGTCGTATACATATGTAGTAATATCTTTTTGGGTATTCACTGGCGTGTTGTTGAGAGTGAGCGTGAAAGTAGCAGATTCTGAAGCGAAGACTTGCATGCTAATAACATCGTTGCTATCGACAAAAAGTTGGGAAGAGATAGGAGATTGTATGAAAACCGAAAAACCTTCTTCGGCTACTTGGGCAGTATAATCTTCAGTTTGTCCGTCTGACCAATCATTTCCTTTGAGCAGCATCCCAATCCTCTGGATGGCGTTGCTATTGACACCTTGCAAAAAAATCTGTCGGTTTGAGTGTAATGGTGAATAATGTTTGATCTCCGCTCTGTTTTTTCGTGAATCGGGCAGGTGCAGTAGCAGCCGAATTGGTGAAAGAGGGATTTATATTAGTGGGTATTCGCAAATTGTCGCCAGTGTAATCTTCAAGCCATATCCAAATATAAGCATCATCTAGGGCAGCTAGACAAGGGTAGCTACTCACATCGTAGGTGATAGTAATTGCATCATCAGGGCGAAAAAATAAAGGATCTATTATTGGATTGATAGCTGCTTTTGCTTGGTTATTACAATTGCCACCACCCGACTGGCAGGCTCAGCACATGGTCTGTGGTTTGTCCATCCGACCAATCATTTCCTTTAAGTAACATACCGAGTTCAGTAATTTCATTGACAGAAAGCCCCATAAAGTCCGTAGGGGTGAGCGTAATAGAAAATGAGACTTGCCCACCTGACTCACTCTTAATGAATGCTGCTGGTGCTGTTTGTGAAGCGTTTGATGAAGCTGGGTTAATGTTGGAAGGGGCATCTACCCCATCTGGCATCCACATCCAAATATAAGCGGCATCGAGGTTAGCAAGCACTGTCGCAGTAACGTCATAAGTGATAGTAACTTGCTGATCTGCTGCAAAATTTTGTGGCGCAATACTCGGGGTAATGCTCTCTGTTTGTGCCTTAGTATGGCAAGCAAAAAACAATAGAAAAATAATAATTATATTATCTTTTGGTGTGAAAGCCTTCATGACTCATTTTTTTGTAAAAGGATACGACAAGGAATTCAAGCTATAATACGAATTACAAGTGAACTACCCACCCACGCTCTTTGAAAAGAACTCTAGAAGCGATGGGTTGGGCTTCGGAAGTCAGCACTCCTATCTTTAGCAACTGCTAATAATGTGGGCAGTTCGTTCCGAGTTTTAGTATCCGTCCCAGATACATAATTTCTTAAAGCAAAGTTCTTAATGTTTACAGCAGCATTTATATCTCTGTCGTATTTAGTATTACACTTAACACAAGTCCATTCCCTATCTTTTAAAGTTAGTCCTTTGTTTACAGTGCCACAGTTGGAACAAGTCTTTGATGATGGCTCAAATCTTCCTATCTTCAATAGATTCACCCCATACCATTCACATTTATACTCTAACATTGTAGTAAACATCGACCAGCACACATCAGTTATTGATTTGGCTAAACAATGATTCTTCAACATACCTTGCACATTTAAATCCTCAATTGCAATTGCTTGATTCTCGCTAACTAATTGGAAAGATTATTTGTGTAAAAAGTCTTTACGTTGATTGGCTAACCTCTCGTGTAACTTTGCTAATTTATTTTTTGTTCTTTTTCCTTTGTGTTTTGAATATTTACCTTGAACATACTTCAATCTTGATTCTGCTTTACGTAAATGCTTTGGGGCATTACTCACTTCATTATCAGATGTAATTAAGAAATCTTTAATCCCTAAGTCAATACCAACAGTAGTTTCTTTATTTATTTTAGATTTTGGTTTACATTTTTCACCCGTATCACACAATATTGAAGCACAGTATTTACCCGTTGGCGTCCTTGATATAGTCGCTGACTTAATCACGCCTTTTGTTTCTCTATGTAACACAATATCAATCCCTTCTTTAAACTTAGCAAAAATTAACTTACCATTCTCTAGTAGTACATTTTGTGGTATGTGAAAAGATTGTTTACCTTTTCTCTTTGACTTGTACTTAGGGAAGTTCCCTTGTCCTTTGTGAAATCTTGTAAAAGCGTTATCTAAATTTCTAATAGGTGCTTGTAATGATTGTGAATTGATTTCTTTCAACCAAGTACACTCTTTCTTCAAATCAGGTAATTGTTTGGTTAAATCGAAACAAGATAGGTTAACTTGATTACCAGCGTAAGCCATTGTTTTAGTCTCCAATGCAAGATTATATACAAATCTTGAACTACCAATGTGTTTATGGATAAGTTCTTCTTGATTCGCATTTGGAGTTAAACGATATTTAAATGACTTTAGCATATATTATTAATTTACATATCTTAAGAGCAGCGACCGCCATCAAATATACAAAAAATTGCTTTCATTTTAAAGCTTTTTGTTTTTTCTGTAAAATATCGTTCAAAACATTTTCACAAATAGTACGTAGGCTAAAAGACCAATGACGAATCAAAAATCTACTCGTCAATTAATATCTTCAGATATGGTTATTACACCATTCTACATTACGTCAGTAACGTATGTTTACCATACTATTGGTATCGTAAAATCTTGTGGTCAGATGGATTCTTTGTATGTTCTATTGGTGAGGCATCACCAGAAATAAACGGTAAACATTTATAATACGTCAATATATCCTTTCTCAAGGTTAGTGGTCGCTTACATCCCACCAAGCCCATTTCTTTGAAATTCTTTAGGAATCAGTGGGTTTTACGCTCCGTTTTATAAAAGACACTTTTTGTAATTACTAACTTTTTACAAAAAACATTACAATATTTTTTCGTTGAGTTTGCATAAATATTTTCTTTTAACAAGTGTGCCAAACTGCAGGCATATGGCTGTTTTTTTTAAGGGTTTAAAAACTCTTTAAAATGATATTTTAGACCTCCGTATACAAAGCATATATATTTTATTGTTTTTTAAATAATCATATTCTATATTTGCCCCCTAAGGTGTAAAACAAATAGCCGGAGCCACTTGGGAACTTTGCAGTAGATAGAAAGTAATTAGGTAAAATTATCCAAACTTTTGCTGTGATGAAACTGAAATAAAGTAGCATAGTTAAGATAAACGATTTTATATTTCATTAAACCAAAAAAACATGAAAAGAGTACTACTATTTTGCGCAGCATTATCTTTTGCTTTTTTATTCGCTTGTAACAAAAACGAACCCACTGCCAGCGACTCTCAAGCACCTGTTGTTATATTTAATGCTGCTGTAGGTGCGGCGACTCCCTTAAACGCTGTTGAAAATAATCAAGCACTTAGTGCTCGTGTTAATGATACGCTCTTCGTATCAAGTATCGTAACAGATAACGAAGAATTGGATCAAGTGAGATTCCAGATTAATTTATCCGGAATCAGCGTATTCGATAGTACAACTACGGAGTTCGATAACAAGAAAAGTCATGTAATGCCTCGTAGCTTTTTGCGGCTTACAGTAGCGGGAGCTTACAGTTTGCAATATACAGCAGCGGATGTAGCAGGTAACGAGGCTGCTTTGAACGCAAGATTAAATGTGGAATAAATCTTTCGTTCCACACTCAGTTAGTATTTTACAATATATCATGCCTGCGAGGTGCTAAACCCTGCAGGCTTTTTCGTGTTACAAGAGTCAATAAAAAATAATCTGCTTAGGCTAATTACTTATTTCTGCCCGAAATTAAAACCTATTAATTTAAAAATGCCCGTAAACCTTACCCAACTGAGTCAATATATTGAAGAGCAAATAGCAAAAATATCTCTTAATCCCACTACTCAAGCCGATAGTTTATACAAACCCATTGAATATATTCTGAATTTGGACGGTAAGCGTATGCGTCCAATTCTTACACTATTGGGTTGCATACTTTTTGAAGACCACTACCAAAAAGCAATCCACGCAGCACTGGCAACAGAAGTATTTCATAACTTCACACTATTGCATGATGATATTATGGACCGGGCACCGCTGAGGAGAAACCAGCTCACGGTACATGAAAAATGGAATACCAGCACGGCAATACTTTCCGGAGATGCAATGCTGATTAAAGCCTATGAATTACTAGCTTTAACACCCAGTAAGCATCTATCTCATTTGCTTGCTTTGTTTAATCGGTGTGCATTAGAAGTATGTGAAGGACAACAATTAGATATGGAGTTTGAAAGCAAAGGACAGGTAAGCCAGCAAGAATACCTGGAAATGATTCGTTTAAAAACAGCGGTTTTGCCCGGTTTCTGCCTAGAGGCAGGTGCTATTATCGGAGGAGCAGAACCTGCTGAATCTGCCCTGTTAAGGCAGTTTGGCGTATATATAGGGCTTGGTTTTCAGCTCAAAGATGATTTTCTCGACGTATATGGCTCACAAGAAAAGTTCGGCAAGCAAGTGGGCGGAGATATTATTGTCAATAAAAAAACTTTTCTGCTCATCAGGGCACTGGAAAAAGCGCAGGATAAACAAAAAAAATTATTAAAAAACTGGCTCGATAAGAAAAAATTTAACAAAAAAGAAAAAGTATCTGCCATAACGACCATTTACAATGAATTGAATATAAAACAAGAGCTTGAAAAAAAAATAAACAAATATTTTGATCGGTCTTCTACCCTACTAAATAAATTAGAAATTGCAGAGCAAAAAAAAAAATATTTAGTTAACTTTACAAAAAACCTTCTCAGAAGAGAAAAATAAGTAGAATACTTAAAACCAAACAAAATGATAAAAAAAACGACTTACTTTGCCTTAGCTTTTTTTGTGCTGTTGGGTTGTAATGTAGCAGAAAATAATCAATTGAAAGGCGAAAATGAAAAGCTAAAAAGCAGACTAGACAGTTTGCAACGGTTTAATAGCACTATAAGTACTACAATGTCTGCTATTGATGCTTTACTAGACTCCATAGAATCGAGCGAAAAAATAATTACACTAAATCTCGAAAAAGGCACAAATTACCAAGACCATGCAAAACGCCTGAGAAATATCAACGAGTATACTCGCCAAATGGAAGTCAAGCTTGCTGATATGGAAACAAAACTAGCCTCCAACAATACAAAAAATAAACTCTATAACAGAATGATTAAAGATTTGAGGGAGCAATTAGACAAAAAGCAACAATTTATAGGTGAACTGACCAAGCGGTTAGAAACTTTTGAAATGGAGAATGAAGCCCTATTGAAAACTGTCGATATGCAAAATCAAGCCATTGAGAAACGTGAACTGCAAGTTAAAATAGGTAAGCAAGAACTCAATAAACTAGAAAATAAAATTACCAATATACTGAAAGAAGCCAGAGCAGCAGAAGCACTTGCTTACTTCAAGCAAGCTGAGCAAGCAGAACAACTAGCAAAAAAAACCAAATTAGCCCCTAAAAAGAAAAGGCAGCATTATCGAAATGCTTATCAGCTTTACAAAAAATCTTTTGAAACAGGTAGCACAAAGGCTTACGAAAAAATGCTTGAATTAGAAGATAAAATTAAGTAGAAATACGTTCCCATAATCGTTTTGTTTTTCTTTAAAAATATGTTTCTGTAAACAATGTGGTTACCACTCAAATTCAAGTTGTTCTCTTATGAAATAAGATGACTTTTTAATAGATTGGGTTATGACAAAAGACCTAAGCAAGTTTCTTCCAGAGGTTTTATTATTTTTTTTACTTCCTCACACAATCGCTGCACAGGAGCTTCAAACTGTCGGCTCAAAAGCCCACGCCATGGGCAGCACTTCTGCCGTTGTATCCGATGTATCTGCTATTTTTAACAATCCTGCTGGTTCGGCAAATTTGCGGTACGCCGCCTTTACGTTATCCTACGATAACGTATATGGCTTTGCCGATATATATAATTTAGCAGCAGGTTATCATCTGAGTACCTCATTCGGAAATTTTGGTATTGGTCTATTGCGTTTTGGCGACGAACTACTCAGCAAACAGCGCGTTCAGTTTACTTATTCGCATAGTGTTGGCAATGCAGGACTGGGAGTTAGTATTAGTTACTTGCAATATTGGGTAAAAAATGTTGATAGCCGAGGAGTACCAACTTTTAAAGTTGGCAGTATTGTACGGCTTAGCAAATATTTCTCCATTGGAACGTATATTACCAATATTACACAATCGGCTTTGGGTGAAAAAGAGTCATTACCTACCGTATTGCACATTGGCATTGCCTACCAGCTACATAAATATGGCAACCTTCATATAGAAGTTGAAAAAGGCATCCAGCAGGCTGTCGTCTATAAATTCGGAATAGAATATATTTTGGCAAAAAAAGTCGCTATCAGAATAGGTTTTTTAGCACCCATTCGCCGCATTTCTTTTGGTTTAGGTATTGTGCAAAAATCTTTTTCTTTTTCCTATCACGCTTTTTACCACGAGGTAGTAGGCATCTCTCACGGCTTTTCTATCAGCTATATATTTAAAAGAAAAAATAATTAATGAAATACTACTTGTTTATACGGATTTATCGGCTTACTTTTTTATTTATTCCGATAGGACTTTCAGCCCAAAACAAAGTTTCAAAAGAGACAAAATTCTCAACGCATGTAGCAGCACTATTCGCTAACCAAGAAGAAAACTTACTTTCAGAAGATTTATATGAATTTTTATGGCAAAGCTATCAAAATCCACTTGATTTGAATCGGGCAGATAAAGAAACCTTAGGTGCTTTGTATATTCTTTCTCCTAGGCAAATTCAGGCATTGCTCAAGCATAAAAATAAGTACGGTCCTTTGCTGAGTGTTTACGAATTGCAAGCAATAGATGGTTTTGACCAAGAAACTATTAACAAATTATTACCCTTTGTAAAGATAAGACGAGATACTTTTTTGCCAGACAGCCGCCATTTGTTTCAACGCATTCAAGAAACTAACAACCATTATATTGTCACTAACTTAGAGAGCAGGCTAAAAAAATCGAAGGGTTATTTGACACCCGTCTATAAAGGCAGCCCTTTACATTATTCACTGCGCTACCGACTGAGAAGTACAAAAGATTATAGCATCGGACTCACTGCCGAAAAAGACCCCGGCGAGCAATTTCGTTGGCAACCTACCAAAAAACAATACGGCTTTGATTTTCTTTCCTTTCATGCAGCTGTTTTCCATAAAAAAAATATTAAAACCGCACTTATTGGCGATTACCAACTACAGCTGGGGCAAGGATTATTATTTTCTGGGGGTTTTCAAATAGGTAAAGGTAGCGAAACGGTAACTACCCTGCGAAAAGCGCAATTGGGTATTCTGCCTTATACTTCTGCCCAAGAAAATAATTTTTTGAGAGGGGCTGCCATCACTTACACTTTTAAAAACCTTAGCCTGACAGGTTTTTATAGCAACAAATTGCAAGATGCTAGGGTAAAGCGCAACGAGACAGATACGCTCATGCCCGAAGCATTTATTACGAGTTCCCAAAACTCAGGTTTACATCGCACCGAACAAGAATTAAGTAATAAAGGAGCAGTAAAAGAACAAAGCTTCGGCACTAATTGGCAATACAACAATAAAAAACAAAGCCTATCACTCGGTGTAACCGGACTTTATACGCAATGGAATATTCCCATAGTCCAGTCAAAAGAATTGTACAAAATTTTTGACTTTCAAGGTAGTAATAACTGGAATATTGGAGCAAATTTCAGCTTTAATCTAGAGAATTTTAGTGTATTTGGCGAAGCTGCTATGAGCAAAAGTAAAGGTATTGGATTAGTGCTAGGATTGTTAGGAAACCTATCAGTAACTACCCAATTATCTGTATTGTATAGGAATTACGCAAGAAACTTCCATAGCTTTTACGGCAGAGCTTTTGGCGAAAACAGCCGTAATACAAATGAATCGGGGCTTTATATGGGCATCAAAATACAACCAATACATCGCCTTACTTTTAGTGCCTTTTACGATTATTTTAACTTTCCTTGGCTCAAGTTCGGGGTGAATGCACCGAGTAAGGGAAGTGAATATTTAATGCGTTTGAGCTACCAACCCAATAAGAATCTTTTGTTTTATATGCAATACCGCGTAAAAACGAAAGAAGAAAATGCTCCTTCCAATAACCAATTAAAAAATATCATACCAACAATAAAGAAGAATTATTTATTTCATACAAATTACGCCATTAACAAAATACTTTCTTTCAGCACGCGGTTTCAGATGACCAAATTTAGCACTCAGCAGAGCAGTATGGGCTATGCAGCTATACAAAATATCGACATTCGCCTGCATCGCCTCTACATTAGCGTCCGCTACATGATTTTCGATACCGATAATTATGACACCCGCCAGTATACTTACGAAAAAGATATATTGTATGCTTTTTCTTTTCCCGCTTACGACAGTCAAGGAAGTCGGTATTATTTACTACTGAAATATGCTTTTTCCCCAAAAATTAACTTACGTTTCAAGTATGCCGTCAGCCGTTACGTAAATAGAGATACTATAGGAAGTGGCAATGATACTGTGGCAGGTAATATGCAACAGCAAGTAAAATTGCAGGTTCAGGTAAAATTGTAGTAAAAAATGATTTTACCTGCTGTCAATCATACGACCCTACGGGCAAGACTCACCTGCTCTCGTATCTGTATTTTCAGGTGCCTATACTGAAATGTGTGGTAAATAATCTTTTGAAATTAGGCGATTTAGTACCTATTTTTGCACATGTTGCAGATAAAAATATTGCTAAAATCGAAAGACATCGTTAAAACTAATTTAAGATAAAAAAACAATACAATGACTTTAAAAGAAAAAATCGAAACAGAAATGAAAGATGCCTTGAAGGCAAAAAATAAGGCACGGCTCACTGTTTTGCGAGCAGTTAAATCGCAAATATTATTAGCTGAGCGTGAAAAAGGAGCTGCTGCTAGTGGTATTTCTCAAGAGAAAGAAATACAACTTTTAAACAAAGCAGTCAAGCAAAGAAAAGAATCTTACGAAACATACGTAAAAGCCGGCAGAGACGATTTAGCAGCAGTGGAAAAATTGGAATTAGCAGTCATTCAGGAATTTTTGCCTGAGCAAATCAGTGCTGAGGAAATAGAAAAAACACTGATCGATATTATTGCCCAAACAAATGCCTCTAATATCAAGGATATGGGCAAAGTAATGGGTGTAGCAACCAAAGTATTTGCCGGTAAGGCTGATAATAAACTAGTAGCAAATACAGTAAAAAAACTATTAGCTAATCGTTGAATAAGAATTGCTGCTGTCATCTAAATTATCCTTTAATTAGTTCGTGGTATATTCATCGGGTGTAAAAAAGTAAAGAAAACTCAACATAAAAAATGAAATATTAGCCATTGAATTAAAGAAAAAAGGAATTGACAGAGGTAAAATAAGTATTCAACAAATTCAAAAATGAATAATAAAAAGATTAGTCAAATATTTAATATCGTGCTGCTAGCAGGCATTATTCTAATATATGCTCTGGGCTTGCAGGCAGAAGTATTAAGCAGCATTCAACGCGCTATTTTGGCTACCGGGCTAGTCAAACCTGATACTGATATTAATGCACAAAAGCTTTCTCCAGCCGATTATAGCTTTACCCTCACTACTCTAGAGGGTGAAACTCTTGATTTTGCAAACTTACAAGGAAAAACCATCTTCATGAATTTTTGGGCTACTTGGTGTCCACCTTGCCTAGCAGAAATGCCCGGCATTGAACGTTTATATCGCCAAATAGCTGACAAGGAAATTACTTTTGTGATGATAGCTTTAGATAAAGATGCCAACAAAGTAAAGGAATTTATTGATAAAAAAAAATATACTTTTCCAATATACCGCCTAACCACTACACTGCCTAACGTGTACCAATCACAAGCTATTCCAACCACATTTGTTATCTCTGCTAAAGGCAATATTATCATGAAAGAAACTGGAATAGCAGATTATGATAATCAGGAATTTCGTAATTTCTTACTTAAAATTTCTCAAAGTTAGATATCAAAATAATTAAATAAATAGGCTCTACGTCTTAAAAATTTTGTTAAAATGTTTTGCATCGTAAATGCAAATATGCTCTCTTTGTGTTTTAATTTTTTTAAATTTTTTAAACCCAAAATTTTTATGAAAAATTTTAGTATTCACATTATTGTGTTATTCTTTTCACAATTTTTGTTTAGTTGCCAAGGTCCTACAGGACCTGTTGGCCCTGCCGGCAGTGCTGGCGCAGCCGGCGCGGCTGGTGAAGCCGGTGCAACTGGTGCCACCGGTCCTTCTGGTAGACCTGCACAAGGCAACTCTCCCGCCGGTATTGCCATGCAAGTATGGAATAGTTTTTCTATTGAAGACAGGCGGAACAACACTAATCCGGGTGATATTGGTATTGGTACTGCCCGTTTGGTTAGAGATGACTTTTCTTATTATTTCTTTGAATTTAGCGGCTTCAATACTAGCGACGCTGCCGATACCGAATACGCAGTATATTCCACCGTTGCAGGTGCTGCCCTCAGTACGCAGCAAGGCTTTGATGCCTCCGAACGCCCTATCTTATTAGATACGATAAGCAAAGGTACCAGTACTATTCATGTTGCCCTTCCCAGTGCTCCTACCCGTGCAACTGGAGGCAGTCAACGTTTTTATGATTGGATTGTAATATATCCGCTAACAGGTGCTGATACAGATGCTCCCGGTATTGTGGCAGACCTAGACGCTACTAACTTAGAACCTAGAAGACAAGTATGGAATAGCTTCTTATTGGAAGATAGAACTACAGCAGACAATGCTACCTATAGATCAGGAAATAACGGTTCTGCCCGAATCATTACCAATGCCGACCAAGGACGTACGCGATATTGGTTGAATCTGACAGATTTCCAAAATATAGGACAAGCGATTGCCAGAGGATCAGGAAGTATTGTAGCTGACTCTTTTGCTATCTTTATGGCTACTGCTGGGGCAGGGCTTAATACACAAAACGGATTCGACGAGGGCGACCAGCCTGTCTATGTGGGAACTCTTGTCTCTAATGGCGCACAATATATACCAATGCTTGTATCGGCAGCAAGACCTGATAATGTTACCTTGGGTGCTAATAATATAGTTGTCAACACTAATAGTGGTGTTTCCCTTGATGATAATAACTACATGATCCCTCAACGCTCTACTGGCAGTAGAGGCTTATGGTATGATTGGGTAATACTGCATCCTTATGAGGATGCCAACCTAAGACCGATAACTTATCCCGGTATTGTAGCAGATTTAGACCGAGACAATGAACTAGCAGATAACCAAAGAGTTGCGGGTGGGGAGTAATTTCTAGTGCTTTACTTATTTTTTAAAGTAGAAAAAGGGGAGGGCATCCAAAAAGATGATCTCCCCTTTTTTGTTATGAACAACGAACAAAATTAGCAGGGCTAACAATTCCCCGTTTCTAGTTCTTGATCACCCCCAGCCCCAATAAAACCCAGCCCACAATAAAGCACAGACCGCCGAAAGGAGTGATAAAGGCAAAATATTTTAGTTGTGTCAGACATAAACCACATAGAGATCCTGAAAAGAATAAAATACCCAAAAACATACTCCAGCCCGACCAGCGAAGAAACACTCCATTACTGACTCATCAATAAACCGATGAGCAGTAGTGCCAAAGCATGATAAATTTGATATCTGACTGCTGTTTCAAAAGTATCTACTCGGTTGTGAGTGGTTAAAAAGTCCTTGAGACCGTGCGTACCAAAGGCACCGATACCTACGCCAAGCATTGCTGTATAAATACCCGATAATAGCACGAATTTTTGCATAAATGGTTATGAATTAAAAAGTAAACAAAATAAGTACAGCCCTGCCAGCTAGGTCAAAGTTATCTGTTTGCGTAAAGTTATAAAGCAAAATTTCTCACTTTTGGCTCTTCACTTTTTACTTTTCAGCTATTTTTGCGAACAAACCCCTGAATAGAGACAAAATGCAAGAGAAAAACTTACAAACAATTATTGCCCATGCCAAAGAGTACGGCTACATTTTTCCTTCCAGCGAGATTTATGACGGCTTGCAGGCTGTGTACGATTACGGTCCTAACGGAGTAGCACTCAAAAATAATATCAAAACCTACTGGTGGAAAGCAATGACCCAGTTGCACAATAATATTGTCGGAATAGACGCAGCCATCCTGATGCATCCCAAAGTGTGGAAAGCCTCTGGGCATGCCGACGCTTTCAACGACCCACTCATCGACAACAAAGATTCTAAAAAACGCTACCGCGCCGATGTACTCATAGAAGATCATTTAGCAAAATACGATACAAAAATCAGTAAGGAAGTAGAAAAAGCACACAAACGCTTTGGTGATGATTTCGATGAAAAAAAATTTAAACAAACAAACCTGAGAGTGTTGGCAAATATAGAAAAAAAGCAAGCTATCGAAGGGCGTTTTAAAACTGCTTTAGAAAAAAATAATTTGGAAGAACTCAAAAAAATCATAGAATCTTGTGCAATAGCTTGCCCTGTGAGCGGTTCTAAAAACTGGACTGAAGTAAGGCAATTCAACTTAATGTTCGGCACTCGCATGGGTTCTGTTGCCGAAGATTCAAATACTATTTACCTGCGCCCCGAAACGGCACAAGGTATTTTTGTCAATTTTCTAAACGTACTGAATACAAGCCGCCAGAAAATACCTTTTGGCATTGCGCAAACGGGAAAAGCCTTCCGCAACGAAATTGTCGCACGGCAGTTTATTTTTCGTATGAAAGAGTTTGAACAGATGGAAATGCAATTCTTTGTGTGTCCGGGCCAGGAAATAAGGTGGTATGAATATTGGAAAACTGCCCGTATGAACTGGCATCGTGCTTTGGGTTTTCCCCAAGAAATGCACCGCTACCACAAACACCTGAAAACAGCACATTATGCCAACGCAGCAGTAGATATAGAATTTAATTTCCCCTTTGGTTTCAAAGAACTCGAAGGTATTCACTCTAGAACCGATTTTGACCTGAGTAGTCATCAAGAGCTTTCAGGCAAAAAATTGCAGTATTTTGATGGAACGCTCAGCAAAAATTATATTCCTTATGTGATAGAAACCTCTATAGGACTAGACAGAATGTTTCTGGCAATACTTTGCCATGCTTATACAGAAGAAAAAACAGTTGATAAAACTAGAATTTACCTGAATATTCACCCAGCACTCGCCCCCGTAAAAGCAGCTATACTACCGCTCACTCGTAAGGATAACTTAGCAGAAAAAGCACAAAATTTAGCAAAAACTCTTCGCCTCGATCATCAGGTATATTATGAAGAAAAAGATACTATTGGCAAACGCTACACGCGCCAAGATCTCATCGGGACACCTTACTGCCTGACCGTAGACCATCAAACGCTAGAAGATGATACCTTAACAATAAGAGAGCGCAACTCTACCCAGCAGTCTCGCCTGAAAATAACCGATATTTCTGATTGGTTGAATGAAAAAGTTTCTTTTAGACGCTTGTTGAAGTCTTTAATAATATTATAAAACTACGTAACTTGAGTGAAGAATATGGAGTAAAAATTTTGTCTTAAAAGATTTTTACATTATCATTCCGCGCATTTATCAAACTATTAGATTACCCATAAAAACCTGCGCATGCCTGCCCCCAACCTATCTATTATAATACCCTTATACAACGAAGAAGAGTCATTACCCGAACTCATACAATGGGTGCATCAGGTCATGGAAACACATCGCTTTAGCTATGAATTAATACTAATAGACGATGGAAGTACTGACGGGTCATGGGCGGTAGTTGAAAAATTACAAAAAGAAAACACAACCATTAAGGGCATTCGCTTTTTGAGGAATTATGGCAAATCAGCTGCTTTAAATATCGGTTTTAGATATGTTAAAGGACAGGTGGTTATTACGATTGATGCCGACTTACAAGACAGCCCAGAAGAAATTCCCGAATTATACCGCATGATTGTAGAAGAAGGCTACGATATTGTATCAGGATGGAAACAGAAACGCTATGACCCTTTATCTAAAACAATCCCCAGCAAATTTTTTAACTATGTTACCCGCATGGTATCAGGCATTCGCTTGCATGATTTTAATTGTGGTTTGAAAGCCTACAAACAAAAAGTAGTACATACTTTAGAAATTTATGGCGAAATGCACAGATATATCCCCATGATTGCCAAATGGACAGGCTTTTGCAAAATAGGAGAAAAACCTGTTCAACATCGTGCTAGAAAATATGGTACTACTAAATTTGGGGCGAATCGTTTTATCACGGGTTTCCTCGACCTCATATCTATTAGTTTTGTGTATCGCTTTGGTAAAAGTCCGATGCACTTTTTTGGCACTTTGGGTTCTTTATTTATACTTGCTGGTTTTTCTGCCGTACTTGCACTCATTGCAGAGAAATTCTACTATCTAAAAATGCTTGAAGAAGTTACCCGACGCGAGGTGGTAGACCAGCCTTTATTTTTTATATCGCTCACCGCCCTTATTATTGGCATACAACTATTTCTGGTCGGTTTTTTAGGAGAAATGATCACGCTCAATAACGCTAAAAGAAATGACTATTTAATAGAAAAAATAATAGGAATTACCCATGAATAAAAGAATTTCAGCTGTATACATTGTACTAATTACATTATTGGCTTGCAAGCACAATGCTATACACGAAGGCTATCAAGACTTTGACGGCAACTGGTACTACGACTCTATCGTCACTTTTCCTTTCCATATTGAAGCAATAAACAAATCATATGATATTTACTATCACATAAGAAATACCATTGAATACCCGTATTACAACTTATATGTAAAATACGAATTATTGCACCCCAAAGGTAAAATTTTAAAAACAGCCTTATTAGAAAACAAGCTCATGCACGAACGAACCGGAACACCTTTTGGCAAGATAAGTAAAGGAGTATACGACCATGAGTTCCCTTTGTTACGGAAAGTATTTCTACAAGACACAGGCACTTACATCCTGAAATTACAACAGTATATGCGCTTAGATACCCTACCTCATATCAATACCGTAGGATTTAGAGTAGTTTTGCAAGATCAATAATAATTTTTTGCCAGTAAAAACAAATCTGTTTTTGGTTTTTCAAATTAAAATACTAGCTTTGCTTCCTTGAATTTTTGCGGCTTCCCACTCTTAAAAGAATAGCCGCTCACAATTAACAGTTGATTATGAAAAAAATAATTCGCTACCTAGAGTCAGTTGTTAATTACGAATTATTAAAGATGTCAAACTTTTAAAACCCATTGCAACTTTGGCTACCAACCTAAACGGAAGGCACTCTTTCTCTTCTATTAAAAAAGTCCTTGATTATCCCGATTTCCTCGATGTTCAATTTAAGTCCTTCAAGGATTTTTTCCAATTGGAAACAGCACCCGAAAAAAGAGTACAGGAAGGATTGTATAAAGTTTTTTCTGAGAATTTCCCAATTAGCGACTCTCGCGAAAATTTTATATTAGAATTTATCGATTATACCATCGACCCTCCAAAATACACCACCGAAGAGTGTATCGATAGAGGTCTCACTTTCTCAGTACCCCTGAAAGCAAAGCTAAGGCTCTCTTGTAATGATGAGGACAATGAAGATTTTAAAACAATAGAACAAGAAGTTTTCCTTGGCAACATACCTTACATGAACAGTAGAGGCTCCTTCATCATTAATGGAGCCGAACGTGTCATTGTTTCTCAATTGCACCGCTCTCCCGGTGTTTTCTTTGCCCAAAGTAAACACACCAACGGCACAAAACTCTACTCAGCAAGAGTAATCCCTTTCAGAGGTTCTTGGATTGAGTTTGCTACCGACGTAAATAATATTATGTACGCCTATATTGACAGGAAGAAAAAGTTTCCAGTAACTACACTGCTGCGTGCCATAGGCTACGGTAGCGATAAAGATATTCTGGAACTTTTCGGGCTTTCTGAAGAAATTAGTGCCAACAAAAAGAGTTTACCCAAAGCTATCGGCAGAAAATTAGCCGCCCGAGTGCTAAAAACATGGACAGAAGACTTTGTTGATGAAGACACCGGCGAAGTAGTTTCTATCGACAGAAATGAAGTTGTCTTAGAACGCGACCAAATTATTGACAGCGAAAATATAGAAGATATCATTGAGGCAGGAGTATCTAATATAATCCTTCACCGCGAAGATATTAATATCACTGATTATGAAATTATTTATAATACATTACATAAAGATAATTCTAATTCTGAAAAGGAAGCCGTAGAACAAATTTATCGACAGTTAAGGAATACTGAAGCCCCCGACGAATCTACCGCCAGAGAAATTATACAAAACCTTTTCTTTTCAGATAAACGCTACGATTTGGGAGAAGTAGGTCGATATAGAATTAATAAAAAACTCAACCTCGACCTCGATATCGAAACTAAAGTACTGACTAAAGAAGATATTATATGTATTGTTAAATCACTAATAACACTAATTAACTCAAAAACAGTTGTCGACGATATTGACCATTTGAGTAACAGGCGAGTGAGGACTGTGGGAGAACAGCTCTATGTACAGTTTGGCGTTGGTCTAGCCCGCATGGTACGGACTATTAAAGAAAGAATGAATGTTCGAGATAATGAAGATTTCAAACCCATAGATTTAATTAATGCCCGCACACTCTCTTCGGTTATTAATTCTTTTTTCGGAACAAACCAGTTATCTCAGTTCATGGACCAAACTAATCCGCTGGCTGAAATTACACACAAAAGAAGAGTTTCTGCTCTAGGCCCCGGAGGCCTATCAAGAGAAAGAGCTGGTTTCGAAGTTCGGGACGTACACTACACACATTACGGTAGGCTTTGTACTATTGAAACACCCGAAGGTCCGAATATCGGTTTGATTTCCTCTTTGTGTGTATATGCAAAAGTCAACCCAATGGGTTTCATCGAAACACCGTATCGTAAAGTAGCCAAAGGTAAAGTTGACATGTCAGACCAAGTAATTTATCTGAGTGCAGAAGAAGAAGATACCCACTTTATTGCGCAGGCAAATGCTGTCCTTAGCGATAAAGGAGACTTTATGAATGATAAAATCAAAACTCGCTATGAAGGTGATTTTCCACTTCAAGAGCCAAATACTATTTCCTATATGGATGTTGCGCCTAACCAAATTGTATCGGTGGCAGCCTCTTTAATCCCCTTCTTAGAACACGATGATGCAAATAGAGCATTGATGGGTTCAAATATGCAGCGCCAAGCAGTACCCTTATTAAGGCCAGAAGCACCGATAGTAGGTACAGGTTTAGAAAAAAGGGTAGCACTCGACTCTAGAGCTGTAATGACAGCAGAAAATGACGGGGTGGTAGAATATGTTGATGCAAAAAATGTTGCAGTTAGGTATGACCTGAGTCGGGAGCAGAAAATGATAAACTTTCAAGACGAATTAGTTAGCCACAGCCTGGCTAAATTCAAAAGAACCAATCAAGATACTTGTATCAACCTGAGGCCACTTGTAGAAAAAAATCAACGAGTAAAGAAAGGAGACGTATTGTGTGACGGTTACGCTACATCTAATGGAGAACTCGCCTTAGGCCGTAATCTGATGGTTGCTTTTATGCCTTGGCAAGGATATAACTTTGAAGACGCAATAGTGATTTCTGAAAAAGTCGTTAGAGAAGATATTTTTACTTCTATTCATATCGATGAGTTTGAGCTAGAAGTCAGAGATACTAAACGCGGACAAGAGGAGTTAACTTCCGAAATTCCTAATGTGAGCGAAGAAACCGTTAAGCACCTCGACGAAAACGGTATTGTCAGAGTGGGTGCTGAAATCAAAGAAAGTGATATTTTAATCGGAAAAATCACACCTAAAGGTGAAAGTGACCCAACCCCCGAAGAAAAACTACTGCGAGCTATTTTTGGCGATAAAGCAGGCGATGTGAAAGATGCTTCTTTGAAGGCACCTCCTTCTATGAAGGGAGTGGTAATTGAAACAAAACTGTTCTCTCGCCCTAAAAAAGATAAAGAACTGAAAGAGCAAGCAAAAAAAAACGTAGAAAATCTTAAAAAGCAATTCAGCAAAGATCTAATAGCTATTCGCGAAAAAGCAGTAGAAAAATTATTGTCTCTTCTGAAAGGTAAGACCTGCCGTGGGATTAAGCATAAATTTGGTGATCAAATCATAACGAAGGGAGTCAAATTCAATGCAGCTAATGTCAGAGAAAACCTATTCCCTGAAAAGAACTCCTATAAAGACGAAAGTAATTATGCCGTACCTGAAGAAGCCAATCTATTGACGGACTTACAGCTAGATAACTGGACAGATGACGAGCAAATAAATCATTTGATCGCCGACTTAGTTAAAAACTATAGCAATAAGAAAAACGAAATTACTGTAGTGTTTAAGAGAGAATGCTTTAACATGGAAGTAGGCGATGAGCTACCCGCTGGCATCGTACAACTGGCAAAGGTTTATGTTGCCAAAAAAAGAAAGCTAAAAGTGGGCGATAAAATGGCAGGCAGACACGGAAATAAAGGAGTCATTGCCCGTATTGTTCCTGAAGAAGATATGCCTTTCCTCGAAGATGGTACACCAGTAGACATATGCCTGAATCCTCTGGGTGTACCCTCTCGGATGAATTTAGGGCAAATTTACGAAACTATACTCGGCTGGGCTGGCAGAAGGCTCGGCAAAAAATATGCAACACCTATCTTTGACGGTGCTACCGAAAGCGAAGTGGTGCAAGAGATGAATAAAGCGAAACTCCCTACCTACGGTAAAACACGCTTATATGATGGTTTGACTGGTCAGAAGTTCGACCAGCTAGTTACCGTAGGAATTATTTATATGTTGAAACTTAGCCACTTGGTAGATGACAAAATGCACGCACGTTCCATCGGTCCTTACTCACTAATTACCCAACAGCCCTTGGGCGGTAAAGCACAATTTGGTGGTCAACGTTTTGGAGAGATGGAAGTATGGGCACTTCAAGCCTTCGGAGCAGCTAACGTATTACAAGAAATCCTGACGGTGAAGTCAGATGACGTAGTAGGGCGCGGTAAAGCCTACGAAGCAATAGTAAAAGGCGAGAATATGCCAAAACCTAGTATTCCTGAATCCTTCAATGTATTGGTACATGAACTCAGAGGGCTTGCACTAGAAATTACCCTTGACTAAAGTATATCTGCCAAGAGTTTTAAGTACTGAAAATTCTTGGCAGATATAACTTTCACGACCATAATTATGCTACTGATATTTTATATATTACCTTTTATTTCAAACAGTCATTTTGCAGAAAAAGCCCAACTCCTCATCGACTTAAAACCAAAAATTGAAAATCATCCGCTTCATTTAGGTATCATAGAAATCAATTATAATCGACGCAGTAAATCTCTGGAAATTACTCACCAATTATTTATAGACGATATGGAAGATGCCATTGAAGAAGAAGCTAGTGTTGTATTGCGTTTAGGTAGTAAGCAAGAACATGCTGACGCTGACGGATATATTGAAACTTACCTAAAAAAATATTTTCATATAAAAATAAACGGCAAACACCATCTTTGTACCCATGTAGGTAGAGAAAATGACCTACAAATCCTGTGGATTTATCAAGAGGTTTTACATGTAAAGAAACTGAAAACACTCGAAGTTTACCAAGCTTGCATCACTAACCTGTATGGAGATCAGCGAAATATAGTACATTTTAGCACAGACAAAAACCGGCAATCAAGTATTTTGTTAGATAAGCATAAGCCTCTACAAGAAATTATAGTGAGGTAACTAAGTATTTCCCGCTAACGTGTTAATTCTTCAAATATTGCTTTTGCTGCCCTTTCCGAAGCACCGCCGCCACCTAACTTTTTGTGGAGTATATCGTAATTTTTTAATATTGTTTTGCGATAAACTTGATTGTACAGCAATTCTTCAAGTGCTTTAGTGAGGGTATGCGTATTACAATTACTTTGAATAAGTTCTTTGACTATTTCCTTTCCCATAATCAAATTAGCCATACAAATGTATTTTACAACTACCAGGTTCTTGACGATACGGTAAGAAACAGGATCGGTTTTATAGCAAACTACTTGCGGAATTTTTAGCATAGCAGTTTCCATAGTGGCCGTACCCGAAGTAACCAGTGCTGCCCGCGCTTGTCGGAGGATATCATAAGTTTTATCAAAAATAATTTTCACTTTGCTGTTTTCGCAATATTGTTGATAATAGCCTTTTTCAATCGAAGAAGCACCAGCAATGATAAACTGATAATCAGAAAAATATGGAATTACTGATAACATCAGGGGTAGCTTTTTGCTAATTTCCTGCTTTCGGCTCCCAGGTAACAAAGCAACAATAGGCTTATCTGATAATTGATGAGTTTGTATAAAATGAGCAAAAGAATGCTGCGGTACTTTATTAATCACATCAACTAAGGGGTACCCAACATACTGCACATTACATTGGTATTTCTTATAAAATGCTTCCTCAAAAGGGATAATGACAATTATTTTGTCTACGTATTGGCGTATAATTTTTACACGAGACTGCCGCCATGCCCAAATATGCGGAGATACATAATAAATGACCTTTAATCCTATTTTTTTAGCATATTTGGCAATCCTTAAATTAAAGCCTGAATAGTCGATAAGTATCACTACATCAGGAGTTTGTGCAATCAAGTCTTTTTGACAAAGAAGAAAATTTTGGCGAATAGCTCTCAAATTTTTAACTACCTGCAAAAAACCCATAAAAGCATGGTGACAGTAATGCTTGACTAACTCTCCTCCTTGTTTGACCATCTGGTCGCCGCCCCAGTATCGGAAAGTAGCTTGCTTATCATTTTTTTTCAATGCTTTCATCAGCTGAGCTCCATGTAAATCTCCGGAAGACTCGCCCGCTATTAAATAATATTTCAATATTATTATATATTTGGTTTGAAACTACTTAGCTTCTCTATTCCCAGCCCAAATAAAGCAAAATCATATTTTACTGGGTCTGTTGTGTCGTATTTTTTCAAATTTTCTGTGAGTTCTACAGCTGCTTTCCAGTCGGTAGGTTTTCTGACGAGTAAAGATAGTTTCTTAGCAGTACGTTCTACATGTACATCTAAAGGACAGATAAGTTGTGCTGGCTTAATTTTTTTCCATAGTCCAAAATCAACGTTCTGTTTATCTTTCCGTACCATCCAGCGCAAAAACATATTCAGACGCTTACAAGCACTGTTTCTCGCCGGTGTGCCGATGTGTTTTTGTGTGTGTTTTGGAAAATTAGGCAAGCTGAAAAAAATTTGCTGAAAACCGACCAAAGCCCTAGCGATATTTTCTTTTTCACTATCGAAGTGTTTACAAAAAGCCTGTTCCAATGAGTGATGTTTTTGGTAATAGTTTTTAAAAAAAGCAATGAAATACAGCGTGTCGGTGGCGTTAAAAGTACGATGTTTAAACTGTAAAAAAGCCTTTAAATCACTTTCCCGATGATTCATTATAAAGTCATAAGGCACTCCTTGCATCATCTCTACTAAAATTTTGCATTTAGATATAATCGTTTTTCTTAAACCCCACGACAACATAGCTGCCCAGAATCCCATAATTTCTATATCTTGTTGCTTAGAAAAACTACGGGGAATACTTATTGGATCGTCAGCAATAAAACCCTGTCGATTATATTTATGAAAATATGTTTCTAATAGATCGTGAATTTCTTCGGAGTACACTACAGGTTAGTATTTAAAAATTGAAAGCCAAATTAAATTTTTTTTGAATCTCTCCAAGACATAGATTACCCATACTACCCTCATGGGTATGATATATGTTCTTATCGGGCTGATAAGTGCCTGCTGTGATACTCTCGCTAACTTTGCGATAGGCGTCCCTAAAAGGAAGCCCTTGCATAACTTGCCGGTTCACTGCTTCTACACTGTATAGGTAGCGGTATTTTTTGTCATCAACAATTCCTTCTTTAATGATAATATGCCCCATCATAAATTCACTGATCTCTAGGCAAGACTTGAGGCTATCGATAGCGGGCAGTAGCGTTTCTTTTAAAAGCTGATAATCCCTGTGATAGCCACTAGGCAAATTGTTAGTAATTAAAATAAGTTCATTGGGCAAAGCCTGAATTTTATTACATCTCGCCCGCACTAACTCAAAAACGTCTGGGTTTTTTTTGTGAGGCATAATGCTCGAACCGGTGGTCAGTTCATCGGGAAAGCTGAGAAAATCAAAATTCTGGCTCATATACAAACAAATGTCCATAGCCATTTTCGATAAGGTGTTAGCTACTGATGCTAGCGCAAATGCCAATGATCTTTCTAACTTTCCGCGGCTCATCTGGGCGGCAACTACATTATATTTGAGTGTTTCAAAACCCAATAATTCGGTGGTTATTTGTCGTTTTAGAGGCATAGAAGTACCATAACCTGCAGCAGAGCCGAGCGGGTTTTGGTCAGTAATGCGGTAGGCAGCACGTAGCAGATACAAGTCATCGACTAGACTTTCGGCATAAGCACCAAACCATAGTCCGAAGGAAGAAGGCATCGCCACCTGCAAGTGCGTATATCCGGGAATAATAATATGCTGATACTGCATACTCAAACCAATCAAACGGTCGAAAAATGCTCTGATAAGATTTTTGAGGCTTTTGATTTCAGCCTTAGCAAACAAATGTAAATCAACCAATATCTGATCGTTTCGCGAGCGGCCGGTGTGGATTTTTTTACCGACTTTACCCAGCTTTTCTGTCAGGATATATTCTATTTTGGAATGAACATCTTCAAAACTTTCTTCTATGACAAAATGCCCGTTTTCAATAGTTTGCAATATATCTTCCAATACTCGGATTATTTTACTGTTTTCGTGGGCGGTTAATATACCTACTTGGTGCAACATCTCAGCATGTGCGATAGAGGCTTGTACATCGTATTTTGCCAGTGTTATATCCAAGACACGATCATTACCCACAGTAAAAGATTCTACTGCCTCAGCTATACCATAACCTTTACCCCAGAGTTTCATACTTTGATTAAGTTAAAATAGGTTTTAATGATTCTAACTCCCTTTTATGATCTTCGACGAACAAGCACCCACTTGTTCCAAAACTTCCACCAAAAGAGGTGAAAAATACAGAGACGAAATTACTTTGCAAAGAAATATAATAAACTTTAATTAAAGTCATGGTATACTTGTGTAGTTTTTATAACAAATCATAGTTAATATAAGAAGAATGAAAATAAAAAATATAATAAATATTGGCATTTTAACGATTTTATTATCAAATTGTACTGATAAACTTGTCTATAATTCTGTTAGAAACAAATCCCAATGTTTTGATGAAGGGGGGTATTGGTATAATAATAAATGTTGGAAAGGTTTCGAAGATGAACACATATCAAAAACAAAAATCGATTCTATTGTATCTTCACAAATGGAAATAATTAAAAAATCAAAGATTGTAATTGATAATCAAACTTATCCTTTAATTACCTTTTTACCGATAGAAGAAAATAGAAGCATCTTGCTCATTACTGTTTATAGAACGAAAGACCATTATAAAACACTGATTTTTCCGACAGGAAAGAAAAAAATTGAGAATCAAACATTAAAAACTACCGCTTTGCTTTTTAACGGAAATGCTATAGCTGGAACACTAGATGAAAAATCCAAACTAAAAGGAACAGCAACAGTAAACGTTATTGATTTTGATAAGCTAGAGATTAAAATAAGTGGAAAGATTATGAATAATGAAAATGGTGATAGCAAAGATTTTTCCTTTAGAGCAAACAAATTTATTCTAGGTGGTGGAAACAGCCACATAAAAATAAAAGGAAATGAAGCCTATTTATCAGGTGAGTTAGGCATAATTACTTACTCGCAAATAAAAAACTTAATAAAAAACAACTCCAAAGTAAAAACAATAGTAATGACACATATACCAGGTTCAGTAAATGATGCTGTTAATGTACACACAGGAAGATTGTTGCATGAAAATGGGTTCACAACCAAAGTTTTGTCAGATAGTGATATTGCCTCTGGCGGTGTGGATTTATTTTGTGCTGGAAAGAGAAGAATAGTGGAAAAAGGTGCGAAAATTGGAGTACATTCTTGGTGTTGCGTAAACGGTTTAACAGCAATCGAAATACCAAAAGAACACCCATCACATCAATATCAGTTAGAGTATTTTACTATGGCTTTAGGTTCTAAAAAAGGACCAGATTTCTACTTTTATACGTTGGAATCAGCAACATTTGACGCTATTCATTATATGAGCGATGAGGAGATTATAAAATGGAATATTGCAACAGATTTTATAGAAAACAATTGATAAATATCTTGAAATGTTCAGGTTTCCAAACGAAGCACGCTATTGAGCTGTATGGAGTATGCTTGAATAAATCGTGCTTATGTAGTTGAATATTCCGACAAAACTCAATGATAGCTATCCTTAAATTCGTCAAATTGCTGGTAGAGTTTTAGTAGTGGTGGTTTTTTGTTAAAAACCTGTAAGACTATTCGATCAGATTCAGTCTAAGCAAATAAAAGAGTAGATAGATGAGTTTAGTTTTAAAATGTTTTTGATACAAAAATTTAGCTAAAATTTTTATTAAACTTTTCCTTTGCGTCCGTAATAAATTTTTTTACTTTTTGCTCCTCTGCTATTGGGCATATCATCAGTACACTATCCTGCTCTACTACAATATAGTTTTTGAGTTCTTTGGCAACTACCAGTTTATCAGAGCTTGCTTTGATGATGCACCCTTGCGTATCATAAGCAAGTATATTTCCACTGATTACGTTATTTTCTTTATTTTGAATACTTGCCTCATAAACGGTTTTCCATGTGCCTAAGTCAGACCACCCGAAGTTGGCTTTTAATACATATACCTTCCGAGATTTTTCCATAATCCCATAATCTATGGAAACGTTAGTACACTGATAAAAAGCACGCTGAACACTTGAATATTCGTTTTTAGTATAAAAATTTTCTACTATTTCTGTAAAGGGCTCACTTATTTGGGGCAGATACGCAGCAAATTCTTCTAGTATCACATCAGTTTTTGTGATAAAAATACCGGCATTCCACACAAATTCGCCAGTTTCTATAAAAGCACGAGCAGTGTCCAAATCGGGTTTTTCAGTGAAAACTTTTACTTTATTGAGTTGCTCTATTTTTTCATTTTCCAACACCTGTATGTAGCCGTAGCCTGTGTTAGGGTGTGTAGGTTTTATACCAAGTGTAGCCAAAATGCGGTTATTTTTTGTGGCTGCGAGTACGGTGCTAATATCTTGATAAAATTTTTCGTCATCAAAAATCATATGGTCGGAAGGAGTAATAATTAGGCTAGCATTTGGGTTTTTACTGCCTATTTTATGTGCCGCATAAGCAATACAAGGGGCTGTATTTCTCATAACGGGTTCAATTAATAAAGCATCGTCCGATATAAACGGCAGTTGTTCTTTCACGATTGATTCGTAAGAAGCATTGGTAGCGATGTAAATATTTTCTTTTGGGCAAATACCTTCAAATCTGTCTACAGTTTGTTGAATAAGCGTTTTACCTATACCCAATACATCTTGAAACTGTTTTGGGTAATTTTTGCGGCTAAAAGGCCATAGCCTACTTCCAACACCGCCAGCCATGATGACTACATAATTATCATGCATAAAATTTATATTGTTTTTAAAACAAAGAAAAATAAGATTTTATTTTCACAAATTATCTCAAAGTTACAAAATAAAAAATTTATATAAACTCTGGTAAGTCATTTAAGAAATGATAATTCTGGGTCTGGAAATCAATATGTGTGTAATAGTGTTGCATGCCATTAGTAACACACAAATAGGGTGCGCGAGCAGCGAGGTTGTAAGTAGCAGCTTGCCAGAAAGTCTTGTTACTTATACAGGTTTTTGGAGCCTTACATTCTACCAATAAAAAAGGGATACCTCTTCGGTTACATACGAGTATGTCGGAGCGTTTTTTTAGTTTATTGTAGATAAGACTAGCCTCTATATTAATAAGCGACTTAGGGTAGCCTTTGCCAATGAGGAAGTGAACAAAGTGCTGCCTGACCCATTCCTCTGGTTTAAGCAATAGATATTTTTTGCGTACAATATCCCAGATATAAACTCTCCCTTCGTGTTTCTTCAAACAATAAGAAAAAGCTGGTAGATTAAGCTTCTCCATTGCCACTAAAAACTCAATTCAGCACGTGTTTTATCAGCTTTGCTAGGCATTTGAAGTAGCATAGTCTATCACTTTTTGGTAGTGAATACCTAAATGAGAAGATTGGTACTTACAAACGCCATTTTCAATAATTAAAACTTGAGGCGACTCATGCCGTATGTTAAAATCTTTGGCTACTTGATTAGAGATAGGTCGTTGGGCAACGACATCTATAAAATAGGGTTTTAGTGTTTTGCTATCAGCCTCTTGCCAGTTTTTTTCTAGCCGTTCGAGTGCGGTGCTGCATATCGAGCAGCGGTTGCTGTGTTTGTATATCAATATTTTTTGTTGTTGAGATACTTGTTTTAAATTTTCTAAATCTGCTACACTTTCTAAAATATTCCACTTCATAGCGAATTACTAAATAATTAATTAATAAAATAATTTATTTTACAAACTCTTACTTTATTCTGCGTAAGGTGCAAGTTTTTTTACGGCGATGGCTATCCTGTCAGCAACTTCCTGAGTGCCTAGTATATTGATAATTTGCATAAGGTCAGGACCGGAATCGATCCCTGTTACTGCCACCCGTAAAGCCTGCATCACTTGCCCTATTTTTATTCCCTGTTCGTCGAGGATTTGTTTTAAGGTGCTTTTGGCAATTTTTGCATTAAAACTGCTGAGTGAGTTAAGGGCTGATTGGTATTGCTCAAAAACTGCTACTACTTGCTTCTTCCATTTTTTGCGAGCTACTTTTTCATCGTATCGATCTGGCCTTACAAAAAAGAACTTACTTTCTTTTGCCAGGTCCTTGGCAAAAACTACTCGTTCTTTCATGAGTGAGCATATCTGTTGTGTTCTCTTGGCGGTACAAGTAATATTTTGTTTTTGTAAATCTTTTAGTAAATATTTGGCGAGTTCTTCAATTGGCTTATTTTTTAAATACTGCTGATTGAACCAGCGGGCTTTGCCTATGTCAAATTTTGTACCTGATTTTCCTACTCTGTCAATAGAAAAAGCTTCAATGAGTTCATTGATACTAAAAATTTCCCGATCGTTACCCGGATTCCAGCCTAAAAAAGCCAAGAAGTTGGTAAATGCGTCGGGGAAATAGCCATCTTCTCTGTAACCCGAGTATGCTTCTTTCATATTGGGAGCTTGCCAGGCAAGCGGAAAAACAGAAAAGCCCAGTTTGTCGCCATCGCGTTTGCTGAGCTTGCCATTGCCGTCAGGTTTGAGTAATAGAGGCAAATGAGCAAATTTGGGTATTTGGTTTTCCCAGCCCAGATATTGGTAGAGTAATATGTGCAAGGGTGCTGAGGGCAGCCATTCTTCTCCCCGAATAACATGGGTAATACCCATCAAATAATCATCTACCACGTTTGCTAGGTGGTAAGTAGGCATACCGTCAGATTTCATCAATACCTTATCATCAATGGTAAAAGAGTGTACCATTACCCAACCTCTTACCATATCTTTTAGTCTGACTTCTTCTTTGCGAGGCACTTTTAACCTAATTACGTAAGGTTCTCCCGAATCTAGTCGTTTTTTTATCTCTTTTTCTGAAAGGGTAAGTGAGTTTTTCATCGTTGTTCGAGTAATGGCATTGTATTGTGGGCTAGCTACTCTGGCTGCTTTTAGCCTTTTGCGCATCTGGTTTAGTTCTTCAGCGGTGTCGAAAGCATAATAAGCATGATTGTTATCGACAAGATATTGTGCATATTTGGCATAGCTCAGCTTACGTTCAGATTGTTTGTAATGTACTTTTCCACTACCATGCCAAGGACTTTCGTCTGGTGTAATACCACACCATTCTAGAGTTTCTTTGATATAGCTCTCTGCTCCTGTAACTAAACGCGATTGATCTGTATCTTCTATTCTTACAATAAATTGGCCGCGGTGCTTTCGAGCAAACAAGTAGTTGAATAAGGCTGTACGTACGCCCCCGATGTGTAAAGGACCTGTAGGGCTTGGCGCGAAACGTACTCGAACTGCTTTCTCCATTGAAATAAACTTTGACTGATGGTTTGAGTTAGTAATTGAGGCTTTTGACAAAAAAACTATTTTGTCCAAGTAAACTAGTATACATAACTTTACACTTTGGAAATACAAAGTTATAAAATACAACAAGATATATGATAGACAAACTAGAAAATATCAAAGAACGCTTTGACGAGGTCAACCAATTGATTGTGTTACCCGAAACTATAGCTGACATGAAGCAGTATGCTAAACTGAATAAGGAATATAAGGACTTAGAAAAAATTGTCCATAAGTACGAAGTTTACAGGAATATATTGAATAATATTATTAATACTAAAGGGTTAATTGCTACTGAGGAAGATGAAGAGTTTAGAGAAATGGCTAAAGTGGAATTAGAAGAGTTATATAAAAAAAAGAAAAGTTTAGAAGAAAATATCAAAACAGTACTCATTTCCAAAGACCCCAACGATAGCAGGGATATAATTATGGAGATTCGCGCAGGTACAGGAGGGAATGAAGCATCTATTTTTGCCGGTGATTTATTTAGAATGTACCAGCGTTATATTGAGCAGATGGCTTGGAGTGCTACAGTAATTGATTATACTGATGGGACTTCTGGGGGGTACAAAGAAATCGTTCTATCAGTTTCTGGAGAAGATGTGTATGGCAAACTAAAATATGAATCCGGAGTACATCGGGTGCAGCGTGTACCTGTAACTGAAACACAAGGTAGGGTGCATACTTCTGCCGCCTCAGTGGCAGTATTACCCCAAGTGGAAGATATAGATATTGAAATAGATATGAAGGATATAAAGATAGATCGTTATTGCTCTTCGGGTCCTGGTGGGCAGTCGGTAAATACTACTTATTCTGCAGTCAGACTCACACATATGCCCACCGGTACTGTCGCGCAATGCCAAGATCAAAAATCACAACTGAAAAACCGCGATAAGGCGATGAGTGTATTGCGTTCCAGAATTTATGAAATACAACTAGAGAAACACAATGAAGAAGTAGGTGCTGCTCGTCGGTCGATGGTTGGCAGCGGTGACCGTTCAGATAAAATTCGTACTTACAACTACCCTCAAGGCAGAGTAACTGACCATCGCATTCAGTATACAGTTTATAACCTTCCGGCAGTGGTTGATGGTAATATAGGAGATTTTATTGAAAAACTCCGTATTGCCGACAACGCTGAGAAAATTAAGGCAGGAAGCCTGAATGGTTGAGTATAGAAAAGAAAAATTTTAATACTGTTAAGTATCTACCTCTTACTGTCGTTTTTTCCTACCCTTGCACCCACACACAAAAAATAAACAAAAGCCCCAAGCATTCCTACTCGGAGCCGAACCATCGTTCCCAAATGGGGCATAGCAAAAGACGTAAAAACCAGTAATACAAGTAGATAAACACAAGTAGCCAATACTAAAGTATAGTATTTAGGACCAATTTTGATTTGACGGATCCTCAACAGAAAGGCTACTGTCAGAAATAACAAAGCACTGCTTTCTAACGCAGCTAGCAAAGTGAGTGTATTATAACTTTCCCATAAAAAAGGACGAAAAAGTGCCTGACCCCCCCCAATGAGTGCATTGAGAGCTAAACTGAAAATATCCGCTTTTAAACAGTAGTACGAAATGATTAAACTGCCTTCGGATGCATTGATAAGGGCTTCCCGATTATTCTTTATTACAAAATCTATTAAAGAAAGTAGATTGATACGTTCGTGTTGTAACAGGAGCGTGGTAAGAGAAAAAACTAAAACGGCTGCCAAGTAGGCACTTACTGCTTGCTGGGTACTGAGCTTTTTGATAGCCTTAACGAAAATGAAAGGCAGAAATCCACCCACCCAAGCCAATACATAATAGTATTTTATTTGCCAGACCAGATAAAACAATACGTTCAGATATAAAAAATACCATGCATACTGCCAGTAGGCTTTCTTTTTGTCGTCAATATATAGCCTTTGCAACAGAAAACTACTAATAAAATTGACCGCCCCAGTAACAAGGGCTTCTTTAATTAAGCCTGAAGTCCAAAAGACAATAGATGGAAAATAAATGAAGGCAATGAGTCCTGCCCATTTTTGTTCTGGAAATAGTACATACAGTTTTAGAAATAAAAACCAGCACCCTGCAAAGCTAAATAGCGATATATACAAACTACTAAACCAAAAGTTATTTCGCGTTGCCAAACAAACCAAGCTGACGACTTTCGTCATAGCAATATTTCTGTACTCGCCGAAAAATACACTTTGCGAGGTTGCTCGCTCTATATTTTCTACTTCTTCAAAACCTGCTATTAGTTGCCGTAGGTTTTCGTCAATATTACCGAACCAAAAGTGGACGTAAGACAAAGGGTTTGCTAGAGCATAGTTTGCTAGTTGTGAGGCACTCTCAAAAAGGCTGAGCATATCGCCAAGCCCATAGTAGCACTGATAGAGTGAACAAACCAGTAGCCCAGCAAGTAGTTTGAAGATTAAGCCACTAATGAAGTATTTACTCAGATGCTTATCCTTTTGGTAGAGACTTTTTATCTGATAAATGATGTAAAGGGATAGGGTTGCTATCAGGGCGAGTACTTCCAAATTTTTTAATATATGGCAAAAGTTGTATTACTAATTACTCTGGCTGCAAACCTAGCTTTTTTGTCAACTCAAGCAGTGCAGGATATTGCTCTTTTAGTGTCTCAAATTTTTCTTCCTGAGTATATGGGGTATAGTCTTTTTTTTCTTGCACTACATTTACTTTATGAGTAATCTTAATGAAGTTATTTTGTAGTTCCTTTTTCAAAAAGATCAATAGTTCGGGTTTTAGTTTTCGTACATGTTCTTCGAGAGAGGGATGAGTCACGGTAATTTTTACAGTCTGCTTGTCAAATAATTGATAAGGCTCAGACATAATAATATACTCAAAGCGTTTCTCAGCGGCTTTCATTTTCTGCATATAATCCTTCCAAGCCTTATCTAAAGCAGTCTTATCGAGGGGCTGGGGAAATGTAGGCTGTTGGGCTGTTGTATCTGAAAGGGTTTGCAGTACTATTTTTTGCTGAGGTTGCGATTGAATCTGCGCTTTCACAGAGCGAATATCGCCTACAATTTTGGGGGTTCTACTCCAGCGGCTATCGCCTGAGGAGTTTTCTGCTGTGGCTTTTAGAGTAGTTGGTATGGCTGTATTTGTGGTGTTTTGTTTTTTAGTTAGGTTTTTTTTTTCTTCCCCATCAGGCAAATGGTCTAGCACAATAGCATGTTTGAGGTGACATATTTTCATAAGTGCAATTTCTACATGCAAACGTCGGTTGCTAGCTTGTTTAAACTGTAAATCTGCTTCATGGGCAATATTAATAGCCGACAGCAGTAAGAAATTGTCAGCTTTTACCACCTGCTCAGTATATTTTTTTTTATCAATATTTTCAGAAATTTCTAGTAGTGATAAAGTCTTGGGATCTTTTGCAAGCAGTAAATTCCTGAAATGTTCGGTAAGACCTGTAATGAAATAATGCTCATCAAATCCTTTTTGCAAAATTTCGTGATAGGTTAGTAACGCTGCGCTAAGGTTTTGGCTTAGCAGATGGTCGGTAATAGAAAAATAATAGTCGCAATCTAAGATATGTAAATTCTGTGCAATTGCCTGATGACTTATATTTCTGTCGGGGGAAAAACTTACTAACATATCAAATAGCGAAAGTGCGTCACGCATTGCACCATCAGCTTTTTGTGCAATTAAATGAAGTGCATTTTGACTTATTTGAATGTCTTCTTTTTCAGCAATATGCTGCAACTGCATAGCAATATGGCGAACACTCATACGCTTAAAGTCAAAAATTTGGCAACGCGACAAGATTGTGGGAATAATTTTGTGCTTTTCCGTAGTTGCCAAGATAAAAACAGCATAGGCAGGAGGTTCTTCTAGTGTTTTCAAAAAAGCATTGAAAGCCTGATTGGAGAGCATGTGTACTTCATCAATAATATATACTTTTTTCGCACCCGAATGCGGTGGGTAGCGTACCTGCTCGACAAGACTCCTGATGTCTTCTACTGAGTTGTTAGAAGCAGCGTCTAGTTCTATAATGTTGTAAGAGGTACTTTGTGAAAAAGCCACGCAGGAAGTACAAGTATTGCAAGCCTCATGGTTTTCGGTGTGGTTTTCACAATTAATTGTTTTAGCTAAAATACGTGCACAGGTCGTTTTACCAACTCCCCTAGGTCCGCAAAATAAGAAAGCTTGTGCCAGTTGGTTGGCGGCAATCGCATGTTTTAAGATCTGTGTAACATGATTCTGCCCAAAAACTGTGTCGAAAGAAACTGGACGATATTTGCGGGCAGAAACGATAAAATTATCCATCTTTTCGTTATTTTTTATTTTCAGCCTGATGTAACATAAAATTAAATTCTTTGTCTAAACTAGTAATTTGTGGTATAACTAGCTGTCTTTCATCATTTTTAATAATAAAATCAGCTTGTTTTATTTTTTGTTCTTCTGGCATTTGTTTAGCCATGATAGCTTGAATTTGTGCCTTTTTTCTCTGAGGGTCTCTTGCCATCACTCGTCTGAGACGAAGTGCCAAGGGAGCATATACAGTAATTACCTTATTGAGCAGCCGATGGGTATTCATTTCAAATATCAGCGCAGCTTCTTTCAATACATAAGGACTTTGCGTGTGGCGTTTCAGCCATTCCTGATAGTGCTGTGCTACGACAGGGTGTACAAAACTTTCAATCTTCTCTTTTTTCTCTTGATCATGGAAAATCTGGCTGCTCAAGTAGTTGCGATTCAAGCTGCCATCGGCAAAGTAGGATTCCGTACCAAATAGTTGCTTTATTTGCCTAACTAAAGCCACATTACTGCCCATCATTTCTTTGGCGACATCATCTGCATAATATACCGAGATACCCAGTTGTTCAAAAATACTGCATACTAAACTTTTGCCAGAGCCTATCCCACCTGTGATACCTATTTGCAACATGGCGCAGTGGTTTTTAGCATAAACTTTTCGGGGTGTATGACTGCTTCATGAAATTCTTCAGGAAGAGTTATTTGTGGTAAAATAGTGGAATCATTGGCATTAAAGTCATCAAAATCAACTACTGCTTTTATAGAATCGCGGGGTTGGAGCAGTTGGCGACTATTAACATATACTTGTAGATAACCTTCGTTCGGGTCAAGCGTCAGTTGCTGGTTTTTTTCAAAGTTTACTCGTACAATTTTCAGTGGTAGAATTTTCTTTACAAAAAGTGCAACTTCAAAGTTTACAAAAGCTTTTTCGTAAGGAAAACTGACAAATGCTTGCTCTTCGCATTCAAAAAAAACTTCTTCATGAAAAGATTCGTCGATTTCTTCTTCATCAACCTCGAGCCATATAGAATCATCATACTCGAGTAATACGGAAGAAGGTCCTTTTATTTTTACGTGATCCGGTCTGATGCTAATATCAGATACAATCTGATGGTGTTCTTTTAAAGAAATATTTTCTTTATTTATTCTAAAATATATTTTCTTGTAGGTGAGTGTATCAAAAGAGCAAGCTAAGGAATCCTCTAAGACATAGTTTACCCTTACATCTTTGAGCATTTTGTTTACCTTATAAAACAGATGTGGCTTCACATTGATATAGCGCATAAAAATCGAATTTTCTACATCAATCAACAGTGGAATAGGTTCGAGATCAAAGCCTAAGCTTTTTTGTAGCACATTCCATCCCTGCCCTGTAATATTTACATTTACTCTTTCGGGAGGAGGAATCAATGCTACGATATTGGGCTTCTCATACCGTATATCAATAGGATATCTAATATTGGCCGTATGCTCATCGTTTAAAGCGTTGAATACCCAGAAGGTAAAAGCAGTGGTAACAGAAATAATAATCACGTACCAGTCCCATGCTTTTACTATTTCGACAAGTGATTTGAGCCATATCTTGATTTCTACAATAGAAGTCAACCTAAACAAGGGTTTTCGATAATAATAGGTACACGAATGGAATGCCCACCCATCAACAAAGCTGATGACTTGAGCCTGAGGGTGCCACAGGCTTACCCGATGGTAAGGCTTCGCCCTGTTTTGTTTAGTGTCCGATTGCACCCCACAACCAGACAGATCTCCTTGCCTCAATAAAATACTTGCTTTTAACAAGTATTAGACATCTTATCATTTTTTGCTACCAATTTCATTGGTATTTTCGTAGGAAATGGAGTTTTTGCCAAACTTTATTTTTACTCCTTTATCAATTTCCAGTGTGATGATTTCTTTTTCGATAGCATATACTTTTCCATACACCCCCCCTATGGTAACTACCTCGTCTCCTTTTTTCAGGGATTTAATAAATTTACCTTGTTTTTTTGCTTTTTTTGCTGAGGACGTATCATGAAGAAGTAAAAGATAGCGAGCATTGCCACCAAAAAGAAGATAGTTCCAAAGCTACCACCACCTGCTGCTTGTAATAGAATCATTTTAGTTGTTTAATAGAAATACTTAACAATGAAAAATTAGTAACGGTTAGGTAAGAGGTCTAACTAATTGGCATATTTTTTCAGCGGGCCCTCAATACTTTTAACAATATTTGCCTTGATCGTAATCGCGTCTGAACCACCTGCCACGTTAGCATAGATAGTAACTGTTTTATTTTGCACACCGGTTTTTCCGGTGCTATTAAACTGCACGGTAATATCACCCACTTCACCTGGTGCAATAGGTTTGTCTTTAGGATATTTTGGAGTAGTACAACCGCAGCTTGCCCTTGTGCTGGATATAATTAAAGGTATCTGACCAGTATTTATAAACTCAAACTGGTGTTTTACTATATCTCCTTGCTTGATGTCGCCAAAGTCATGGCTTTTTTTGCTAAATTTGAAAGATGCTAAAGGCTCTGTAGACTCTGCCTTTTTCGTTTTATTAACTACTACCTCACTGCTAATTAGCTCAGGTGCCACAACAACATCGGCTTGCGTATCAGTTTGTTTGTCTTCACTATTTGCTGCTCCCTGCTCACTATCTTCAGGTTGGGCGCAAGCACATAGGAAGAATAATGCTGTGAATAATAAATTAGTGATTTTTTTCATGATAAAAGTTTGACAGTTAGAAATTTGATTTCAAGGTATTAAAAAACATAATGACTTGCATAGCAGCAAGCCAAACACACGATGCGTTAATTGCTTTTTTTGGGCTTAATTTGGTCTCTTAAGGCATCTACTTCACCCATTAACTTTTGTGCATGGTCAATAGCGTCAGAGACTACTTTTTTACCTGCAGATTTGGCCTCGCTTAATTTAGGCTCAACTTTTCCGTCTACCAAGTCATCTATTAACTGTTGTAATAGTTCTTTGTATTTATCTAGCTGGTAGTTAAGTTTATCTCGCGTATTTTTTCCCTTATCAGGCGCATACAGCACGCCCGCAAACGAGCCGATGAGTAGACCTGTCAGAAAAGCCCAAAAGCCACTTTGATTATTACTCATAAGTAAGATGGTTTTTTAAAAAAAATTGTGTTTATTTAATTATATATCTTTTTGTTTATAAGCCTACTCTACTGCTACTATTTTAACCTTCTGTCAGTATAAAATAATCTGTCACCATACAAAAATATGCCTGCCAGCAAGACCAAAGTCCTGCACAGTCGCATTGATATGCCAAACTAAAGACTTATTGAATTTTTGCAAACTTTTTTGTTAAAATTATATGCTTTCCACTAACAAATCTACATATTTTAAACGAGCTTATTTATTATCGAGCAGCCCTCTAGCTGTCTTTTTGACTCTATTATTATCTTTTAGTTTTTGGGAAATAATATCAATGGTACCATTAATAAAACCAGCACTTTTCGGTGTGCTATACAGCTTAGCAACTTCTATGTACTCATTGATAGTTACTTTCACAGGTATATTGCTAAAATGTATCATTTCGCAAATTGCCATGTATAAAATAACTTTATCTACAGCAGCAATTCTCTCTAACGACCAAGTTTTGATTTGGGTGCCGACAATTTTTTCACATTCAGGTAAAAGGTCAATAGTATGCAGCACAAGGTCTTTAAAAAAAACTTTATCTTCTTGCCAGTATTTCGACAAGGGCAATAATATTTCACAGTATTCTTCTACTATGCCCTCAATGGTTTTAGACACCACATCTTTTAGTATATTTTTATTTTCTTCCCAGTAAATATCACGTTCTTCAAAATATATAAGGATCTGCTCTTGTTTAAATATAACGTTCCTGAGAAGATGCCGGACAACTGCTTTATCTTTGTCAAAACTACTATCTGTTGCTCTTAACAAAGTAAGCAGATTTGGGTCTTTATAGAATAATTTAAACCATTGGCTCAACTGCCTATTATCCCATTGGTTATTTTTTCGTCTCGGAGCAATGCGTTTGCGAATTATTTTTATGAGCGTATTATTAGGTAGTTTGTTGAGTGCATCTTTTGCTACGGGTTTTAGCTTTGTTTTATCTGTAAATTCAGCCAGATCGACTACCAAAGATAGTATTTTAATGTAATCGTGGTAAATATTTTCTATCTTTTCCAGAGGGTGCTTGCTAATTTGTTCAAAATCTTTGTAACAGGCTTTCCTGTAACTTTTAATTACCTCATCTACGATAGCTCTGACTTCTTGGTTATGTTGTTCCTGCGCATCAACACTAGTTTTTGTATAATATTTTTCAAAAAGTTTAATTGCTTTTTTTTCCTCTTGGTTCAGAATTTCGCGATGTTCAAAACCGATTATATTGAGTTTATTTTTAAATTTCTCCGCTATACTATCTAACGCGATTTGGTGGTTAACCTCTTGTGATTTGATATAGGCATAAAGCACCTGCATTGCCTTAATTCTTAGTATTCTTCTGTTGAGCATGGGTAGAACTACTTTTGCAAGTGCAAAAATACAAATTATTTGGTAAACTAACTTTGTTATTTTGTAACTACTTAGCAAGTGTTGATATTATTTGTTACAACAATTATGTCCCTGCCGAGTATTTTTAAGCTTTTTGAAAATATTAATAGGCTTTTGATATTTATACAGAGCTATATACAATAGTCTAGCAGTTTTTTACGGGCGGCTTTACTACCCAGAGCAAGGGCGTGCTGGCAATTTTCACAGGCACTTTTTTTATTACCCATAGCATAGTGGTTGTCGGCTTTACAAAGAAAAGGAGTTGATTGTTTTGGCTTCAAATAAGCAGCCCAGCCGCAATCTTCCAGAGAGCGTTCATAATTACCTAGTGTAAAGTGAAGTTGTGCCCTACCCATAAAAACATCGTAATGGATGTCGGGCATTTTTGCAGGTTGTACTAATATAATGAAAGCATTGCCGTATTTTTTTATATAGTATTCAATAGCCAAGTCTACTGCTTTATCATAGTAGCGCAACGATTCGTCAAGTTTTTTGGAGTCAAAGGATAACACATCTGCTTTTTGAAAACAAGCCCGAATATCAGTTGGATCTTTTGCAATGAATTTTTCTATACTAATAAGTGCCTCATCGTAGTGCCTTAAGGCTATATAACAATCTACAATAGCATAGTCATAGCTTGCTTTTCTGGTTTGGGAGAAATCATTTAGTATTGTAAAATATTCGAGTGCTTGGGCGTAATCTGCCTGAGAAAATCTCAATTCAGCTTGCATGCTCAACTCATTAATTAGTGCGAGTTTAAATTGTGTAAAAATATAAAACTCAGGATATTCGGCAGTGATATAATTAAGCGTTCCCAATGCTGTCTTATAATCATGACTTTGATAATAAGTCTGTACAGTATTCATTAGCTCATTTTTTTTGTTTAATGTTGCTTCTAGCTTTTTGGTATGATAATAGTTTTCTATCAACATAGATAAGCTGATGATGGTGGTCATAATACCCAACACAGTGAGAGAGATAACTAAGTTTGATTTTGTTTCTCGCTCTCGGACGGCAGTGTGAGTCTGTTTGTTTGCTCGGCATTTATTTTTTGACTGATATGTAGTTTGGTAGTGACCGCTGTTAGTATATACTTGAGAATTTCTAAATTGCTTATATTTTAGCTCGTAATCGTAGCGCGATTTTTTATAAGGGTCAGATAGCGTTTGGTAAATATTGTTAATTATCTTAAATTTTTCCTCAGCAGCTTTATCTCCACCATTTTTATCAGGATGGTATTTTATAGCTAATTCTTTATAGGCCGACCGAATTTTCGGTTGCGTGGCATTTTCAGATATCCCCAATATTTCATAATAATTTGCCATAGCTAACAAATGATAGCAATAAACAGTTGATAATACATCAAAGCAAATATACCCATAAAATAAATAAACCCGAAAATTATGTGGAAAGAGCAGCAAAACCAACTGACAAAAATATTTGAGTTTAAGAATTTTACAGCAGCTTGGGGTTTTATGAGTCAGGTGGCTATTCTAGCCGAAAAAATGGATCATCATCCCGAATGGTCAAACGTATACAATAAAGTAGAAATCAAACTATCCACACATGATGCAGGTAATATTATCACTTATAAAGATAGGGAATTGGCGGAGGCTATCGATCTTTTGCTGTAGTTAGGTTAAATACTCTAGCAAATTTTTAGTGCTATTTATCGAAAGCTAGTTTTACGGCTATATAAGTGATAGATCATCACTGCAAAGCAAATCAGTAGACCAAAGGTCTCGCGCGACTTTTCTATGAATGGTGTTTTCATGCCTGCAAACTCTTGTTCAGCCTTAAACCACATGAGTACATCGCCCTGATACAAATAAATACCTCCACTCAAATACCCAAAAGCACCGATAATTGATAATAATGGCTGGTATTTTCCATAGAAAGTCATCGCTGAGATAGTAGCTGCATACATATAAATACCTATCCAAAGCAAGCCATCTGGGTCGTTCCACTGTACTACTGCAAACAAAGTAAGTAAAATTGCCAAGCTAAGAGAAATATATCTCATGATACATTGTTTTGGAATAAAAGTTTTTTGATGACTTTTCTCACACTAAAAAACAAAATAGATGATCGGGCAATATTGCTGATAAAACTGGCGAAAAGCAAAAGATCAGTCATTTTTTTATATTATCTTATTTTTTATAGGCTAAATGTGGATAAGTGCTTAACTTTGGAGATTTTAAATAAAAAAATATTTGACACACTAAGAAATACAAAAATACAATCCAATGGGTTTTTTAGATTTTTTCAGCAGCAGTGATATTGCTATCGACTTGGGAACCGCTAACACATTAATTTTACACAAGGGAAAAGTCGTAGTAGATGAACCCTCTATTATTGCCTTAGACAGAACGACTAATAAGGTAATCGCTATCGGTAAACAGGCTATGCAGATGCATGAAAAAACCCACGAAAATATAAAAACTACCCGACCACTGAAAGATGGCGTAATTGCCGATTTTCATGCTGCCGAGCAAATGATTAGAGGAATGATTAAGATGATTGATATGGGTACCAAGATTTTTTCACGCCCGCACCGCATGGTTATTTGCATTCCTTCTGGTATTACCGAAGTAGAAAAAAGAGCGGTGCGAGACTCTGCCGAACACGCAGGTGCTAAAAATGTATATATGATTCACGAACCAATGGCAGCAGCAATTGGCATCGGTATTGACGTTCAAAAACCCGTCGGGGCAATGATTGTCGACATTGGCGGTGGCACTACAGAAATTGCTGTGATTGCGCTGTCGGGTATTGTCTGCGATCAATCCATTAGAACCGCAGGAGATGTTTTTACCAGGGATATACTCGATTATATGCGCCGACAACACAACCTGCTCATCGGTGAACGATCGGCGGAAAAGATTAAGATAGAGGTAGGTGCTGCTATTTCCGAGCTTGAAAATCCACCCGACGACTATGAGGTACGCGGCAGAGACCTAATGACCGGCATCCCTAAAGTAATAAATGTTTCTTATACAGAAATCGCTTTTGCTATTGACAAGTCTGTCACAAAAGTTGAAGAAGGTATATTAAAAGCACTCGAAATTTCACCACCCGAACTTTCAGCTGATATTTACGAAAACGGTATTCATCTGACTGGTGGTGGAGCTTTACTCCGCGGACTCGATAAAAGAATTAGCAACAGAACAAAACTTCCTATACACATTGCTGAAGACCCCCTCAGAGCAGTAGTGAGAGGGACAGGAGAGACACTAAAAAATATAGATGCCTTCAAGGTAGTACTGATGGTTTGAAAAATATGACTGTCGTTCAAATTTAATTTTTCACCCGGATGCGCGAACTTTTTGATTTTATCTATAAATACCGGGCTTTACTTGTTTTTGCTGCCTTGGAGTTTGTTTGCTTACTGATGATAGTTAATAAAAATAGGTACCAACATCTTGCCTTTCTTTCCTCATCTAACCAACTAACTGGCTATGTAGATGCCTTGCGCCACCAAGCAACTAGCTTTTTCCAATTAAATGACCGTAATAAAGAACTACTAGTGGAAAATACAGCACTGAAAAAGCAGTTAGAGCAATTACGTGGTTTAAGAGCTATTCCTGTCTTACCAGATAGCGGTATACAATTTAGTTATATTAGTGCCGAAATAGTTAATAAATCTATCTTCAGAACAAACAATTATATTACCATTAATAAGGGTGCTAAACATGGCATTAAGCCGGGGATGGCGGTTATCTCGCCTGTGGGTATTATTGGTATCATTAAGACTTGCTCTGTTAATTTCTCTGTTTTATATACCGTTTTACACCAAAATATTTCTATTTCATCACGACTAAAAAGAACTAATACTATTTGTTCGGTCAAATGGAAGAATAGTAATTATCACACTGCCCATGTATTTTATGTACCACAGGATATTGCCCTTAACTTTGGTGACAGTGTAGTGACTTCAGGATATAATTCAGTATTCCCACCAGATATACTCATTGGGATTGTTAATAAAGCTGAAATAAAACCCAGTGAGATGTTTCAGGATATAACTATTGAGCTATCCACTAACTTCGCAAACCTTTCCTATGTACATGTAGTTAGCAGTAGGGTGCAAAAAGAAAAAACTTCCATTGAAGCAGCTGCCCATTAGCAATAGTAAAACAAACGGCTGATTTTTCAGGAACCTTACTATTTCTGATTTGTTTTTGAAAAGTTTTGATTGCTTATTTTTATGGAAAGAAAAAATATAGGCTTTATTATTGCCTCTATGGTGGTATATATTTTATTGCAGATGATATTGTTCAGAAACCTTGCTGTTTTTGATCTGGCGTTTTGTTACATATATATCTCTGCTATTTTATTATTGCCACTAAATTTTGATAAAGTATGGCTGCTGCTCTATGCCTTTTTATTGGGTGTCGCTGTAGATATACTCTACGACAGCTTAGGTATTCATGCAATGGCTTGTGTGTTTATTGCTTATACCAGGAGGTTTGTGCTAAAAATTTTACGCCTGCTGGGCAGCTATGACGAAAATGTTAGACCCAGAATTAGCCAGCTAGGTCTTGTGTGGTTTCTCGGTTATGCACTTGTGTTAATAGGCTTACACCATACAGCACTTTTTGCCTTAGAGAGTAGTAATTTTAGTCTTTTCTTTTCTCTGTTTCCACAGCTAGTCGCCAGTATTTTTTTTACCCTGTTTATGATGATACTCTTTCAGTATTTGTTTTATAATTAACGGCTAAGTACTACTGAATGCTTATCTTTCTGCATTATATCAAATGATTCATCTTACTATAGGAAACACCGGACACTTATTAGTGATTATAGCTTTTGTTACTGCTATTGCTTCTTTTACCGCCTATTGTTTGTCGTGGTTGAATCGAGGTTCGCTTGAAGCACTAAGTTGGAAAAAATTTGCCCGCTTTTTCTTTCTCACGCATGGTCTTGCCGTAGTAGGTATTGTTGTGTCTCTCTTCACGATTATCTACAACCATTATTATGAGTATCACTATTCTTGGAGTCATTCTTCGAACAACCTACCCGTCTATTATATGATCTCTTGCTTTTGGGAAGGGCAAGAAGGGAGTTTTTTATTGTGGATATTCTGGCACGTACTATTGGGTATTATACTAATTCGTACAAGTAAAGATTGGGAAGTACCCGTAATGGGCGTCTTTGCATTTGTACAGGCTTTTCTGGTATCTATGATTTTAGGTGTGGTTATTGGCGGTCAGCTTAAAATTGGCAGCAGCCCTTTTATGCTAATGAAAGATGTCAGCGAGGCACCTATTTTTCATGTCGATCCCAGCTTTATTCCTTCGGACGGTGCAGGGCTTAACCCTCTGCTGCAAAACTATTGGATGGTCATTCATCCCCCTACGCTTTTCCTAGGATTTGCGCTTACTTTAGTAACTTTTTCTTTTGCTATTGCCGGCATTTTAGCCAGGCGCTATACCGCTTGGATTCAACCCGCTTTAGTTTGGTCTCATGTAGCAGCACTCATTCTTGGTTTGGGCATTATGATGGGAGCCTACTGGGCGTACGAAACCCTAAACTTTGGTGGTTATTGGAACTGGGATCCGGTCGAAAATGCAGTTTATATTCCCTGGCTGGTACTCGTTGCAGCTATCCACGTGATGATGATGAGCCAGCGAAGTAAAATGAACTTTCGCTTGTCTTTTATACTGGTAATTAGTACTTTCATTCTGATTCTTTATGCAACTTTTTTGACAAGAAGCGGTATTTTGGGCGAAAGTTCTGTACATTCTTTTACAGATTTAGGACTCTCAGGGCAGTTGCTCATCTGTTTGCTTACTTTCTTTGTTATTTGTGTTTTTTTATTAGTCCGTGCTTGGAAATATATCCCTACCATCGACAAAGAGTTATCTGCTTACAGTGGTGAGTTTTGGATATTCGCCGGTGCTTTTGTTCTTTGTTTAGCTGCTTTTCAGGTTATTATGCCCATTTCTATTCCTGTGCTGAAAGCCTTTCTCGGCTGGTTTGGTATTGACTCTAATATTGCTCCGCCTGCCGATCAGGTATTATTTTATACGAAATGGCAGCTTTGGTTTGCTGTAACTATCGCTTTATTTTCCGGTACGGGACAACTGCTTTGGTGGAAAAAAATAACAGGCAGAGAAGCCAAGAAAAAATTTATTCAGCTTTTTTCTTTACCTTATATATCGGCACTGGGAATATGTATGCTGGTTATCTTGGTTGGAAAAATATATAAAATACAGTATATTGTTTTGTTATTATCTGCCATATATGCTATTACGACCAATATTGCAGTGCTTGTGAAGTTACTCCGGCAACCTCGATTTTCGGGTGGTGCCGTAGCGCATATCGGTGTAGCATTAATGCTTATTGGCATATTATTCTCTGCCGGTTATGATCGGATTATTTCTCTCAATCGCACGGGCTTATTGCACAAAAAATCTTTTAGCGATGAAATGAATAAAGAAAATATCTTGCTATTCAGAAATGAGCCACAAAATATGAAGGATTATACACTGCTATATCGCGGACCGAGAATTCAATCACGTGATGTGCCAGGTTATATTGACAAAGAAAAACTTTTGCTTACAAATAGCCCTTTTCACATGATTGCTGGCGAAGATCTCGTTTATCAGGGAAAAACTTTTGCTCGTAGAGGTGATACTATTCACGTGTATAATGAAAATACTTATTATGAAATTGCTTACCGCAAGCATAACCGTGAAGTATTTACATTATTTCCGCGAGTACAGATAAATCCGCAAATGGGTTTAATTTCTTCTCCCGATATCAGCCGCTTTGCATCTAGCGATCTGTACACACATATTAGTGGCGTACCCGATCCGAATGATGATGAAAAATGGAGCAAACCGCAGAAATATGAGCTGACCGTAGGAGATACTTTTATTGTGAATGATTATATAGCTATACTTGACGGAGTAACAAAAGTAAATGATGTGCTAGGCGTAGATATGCAGCCCAATGATGTAGGCGTAAAAGCAAAAATCCGTGTGTTGGGTCAAGAAACAGATTATGATATTCAGCCCGTCTACCTAATAAAAAACTTAAAAGCGTGGCTAGTACCGGAATTGGTACCAGAATTAGGCCTTAAAATATTTTTTAACAGTATCAGCCCTGAAAAAGGTATGTTTACTTTTTCTGTTGCTACAAGCCAAAAAGACTGGATTATTCTAAAAGCTATTGAAAAACCGCTAATCAATTTACTCTGGATAGGAACACTCATGGTCTGTGTTGGTTTTGGTCTTGGCATCTACCGGCGGTGTAGTGAAAAAAAAGGACACTCAAATATATGAAATTAATCGCGCGACTAATTTGCCGTTTTTTGCTCTGGCTCTTCGGATGGAAAGCATATGAAAGAATGCCTAAAGGAGTTAAAAAAAATGTCATGTTGGTAGTTCCTCATACGAGTAATTGGGATTTTGTTGTATGTATTGCACTGCGCTCGGCACTACATATTGAGTCGACGCGTTACCTGGCTAAAGTAGAACTTTTCAGATCTCCTATAGGTTTTCTCATGCGGTGGTTAGGGGGTACACCGGTAGATAGAAGCAAAAACACTAGTTTAGTACAGCAAGTAGCCGACGAGTTTGATACACGTGAGCAATTCAGTATAGCCATTACACCTGAAGGCACAAGAAGTAGAGTAGAAAAATGGAAAATGGGTTTCTATCATATTGCTCTGAAGGCAAAAGTGCCTATTGCTTTGGCTTATGCAGATTTTCATAAAAAAGAGGGTGGTATTGGTAAAATATTATATCCTAGTGGCAATATGACAGAAGATATGGCAATAATAGAGGAATTTTATAAAAAAAAATTACCACTTTATCGCAAAAATTCTAGCCTGAATCATATTGAAGGAAAAACCTCATTATTCAACCCCTTTAAAACAGGACTAAAATTATTACTACTCGGCTTATTAATTTGGGTTGCTCTAAATTTTTCTATGATTTGGTACGGCATCAGGCAAGCACACGGACAGATAAATATTATATACCGTGCCAAGCCGATAGCCACTTATTTGAAAGATCCCAATTATCCGGAAGTTTCTAAAAAAAAAATACGCCTGATTGAACAGATCAGACGGTTTGCCTTCGATTCTATTGGTTTAGACCCTTCCGATAGCTACACAAAACTATATGACCAGCAAGGCAAACCTATTCTTTGGCTACTCACAGCCTGTGAGGCCTTTAGCCTACAACCAAAAGTTTGGCATTTTCCTTTGTTGGGTAGTTTCTCTTATAAAAGCTTTTTTGATTTGACAGCTTTGCAAAAAGAAGAAAAAAAACTCCGTAACCAGGGTTACGATACGTATATTCGTGAAGTGAATGCGTGGTCTACTCTGGGAATACTCAACGACCCGATTTTGTCGAGTATGTTGAAAAGTAGTGCCGGCAGTTTAGCCAATACCATTATCCATGAACTAACGCACGGTACGCTTTTTATTAAAGATAAATTGTCTTACAACGAAAATATGGCCAGTTTTGTGGGAGATGTAGGTGCTGAAAAGTTTTTGAAGTATCAATTCGGGGCAGAATCCCCTCAGTATCATCGCTATGTATCACTTAAAACCGATCGGCACAGGTTTGCAAGCTACGTGTTAGAGGCAGCACATCAGCTTGAAAGTTTGTATCAAAGTTTTGATGAAAACCAGAATTATGATGAAAAAATCAGTCAAAAAAATGCTTTTATCAATCGTTTTGTCAAAGCAATAGACACAGTTTATTTTGATAACGGGCGATATTATCAATATTTTGACTATTTTCTCCCTAACAATAACTTTTTCTTATCTTACAGAAGATATAGAGCTAAAAGAAATCAGTTTCAACAAGAATTTGAACAAGAGTTTAACCAAGATTTTAAAACTTATTTTAAATACCTGAAAACTAAATGTCCGTCTATTTTTTAACAATACCTGTTATTTAACTGACAACCTACTTGCAATAATATGTTAATGGTATAAAATCTATATACCAAAGGCATTCGAGCGAATAGCTGTCGATTAAGGCACCACAATCAATTTTGGATACATATCAACAATATCATACATTCTACCTTTATTTCATCATAGATTTTATAGAAGGACGGTTTGCATAAACGCTTATTTTCTTTAAAGCCAACAACAAGCTGCAATTAACTGTATATGACTATTTTACTTTGGCTATCCATTATATTTGCTCTCCATGCTCGACATACTCAACAGAATTATCTCGCACAAGCACAAAGAAATAGCTGCTGCCAAATCGAACACAGATGTTAAAAGCCTTGAAGCAAGTCCTTTGTTTGAACGGTCGGCTATATCGCTTAAGAAAAAGTTATCTACTACTGGCTTTGGAATAGTTGCAGAGTTCAAAAGGCGATCGCCTTCCAAAGGTATTATCAACGACAAACTTGCTCCCGAAACGGTGAGCAAAGGCTACGAACAAGCAGGTGCAGCAGCCATTTCAGTACTCACTGATGAACGTTTTTTTGGTGGGACTATACAGGATTTGAAAAAAGTAAGAACACGGGTTAATATACCAATTCTTCGGAAAGACTTTATGGTGGACGAGTACCAGATATTCGAAGCAAAAGCTGTTGGTGCTGATATTATTCTACTCATTGCTGCTGTGCTAAATCCCAAGCAATTAAAAGACCTGAGTTTTGCAGCCAAGCAATTAGGCTTGGAAATACTACTCGAGGTACATAGTTGCGAAGAGCTAGACCGCTCGCTCAACGAATATGTAGATTTAGTAGGAGTGAATAATCGTAACCTAAAAACTTTTGAAGTCAGTACTAGTATTTCCAAAAACTTAGCAGATTTAATACCTGACAATTTTATTAAAGTTTCTGAAAGTGGAATCCACGATATAGCTACTATTAAAGATTTAAAGCAGCATGGCTTTCAAGGTTTTTTAATAGGTGAGAATTTTATGAAGGCAGCCAATCCGATGGAGGCTTGCCAGAATTTTTTAGGAGCTTTTAAGGATAATGAGTGAAAAATAGAAAAGGGGTGTTTTTATGCCATAAATACTATTTTTAATAACGAAAATGGTATTTAATTGTAAATCAAGGGTTGGGAAAGTATGTGTTTTTAAGCAAGGTAAACTACTTTTATCATATCTCTGACTTATCACCTGCCTATATTGTGTTTCTAATGTGGTTTTCAATGCAACCCTTGATTTGCATATTTATAGCTTTTCAAAAAACTGTTATAAAGCATAAGTTCCCTTTTGAATCATCGCTTCGGCAATGTCTCTTCTCAAAGCTTTGGTATTGACGAGTTCAGTTTTAGTAAATCGATTCAGACCGGCCAACATCACTTTGGTTTCCTCGCTGGTGGTAAAAGATGCAATAGCTTCTCTACCTGCCTTAATAAGTTTTTCTACTGCTTCATAAAGATATACTTTCACTGCTTTGATTTGTAAGTTGCACTTTGACTCTCCTTGTTTATGCGCTAGTTTGTCTACCCGCAGCAACATAGACTCGGCGGTGTATATTTCTATAATCATATCAGCAATATTAATCATAACCTCTTGCTCATGCTCAATATTTTGCCCCAGCAATTGTATTGCCCTGCCTGCTACCATCAGAAGGGCTTTTTTTAGATTTTTAACCGTGTGTTTTTCTACAGAAAATATCTGTGAACTGTCTAGGATTTCCTCTTCAGGCGTTGCTATGAGTTCTTGGGCAACTGCCATTGCGTGAGTAATTAGATCTAATTCTCCTTTCATAGCTTTTTTCATCATCATGCTGGTGATCAAGATACGGTTGATTTCATTAGTGCCTTCATAAATTCTGGCAATACGTGCATCTCGGTAGGCTCTTTCCATAGGTGCTTCGGCAGAAAAACCCATACCTCCATAAATTTGTACCCCTTCATCGGCGATATAATCTAAAGCCTCTGAACCGATAATTTTTAGAATAGCTGCTTCTATGGCAAATTGTTCTACTCCTTTCAGCTTTGCTTGGTTTTCGGGTATCTCTTGTGCTATTAAGTCTTCAACTTTATCATCAATGTTCTGCCCTGCCCTATATCCTGCCGACTCTACGGCATAAGTACGAATAGCCATTTCGGCTATTTTATGTTGTATAGCACCAAAACTAGCAATAGGCTGCCCAAATTGTTTGCGTTCAATAGCATATCTAGTAGCATTGGTAATAATTTCTTTGCATCCTCCAATAACGCCAATGCCTAATTTAATTCTACCGATATTTAAAATATTCACGGCTATTTTAAAACCGTTTTGCCTGCTTGAGAGCATATTTCCTATCGGCACCTTGCAGTCATTGAAAAATACCTGACGAGTTGAAGAGCCTTTAATGCCTAATTTTTTTTCTTCATCGTTCATGCTAATACTGCCAAAATTTTTTTCTACAATAAAAGCAGTGAGGTTTTTGTCATCTTCAATTTTAGCAAACACAATAAACAAATCGGCAAACCCTGCGTTGGAAATCCACATTTTTTGACCTGTAATGTGGTAATATTTACCGTCTTCACTCAACACTGCTTTGGTTTTTCCTGAGTTAGCGTCTGAGCCTGCGTCGGGCTCTGTGAGGCAATAGCAACCTATCCACTCACCTGTTGCCAGTTTAGGCAAGTATTTTTGCTTTTGCTCTTTACTACCATAATATAAAATAGGCAAGGTACCAATTCCCGTATGTGCTCCGTAAGTAGTAGAGAATGACCCTGAAGAGCCAATAATGTCTGCCGTGAGCATGGAACTGTTAAAACTCATCGCGATTCCGTCATATTCTTCGGGAATAGAGATGCCTAATAAGCCTAATCCCCCCGCTTTTTGCATGATAGAACGCATCAGTCCTTCTTCCATACTGTCGATTCTCTTGATATTGGGGGTAATTTCTTTGTCAATAAAATCTTGGCAGGCTTCTGCCATCATTTTTTGTTCTTCACTGAATTCTTCAGGAATAAAAACATCTTGAGCTTTGGTTTCTCGGATGACAAATTCGCCACCTCTGATGCTGGTTTTGTGTGCTGTTGCTTCCATAATTTTTGCTGTTAAATAAATAAATAAAATGACGAGGTTAATTTTTGAATAAGCTACTGTATGTAATTCAGTATACTTGTATATATTCTCTATCAAATATTATACAAGTATATTGTTTTTTAGTAAAAAATTATGCATTGCTGAAAGAGTGAGTTGCTAAGACTTGATTGATGCCACAAAATACTGGATATCATTTTCCAAGTCGTTCGAAGAATCGAGTAGCCGGATAAAAGCACTCCCGATAATGGCACCAGATGCATATTGGCAAGCATTCAGGTAACTCTCGCGGTTAGAAATGCCAAAACCGATTAGGGTAGGGTTATTAAGCTGCATGGATTGGATACGCTTAAAATAATTTACCTGTGCTGTGCTGATGTCTTTGTTGCTTCCGGTAATACTATTAGAAGATACAATATAAATAAAACCTTTCGACACTTTATCAATAGCTCTAATGCGATTTTCGGAAGTTTGCGGGCTAACCAAGAAGCTGTTGTGAATTCCTTTAGACTCAAAAATTTCTTGGTACTCTTCACGATATTGGGGCAAGGGTAAGTCTGGTAAAATAACACCATCGACACCACAGGTATGGCAAGACTCCAGAAACTTTTCCAAGCCGAATTGCATGACAGGGTTGAGATAGCCCATCAGAATGATAGGGATGTGTATACCTTTTCTAATGCCTTTTAACTGCTCAAACAGCTTTTTCAGAGTCATGCCGTTTTTAAGTGCATTCTGATTGCTTTCTTGAATTGTAGGACCATCGGACAAGGGGTCTGAGTAGGGAATGCCTATCTCTACCAAGTCTACACCTGCTTGCTGCAAAGCACCCAGTACCCTTACTGTATCGTCGAGTCGCGGAAAACCTGCCGTAAAATAAATATTTAGTATATTATTTTTTTTACTTGTAAATAGCTTGTCTAACCTGTTGTGATGTGCCATTTTGAAAAAGACTGCTGAAATGGATTATGAATAAAAATAAATATTCATAGCAAAAAAAATTATTCTTCCTGCTCATCTGTGTTATCTATTAGAGGATCTGTAACAGGTGAGGCCGAGGGGTCGCTATTGTCAGGTGCAACAGACGGGTCGATAGTCGGTAAGCTGGCACCGTCATCTTCTTTTGCTCGCTCTATATTTGGAGAGCTAATACCTCGGTTGCTTTCAGTGCTTTTATCAACTAACATGACTGTTGACATAGAAAGTACAAATACTGTTATGATTAGTGTCCAAGTAGCCTTTTCTATCCAATCGGTAGTTCTTCGCGTACCTATGACTTGCCCGGCATTACTCATGTCACTAATTAATCCACCTCCTTTTGAGTTTTGGGCTAGGATTATCAATACCAATAATACGGCTACTACAAGAGTAATAGATACAATGAAAACAAGCATTTTAATTATATTTTAATTTTAATAATTGAATTTTTTCTGCAAAAAAAAACCTTTTTGTCAGGATATTTCAATGATAACTCCTCATAAATTTTAATGGCAAGTATAATTTTACCTTGTTTTTCAAGAATTTTTGCCATATTTTCAGAAACTGGTATATCTATTTTTGTACTTTCTGCACTCAAGTCTTCCTGTTCTATATCCTGAGAGCTATCTTCTAACACAAAAGAAATAGTAGGTTTTGCATTTATAAACCGTTTAATGATAGCTTTTTGTTTTTTTTGCTGACTGCTGCTACTCATGTCTATACTGTATTTATTTGTTGCTTTTTCAAATAAAATCTTTTCGGGGTAAAATACAGGGGGTAGTATCGGGTAGTCATTTACCTTATCGGCTGGCGAATGGGTAATTGGTTTTATTTTCTCAGGTCCTTTTCCTTCTCTAGCGCAAAGTTTTTTTTGCGTATTGTCGTTTATCTGGTTTAGGGGATTCCGATCAGAAGAAGTCACTTGTTTTATTTGTTTTTTCTCGAGTTTGGGAGCAGATGTTTTTTGTGCTAATAATTTTTCTTGGATATTTTTTATATAATTTTTTTTCTCTTCAAGCACTTTAACAGACCTTAAAACCTCCTCTCTGATTGCTAGACCAGTGTCTATAAAAGATGTTGCTTTTTGTTGGTTGGTATAGTCTGTTTTCATTATCTGTTTTTTTTTGGATATGCTTGTTTCAATGATTTTTTCAGTTTCTTTAGGAATATTTGTTGCTTGGGCAGGATTAATCGTGGACGACTCTTCGAGTACTGCTAGCTCTTTTTCGTTGAATTTTTCGAAGAAATCTAAGTCTTCTTGTGTATTAAGTTTTTGTAATCCGGGCATATTTACTTCGGGGTCAAAACCTGAATGAATGAAGTTTTTTAACACAGCTCTTTCGGCAGTTAGTACAGCAGCACATTTAATATTTTCAGAAGAGTTATCAATTTTGGCAATTAGGCAGCGGACTGCCTGAAAATATGGATAGCGTTTTGCCAAGCTTTGTAGTTCCTGCAAGTACTTTTTATCTATACTTTTGATGTTGATAATCAACTCATGTAGCTTTTTCGGTGTCATGGGATTTATTGGTATGGTATAATCGTATGATGTGGATCGCGTCTTGGGTAAGACAGTTTTTCTTCTAATTCTTTTTCTATTTCGGGTGTGATAATATGCTCCATAGTTTCGGCCTCTTCATGCACATGGTCTGGTGCTAGGTAGAGGTGTTCGGCAAGATATACTTCCCAGAGGCGGTGTAGCTTGACAATGCGTTGACCCTTTTCTTTTCCTTCGGTTGTGACTTGCCAGGTGTTTTGCTTACTCCTAAGGACATAACCCGATTTTTTTAACTTTAATAATGCTTGTAATAATTCTTTTTCTTTAAAAAAACGTTGGCAAATAATTTCTTGGACAGAACTATTCGTAATTACTCCTCCTTTTTCTTCTACAATATGGTAGAGTGCTTTTAAAATATTTTCTTCCAGTATTCGCTTTCTGTTTTTGCGCTGTTGATAAAAACGAGCTATCAAGCCTTTTCGCGGTGCAATAAAAAAGGAAGTAATAGCGATGATAGAAGCTACTAGCACAATCCAAGGACCTGTGGGCATGGAAGGAGCAACGTAAGAGATAAAAGAACCAAAAATACCTGAAACTACTCCTATCATTGTCGAAATAATTAGAAGAAAAGATAGCTTATTTGTCCAGAATCTTGCTGCTGCTACTGGTGTAATCAACATGGCTGCTATTAAAACCAGCCCAACTGCCTGAATGCCGACGACTACTGCCAGCACCGTTAAGGTTGTTAGTAAAAAATCTAGTTTTTTTACAGGCAAACCGATAGCTTGGGCATAATTACAATCAAAAGTTATGAGTTTAAATTCTTTGTAAAAAAATAAGACCGCTGCAATAAGCATTAGCCCAATGATTGAGAAAATGACCAAGTCTTCTGCAACTAAGGCGGCTGTTTTGCCAAAAATAAAAGATGCTAAGCCCGATTGCTCTGCATTGCCCGAATGTTGTATAGAAGTGAGCAACAACATACCAATACTAAAAAATACAGACAGTGTCAGACCGATAGCAGTATCTTCTTTAATTCTCGAATGTGCCGTGATATAATTAATAGTCATTAGCGATAGCCAACCCGATACGAAAGCCCCTATAATCAGTGCCAGAGGATCTTTGTGTCCGACAATGAGAAAAGCAATACATACGCCAGGCAGTACTGAGTGAGCAATAGCATCTCCAACAAGAGATTTTTTGTGCAAAAAAGTAAAAGTACCTACAATCGCTGCACTTGATGTAACAATGATAGCACCCAATACAACAAACTTAGTATTAGGCTCTGCAAAAGAAAAAAAACTAATTAAAGACCCCCACATAGGGCAACTGGGCAAATAGCGAAAAATTGTTATGTATATGCTCACAAAGATACAATAAGATTTAAAATTTACAATTACTCATTTTAGACCAATCGATTTAAAATTTTGTTGGTAACTAAAGTCATGCTGCAAAGCATTTTCCACTCATCTTTCACTTATAAAACCGGGTGCAGAAACCATTTATCACCGATAGGTGTGTGGGGGTGAAACACGCATCCTGTTTATCTTTAGCAAATAGGTAGTTCGCTTAGTTCAATGCCATCGAGTACTCTTTTGATGTCGTTGGCTTTAGTAATTAGCTGGTGAATGCTTTGCGCATCTTTCTTGTCGATGAGTATTTTGATTTGCTGCAAATTTTTAATGTATGCATCTAAAGCGTTGGAGAGGTTAGTGGCATTCTGCTCAAAGATGGGTACCCACATATCGGCTGAGCTTTTCGCTAAACGTGCTGTAGAAGCGAAGCCAGTGCTTGCCATGTCAAAAATAGCTTTTTCATCTTTTTCAATTTCCAGTACTGTTTTACCCAACGTAAAAGCAATTACGTGGGAAAGATGTGAAACATATGCAATGTGTAAATCGTGTGAATTGGCCTCCATATAAACGATCTTCATTGCTAATACTCGATACAAATTTCTGACACAGTTTAGTGCGTCGGCAGCACTTTCATTCTTTTGGCAAATAACGGTGATTTTTCCGGTGAATAAATCTTTGAGAGCGGCTAAAGGTCCTGTATATTCGGTGCCTGCCATGGGGTGAGTAGCTACAAAGCGGCCGCGCTTGGGGTGAGTAGCCACTGCTTCACAAATATTTTGCTTAGTCGATCCTACGTCAAAAAGTGTTTGTTTGTCGGTGAGTTTATCAAGAATTTTTTTGGCTAATTCAGTGGCAATATGGACTGGTGTTGCCAAAAGAATCAAATCCGATTCGATGATGGCTTCTTCCAATGGCAATATCTCATCAACTAAGTCAATGACCAAGGCTTGTTTAGCATGTTTGGCATTATTTTCTACCCCGATAATTTTTTTAGCAAAGCGATGATGCCGGAGCATTTTTGCCATAGACCCCCCGATAAGTCCTATACCTATTATTGTTATTATCAAGTCTCTTTTTTTTAGAATATGTTATAGAGGTCAACAACTTCTGGCATTTACCTTTCTGTCTATTTTTTTTACTAATCCTTGCAGTATTCTTCCTGGGCCACACTCTATAAATTCGCTGGCTCCGTCGGCAATCATAGATCGTATTGACTGGGTCCATTTTACTGGATTAGTTAGTTGATCGATTAAGTTTTTCCTAATATTATCAGGCTTACTGTGGGCCAATCCATTCACATTTTGGTAGACAGGGCATTGAGATCGGTGAAAAGTAGTATTTGAAATAGCCTGTGCTAATTCTTCTCTAGCTGGCTTCATAAGTGGTGAGTGAAAGGCACCTCCTACCGGTAGCGGCAAGGCACGCTTGGCACCTGCTAGCTTCATTGCTTCACAGGCCTGGGCAACCGCTTGCTTATCACCTGAAATCACCAATTGACCGGGGCAGTTATAGTTTGCTGGCACTACAATACCCACTGTTTCTTCACAAATAGATTCTACTTCTTCATCCGCTAATCCTATTATGGCTGCCATAGTAGAGGGGGTCTTCTCGCAGGCTTTTTGCATTGCTTGGGCGCGTTGTGAGACAAGCATCAATGCATCTTCAAAATTCAGAGTTCCGTTCGCAACCAAAGCCGCGAACTCTCCCAAAGAATGACCTGCTACCATTGCTGGTCGGAAGTCTTCTGTTGTGAGAGCTGTAATAATAGCATGCAGGAAAATAGCCGGCTGGGCTACTTTAGTTTGTTTTAAGTCCTCGGCAGTACCTGAAAACATAACTTTGGTAATGTCAAAACCCAATAGTCCGTTGGCTTGATCGAATAATATACGTGCTTTGTTAAAATGTTCGTATAGATCTTTACCCATACCGACAAACTGTGCGCCTTGTCCGGGGAATATATATGCCTTCATAACTGAGGGAGGGACGAGAATTAAGGTCGATAAGTATTTTTTATGATTCCGGGTTGTTGGACTCTTCTGGTTTTTCTTCAGGTATTTTTTCTTCCTGGGCAGCTTTTTCCTGTATCTCTGCTGGGAGAACTTCTTCTTTTAGGGCAGCTTCTGTAGTTGCTTTTTCGATGACTTCAACTTCTTCTTCCTCTGTTATTTTTTCTACTATTTCTGGTACTTCTTCAGATTTATTTTGTGCAAATATTTGCGCAGCAGTTCCCCCGCGTTCTTTTGCCCATACTTCATAACGTTCATCGGCTTGTTCTTGGGTAATAGCACTTTTTGCTACACCCACCTGCAAGTGCTTACGATACATCATGCCGCATTTTGATAAAATACTCCTGACTGTTTCAGTCGGCTGAGCCCCTGTCATGAGCCTATATAAAGCTCGGTCGGTTTTAAGTGTAACACCTGCTGGATTAGTATGTGGATTGTATTGTCCAATTTTTTCAATAAAGCGGCCGTCTCGCGGCGCACGCGAGTCGGTGACTACAATGCTGTAGATGGGTTTTTTTTTGCGCCCTCTGCGGGCTAATCTTATTTTTACGGGCATACGGAAATTAGTTTAGCAACGGAAAACGTCCGCTATGGTTATTTTTGCAAAGTGCAAAGGTAAAGTTAAAATACTTAATAAGTAATACTTCGCGGGTCAAAAATTGGTAAGATATGAAAATTATATTGAAAAGGCATTTCATATCAACGCTAGTCAAATGCTTTTAGTAATCACTACTCACTTTGATTACCTCTGCTACGAATTCAACACTCAATACGCCCGATTCCTCTTCTACCTGCATCGGAATATTATCTGTTCTATTATAAGTACCTTTCAATATCGCCTTCGTTGATGGCATCAGCACTCATAATGATGAGTCTTTCTGTTACATTCCTGAGCTCACGGATATTTCCAGACCAGTTAGCTGCCCTAAGTTTTTCCATAGCTCCCTCTGTAATATGCTTTTTAGGTTGTCCGTATTCTTGTGCTATATCTACAATAAATCTATCGACCAATAGTGGAATGTCGTCTCTTCTATCATTTAGACTGGGTACTTTGACGAGTATCACACTTAAACGATGGTATAAATCTTCTCTGAATTTATTTTCTGCAATTTGTTTTTTTAAATCTTTGTTGGTAGCAGCAAGTACCCTTACGTTAATGCTTATTTCTTTGTCTCCTCCTACCCTAGTAATTTTATTCTCTTGTAAAGCCCTCAATACTTTTGCTTGTGCAGATAGGCTCATATCACCTACTTCATCTAAGAAAAGAGTACCTTCGTTTGCTTGTTCAAGCTTGCCAATGCGTTGTTTGATGGCGGAAGTAAAAGAGCCTTTTTCATGTCCAAATAGTTCGCTTTCAATTAATTCGGAAGGGATGGCAGCGCAATTTACTTCTATTAAAGGTTTTTTAGCTCTAGAGCTTTTTTCGTGTAACCATTTGGCTACTAGTTCCTTACCAGATCCGTTCTCGCCTGTAATTAGTACTCTGGCATCTGTGCGGGCGACTTTATCGATAGTTTCTTTTACATCTGTGATAGCCTCAGAGTAGCCGATAATAGGGGTAATCTTAGATATTCGTTTTTTTAGGCGGAGGGTTTCATGAACAAGATCGGATTTGTCCAATGCATTTCTGACCGACAACAAAAGCCTGTTTAAATCTGGTGGTTTTTGAATAAAATCAAAAGCACCTCTCTTGGTAGCGTCTACGGCAGTATCTATACTGGCATGGGCAGAAATCATAATTACTTGTGTATCGATGGATTCTTTCATAAGTTTAGCCAATAGCTCCATGCCATCTAATTTGGGCATTTTTACATCACACAACGTTACATCATAGTTATTCTGATGTAATTTTTGAAGTGCTTCTTCTCCATCCTTAGCCTCATCTACGGTATATTTTTCAAACTCTAATATTTCTCTTAAAGTATATCGTATACTTTTTTCATCGTCTACAATAAGTATTTTTGCCATAAAAAAATTGGTTCGAATTGGTTGAGTATTTCTATATTATAATAAGTTAAAACTTTGTTCTTTTATTTTTTCAAGCTCTTCCTTCATACTAACAACCAAGCGTTGCATATTTGCATCGTTGGCTTTGGCACCTATTGTGTTAATTTCCCGCCCGATTTCTTGTGCAATAAAGCCCAACTTTTTGCCTATGCTGCCACCTTCTTCAAGCGATTCTTTCATATATTTTAGGTGACTTCTCAGCCTTACTTTTTCTTCCTGAATATCTATTTTTTCTATGTAATAAATTAATTCTTGCTCTAAACGATTGTCATCATATTGCCCTTTATCGATAAATTCTGCTAACTGCCTACAGAGTTTTTCTTTTATCTTGATAGCACGCTGCGATTCTGGTTGTTCCAATTCATTGAGTAAATGTTCGATTGCTTCGGTGTATTTTAACAATTTATTTAATATTACTTTTCCTTCTTGCTTTCTAAAATCTTGGCAATGTTTGATTGCCTTTTTAATGACTTTGAATATTTCAGGCCAAATAGCTTGTAAGCTCTTTTCATTAACATGCTTAACAGTGGCTTCAGGCATTCGGACTACACTTTCCAATAAACCAGAAGTATTTTCTTCAAGGTCTGCTGCTAGTGTTTTTAACTGTTGATAATACTGATGAATAAAAATAGTATTGAGTTGGTATAGCTGTAATGCGGTATTTTTTGCCATAAAGTTTATGAAAAAAGTAACTTTTCCGCGTTCTAATGTTTCTATCAAAAGGCTTTGTATCTCTATTTCTTTATCCGAGAGAATACTACCTGCTTTAATATGTACATCAAAATATTTACTGTTTAATGTTTTAATTTCTACCTCTACACTTAGCTGCTCATTTTCTAATTTAGACCTTCCAAAGCCCGTCATCGATTGTACTATCATGTTATTTATATATTTTTAACACTTCACAAAAGTATTACTTAAAAACTAATTTGTACAAAAAATAGATGCAATCTTACAAAAATTTAGATAAAAAGTACCTTGTATATGAATAAGGTATCAATAGAAAAACAATATGAAAATAATAGGTGAAAGATTTAAAATTTCAAACATATCTTACGGTGTAAAGATGATGTTAGTCGGTTCTTTTTTATTTGCTATTATGAGCGTGCTGGTAAAATGCCTTAATCATATTCCTTCTGTGGAAATAGTGTTTTTCCGAACGCTTGTTTCATTAGTTATAACACTTTTAACTTTAAAAGTTAAGAATATATACTTTTGGGGAAGTAACAAAAAAATTTTATTAGCAAGAGGTTTTTTCGGAGCATCTGCCCTTGTCATGATATTTGCTACCTTACAAAATATGCCTCTTGCTACTGCTGTATTAATTCACAACCTAACGCCAATTTTTACTGCTATTATTGCCGCCTACTTTTTAGGTGAAAAGATTTATAAGATGCAATGGTTGTTTTGGATAATTATTTTTCTCGGTCTTCTTATCATTAAAAGTTTTGATATTCGGGTATCTATCTTCTACTTCGTACTAGGCATAACGGGTGCTTTTTTATCAGGTACTGCCTATAATTGTATCCGTAAGTTGAAACAATCAGAACATCCACTGGTCATTGTACTGTACTTCCCGCTAGTAGCTACACCTTTTACAGGTATATATACTTTTTTCACCTGGGTAAGGCCTCAAGGAATCGACTGGTTTTTTTTAATAGCTATCGGCTTACTTGCACAAATAGCACAGATATTTCTAACCAAAGCATATCAATCGGAGCAAGCAGGCAAAGTGGCTAGTTTAAATTATTTTGGAGTTATTTATGGCTTTTTATTTGGTTTTTTATTATTTGAAGAAACTTTTAAGATACCTGCTTTAATTGGTATGCTGTTGGTCGTAGCAGGTGTGCTTTTAAATGTTACCTACAAGCATAAATAGCACTTGTACTAAAGTGAGATTGGTTTTCCAAGTGCTATTTCAAAAATAGCAACTTTTCCATAGAAAATTCAGTGGGTTTTGAAATTAAAAAAATAATACTATCTGTGAAAATCCTGATTATCCAAACAGCTTTTATTGGTGATGTTGTACTAGCCACCCCGCTCATCGAGAGCTTGAAAATAAAATATCCCGATTGTACAATAGACTTTCTTGTACAAAAAGGAAATGAGTCACTTTTAGCACATCACCCACTTATTCGCCAGACTTTAATTTTTGACAAGAAGCAAAAAAAGTATCGAAACTTAATTCGCCTTATAAAAACTATCAGATCGCACTCATACGATTATGTTATTAATGTCCAACGTTTTTTTACTACGGGACTAATTACAGCCTTGTCCAATGCTCGTGTGAAAATCGGCTTTGATAAAAACCCCTTGTCTTTCACTTTTACTCATTGTATTAGCCATACTATATCTCGGGACAATAACATCCACGAAGTACATAGGAATCTTTCGTTAATAAAGTGTTTGGTTGACGAAAAATTTAGAAGACCTAAACTGTACCCCTTAAAAAAAGACGAAAAGCTACTGCCTGCTTGCGGTGAGTACATTTGTATTGCTCCCTCCTCAATATGGTTTACTAAGCAATTTCCGATTAGAAAATGGTGCGAGTTGATTAATGAAATCACGGCACAATACAAAGTTTATTTGCTAGGAGGTCTTGATGACGTGCCACTTTGTAGAGAAATTCAGCGGAAAACAGATCCAAGTAAAGTAGAAATATTAGCCGGAAAGCTTACTTTCTTACAATCGACGGCATATATGAAAAAAGCAAAAATGACTTTTACAAACGACTCTGCTCCTATGCATTTTGCCTCTGCTATCAACGCTCCTGTTACAGCAATTTTTTGTTCTACTCTACCAGAATTTGGCTTTGGTCCTTTGTCAAACCACGCCTATATTATTGAAACTGATAAAAATTTACCCTGTAGGCCATGTGGTTTGCACGGCAAAAAAAACTGCCCTGAACATCATTTTAAATGTGCAAACATTAGTATTGAAAAAATACTGTCAAAAGTCAAGTTATTTCAGGATACTGTTTGAGTGTAAGATGAAGAATAAAAGTATATTTGGTAGGTTTACATCCATCTCATTGTATGGGAGACGATAAAGCAAATATTGCGATACAAGAGTCTATTCAACCTGAGACTCTCTTAATTTATAGAAACCTCCCTTATTTTCGGTTCTTTGAAGCGATTGTTGCACGATGAGTTTGGCAACGGTAACGAGATTACGTAATTCACATAATGATTGGGAAACGAGTATTTTGTGGTAGCGTTCATCTAACTTTCTACTAAGCTCCTCAATAGCTTGCATTGTTTTTGTTAGCCCCTGTTCAGATCGGATAATTCCCACATGCTTACTCATCATACTTTGTATTTGCTGCTTTACTTGCAATATAAGTTGCGAATCTTCTTGTTGTTCACTAATCACTTGATAATTGGGCATGGTGGGTTCTTTATCTATCGTAATATTATTGATAGTACGTATGGTATCAGTGTAGCATCTATAAGCAAATACCACAGCTTCTAGTAAAGAGTTTGAAGCTAGGCGGTTAGCACCATGTAAGCCAGTACAGGCACACTCGCCACAAGCATACAGGTTCTCGATAGATGTACGGCCAAAAATATCAGTTTCGATACCTCCACATAAATAATGCACTGCTGGCACTACCGGAATCATATCACAATTTAGCTTAAGTCCTATGCTTGAACACTTTTGGTATATGTTCGGAAAACGATTGCGAAAGACATTCATATCAAAGTGCCTACAATCAAGAAAAATGTGTGGATGGTTAGATGTTTTCATTTCGTGATAAATTGCTCGCGCCACAATATCCCTTGAGGCAAGTTCTTTTCTTTCGTCATATCGGTACATGAAAGCCTCTTGTCTGTTGTTTCTCAAAATAGCCCCATGTCCGCGTACTGCTTCAGAGATTAAAAAAGCCGGGCTGTCGCCCGGAGCATATAGAACGGTAGGGTGAAACTGCACAAATTCCATATGCTTGATATGAACACTCGCACGGTAAGCCATTGCAATGCCATCGCCAGTAGCAACCAATGGGTTAGTAGTATGTTGATATAGCTGCCCTGCCCCGCCGGCAGCAATTAAAGTAATCAGTGCAATGATTCTGAGTATTTGTTTGGTTTTATTGTTTAGTGCATCCACACCGCAGCAATACTTTTTCGAATGCTCACCGGCAGTAATGAGTGCAATAGCCAAATGGTCAGAATGTATTGTAATATTAGATTTAGAACTTATCTGCTTTAGCAAAGAACGCTGAATTTCAAAACCGGTAATATCTTTATAATGTGCAATACGCGAGGCAGAATGTCCACCCTCTTTAATCAGGTCAAGTGCTCCGGAATCGTCGCGGTCGAAAACAGTACCCAATCCCATGAGTTCTTTTAGGCGCACAGGGCCTTCTTCAACAACTATTTCGGCTACTTCCTTATTGCAAAGTCCATCTCCGGCCTTAAGTGTATCGGCTACATGGCTTTCAAAAGAATCATGCTTTTGATCTAAGACAGCAGCAATTCCTCCTTGAGCGTATTTAGTATTGGACTCGTTGTCGTCGGCTTTGGTTAAAACAATTATTTGCTTGCCAGGAAAGTAATCTGCCAAATGCAAAGCATAGCTCAGCCCGGCAATACCTGATCCGATGACTAAAAAATCCGTAGTTATTTTCATGGGGCGAAAGAAATGTCAAGCATTTTCTGAATAGGTTTGTAGGCTTTTTGAATCAAATCTTGAGGCAAGATAATTTCAGGGAGTTCATACTTGATACATTTATAAAGTTTTTTGAGTGTATTCATTTTCATGAAACTACATTCACTACAAGCACAAGTGTTGTCTTCATTAGCAGGTGCAGGAATTAGTGTTTTATGGGGTACAGCTTTTTTCATTTCGTACAAAATACCAGCTTCTGTTGCCACGATAAAAGTATCGTGTTCTTGCTCTTGTACATGCTTCAATAAGGCAGTAGTAGAGCCGATGAAGCTAGCAACTTTGAGAATATGTTCTTCACACTCTGGATGAGCAATAATTTTGGCTTCGGGGTTTTCTTTGTGCAAACTCAAGAGCTTATCTATAGAAAAAGCTTCATGTACGATACAGGAGCCGTCCCACAGCAGCATTTCCCTACCTGTTTGGCGCATAATATAACGTCCTAGATTTTTGTCGGGAGCAAAAATAATCGGTTTATCTATGGGAATGGTAGAAACGACTTGTAAGGCGTTTGAAGAGGTACAAATTATATCACTAAGTGCTTTTATTTCCGCCGAGCAGTTGATATAAGATACCACTACATGATCGGGGTGTTGGGTGAGAAAGTCCCTGAAAGAGCTAGGGGGGCATGAGTCGGATAAAGAGCAACCTGCCCGCAATTCTGGTAAAATAACTTTTTTTGTCGGGTTTAGAACCTTAGCAGTTTCAGCCATAAAATGAACCCCTGCGAATACGATAATATCAGCATTTGTTTCTTTAGCTCGCTGAGACAGTGCGAGGCTGTCCCCTTTATAATCGGCAACTTGCTGAATAGCATCTTCCTGATAGTAATGAGCTAAAATAAGAGCATTTTTTTCCTTTTTAAGTTTTTTAATCTCTGCACGCAAGTCTGGCTCGAGGCAAGTGGCTATATCCAAACAGCCATCTTTAATCAAATGCTGTGTGTCTTCTGCAGTTAACATCAATCAAAAATTACTGTGTGAGTCTCGATTATTTGGGAATGTAAAAGTTGCTGTTATCATTTTGACAGCTCTCTGTGCAAATTTGAGGTTTTATACTTTAAATCAACATATTTATGAACAAAAAGTTAAATATTTTTAATAGCCCACGGGTAAAACTATGCCAATTCTTCAATAACTCAGGCAAAAACTTATATCTTAATAATTTAAAATGCTCCCTAACCATCGTTGAACAGTTTGTAAACAAAATACCAAGCAATGACTGCTGGCAGGTGCATGCAAACGTAGCGTTAGGTCAATCAACGAGCTTTCATTCTTACGTTAACGAATTAATTTTTTTCTCTAAAACCTCTATGCGCGTTTCTAAAATGCACAGTTTTTTATATACGGTATGGAAAGTATTACTAACAGAAAAATTTTTTTTCTCTACATTTAGTAAGTTCTCTAATTGTACAACTCCGTATTCTAAGTGCTTGATAGCTTGGCTGCTAATGACGAGTTCAGTATTCTGTCTTCTGTGAATACATGAACCCAAAAATTCTGTATGCTCTGTCCTATTTGCAAGCCTAATCAGTCGTTCGGATAAATGATTGTATATATTGCTCAACTTTTTGGTTCGTAGAGACAGGTAAATCATAATAGCTGTGAAAGGCACGAAGAAGGTTAGCAAGTAAAACATAAGAGAAAGAAGTGTTCTTATTGATGTGTTTATCAAAATTTAGCAACATTAAAAAGAGATAATACGTACGCCACGCAAGCATAGAAAAATGAATTGATATATTGTTAATATAAATTTACTTTTTATGCAATATTATAGTGTTGTTGTACTCTACCTTACTAAAAACCAACAAAGCGAAGTTTTTATAATAAGAAAACATAAGAAGTCGAACTTTGGATAAGCAAGAGAAAATCAAAGGACTTTCCGATGAAGAGGCATTGCAAAGACGAAATTATAGAAGTTCTACTAGAAAATATAAAATATTTGGCAGCGATGTAAAATATATCATACATTTTATTGTCGCCGTCATATCTTCTTTTTGAAAAGAAGATATCATAACGATTTTTAGCTTACTAAGTGAAAGTAAGTTGACAACTCTTTCGTATAAAATACCAAGGGGATAAGTGAGGAAGAATATTCTTAAATATTCTGGTCTTTTTTCATAAAATTTAATCCAGTCCAGTTTAAATCCAGACTTTTTAAAATGCCTTTTTTGTTGTGAGAGGCTATTTAGTTTATATCTAGTGGGAAAAGTATTCTCTTGTTTTCTTCCTCTAATTTGATTATAAAATTTATGAAAATGAGTTGGTGTCAGTATGGCAATTAGTGGCACATAATGATTTTTATTCGGTGTTTTATTGATGAAAAAGCCTTCTGGTTTAAGTATTCTGTATATTTCTTTTAGAAATTTACCAGGGTCTTCTACATGCTCTAGCACGTTGTCGCTGAAAATTATGTCAAAAGTATTATTCTTAAAAAAAGGCATACTATGGGCTAAACCAACATATCCTACATGCAAAAAAGGGTTTGTCTTTACCCTCTCATCAGGATCAATACCATAAATTATTTTACAATTATCTTTAAAGTTCATCTCTTTAACATTGCCTGAACCTGCACCTACATCTAAGACTATAGAATTGGGTTGTATATATTGTAATAGTATTTTTCTAAATATTTTATTGTCCCAATTATTTTGGCAATCAGGATAGAAATAATTATTCATCCATTGTACTATTTTTTCATTCATCCTTATTTAGTTATTTTTAATAAATGACTACTTAATAGCTATCCATCTTTTTCGTTTTAGTGACTCAATGGCAGCGAAAGATGCTTGCGTGGTATTAACAATTTCACTAAAAGGAATAATAGGGTTTCCGCCTGCCTGTTGCTGCTGAATAAGCCTTTTGAATTGCTCATTATGTCCTTTATCTTGCTTTGAATTAATACTGCACTTTGCTTTAAAACCAAAAGTCTTTAAACTTCTCCAATTATCCATTACTAGTGTGCATTCCTGCCTGTAAACCTCTAATCGTTCCTTTGCATATGCTTTGCTTCCGTTAGCAAAATAGTTAATCACGGCATTAGTACCATTTTCATATTGCAGTAGTATGCTGGCATTATCGGTATTTTCTTCTGGGTATACTCCCATAGCATTCATACAGACTGCTTTCACGGTGCTTCCGCTCAGAAAGGTACACAAGTCAATATAGTGGCAGGCTTCTCCGATAATTCTCCCACCTCCTATTTCCATATCATGTAGCCAGACATTGGGTGGTATAAAACCAGCATTCATAGTAGCAACGATGTTCATCGGAGTATTTGCTTGCCCAATGAACTGTTTCATTTTTTGAGCCAAGGGCGCAAAACGACGGTTAAAACCTACTGAAATATTGACGTTTTGTATTTGGTACGCTGCTATTATTTCGTTTAACTCGCTTTGGCTAATTGCTAGTGGTTTTTCCACGAACACGTGTTTTCCCGCCTGTAAGGTTTCCAACACCATAGAAGCATGTATATTGTGCTTTGTAGTAATAAAAACCAAATCTATTTGCTTATCTGCTAAAATGTGCTGATAGTCGGAAGTGGCATTGGCAATGCCAAAACGTTTTGCCAGTGTGGTAGAAGACAAACCTCCTGCGCTAGCAATATATTTTATGTTGGCATTGATTTTTTTCAGGGCAGGAAGTATTGCTGCTCCCGTAAAATTCCCTGCACCGATAATACCAATCACTCCTTTTTTACCTTCGAAGAATCTCGGTGTAATCTCAATGACAGTAGTTACTTCTTCTGATGGGTCATATTCTATAATTGAAGCTATTGCGTTGGAGTGCTTTATGTCAAGGTAAATATCCCGGTAATTTGCGAGAGGTATTTTTTGTGTAATGAGCGGATTTACGACTAATTTTTTTGTAGCAATAGCTTGTAAAATAGCTTGAAAATTCCTCTTTTCTGTCCAGCGTACATACCCAATTGGGTAATCCTGTCCTTTCTGTTCGTAGGTTTCGTCATATCTGCCTGCCCCATAGGAGCAAGAAACCTGAAATGAAATTTCTTTTTCATAAAAGTCAGCCCTATTAATATGAAGACCTATTACTCCAACTAGTATCACTCTTCCTCTCTTGCGGCACATATTGGCAGCCTGTGAAATAATTTCATTACTCTTATTGGAGGCAGTAATAATCACGCCATCCGCTCCGACATTATTTGTATGAGAGGCTACAAACCTAACAGGGTCAAAACCTTCTGCCGTATTAACTGCTGTAATACCTTTTTCAAGAGCGAGTTTAATCTTTTCAGTATCAAAGTCAAAACCGATAACCTGACAACCATTGGCTAGCAGCAATTCTGCTGTTACCAAACCAATTAGCCCGAGTCCAACTACAACGATAGTCTCTCCAAAAGTCGGGTTCAACAACCTGATTCCTTGTAATCCAATAGAGCCGATTACGGTAAAAGTTGCTTCATCATCGCTGACAGAGTCGGGTATTTTAGCTGCTAGATTTTTGGGTATCAACACATATTCTGCATGATGTCCGTTAGAAGCCAGTCGGTCGCCTATTTTAAACTCAGATACACCTTTACCCACGGCTACCACTTTACCTACATTGCAATAACCTAATGGCAGTGGCTGATTGAGTTTACTCAAAACAGCATCCACAGTAGGTTTTAAGCCATCTGTTTTTACTTTATTTAACACCATCTTCACTTTGTCTGGTTGCTGCTTTGCTTTTTGAATAAAATTAGCCTTGCCAAACTGCACTAACATGCGCTCGGTACCTAAAGATACTAAGGTTTTTGTTGTTTTGATTAGTATATGCCCTGATTTTATGACAGGTGTGGGGACTTCTTCGAGGATGGTGTCGCCGCTTTTCAGGTCTTGGATGATTTGCTTCATTATTTTTAATAAGAAACTTTTAATTTACGTTGATACTTGATCAAAGTGAGTTTGGGTACTACTTCTTCAAACATGCTCTTATCATCGGGTATTGCTTGGATAATTGATCAAAACTGCTTTGTACTTTCCCTTAAAAACAAACAAACTCCCAGCAGCTGCCCCTATAACTTGATATTTATTAATGAGTTCTTTTATATGGTCAAGATGCCCTGCACCTCCGAGGATTGTCATAGGTACATTGACAGCTTCTCGAACACTGTCGGTGAGTTTTAAGTCATAACCTTTCATGAGTCCGTCATTATCTATCGAATTGATCACTATTTCTCCAATACCTCGTACTTCTAATTCTTTAGCAAACTCTTGTGGTTTTTTTCCTGTAGGTTTGATACCGTTATGAGAATAGACCTGATACTTGGCAAACACTCCTTTTTTTTTTACATCCAGAACAGCAATAACACTTTGCTTACCTATAAGGGTAGCTATCTGGGTAACTAAGTTTGGTCTGGCTACAATGGCAGCACTTAAAGCTACTTTTTCTACTCCTAGATTAATTATTTTCTTGGCTTGCTGTACGGTAGTAATTCCGCCCCCATAGCATAGAGGCATTCTGCATTCTGCTGCCAGGTTTTTTATCATCGCATAATCTGGCTCTCTGTTTTTTACAGTCGCATCAATATCCAGTACCATCAGTTCATCTACTTGTTTTTCGTTGAAAATTCTCACTGCATTAATGGGATCACCTACGTATGTTGGTTTCTTAAAATTCACTGTTTTTACCAAACCCTTATTGCTCACTAACAGGCACGGTATTATTCTTGACCTTAACATGTTTCAGAGATTTGCGAAGTTTTTAAATAATTGTATGCCGTTCTGGTGGCTTTTTTCAGGGTGGAATTGTACACCATAAACATTGTCGTGAAATACTGCGGAAGCAAAGCTTTTACCATATTCTGTCTGCGTTAACGTATCTTTATCATTGTCACATGAGAAATAATAAGTGTGCAAAAAGTAAAACCCGTAAGTGCAATCAATATCGTCTAATAAACTGCTACTTACAACGGGACTTATGCTGTTCCACCCTAGGTGGGGTACATGGGGTTTATGACTAAGTTGAGTAGTATCTATTTTTTTTACTTTTCCTTTAATCCATCCTAAGCCTGGCAGGTTTCCTTCCTCACTTTTATTTCCCATGATCTGCATGCCCACGCAGATGCCCAAAATAGGAGTCTTTTTTAGCAACACGAGTTCATCAAGTGCTTCTCTTAGTCCCGAATCAACTAACTGGCTCATGGCTTCATCAAAAGCACCTACTCCGGGCAGAATCAGCTTGGTAGCTTGTGCCAGATCTCGGGGAGCTTTGGCGAATGAACATTCGATATTCAACTGCTTGTAAACATTGTGGATAGCTCGAGTATTTCCCGAACCATAATCAACGATTTTTATCATCTTTTTCCTCCTGCGACCAACCCCAAAAACTTCATCACCTTTGCACCTAATTTATATAGATTTTCCTGCGATTTGTAGTCTTTATAGGTTTTATTAGGTACATTAAAATAACCCTGCAATTCTAGCACCGATATGCCGAGTTTTGTAGCGATATATTCAAAATCTCGTGCAACGGTTTCTTGGTTATAAGCGGGCTTCGATAATTTTTCTAAGGCTTCCTTTCTAGTCATTTGATTAGTCAAAATTAGGCTAGAATATTGTATTTTTCTAGTATCGTATCCAAACTTTTTAGCTAGCCAGTACCCCTCATAAAAACAAGTAAAACGCGATTCGAAGTGCTTCTGTGGATAAGATTGCCAAGCAAATTTCTCGGTAAGCAGATCGATAGCTTCTTTTTTATTATAAGGGATATAATTCAGGGGGGTTACTACCTGAATGCTTTTTATATACTTTAAGTAGACTTTGTGTCTCAAAATACTGGTGGTGGGAAATCTCTTCAGTGGACGCTTACCAAACTTATTGTGAATATCTGTCAGTTGAATTAAATCAGACTGATAGTACATCCATTCTATAGGGTTGCGGATGCACTCTGTGGAGTAATTAGCACCTGTAAGAATATATTTTATTCGATGTTTTTCTGCAAAATTATACATAGTGGCAAAAAATGCATGATCTTGTGGCACATCAATGTGAGGGACACCAGATTTGAAAAATGCTAATTGCAGGTCTTTCATTTCTTCCCAATCTATCACCTCAGTATACAGATCGAAGTTTAGCTTATCTACGAGTACTTCTATATTATTCACAGCTTGTTGTGAATTCCAGCCAGCATCTACGTGAAAAACTAATGGCCTCAATCCAAGTTTTTTTGTCAAGTAAACCAGGTAAGAACTATCTACTCCCCCACTCATACCTATAATGCAATCAAAATCTTTTCGTTCACCATGCTTTTTTATTTTAGACACTATTTTATCTAGAGTTTTTTTCCCTTTTTCATCGGTGTGCCAGTCAGGCAAAATATTGTCATAAAAGTCATTACAGTGATCACAAACTCCTTTTGCATCAAAGACTATTTTAGAATCGGTAGTGTCCATGACACAGTTGCTACAAATTTGGCGTGTGTTCTTAACCATGTAAAAATAGATATTTTATACTCAATGTGTTTTTACATACCCCTCAATTAAAGCGTTATATTTTTTAGATACTTCATGCCAATTGGACATATTATTAAGCACTTCCGTACCATTTGCTATTTTAGCATTTCTAAGTGCCTCATTGCTAAAAGCACTTTCTATACTATCTAAAATAGATTGCACACTAAAAGGGTCGAAATAAAAAGCAGACTCTAGGCATACGACTTTGGCAAAGTCAATATTACTGCCTCCTCCTGCCTTCGCATTTAAAACCATTAATGAAAATATTTGCCATTATTCAGGTGGTTTATTGTGGGTTTTATCCAAAGTAAAAGTATAGTTATAGTATGGGGCAACACTAACAGCTTTGTATTTATAATTAATAAGTTGCATGACTGACTGTCTAATCCGTTCTTGGTATTTTTTATCAAGAGGAAAATATGTTTAATCCTATTCAACACATAGGATATGAGGTTTAAGATACTTTCAATGACCCTATATTTTTGCACCCTCAATGTCCAGCTCGAGCAAGTCAATTTGTTTATGACCTAACTGCTTCATGATATTAGAAAGTCTATCCGCTTTTGCTATGAAAAAATCTTTAATTTTTTGTAGGTTCACAATGGAGTGGCTTTTGGTGTTTGATCAAATATGTGTACATGGCTACCAAAATTTTCGGTCATACCCATATCGAAAGATATATCTGCTGCAGCTAAATATACAATTGAGTCTTTTGTTAAAAAATTATTTACGATTACCCACCCCCCACATTCTGTTCCTATGCTTATCAAGTGCTTGAACTTTGCTGCTTTGGGTTTCCAGTGGTTAATTCTTCTTAATTTACATAATTCTCTTTGAGAAACTTTCTTAGGGATGTGTGCTGCTTGGGCAACATCATGTGCTATTTATATGCTAAAGCATTAATAAAACCCTGAACCATATTTGGCATAGTGCAGAATTTAGTATAGTAATCATAAGCATTTTTACCCATATCTCTTGCATACTTCACATCTGTACATACCTTCAATAGTTTTTCTTGTAGCGAATGAATATTATCATCGCAAAAGAGACCGTTTTCACTCTCTATTATATTGTGTTTCTCAACGCCAAGGGCATTTCTTCTCGTTAGAAAAGGGATACCATATCCAAAGCTTTGAAGTACAAATAGTCCGGACTGTCCATAAGAGACAGATAAGATAGCCTCCTTATAAAATCCCAGTAGTTTATCTGTATCTGTAAGTTCATCCACAAAGCTAATGCGCTTGTTCAGTTTGAGTTTATGAGTAAGATTTATTAAATTATCTTTTTCAGCACCATTTCCTATAATAATCAAACAAATATCCTCGGGCAGTTTACGTTTAATTGCATGAAAAGCCTCGATTAGTATATTATTTTCCTTTCTGGCATGTAGGCTACCAACAAATAGTATTTTATTTTTTTTGGGGTTTTCATAGCATTTTTGACGGTTTTCAATATAAAAAGTATTATTTGCTACAAAAAGATTTTCAGGTCTTGCACCCAATTTTATAAGGCTTGCCTTGACACCTTCAGTGTAAACTATAGTCAGAGAGTTGAAATTAGTTAAATGTATTTTTATTTTATTAGCTATCGTATTTGCAGTAGGCCAAGTGCCAAACCAAATAAACTTGGTCTGTGGACTACGAAAATATACTGCTAAAATATTATTTATCCAGTGCAGGTCAGACATAACAATAACGGCATGATATATAGAAGATTTTACATTTCTTAAAACTGCATACTGATAAATAAATATACCTATCTTAATTTTTTTAGTAATTATTTCTTTGTAGTTATCGTTTTGCTGTACAGTTTTCTCTCCTGAGTGCAGTACTGTTACATCGTAATACTTACTCAGTTGATTAAATAAAGGCTTTCTGTAGTGTGGAATAAAACTTTGTACTATAAGTATTTTTTTTACAACCATATGACGTAGTCGCATAATATTATTTAGAGTAACTCCCGACTTGATTAGGGATGCAAATGTAGAATTTTATACTTAAAACCCAATAGCCTTTGCTCAAAAAAAATTAGGATTTATATGGTGTCACTTTTCTACTACATTGAAGGGTGTTTTTACTCTAAAATGTATACATATCATCAAATAGTTTTAAACCCAATCTACGATTAACACTTGTCTGCCTCAAGAACACATCTGCGGCAAAAGTAATTTCAGTCTAGCATAACATATCCATGTATAGAAAATTGCTTCTTCGTAAAGGATTTTCAAATAGTCATCTTCAAGGTCTAAAAATAAGGGTTCTGGTGTTGGATAGAAATTGTCTTCCCATGCATCATTCCAACGTGTTGTCTCTTTCTTAAATACAGGTGGAAATTCATAATAAATTTCTAATACCGACTTTAAATACTTGGAATCTTCTGAGTTGGCAGGAATCGTTTTAATTTTTTGAGATCTGATTAGATTATTTTTTACTATACTTAGGTAATGCCTTAGTGAAATAGGAGAAAAACCAGCATGTTGAAAGGCTTTTTTAAGACTATAGCAATCACCATGCTTTATTGGATAATTGTCTTCAAAAATCAACTGTTTGAATCCATTTTGTTGAGCTTGTTTAATTCTATAGAGTGGATTTACATGGTCATCAAAGAAAAGAATGGTGTTATTTTTATCCCTAATAATTGACCAATCAATCTCTGAGAAATCTTTACTAAAATACTGAACTTTATCTGACACATAACTACGTCTTGATAGGTCTAAGTCAATACTAAAAATATTTGCTTCTGGAAGTGCTTTTTCTATTAACCATGTTCCTTGCCCTCTCCATACCCCACTTTCTACTACGTTCTCGGGTGCGAGCTTCTTAAGCATAAACCACGTGGCAAACATGTGCGGAGATCGCATTCCACCCAGATTATTCTTAATAGGTCTTTTTTCATAAAGATCTACAAATTCGGGAATAGATTTTCTTAACTCATCGTACGTCCAGTTTAATTCTCCGATTTGTCTAAACTCTTGCATAGTATTTTTATATTAATTAAAAATGTGATAAAAATCACAAAGGTATTTTAAAGAATAAATCATTATTCGTTTGCTTGCTAGCTGATTATTTACGCGAAAGTCAAACTAATGTGGCTTAGCCTGCAAAGAATCATCAATTAAAGCGTTATATTTTTTAGATACTTCATGCCAATTGGGCATATTATTAAGCACTTCTGTACCATTTGCTATTTTAGTATTTCTAAGTGCCTCATTGCTAAAAGCACTTTCTATACTATCTAAAATAGATTGCACACTAAAAGGGTCGAAATAAAAAGCAGCCTCTAGGCATAAGGCTTTGGCAAAGTCAATATTACTAGTGAAAATAGGAATTTTATGAAACATTGCCTCTATATAAGTAGCAGAAAAAGACTCCAATAAAGTAGGCATTAGCAATGCGTTACATTGTTTATAAAGTGAGGGGACATGCTGCATTTGTACTGCTCCCACATTAATAATAATACTATCTAAATTTTGCTTATAAACCGTGTTGAGAAACTGTTTTGCTTTTCGATGCTGTTCAGCTTCAATTGTGGTTATGAGCTTGTAATCTAACCTCCTTTTTTTTATCTCTTGTGCTAGAGGTAAGAAAATTTCGATATTTTTATGTGGGTAATAATACGTGAGATAAAGTAATTTTACACCATCGGGTAGATTAAAATCAAATGGCTCACCTCCATCTATATTTTCTGAAGGTACTGCATTAGCAATTACTTTAATATGCTGAAAATTGTAAAGGCTTTCTAGTCTTTTCTTCACCACATCTGTTTGAGCGATTAGGGTACTAATATAATTGAAGTTTTTGATGAAAAAATAAAGTTTGGCCTTTCTAGTGAACCAATCTTTAAGACTCATCAGATCCCAGACGACACTTTCAGGGTATACCGCGTAAGACCAGTCAAATAAGAAGACCTGAGGTATTTTGGTGATGATTTGGAGGTCTGAAACATTAAAGCAACTTTTCACTTTTAGCTTTTTCAGAAGTGATGGTAGTACAAATACGTAAACAAATGGTAATAAAATTTTTTTCTTATAATATTTATGTATATCAACGATATAGATAAAATCATTTGAGTATTGGCTATATTCATTTCTATTAGGTGTAAGCACAAAGTACTTATGCTTGAAGTCAGTGTTTTTTAAAAAATTTAGATAATTATTCAGTATACTTTTGCCGCCTCCTGCCTTCGCGTTTAAACCATTAATGAAAATATTTGCCATTGTTTTTTAATCTATTGGGGGTAAGCTAAGATCTCCAGCCTATTAAAATGGGTGAAATTTGTTCTACTATACAAAATGTTAAGGATATGGGTTAGTAGAAATAGAAGCCAGCTTTGCACAAGTCATGCCACAAAGAATTCTTCAATCTGAGAGCACAAATGTAGAATTTTATACCTAGAACCTAATAGCTTTTGATGAAAAAAATTAGAATTTATCCGGTATCACTTTTCTACTACATTGAAGGGTGTTCTTACTTTAGCACCTCTTCTTTGATATACCTCATGCTGCTATCGAATACATGATTGCGGAGCAGTTTGAACGACAGTATTATCAAAAAACATTACTCAAAAATAATAAAACTGATATATTTGTCTCTTAATAAAGCATCCCGATTTATAGGATACACCTCAAAAATGCAGAAAACAACAACAATGAATCATAAAATAAATAGGCAAAACTATGTACTCAGAGTTGAAAAGCTAGCTATCAGTCGTGTTTTACAAAAAGAGGTAAAGCCGTTTGTTGAGCCTATGAGTTTTAGCTTAAAAAAAGGTGAGATAGTGGCAATTATCGATGAGAGTACTACTCGTGGGTCGGTACTTTCCCTGTCGGTTTCAGGTTTGCTCAACACACGAGCAGGCTATAGCTCGACAGGAAATATATTTTTTTACTCTCAGCTATTGGGCAAAATAAATTTACAAAATCTAAAAGAGAGAGACTTGCAAAAAATCCTTGGTAAGGAAATAGGTTTTATCTCTCAAAACTCCAGAGGTGTACTCAATCCAGCTTATACCTGTGGAAAGCAAGTAACCGAAGTGCTATCTATTCATGAAAATATAGGCAAAAAAGCAAGTAAGAAAAGGGTTGTAGATTTACTGAGCAAATTATCATTCGATCAGCCGGAAGGAGTATTCAGTGCTTACCCACATCAAATATCGGTAGAAGAACGAAAATTGTTACTCATCGCCATTGCACTCATAGGCAATCCGGCATTGATTATTGCCAACGAGCCTATGCAAGGGCTACATATCAAAGTACAAAAACGGCTGCTAGAAGTATTCTGTAGACTCAAGAAAAAACAAATAAATATGCTGCTTGTAAGCCAAAATATTGGCTTCATTCGAGAGATAGCTGACAAAGTCATTATCATGTATGAAGGCAATATCATGGAAGAAGGCAATACCAAAGAAATATTGCTCCACCCACAGCACCCCTACACTAAGGCTTTGCTATTTTGCAGCAAGCAAATGGAACTCGGGACAAAACCACTACCAAATATGAGCGACTTTATTACAACCGACAACACAGGCAGTATGACTTGCAATTCATCACTAACAAACAATATTTGTTTTAATACCAAAAAATACGCACAAACCAAAGAAAATACTCAAATACATAACATATTACAAGAGAAGCAAAAAGTGCTATTATCGGTGAGTAAGCTAGGTGTAGCAAGGCAGAAAAAACCTTCATTCTTCAAGGTTTCAAGACCATTTGAGGAGATTGAAAGTATTAGTTTTGATATTTATGCGAAGGAAACACTGGGACTTATCAGTGATTCGGAAACTAAGCAAAGCAACAGGCTAGTACAAAGTATGTTAAGCTTGGTCGAACCGCAGCAAGGAGAAATTATTTTTGAAGGTCAAAAATTGACAAGGGGAAAAAAAGAAAAAAATATACGAGTTATTTGCTACCCATCTTATCCTTACTTAAACCCACAACGAAGCATTGGCGATTCTATGAACGAAATTATGAAGGTACACGACCTAGGAGACAGCGATAGAACACGCAAAAAAATAAGTATTAACCTACTAGAACTCGTGCAAATGAACAGCAATTGTTTGGACTTATTTCCGGATGAATTTTCTGCCGATCAATGCTTAAAAATATGTATTGCCAAATCCCTTATTGTCAAGCCAAAACTTATTATCTGGAACGGACTGTCATTGAATATGAGAACTCAAGCACCAATACTGAACCTGCTGCAAAGGCTCAAAGATAAGTATGAGTTATCTTATCTATTTATTTCACAAGATTTGCATATTATCAAATATGTATCAGATAGAATAGTATTGATGCGAGAGGGAAAAATTGAAGAAACAAGTACCACAGAAGATTTTTATAATCAGCCACAAAGTGCTTACGGTAGAAGTTTGATAGAGGCAATGTATTAGTTGTTACTTAACCTCTTTACACTGCAATTTTAGTTATGTACTTATACAAAGAAAATACTTCGCTTGAAAGCCTGAATACTTTCGGCATTGCTGCACAAGCTAGGTATTTCAGCACTTTTGGTAGTGTAAAAAAATTAATAAAAGTGCTGACTATTAGTCATTTACAAAAGCTACCAAAATTGGTGCTGGGGGATGGTAGCAATATTTTATTTACTCAGGATTTTAAAGGGCTAATACTCAAAAATGAAATCAAAGGGTATCAGATCGTCAAACAGAACAATACGGAAGTAGAACTCAAAATAGGTGGCGGAGAAAACTGGCATCAACTTGTGCTGTACTGCGTAGAGCAAGGCTGGGGAGGCATAGAAAACCTTTCGCTCATTCCCGGCAGTGTGGGAGCAGCACCCATACAAAATATCGGGGCTTACGGAGTAGCCTTAGCAGACGTTTTTCAACGATTAGAATGGTATGATTTTCATGCAAAAGAAATAAAAGTTTTTGCTAAATATCAATGTAGTTTCCGCTACCGCTCTAGTATTTTCAAACAAACACTTCAAGGAAAAGGGGCTGTTTTATCGCTCACTATAAAACTGAGTAAAAAACCTGTGTTGAATATTACTTATGGTGCTATTGCCAACACGTTGAAAGAGAATAATATTGTCCACCCTAATATCCGGGACGTAAGTAATGCCGTAATTCAGGTCAGACAAAGCAAACTGCCCGACCCGAAAGTTGTTGGCAACTGCGGTAGTTTTTTCAAAAACCCTGAAATAACACAACAGAAATTTAGCAGGTTGCGCGAAAAATTCAAGGATATACCCTCCTACCCTCAAGATTCAGGCAAAATAAGAGTTCCAGCTGGATGGCTTATTGAGCAATGCGGTTTAAAGGGGTATGTACGAGGCAGGGTAGCTACTTACGAAAAACAGGCATTGGTCATGATCAATCGCAACAAGGCCAGTGGAAAAGAAGTCGTGGAATTAGCAAAGTATATTCAACAAAAAGTGTTCGAGAAATTTGAGTTAACTATCGTGCCAGAAGTAAACATATTATAGATCTATCATTCGGTAAAGAACAAGGAACCGTAATCTCTTCTTAAACTTTTATTCGATAGCTTGTGTCGCGTGAAATAAAAAAATTACATTTGCCAGCTTATGTATTAAAATAGGATTAATAAAATGAGGGTATTCATACTTTGTACGGGAAGATGCGGCTCTTTGGCAATAACCGAAGCTTGCAAACACATGGATAATTATTCTGCTTCACATGAATCTCTTTCACAATATTTCGGAAAAGAGAGATTTAATTATCCCGATAATCATATTGAAGCAGATAACAGATTAGTATGGCACTTAGGATACTTAAATAAGTATTATGCCGATAAACCCTTTTATGTACATCTTAAAAGAAATAGGGAAAAGACTGCTCAGAGTCTTATGAAGAGATTTTATCAAGATAGCATCATGGATTGTTTTTGTATTGGTATTAGAATGACGCCAAGTGAAAAGCTATCTAAACAACAGCGACTTCAAGCTTGCTATGATTATATTGATACAGTAACTCTTAATATCGAACATTTTTTATCTGATAAAAGCAAGGTTATGGCAATAAACTTGGAGACAATAGAAGAAGATTTTGGAAAATTGTGGAATCAAATCCATGCTGAAGGAAATTTTCAAAGTGCGATAAAAGAATTTGGGAAAAAACATAATTCATCTAAGAAAAAAAAACTAAATTATAGGTATCGGTTAAAATTAATGGCAATAAGAGAATGGCGACATATAACGATGTATGTAAAATCGTAGCCCCTACTCGACCGCTGCGTTTCATGTACCGAACACTGTGTGCGATATAAATGGGCGACCTGAAGCAAATAGACACCGAACTGAAAACAGAAAATGAGTTTTTGACAAATAATAGGAAGAAGGCTAAGTATAGCTCACTAGATTTTTAAAGACGGAGCATTTTTCGAGCTCTGGCTGCCATTTGTATTCAGACAATACGTTAATATCCCACGTCAATCACAATTCTTGCACTCACCACGATAGCAAGGGGATAAACCTCTCTGATTTGCACACACACTTTATAAGCCTCCACTTTTGTCAGGTAATTGCCCACTTTTAGCTTGTAGTTCGGTTGTTCGTAAAGTAGTTTCATCGTATCGGGTAAGGTGCTTTCCAAAATGCTGTATATCCTATCGGCTTCACTTCGATCGGTGCCAGAGTAGGCAACAACTTGATAGCCAGAAGTAGTTCTAACTCGCCTGCCATTGGCATCTGACATTTTATGCAATGCGGTGTCTAATGCCACATTTACGGCAAGAGATACTGCTATGCTATCTTTCTCAACAGGCGCAGATGTATCCACGACAGAGATAAGTCCAATATTTTTTTGCTCATCGATAAGTAAATCTAAAGATATTCTATAAATTATTAAATCGTCTTTGAAAGGAATTTTAGACTTATTACGCTTTTTTTGGGCTATACAAGCCGTTGGCAAAACGCAAAAAACAAATACTATCAGATAAAAAAGTTTCATGGTATTATTTTTCTACAATGACGCATTTACTCTCTGAGATATCTTGTGCAATTGCTTTATATTTTACATCTGCTTTCATAGTCCCATCAGCATATTTAACAGTTACTCGCTCATTCCTACCATAAGATTTTTCTTTCCTAATCGGTTTCGTTACCTCTACCGGTCTGCCTGTAGCTACTGCCTGCCTTTCTGTAGCATTTTCAAGTAAAGATCCAGAACTTCGTTTGCTCTCTTTCAACTGTCTGCGTCCTGTACTTTGTCGGTGTTGTCTAGCTTCTTTAACTTTTTGGGGATCATCAGAAAGGATTTGAACTTTGGCAAGTGTAGTAACAGTTTCTTCATTAACTTGTTGCACAAAACTTTTAAATAATTCAAAGGATTCAAACTTATAGATCAGCAAAGGGTCTTTTTGCTCAAATACTGCATTTTGAACTTGTTGTTTGAGTTCGTCCATTTCTCGCAAATGTTCTGTCCAACTTTGGTCGATAACTGCCAGCGTAACCATCTGCTCCATATTTTCAATGAGTGAGCTACATTTTGTTTGGAAAGATTTTTGCAAATCTGTTATAATAGTAATTTCTTTGGTACCATCGGAAAAAGGCACAACAATGTCTTTATGGATAGCCCCGCGGGTTTCGCTTACCTGCGCAATGATAGGAAAAGATTGCTCTTTAATAGCCTTATTTTTATCCAGATAATGACGGTGAGCTTTCTCATATATTTCGGCAGCTAGTTGGCTATGGTTTTTCATAAAAATATCTTCACTTATATCTGCTTCCATACCCAGCACACGCACCAAGTACAATTTGAAGCTATCATAATCACCCTGATAAACGTCAAGTGCGTTGACAATAATATCGTAGAAACTATTCATAATATCTAGTGTGAGTCTGTCTCCATACAGCGCATTTCTTCTTCTTTTATAAATCACCTTGCGCTGTGAATTCATCACATCATCGTACTCAAGCAGTCTTTTACGAATAGAAAAGTTATTTTCTTCTACTTTTTTTTGTGCCCTTTCTATAGACTTTGTGATCATACTGTGCTGAATGACCTCTCCTTCTTCATAGCCCACCCTATCCATGATTTTGGCGATTCTGTCTGAACCAAACAGGCGCATCAGATTGTCTTCTAAACTAACAAAAAACTGTGAAGAACCTGGGTCTCCCTGCCTACCTGAACGCCCGCGCAGCTGTCGGTCTACACGTCGAGACTCGTGGCGCTCAGTACCAATAATTGCCAAACCACCCGATGCTTTAGACTCTGGTGTTAGTTTAATGTCAGTACCTCGCCCTGCCATGTTAGTAGCAATAGTTACGTTGCCCGGCAGTCCAGCACTAGCTACAATTTCGGCTTCTCTAGCGTGTTGCTTAGCATTAAGTACTTCATGTGCTATTTTTTTAAATTTGAGCATCCGACTCAATAGTTCAGAATTTTCTACCGAAGTAGTACCCACCAATACGGGTCTACCTTGCTTGACCATCTCTTGTATTTCGTTAGCGACCGCATTAAACTTCTCTCGAACAGTTTTATAAACTTTATCCTGCCTATCATCTCTGACAATAGCGCGATTAGTGGGAATGACAACAACATCCAATTTATAAATCTGCCAAAACTCCCCTGCCTCTGTTTCTGCCGTACCAGTCATTCCTGCGAGTTTGTGGTACATTCTGAAATAATTTTGCAAAGTAACCGTTGCATAAGTCTGGGTAGCATCTTCTATTTTTACGTTTTCTTTTGCTTCTAAAGCCTGGTGCAAGCCGTCGGAATATCTACGTCCTTCTAATACGCGACCTGTTTGCTCATCTACAATTTTTACCTTTGCGTCGGCAATGATATAATCGACATCTCTTTCGAATAAAGTGTAGGCTTTCAAAAGTTGATTAACGGCATGAATACGTTCGCTTTTGGCTGTATAGTCATTAATTATCTTTTCTTTGGCAGCAATCTTCTCTTTATCGGTCAATGTTTGCTGTTTATCCACAGCGTCGATTTCTATGGAAATATCGGGTAAAATAAAAAAGCTTTTATCTTTGCCTTGACCAGTAATTAGATCGATGCCTTTTTCCGTTAAATCGATCGTGTTATTTTTTTCATCTATGGTAAAATACAGCGGTTTGTCTGCTTGGGGCATGAGCTTGGCATTCTCCTGCAAGTAGATATTTTCTGTTTTTTGAAGTTTTTGACGAATGCCCTGTTCACTCAAATATTTGATTAGGGGCTTATTTTTAGGAAGTCCTCTAAACGCTCTGAGCAAAGCTAAACCGGCTACTTCATCATTTGCTTCAGAGAAATATCTCTTAGCATCATTGAGGTAGGAAGCAACCAATTTTTTTTGTGCAGACATCAATCTCTCCACACCTGGTTTTAAATCGTAAAATTCGTGATCGCGCAGTTTAGCAACAGGACCGGAAATAATCAATGGCGTACGGGCATCATCAATCAACACAGAGTCTACCTCGTCGACCATAGCGAAGTGATGCTGCCGTTGCACCTGCTCGGCTACATGGCGTGCCATATTATCACGCAAGTAATCAAAGCCAAATTCATTATTAGTGCCATAAGTAATATCGGCCAGATAAGCTTGCTTTCTTTCATCGGAATGTGGCTCGTAATTATCAATACACTTCACGGTTAGACCATGAAACTCCATAATAGGTGCCATCCATTCAGCATCACGTTTAGCCAGATAATCGTTGACCGTTACAATATGTACCCCTCTGCCTGCAATAGCATTCAAAAAAGCAGGTAAAGTAGCTACAAGTGTCTTTCCTTCGCCAGTGGCCATTTCTGCAATCTTACCTTGATGTAACACAATTCCACCAATTAACTGCATATCGTAGTGTACCATATCCCAAACAATTTGGTTACCCGCAGCCATCCACCGATTTGACCAAGTGGCACGACCCTCCCTGAGTGTTATATAAGGTTTTTGGGCAGCTATGCGCTGGTCGTAATCAGTCACTTTTACCTCCAACTGCTTATTTTCTTTGAACCTACGTGCTGTTTCTTTGACCACTGCAAAAGCAACTGGCAATATTTGCATAAGCATCTCTTCAAGAGACTGATTGCGTTGGTTTTTGAGCTTGTCTATTTGGTTGAAAATATCTTCTTTTATATCAATATTTAGATCGGGTTCATCGGCAATTCTTTGGTGCAAAGCCTCAGTCTGTTGATCTATGTCAGAAACGTGGTCTGCAAGCAGTTTTTTTAGCTCGGCACTTTTGCCGCGTAATTCATCATCAGAAAGTGTTAGTAGGTACTCGTGTTCGCGATGAATATACTTGATATATGGAATAAGTTCTTTTAAATCTTTATCTGACTTGCTGCCAAAAAATTTTCCAAGAGTCTTGGTAATTACGTCAAACATGTAGTTTAGTGGTTGGATCTTGAACGTAGCGTTTTTATTTTGAATAAGCAAATCTAATTTAAATTTTCAGCTTTTTTAGATTAAGCCTTTTTTAAAAACTATTTTTGGGTCAAAAAAACTATTCTTTTCAAAAGGCTATTTGTAATTCTGCTTATTATTGTATTACTTTCCGAGAATAAAGAAACCAACAAATCAACTTCATGAAAATAAAAATTGCCCTTGTCTTCGGTGGAAAATCAGCTGAACATGAAGTCTCAGTTATCAGTGCATTGCAAACTCTCGACGCACTTTGTAAAGAAAAATATGAAATAATTCCCATATATATTTCCAAAGCAGGGCAATGGTATTCGGGAGAATCTTTATTGAACTTAGAGAATTATAAAAATTTAGACAGTCTTTTAAAGCAGTGTAAGCAGCTGTTGGTATCGCTCAATGCCAACGACCAAAAACTCTTTAAATACCCATCGGGTAGCCCATTTGTTTTAAGGCAGAAACTGAGCGATGTATCTATAGTTTTGCCCATACTACACGGCACTTATGGGGAAGATGGAATTTTGCAAGGCGTTCTTGAACTCATGAATATTCCTTACGGCGGTTGCAACGTACTTGCCTCTGCCATTGGTATGGACAAAATTATGATGAAAAGGGTTTTTAGGTCACTGGGCTTGCCCGTAGTAGATGATATTTCTTTTTTTTCGCAACAATGGATTAGTGAGCCGCAAATAGTTATCGAGCAGATAGAAGAAAAATTGCTTTATCCCGTCATTGTAAAACCTGCTGACTTAGGTTCAAGTATTGGTGTGATGAAAGCTAATAACACAGAAACGCTAAAAGTAGCACTTGATAATGCGACTTTGTTTTCAAGAAAAGTAATTATAGAAAAAGCCATCGTTGAATTAAAAGAAATTAACTGCTCAGTACTGGGCGACTGCCAAGAAGCTGAGGTTTCGGTGTGTGAAGAGCCAATAACAAACAAAGAGGAGTTACTAACTTTTGACCAAAAATATATCCGTGAAGAAGCTAGTAAAGGCATGGCTGGTGCCAAAAGAAAAATACCGGCAGACATTACACCAGCAGAGACAGAGAAAATACAAAGTATGGCAAAACAAGCATTTCAAGCGCTTGATTGCAATGGGGTAGCAAGAATTGATTTCTTAATTGATAAAAAAACACAAGACATTTATATCAACGAAATCAATACAATTCCCGGCTCGCTTTCTTTTTATTTGTGGGAAGCCAGCGGTAAATCTTTTGAGCAACTCACAGAAGCAATCATATTGCTAGCACAAAAAAAACATCGAGAGAAAAATAATCTAAAATTCAGTTTTGAATCGAATATTTTCAATATGAGAAGCAAAGGAAAACTTGCTAAAATTTAGCGGTATACCTAGAAAAAAAAAATTTGTATCGAAGTGCTACTTGCTCACTTTTCTTTGTTTTTATTTACCTTTGGGTACATATCGTTAACTCATTTGCTAGACTCAGAAATCTTCACTTATTACTATTTATAAAAATGAATATCCACGAATATCAGGCAAAGGAAACGTTAAAAAAATTTGGTGTTGCCATCCAAGATGGCATTATTGCAGACACCCCAAAAGGTGCTGTTGAAGCAGCTCGGCAACTTGCCGAGGAAACGGGTACTAAGTGTTGGGTCATCAAAGCACAGATTCATGCCGGCGGCAGGGGTAAGGGCGGCGGGGTGAAACTAGCAAAATCGCTCGAAGAAGTTAAGGAAATTGCTAAAAAAATACTCGGTATGCAACTAGTTACGCCGCAAACTGGACCAGAGGGAAAAAAAGTACACAAAGTGCTTATAACTCAAGATGTTTATTACCCAGGCGAAAACGAATCTGAAGAATACTATATGAGCGTTTTGCTCAATAGAAATACAGGGAAAAACATGATTATGTATTCTAGCGAAGGAGGCATGGACATAGAGGCTGTTGCAGCAGCAACACCTCACTTGATATTTAAAGAAGAGATTGACCCGCGTGTAGGTTTACAGGCTTTTCAAGCAAGGAAAATTGCTTTCAATTTAGGGCTTTCGGAGCAAGCCTTCAAGCAAATGGTCAAGTTTGTTAGTGCTTTGGTCAAAGCCTACGAAGCTATCGATGCTTCTCTATTTGAAATTAATCCCGTTCTGAAAACATCCGATAATAAAATTATTGCCGTCGACTCAAAAGTTAACCTCGACGACAATGCACTTTTCCGCCATGCAGACCTGGCCGCCATGCGCGACCTCAACGAAGAAGACCCTACGGAAGTAGAAGCAGGCGAATCGAACCTCAATTATGTCAAACTCGAAGGTAATGTCGGCTGTATGGTTAACGGAGCAGGTTTAGCCATGGCCACTATGGACATGATTAAGATTTCAGGTGGCGATCCTGCTAACTTTCTTGATGTAGGAGGTACAGCAAGTGCCGAAACTGTAGAGGCAGGTTTCCGAATTATTTTGAAAGACCCCCACGTAAAAGTTATTCTTATCAATGTTTTCGGTGGTATTGTCCGCTGCGACCGCGTAGCGAGAGGGGTGGTAGAAGCCTATAAAAATATCGGCAATATAAATGTACCCACTATTGTCAGATTGCAAGGAACTAATGCCCAGGAAGCTGCCAAAGTTATCCAAGAATCAGGACTGGAAGTAGATTCAGCTATTTTGCTGAAAGATGCTGCCGAAAAGGTGAAAATAGCTTTAGCCTCATCTGTAAAATCGTAAACAGCCAACTTATGTTGTATCATTTTTAAAACCAATTAATTGTCAAATCAATAATCCTTTGCTTAAAGTTATTGTAAGGCGGCATCAATAGCTCTAAGGCACCGGGGAAGTGCTGTCGGTAAATTCCTCTAGCATTGGAGAAAGCCTGAAAGCCGAAAAAGCCGTGACTCTTGCCAATGCCGCTGTTGTTTGTTCCGCCAAAAGGGAGATTAGGATTGAGGAAATGTAGCGTATTATGATTAATACAAGTCCCGCCTGCACGTGTATTTTTAAGAATCTGATTGATATTTTTTTTGTTCTTTGAATAAATATACAAAGCCAGTGGTTTTTCTTTAGCATTAATCAAGTCTAGGACCTCTTGCATGTCGCTATAAGTATTAATAGGTAAGAGCGGGCCGAATATTTCTTTTTGCATCAGTTCGGCATCAAGTGGCACATCGCTGAGTATGGTTGGGTCAAAATAATTACCATAAGTCGAGGTACACTTACCACCACATACGAGTTTTGCACCTTTCCGTAGCGAATCTTCAAGATAAGAAACTAAGCGTTTATGATGGCGTGCATTCACTACCCTACTATAATCAGTCGACTGTTTAGGATACTCACCGTAAAATGTTTTGATATTTTTAACAACCAGGTTCAAAAACTGCTCTTTCTTTTTCTCGTGTACAAAGACATAATCGGGTGCGATACAAGTTTGCCCATTATTGATAAACTTACCCCAAACAATGCGCGTGGCTGCTTTTTCTATATCAGCTGTTTGGTCAATAATTATTGGTGATTTTCCGCCTAGTTCTAAAGTAACAGAGCTTAAATTTTTAGCAGCGGCTTGCATAACAATTTTCCCAATGGCTGGGGCACCCGTAAAAAAAATATGATTGAAAGGAAGTTTTAAAAGTGTACTGGAAGTTTCTACACCTCCTTCCAAAATCGCTACCTCGTCGACAGAGAAAATAGACTGGACAATTTTTTTAATGACTTTTGAAGCCTGTGGCGTGTGTTCAGAAGGTTTTACAATGGCAGTGTTGCCAGCAGCAATAGCAGAAACCAAAGGACTGAAAGTAAGGTTTATTGGAAAATTCCAAGGAGAAATAATCAGGCAGACTCCTTTCGGTTCATATTTTATCCAAGAAGAAGAACCCATAAGGGCGAGTGGAGTGGATACTCGATGTTTAGCCATCCATTTTTTCAGATGACGTCTGGCATAGTTAATCTCTTGCGTTACCACATATACCTCACTCAAATCAACCTCGCAGGGGTGTTTTCTAAAATCTTTGTGTAAAGCATCTTTGATATCTGAGCGGTAGGTTTTGGCTACGGCTTCGAGTAATCGGTCGAGTTTCCCTATTCGTTCTTTAGCAGTTGTATTGGCTACCTGAGTAGAGTTGGCTTTTTGGCTTTCAAATATTTCATTAATCAAAGCAGCGTCTACGGCTAGGTTAGTTGCAATTTTAACAGTGTTCATTAGAATATTTTTGGTATATTAACGAGCTGTTTTTTTTAGTTATTTAATTTGAAACTCATCATTATGGGAAGATGGTCAGATGCTTCGCCTGCTTGGTCGACTCTCTTCCAAGACAGAGGCGTTATTTTCTTCGGGTTATAAAATATATAATCTATTTGCTCAGTGGGCTTTGCTGACGGATAGGTAGCACTACTGGGCTGATGAAAGGTTTTAGGTGGAAATACAGAAATAATATTGTTATGTCCTAAAAATACTCCGATGGTAGGATCAGGTTGTTCTTCGGTAGGAGGCATACTGTTAAAATCACCTAAGAGAATAACAGGATATTGCTGCTCATACTGCTTATATAATTCCCATACGTACTCTGACTGCTTGCGGCGAGTTGCTTTATCAAAAGCTTCCAGATGCACGTTGATAATGATTAAAGTATTTTTCGCTATTTTTAACCTGCATATCTGCGCTAATCTGTCCAAATAGAATCGATTGTAATAAAAAGGATTATCGGCCACTTTTTCTAAAACTATTCTTTGGTTTTCCTCAATAGTAAATCGGCTCAGTACAGCCTGCCCCGATACTATTTTGCCAAAATGATTTGAAAGAGGAAAGTATGGAAAAGGGACATAGCGTTTGTCCCAGTTAACAGATATAGCATTTTGACGAAGCCCTAAAGCTTTGCTTAATGCTGCTGCCTGATTTACTTCATAAGAGCGTACAGCACTGAAGTCAACTTCTTGCAAAGCGATGAAGTCGGGCTGATATTTATTGAATGCTTGAATAACTTGCTGTAGATTTTTATCAAATAACTGTTTTTCTCGGTCTATAGCTAAGTTGTTGGTCATTCCCGATAAATAACCTATGTTATAAGTAATAATGGAAAAGATACTATCATTGTGTAAGATAGTATTATCTTCATAAGTGTATGTAGCAGCATATTGGTCGGTGTCTATTGTCGGCATGCTTCCCCAAAAAAAGAAAACAATAACGAAACAAATCATGGCAGCTAGCAGCAGCACGAGGTATTTTAATATTTTTTTTATCATGTGGGTAGCTACTTTTTTTATTGTATTTGTATTTGCTCGTTCTGTTTATTGATAAAACGGTATTCTCTGATGCCCAGGGAGCTATCTTTAATGAGCTTAACCCAACGATAGTACTTGAAAAACCATTTTATTCTAGGAGAAATCAACCCTTTGGTGAAAAAGCTATACAAATAAGGGTGTACAATGAGCGTTAAGTTTAATGCATTTTGCTTTTTCAGGATGTAGTCCAAGTTGTTTTCTATCTGGTCGGATACGGCAATACTTGCCATAATTTTTCCTGTGCCATTACAACTAGGGCAAGATTCCTGCGTGTTAATATTTAAAGTAGGTTTGACACGCTGGCGCGTAATCTGCATCAAGCCAAACTTAGAAAGTGGCAGCACATTGGATTTTGTCCGGTCTTTTTTCATTTCAGCTTTGATGAAATTATACAATTTTTTCCTATTTTCAGCTTCTCGCATATCAATAAAATCGACCACAATAATGCCACCCATGTCTCTAAGCCTAAGCTGTCGGGCAATTTCTTCACCAGCCTCCAGATTTACTTTTAAAGCTGTTACTTCTTGGCTATCTTCTTTGTTAGACTTATTACCACTGTTCACATCTATCACATGAAGTGCCTCGGTATGTTCAATAACCAGATAGCCGCCATTGGGCAGAGTGACAGCTTTTCCAAACAGTGTTTTTAATTGCTTTTCGATACCGAAGTTTTCAAAAATCTTTATGCGACTGTTATAGTGTCTAAGAATTTTTTCTTTCTCTGGAACAATGTCTTTGACAAAAGTTTTAATTTCTTCATATGTCTGCTGGCTATCAACGACAATACTATCAAAACTTTCATTGAGCATATCCCTGAGCAAGGAAGAGGCTTTATTAATTTCACCAATAACTTTTTGCTTAGGGCGTGCGTGGGCGAGTATTTCCAGTCCTTTCGTCCATTTTAAGACGAGACTGCGCAATTCTTTGTCCAATTCGGCGACTTCTTTATCTTCTGCTAGTGTTCTAATAATTACCCCAAAGTTATTGGGTTTAATAGACGAAACTAAGCGAAGCAACCTTTTACGTTCGCTGCTAGCGGTAATTTTTGTTGAAACATTAATATCATTAGAAAAAGGCAGCAGTACTAGGTATCTCCCTGGAATAGATAATTCGGAAGATAAACGAGGTCCTTTGGTAGAAATTGGCTCTTTGGTAACTTGTACAAGAATGCGGTAGTTGGGTTTGAGTACGTCAGATATTTTGCCGCGTTTGTCGGTTTGGGCAAGCATCTCAAAACCTGACAACTTATGATTAACTTTTGTATTTCCCTGTACCTGTCTGGTGAATTTCATCAAAGAATTGACATTAGCACCCAAATCTGGGTAGTTAAGGAAAGCATCTTTCTCAAAACCTATATCTATAAATGCTGCGTTGAGACCGGGAACTAATTTTCTAACTGTCCCCAAATAAATATCACCAACTTTAAGTTTTTTTTCTTCGTTTTGATAATGAAGTTCTACCAGTTTTTTATCTTTTAAAAGAGCAATCCGATCGCCGTTTTGAGTAGAATTGATAATTAATTCATTACTCAATATTTTTGTTTTTTTAGATTAAACAATGTTTTAAAAAATGATCTTGGAATATATTTTTAGTATTAAATGTTATTTTGAGATAGGTACCCAACTACACTTATTTTTTCTTGTGTCTGTTTTTTCTGAGTCTTTTTTTTCTTTTGTGAGTAGCAATTTTGTGTCTCTTTCTCTTTTTTCCACAAGGCATGGCTTTAAATTTTTAAGTGTGATAATTTTTTTAACGTTTATAGTATTTACTACAAAGATATACAATCATTGGGCTGACTAATAATTATTGTTGTTTTATCTCGTTGATTAATTGTATGACTGTAGATAATAATTGAGGGTCTTTTGACTGCTCCTGAACATCTTGCAAAATTTTTATAGCTTCTTCTATTTCATTTAAGCCTTTGAGACTTAGTCCCAAATAGAAAAGTGCTTGCAAGTTGCTTGAATTTATTGTTAACAACTGATTGAATCTATTTTTTGCTTTTTGGTATTGCCCTGACTGTAAGGATAAAATACCCAAGTTAAAAATAGCGAGTTCGTGAGTCGGGTTTTTCTCCAACACCTCCCTAATCATGATGACACCTTGCATAGGGTTGCTTGATAATACGTAAGTCATGCCTATCTTTACTTTAGCGTCATCATTGGAAGGATCGAGCTGGTAAGTTTTTTCGAGGTACTTTCTTGCTTGTATTGACAGCAAGTTCGCTTTTTGCGCATCTGTAGCGAGCTGGTAAGCTTCGTAGTATAAGTTACCAGCTTTTTGGAAGTTAGCTACTTTCGGGTACTTTTCTGCCAGATGAGCAGCGTAGATAGCCGCACTATCGTAAAGATTAACAGATTTTAAGGCAGTAATCAATACTTCGAGCGTGTCGAAGGCTGGTGCTTCTTTTTTTTCAGATAGGAGTGCACTTTTTAGTCTACTAATAGTAGCTTTTTTCTGAGAAGTAACGTGCGTATCGTTGTTTTTATTGGTATAATTTTGAGCGATGTCGGTATTTGTTTCGAGCTTTGATGAAAACATTTTCTCGCTACTATTTAGTACAACCCTAGGTAGACTATACAGTAAGTATATGAGTGCTACTGCTGCTAATATGAGTATGAATTGTGTTTTTAACATAACCTGCCAGTGAAGTATTTACTATTCATTAAGCATTTTTACTTTTTCACTATTTTTAATGCTTTGGCAAAAAGATTTTGCAGGCTTAAAACTAGGAATATAGTGTGCCTCAACGAACATAATTTCATTTTTAGAAATATTTCTCACCAGCTTGCGTGCTCGTTTTTTATTAACGAAACTACCAAATCCTCTTACATAAATATTCTGCCCATCACCCATTTTATTCTTCACTACTTGAAAAAGAGCTTCGACAGTAACTCCCACATCTTGTCTATCAATGCCTGTCTGTTTAACTATTTCAGCTATCACTTCTGCTTTAGTCACAGTTTTAGTTTTTTATAATGAAATGAAAAAGTAAGGATTGGTTAAATCAATGTGAACACAAATTTATGCGTATTATCTATAATTAGCAAAAAAAATAAAAAACGGATGATAAAAAAAACTACTATTTGTTTATTTCCGATGGATCAGTTAGCAGAAATATTTATTTTCTCATCAGTGTTGTATCGCTGTTCTTAATATCCAGGGTTTTGTATTAAATTTGGGTTAGCAACCAAATCTGAGGCTGGTATAGGAAAAATATCTCTAAAAGATTCTGTTGTTTTTCCTTCGGCTGTACCTCCTTTCCACGGCCAGATACCTTGGTCAGAAAACCGCCCGTATCGAATCAAATCAATTCTGCGCGATCCCTCCCAATATAATTCTTTACTTCTTTCATCCAGCACAAAATCTAAAGTCATATCACTTGCCAAGATATTAGCAGAATTATCTCCATAAGCTCTTTGTCTCAATGAGTTAATGAAGGTCAGGGCTTGATTTATATCACCTCCTGTACCGCCTCTTAGAATGGATTCTGCGTACATTAGGTAAGCATCAGCAAGCCTAAACATGACGTAATCTGTATCGACGTGGGTCAGGTCTGATCCTACTTCGCCGGTTGATGTGGTATTCACATATTTAATAACTGCGTAGCCATCTGTAAACTCTCCTATATCATTAATCTCCAAATTTTGCCCTTTGGTGAAGAAATTAACCCTAGGGTCAAAGGTATTACCCACACCTATACGAAATTTATCAACCATAGCAGAAGTAGTACGCAAACCTGCCCATCCATCTGACACGCCATAATCTAAGGGATTGATAAAAACAATAGTATCTCCGGTAGTTTCATTAACAGAAATATTTGCTAATGGCGCATGTACCAAAAAAGTAGTACTTCCCCAGCTTTGAGAGCGTAAACCATCGGCGGGTAAAGAAAAAATAATTTCGTCAGAAGTATGATTATCCGCCATAAATAAGGTAGCATAATTATTATTTAAACTATATCCTGCGTCAATCACTTTTCTACATGCCGTAATACAGTCTGTATAACGATTTTCTTCTATATAGACTTCTGCGTTGAGATAAAGTTTGGCTTGCAACATCCATAGAGCAGCTCGGTCGGCTCTTCCATATTCGTTATCTCTTGCAGCTATCATACTCGCTTCAATTGCATTGAGTTCTGATTCTATGAAATTGAAAGTTTCAGTCGGGCTTGAAGCACCCGGAATATTACTAGTGATGCTAGTATATATAGGTACATTTCGGAATAAGTCTAAAGCATGCCAATAAGCTAATGCTCTTAAAAAGCGCGCTTCAACACGATATTCCATAATTTCAGGTCTTTCTCCTGCGCTAATATTTCTCACATCCAAATTTTCTACTGAAGACTGCTCCAAAAAATCATTAACCAAAGCCACCATATAAAAAATCCTATAATATAGTACCCTGATGAATTGATTTTGTGAAGACCAAGTATGCAAATGTAAGTCTCTAATGCCGGCATCTGTCCAAGCAATAACGGCTTCGTCGGTGGTTAACTCTTGTGCTTTCCAGTATGCTCTTATATAGCTAGTAAAACCCTCATCCTCAATAATGGTGAGATCTCCCTTGCCGGCAGGTCCGTCTTGTCCCGTTAAAGACATACTAGCGTATATCTTTGCTAAATAGCTACGATAGTCGCTAGCACTTTTGAAAACTTGACTACCTAACTCTGCTATGGGTGGCTCTAAGTCTAGCTCTGTGCAAGAAGATACTATCCATAAGCAGCAAATCACAGTAAATATTTTCTTCATCATGACTAATTTCAAAAATTAACATTTAAACCAAAAAGGAATGTTGTAGCTCTAGGATATATGTTGTTATCAATCCCGTTATTCAATTCGGGGTCTATACCACTATAGCCCGTTATTACTAACGGATTTTGTACTGTAACGTATGGTCTAAGATAGACAGCCTTTAGTTGGCTGATAGTATAAGCCAGTGTAATATTATCGAGCTTGACAAATGAGGCATTTTCAATATAATAATCCGACAATAGTTGTCGCTGGTCGAAATTGCTCAACAAAGCGGATGTATTGATATTACTCGTAATATTCAAGTCGGTCAATCGGGCAAAATAACCATTGGCGGAAGCAACATTATTATATGCATGATTTCCAATATTTGATCTAATAGTAAGACTGAGGTCAAAATCTTTGAATTTCAGCCGCGAAGTCAAACCTATTAGATATTGAGGTACGGGTGGCTTACTTGTTAGAGCAACCAAGTCATCTTCATTAACAATACCATCGCCGTTAATATCTTGATAGGCATCCGGAATTGAAAAGCCTGAAACAGGATTTCCTTGCTCGTCAAATTTTTGACGATGCGCCAGAAAAGTATCTCTTAATATGTCTGCTCTTAATATTTGTATAGTTTGCCCTATGTCTCCTGAAATAGCTCCGGTGGGGTAGCCAAAAAAATTAGGGTCGTTAGAGTTATCTATTTTAATAACTGTATTTTTATTGCTAGAAAAATTAAAGCTCACATTCCATTTCCAGTCTTTTTTATTTAAGATAGTGCTGTTGAGTAATAATTCGATACCTTCGTTTCTAATAAAAGCAATATTTCTCAATAATTCGTCTGTGATATTTGACCCTGCTGCCAGTGGTGGTTCAAAAAATAAATCGGCTGTATTTTTCACGTAATAATCTATCGAACCGCTTATTTTTCCATTGAGAAAGCCAAAATCAAGACCGACATTAAATGAGCGGGTTTCTTCCCACTTTAAATCGGGGTCAAAGGGTTCTGGTCTTAATGTTCTGACAAATTCATCACCGAATTGATAACTGGCATCGCCATTACTTTGCAAGTATCTGGAAAGATAGAAATAATCTTCTATACCGTCCTGCTGTCCGGTTATACCATAACCAACTCTTAACTTGAGGTCGCTGAATGTATTTTTTAACGAAGTAGCAAAATCTTCTTCTAATATTTGCCAAGCAAAAGCAGCAGACGGAAAAATTCCCCATCGGTTGCGTGGAGAAAAACGAGTAGAACCATCTCTCCTGAGCGTCAGCGTTAGTAAATACTTAGCATCATAAGCGTAATTGATTTGCCCAAAGAAAGAAATTAGCCTGTTTTCGACAATTTCCGGTATTGAATCTACCAATCTTACGGTAGTAAGGTCTCTTGGTACAAAGGTGTCAGTGAGCGAGTCTGTTTCAAAAGTAAGCTTGTCTAATTCAAAATTTTGCCAGGAATATCCACCCAAAAGACTGAGTTTATGTTTTCCGATATCTCGCTGATATCTGATGGTGGTTTCAAGCAATCGACTTTCTCTGGTGGCATCACTAATGTTATAGACACCGGCAGTAAGATTATTTATTGGATCAGAATTAAGTTCACGTTGTTCTGTCAAATCGCTGGCTCCTTTGCTATAATTATAACTCATATCGGCTTTTACTGATAAGCCTTTGATAAAAGTTAAGAAATATTCGGCACTAAAATGACCTAGCAGCCTTCTGGAATCACCTGAGTTTTCAGTCAGTTCAATTCTTGAAACAGGATTTCTAGCAGCCAAACCATTAGACCACTGAAAGTACCCTCCAATTCCGTCTTCGTCTCTAACGGGTCTGGTAGGGTCAAAGGATAGGGCATCTCCTATTACATTAGGGGCATATCTTTCTCGACTAAAGCCTGCCTTGCCGTTTAAATTTATTCTCAGGGTGTTATTGAACAAGTTAGCAGAGTAACGAGTAGATAAATTTGTCGTTTTATTGCTCGAAGTCTCTAATATACCTTGATTATCTAAATAGGCAGCACTAAAATAAAACGTTTGGTTTTTACTACCACCCGATACCGACACATTATGTTTTTGTGTGCCGGAAGCACGCAGTACCTCGCCGACCCAGTCTGTATTGTCTTCACCAAGCCTATTGGACACTTGAGGTGCCTTCCAATTAATAACTGCTCTAAATTCTTCGGCAGTAAAAATATCTACTTCTCTTGTGAATGTTGATATGGAATAATAACCATCATAAGATACCTTTATTTTTCCTTGCTTACCTTGCTTAGTAGTGATAATAACCACCCCATTAGCGGCTCTTGAGCCGTAGATAGCTCCCGCAGAAGCATCTTTCAGTACGGTAATATCTGCAATATCAGATGGATTAATAAAATTAAGTGGGTTTCTTTCTCCTGATACATCCTCAGTGCTTAGTGGTACGCCGTCTACCACAAAGAGTGGTTCGTTACTGGCCGTTATGGACGTACCACCCCTAAGCAAAATAGTACTTCTGCCTCCGGGTGAACCATCATTACTGGTGATTTGCATGCCGGGGACTTTAGCCACTAGCAATCCTTCTGCCGATGTGATAAGACCTTGATTAAATTCTTCTGACTTTACTTTGGTAACTACCCCTGTCAAATTCTTTTTTTGTACAGCACCATAACCAGTAACAACCACCTCATCGAGTTGCTCTGCCTCCAAACTGATATTAATAGTTGACTGATCGCTGATGGTAACTTCGCGCGTTTGGAAGCCCACAAAAGTAAACATCAATACCTGCCCAGTATTAACCTTAATGACATAATTACCATCGATATCTGTTACCGTGCCTGTGGTAGTACCTTTTACGATAACACTGGCACCGGGCAAGCTGCTGCTGTCTAGCACGTCTGTTACTTTTCCTTTGATAGTCTGTTGGGCATGGGTAATAACTGCTGGTAGGAATACAAAAAGTAGCACAGGTATAATCTTTATTAATTGAGTACTAATGAAGCACAAAGTACGTTTTCTTTTTGTGTATTTGTTCATCAATAAGTTGTTTTTTATGGTAAAAAGAGATGTCTAATGATTTATATCAGTACCTAAGGAAAGCAAAAGGGCAGGCACTTGCGAATGTAGCACAGCATTGTAAATGACTAAGCATCGGAAGGTTTAACCTCTGATGCTTAGTTTTTTTGGCTTAATAGGAAAAACCTATACGCTCTGAAATACAGTATGAGGGCTGTTCTCTATCATCATTTTATTCCACCCCTGACAGAGCGAAATTACCGAAGCTATCCATATTTAAACCAATAGTATAAGTCTTAGCTGTTGCTATTTTTAAGTTAGCACCATCGAGTACTAATTCACTAATATTATCTCCACCAACATTAAAATCCCAAGCGTCATTTACTCTAAATTTGTATTCACCCTCCGTAAGTGCTATGGTAACAGAGGCACTTGAGCGGTTGTCATCATAAGTCAAATCAGTATCAGATTCCCAGCCTGTTGGAGTAGCATTACCAATAATTCCCCAGGTAGCAGGCTCTATTGCGAGATCCCAACTAGCTCCGTCATCTGAGGTAGACAGTGTCATAAGATAAAAATTATCAGCACCATCCAGTATAAAGTTATCAGATCCGGAAATCATAGCACTACCCGTGATGTTAACACCTCCTACACCAAGATTAACATCCCATGTGTCATTAGCTCGAATTTTAAACTCTCCCTTTTTTTCTTCTTCATCCTTACCTATTGGAAATGCATTTATCCAAGTGTGCTTACCTCCGCTAAGTCCCTTATAGAAAAAATTCAAATCGTCTTTATCCCAACCGTTAATTGAAGCAGAACCTATTAGCCCCCACTTGAAGTTATCAGGGTTGAAAGTTACTTCAGGAGCGTCTCCTGTTTTGATAAGGCGTACAGCAACACTCTCACCAGCAAATCGGACGTTGACAGTATAGACACCTTCGTTTGCGGCTAATAGCTTGAAGTTCGGACCGCCTAAAGCAAGTGCAGGGGAACCATCAGCAGCATTAGTTGAGCCACCATAGTTGGTAAATGTTTTATAACCATTGGCAGCACCTAATCCTGCATTTTCGTCAATAAGTCTAGAAATATCCCATCGGCAGTTGAAACGTACCTTATACTCGCCAGCCCTCATCACAATACCTTCTCCGCGAAAAACAACGGAGTCGGCAGTACTGCTACGCAAACTAAGTTCTTGCCCGCTGCTCCATCCACCTTCGGTGGAAGTACCTAGAATGCCTAATCTTGTAATGGGTAAAACTATAATCTCTGATCTGGTGTCGTCATAAGTAACCTTGTAGAGACCTGCTTGACTAATAATAAATGCATCGCCGTCCAATGCTACATTGCTAACAAGTGCGTAGCCATTATCAGCTTTGCAATCACCAGAACCAGTGGGGTCTAACACTTCGCTACTGCCGCCGTAGGTTTCTGTAATTGCTCTATCTTCTATTCTCACTACGTTGTAGCTGCCAGTAGCTAAAAACATTAAATTCCCTACAAAGCCATCTCTTGTCTGCGTGCTAATGCTCTCTGCTGCTACTTCTTCACTAACCAAGACATTGGCAGCGGTAGGTTGCACTTCTTCATCAGTGCTGGCTACGTAAAAACCATTGGCTACTGGAATACCCCCAGATGAATCGTCAGGGATATTAGGTTTGTCATCACTACAAGCACCTAGTCCGAGAAGTGCTATGAGTACACCATTAAATAAAACGAATGAAAATTGCTTCTTTCTCATAATCTAAATTTTGGTTTTTAAGTGAAATAAAATGCAATAAAATCAGAAAGTTCGGAGATTAGTTTTTGGTAAAAAATATTTTGGGTTGTACCCTTTTGGCAAAGTAATGCTAAAATTCATAAATTTCAAAAAAAAAAAATACTTTTTCATTGTTTTTTATTGCATAATTAATAATTATTACTGGTTCAGCTGTAGACGTGCCACTCAAGCGTTGGGTTCAAAAGTGCATATTTTTTTAATCCTTGATCGGCTGTTGTTTTATAATTTTTCCATCCTGCAGGATAGGTACTACGTCAAACAAGTTAACTTTTGTGCAAAAAGCTAAGTCTTTTAAATTATTATTATTTTTACTCAAACGTTTGGCATGTGATGAGTGCAAGATGTATTCATGCAAATTTCTCTTGGCTTGTTTATAAACAGTAGTTGCCAATAAAGTTGCATCGCAGGACGTATCAAATATGTGAGCAATTTTTTGCGACAGGGCACCTGCAAAGAGTGTATCTTCTATGCTTAGTGTTCCTTTCCAACCGGCACAAAAAATCAGCAAATCTTGCCTGAGTTCTATTAGGTAATCTGTAACAGCTTGCAGGTTTAGGAATGAACCAATGATAACTTTAGAGGATTTTTCAGAGAGTTTAATAGCTTGTGTGCCGTTGGTAGTAGTCATTACAATATCGCGTTTGACTATTTTTTTGCCCATAAATTCGTAAGGAGAATTACCCATGTCAAACCCTGCTACTTTCTCTCCATTTCTTTCTCCGCAACACAAGAACTTTTTGGCTACCCAAGCAGCACACGCTGACAAATCTGCTACTGGCACAATACTATTTACACCGTGCGCTATACCTGTTGTGATACAAGAAGTAGCTCGCAATATATCCACAATTACTACTACTTTTTCTTTTATGTTATAGCGGTGAATTAAATCGGGAGACAGGCATACTTGGGCTTTCGGCATGGTGTATTATTGTACCGTTAGTAGCTGATATTCTAATACTTAATTGTCTGTATTTACTTCAGATTCTTTAGGTAATATCGATACAAAGGAACGTTTTCTTAATCCTTTTTTGAAGTGTACATAACCGTCTGTAAGTGCAAAGAGGGTGTGGTCTTTGCCCATACCCACATTTTTGCCTGCATAATGCCTAGTACCTCGCTGCCTAACGATAACACTACCTGCTTTGGCAAACTGGCTACCGAATAATTTTACTCCTAAGCGCTTGCTCTGCGAGTCGCGTCCGTTGCGAGAGCTGCCTGCTCCTTTTTTATGTGCCATAACTTGAGAGATTAAAATTGAAGTGAAGTATATTTTTCATTTTTCCTGTAAACTAGGCACTCAAACAAGAATATCTTCTATTTGGACTTTTGTCAGATACTGCCTGTGTCCTCGCATTTTCTTATATCCTTTTCTTCTTTTCTTTTTGAAAACAATGACTTTATCGCCTTTCAGGTGTTCTAGTATGGTAGCTTTTACACTGGCTCCTTCGACGGTGGGGGTTCCTACACTAACCTGCTCTTCATTATCGATCAATAACACCTGATCGAAGGTAATACTCCCCCCCACTGCTGCCTTGAGTCTGTGTGTAAATATGTATCTATCTTTCTCAACTTTGAATTGCTGCCCGGCTATTTCTACGATTGCATACATGGCGAATATATTTTAATGGATTTTAAAAGCGACCGCAAAGTTAGTTTTTTAGATTGTAAAATTACAAGTAAAAAACCAAAAAATATAAAAAAGTGGCAACCAGAAAGTCTCAACCGACCTATTCAGTATATTATATTTTTGGGAGTCAAACTAAGTGGAAATGAAAAGCTGTAAGGGAAGGATTCAAACCTTGACGAAAGCATTATATTCTTATCAGAAACCAGAATGGTAGCAGTTGATTCTATATAAATATTTCAAGTAAAGTAGTACTTTTAGCATTTTTCAACAATCGACTTCATTTAACTTTCTCAAAATAACTCTTCATAGCCATACCTATTCCCATTAAATTCAATATGTTATTGGCTATGTTTTTCATGAGCTTGAGATGTATTTTTCGCTCAATAGCACTTCTTAGCTTTTGGTCGGCAACGTGTATGGCTATGCTTGGAGTTGTTTTGGTTGGCTTTTTTACTTTACTTATCAGCTGCTGGAAACTAATGCCTGTGGTGAGTATTTTTTTCTTTTTAAAGCCGCTTTTTTCTATTAAATTATTCAGTGTTCTTGGTGTATAATAACACAGGTGTTCTGGGTAGCTAATGATGTGGTATTCTGCTTTGAACATGTAGCGTAAAATAGCGTTAAAATTAGGTGTAGTACAATAAAGCAATCCCCCTGTTCTGAGTAATTTAGCAATATTGGTAATTTCTTCTGTTGGGTTATTAATGTGTTCTATCACCTCAAAAGAAGTAATAATATCAAACTCAACACGTCGGTAGTTGTTAGGATTCAATACGCCCTCGTGTACGTTTAGTCCCTTATTTTTACAAACTTCTACAGCTTTTTCTGAATATTCTGTTCCATATACTTGCCAACCTCTTTGTTTGGCTATTTCCAGAAAAAAACCCAAGCCACAGCCCACGTCGAGGATACGATTGTGTTGTCGGTATTTTTCAAACTTGTTTAATAGTTGATGGTATCTTTTGATAGTGATGGGTGAAATATAAGTGGGACTGGCATAAGAATAGGCTCTGTAATGGTCTTTGATCTCTTTTTCAGTAGGTTTTCTTTGAATAAAAACGAAATTGCATAATAGGCATCGGCAGAGATAATAGCCTTCATATCCAACCATGGGCTTGAGTTGTGAGCTGTTGCAAATTAGGCAGTGCTTGTGTTCTATGAGTTTGTCGATGGTAATAGTACTTTAAAGGGCTATCAATTCATTAAGATAATCGACATAACGCTGTTTCCATGCTTTTACCGAATATCGATCTGTTATTGTTTTCCTACCTGCTTGTCCTATTTTTTTTCTCAATAAGCGATTTTCTATGACTTGGTCAAAAGCATTGATCCATTCTCGCTCATCTGAAGGCAGGAAACCATTCTGTCCATTTTGTATAATTTCTTTATTAATACCTACTGGAGACATAATCGCGGGGATTTCTAGTGCCATGTATTGCAGACCTTTCAAGCCGCATTTTCCCTTAGCCCACTCATCGTTGGGGAGAGGCATAATGCCAATATCTATTGTGTTGAGCTGCTGAATTTCATCTTCACTTGTCCATCGGATACCCTGAATATTTAGCGGTTTATATTGAAAGTGCTCATCGCCAATCACTTTAAAAAAGACTTTATTGTGGTACTTTTCCTTAATCTTATGCAATATTGGTAGGCTTTTGATGAAGTGATCGAGCGTGGTTTTGCTGCCTGTCCAGCCGATGCATATTTTATCGCAAGTTTTTTTCTTTTCAGTATCGGGTCGGTGGTAATCTGTGTCTATGGTAGTAGGCACTAATTTTACTTGTTTATTATATTGTCGGGCATAATTTGCTAGGTATCGATTACCTGCAAATACCATGTCCGAGCAGCCGATAATCTGTGCGGTTTTAGCAGGGTTTTTTAGCCACAATAAATTTTTATTTGGTGCTGAAGCATCAGATATTTGTCGTATCCATAGAGCATCGTCGAAATCGAAGATAAGTTTACTTTTTGCAGCGTATTTTTTTTCAAAAAAAGGCGTACCGAGCATAAAGGCTTCGCGTTGGACAAATATAATATCGTATTTATTAGCATGTAAGACATCGTACATTCTTTTGAATATACTTTTCAGCAGTATGCTTAACTTCTTGAAGTATTGCCCACGCTGATAAAAATACAAATCGTCTTTAGCACTGATGATATAAGAAAAATCGTATTCAAAGCCGTTTTCTTCAATAAAACCAAGGTATTGCTCAAACCTAAAACGTTGGGAGGGAGATCTTGCCGGTCTGTGAAGGGCTACAAACAATATTTTTCTCATCGTAACATACTTTTATTAAAATAGGCGAGCATAACCTGTTATTGAACCCGTTTTTTGAGAATTGGAAGCTATAGGCTAACTTAGTATTAGGGTTTATGAAACGCAACAAGCTTTTTGAGACGAGAACAAAAATATATTATTACTGCTATAAAGCAAAATAGCACTCAACCTATAGGTAGGCAGGTAGTAAAATAAATAGGAAGATGAAGATTTTAGTGATAGCATATCACAGCTATAAAGACCCTATATGCAAGGGGTTACTGTTGGAATATATAAAAGATTACATAAAAAAAGGCAAAAAAAATATTTTATTTGAGTTAGTTACCTTTGAGAGTTATGAGTATCGCTTGGGGGCAAACGATATAAAAGCTATCGAAAAAGAACTGTCGGGGTTAAATATATACTGGAAAAGAATACCATATCACAACGGTACTTTGCTTTTGTTAAAGAAAGTATATGACTTGGTGTTATTGTTTTTATTTTGTTGGAAAAGAAGAAAAAAATACAGTGTTTTATTGGGTTTTACTTCGCTTTCGGGCAGTTTAGTTTATATTATCTCTAGCTTATTAAAAATGCCTTTTGTCGTAATGAATGTGGAGCCGCACAGTGACTATCTAGTAGATTTTGGTGATTGGAAACGCGGTAACTTAAAATATAAAATTTTACGATACCTTGAAAGGCAACAGGTAGCTAAGGCCGTGCTTACAGGTATACCTACTACGGCAGGTATAGGTGATTTTCCTTATGCTAATACTCGTTTGTTGCCTACCTCCATAAATGTTAACCATTTTAATTATACAACAAAGCAGCGCAATAATATCAGAAATGAAATAGGCGCAACAACAAAAGATATTGTTTTAGTTTATTTGGGTAAGTTTGGTGGAATATACTATACTATAGAGCAAGTTAAACAGATATACACCTCGTTATATGGCTTAAATAAGTGTTTTTTCTTTTATGTTATTACGCCTAATCAAGTGAAAGAAATACATACTAACTTGGCTGAAAGTTTACCAAAAGGTAGGTTTTATGTAAGAAAAAAAATTCTGCTGGAAGAAGTCCGAAACCACTTGTCTGCCTCAGATATAGGAATGCTTTTTATTCCTCCTTTTCCCAGTCAAAAATACCGCTGCCCTATTAAAACGGCTAATTACTTAGCCTGTGGTATACCTTATATCATTAATAAAGGTGTTTCCGATGATGATATAATAGCAGAAAAAGAGGGTGTGGGTGTAAGTATCACAGATATTTTCAATATCAGTAAGAAGGAAGCTGATAATTTGGCAGTATTGTGTAGTGAAAACAAAGACTATATTAGAAAGAAATGTAAAGAGGTTGTTGTTAGGTATAGAGGTATAGAAAATACAAGAGTATTCTTTGATGAAGCATTTGCTCTTGTGTAAGAGCCTAACTACAGTAATATTATTTTAACCATCTGCAACGATTTAATAAAGTTTTTATTAGCTAAATATGAGAGTGCCATAATTTTTATTACCCTATATTTCAATATTGTTTTATCCCAAAAAGTTGCATCGGCGTAATTTTTTACGTAGTGATAAAAATTGATATAACCTGTTTCTAAGCCTCGCAAATTAGCCATAGCAGATCGATGGTTTCTCTTGTATATGTAAACTACTTTTTCTGTATAATCTAAAATACTTTTCCCATCCGTGATGCTCAGCAAAAAAGCTAGATCTTCAGAATGTGTCCACTGCGTAAAAAACGCATATTCTTTATTGTTTTTTTTCCTGATGAGCCAAGTGCAGCAACCAAAAAAGCAACCCATGCGTAGCCGTATCAATGCTTTTTGTGGCTTGCCGCTGAAAGTGGGTTTTTGCCTATAAATTTCCTTTCCTGTGATGGCATCGGTGTGTACTTGCGTACCCCCTGCAAATTCTATTTCGGGGCTTTCTTCAAAGAGTTTTACTCTGCACTCAATGCTGTCTTCGGGTAGTGTGTCGTCTGCATCTATAAAGCAGAAAAATGTGCCTTTCATGTGCTTTAAAGCCATATTTCTGGCAGCACCCACGCCCTGATTTTCTTGTTTGAAGTAGTGGATACGTTTATCTTCAACGGTCAATATTTGTTTTTCTGTACTGTCTTCACTACCATCATTCACAATTAATAATTCCCAAAAGTAGTAGCTTTGCTGGACAACAGATTCAATAGCTTCCCGAATAGTTTCAGCCGAGTTATGAGCTGCCATGATGATTGATACTAAAGGTTTTTTCATTTGGATATAAAATTTTTCTTATGTTCGCATTTTTCTACACTAAAACTCACACACAAAGATAAAGTATTTGTTTGGAATCCTTAGGAAAACATATTGTAGCAGATTTCTTTGCTTGTCGTGCGGACATACTCAACGAGGTACTTTCCGTAGAAAATGCTATGGTAGAGGCTGCTCGCAAATCGGGTGCAGTGATTATTGATACGAGCTTTCATCATTTTTCGCCTTATGGCGTTTCTGGTGTAGTGGTTATTCAGGAAAGTCATTTGGCTATTCACACCTGGCCAGAATACCGTTTTGCTTCGGTAGATGTTTTTACTTGTGGAGATACGGTTGACCCCGATATAGCATTTGAGGCTTTAAAAACGGTCTTCTCAGCAAATAAGATTATTACCTCATCGCACCGACGGGGTGGTATGCATCTGTTTAAAAAAACACCGAAATTACCGCTCGCCTCTACGGATGCAAGCACCTGTGTAGCTATGCAGCGCAATATTTGGTTTACACAAAAAAATGAACAATTTGCTATTTCTGTCAAGCATTCGGGTAAAATACTTGAAAAAAAGCAAAGCCATTTTCAGGAAATAGAACTCATTGATACGCAGGCTTTTGGGAAAATGTTGATTTTGGACGGAGTGATTAATATGACTGAAAAAGATGAATTCGCTCACCATGAAATGCTCACACATATCCCGCTCAACACACATCCCCACGCTCGGCATATACTCATATTAGGCGGTGGTGATGGCTGCGCACTTAGAGAGACGCTCAAACACCCACAAGTAGAGTCGATTACGCTAGTAGAACGCGATGCCGAGATAGTACGCATTGCACAACGCTTTTTACCCGACATCGCACGTGTTTTTGCCGATAGAAAATTAACACTCATCTTCGCTGAGGCTTTGCAATGGCTCGAGCAGCAGTCTTTCTATTATGATATCGTATTGGTAGATATTTTCGACCCGCTGGTGCAGCAAAACACTTACTTAGTTAGTGAGGTTTTTAAACGATTGAAAAACGTTTTGCGGTTTGGGGGGCTTGCTGTGTGTCCTTTGGGTTCGCCGGTTTTTAACCAATCGATGATTCAGAGACAAATAAAGTTTCTAACAAAATATTTTCCCACTGAAAATATACGATCCTATATTTCATTTGTTCCTACCTACCCTTCTGGAATTTGGCTTTATGTGATGTTTTCTTCTAATAGTACGAACTTTGCAAATAAAAAAGACAGCGAAATACTTTTAAATTTAAAATATTATAACCAAGCCATACACGATGCGGCTTTTGTCTTACCTAATTATATTCAATCACTTGTTGATGATGCCATAAATAAGCGATGAACTTAAGTCTCCTAATTTTTCCTCAAAATTTGAAAAAATAAATAGCATCATTAACTTTGCAGGCTACAGATTTATAAAATACAACACAATGAGTAAGACGTATTACAACTCGGCAGATTTGGCTAGATTCGCTGATATAAGCGATTTTCAACCCGATTTAGCAAAAAAATTCTTTGACTACTACGGAGATGTATTTAAAGAAGGCGCACTGACAGCACGCGAAAAATCACTTATCGCGCTAGCCGTCGCACATACCGTGCAATGTCCTTATTGCATTGATGCCTACACAACAGGCTCACTTGAAAGAGGTGCAGATGAAGAGCAAATGATGGAAGCTATCCACGTAGCCGCTGCTATTCGAAGCGGTGCTTCCCTTGTACATGGCATACAAATGATGAATAAAGTAAAAGAAATTTCCTTGTAATTGATAAATAGCTAGCTGGCCGTAATTCGTATTGCCGACTATCCACTAATTTATGCTTCAGTCCTTGAAACAGCAGGCACACGCCTTAGCTAATACAAATTTTCAGGTAGAGTATCTCAGTAACTACCAGCAGGCAGGTATTCCTTCTTTCGAAGAGCATTTGCAAAATATTAACCTGCATCCACTGAATCCCATTGGTATAAAAATTTTTCAGATTAATGTTGGAAAGATGTGCAATCAGGTTTGTAAGCATTGCCATGTAGATGCAGGTCCCGACAGAAAGGAAATCATGAGCAGAGAAACCATGCAATATTGTCTGGATGCTTTGAAAGATACAGACATACCGACCGTAGACCTGACCGGAGGAGCACCCGAAATGAACCCTAATTTTCGGTGGTTTGTCGAAGAACTCTCGAAAATGAGTAAAAAAATAATAGTTAGGTGCAATCTGACCATTATTTTAGCAAATCGTAAATACAAAGAGTTACCTGAATTTTTCAAAACACATCGTATGGAGATTGTTTCTTCTTTACCTCACTTTTCTGCTAGGCGAACAGATGCCCAAAGAGGCGAAGGCGTATTTGAAAAGTCTATTCGTGCCCTGAAAATGCTTAACCGCGCAGGCTATGGACAAATAGATAGCGATTTGATACTAAATTTAGTCCATAACCCCACAGGGGCTTTCCTTCCCGCCGAGCAAACGAGCTTAGAAAGCCAATTCAAGCGCAAGCTACAAAATAATTATGGCATTGTCTTCAACAATCTTTTTGTTATTACAAACCTACCCATCAGTCGTTTTCTGGAATATCTAATCGCCAGCAATAACTACCAAGCCTATATGGAAAAGCTCGCCAATGCTTTTAACCCCGCCGCCGCCGCAGGGGTCATGTGCCGAAACACCATCTCTATCGGTTGGGATGGCTACCTTTACGACTGCGATTTTAACCAAATGCTCAATCTTACTTTAGAATCCGACGCACCAAAGCATATCAAAGATTTTGACTTGACAAAACTCAATAATCGGAAAATAGTAACTAATCAGCATTGCTATGGCTGCACTGCCGGGGCGGGCTCCAGCTGTGGAGGAACTACTGCTTGAGCTACTCGGCAGCACTTGATGCATCGCCAAAAATGAACAGGTAAAAATACTACGGCGGAAAACCTGCTTAAACAAATCCGAGTTCAAACGTCCGAGCCAATGCATTTTTGCTAAGGGAAGGACTAAACTATGTTTTATGGCAATCATATCAAAATTCTCAAAAAATTATGGCTTTATCACAACAACAAAAACAAATTCTTTGGAAAACAGCAGATAAACTTAGAAATAATATGGATGCTTCTGAGTATAAACATATTGTTTTAGGTTTGATTTTTTTGAAATATATTTCAGATAAATTTCAAATTACTTATGAAGAAATTAAAAAAGAAGAAGGGGAGGTTGAAGATAGAGATGAATATTTAGCTAAAAGTTCATTTTTTGTTCCTATTAATTCAAGATGGGATTTTATTTTACATAATACTAAAGATAATGAAATAGGACAATGTATTGATAAGGCAATGTTAGAGATTGAAAAAGAAAATGAGAGTTTGAAAAATGTTTTATCAAAAGATTATTCAAAACCTGAACTTGATAAAACTCTTTTAGGTGAATTAGTTGAAGAAATTAATAATATTGATACACAAAACAATGGAGACTTTTTAGGTGAAATTTACGAGTATTTTTTAGGAGAATTTGCTTTAGCCGAAGGAAAAAAAGGAGGAGAATTTTACACTCCAACTTGTATTGTTGATTTACTTGTTGAAATTTTAAAACCTCATAATGGTAGAATTTACGATCCTTGTTGTGGTAGTGGAGGGATGTTCGTTCATAGTGAAAAGTTTGTTAAAGAAAATGGATATAGAGCTGATGATTTAAGTATTTACGGACAAGAAAGCAACCCAACTACTTTAAAACTTGCTAAGATGAATTTAGCCATTAGAGGATTTGAGGCAAATCTTGGAAGCAAAGCAGTTTCATCTTTTAGTGAAGATTTACATGTAGATTTAAAAGCTGATTTTATTATAGCAAACCCTCCTTTTAATGTTTCTGATTGGGGAGGGGATAGACTTGGGGAAGATAAAAGATGGGAATTTGGAATTCCTCCAAATGGTAATGCTAATTATGCCTGGATACAACATTTTATTTCTCATCTTTCACATAAAGGAAAAGCTGGTTTTGTATTGGCGAATGGCTCAATGAGTTCAAATACTTCAAATGAAGGTGAGATTAGAAAAGCAATTATTAAAGAAGATTTAGTTGAAGGGATTATTGCCTTGCCTGACAAATTATTTTCAAATACAGGAATTCCTGCTTGTTTATGGTTTATTAATAGAGATAAAAAACAAAAAGGGAAAACATTATTTATTGATTTAAGAGATGAAGAAGAATTTGGCGAAATGATAAATAGAAGACAAAGAATTTTAAGAAAAGAAGATATAGAAAAAGTTTCACAAACATTTTCAAATTGGCAAGAAAATAGAGATTATGAAGATATTAAAGGATATTGCAAAAGTGCTAATTTAGAGCAAATAGAAAAAAATGATTTTATTTTAACACCTGGTAGATATGTCGGTATTAAAGAGGAGCAAGAAGATAAAGAACCATTTGAAGATAAAATGAAACGATTAACAGATGAGTTAAAGTTAAATTTTGAAAAATCAGATAAATTAAAAGAAGAGATTAAAGAAAATATGAAAGGATTTGGTTTTGAGGTTTGAAGTATGGAAAACATAGATTATAGTAAATTAAAGCAAACGATTAAAAATCTTAAAGAGCAGTATAATGCTTATTTAAAATTAAAAGAAAAAGGGTTTAATAATTCTATTGAAAAAAATATTTACGAGACTGCTATTGTTAAATGTTTTGAAACAAGTTTTGAAATGGCTTGGAAACATCTGAAAAAGTACTTAAAAACACAGGGACACGATAATTTGCCTAGTTCTCCCAAACAAATTGTAAGAATAGGCTATCAAAGTGGAGTGATAGAACATGGAGACTTATGGCTTGAGTATTTAGAAAAAAGAAATTTTACCTCTCACGATTATAGTAGTGAAAAAGCATTTAATATTTTGGCAGTGGTAGAAGATTTTATTAAAGATTTAGAAGAAATGTATGAAAGAATAATAAATGACTGATAAGTTAATAGATTTGCAAGATAAAGAGTATAGAGAAGTAAAAAAAATATTATCTCTTTGTTTTGAAAAAGAAGTGTGGGTTTTTGGCTCTCGTGTCTCTTGGGCTACAAATAAATATTCAGACTTAGATTTAGTAATATTTGATGCCACACCAGAACAAATAGGAGACCTAAAAGAAGCCTTTGAGGAAAGCAATTTACTTTTTACCGTAGATATTTTAAGTTGGGAAAATATCCCCGATGATTTTAAAAACAATATCAAAAAAAAATATGTGGTTATTCAACAAGCAAAAAAAGATTTAAAAATAGTTTTTGAAACAAATTTTAAAGAAACTGAAATTGGGAGAGTTCCAAAAGATTGGGAAGTTAAGGAGATTGGGGAGATTGGAGAGGTAAAAAGTGGAGGAACACCTTCAACTTTAAATAATGAGTTTTGGAATGGAAATATTTCTTGGATAACTCCAAAAGATATTTCTAATTTTAATTCTAAATATATTTTAAAAGGAGAAAGAAACATAACAAAAAAAGGTTTAGAAAATTCTTCTGCTGTTCTAATTCCAAAAAATTCAATTATTTTTTCAACAAGAGCCCCAATAGGATATATAAAAATTACTAAAAAAGAACTTTCAACAAATCAAGGTTTTAAAAATATAATTGTTAAAAAAGAAAATGATTTTAATTTTATATTTTATATTTTAAAAAAAAATAAAAGGAGAATTGAAAATTTAGCAGGAGGTTCAACTTTTAAAGAGTTCACAGGAACTCAAATGAAAAATCTTAAAATCCCACTCCCTCCAACCCTTGTCGAACAAAAAGCCATTTCAAAAATCCTATCAGATTTAGATGAAAAAATTGAAAATAACAAAAGACAAAATGAAATTTTAGAAGAGATTGGAAAAAGTATTTTTAAGAGGTGGTTTATAGATTTTGAATTTGAAAATGAGGAAGGTTTGAGTTATAAATTAAATGGTGGTAGAATGATTTGGAATGAAGAATTAGAAAAAGAAATCCCTTATGGTTGGGAAGTTGGGAGGATTGGAGATTTGATATGTGAAATAAATAAGAAAGTAGGAACTAAAAAAGAAATAAATGTTTTATCGGCAATAAATATAGGAGAATTAATAAAATCTCAAGATTATTTTAAAAAACAAGTTTTTAGTAAAGAATTAAATAAATATAAAAAGATAAAAAAATATAATTTTGCTTATAATCCAGCAAGAATAAATATTGGTTCTATTGGAATGTTAAAAGATTTAGAATTTGGGGCAGTTAGTCCAGTTTATATTACCTTTTCAATAAGGGAAAATTATCATTGGTTTTTTGAGAAAATTTTAAAATCAAACCAAATGAAAAAACAAATTCAAATTTTATGTTCTGGAGGAGTTAGACAAATTTTAGACTTTAAAGGATTTAAAGATTTAATTTTTTTAATTCCGAATGAAAAAATAGTTTTAAAGTTTAATAAAATTTATGAAAAGAATTTACAAATAATAAGAAATAATATTTTAGAAAACCAAAAACTCACAAATCTAAGAGATTATTTATTGCCAAAATTAATGAAAGGAGAAATTAGGATTTTTGGAGAAAATGGGTAAGGTTTATAGTATTTAAGAGGATAGTAAAAATCATAATGGATAAAAAACTTATTAAGATAAAAAATTTTATTATTTATCAAACATTAACCTCTAAGATAAATATAGAGGTGTATTTTCAAAATGATACTCTGTGGTTATCTCAAAAAGTGATGGCTAAGCTATTTAATATAGATAGGTCTGTTATTTCAAAGCACCTAAAAAATATTTTTGATACGGAGGGATTATTAGAAAATTCAGTATGTGCAGATTTTACACATACTGCCGAAGATGGCAAAAATTATAAAACCAAATTTTATAATTTACGAACTATAATAGCTGTCGGTTATGGGGTTAATTCAAAAGAAGCAACAGAATTTAGAAAATGGGCAATAGAAACTTTACATCAATACATTGTTAAAGGCTTTATTCTTGATGATGAAAGATTAAAACAGGGTAGGCATTTTGGTCAAGATTACTTTGACGAATTACTTGAAAAAATTAGAGAAATTCGTTTAAGTGAAAGAAGATTTTACCAAAAAATCACAGATATTTATGCCTTGTCAGCAGATTACACCAAAGATAGTCAATTAACAAAAGATTTTTTTGCTACAACCCAAAATAAATTACATTGGGCTATTGCTGGTAAAACTGCAGCAGAAATTATTTATTCTGAAGCGGATGCTAAAAAAATATTTATGGGTCTAAAAAATTGGAAAAATGCACCAAAGGGAAAAATTCTAAAATCTGATGTTGTGATAGCAAAAAATTATTTGAATGAGGATCATTTGAAACAATTACAAAGATTGGTGACTGCCTATTTAGATTTAGCAGAAAATCGTGCTGAAAGAAATATTATTATGAATATGGAGGATTGGATAAAGTTTTTAAATAGATTTTTAGAATTATCTGATTATCCTGTTTTAAAAGATAAAGGAAAAGTTTCTATGTTGCAAGCACAACTAAAAGTAGAGAAAGAATATAGTATTTTTAGAATTAAACAAGACAAAGAATATATTTCCGATTTTGATAAAGAAACTAAAAAATATTTAGCAAAAGAAGATGACAAAAAATAATATTTTAGAAAACCAAAACCCAAACGAAAAAGATTTTCAAAAATCTTTAATTTATCTCTTTAAATATAACCTTAATTATCATTATTTAGAAAACTATCAATTACAAGAAAATAATTTAAGAACAAATGAAAAAGAATTTTTACTCAAACCAATTTTAAAAGAGCAACTAAAAATTATTAATAAAGAATTAAATGAAAAACAAATTGAAAATGCTATTTTAGAAATTGAAAAGGTTAATGATAGTGATTTAATTTTAGCAAATAAAAAATTTTATAATTTTTTAAAAAAAGGTATTGATATTTATAATGAGAAAACAAAAAGATATAACAAAGTAAAACTTATTGATGAAGAAAATATTACAAATAATCATTTTTTAATTATAAAAGAATTTAAATTTAAAGGCAATAAAAATAAAAGATGCGATTTAGTTGTTTTTCTAAATGGATTTCCTATTTCTGTTATTGAACTAAAAAATCCTTATGATGAAAATGTATCTATAATATAATGCTTTTAACCAAATACAAAATTATCAAAATGACATACAAGAATTATTTATTTGTAATTGTTTTAATGCTATTTCGAATGACTTTAATAACGGTGTTGGAACTCTAACAAGTAATTTAGAAAGATACAATCAGTTTAAAGATGAGGATGGAAAGAAAAGTTTTGAAAATCATTTTAAAGGATTATATGAAAAACAAAATCTCATAAACATTATTAAAAACTATATTATCTTCACAGAAGATAATATAAAAATTTTAGCAAGCTATCATCAGTTTTTTGCTACTGAGAAAATCATTCAAAAATCACTTTTAGCACATCAAGAAAATAAAAAAGAAGTGGGGGTTGTCTGGCATACAACAGGAAGTGGCAAAAGTTATACGATGATTTTTACTATCAAGCAATTACTAGAAAAAATCAAACCATTAATTATTGTTTTAACAGATAGATTAGATTTAGACGGACAGATTTTTAACACACTTTCAAAATCAAAATCTTTTTTAAATGTTGATAATGGATTAAAGCAAATTACTTCAAGAGAAAATTTAATTTCTGAACTAAAAGATAATACTAAACCAGATATTTTAACAACCACTCTTCAAAAATTTTCTAAAAATGAAAATAATTTAGAATTTGAAACATTATCAAATAGAGATGATATTTTTATAATTGTTGATGAAGCACACAGGAGCCAATATGACCTAAAAGATGGACTTGCTAAAAATTTAAGAGATGCTCTTCCTAATGCTAAATTTTTAGGATTTACTGGGACTCCAATTGAACTTGAAGATAAAAACACAAAACTTATTTTTGGAGATTATATTGATAAATATATAATTAATAGAGCAGTTGAAGATAAAACAACGGTTCCTATACACTATGAACCAAGACTTGCTAAAATAAATTTAAAAGAAGATCAAATCAAATCTTTTGACAAAAAAGTTGAAAAATTATTTGAAGAAAGTGATACCTCTGGAAAAGACAAAGATTTTTTGAAAATGGAAGCAATTATAGGCAATGAAAAAAGATTAAAAACCATAGCAGAAGATTTTTTAAATCATTTCAAAGTAAGATTTGAAAACTCATTTGGAAAAGTAATGTTTGTTTGTATTTCAAGAAAAATTGCTGTTAAATTTTATGAAATTTTAGAGAGTTTAGAACCTAAACTTTTTAATGATAATGATAAATTAGGACAAGTAAAACTTGTTATGAGTGGTAGCAGTAGCGACTCTGAAAATTTTCAAAAACATATTAGAACTAAAGAGCAGACAAAAGAGATAGAAAAAAGATTTAAAGACGAAAAAGACGAATTAAAAATTGCTATTGTTTCTAATATGTGGCTAACTGGTTTTGATATACCTTGCCTAAATACACTCTATATTGATAAACCTATAAAAGACCATACCTTAATTCAAGCTATTTCAAGAGTGAATAGAGTGTATAAAGATAAAGACTTTGGTTTAGTTGTTGATTATATTGGTATTGGAGATTTTTTAAAAAAGGCACTTTTTAATTTTTCAAACGAAGATAAAAAAGAAATAGAAATTGATTTTGAAAAAGTTATAACAAAACTTTTAGAATATTATGAACTAACAAAATCAAACTTTAATGGCTTTGATTATGATAACTATTTTACTTGTGAGGATAAAAAACAAAGAGATGAAATTATAAAAGAAGGGATTGACAAAATTTTAAGAAATGAAAAATATAAAAAATCTTTTTTAGAAAATTCTTTAAAACTTATCAAAACTTTTTCACTTTGTCCCCTATCTATTGAGGCAAAAAAAATTGTTAATGAAATAAATTATTTTAAATTAGTGAGAATAGGAATTTTAAATTTTTCAAAAACAACTAAAAAAATAATTTCAAAACATAATTTAGATTATGAACTAAGTAAAATTGTATCAAATACTATTGAGACACAGGGAGTTGTTAATATTTATGATTTTGTTGGAATTAAGAAGCCTGAAGTTTCACTTTTAGATGAGAATTTTTTTAATGGGATAAGAAATTTAAAACAAAAGAATTTAGCCTATGAGCTACTTAAAAAAGTATTAGAAGATAATTTTAAGGAGATAAAAAAGAATGGCAATATCACCAAAGAAAAAAAGTTTAGTGAAAAATTACGACAAATTATAGCTCAATATCAAAATCAAACATTAGAAAGTGCCAAAGTCATTGAAGAGATGATCGAGCTTGCAAAATCTATCAATAAAGATATTGAAGAAAAAAAGAACTTAGGATTAAGTGAAGATGAAATAAACTTTTATGATGCTGTATCTTCTATCAATGATAAAAAAGAAGTGATGGAAACTGAAATTTTAAAAGATTTAACTAAAGAACTTGTCGTAAAAATTAGAAAAAATAAAACTATTGATTGGGATAAAAGAGAAAGTGCCAAAGCTAAAATGAGATTAATGATTAAAAAACTTTTAAAAAAATATAAATATCCACCAGAAGGAATGGAAAAAGCTAAAGAATTAGTTTTAGAGCAAGCAAAAGTTTTTTGTGAGAGTATTTAGTTTTAACTTTTTTATATCAAAATTGGCGGCTGTCTGCTCTACTCATAAGAGTTTAGCATATTGCCATTATTTTCGAGTTTTTCAATCAAGCAATTCTACCTTATTCTTCTTATACACCACCTTGAGCAAGAGGCATTTGTTTAAGGAAAAATTGTCGCTGAAATATTAATATGATTGTTACACCAGTGAAGATAGAAGCGTCAGCAACATTGAAAATCGGCCATAACGAATAGTAGCTACCTCCGATAAAGGGTATCCACTGCGGAATGATACCTTCCCATATATCAAAAAAAAACATATCTATGACCTGTCCGTGAAACCAGGGGTAAAAAAGTGGAAGCTCACCTGTAATAGATGGTGCATTGGCTAAGTATACGCCATAAAAAGTACTATCAACAACATTACCAACAGCTCCGCCTAAAATAAGCGAAATACAATAGATGAAGGCGGGGTTTACTTTTTTGCTCACTAATATCCAGATATAATAAATAATCATAACCATCATAATCCACCGAAATAGGGTAAGCACCAATTTTCCATACAAGCTGTTAAATTTAATTCCGAAAGCCATGCCTGGGTTGAGGGTGTAGTGCAATTTAAACCAATCACCAAATATGGAAATCTCTCCATACCTACCCAAATCCATATAATAATATACAGCGAGTTTAACAGCCTGATCTATTAAAATAATAATTAGGGCAAGCAAATAATATTTATACACTTTCATAACTGATTAATAAGCATATTTTTTTGTACATGCAATTTCAAAAAGTTAAATCATTATACATTTTACATCACTAGCAGTTTTTTTATTCTGGTTTTTTGAAGAAATATCCCCTACTCGATTCTACCAATGATAATTTTTGTACAAAATTATAAAGTGAGTCGGTATAGTTGTCAATATAGCTCGATATAGAATCTTCTTTGTATATAGCACCCAGTTGATGAAATTGATAGATTTGCTCAATTTCATCGCTCTTAGGAAATCTGTCTTTCACATTTTCCATTTTTATTTTTTCATTGAAAAACCATTTCTTATTTTCATCGTAAACTAAATCTCTCAAAAATATTACTTCGTCCAACACAAATTCCCGATTTTTCCTCGCATTTTTTTTCTTGCTAAAAGGGGTTCTCATTAAAAAAGTAACATATCTTGTAGACCCTCTTTTTAATATACTGAGTTGCCGTCTGACTTCTGATACTTTAAAAATTTTGCCTTTTACTAAAGGATGTCTCCGAAATAATTTAACAGCTTGTTGTGTATTTTTACTTTTTATTTGGCTATATGCGCTACAAACACCACTAATAAACAGTGTGATAAGCAATACATATGTTTTAGTTGTAGGACTCATAACAGGCTGACATTTTTTGGATTATTACCAAGCAAAAAAATAGTTTTAAATAATGGAGTATAAAACCCATAAATCGTTAGTTTATGGGATATAAGCAGCAAAGTTTTTGAAAAAAACTTTTTTCTCCAAATTTTTATAGATGTGTTTTGAGTAAAATTAATATGAAAAAAATACGATTAATGGCTCTCCACTTTACCCCTTTAGGTGGCTTTGTAATTTTTTGATCCTTGATTCATATTTGTAATATTTCATTAATTCTTTTTTCTGTAAATGTATGATTGGCACCTTTACAGCTGGCAACGAGTGCTCCGACAGCACAGGCATAAGCAAGTGCACATTGCGGTTTAGCTTTTTCTAGCACTTTCTTAGTCATTGCTGCCAAAAAAGCGTCGCCACTGCCAATGGTATCTGCTACAGATACGTTAAAACCTGGTTGTTTGTAGAGCCCTGTATCGTCTAATAACCAGGCTCCTTGTGCACTTCTTGTCATCAAAATAGCTCGTAAGTTAAATTGCTTTCTTAGGTAGTGTAAACTCGATAGGCTATCTTGATGGTTGGTAAACCAATTGGCGACAATTCTGAGTTCTTCTTCATTGACTTTAACAATGTGTGATCGTGCGATGAGTTCTGCTATGATTTCTTGCTTATCATGTGGTGTACGCAGATTGACATCAAAAATTTTTAATGGTGCTATGTTTAATAGTTTGCATAAGGTTTTCATAGAAGTTTCATTTCTGCATGCCAGACTTCCATACACTATTGCGTCTGCATTATTCATCAAGTCCAGCATGTCTGGTGTCCAATCGATATAATCCCATGCTGCCGATGAAGCAATGTCATATTTTACTTCTTCCCGATTAGTGATATCTACGTTGACCTGTCCGGTGGGGTGCTTATCATCTAATTGTATCCATTGTGTGCTGACTGTTTTTCGGTTGATGTATTCTAGCAGTTGCTCACCCAAATTATCTTTTCCAACACGGCTGATAAACGAAACTTTCGTTCCCAAATTTTTTAATTGAAGTGCCACATTCATGGGTGCTCCTCCAGGTAGTGCCTTAGAGGGTAACATATCCCATAGACTTTCTCCAAAGCATACAATATGTTTTTTATATGATTTCATGTTATTATTATTTTGCCAGTAAGTTCGGTTTATTTTTCTATAATTGCTTTTTTAAACTTCTCATGTAATTTACCTTTCATTCGGCTTGTTGTCAGTAGTATGAAGAGATTCTTTGCAATATATCTAAATCAATTTAATTTGATGTGGTAAAGAAAAAATCATAAAATTAAATAGAGAAAGGCACTTTCTTCACTTAGATAAAGTATCATGACTAAAAAAGAAAAAGTACAAGCTATTATCAATATTTTGGAAAGTCTTTATCCTCAAGTAGATACACCTCTAGCACACAGCGATGCCTACACTTTACTTGTGTCTGTCCTTTTGTCGGCGCAGTGTACCGATAGGCGCGTCAATATGATTACGCCGATACTTTTTGAAAAAGCTTGTAACCCACAGCAGATGGTGCGGCTAGGTCGAGAAAATATCAGCGAGATTATCAGACCTTGTGGTTTATCGCCTTTTAAGTCGAAAGCTATTTTTAATTTGTCTTATATTTTATTAGATAAGCACGGCGGTAAGGTACCCAGTAATTTTAAAGATTTGGAAGCACTACCCGGTGTTGGACATAAGACGGCATCGGTAGTAATGTCGCAATGGTTTGGCGTAGCAGCTTTTCCGGTAGATACCCATATCCACAGGCTCATGTATCGCTGGAACTTATCGAATGGAAAAAGTGTAGCACAAACTGAGAGAGATGGCAAAAGGCTATTCCCCGAGTCGCTGTGGAATAAATTACACATTCAAATCATCCTTTTCGGTCGGCAATATTGTCCTGCCAGAGGTCATCATTTTACACGATGCCCAATTTGCGCGAAATATGCTCGCAAGAGCTTGCTGTAATAATTTATTCTTCATATGCCCACTCTATGCCATTTTTCATATCTTTCAGTATTACACCTATTCCTTTTAGCTGCATTCTGATAGTGTCGACCTGTTTATAATCTTTGTTATTTTTAGCTACTTGGTAGCGTCCCATAATGATCTCTATGGCTTTTTCAACGGGGTAGGGAGATTCTTCTTTCAGACCTAGTACGCCTTCAATGAACCGAATATAAGTTTTTTTCATTAAGTTAAACATTTCTTCACTCAGCACCGATACGGAAATACTTTGCGTATGAATAGCGTTGATTTTTTTGAGTAAATTGAACAAAGCAGCAATACTAACAGCGGTGTTAAAATCATCGTTCATACCTCGATATATCGCATCGACAATCCGCTGGATTTGCTGGTTAGCTCTTTCGGTTTTTTCAATATTATCATTGGGCTGATAGGTCATTTTTTTTGCTATTTTTAAGCCATTCATTAGCTTTTTATACCCCTTTGTTGCTGCGCTAAGTCCTTGGTTGGAAATATCCATTGTGCTGCGGTAGTGTGTTTGTAAAATAGCAAAACGCAATACCATTGGAGTGTATGCTTTTGTCAGCAAGGCGTGGTTGCCAGTAAACAAATCTTCTGGTAAAATAACATTACCCACTGACTTACTCATTTTTTGCCCGTTAATTGTCAGCATATTGGCATGTATCCAATAGTTGACAGGTTTTTGCCCATTGGCTGCCTGCGATTGTGCAATTTCACATTCGTGGTGTGGGAATTTTAAGTCCATACCACCACCATGGATGTCAAAATACTTTCCTAAGTATTTGCTGCTCATCACCGAACACTCAAGATGCCAGCCAGGAAATCCTTTGCCCCAAGGAGAATCCCAGCGCATGATATGGCTTCTATTGGCTTTTTTCCACAAAGCAAAATCCACTATGTTCTGTTTTTCATCGAGCCTTTCTAGCAGGTGCTGCCCTGCTAATAATTCTTCAATAACCCTCCCAGAGAGCTGTCCGTAATTTTGGCTATATACTCGGTGATATTTAATTAGATCGAAATACACAGAGCCATTGGTTTCATAAGCCCATCCTTTTTCAAGGAGTTTCTCAACCATTTTTATCTGTTCGATAATATGACCGGTAGCAACAGGCTCTATACTGGGCGGTAAATTATTGAGTTGCTGCATTACTTGATGGAAATTATTGGTGTAGTGATGCGCTACTTCCATCGGCTCAATATTTTCTAATTTTGCTTTGCGCGCAATTTTGTCTTCGCCATTATCATCGTCATTGGTCAGATGTCCTACATCCGTGATATTACGGACGTATCTTACTTTATAACCGATATGGGTGAGATACCTAAAAATTACGTCGAAACAAGTGAATGTTCGGCAATTGCCCAAGTGTACATTACTATAGACGGTGGGTCCGCAGGCATACATGCCGACATGCGGGGGGGATAGTGCTTTGAATAGGTCTTTCTGCCCGCTAAGTGAGTTGTAAATTTTTAGTGGCTGATGCATATGTCAAAATAGCGAATAGTTATATTATTGTTGCGAACAATTGTCGAGCTGATATTTTATCTCTTCCAGAGAAAAAGTATTTTGATCTCCCCACTTTTTGTTAATGTAATTGACAAGGTTGGTAATATCAACAAAAGAAAGCTCCAGATTACCGGGCATGGGACGGTTATATGTTGTTCCGTTCACTACCACAGGTGTTGACATACCCCTATAAATGATACAAGATATATTACTGGGGTATTTGCGCAAGTAGTCTGCATTTGCCAGCGGGGGAATCAGACCTCGCAAGCCGGTGCCGTCTTCCATATGGCAAGATGCACAATAATGCTGATACAACTGCTGCCCATGTTCGGTTTTTTGCCCAAAAGACAAATATAGGAAAAATGAAAGCAAGATGACTAAGGTGACAATAAAGATAGTGGAGTGGCTTGTTTTACTGCGTTTCATCGAGCAACAGGGGAATATCTTCTAGTAATTTGTCTACCGCTTCAGTGTCGGTGCCATCATAAAAACCTCTGATTCTTTTTTGCTCGTCGACTAGCACCAAGGCACCGCTATGTATGTAGCCACCGGGTGCCTGCTTATCCTTCAAGGCACTGATAAAATAGTTGGTAGCCATTTCATAAATATCTTCTTCTTTTCCAGTAACAAAATGCCATTTGTATGTTTTTACATCTAACTTTTCTGCGTATTCTTTCAGTATAGCCACTGAATCGCGGTATGTATCAATAGAGTGAGATAAAATAACAATCTTGTTTTCCTCTAAGTATCGATCGTATACTCTTAGTAATTGTGCTTTCATTTTGGGGCAAATACTCGGGCAAGAAGTAAAAAAAAAGTCAGTAATATAAATTTTTCCTTCAAAGGTTTTTTCTGTAATTTGATTACTGTCTTGGTCAATAAAATTGAACGTCGGAATCGTGTGGTAGATGGTATCCGCACCAGCCTGGTTGTCAGTAGTTTTTTGGTCAAGCGTACGAGGTCCCATAATCGGCAGTGTCTTATTTTTTTTTGAGTTGCAAGCCCCTGCCAGAACTAAGACTAAAACAGTGAGAAATATTTTTTTCATATAAAATTTGTTATATTTTTGCTCCTTGATTTATGTACCCTCATACTGAAATTCAATAAAGTCGAAATTACACCTTATCCACCTATTTACTCAATATTTTCTACGAATGTTTTAGCTGCTGAAATGCTGTTCAACAATTCTTTTTTTATTAAAGTGATTTTGTTTTTCTCATTTTCCAAATAGGCATTTTTCATATCATTTGACTCGCTGGGTTTTTTATAACTACGCATCCATTGCATCATTGACTCGCGTACTTTTTCAAGCCTTTCTATGAGTTTTTCAGCCTGAGTAATTTCTTCGGCATGCTGTTCTGGATTTTCTGCCCAAGATGCTTTTTGGGCAGATATTTTCTTTTTCAGCTGAAAAATATCGTGCATCTTAGGCATGATTTCATCGTGAATTTTCATCACTTCATCGTGTTTGCTGTCGTTTTCCGATGCCGTTTGAGACTGTTTTTGCGAACAGCTAAGTTGAGTATACAAACAGGGCAAAAAGAAAAAAAATAGTGTTTTTTTCATCAGTGTAAGTTTTTTATATTATTAAAAATATGAAAGCTAAAACATTAATAATCTACTATACATTTTTCAAAAAGCTGTGATGATGTATTATTTATTGGTAAAAAAAACAACGTAAATTATTTAATAGCGGATTTATACATCGGGAGCTGGCAATTTCTAAAAACCTCTTTTAAGTATAATTTCATCCTTGAAAATACTTGATACATTGCCGGCAGCATCTTTGAATTTGACAAAGACGGTACGCTTACCGTCTTGTTCGCCTGATAATTTCCAATCCGATACAGCAGGAGAGAACTTTATCCATCGTGCACCATCAAAAAAAGGATTATTGCTTACGAGCATCCAATCTGCACCCTCTGCTATTATTTTCAGCGTTACTACTTTGTTCAAATTAGTAGTTTCTTTTGCCTCATTGTCGATAATAATCTTACCCTTTTTCGGAGGAGTAATATCCAATATAATACTTGCCTCAACTATTCCAGACTCGTTTCCTGCCTTGTCTTTAAATTTTACATACAAATATTTTTTTCCATCCCCTCCCTTGAGTGCAGTATATTTTTGTGTTTGATAAACCTCCCACTCGCCTGTAGCTAAATCTTTATCTTCACTAATCATCATAGAGTCGGCTTCACGGGCGAAAATAGATAGTTCGACAATCTTATCTTGTTGTATCATAAATTTTTTACCGTGATTAATAGTGATATGCCCACCAAAAGGAGCTTGTCGGTCGACAAGGACTTTGGCAGAAACAATTTTTGATTCGTTCTGCGCTCTATCTTTAAATTTTGCATAAACATATCGGTAGCCGTCATCACCTTTCTCGAGTTGCCAGTTAGCAATAGTTTGTTCATAGGATTGCCATTTTTTACCATAAAAAGAGTGCTGATTACTCAAGATCATGTATTTGGCATCATTGCCTTTTATTTTTAAACTTGCTGTCAAATCAGTACTTTTGACAAAACCGCTGTTAGAGGCAATTTCTATGGCAACGTTTTCAGGTGGCTTAGTATCCAAATCGATATCATCGGAGAGTATTTTGGATATGTCTTCTCCGGATTTAAAACGTATATACACAGTGTGTTTACCTTCTTCTGTATCCAAAGACCAGTTTATGCGGTCTTTGTAGGGTATCCACTGGGTATTTTGGAAAGTGCTTTCGTGGCTAATTTGCATTTGCGAAGATTTTTTGCAGAATATTTTCAATTCCACATTGAAATCATTTGTATATTTGTTGCCTTCGTTAATCAAAATACTAGCATAGGCGAATTTATCATTTTGTGCAAAAGCATTTTCCAAAACAGAAAATATTAGTAAAGTAACAATTAAATTTTTCATAATTTTTTTAATTTTTCCCCACTCAAAAAATATGATGGTATTAAAACGTTGTTTATTAAAGTTTGGTTTTCCAGTTTTAGCACTCACGGCTTTTGTTTATCAAGCCAAGAGTCAAAGTATTGACTATGCAAAAGTAGCAAGAGAAAACCTCGTAAAAAAGAAAAACTTGATAGAAAGATCATGGCTTATGCATATTCCTTTCCGCTCTACAGGACCAACCGTTATGAGTGGTCGCGTGTCGGATATAGCCGTCAATGAGTCAAATCCTGCTTGTTTTTATGTAGCTTATGCTTCGGGCGGTTTGTGGAAAACTTGCAGCAATGGTGCCGAATTTGAGTCACTTTTTGATCATGAGTCTACAATGACCATCGGCGATATTGCTGTTGATTGGACACACGGAGAAACTATTTGGGTAGGTACGGGAGAAAACAACTCTAGCCGTTCGTCTTATGCTGGTGTGGGCATATACAAAAGTACAAACAAAGGAAAAAGCTGGCAGCATTTAGGCTTAGAGAATACACATCATATTGGTAGAATCGTACTGCATCCCACTAATCCTGATATACTCTGGGTAGCTGCTGTGGGTGCTTTATATACCAACACTAACGACAGAGGTGTGTACAAAACTACTGATGGCGGAAAAACCTGGCAGAGAACGCTATTTATCAATGATTCTACCGGTGCAATTGATTTGACCATAAACCCTACTAATGCTGATATACTGTATGCTGCTACGTGGACAAGAATGCGAAGAGCCTGGCATTTTAATGGTTCGGGTATTGGCTCAGGTATTTATAAATCTGTCGATGGCGGCGAAAACTGGGTACTCGTTACAACGGGAAAAAACGGTTTCCCTCACCATGAAGGAGTAGGTAGAATAGGTTTATGTGTGGCACCTGCTAACCCTCAAGTTGTTTATGCCGTAATGGATAACCAAAATAGACGAAAAAAAGAAAAGAAAGAGCAGCAGGATAAACTCACCAAACAGCAGTTGAGAAATATGTCTAAAGAAATTTTTCTTACTCTAGCAGAAGATAAAATTAATGATTTTTTAGACGATAACTACTTCCCCCAAAAATATAACGCAGCTGCTATTAAGTCGGCTATTGGGAAAGGCATTTTGAAAGCATCCGATTTAGTAGCTTTCCTCGAAGATGCTAATGCCTTGCTATTTGATACGCCCGTGATAGGTGCGGAAGTATATCGTTCGGATAATGGCGGTAAGAGTTGGCAAAAAACCCATGACAATTATATTGATAATCTTTTTTATAGCTATGGCTATTATTTTGCTCAAATAAGAGTCAGCCCCAAGGACGAGAATAAAATATATACTATGGGCGTACCCTTAATTAAGTCGGAAGATGGCGGAAAAACATGGTCTTCTATTCATAGAGAAAATACACATGCCGATTACCATGCTATGTGGGTAAGTGCTAAAAATGACGGACATCTGATTGTAGGTAATGACGGTGGCATTAATATTAGCTATGACGACGGTAAAAATTATTATAAAGCTAATAATACGGCAGTGGGGCAGTTTTATGCTATTGCCCACGATATGGAAAAGCCTTATAACATATATGGCGGTTTGCAAGATAACGGCGTATGGTACGGAAAAGTAACTTATGAGCAAAATAAAAGCTGGCATCAAAGTGGGCAATATCTTTACAAAATGATCATGGGTGGCGACGGTATGCAGGTGGCAATAGATAGCCGAGACAACAATACTGTTTATACAGGCTATCAATTTGGTAATTATTTTAGAATCAATAAAAAAACTGATGCCAGCAAGCATATTACTCCGCAACACGAGCTAGGAGAACATCCCTTGCGTTGGAATTGGCAATCGCCCATTCATCTCTCGCGCCATAACCAAGATATACTCTATATGGGATCTAATAAATTCCACCGGTCCTTAAATCAGGGAAATGACTTTAAAACACTGTCAGGAGATTTAACCAAAGGAGGAAAAAACGGAAACGTTCCTTACGCAACTTTGACAAGCATTGATGAGTCGCCCAAACGCTTTGGTCTGATTTACGTAGGCTCTGATGACGGATTAGTACATGTATCTAAAGATGGAGGTTACAACTGGGAAAATATCACTGCCGGTTTGCCCGCTGATTTATGGGTTAGCCGTGTGATAGCATCTGCTTTTGAGGAAGCCAGAATATATATTGCATTGAATGGCTACCGCAAGGATGATTTTACCCCTTATCTGTTTGTTTCTCAAGATTTTGGTGCCTCTTGGCAAAGACTTGGCACCGACCTACCACACGAGCCTATCAACGTAGTTAAGGAAGACCCTAAACGCGAAAATATTATTTATGTAGGTACAGACCATGCGGTTTATGTGTCCTACGATAAAGGAAAATCTTTTATGGCTATCGGAAAAAACTTACCCATTACACCCATTCATGATTTATTGATTCACCCCCGTGAAAATGATCTAATTCTCGGCACTCATGGGCGTTCTATTTATATAGCTAATATAAGCCGTTTGCAAGCACTCGATGATCAAATAACAACAAAGCCTTTGCATGTTTTTGACCTAGATTCGGTCAGTTTCAACCAAAATTGGGGGAGACGTGAGCGTTTTCATTGGCTCGGATATAATGAACCAAACCATCAAATCGATTATTTTACAAGCCAGCCCACAAAAATAAACGTACAGGTGCAGTTTGAAGGAACAAAACTTTATGAACAAATACTCACAACCCACAAAGGACTTAACACATGGACCTATGATTTGACCTATGCGGAAGGTGCTAAAAAATCTTTCCAAAAGCTATTAAAAAAGCTAAAGTTTGAGGCTAAACTCTCAAAAGCTGAAAACGGAAAGCATTACCTGCCTGCACAAACTTATCAGATACTTTTTAGTCTCGGAGAGCAAACAGTGGCGAAATACCTGACGGTTAAAACACCTAAGAAGAAAACCTTGAGAGGTATTAAATAATTTATTTATCAATATTTTTATTCTACCCAGATAATTTATTTTATCTTATATAATTAAATTACTCAATGAAAAAACTCGACTTTTCAGATATACTTCCTCATTTGCTATGTATTGTAATTATCTATGCTGCTTCAATTATTTTTTTTAATAAAGAAATTTTTGATAATAAAACTCTGCGGCGAGGCGATAGCATGCTCTTTTCAGGTATGTCAAAGCGGTCGAACGATTATAGACGTGATAACGGAGAACAAACCTTATGGAATGATGCCATGTTTGGCGGGATGCCTGATTATCTGATTGCCATGGGTATCAACTCAGGACCTATTAAATGGATTAAGCGTGCCTTAGCTGGTTTTATATCAAAAAATACCGCCACACATATCTTATTTACTCTTACATTATGTTTCTGGATTTTACTATTGTCTTACCAAGTAAATCCTTATTTATCGGTAGCCGGAGCACTTGCTTTTGCTTTTAGCACTTATTTTATTATCAATATTGAAGTAGGTCATGTAACAAAAGCATGGGCAACCGCTTATGGAGTACTGATTTTGGCGGGTATCCGATTAGTTTTTCGCCATAAATATTTATTGGGCTTTGGATTGACTTGCATGGGGCTGGCTTTAGAACTTAGTGCTAACCATTTGCAGATTACTTTTTATCTGGTTTTTATCTGTCTGATCATGGTTATCAGCGAATTGTATTACGATGCTCGTAGTCATGCTTTTAATATTTTTTTTAAAAAAGGTATTATACTCGCAACGGCAGTGTTGTTAGCTACCTTAACAGGAGTTTGCCGACTCTGGACAACGCAAGATTATACCCAATATAGTATCAGAGGCGATCGTTTGCTTAGCCCGCTCGAAAATGCTACCCAGTACCATAAAAGCGGTTTAGATAGGAATTATGCCTTTGCCTGGAGCCAAGGTAAAACAGAAACATTCACCCTGCTCATTCCTAACTTTTATGGTGGCTCTAGCACGGCAAAACTGCCTAAAGACAGCCAAGCTTATCAGTTGTTAGAAGATAACTTACGCAATGTAGCTAATGCTGTACGCAACAAGCAAATATCGCAAGCGCAGTATGCCCAGATGCGTACTCAGATTGAGCAAGCTAAACAGTATGCTCCTTTATACTGGGGAGATCAGCCTTTTACCGAAGGACCCTTGTACGCCGGTGCAGTCGTTTGCTTTTTGTTTGTTCTCGCACTAATGATCCTTGACAATAAACAGCGATGGTGGATTTTAGCCGGTGTTTTGCTCAGTATGATATTGGCTTGGGGGAAAAATTTTTCAATACTCAACTACTTATTGTTTGATTACATTCCAGGCTTTAACAAATTTCGTTCAGTATCTATGGCTTTGAGCATGGCACTCACCCTCATGCCTTTGGCTGCTGTATTAGCTGTCGACAAGCTGTTCAAACACTCTGGTCAGATAAAAAATGTGTATAATAAATTACTACTAGCTGCTGGTCTTACGGGGGGCTTGTGTTTGCTGCTGTGGTTGGCAGTGGGTGCTGGCTTTTTCAGTTTTAAGGGCATTAGTGACGGCGAAGGTGCTTTTTTTGAAGCTATTTTGTCTGATAGAAAAACTTTGCTCAAATCCGATGCTTTGCGTTCTTTTTTCCTCATCGCCTGCGCTTTTGGCTTGATATGGCTCTTTCTTAAAAAGAAAATAGGCAAAACCGTTTTGGTATTAACCCTTGCTTTACTCATGGTGGGCGACCTTTGGCAAGTGGCTAAACGATATATTTACGATGATAAGTTTGAACCAAAGAGAATTAAAAATGAACGCAAACCTAGTGTTGCCGACAATAAAATATTACAAGATACCGCATTGACCTACCGCGTGCTTCCGCTGAGTAATCCCTTTAATAATTCTGACGTATCTTATTTCCATCGTTCTATAGGAGGATATCACGCAGCAAAAATGCGCCGCTATCAAGATTTGATAGAGCGAAAAATTACCCCCGAAATAGAGTCACTCATTAAAAATATACGTGCTGGCACACCTGACTTCAGCAAGACCCCAATATTGAATATGCTCGATACCAAATATTTAAAAATTAATGATCAAGCCAAGGGGGTAATTGCTAACCCTGCCGCCTTAGGCAATGTTTGGTTTGTAGAAAAATTACTTATTGCTGAGGATGCAGATCAAGAAATGGCTTTGTTGGCTACACAAGACCCTGCAAAGAATGCTACGATAAATATTTCAAAAAGCTCAGTCTCTAAGACTAATTTTATAGTAGACAGCACAGCAAATATTAGTCTGACAATGTATAGCCCCCGTCGCCTTACTTATGAAAGTACTAATGAACACGAAGGGCTGGCTGTATTTTCAGAAATATATTACCCTGCTGGTTGGGTAGCTACTATCGATAATAAAATAATTGAAATTAAGTGTGTCAACTATGTGTTGAGAGGACTGCAAATCCCTGCCGGAAAACATACGATTCGTTTTGAATTTAAACCTGATTCTTACCTGACTGGCATAAAGATTACTACTCTTGGCAATTACTTTGTTTTTTTTGCTTTCTTAATGGGAATGTGCTGGGAAGCCTATCGAAAATTAACTGTTGAAAACAATTAGGATGTTAAACACGGAATTATACTAATTTGGCATATATATGACGCATAATTCTCGCTTTTTTACAAATGGCAAAAGACAAAAATTTAAGGTATCAGAGAACTTATCTCATCTTCAAACAAAAACCTCAAAAATAAGAGTGATTGATATATCATTAAGAATAGTTGTGACTGTACTCTTTCAATACTTGATTGGGTAAACCTTTTCTCGAAAGCTCCTTTTGAAAATTCACCACTTTCACTCGTGCCTGAAAAGGTGATTCTATTAAAAGTAAAAAAGCTGCTGCTTTTTCTATGTCATTAAAGCTGTCAATATGACTATTTAAAAACTGATACAATTCTTTACCGTTATCAAAAGTATCTTTCCAGCGTTGTACTTGTTTAATTAATGTACTGCTATTTTTTTGTTGTGTTTGCTGCCAAAATAAAAAAGGTTAGCATGTAAGTCATTTACCCAATATTTCTTATCAGGAAATTTCTGTTTGAGATAGACAAAACAGAACCTCCACCCAAAAAAGGCTCTCTGAAATCATCGAAACTGTGGATTAGAGGGGCAATTATTTTCACTGCACGACTTTTACCCCCTAGATACCTTAAAGGGCTTTTTATTCTTTCCAAAGGTAAGGAAATAGTATGTAAGACAAAGTAAATACAATAGCATTAAGTGCCAGTAGAGTGATGATCTCATCATAGCTGACTCTCCTTGCAAGACCATCTATAGCATTTTTCGATATTTTGATAAGCATTAATATCATGGGTAAAATAATAGGAAAGCCCAAAACAGCTACTAAGCTGCTGCTGTTAGCTGCTTTTCGTGCAATACCAGCAATCATGGTGAGTGAGCCGGCAAAGCCTAAGGCTCCTAAAAAAATGTTAAACAAAAAAAGCGGTATATCTTGCACTGGGTTACCCATTATGAGTAAGTAAAATAGTAAGCCTGTAAAGGAAAGAACTAGCATAATTAGACTGTTATAGAGTGCTTTAGCCATAATAAATACCTGTGGTCTCACTAGCGTATAATAAAAATAAAATCGGTCGCCATTTTCCCTATCCATACTCCTACCAATGCTATTAGTGGCTGTAAACAAAAGAATAATCCAAAACAAAGCATTCCAAGTAGTTGGACTGATTGCCCCTGCTTTCAGGTTAAAGCTCAAATAGCAAATAAATATACTTGATACAACATATAACAACAAACCGTTTAGCGTATAACGCAAGCGCCATTCGATGCGGAGGTCTTTGAGGATAAGGGCTTTTATTTGCGATAAAGATTGCGGCATATTTTGTCGACGGGTAAGCTGCTGAAGTTTTATTTATTTATCTGCGGAAAGCCTTCTGTGCGGTAGGTACCTAACTTATTGCCATCACTAAAAATTAGAAAAGCCTCTATCTCATTATACCGCGCTAAAAAAGCAACACTCTTTTCTGTACCCATCACCATCAGGGCAGTAGCATAGGCATCTGCTGTTATGCAATCTTTAGCTACCACCGAAGCACTAAGTAGATTATGTGTTACAGAATAGCCTGTCTTCGGGTCAATCGTATGGCTGTACTTTTTTCCATCTCTAATATAGTAATTTTCATAATTTCCAGAAGTAGCAATCGCGCGATTCATCAAAGCAATAGTAGTGGGTTTGGTCTGGGTTTTTTCTTTATACCGCGGGTGTTGTATGCCGACACGCCAGGGTTGATTTTCAGCGTTCTTACCTGCACACCTCAACTCTCCGCCAATTTCCACCAAATAATCTTTTATCTGTTTGCGCTCTAATAAAGCAGCTATCCTATCTACTGCATAGCCTTTAGCAATAGCACTAAAATCTAATGAAACACCTATTTTATTACTTACTATATTGGTGTGGGTAAAGGTTATTTTGTCGAAACCGACTAAAGCCAATAGAGAGTCGACTTGCCGCGCATTTGGTGTTTGTAGTTTTTCAGGGCCAAAACCCCAGGCTTTAACCAAAGGAAATACCGTTGGGTCGAAGGCCCCTTGGGTTTTTTGATAAACCTCCCAACTTTTACACAACACCTCGTAAAAGAAATCAGATTCAATATCTGTTAATTTTCCTTGATTGAAACGAGAAATTTCAGAATCTATTATATAAGTAGAAAGGCTTTGATTGATGTCTGCAAGTAAACTATCTATACTTTGCTGATAAGAAATTTGTATATCGTTTTTATATTTGACCTGATATTGAATGACTCCCATAGTAATGCCCTGCAAATGAACGATATTGGGTCGGGTGTTCAGTCTTCTAAAGTGGTAAACTAGTACGACTAGCGTAACTAATAAAAGAGAATAAATAATATTTTTGGTTTGTGTTGGTTTCATCGCAACTTATTTTATTTCAACGTGAGTTTTGGGTTGAAACTACCGAAAGAAGCCTAAAACTACTTTTTGTTTTCACAATATTATAAAGTAATAAAAATTATAAAAAATCGCTTTACACGAGTTTTGAAAAGCTATTTTTTAATAAAATCTAATCCGCGGTTCGAGTTATTTTTAATACATGTTTTCATTCGATACAAGTATTAGAGTGAGATATGCCCATACCGACCAAATGGGCTGTGTATATTACGGTAATTATCCTAGTTTTTATGAAATAGGAAGAGTAGAAATGTTAAGAGCCTTGGGCCATAACTACAAAGACATGAAAGCCTCTGGCATTATGATGCCTGTTTTAGAAAGCCATTCAAAATACATTTTGCCTGCCCGTTACGATGAGCTACTGACCATCAGGACTACTATTTCGAAGATACCGTTAGTAAAAATGCAATTTACTTATCAAATTTTCAACCAGAGCAAACAACTCATTCATGAAGGAGAAACAATTTTGGTTTTTATAAACCAGAAAAGTAACAAGCCTTGCCGTGCTCCTCAAAGTATTATTGTGTCGCTGAAGAGGGCTTTTGAGATAGCTACTTCAAAGTAAAAGTATGATTTGAGACTTTTCCAACTCGGATAATTCTTTGCAAATATGCTCTCAAGCGTTTGCCGACTCTCAGTATTGGTGTTGAAATTTGTACGGCAACATAACAGTAAAACTACTGCCTTTACCCTGTTCGCTCTTAACACTAATTTTGCCATGATGCGCCTCCACAGTAGTTTTTACATAGCTAAGCCCTAGCCCAAAACCTTTTACATTATGAACATTGCCCGTAGGCACACGATAAAATTTATCAAATATTTTTGCCAACGACTCTTTTGATATACCCTGCCCCTTATCAAATACTACAATTTTAACACCCTGCGCCATATGAGAAAGACTGATACTAATTTCAGGTTTTGTGGGTGAGTATTTATTTGCATTATCCAATAAATTGTGGATGATATTGGTCAGATGTACTTCATCGGCTTCAATAATAGACCGATTTGCCTGAAGTGATAGCGTGATATGCCCGCCTCTGTCGTCGACTTGCAAAGCGATATTTTTAACAGCTGTGCGTATTATTTGGTTTAGGTCAACTAAGCTGGGTTTTAGTTTAAAATCTTTTCTGTCTAAACGAGCAATTTGTAAGACGCGCTCGATCTGATTAGAAAGCCTAGTATTTTCATCTTTAATAGCATACAAATAGCGTTGGACACTTGGCAATTTTCGCATATCTGGATCTAACAAAGCCTCACAAGCCAGCGAAATAGTTGCTACAGGTGTTTTCAGTTCGTGTGTCATATTGCTAATAAAATCGTTGGTAATTTCCGAAAGTTGCCTTTGCTTGAAAATAACTTTTACAGCAAAGACAAAGCAAAAAATAATTAGCAGAGTAAATACAATAGAAGTACTTAATAAGAGCCATATTTTCTTAATAAGAAAAATATTTTTTTTCGGAAAATAAAGATGTAGCATATAAGGACTTCGGAAAATATCGGCAGGAAAAAGATGCATTTTAAATTCAGATCGCAGCACTTCTGGCAGTTGCGCTGCTGCATTAGTAAATTGTATTTTTTCTCCTAAGTCTTGCCTACTAACGGCATAGTAATAAGGGGTCTTTATTCCTTTTGCTACCATCGCCTCAGCAATGAGAGAATCTAATAATTCGTTACTGATACGGGCTTTGACATCTCTTTTCTTATTATCTAACATAATTTCCCTAATAATGAAAGCAACCATGTCAGATTTTCTGGCTAAATTCTCGATCTGTACACTCGTGCTATTTTGCAGCCACCTAAAAGTATCCAAATCTTGCACCAAAGTTTTATCTACTTCTAAGTTAATTTTGTCGGCACTAAAAACGGGGAGTTTATTTTTTCTGGCAATACCTGTTTTGCTAATGGTAGCCTCTTCTTCTACCTCATATATATAGCCATCTTCGGTAATAGCTGGAGAGCCATAGAGCTTAGTAAAACGAATTTTTTGCTCTTCTTTCCAGCGGGCATTACCCAGAGAGTCAAAAGCTATTTCAACATTATTCTTAATCACATCTACCTTATCCATCACTTTTCTTACCTCCGATACCGTTTCATGTTTTTCCAGCTGTTCTATAATATTTTCTAAAGCTCCGTAAGTACTCTGGTTAAATTGATCACGATTAGTGCTAATAGCTACACTAACCCAATAAAATTGAAACATAATAAGACCAACTAATGCCAAACTCATTAAAAATATTAAGCATATAATAGTATTTTTTTTCATGCTAACAGGTGCATTTCATACATAGGTTAGTCAATCGGCAGTATCTTTTTAATCAAAATCAAATAAAAATGTTTTTTTATATGTAATTTTGATAGTCAATAATAATTTATTGCATATGCTAAAAGCCTCTATATCTTTTATTTTAAGCACATGGAAAAACGACAAGAGCGCAGAAATAAAGCCGTGAAATCAATAAAAAAGTGGAGAAAAGCATCTCATCAGATATTGAAATTAACTATCCTATTATTCATTGCTATCATTGGTTTGCAAGTATTATTCCGATATTATTCCGATATTATTATCGGCAGGGTATTATCTGAAATAGTTAGCATACAAAGCAAAGGTTTGTACCGACTAGAATACGAAAGCATACATTTAAACTTTATCCGGCGTGAAATACACATTAAAGAATTGTACCTGCTGAGTGACTTAGTAGGGTACAAAAGTTCGCTAAAAAGTACAGACTCACAGAAAAATATTTATAATCTTTACATTCCCGAAGGGCAAGCAACAGGTTTTAGTCTACTGAGAGCTTATCTCAGCAAAAAGATACATTTCAAAACCTTTCATATGGTAGAACCACGTATCAAAATACTCACTACTACAAGTAAATCTTCAAAAACAAATACCCTCAGTCAGTGGGAGCGGCTCAGGGTTGATAATCTATATACTGCTATTGAGGGTAGACTGAAGGGTATTTATATAAATGCATGTTTTATTGAAGATGCCTCAGTGCTTATCGATCACTTAGATAACATACAAGATTATGAAAAAGTGCTTAACGACATTTCTGTCTACTTAGAAAATTTTCACTTAGATGAGCGTTCCAAATACCATGAAAATCGTTTTTTATACTCAGATGCAGCAGATATTCGCCTAGTTGGCCAGCACCTCGCTACAAAAAAAAATAACTATATAATTGATATTGGCGAAATAACTGTTTCTACCAAAAAGCAACAAATAGCCGCCCGAAATATCAACCTGTTTCCAAAACTAGCACAGCTGCCCGAGAGTGAGTATAAATTACAGATTCCTGCGCTTACTTTTTCGGGTGCTAATTTAAAAGAAATTTTACGCAACAAACAGATAAAAGTTAGAAGTGCTATCTTTAGCAAACCTAGTTTTACATTCAAAAAACATTTTGAAAAAATATCGGAAAGCCAATTAAAACCTATAAAGTTATGGAATAATATACCTGATATTTACCCCCTAATACCTGACTATTTACATCGCCTTGAGCTAGATACTATGGTTGTTGAACACGGCTATGTAACATGGAAATATACAGAAAACGCACGCGAAGAATCATGGCAGTTTCCAGACCTTTCTGCCAAATTTTACAATATTTCCATAGACTCGGTGCAGAGCAGAAAATATGCCTATCTAGATGACTTTTCTTTACTTTTAAAAAACCAAATCATTGCCCTGCCAGGCAATGATTACTACTTGTCAGCCAGTAAAATCAGTCTATCAACTACAGATAGTATTTTTAGCTTAAAAAACGCTCGTTTATCTCCCGCGCATCACAAGGGATCATATGATATACATGTCCCAGAAATATCTTTTTCAGGCTTAGATATGCAAGCAGTTTATCAGAGAAAAAAACTAAATTGTAATATTTTGCTAATTAAAAACCCACTGATAAAATATTATGCTAATGCAAACACAAACCAAAGCCTACCCCAAACGATAGAGAAAGAGCCAAAAATTAGGCTAAATAATATTTTTAAATCCGTTCATATCAAAAAATGTTACCTGCAAAAAGGCAATTTTACTTGCTTTCAAAGCAAACGGAGTAGGCTTAATAAATACCTAGACGCACAGAATCTATCCTTAGCTGCCACTCATTTGAGTATAGAAGATACCGGGCAGATAAACATACCGCATAACCTTACTTTTAGCTTAGCCTACTTGTCTGTGCCAATGGAGCAGCATACACATAAACTTACCCTAAATAACATCCGTTTTTCTTTACATGATTCTTCGTTACATATTAGCAGTGGTTGGTTGAAATCTTTGCCCGAGCATAACGAAAAAGAAACACTGCCCAATAGTTATGGTTTCTCTTTTGATAATTTTTACTTAGCAGGTGCAGACTGGCAGCAGGCTTACCATAATGGTACTCTAAAGGTAGCACAAGCATCTCTGGGAGCAGTTAACCTGAATCAAAAAAACTATACCCAACTAATCAAAGGGGCGATAACAGCTATACAGCAACCAGAGGTTTTTTTTCTTCCGCTAAAATATATTACCGTTTATCGCACAAATATCAACGAAGGGAGCTGGTATCGTGAAAATTATCGGAATACAACACGAGATATACAATACGTCAACAGTTTTAAAGCCTCAGCAGACAGCTTGCATATTTGCTTAGTACCTAATCAAAAGTTTCATAATAGATTGTTTTTTTCTCATCTACATTTTCAGGCTAAAGACGGCGGTGCATACCTTGCCGATAGTCTGTATAATTTACATATCCAATCTGTGAGCGTATCTTCTTCCACAAGTGCTATAACGATTGAGCAGTTAGCTTTTTCGGGTTCGGAAGAAAACGAAGGCAAATACCAACTTAACATCCCACAGATTCAGCTGAAGGGAGTAGATATTAATGCTTTTTATACAAACAACACACTGTCTGCTAGCAAGATAGTTTTTGACCACCCACAAAGCAAAATTCATCTCTGGTGGGAAAATAGCCAAAAATCATTAAAAGCATTTTCAATAGATAGCTTGTATCATTATGTAAAAAATCAGTTGACAAGTATTTATGTAGATGATTTTCGTATTGTTAAAGCTGCTATTCAATTATCGGCTACTGATAAAAATAAATATCTACACCAATTAAATAGCGAGGAAGTTTCAGTTAGTATTGAAGATTTTAAGCTGGACTCACTGAAAGCCATACAAAAAAATCGACTACTGTATAGCAAAAATATTGAACTAGCTATTCACAAATATCAGTATCAGCTCCCCGATAGTATTCATGAGTTGGGGTTTGCATCTTTGCATTTATCTACAGAGAAAGAAAAAATAAATATAGATTCTCTTTACATTCAGCCTTTCGAGTATCCCAAAAAAGACCATCTAGCTACCCGTTTACTAGATATACTGCTGCCCAGTACAACGTTTTCAGCGGTGGATTTCCAACGTCTATATCAATCACAGCAGTTAGACATTGGTACGATCGAAACTGCATCGCCCCAGTTTTACATATTAAATAATGTTCCAACGAAAGAAAAGAAAAATTCTGCCTCACCTTTGGCCACATGGTATAAGCGACTCAAGCCCAGCTTAAATTATTTACACGTCGATCAAGTGACTATTGATAATGCTCTGGTTTCATTAGCTCATAACCACCGACTATCGCAAGAAAACTTTACCATACCAAATATTTTTGGGCAAGTCAATGATTTTACCTTAGATAGCTTGTCTTTACTAGACGAAAATCGCTTTTTTGGTACTCAACAGACATATATCCGCATTAAAAATTATCAGCATACTCTACAGAAAAACGACTGGAGCATACAAGCAGATGAGATAGTGATGGACACTAAAAAGGCCGAACTCCAAATTGACGGATTGGCATTACATCCCAGATTCAAAAAATTTGATTATAGCCAACTAATCGGTTATCAAAAAGACTGGCTCTATATTTCTGGTAAAGACATCTTATTTAAAAATTTCAATTATAAAGATTTACTGCTAAACCAAGCCATTAAAGCAAGTACACTAGCTGTTTCAGGCATGCGCATAGAAGCGTATCGCGATAAAAAACTACCTGCCCGAAAAAACCATATATCGCCTACTTTACAAACACTCATAAAAAATTTACCTATCTATCTTAAAATAGATAGTATTCTAGTGGCTAATAGTTACATACAATATGAGGAGCTAGTAGACAATGGTGGTAAGCAGCCGGGTTTTATCTACCTCAGTGATTTGAATGGACAAATATACAATATGACCAACGACAGTTTGCTCGTACACAAAAAAGCTATGACAATGAACATACAAACTTATTTAATGGGTAGTGGAGCAATAAAAGCATTTTTTTATATTCCCCTAAACGATCCTAAAGGGAATTACTTGTACAGAGGATATTTTGCAGGAATAAATATGAGAGAATTGAACCCTATGCTCGAAAATATAGCCTATATGCAAATCAAGCATGGAAAAGCCGGTAAAGCTAATTTTAGAGTGCTTGCTAATAATCATTATGCGATGGGCAGTATGCGTTTTTACTACAAAAATTTAAAGCTTATTGTACTCAATCAATACAAACAACGACAAAAAGGCGGGCAAAAGCATAAAGGAATACTTTCTTTTTTAACAAATACCTTCATCGTTCGGGCAAGTAATCCTAAGTTTATCTTTCTTAATAGGGGTAATATTTATTACAAGCGCAGACCAGAAAATTCTCCATTTAATTATTGGGTAAAAACCCTACTCAATGGCATCAGAACAAGTATGGGTATTAAGAAGAACACTAAACCACCTAAACAAATCAGAAAAGAAGTGAAAGCCAACCAAAAAAGACTTAGAAACAGCTTGCATTCCCATGAATCCAATTAAATCAAATATACGCCTAATAGTATTAGCTGTACTTACGGGTATGGCTATCGGGTGGGTCTTATTTAGTGAAGACAAACAAGAAACAAATCAAACCTACCCGTATGAAATCCCTGCCAATAAGCAAGTCTGGACTTGCTCTATGCACCCACAAATACGCCGCAATGAGCCGGGGCAATGCCCGCTTTGTTCTATGGATCTAATACCTGTTCAGGCGCAAGAGGAAGGGGTGAATAGTCCACTGAAAATGACAGCAGCAGCTATGAAACTCGCAAATATTCAGACAACTAAACTCAAAAAAAAAATCCCACAAAAAGAAATGCTGCTCAATGGAAAAATACAGATAGATGAACGCAGCATACTGAGCCAAACCGGTCATATAGCTGGAAGAATTGAAAAACTAGCAGTTAATTTTACCGGTGAACAAGTGAGAAAAGGACAATTATTAGCCAATATTTATGCTCCCGATTTAGTTAATGCGCAGGAAGAATTATTAACAGCACTACAAATGCAAGAACAAAACCCCGAAATATTGGCAGCAGCACGACAAAAACTCAAGTTTTGGAAACTTACCGATGAGCAGATTGACAAAATAGAAAAAAGCAGAAAAGTAACTAATGATTTTCCACTCACTGCAGATGTAACAGGCATTGTTATTAATTTAAAAGTAGCCCCCGGCGATCATATCCACCAAGGTCAAATATTGTTTCAAGTAGCTGACTTGAACAAGCTCTGGGTACTTTTCGATGCCTACGAATCCGATGTAGCTTGGATAAAAAAAGGCGACAGAATTACCTACCAAGTATCAGCTTATCCGGGCAAAGAATTTCAAGATTCAGTTAGCTATATCGACCCGGTTATTGACCCCAAAACGCGCGTGGCTAAAGTAAGAGTAGAAGTAAAAAACCGAGCGCGCTTGCTCAAACCAGAGATGTTTGTACAAGGCAAAATTGTGGTGCAGCGAGCATTTAAAAAACCAGTGTTAACCGTTCCTAAAAGTGCCGTTATGTGGACTGGCAAACGTTCAGTCGCTTATGTAAAAGTACCCCATAAACATATTGCATTTGAAATGAGGCAGATCAACCTGGGTGTTTCGCTAGGAGATTATTATGTGGTAGCCTCAGGGCTAAAAGTTGGCGATGAGGTAGTTACCAACGGTACTTTTACCGTAGATGCTGCTGCACAACTCAACAGTAAGTACAGCATGATGAACCAAAACAAGTCGCTGCAAACCACTGATGAGCATGTGAAGAAATACTCATCTCACAAACTGACAAAAGCGTTTAGGCAACAAATGGCACAAGCCATACAAATATACCTTCAATTGAAGGGTGCCTTAGTAGATTCCGATAGCCTTAAAGCCAAATTGGCAGCCAGTCAACTCAGGAAGTTAGCAGCAAAAATGATTTTTCATTTGCCCGAAGAAACAACCCGCGATGCTTGGGTAAAAACAGCTGATCAAATTCAAACAACAGCCAGAAAAATGAGCAACGCTACAAAACTTGAACAACAGCGTGAGTATTTTACATGGCTTTCCGATAATATGATTCATAGTATAAAAACTTTTGGCAGCCCCAAAGACCTTTATATACAGCATTGCCCAATGGCAAATGATTTTAGCGGAGCATACTGGCTGAGCGATTCGGATGAAATTTTAAACCCTTATTTTGGTGAAAGCATGTTACATTGTGGGGAAGTAAGAGAAAAATTCAATAAAAAGTAAGTTTTCACTTGGCGATTGTTCTTTTTATACATCAATAATACGTCAAACAATTAATCGTCTTGTATTCAATTTGTGTATATGAAAAATATCCTATAAAATTGCATGTCTAGAAGATTTACTCATGTCCAGCGATTCATTTTTCACTAAGTTAACTATTCAATAGATAATGCTTCAATCAAAAATTCATCTGATAATTTTGCTCATATTCGTTGCAATATTCGGCTGTGAGCCTACTGCTAAGAAACCAAAACAATCACAAAATATGGACAGAAAAACGGCGAGCAAAATAAAAGAATTACTCGCAAAAATGACCCTAGAAGAAAAATTGGGTCAGCTCAACTTATACGTTGGAGACTTTGATACTGGTCCTAATAACAGGGCATTACCACGCTTCGACACCCTAATTAGTCAGGGTAAAATCACTGGGCTTTTTAACACTTACGGGGCAGTATATACGGGCAAGCTACAAAAAATTGCCGTCAAAGAGTCGCGCTTGGGTATTCCCTTACTTTTTGGTGCAGATGTTATTCACGGCTTTAGAACAGTGTTTCCTATTCCTTTGGGTGAGGCTGCCTCTTGGGATATGGAGGCAGTGCGCAAAAGTGCAGCCACAGCAGCTAAAGAATCCACTGCTGTAGGCATCAACTGGGATTTTGCTCCAATGGTAGACATTACCAGAGATGCACGCTGGGGAAGAGTTGCCGAAGGAGCAGGTGAAGACCCTTATTTGGGTTCTTTAGTGGCTGCTGCTAGAGTAAAAGGCTTCCAAGGTGAGTCTTTAAGCGCACCTCATACGATGGGTGCCTGTGTGAAACACTTTGCCGGCTATGGTGCCTCAGAAGCAGGTAAAGACTATAATACCGTCGATATGTCAGAGCGTTTGCTGCGCGAAATTTACCTCCCCCCCTATCGAGCTGCAGTGGATGCAGGAGCAGCCTCGTTGATGACTTCTTTTAATGAACTCAACGGCACGCCGGCCACAGGAAATAAGTTTCTAGTCCGTCAGATACTTAGGAAAGAATGGGGCTTTGCAGGTATGATTGTTTCAGATTGGCAATCTATTGGTGAAATGGTAGTACACGGCTCAGTAGCTAACAGAGTAGAATCGGCAGAAGTGGCTATCAAGGCAGGTATTGATATGGATATGATGTCAAATGCCTACTATGAAGACTTGCCCACACTCGTTGCCGAAAGGAAAGTAGATATGCGCTATATTGATGAAGCGGTTATTAATGTACTCAAACTAAAATTTCAATTAGGTCTTTTTGAAAATCCATATAAGTATAGCAACGTAACAAGGGAAAAAAATGATATTCTTTCCCCCGAAAACCTAGCCGATGCACTTGAAATATCTAAGAAATCTATTGTATTGCTAAAGAATAAAGGAAGTATTTTGCCGCTTAAAAAAGATATTAAAACCATTGCTGTTATCGGTGCTTTAGCAGGTGAAGAAATGAAAGGGGAACACAACGGTACTTGGTCTTTTTTTGCTAAAACTGAAAATGTGGTTTCTATTATAGCGGGTATTAAAAATAAAGTAAGTACACAAACTAAAGTGTTGTATGCTGATGGTTATAAATTTTACAGCAACAGCACCAAAGGTTTTGACCAAGCACTCAAAATTGCTCGTCAGGCAGATGTAGTTATCCTATCGATTGGTGAAACTGCAGCGATGAATGGAGAAGCAGGCTCTAGAGCTAATATCAGTCTGCCTGGTAATCAGCAGCAATTAGTAAATGCATTGGCTAAAACTGCTAAACCTATCGTAGCACTTATTACCACAGGCAGACCGCTTGGTTTAAGTGAGATAAATGCTAATATTCCGGCAATATTATGCACATGGACTCTAGGCACACAAACAGGAAATGCTATTGCCGAAGTGCTTTTTGGCGATTATAACCCTGCGGGAAAACTACCCATTAGTTTTCCGAGAAGTGTGGGGCAAATACCCATTTATTATAATCATAAAAATACCGGTAGACCCTATCCGGGTGATTATAGCGAACACCCTAGCCAGCGTGTTTATCATTCCAAATACATAGATGTCAGAAATAGCCCACTTTATCCTTTTGGGTATGGGTTGAGCTATACAAGTTTTCAGTATGGAGATATTAAAGTGGGTACAAAACGTATTCGTATCGGAGGCAATGAAAAACTATCTTTCTCAATAAAAATAACCAATACTGGAAGCTACGCTGGAGAAGAAGTAGTGCAGTTATACACCAGAGATTTGGTAGGCAGCGTCACACGACCCGTTAAAGAATTAAAAGCTTTTGAAAAAATATCGCTTGCACCAGGAGAAAGTAAAAAAGTACGATTTGAATTAAGTGAAGCTGATTTGGCGTTTCATCGTAAAGACATGAGTTTTGGTGTTGAACCTGGTGCGTTTAAGGTATTTATTGGCACAAACTCCAGAGACACCCAAGAATCCGATTTCTACTTGGAATAAATTGGGGCTTAACACTTGAAAACATGCTTATCTTTGCGAACCAAAAGGTACACTAACGCCAAAATTAATGTTGATATAAGTCATGTTAATAGTATTGCTTACTTGCCCTAGTAATATATTATAAGCAAAATAGGCATTGAAAATGCCTGCCCTAAACCCTATTTTAGGACTGAGGCCTGCTTTGTCTTCCTTATTGGGTATTTGCAAGCCTGTATTACCCGAATCTACATCTGAAAAATTGACATTGTAGATACCAGCTGATAGTCCTATAAAGGGCTTCACCACCGGAGCATTGCCTAAATAATAACTAACAGTAGCTTGTATTTCCCTGATACCCAAACCAAAACTGGCAGTAGTACCCTCTTTACCCTGAAATGCCACGAAACTATATCTAAGCCCTACGTCAAATTTTTTGCTGACCCCGTACTTAGCTTCCAAATAAAAGCCACCGCTGCCTTTTGTATAGCTGCTCAAATTACCACTGGGTGCAGTATAGTTAGCACCCACCCCAATTTTCATTTGCCCAAAAGCAGCTGTATTAGAAAATAGTACAAAAATAAAAAATATGCCTTTTAGCGTCTTCATAAGTTTTAAGTTTAAATAAATAATAAAAAATTATAACGTACTCATTTTTATTTGCAATTTGCTATATTTGCTATGTGAAATAATGAATAGATGAAAATACAATACAACTCTCCTGTCATTCTAAGCTACACTTTTGCATGTACACTCGTTTTGGTGGTGGATACCCAAACTCACAATCAAATCATGCCATGGTTTACAGTGTTCCCATCAATGGATACTACGCAAACTGTTGATTATTTTCGTTTATTTTCCCATGTACTAGGGCATAGCGACTGGCAACACTTACTCGGTAACTTTACTTTTATTGTATTACTAGGTCCAATACTAGAGGAAAAATACGGCTCCCAAAATCTATTATTAATGCTCTTAATTACAGCCTTAGTTACAGGGCTAATCAACGTTATATTTTTCTCCACAGGACTGTTGGGTGCAAGCAGTATTGTATTTATGTTAATTCTATTGAGTTCGGTTACCAACTCAGAAAAAGGCGGTATTCCGCTTACTTTTATTTTAGTAGTTGTAATATTCTTAGGAAAAGAAGCCTTCAATATGTTTGAGAATGATAACATATCGCAATCAGCACACATTATTGGAGGAGTTATTGGTAGTATTTTTGGTTTTAAAATGAAGAAGAAACAAGCAACTACCCAGTTACCTACACCAGCAGATGAGCCAGATGGATTGCAAGTATAGGGTCTTTTAAATAATTTTAAAAAAAACCGAGAATTTATCCTCAACTCAGAATGCATTATTCAAAACAAAATATAAATCACACTTGATAGAAAAAACTATTCAATTAGAAAGCATTGTCTTGGTTGATTTTTTAGGTGTTCAAAATGAAAATATCAAAACACTGTCGAGAGCTTTTCCAAAAACTAGAATTATTTCGAGAGGAAATACAATCAAAATTCAGGGTTCAGATCCGGAAATTATCAAAGTCCATCGAATTATACAATTCCTGATTGAGTATTACCAAAAACACGGCAAAGTTAGTAGTGAAACTATCCATAGCTACTTCGACACCGACATCAAAGAACTAATTAAAGAACAAAAAAACGACATTATTATCTTTGGTACGCAAGGGACAGCTATCAAACCAAAAAATGCTAATCAACGCGCGCTGGTGAATGCCGTTGAAAAACATGATTTGGTATTTGCCGTAGGACCTGCCGGCACGGGAAAAACTTACATCGCCGTAGCCATGGCAGTAAAAGCACTTAAAAACAAATCTATTAGAAAAATTATTATTACCCGACCAGCAGTAGAAGCAGGAGAAAATCTCGGTTTTTTGCCCGGTGATTTAAAAGAAAAAATAGACCCTTATCTCCGCCCCATATACGATGCATTGGGTGATATGATTCCCTCTGAAAAACTCAAATTCTACCTCGAAAGTAATATTATTGAAATAGCACCATTGGCATATATGCGCGGAAGAACACTGAATAAAGCCTATATACTGCTTGATGAATCACAAAATACGACCTCCATACAAATGAAAATGTTCCTCACGCGCATGGGATCTAGCTCAAAAATGATTGTTACCGGAGACCGCTCCCAAATAGACTTACCACATAACCATAAGTCAGGTCTGTTACAAGCAACAGAAGTGCTAAAAGACGTGGAAGGAGTCAGTATGATTGAATTGACTGGCGATGATGTAATGCGGCATAAACTAATCAAAAAAATTATTCATGCTTACCAAAAAAAAACGCAATAGGCAAAACCCCCTTTGACATATGAAAATGATAGAAGTAGTAAGCCCTAGACAAATCAAGGAGTTTTTGCTATTGCAACCCCGCCTATACAAAAACGAGTCAAATTATATTCGTCCCTTGGATCGAGATATTGAGTCAGTTTTCAATCCTAAAAAAAATAAGAGCTTTGAACACGGAGAATGTATCCGCTGGATTTTGCAGAATAACCAAGAGGAAACCATTGGACGAGTAGCAGCTTTTGTCAATTATAAAACGGCTAGTTTAAATAATAGTCAGCCTACAGGCGGAATGGGTTTTTTTGAATGTGTCAACAATAAGCAGGCTGCATTCCTACTTTTTGATGCTTGCAAAACTTGGTTACAAACTAAAGGTATGGAAGCAATGGACGGACCGATTAACTTCGGCAACCGCAGTGCCTGGTGGGGGCTGCTCGTCGATGGCTTTGACATACCACCTATTTACTCTATGAATTATCATTTTTCTTATTACAAAAACTTATTTGAAACTTATGGCTTTCAAGTCTATTTTAACCAATTAACTTTCGGAAGAAAAACTTTAAAAGATTTCAATCAAAAAATTTATAAAAAAGCTAAAATGCTTGAGGGCGACAAACGATATGTTTTCAGGCATATGGAAATCAATAAAATTAAGCGATATGCAGAAGATTTCCGAACGGTATACAACGCTGCTTGGGCAAAGCACAGTGGCGTAGCTCAAATGAGCAAAGTACAAGCAGAAGCACTTTTAAAGCAGTTCAAACCGATTATCGATCCGAAAATTATTTGGTTTGGTTATTTTCAAGAAAAACCCATTGCTATTTTTATCTCTTTGCCCGATATTAATCAAATTTTTAAACGCCTAAATGGACAACTCAACTTGTGGGCAAAACTTAAATTTTTGTACTATAAGCAGACAATTAAAGTTAATAAGATGTTTGGTATGGTATTTGGTGTTGTGCCTGAATTTCAGGGTAAAGGAGTTGATGGGGCCATAGTGTTGGCTGCTGCACAACTTGTACAAAAAGACTACTACCGATATGAGCGTGTGGAAATGAACTGGATTGGAGATTTTAACCCTAAAATGATTCTGGTAGCCCGACAAGTAGGTGGGCGGGTAGTAAAAACCCATGCAACCTACCGCAAGCTGTTTGATGAAAGTAAGCCTTTTGAAAGAATGCAACGGATTGAGTAGGTTATTTAGTTTACTTAGATACTTTACCAAAACTAAAAAAAATAATAATATATTTGTCATATAAACTATACTTAGCCCAAATATCAATAAAGTCCGTAATAAATATGGAGTTTTCCTACGAAAAAAATATAGAACTGATAGAAGAGTTAGCAGAAAAAAATACCAGTTCGAATAGACCTAGTGAACTAGTCTTGTTTAATGATGATTTTAACACCTTCGATTATGTGATTAAAGCACTTGTAGAGATATGTAAGCATAATCAACATCAGGCAGAGCAATGTACTTTTATTATTCATTATAGAGGTAGATGTGCAGTAAAAACCGGCTCTTTTGAGGAGCTAGCCCCCATGTATAATGCCATTTGCAAAAGAGGTATATCAGCAGAAATAGTTTGAAATTATTTTTACGCCTGTATTCGTCAGTATAGGGCTTAAAAAAAGCTCGTCAAGGACTAGCGGCACACATATAGAGTTGTTCTAAGAACCCAGAAAGTATGCTTAGGTTGCTGTAAAATCCAAAGCCTATTTATCTTTAGCAAACGGCTAAGGTCGCCATATGTAAAGAATTAAAAGTGCCTAAGAGTATAGCCCTTGGGCTTTTGTTGTGTCGCCACCAAAGAAAATAATAATATGACCTTTACGTCTAAATTGATTGAGAGAGCTGTTAGTGAAATTGCCAAATTACCGGGCATCGGTAAAAAGACTGCTCTGCGTCTCGTCTTTTTTTTACTTAAAGAAAGTGAAGGTCAAACCGAGCAACTTGCCGAGAGCTTGTTAAAATTACGTAGAGAAATCAAATACTGCAAGCGGTGTTTTAATATTTCCGACTCAAGCCTTTGTATAATCTGCCAAATGCACTCTAGAGATCAAAGCCTAATTTGTGTAGTAGAGACTTACTCTGATTTAATAGCTATAGAAAACACAGCACAATACAACGGGTTGTATCACGTATTAGGGGGTAGAATATCCCCCATAGAGGGCATAGGCCCTACGGATATTCGGGTAAAAGAACTACTCGAAAGAGTGGCAACAGAAGAGGTGAAAGAAATTATCATGGCTTTAAGTGCTACAATGGATGCCGATACAACAATCTTCTACCTGACAAAAAAACTGGAAGCTCACCAAGTAAAAATAACAACTATTGCCAGAGGTGTGCCAGTGGGCAACGAAATAGAGTATACTGACGAATTAACACTAGGAAGAAGTATCTCAGCCAGGATAAACTATAGGTAACGGATGTGATTTTTACATCGGTAACATTGTCTTCCTTTTATTACCCCAAATTTGACCCTTTTATCATTTGTACATTTCGGACACTCCACGAATTTATTCTTTTAAAGATAAATTCACTCCGAAAAATATGTCTGTAAAATATCAGTTCCCACATAATCTGTTTCCGATAATCTGCCTCTGAACAAAGGGGCAGCGACACCCTGCTCAAAAGTTATTTGAGACTTAAAAACCCGAATTTCATTCCATAAACCCTCATCAATAAAGGACTGCAACAGATTTGCTCCGCCTTCTACCATCAGCGACTGTACTTTCCGTCGATATAAATCTTTGAGCAGACCTCGTAAAAAATTCTTTTCATTTAAACGCACCCACAACACCCTACCTGATATTTTAGCTTGCAATAAATTATAGCAAATGGTATCTTGCATATTATTAAAAAGGTAAAGATTTTGACTAAGCGTGAGGTTTTTATCAATTACTATCCTAAGTGGATTTTTGCCCGGCCAATCTCTGGCTGTCAATTGGGGGTTATCGTATGAAGCAGTATTTGTTCCTACCATGATGGCATCCTCCTGCGTACGCCACTGGTGAACGAAGCAGCGCGAAAGTCGGTTGCTTATCCACTTAGAGTCAAAAGTAGTTTTAGCTACAAAGCCGTCGGCAGTTTCTGCCCACTTGAGAATCACATAGGGCATTTTTCGTTCCATAAAATTAAAAAAGCGACGGTTTAACTTCCTTCCCGCTTGTGCCATCACGTCTGTAAGTACTTTTATGCCTGCTTTCTGTAGCATATCTAAGCCTTTACGGTTTACTAAAGGATTGGTATCAATATTTGCAATAACTACTTTTTTTACCTTCAAATCTACTAACAGCTGAGTACAAGGAGGTGTTTTACCCTGATGTACGCAGGGTTCTAGGTTAACATACACAGTAGACTTCGACAACAAGCTTTTATCTCTTACCGACGCAATAGCGTTCACTTCGGCATGTGCCTCCCCGTATTGACGATGATAACCTTCTCCGATGATTTTATCTTGCCACACAAGCACACAACCCACCATAGGATTGGGGCTAACAACCCCACGACCCATCGCCGCCAATGCAAGCGTGCGTTGCATATATCTGGTATCTTGTTTTTTTAGTTGCAAACTAAAAGCACTTTTTAATGGCATCAATAAAGGATAGGACATCCTGCTCTTGTGTATCAAAAGCCATCATCCAGCGTACTTCATCGGTAAATTCGTCCCAAATATAAAAATAAAAATGTTCCTGTAAAGCTAGTATTTTATCTCTGGCTAGCCGAGCAAACACCATATTAGCATCTACTGACTGTGTAATACTAATTCCCGGTATGTCAGATATATTTTCTGCCAATAATTTTGCCATACGGTTGGCGTGAGCAGCATTAGCGAGGTAAAAACTTTCCTCCAGATAGCACTCAAACTGAGCGGCAATATATCGCATTTTCGAAGCAAGTTGCATCCCTTGCTTTCGGTAATACTTAAAATTTTTATCTATTCCATGGAAAAAAAGCACTCCTTCGCCAAACATTAAGCCATTTTTAGTACCTCCGAAAGACAAAATATCTACCCCTACATCTATGGTAATAGCTCTGAGTGAGCATCCCAGCGCAGCCGCAGCATTGGCAATACGAGTACCGTCTACATGCAGATACATATTATGCTGATGAACAAAATCAGCAATTTGCCGAATTTCTTCAGGATAAAAAATAACACCATACTCAGTGGGTTGTGTGATAGAGACTACTCTGGGTTGAGAGCGATGTTCATCTCCAATTCTTATCAGGTGAGATCTTATCTGCTTGGGCGTTATTTTGCCGTTGATGCTAGGCAAAGTAATGACTTTACTACCCATAAATTTCTCTGGCGCGCCACACTCGTCTCGGTGGATATGTGCAGTTGCAGGACATATCACGGAATGAAAAGAATTCATAACAGTACTCATTGCTATTACATTAGCACCTGTACCATTATAAACAAAGTATGTGTTTATATCAGGGCCGAATATGCTCTTGAACTTTGCCTTGGCACGCTGAGTGTAACTATCAGCACCATAAGCACTTACATGCCCTTGGTTCACACTGGCTATTGAGACAAGTATGCGGGGATCTACACTGGCGCAATTATCACTTGCGAAACTAATTTTATTTTTCATGATGAAGATAAGAATATAGCACTGTTATAAGAAATAAAGGTATGTTATGTTTGCGTAAAAAATAACTTATTCCAATCCTGTTTTAACAGTGGGTATCGAGCGTTTGCTGTCACCCTATCCAAAAAATAGGTGCTTGATACCATTTCAGCCCCCATTCGTTCAAGATGAGTACTGTATACTTGACAATCTATGAATTCAAAACTATGAGCTGCCAAATTTTTTGCCAGCATAATCAAAGCATATTTAGAGGCATTGCTCTTATAGGCAAACATAGATTCTCCGAAGAAACATTTACCAAAAGATCCTCCATAAAGGCCTCCAACTAACTGGCTCTGCTGCCAAACTTCTACAGAATGCATAAACCCTATGCGGTACAATTCAAAATAAGACTCAATAATCTCTTCTGATATCCAAGTACCCTCTTTTGTGTTTCTTCTTACCTGCTGGCAAGCTCGGATCACTTGTTCAAAACACTGATCGAAAGTAAGTGTGAATATGTTTTTTCTGATAATCTGACGTATACTTTTCGATATTTTTACTTTTTCGGGAAACAAAATAAAGCGCGGGTCGGGTGTCCACCAAATAACTGGCTCTCGGGGATTAAACCACGGGAATATGCCCATGCGATAAGCCGTAAGGAATCGCTCCACTGATAAATCTCCTCCAACAGCAAGAATGCCATTTTCTGCTGCCAATTCGGAAGCAGGAAAAAATATTTCTCTCTCGTCTAAAAGTATAGGCACAGGAACAGTTTTTAAGCTAAGTAATTGGTCGCGGATATGCTCTTAATCATATTTTGTTTTGCGCTTGAAAAAATTTTATTTCATTTTTGAAGCGTAAGATTAACCATTACATAATGAAGTTGTTTTTTAACAACTTACCTATTTTTAAATTATGAAAGTACAAACTACTCTTTTAGAAGAATGTTTTATTGTTGTACCTACTATTTTTGAAGATACTCGAGGTTACTTTTTTGAGAGTTTTAACCAAGATTTTTTTTTTCAAAAAACAAAGATTCAGGTAAATTTCCTACAGGACAACCAATCGAAGTCTTCTTATGGCGTGTTAAGGGGTTTGCACTTGCAAACAGGAAAACACAGTCAGGCAAAGCTAATACGCGTTTTGAGAGGGAAAATATTAGACGTAGCAGTGAACCTCAGAAAAGGCTCTCCGACCTTCGGGCAACATATTAGCGTAATATTATCAGAAAAAAATAAAAAACAACTATTTATCCCCAAAGGCTTTGCGCATGGTTTTGCTGTACTCAGCAAAGAAGCAGAAGTATTTTATAAGTGTGATAATTATTATGCAAAAGACCACGAAGCAGGTATTATTTATAATGACCCCGTATTAAAAATAAACTGGAAAATACTGGATAGGGATATTATTTTGTCAGATAAGGATAGAGATCTACCGAGTTTTTGTCAGTTTAAAGCTCACGAAAATTTGCATATTTGAAACATATTTAACTGTATATAGTGTTTTGTAATTATTTAATTCAATCAAATATTACAAAACTTGACTTGGCTGTTTTAGGATACAAAAACCTTCCGCTGGCTTAAAGATGGCTAAGCATGCCGCAACCAATGAATAACGAATTTATGCTCCAAATATGCTTTTAAATAAATCGTAACTCATTGCGAAAATACCTAATCACATGTATCTTTAGAAAATCTTCCTGAGCAAGTATATCTAAAAAAGGGAGTTTTTTTCGTAAAATCCAGTGTGGCCACCCATCTTCATCGATACCTTCCAAGCGATAATAGCCCGAATGACTGAGAATTTTACAAATAGCAATGTGCATTAAATCTTGCTTTTGTTCTTTACTAAAACGCCCTGACCCCTTACCCAGCTCTTGCACGCCAATCAAAAAAAGAATAGCATTCATATTTAGCTTTTTCCCAAACCCTTCTTCGAGTTTGCTTAGCAATATTGACCAATCTTTTGCTAGAGTTATTTTTTGCAAATCGTTCATTTTATTTAACATTATTTATTCCTCTCTTCACATTATCACAAATCACTCCAAAAGCCACAGCAACATTTAAAGACTCTGCCCCGCCGTATTTTGGAATACTGATTTTTTGGTCGATGTACTGTAATAATTCCTTGCTAATTCCTCTCGACTCGTTGCCGAATACAATAATTGCCTGCTTGGGAAATAAACATTTGTGAATATTTTTTCCTTGTATAAAAGTACCAAAGATAGAGATATTTCCTTGCTTTGATTTTAGAAAAGCTGCAATATCAGCGTAGTAGACTCTAGTGCGGCAAAAAGAACCCATAGAAGCAGTCAATACTTTAGGGTTGTATAAATCCGCTGAAGTTTCTGAGCAGACGACTTTTTTTATTCCATACCAGTCGGCAACGCGTAAAATAGCACCTAAATTGCTGGGGTCTCTTATCTGATCTAACACCAATACAATTTCGTTGGCTACCCGTAATGATTTCTCTTTTTTTATTGCTGCAACAGCAATGGCTGCCTGGTTTGTTTTAAAAACACCTGCTTTTGTTAATTCATGGGTTTTGACTCGACAGGTAAAAAAACTCTTTGAACCAATCAGCTGGGGGTAATCCTTTTCAAACAAATCGGTATAAAATAAAGCCTGTATTTTAAAATCAGCCTGCAATAATTCACGCACTGTTTTTGCTCCTTCTACCGTAAAAAGTCCTGTTTCTTTTCTGTATTTTTTCAATTGCAGCCGACGAATGAGTTTAATCCATTTTTTTTCCATCTTTGTGTTTTCTCTTCTTATGAAGAATTTTATCTATACAAATGTTTATGCTCTGATAACCCTTTTGAGGAATATCATTAAAATTATTTATGGTGTACAATATCTTATCTCTTGGCTTTTTAAAATACGCAGGCACATTGCTACGATATTGCAAGATATTAATGTTTTTGACTCCCATCAAATATTAACAAAGGTAGATATTCAAAAACTCAAGCAGTATATGTTTTTTAGTACTTTATTTGCCGAGCTTTTGTGCGTACTCGATGGCAGAAAGCCCAATGAAAAAGAACAAAAAGCAGCACTGTATTTAGGTGCAATGGCACCCTTTTATGATGACTTCTTTGACAGAAATATTAGCTCGGAAAAGCGAGTTAGGATACTCACTCACCAATACAGTGATTTATTACATGCCAATCCTCATGAAAAAATGTATATAAAACTTGCAGAACATTTCTATGCACACACGGGAGACGTTAGCCAAACTTTTGAAAAGTTACTACAAGCACAAAAACAGGGAAAAAACTTAACCGTCAACCAAAGTAGTAAAACAGCAATTAAAAAAGCAGCTTACGACAAGGGAGGATATACTGCCTTATTGTTGAGAAAAACACTCGCCCATCCTATGCGGAAGGGCGAAGAAAAAGCCATTTATCAGTTGGGGACTTTAATACAGTTCATGGACGATATTTTCGATATTTACGAAGATAGCAGAAACCAAGTTTGTTCTTTGGCCTATCCTAGTACTGACGTCAGATATTTATCTGCCGACTACCGACAACATTTCCAGCGGACCTTAAGGCTGTTCTATCAACTTCCTTATAAAAACAGGCAGGTCGAGAAGTTTGCCTATTTGGCGTTATTACTAATGAGTAGAACTTTCGTTTGCCTCGATCAGCTAGGAAACCTACCTGCGGTGTGCGGTGAGTTTAATCCACATCACTTTAAGCGGGCATCACTAATTTGTGATATGGAAAGACCCGCCAATTTACTCAAAAGTTTATACTATGCCCTAATGTATTCGTTCAAATTACCATAGCTACTTGAGCTTTTCTTGCCAAACGGTAAAATATTCAGGCACTTTTATAGTGGTTTCTTGCTCAAAAATACCATATACTGTTGAACCCGATCCAGTCATACTTGCAAACAAAGCCCCTTTTTTATATAAATTTTCTATTAACTCACCAATGATAAGATATTGCGCTGATACGCCTTGCTGAAAATCATTTTTGATTATTTTTCTCCATTTCCTAACAGGATGTCGAACAGATTGCTCCAGTTCATATTCGGGTTTTTGGGGGCTTATCTGGCTGTATACTGTAGCAGTAGATACGTGTATATTGGGATAAATCAGGGTGATATATCTATTGGCTAAATTAGGACTAACTTCTTTGAATATTGACCCTGTCCCAGTAACATACTGCACTTTGTTTCTTATAAAGAAAGGGCAGTCACTACCTAATTGATTAGCGAACTTTTCCATTATTTGCACAGACATACCAAGCGCATAATAAGTATTGAGCAGCTTAATAGTAAAAGCACCATCGGCAGAGCCACCGCCTAAGCCCGCACCGATGGGGATAATTTTGTGCAAATGCAGGTGTACGTTGGGAATATTGTATTTTGCTTTTATTAGTTGAAAGGCTTTTACACAAATATTTTCACTGGTTTTTCCCGGAATGTCAAGGCCGCTACAAGTAAAATGAAATGTATGCGCAGGAATAATTTCCAATATGTCTGCCCAGCTAATAGGATAAAAAATAGAAGAGATATTGTGATAACCATCAGAACGTTTAGCGGTGACTTGCAAGCCGATATTGATTTTAGCATTTGGAAATACGACCATATTATTTAATTATCGCTAACTACTTTTAGGCAATTTTTCACAAAAGCCACTTTTTCTAATAATTCTTTTTTATTACTGCCAAGTATTGTCAAGTGTCCCATTTTTCTATGAGGCTTGGTTTGTTTTTTGCCGTAAAGATGTGCATATACGCCGGGAAGTTCTAAAACTGTTTTCAATACCCTCGTACAAAGCCAAACCCTCAAAGCCTTCTGCTCCCAACAAATTAATCATGGCACTAGGTTTTTTGATGGCTGTGTTGCCCAGAGGCAAATCCAGGATGGCACGCAAATGTTGTACGTACTGCGAAGTATAGTTGCCTTCTACAGTGTGGTGTCCGCTGTTGTGTGGACGTGGTGCTACTTCGTTGACCAGTAAATTATCTTTTTTATCAATAAACATCTCTACTGCCAGTAAACCTACAATACCGAAGCTTTCGCTCACTTTTAAAGCTAGATTTTTGGCTTCTGCCTCTTGTGTTTGATTAATATCTGCGGGGGAGATAAGGTAATCAACCAAATTTTGTTCAGGATGATATACTAATTCTACCGGTGGAAAAACATTTACCTGCCCTGAGCTATTTCTGGCAACAATTACAGAAATTTCTTTTTTGATGGCTACCATTTCTTCTAAAAAGCCTAGAGTATTTGGAATTTTCTCGAAATCTTTTGCATGATGTATCTTAATAACACCTTTTCCATCGTATCCATCATAAGCACTTTTCCAAACGCAGGGCAGCAAGTGTTTGTGTATTGCACAACTTGCCCTATCGTCAGTAAACACAAAATGGGCGGTAGGAATATAATGAGACTGATAAAATGCCTTCTGTGTTCTTTTATTTTGTATAGTGCGAATGATGTCAGGCTGAGGAAATACCTTTATTCCTTGTTGTACTAAAATAGCTAAAGCATCGGTACTTACTTTTTCTATTTCAATAGTGAGCAAGTCAAGATTTTTTCCAAAATCAAGTACAGTTTGCATATCATTCAAAGCACCTGTTTTGAAATGTGGTGTGAGGAATTTACAGGGAGCATTTGGGTCGGAGTCTAACACGTGCAAAGAGAGATTCCAGTCAATACTTGACTGAATGAGCATCCTGCCCAATTGTCCTCCTCCCAGTATACCTATTTGTAAATTGCGGTAAAAAAATTTCATATTTTATACCCTCATACGTATTACTAATATTTGACAAATAACCATTATTTATTTGTTTCTATCAAAAATCACTCGTAAAAAAAAACGATAAAGTAAAAAATTGTACCACATTTTCATCGGATTTTTCTATCATTGTATCTATTCTTATTTTTTGGTTTACACTAGAAAGCCTATTACATGCAGGAGTTCAACGAAATACTACAGATGGTAGACAACACCGTCGGCTCAAGTGCAGGTTGGTTTCCGTATGTTTTACTAGGGACTGGCTTATTTTTTACTATTTATTTAGGCTTTCCACAAATACGCTACTTCAAGCACGCCTTCCGCGTTGTGCGGGGCAAATTCGATAAAAAAGGAGACGAAGGGGATACTACTCATTTTCAGGCACTTACTACGGCTCTTTCTGGTACGGTTGGTACCAGGAAATATTGCAGGTGTTGCTTTAGCCGTACATATAGGCGGACCGGCTGCTTTGTTCTGGATGCTGGCGACAGCATCGGTAGGAATGACCACTAAGTTTGTAGAGGTAACACTTTCACACAAATATCGTGAAAAAGCCGAAGATGGCACTATTGCCGGAGGGCCGATGTATTTTATGAAAAACAAACTCAAGGCCCGTTGGTTAGCTATTCTATTTGCTATTGCTACGGTTATTTGTTCTTTTGGTACGGGCAATCTGCCACAAACCAATAGTATTGGTGCTGCACTGACAAAAACCTTTAACCTTCCCGGTATATCGGTAGGTGGCTTTTTCATTCGCCCTGAAGCTATTATCGGTGGCGTATTAGCTATTATACTAGCAGCTGTTATTGTTGGCGGTATTAAGCGTATTGCCGAAGTAACGGAACGCTTAGTGCCTGCTATGGCGGTTATTTATTTTATTGGTGCTTTTGCAGTTATCTTTTCTAATTACGAAAATATCATACCTGCTGTTGCTGCCATTTTCAGCAATATTTTTACAGGGTCGGCGGCAACTGGCGGATTCTTAGGGGCTACTATTGCTCATGCTTTTACCAAAGGAGTAGGCAGAGGTTTGTTTTCTAACGAAGCAGGTCAGGGTTCAGCACCCATAGCACATGCTGCCGCAAAAGCACACGAACCGGTTTCTGAAGGAATGGTTGCTATTTTAGAACCCTTTATTGATACTGTTGTTATTTGTATGATTACCGGCTTGGCATTACTTTCCTCGGGCGTGTGGAATGAAAAAATCAATAATCAATTCCAAATAGCAGATATGGAAATATTATCTGCCAAATACAACGAACAAGATCAAGGCGACAAACACAAGCTATACCAGCATATCAACGGACTAAACACCTTGCCGCTATTCACAGGCAAGCTCCAGGTGGAGAATGGTAAGATTATAAATAATTTATCGATAATTAATGCACATTCTATCGCAGAAGAAATTACCATTAAAAAAGCTAAAAACCTTTTTAACGGTATGCTGAATATAAAAAATGGTAAACCTCAAGACAAAGATATTATTTTTAAGGGAAAATCCCTTATTCACAGTGCTCCGCTCACTATGGAAGCATTTAAACGAAGTTTATTCGGCGATTATGCGCAATATATCGTTTCTATCGGTTTGCTGCTATTTGCTTTTTCCACAGCTATATCGTGGTCTTATTATGGCGATAGAGCCATGACTTTTCTTTTGGGTACAAAATCCATCACATACTACCGCATAACGTATGTTACTGGTTTTTTTGTGGGTGCGTTCACCGATACCACCATTATTTGGACATTTTCGGGCATTGCTATTGCCGCTATGACCCTTCCCAACTTAGTCGGTATTATTTTGTTAAGCAAGGATATGAAGTCAAGTGTTAAAGACTATTGGGAACAATTTGGGCAAGAATTTCTGGATGAAAAATACCGCAACTGAAGGCATTGGTTATGTTAAAAATATCTCTTGAAGGGCTGGAGTTTTTTGCATATCATGGTTTTTATAAATCAGAGCGGCAAATGGGTAATAAGTACAGTGTAGACGTAGCTGTGAATTATGCAGATAACACGGCAGGGAGAAAAGATGAACTTTCTACTACAGTCAATTATGAAAAAATTTACCAAGCAGTAAAAGAAGAAATGAGTATTCCCTCAAAACTGTTGGAACATATTGCTAATCGGGTGGCAAAGAAAATTTTTGTCAATTTCGAGCAAGTAAAAGCCATCGAGATAATCGTAAGAAAATTTAATCCTCCTGTGGGGGGAGTTTGTCACTCGGCTTCGGTAGAGCTTTTCTTAGAAAGAGATAACCTTTAGCTTTAATTGCAAATTAAACCTACTTTTCTATTATGCTATTGGATGTCGTAGTACTGACTATAGGATTCTCTATATTAATTACGGGAGGAACACTCTTGGTGAAGGGAGCCAAGAACATAGCTACCAGACTGCACATAAAGCCGCTAATCATTGGCTTAACAGTTGTTGCCTTTGGGACATCTTGCCCCGAACTTTTTGTTAGCATTCAGTCTGTTTTGGCAGGGCATCACGACATGACTATGGGAAGTATTATTGGATCTAATATCTGTAATATCGCTTTAGTACTTGGTCTAACCGCCATTTTCTCCAATGTAAACGTTAGCTCCGAAATCCTGAAAATAGACTGGCCCATGGCTATGGGTAGCTCTTTTTTAATGTATATTCTAATACTAGAGGGCTGGCTAAAAACGCATGAAGGTGTTGTTTTTGTAATTGTACTCATTACTTATATTACTTTTCTTGCTAAAAGAAGTAAAAAACATAAAGCCCAAGATGAGAAAAAAAATATGGGAAAATTAGCTGACAATTCAGCCTCAAAAAATAGCTTGTTCACAGATATTGGCTCAGTAATATTAGGGTGCTTTGGTTTATATTCTGGCTCAGAATGGTTCTTAATTGCTGTGAAAGATATTTTTCACTCTTTAGGGGTGAGCGAAAGAATTACGGGTATTTTCGTACTGGCTGTTGGCACAAGCCTGCCCGAATTAGTTACTTCTATCATTTCAGCACTGAAAAATGATACGGATTTGGCACTGGGCAATCTAATGGGTTCTAATATTTTTAATGTATTATCAATATTGGGGATAACCAGTATTATTCGGGAAATTCGCGTGAGCGAGATTATCAAAAACCATGATATAATATGGATGCTCGCAATTACTCTTGCACTGTTTCCGTTGATGCTGGCAGGAAAAAAGCTGGGCAAAATACACGGAAGTATTTTATTAGCTATTTATATCTTCTACATCTACTCCATTTATTGAACTAATGAGTTTTAGCGGAAAAGGTTATTTCAGACACTGCGGTAGTTGAGCTACTTAAAAAGCTTTAGCTAATGGAGTTAACTAAACAATTTGTAGAAAAGACTAAAAAAAGTGGCGAAACAGCCCTTGTTTCTTTGATTTCACAAGTTGAACGTGATAGTTCAAAACTGAACTTCGTATTAGAAAACTTGGGATATATTCCAAAGGGTTTTAAGGGGGAATGGCTATTTAAATACGCAGGCGACACTAACCATAAACTAAGAATGTCTGCCATTAAGAACATTGGAAAGCTGAATCTTAGTGGTGAATTGGAACAACTTTACGAACTATTCAAAACTGAACCTAAAACAGAAATAAAGCGTGAGATTATTTCTTCTATTGGAAGACAGAGAAATATTGAAACAAAAAGCTTTCTCATTCAAGTTTTAAAAGATAATGATCCAAAAATTGTTTGCCAAGCCATAAGAGCCTTGTTAGTTTTTAAAAACAATGACGAAATCACGAATGAACTAAAAGAGCTAAAAAACCATAAAAATGAAACGGTTCAATCAATTATTGAAAAAGATTTTTTTGCCAACTCAACCAAGCAGAGTATACTGCACCACACCCAAACTTATGACTTCCTTAAAAATACTATTGTTCACGGTGATGTCAGAGAAATTTTAAAATCTGTACCCGAAGATAGTATTCACTTGACTTTTACTTCACCACCATATTACAATGCAAGAGATTATTCTATATACCCGAGTTATAAGGATTATTTAGAATTTTTGGATGAAGTATTTAAGGCAGTTCATAGAGTAACAAAAGAAGGACGGTTTTTGTTAATCAACACCTCGCCAATCATTATTCCACGAATAAGCCGACAACATTCAAGCAAAAGATATCCGATACCCTTTGACCTGCATAAATATATAGTAAACTCAGGTTGGGAATACCTTGACGACATAATTTGGCTCAAACCAGAAACAAGTGTAAAAAACAGAGTTGGCGGATTTCAACAACACCGAAAACCGTTAGGTTATAAACCGAATACTGTAACGGAAATGATTATGGTTTATCGTAAAAAAACCACCAAATTATTAGATTGGAACATACGTCAGTATCCACGAGATATTGTCAATAAGAGCAAAGTCGCTGATGGTTTTGAATCAACCAATGTATGGAAGATAGATCCTATATATAGTCGTAATCATACCGCTGTATTTCCAGCCGAATTGTGCAAACGTGTAATTGAGTACTATTCCTTTGAAGGCGATTTAGTATTTGACCCATTTGGTGGTAGTGGTACTTTTGGAAGAGCTGCAAAATCATTGAATAGATTGTTCTTTTTAACAGAACTAAATGACGATTATTTTGAGTATATGAAATCTACAAAGAAATCAAAATCACTATTCAACGAACCCCAAACAAAGTTTTTACAACTTGAAGAATTTAATAAAATAGCAAATGACACTAACTGACCAAGTAACTAAAAATATCATTCGGAAGCTAATTTCCGGTAACGACTACAGAATTGAAATTGTAACTCTTATTAATGCAGAGTTTTTACAATTCGCTATTGAGTTCTTCAAAAATGTTGCCTATGCAAAAATTAAGAATGAAGACATTTCTACCGATTGGTATAAGAAGGAGATGTTAGCTCTTGACCTTCCTCCTGATGAAATAGCGATTAACTCAGGGTTGAATAAAAAGACTATAACAAATATGTATAATTCAGGTACACGTCAAGTAGTCATTGATGCTTCCTACGAACATTATGATACGCTGTACAATGCCATAGAAGAATTGACAAAAGTTGAAGACATAGATCTTAGCCTTACTATTAAGTTCAATAAAGTAAGCGTGGATTTAAATATCAATGAAAGCCTAATTGTAATAAATACTTTAGCCGTAAAACGTGCTGCACTTCGTGGCGGACTTTGGAGTACTGCTGGTAAACAAACTGAAGGCCCATTGATGGTTGCTCTGTGCAAAATATTTGATGTACCCGAAGACAATTATTCGATTAAACCAAAAGCAAAACGGATACGAAAAGGAACAGTAAACAGGGAAGTAGATTTTTATTTGCACGAAAATGACAACACTCATAAATGTGAAGTTAAACTAATGGGAAAAGGAAATCCTGAAAGTGCTGACGTTGTTATTGCCAGAGATAGCAAGGTGTTCGTAGCTGATAAATTGTCAGACCAAAACAAAACCCAACTTGCAAATTTGAATGTAGAGTGGGTGGAACTAAGAGATGAAAATGGGTTTAAACGATTTGAGGGCGTTCTTGAGAATCTAAATATTCCACATAAAAAACTTCAAGAAAATTTAGAGAATAAGTTGGATGAAATAATTGACGAACTGTTTGAATGAAATACGCTACCTAATAAAAGATAATAAGTGATAAAAGAAGATGTCAGACAACTCTGCACTGTCAGATTAGGTACTGACCATTACAGGTTTCATACATCTCAGCTACAACCTTCAACAAACCAGTGTCCTTATCCATTGATTTGCTAACGTCCGTGAAGAAAATCAGACATCACTCAAGCGAAAAGTATCTTTTACCCGAATGCCTTTTGTTGTTTGTTGCAAAGTACAGCATTCGTTAGTAGGGTCGTGGTCGAAGAGTAGTATATAATCTTTTTCGAGAGCAGTACGTAAAAAAGAATCTTTCTCCTCCATAGTAACCAAAGGACGAGTATCATAACCCATAAAATAATTAACTGGGATGTGCCCGACCGATGGGATTAAGTCGGCAGTAAAGACCACCGTTTTGCCTTTATATTGTATAATAGGAATAGTTTGTTTTTCGGTGTGTCCGTCCGCAAAAAAGAAATCGAAGGTTGGTATGCCAAAGTTTTCCTTATCTAAAAATGCAAGCTGATCGTTTTCATAGAGAGGCATAAAATTTTCTGTTAAAAAAGAACTCTTCTCGGTTCTGTTAGGCTCACAAGCCCAGTCCCAATGCCGGCTGTGCAGCCAATAACGTGCATTTTTAAAGGTAGGTATTAACTTTTCTCCTTCATAAACGACAGATCCGCCACAATGATCAAAATGCAGATGTGTGAGCATAACGTCTGTAATATCTTCGGGTGTAATACCTGCTTTCGCTATCGAGCGGTGCAAGTTGTTCTCCCCGTGTCGGTAGTAATATCTAAAAAAATTTTCACCTTGTTTGTCTCCCAAACCCGTGTCTATCAGTATCAATCGCTCATCAGTTTCTACCAGCAGGCAACGCGCTGCCCAAGTACACATATTATTTTCGTCGGCGGGGTTGAGTTTTTGCCATATCGATTTAGGGACAACTCCAAACATAGCTCCACCATCTAATTTGAAAAGACCCGCATGGATTATTTCTAAACGCATAATTTTTCAGTGTTTAATTGTGAGTATTTAATTACTAAAACGTATGAGTAATACCTCTGCAACAAGACACAACAAAGCTAATATGAGAGCATAACGCCACAGCGGCACTGCCTTATTGATATCTTGAAATTTCTGGACAAACTCTCTGCTGTCGGTATTTTCAAAAATTTGTACGTTCGGATAGTTAGCAAAAAATCCTTTTAATTCTTCTGCCGAATAATAATGAATTTGTGATTCATAAGAGGCATAATTGAATGAAATATAGCTGTAAGTGCTATCGGTATAAACTTGCTTGACGGCATAATTGCCTGCCTGTAAGCCACTGGCAGGGATATTTATCAGCAGCGACTGCCCAACTACTCGTTGCGCCGGAATAATTTCTACATCTTGTGTGCTTAGCTTGAATAATCTTGATTTTTCTATGCCATCGAGTTTTATCTGAGCAGTTCTGTCAGAAAAACTATAGTATAGTTTTTCTGAAGGAGCTTTAGCGTAGATAGCCATTTTATACATGACTGGCACAAATAAGGCGTGGCGGGCAAAATTGCTGAATTGAGTATTTAAACTACTACAAAAAAGTAGTACTTTTCCTTTTTTTCTACTCCACAAAGACAGAAAAGGGTAGTTATTTTTTAGACGCAATAAAGTTTTTTCAGCAGATGCCCAAGTCAGTAGTGGCTGCACTTGCGGCATACTCATACTGGCATTGACCTGAGCAAACACCCCCTGAAAAAACGGCTCTTTTTTGGCGGGTAAAGCCACTGCATACCTTTGGGAAACAGCTTGTGTATTAACAATGTTTAAAGGTGTATTCACTAGGCGACTGTAAGCATTTGAGTCGACATTGGCTCCGGGAAAAACAGCTAGGTGGGTACCTTTTTGCAAAGCTTCTTCTAGTGCAATGAGTAAGGCGTTATCTATTCGATTCAAGCCATCAAGAATGATCAGGTCAGCATTTTGAAGTGCGTGATAATCGATGGTTAGGGGCGTAAAGGTACGCATACTAAAAAAATCTTCGTTGCTGTATACACTTGCTAAATAGGGATTTTGATCATAAGAAAGCACTACAATTCGGACTTCTGGTGCTGTATTAAGTGTAAAGTAAAAATCATTATCAAAACTGATGGGATATTCTTCGATACTGACTTTACAATTTTTAATACCACTACTTTTGATGGAAAAATGCAGGCTGATATCCTTCGAACCATTGGCTTTAAAGTCAAGTGTACTACTGGATACCTGTTTATTGTCGATATAGAGCTTGACGATTTTCTCCTCCAAATCTTTCTCTCCTGTATTGATAATGCGAACGTGGCAAAGGTTATTTTCGAGTGGGCGAATAAAAGGTTTTTCCAGCCAGACCGAGTCAATATACAGATTACTTTCCGAATCGGCAGTCAGGGGTATCATATAAAAATAGTTGAGGCTATCCCAAAGCAACTGTGATAGATCGCCAACCGTAGATTGCTGAAAATCAGACAAATAAAAAATATGCTGCCGAGTAGCAGCACCGCCTTTTGCCATGTTATTTAGTTGTTTCTGCTTCACCTCTTCAAGCTTCCTACTGATATTGGCATAAGTAAACTCAGTTAATTGCTCAAGCAGTTTATCCTTAGCGTAGAAAAAGCCAGGCTGCCCTTCAAATGTGTTATCCAACAGTTGAAAAGTGCTTTGTACTTGAAAAAGTTTGGCAATCTCACCGACATAGTCTACGCCTATATCCAACAGTTTTTTATTATTGCGTTCATTTTCGAGGCTATAAGAATTATCTAAGTAAATACTCACCGAGTTGCCCTCATTCACTGCTTGTGCTTGCTCTCTGGGCAAATAGGGTTGCGCGAAGGTGATAACCAGAAAAATAATAAATAAAATACGAGACAGCAGCACAAGCAAGTGTTTGATTTTATTGCGAGCATTAGTTTCTTCTTTAATTGTTTTTAAGAAGGCTACATTGGTAAAGTATACTTTTTTAGCCTTTTGAAAGTTAAAGAAGTGAATGATAATAGGAATGGCTATCATGAATAAACCAAACAGATATCCAGGATATAGGAATTGCATACGGGTTATTTATCTATTATTTCAAAATCCTTAGCAACACAAAAGTAAGGCAAGGGGCTGGTGAAATGAAAAATATAATGTATTTTTGGATGTTTTTTAAAGCTCAACTTTTTTAGTTAGTAATTGCAAGTCTGCAAGTTAAGTATTTTATACAAATGAAGGTCGGAGATAGCGTAAGAGTCCTGAAAACAAATGAAGAAGGAATAGTGAAAGGTTTTTTAGAACACGGAAAGGTGGTAGAAGTGTCTATCTCGGAAGATTTTGATATTCCTTATTCAGAGAAGGATTTGGTTCTTGTCTGTACTCAAAAGCGTATTGCTTTTAACGAAAAAGACTATAAAAAACAAGTATCACAAAAAAACAGTAAGGCTACTATAACTCATGTGGCGGAAGAGATACCGAAATTACTCTTGGCTTTTTCCCCTATCAATGAGTATACCTTGGCACTTTCCATCATTAATAACGGTCATAGCGATGTGCTGTTCACTCTTGGAAAACAATCTACAAAAGGTTATAAAAAAATTGCTGCTGCCGCATTAAATGCTCAGTCTTGCTTGCAAGTATATGAATTTGATAGGCGAAATATTACCTGTTTACCAGTCTTGGTGTGTCAGGTATTATACGATACAGAAAATATTTGTTATCCGCCTTTGATTAAAAAAGTGTCTTTGAAAGCTGCGCATTTTTCAAAAAAAATCCAAAAAACACCCCTAATCGGACAAAAAGCCTACCTTTTTCCACTCAACCATGAACCTATTAACCATGAGTTTATTGTAAAAAACCTGACCAATAATACTTCTGTGGCAGATAATGTACGAGGTTCTTCTTCAGCTCGATCGACGTGCGTGCCTAAAAATTTTCCTTCACAAATAGATTTGCACGCAGAAAAATTAATCGATAATCCAAAGGCACTTACAGGGCAAGAGATTCTTGAGCACCAAGTAGCTATTTTTAAAGACAAACTGGATGAGGCAATTCCCTATGGGCAAAAAGTAGTTTTTATTCATGGGGTAGGCAATGGCATATTACGAGAAAAAATACGTGAGGAACTTAGGAAGCATCCCCATGTGTTGTGTTTCCAAGATGCGCCCAAAGAGCAATTTGGCAACGGGGCTACTTTGGTAAAATTCAAGTAAATATTTTAGCTTATCTTATGCTGAGAGCATAAAAGTTTCAAAATCGTTTGATGATGAATAAAAAAAATATCCTTGTATTTGGCGGCACAGGCTTTCTGGGAGTCTATTTAGTTAAAGAGTTACTTACGAGAAATTATTTGGTAAGTGTTGCCGATATAAAACCTTTTAGTAATGATATGGCAAGGCAGATTGAAAATTTTTATGTATGTGATATATTACACAGAGACAAAATACATGAATTAATTTACAACCAACACTTTGACATCATATACAATCTGGCCGGTTTTGCAAACCTCGATAAAGCCCCTAAGCACCCTGCTGAGACCATTGAGTTAAACGTGATGGGCAACCTAAATATTTTAGAAGCTGCCAAAGAAAAAAAAATAAAAAAATACGTATACGCCAGTAGTGCTTATGCACTGAGCAACAAAGGGTCCTTTTATGGTATTAGTAAACTTTCTTCAGAAAAAATTATAGAAGAGTACCAAAAAAAATATGGACTAAATTTTACCATTCTCAGATATGGTTCGGTGTATGCGGAAAAAAAATTTAATAATAATTATATCTATCAACTCCTGGAAAAAGCTATTGCTACTGGCAGAATAGAACACAGCAGCGATGGACAGGAAATAAGAGAGTATATACATGCCTCCGATGCGGCAAGCCTTTCTGTAGATATCATAGAAAACCAGCAATTTAACAACCAACATATTATTCTGACTGGTACTGAAAAAATAAAACGCTACGAACTTTTTAACCTGATTAACGAAATACTAAATAATAAACTGACAATTACACTGAGAAAAGACGCTAATTATCAGCATCATTATAAATATTCGCCCTACTCTTTCGAACCCAGCAAAAGCTATAAATTAGTTGCCAATCCCCATATTGATATAGGGCAAGGTATTTTAGCATGTATCAGAAATATCTATGAAAAACAATCTGCTGTAAATTCATAATAATCACAGCTAATACTTTTTTCATTATGTTTTTAGATAAAAAAACATTTTATCAAAGACTTACTACATATTTTATTCAGTACCTATCGGATAATACTGACAAAGAAAAACACATTGCTATTTCGGGAGGAAGCACTGTTATTGGTCTATTTGAAAGTATTCTTGTCAATGATGCTATACAGTATTTCGATCGGCCTGATATATATTTTTTTTGGGTAGACGAAAGGTGTGTGAATCAGCAGAGTAAGGAAAGTAATTATGGCAACGCTTATCGCTTTTTGTTCAAATATATAGATAGAGCGAAACATTTTGCAATATATTATTCTGGTGATCCAAAAACTGCCGCCCTCACCTATGCCCAATTGCTCAAAAAGCATTTGCCCTTAGACACTGTTAATAATCTTCCTATTTTTGATTTGATGCTCTTAGGTATGGGAGACGACGGTCATACAGCCTCGCTTTTCTCTGACTCAAAAGGCTTACAAGAAAAACAGCAGTGGGTAATTAATAACTATGTGGAAAAACTTAAAGCCGACAGAATTACACTAACTTTGCCTGTGATTAACCGTGCCCGGCGGCGAGTGGTGGCTTTTAGAGGAGAGCAAAAACGCAAACTATGGAAAGAAATTATAGCAAATAGCCCCCAAACATACCCGATAGAAAAAATAACAAAAGAAAATACAACTTTTTTCATAGGATAATAAGCGTACAATTACAAAAATATCTTCCACTCTTCTTGTACTCATTTACTTCATGGATATGATCAAAAATATATTTTTTGACTTTGACGGCGTTTTAGCCGAATCTGTTGGCGTAAAGACACAGGCCTTCTACGATGTGTATTTGCCTTTTGGCGAAAAAATTGCTGAGAAAGCCAAGCAATACCATTTAGCACACGGCGGTGTCTCTAGATTTGAAAAATTTAGATACTATCACCGCGAGTTTTTTAACGCCGACTTGACAGATGAATCAATGAGCAGACTAGTTCAACAATATTCAGCACTTGTTAAGAAATCTGTTATTCATGCTAAAGAAGTTGACGGTGCAAATACTTTCCTCGAAAAATATAAAAACCGTTTTCACTATTGGCTGATTACAGGTACACCTACAGACGAGATAAAGGAAATTATAGCACACCGCAATATGCTCAGTTACTTTGTCAAAATATGTGGCTCACCACAAAAGAAAAAATACTGGACAGAGTTTTTAATTAACAAATACCAACTCACAAGAGAAGAAACTATTTTTGTAGGCGATGCTACCGCCGACTATGAAGCCAGCATATATTCTGGGTTGACATTCTTTTTAAGAAAAGCACCATACAACCAAAAGCTCTTCGAGAATTACAAAGGACACAACTTTACTAACTTCCAAGAATTTGAAAAAATACTGTTGCTATGAAAATACTACTCACTTCTACGTCATTTCACGACACACCGGGCAAACATCAAGAATTACTCAGCGTACAAGATTTCGATGTTGATGTGTTAAGAGGACCGCTCGCCGAAAATGATTTACTACCCATTATACAAAATTACGATGCCCTTATTTGTGGAGATGATGAATATACAAAAGCCGTGCTTATTAAGGGCAAAAATGGCAGGCTCAAATATATTTCAAAATATGGTGTGGGCTTGGATAAGATAGACCTAAAAACCGCTAAGAAACTCGGCATACCCATAGCTAATTGCGCTGGAGTGAATCAAATATCCGTAGCCGAACATGTTTTTGCCTTACTCTTGTGTTTTACAAAAAATATTTGTACAGCTTATCAAAATACTCGTGCTGGCAAATGGAAACGTACAACGGGAAGAGAGATTTTCGGAAAAACCATTGGCATTATCGGTTTGGGTGCAATAGGAAAAGAAGTAGCTATCAGAGCAAAAGCACTAGGCTTAAAAGTGCTTGTTTATGATAAATTTTTAGATGAGGCGTTTGTAAAAAATCAAAATATTGCCGTCGCTAGTGTATTAAAAGAATTATTTAATAGATGTAATATCATTTCTTTGCATACTCCCCTGAATTCCGAAACCGAGTATCTAATTAATAAAAATATACTTTCACAACTAAAAAAAGAGGTTATTATCATTAACACAGCGAGGGGGAAGCTCGTAGAAAATCAGGCTATTGTATCTGGCATTAAGGAAGCTATTATAGGAGGCTATCTGACAGATGTACTCGATATCGAACCTATGCCTGAAAATCACCCGCTAAAAAATACCCATCGTGTACTCATCACACCCCACATAGGATCCAGAACTTTTGAAAGTGTTGAAAAACAAGGAACGATGGCTGTACAAAACCTGCTCCATTTGATGAAGAAATCATAAGAAAAACACGTACTAAACTACATTTATTCATGCAGCAGCTATCTGTTCAAAAAGTATTTAAAAATGGTTTACTGAGCGTTGTTTTACAAGCTTTTCCTGTGCTGCTAGGACTGGTTTTTATACCCTTAAATATAAAATTAATAGGAGATAGGTTGTGGGGACTTTATAGCTTATCAGTAGCCGTATTATTCTTGTTTTTATATTTTAATATTGGCATAAACCCTTCTATTAATAAAAAGTTATCTTCTATTATTAGCAGAAATAACAAATATTTAGAACATGAATTGCTGTCAAATGGCTTTTATTTTAATTTGTTTTCTACTTTTATTCTCAGTATTTTGATGTTTCTTATAGCTCCTGTTTTTGCCACAATTACTACTAAAAACTCTTCCCTAACTTATGAAACTATACAACTTTTTCAGTCGGCTATCATTGCCGGGGGCTTATCTTTACTTATTTCATTTTTCAGAAATGTCTATGAAGCCAAACAAAAGTTTTTTCTGGTTTCCTCTTTAAGAAGTATTATTAGCTCTGTTATGATTGTTGCACCTACACTTGGTTTTTGGCTAGGTCTAGATATTATAGCGTCTTTCCACATTGTTTTGTTTATGTATGTTGTGGTCTTTTGTATTTATTTTATAATATATCTGAAAGAATATCCGTTTCCTGAATTTAAACTACTCAAGCGAAGCATATTTAAAGAGTTGATTTTATTTGGTATCTGGGTTACCGGTTTGTCTTTAATACATCCGATATTTTTGTATCTCGATAGGTTTTTTATCTCCTATTCAATCGGTCTGGAATTAGTATCTTTTTACACCACACCCTACGATTTAGTATCTAAAATGACACTTGTTTCAGGCAGTTTAACCACCGCATTTTTTTCTGGTGTTTCTTATTGGCACGCTAAAAAAGATATAAAAAGTTTACAGGAAAGTTTTAGAAAAACCTTTAGCTTTGTATTTTATTCTTTATCAGTTGTTGCACTGCTATTAGCTTTAATCGCTCCCGACTTTTTAAGATTTTGGATTAATGAAGAATATATGTTGGCAAGCACATCTGTGTTTCGTATATTGGTATTAAGTTACTTCTTTCTGAGTCTTTATATGGTACTATTGCGGTTTGCTTATGGGCTAGGCTTGCCAAAATTTCCCTTCCTATTATCTGTTTTTCAGCTACCGCCTTATGTCCTTTTATTAGTGCTGCTCACCAAATCATACGGATTAGAGGGGGCAGCTTGTTCATTACTCATAAAAAGCGTGGCAGATGTTTTTTTTATGCTGTTACTCATACATAATAAATTTCAATATGTTTTCAGCAGAAAAAATAAAATTATGTACATTATTGTACTCATAACACTTTTTTCAATTACATCATACCTTCTTCAATAACTAAATACGATATACCAAAGCTATGTTAAGAGCAATCAAAACCTTTATAGTACGAAAATATATCAACACTGCAAATGTTAATTATCCTAAAATGTTAGTTTTGAAGGGCGATTACCAGAGTGGAGAAATTCTCTCACAAGGTTATTACGAAAAACCATTCGTAGATTTTATAGCAAAAAATATACATAAATTATGCCCTGATGCAAAAAATGGAATAATGATAGATATTGGAGCAAGTTACGGTACCTATTCCCTTTTCTTTGCTAAATATTTCAAACAAATTATCGCTTTCGAGCCAGGTGAAAATTCTTTCAATATTTTAATGGCAAATATCAAAATAAACAATATTAATAATATTTTAACTCAAAACTGCGGATTAGCAAATTTTGAAGGAAAAGCGAAGTTTATTGTGCCTGATAACGACAATGGCTCGGCTTTTGTCATTCCACATGGGAGTGAGAAAAAATACTCAAAAGCGAAGACTTATTCGGTTGGCGTAAAGCAACTCGATAGCTATATGTCAAATTTGAAGCAATACGATTCTTTTAGAGTAGAACTCATTAAAATAGATGCTGAGGGTATGGAAGAATCAATACTTAAATCGTCAGAGCATTTAATTAAACAGCATACGCCCGTAATTTTATTTGAAGCATTTACCTCCGATAAATTAGTGGCAACCAAAAAGTTATTAGATAGCTTTGGGTATAACTACTACGTTGAATTAATACAGTCGAGAAGAATATGGGAAAATAAATACTTGAATCTTTTAACATTTATTTTGACACCAGATTTTTTAAAAAAAGTCAAAATCAGTAGCATAAAAAACAAAAACTACCAAGTTATTGTGGCACAAAAAAGCTGTAGCACAAAGAGTAAAATACACTGAACAAGACACCCTCTTTCAGCTACAAAGCAAAGAAATTTTAACAGTTTTGCAAAAACCACGTTTCTCTTGAATTTACCCAATTTTCATCATCAAATAGCTAACATTATTATGCTTGTAGGTATAGCTAAAAAAATAGTTAAGCGAATTATTTATGGAACAATCACTGGAGGATTAAAACCTGTGTTTGATCATGTGGCCTACTTAAACCCTTTTATTAAAAAAGGGCTAACGGTGGTAGAAGTGGGAAGTGAACGGGGTGGTGGCTCAACTCACACTCTAGCTAAATTTTGCCAAAAACATAAACTGAACCTCATCACTATTGATCCAAATAAGGATACACACCGCAGCGCGAAAAGGCTGTTATCAAAGTTTAATAATAAAGGATTTCAAGCTATCAATGCAAAAGGTGAAGAATATCTCTGTTCTTATAACAAAGGAGATATTCTTCTGGCTTACTTAGATGGTTTTGATGTGGTGATTCGAGAACATACCCATAAACCCTCCACAATCGCTGCTTATCAAAGGCAAGGCATAGACTTGCTAAAAGATGGCAATAAAATATCTGCCAAAGTACATCTGCAAGCGACATTATGTGTTGAAAAAAACCTCGTTCATGGGGGAATGATTGCTTTTGATGATTCATGGCATGCAAACGAGGGCTGGCAGGGAAAAGGCAAAACAGCCATTCCTTATCTTATAGATCAAGGTTTCAAATTGATTAATTCAAAAGAAAGAAAAAGAAAAAGCCACTCAATAGTTTTGCAAAAATAAGCAAAAACAAAGATCATTTTTATTGATTACCATTTTTTTGTTCTTTACCTCCCTGAGTAAGTCTTAGTTTTGATGATACTTTTTTTGTTTTACTCGCTCATTACCATGCCGTGTATATTCCTTTTAAAAAGGGAATCAAGACTTCAAATTTTGTTCTTCAAAAAGAAGTTAAACTTAAAAATTTTCCTTCTTATATTCACAGTTTTCATATTGCTTAATTTTGTAGTTCACCACGTATCCATATTACAAGGTAGGGAAGGCTACTCAATTTTTACCAAAGGTCTTTTGAGTGACGAAGCGTTTTATTACGCAACAGCAATAAAAATCTTTGATACATTGTCGGCCGGAGATATTGCAGGCTTTATCTCATTTGCCTTTGCCGAAAAAAATACAATAGAATTCAACTGTTATAGCTTCCTTGTCGCACTGGTTTTTTATGCCTTCAATAGTCCTGATATTATCTTGATCAGGGGTGTAAACTCTTTATTCTTTGCCTTGTTTCTTGTTGAAGCTCATCGCTTTATCCAGTTGGCCACAAAACGTGATGAATTTTTTGTTGCATATGCTATTTTGCTCATATATCCTACCTTAGTGATTAGAGGACTACAGCTAGAACAAGAAATGTTTGTCAATTATTTCACTATATGCTTGTTTAACAGGATGATTTCATCGCCTCGCAAGAGTATCTTTTTCTATTATATTTTTTTCTATTGGGTTAAGATAATATCCTTACTGGTATTAATTAGCGCATACATAAGTGCAAAGCTTAGAGTTAATGATGTGCTAATTCCTGTATACGTAAATAAAAAATTCAAGATTAATAAATTACTAGTTCACCTACGCATAAATAGAAAACTCAAGATTAATACTCTTATAATTCAAGCTATATTAATTCCTACTATTGGACTTACGAGTATACAACTCCTTTATCCTGATTTTTTTTATTTTGTAATCAAATTTAAGTCCTACACAGTAATGGATGGCAAAACAAATATTTTTCCTGTCGATTATTTTAGTGTTGTGGGAATAGTACAAACAATATGTTATACTTTTTATTATTATTTTTTTGCACCACTTAGTTTTCAGGTAATTACTAACGGAGGGATGGTTTTCAGAGCATTGCTTTTTGAGCCTGTAGTATTGATATTACTCATATCTTATATAATCAAAAACAAAATGTATTTGCACAAATTAGCTAACCTAGTACCTGTAGTGCATTTTCTGTTTTATTATTCATTGATATACTGCATAGGTGAAGGGCATATTACTTCATTGATGAGACGTAGAATAATTGTATATGTATTTTTCTTCTTGGTTACAATTTCAATTTATCTCATAAAAAAATCCTCAAAATATGAATCTAACGCTAACTCAAATTGAAAAATATCGTGTTTATTTTTTTTGAACTAACGGATTATGCGCTGTTGCGCTTTCCGAAGTGGATATCTGAGCAAATAGCTCAAAAGCAAAGTACATCTGCATTTATCTTTATATATCTTGAACACTACTCGGGAAAAAATACTGACTTACAGTTGCTTCCTGAGAACAACGAAATACATAAATTGAGTGGTCAGGTAAAAAATGCTGATGCCATTTTAAAAAAATACCCTCAATCACTACTCATTACCTTTGCATTAAGACCTCCCGATTTATATATCACGGCAAAAGCAAAGCAGATGGGTATAGGTACGTTTTTGGTGCAGCATGGTGTATTTATTCCTTTCATGAAAAGAGAGAAACTATTTTTTGCTCAAAAACTCAAAAAAATAGCCACTTACTTACACTGCTCTTTCACTATATCGAGCTTAGCTGAAATTTCTTTTTTTAAAATTTTGAGTGATATATATCATATATATATGAGTGGCAAAAAAAATATAGCTAATAGTATTTTTTCTTCCGCTGATATTATGCCCGATTTTGCTTTTGTATATGCTGAGTATTGGAAAATGTATTTCTCTAATCACTACGGCTTTACAAATGAACAGTTTTTCGTGATGGGATGTCCCGACTTAGAAAATTATAAATGCATTATTAATCAAAAAAAACAAAATGGTATATGCTATATTTGCCAAACATTAGTAGAAGATGGACGGATAGATAAAAATATATTTTTGAATTTTATTAAAATAATAGCAGATGCACTCAGGAAGGAAGATATCGTATTTTTAAAACCACACCCTAGGACTAACTTATCATTGTATCAAAAATTGACCTGTCGCCCAAATACGTTCATTGCTGATAGTAATATGCCTCATTGTGATAAATATATTGGTCATTATTCCACTTTACTATCGCTTTGTTTACATATTACAGGTAGCGTATTTCTGTGGGAATTCGATGGACATAAAATTCCTGATTTCTTCGCCCGTTCTGCAAAATATGTGGATAATAAGCCGCAAAGCATAAAAAAATTTATGATAGAAAAAAAAATAAATAAGCCTCAAGCAGGGCACTTGGCTTATTTTTTTGGGCAAATAGATGCTAAGCCATTTGAGAAAGTAGCAGATATTTTGCTCGAAAACACGCTTTTAGTAAAACATAAATCCTGATATCTATCGCATCTTTAAATTGCACTGTTGTGAAAAAAATTGCAGTATTTTGTAACTCCCCTAATTTTGATTTAACTCAATACTTATCCGCTTTGGCGAAAAACACGAAGAAGGGTAATATTTTTTATGTATGTAATAGGCATTCCTTAAAAAGAATGCCGTCAAAAAATATAATTGTAGGCTCTTACACCAAACGGTCGTTTTTCGATATTTTTATATTTATTGACACTGTTGTGTCGTTTTTTATTATCACAAGACTAAAAATAAAAGGTATAAAGTTTATCCATTTTACCTCTGCTCATATTTCTAATATATCACAAGCAACTTTCGCCAAATTATTAGGCATAAAACTGGCTTTTACTGTCCACGATCTAATACCTCATCCGGGAAAAAGATTTTATTTCGTTAAATGTTATAACTATATTATTATAAAATGCCTGAGTGATTATATTGTTGTGCATAATCATGTGTACAAGAGAAAACTCAATCAATCAAATGTATTCCACATCAAATTATCTGGCTTTAAAGAAAGCTATATTGATAAAACTTTAAATAAAAGATTGCTATTTTTTGGCAGAATAGAAAAATATAAAGGCATAGAAAATTTATATAAGCTTTCCGAGATATTTCGCGAGCGTTCAATGGAGTGGAAGATTACTATTGCTGGCAAAGGAAAGCTCCCGCCTTATAAAGGAAAATTTCCCGAGAACATTGAAATTATTAATTCCTTTATTGGCAGTAGTATGTTGGAAAAATTACACAGAACTTCAAGTTTTGTTATCTTACCTTATAATTCTGCTTCTCAAAGCGGTGTGATTATTCATTCCTATTCGTTTGCTACTCCTGTTATTGCTTACCAAGTAGGTTGTTTGCAAGAATATATCGTCCAGAATCAAACTGGGATATGCATACCACATAACGATTTTGAAAAAATTATTGACTTTTTGAAGAATATTACCCATGAAGAATATGAAAATATGCAAGAGCAAATTAAACTGTGTTTTAAAGAAAAGTATAGTGAAGAAGCTTTCGCAAAAAATAGCTTAAAAATATATCGGGCTTGGTCTAATTCAGCAGTCAACAATAATTCTAAATCGGCAAACCATTAATGAATTATAATCCTAAGAATAAAAAAGATACTTATTGGAGCATATTTATAGCTTTACAAATAAACCTGATACTAAGCCTTATATTCCTGTATCCTCTACTATCATCGTATTTGATAGTGGTGTTATTATTAACGGCAGCTTATGTTGCTTTTCATAAAAATATGTTTTCCACCTTTAAAAGACGTATTAACTCAATTATTTTATTGAGTGGTTTATATTGGGTGAATGTCTTTTGGCTTCTAGGAACAGACGTAGAACATCTCAACGAAGGAATAGGCAGGCTAGAAAAATATTTTAGTTTAATCATATTTCCACTTATTTTTTCAATACTACCTATTACGAGAAATCAAGTGTATATTGTGCTGTACTCATTACTCGCATGTATTACACTGATTATTATCTATTATTGTTTCGATATTTATGTATTACAAGGGCATCAGAATAAAAATGAATTTATCACCTGTTTCAATGAAGCACTCCACCGAACCTATGTTATTTTATATGTCCTCACTTGTGGTTTTATTGCTTTTATAAGTTGTATCAATAAAGATGGTAAATTATATGATATATTAGCTTTTGTAATACTGGCCTTTTTAATTGTAATTACCTACTTTTTTGAAAGTAGAATTGGCTTATTAGCCATTATTTTTCTCAGTCTTTTTTGCTTTTTTTATATTGAAAGTAGGATGAAAAAAATAATTTTATGTTTATTGTTTGTAATCGGTGTAGGTGTAGTATTTTTCTTTGTAGAGCATCACCCATCATGGAGAACAGACATGTACGTGAAGAAATATAAACGCTACTTTAGTGATAATGAAAAAGGATACTACCCTGAAGATCGTATTTATGTATGGAGTAGTGTGTGGCATTTAGTTAAAGATAATTTCTTTTTTGGTGTAGGAACTGGAGACGGACCCGAAGCAGTCAACAAGTCCATACGAGAGATTAAGACCTGGACCTCTACAGACCCTCACAATCAATACCTTGATATTTGGATAAGACAAGGGATAGTAGGTTTACTAATTTTTATATTTACACTATTTTATCCGCTTGCTCGCGCTATCAAACAAAAAAACTATCCCTATATAATCTTCTTGTTTAATATAATTTTTTTTAGTCTCACTGAAAGTATACTTAACCGGCAGTTAGGTATGGTGTTTTACGCCGTATTTAATACTTTATTTTATTTTAATATGGAAAAAGTAGCTATCTCTGGGCGTATTAATTCTTAACGACTGTATAGCAGTGAATGATAAAAAAACAAAATGTCTTTTTGTATTTGGCACTAGACCCGAAGCAATTAAACTGGCACCCGTTATTAAAAAATTTGAAGACAGCCATACTTTTGATACAAAAGTTTGCATAACAGCCCAACACAGGCAAATGCTCGATCAGGTATTGTCCTTCTTTGATATAGTAGCCAACTATGATCTCGATTTGATGAAGCCCAGTCAAAATCTTTATAAACTGACAGCTAATATAATAATCGCTATGCGACCAGTATTAGAAAATTTTAAACCCCATTATGTATTTGTTCATGGCGATACAACCACCACTATGTCTGCCAGTATTGCCAGCTTTTATTTTGGGGCAAAAATATGTCATATCGAGGCAGGACTAAGGACCTATAACCCCCAGTCTCCTTTTCCTGAAGAAATCAACAGACAACTTACCGGAAGATTAACTACTTATCATTTTTCGCCAACGCAAAGCAGCAAAAATAATTTGCTACGAGAGTATACTCATACAGATAATATTCTTGTAACAGGCAATACAGTGATAGATTCACTATTTTCAGGCTTAGAAAAAATTGATAAAAATAAACCCGCTGAAGTGCTTGCCTTGGAAAAACGTTTTTCTTTTGATAAACCCATTATTTTGGTAACAGGACACAGAAGAGAGAATTTCGGGCAAGGGTTCTTAAATATATGCCAAGCCCTCAAAGACCTTGCTCACAAAACAGCGGCAGAAATTATCTATCCTGTTCATTTAAATCCTAATGTTCAGCAGCCCGTGAACGAACTTCTGGGTGATATGGGAAACATACATTTAATTGCTCCCCAAACTTATCCAGCTTTTATATGGCTGATGAATACTGCTAAACTAATTATTACCGACAGCGGTGGCGTACAGGAAGAGGCACCTAGCTTAGGTAAGCCAGTATTAGTTATGCGCGAAACTACCGAGCGACCAGAAGCGGTGGCAGCAGGTACAGTTATTTTAGTTGGCACCAATCAAGAAAAAATAGTTGCCGAAGCATTAAGTTTATTGACCGATGAAGTGCGTTACCAAAAAATGAACTTGTTGCGCAATCCATACGGGGACGGTAAAGCCTCTAAACGCATACTAGATTTTATGCTTCAAGTAGTGGCAAAGTGTAAATAATTGTTAGATTTGCACGAATTTTTACTTGATTGACATGAAAGGCAAATCAAATATAACTGTTTCCATAGTCGGTTTGGGTTACGTTGGGCTGCCTACTGCAGCACTAATTGCCTCCCGCCACATCCGAGTATACGGCATGGATGTAAAAGCCGAAATAGTAGAAACTATTAACCAGGGAAAAATCCACATTATAGAGCCTGCCTTAGATGGATTAGTAAAATATGCTGTGAGAAATGGATTTTTAAAAGCATTCAAGCAAATTCAAAAAGCAGATGTATTTCTAATTACCGTACCGACACCTCTGGGAGAGGATAAAAAGCCTGATATTACTTATGTGGAAGATGCAGTTAATAATATTGCTCCTGTTTTAGAAACTCGTAATTTAGTCATCATCGAATCAACTAGCCCTGTGGGGACTACAAGTAAAATGCTTGATTTTATCCTTTCCAAGCGTCCCGAGCTAAAAGATAAATTCTATATGGCTTACTGCCCAGAAAGAGTATTGCCCGGAAATGTTATTTATGAACTAGCCAGAAACAAACGGGTAGTTGGTGGTATCAATAAAGAATCTACGCAACAAGTGAAGAGCTTTTACAGCTTATTTGTCAAAGGTGAATTATACTCTACTAATGCCAAGACGGCCGAAATGTGCAAACTCGCCGAAAATGCTTATCGCGATAATAACATTGCTTTTGCTAATGAGTTGTCGATTATTTGTGAAGAAGCAGGAGTTGGTGTTTGGGATTTGATTAGCTTAGCAAATAAACATCCCAGAGTGAATATTTTGCAGCCGGGCATCGGAGTAGGTGGTCACTGTATTGCAGTAGACCCTTGGTTTGTCATTTCAGAGTTTCCCAAAGAAACTAAAATGATGCGTACCGCTAGAGAAGTAAATACTTATAAAACTCAATGGGCATTAGAGAAAATTAAAAATACAGCACTTAAGTTTGAGCTGAAAGAGGGAAGAAAACCTAAAATTGCCTGCTTGGGTCTAGCCTTCAAACCCGACATTGATGATTTGAGGGAGTCACCTGCTTTGTATATTGTCGAGGATCTTGTACGAGCAGGGTTCGAGGTGCTACCAGTTGAACCGAATATTAATTCACTAAAACAATTTACTTTATACAAACTTGAAGAGGCAATAGAGTTAAGTGATATTATTGTACGTCTGGTAGCACATAAAAACTTTAATAATATAAAAAGTAAAACATTGGATTTTTGTAAAATTCAGTGAATGCAATACTAAAACTATTCTTTTTAGTAATCTGTATTTTTATACTCTATAATATAAGTGCCAGGTTAAATTAGGTAAGATAAAAGTATTTGAGTTTCAATGGAAACAAGAAAGCACAGTTTAATGACAGGTTTATGGATATTATTTAGCATTTCGCTGCTGTTTATATTAGGTATAGTTTCTTTTTTTTTTACTCACAACCAAGCAGTTAATTTCTCTACATATAATTATGCAATTGCACAATTGCTGTTGTTGAGTGTCTTTTTTTCCATAGATAAGGATAAAAGAAATATCTTTCTTCTTTCCCCTTCATTTGTCGCAGTATCTTATGTCAATGTAAATTTCCTTTTTGGCAGTATAGCCTTTAAAGAAGAAGTAGTCTTCTCTCATCTTTTATCTATCTATTACCAATGGGATAATTATGAGGTAGTAATGGCTTACTATAATTTAGCTAATGTCTTTATTATTATCAGTTTTTTCTTTTCCAGTAGGCTTAAAATTCCATTTAAATTTAAACAAATATGCGATTTAAGAAAGCGTCCTAAAATTATTTTAAAATGCCTTGCATTACTGCTGATTATAATACCTACTTATATAGAATTAGATCTGAGCCTACTGGGCGGAGCTGGGAGCTTTTCTAATATTCCTATGGCAGTAGGTGCTATCATCCTGATAGTATGCATTTTCCAAGAAAATAAGTTGAGCAAAAGGATTCTATATTACACTCTTATAATTGTTTTCTTTTGTATGGTATCATGGGAAGACAAAAAAGATGCTATATTTTTATTATTACCTATCTTTTTGCTTGAATTTATAAAATTCAAGTTAAATATAAAATTGAAACAAATATTTATACTTTGCTTTATTGTATTATTAGGCTTGTATTTGGTAATAATAATGTCTATTATGAGAGGCTATGGAGAATATAAAGTCAAGAGTAATCTGGAAGCTAGTTCACATGTTCTGGATTACATAAAGTCTGGTTATTTTTTGCCTTCTGTCATGAATAATCTGGAAATATCTTACGTGTACGCCCATTCAAATAATGCAATAGTAACTGCTTCAAAAAACCCAGATAGACTAGTTTATGGAGAAACTTTCTTAAAACCGTTTTTTATTTTTGTTCCCAGAGAATATTTTGCAGTAAAACCTCATGATATTATTCACTATTATACGGCGAGTGTATCAGAAAAATATAGAGAAACAGGCGGATCCTGGCCAGTTTGCTTTCAGGCAGAAATGTTTTGGAATTTTCATTTTTTTGGGGTTTTTTCTGGACTATTATTTTTTGTCGTATTGAATTCTTTATATTTAACCATAATACCCTTGATAAAAGAGGGCAATATCATAAATTATATTCCCTCACTGTATTATTACCAATGCTTATTAGTACTTTTTAGAGGTTGTGGATTAAGCATGTTTTTAGTGTTTATTTTCCTAACTTTTTTGATTTTTATATCGGTTAAGTTTATTATGAAGCTTTTATATCCATAAAAAATTATTAGCTTTTTGATAAACTTTAAAACAACAAATACTACGTCTGTCACTCTTTTGTTAATTTATAGTCAATGCGCGAAAGAATTATATGTCTTTTGCTATGCTCTGTGGTCATAACTCTTCCCTTAGCTTCTATTCCACAAGTAAACTCAATAACAATTATTTTGCTATTGAGTTACACGGTATACATTTGCTCAAAAACCAAAACAGTTCCTAATTTTAGTAGTAAAAAAATCAACCTTTCAATAGTATATTTTATCTTGTTATGTTTTTCTGCCTTTTATTCAGATAATTTATACCTCAGTGTCAAAAATACAGAAAAATTACTGACCTTTTTATTTTTGCCATTAGCTTTTGTTGAGTCGAGCAAATACTTATCAGCAAAGAGTATCAAATACATTTATATTTGTTTTATTACTTCAAACATAATAGCGTTACTAATCTGCTATACGTACGCATTGATAATTTATGATGAGTATTCAATACCCTTAACCAAGGGTTACAATTATTTTACCGAAATATTAGGCTTACATTCAACTTATTTTTCTATTTATTTAATTTTTAGCTTTAGTTTGATCATTGACATTTTTAGCTGCAAAAAAGACTCGGGAAACATATCATTTCCTCTATTTTTCATTAAACTATCTTTATTAACTTTTACTTCTTTGTCTATTCTCTTTATAAAAAGTAGAGCAGGCATCCTATCTTTATTTGTGGTTCTACTCTTATATCTTGCATTTTATATACATGAAAAAACTAATTTCTTTAATAAAAAAGGTATCTTATTAGGTATCTCCTTGGGAAGCTTGTTCATTATACCCTTATTCAATAATCGCACTCACATGGTCGAGTATTTTGATAAATATTTGGATAGAAGTACTTTTAGTGCCATCAATGAAAGACTCCAGATTTGGAACGGAGCACTAGCAGCTATAGCTGACTCTCCTTTTTGGGGATACGGTATAGGAGATAGGCAAGAAGCCTTACACAAGTATTATTATATTACGGGTTTTGATCGGGGAATTGACATTGGCTACGATGCACACAATCAATTTATACAAACGCTACTAACAGCAGGGCTTTTGCCTTTCTCAGTGCTGTTTTCAATGCTGATTATTATTTTCGTTTTTTTCTTAAAACTTAAATCAAAGTACATACTGGGTTTTTTAATACCTGTATTTGTAGCGATGCTTTCCGAATCTATTCTGGAGAGGCAACAGGGTATCGTTTTTTTTACTTTTTTTTATGCCACTTTTTATATAACGTACAATAAGAAAATAAATGCCTAAATTCAATATATGTATGCTTACACGCTTGACCTTTATTTATATGATTTTTATTAATCCCGCCTTATCGCAAGGTATACAGCAAATCAAAAAATATAAAGAAGTGTTTTGCATCAGATCTTTTGCATTCAGTAGGGTTTCCTACATGGCTCGTTTGAGTCATAACTATCAGACCATACATATAGAAAATATGCTCAAACCAAACCATAAAATAATATCATTTGGGCATGAAAATGGGGGTATAAAATTTTTAACTTTTGACAACAGTGAAAAATACCTCGCTGCCTCTTCTCACTCGGGCATAGTAGATGTGTGGGATATCAATAACAAAATTTTATATAGAAATTATAAAATACACGAAGGTGCTGTAAATATAGTTGCCTTTGTACCTCAAACAACTTTTTTGATAAGTGCAGGCAATGATGGAAACATGTTTTTAATAGACATACAAAACCCCAATGCGAAACCTAAATTTATTGGTCAGCATCAAAGCATTATTAGATCTATTGATATATCAGAAAATGGACGATTTATGGTATCTGCCGGCCATGATAGAAAAGCAATGCTGTGGGATATAAATAAATATTTTAAAGTTAAAGAGTCCGTTGTTTTAGACAATTTGTTGAGCAGCATTCGTCTTTATAAAGATAAAATTATCGTTGGAGATATGGAAGGCTATATTGTTATTTTTGACAGTTCAATGCAAATCAAGAGAAAATTTAGATTACACCAACACCTGATATCTGCCATATCAGTCTTGTCAAATGATACATTTATAACCTCAAGCTATGACGGTTATATCAAGAAAAGTAATTTTAGTGGCTCCTTAGTAGAAAATTTATACCACAGTAAAAATTACAACAAAGATCATAACTATATCATGCATTTATCGCTATCTGAAGATAAAAAAAAAATCGCTTTTTCAGATAGAATCGGAAATATGTTTTTAGTGAAAATAACCGATCTTTTAGAATAGAAAATAAATTTTTTAATCTTTAATTTTTTTATGATAAAACGTTTTGTACAAAAAACAATACTAGCAAATGAAATACAAAATAAACTCATCAATAGTGCCTTTTGGGCAATTTCAGGAAATATTGTTATAAAAGGTTTATCGTTAGTAGCTTCATTATTTATTGCAAACTTTTTAGGTAGTAATATTTTTGGCGAGTTGTCAATGGTAAAATCGACCCTGTCTGTGTTTGGTTTAATTGCCTCGTTCGGATTAGAGTTTACAGCAACTAAGTTGATTGCTGAAAGTATTCAAAAAAATAAAGAGAAAGTAGGAGAAATAATTTCTGCTATCAGCTTAGTTAATTTTGTTTTTGCTTTATTATCATGCCTAATACTTATTTGTTTCTCATTTCTTATCTCTGTTTATATTTTCGAAAACGAACATCTTGCCGTATCTTTAAGAATTGGTGGTATTTTTTTGTTTTTTTATATATTAAACAGATACCAGCTAGGTGTAGTCGCTGGCTTGCAGTTATTTAAAGCAATGACGAAAGTAAATGTTGTCATAGGCATTATTTCTTTTCCTGTTTTATTGTTTTTCACCTACTCATTAGGGCTTAATGGATCGTTGTTAAGCTTATTGATAAATATGGCTGTTAGTTGGCTATTAACTCACATTTTAATCAACAAAGAACTCAACCGACTAGGTATACTGATTAGCTATAAAAAATTGGTAAGTAGTAAGATAATAGCTACCCTAAGATTTTCACTACCTCTTGCTATAAAAGAGATGATATACTCACTTGGTGTCTGGTTTACCCACTATTTGCTATTGATAAAAACCGATTTTATAGAAGTCGGTATTTTTAATTCTGCCAATCAACTTAGTCAAATAGCTCTTTTTATACCGGGTGCTATTTCTAGTGTTGTATTGTCTGTACTTTCCGAGCAAAAAAATACTCCGAAGGTTTACTCGAGCTCGGTAAAAAAAAGTATTAAGCTTAATTTTTTGGTTACTTGCCTAGCTGCCTCAATTATTTTTTTATTCTCAGATATAATTTATACCGTCTACGGTACATCTTATGAAGGAGGAGAATACGTACTTTATGTTTTATTGTTTGCAGTAATTCCTATGGCAATTACTGATGTACTCGATAGAGTTTGTATATCTAAATCACGACCTGACTTGGTAAGTTTTTTTAGTTTATTTAGGCAAGTAACTATTATATTATCTTCTTTTTTGTTTTTTTACTTTTATGAAAAAGCCATATCTTTGGCTTTTTCTTATCTGGCAGGATACAATTTTTCTCTTGTAGTGATGCTTATTTACTCAAAAAACAAAAATTGGTGGTGATAAAATCTACATTTGATATAGACTTTTTCTTACCCTTATGCTTCTGCACTGAGAGCAAGTATTTATCACTCGGATTTTTCCCACAAGAATTATGTATTAATCTCCCACTGCGATACTTCATATCTGTATATTTTCTTATCCTACAATACAAAATTAGAAATGATGAAAGGATTAACAAAAACATTTGAGCAGGTAAAGAGAAGTAGACCTAAAACCTTTAGAAAGTTTGCGAGAAGTATTGCCTTGGACATGCTGTCTCAAATTAAATTACCAAATTCGAAAAAAGTATTTGAAAAACCAAGAGTCCAATTCTTGTTGATCCATCATGTTTTTGATGATGAAGTTGAGAATTTTGATAACTTGCTAAATGTCCTTGTAAAAAACCATACATTTATTAGTTATTCTGAAGCTGTAGATAAAGTTCTATCAAATGAAATTGATAAGCCATATATTTCAATTAGTTCAGATGACGGATTTAAAAATAATTTGAAAGCTGCAGAAATATTAGAAAAATATGGTGCTAAAGGCTGTTTTTTCATAAATCCAGACTCTATAGGATTGGAAAATTTCTCTAAAATTAAAACTTTCTGCAAGGAAAAGTTAGATTTCTGTCCAACCGAATTCTTGGATTGGAACGATGTGAACAGTTTATTAAAAAAAGGGCATGAAATAGGATCTCATACTATTGGTCATATAAATATTTCTGAAACAAGTATCAGTGAAGTAGAACAAAACATTAATCAATCTTATCAAATACTCAGTGAAAAGTGTGGTAAAGTATTACATTTTGCTTATCCCTATGGTCGTTTTTTTCATTTCAATCGGCAGGCTTATAAATCGGTCTTTAAGGCTGGTTTTATGTCTTGCGCCTCAGCAGAGAGAGGCTGTCATTTTCCACTAAGAGTGAAACCCAAGTTTAGTGAATTACTTATCCGACGAGACCAAGTGCATTGTAACTGGAACATAAATCATTCCCTTTACTTTATTTTGAATAGTGCAGAAAAATCTCCCTTAAAAACTAATTTAAATCCTTACAAATGATTGAAGTCATCATCCTGACGAGTTCTGAAAAAGGTCTGGCATCAGTACAATTAGTTGAATTAGTTAAATCAAAAATGATTAAGGTGAAGGCAGTAGTCCTAAGTCAGGGCTTTGTTAGCAACAAAAAAAAATATTACAAAAGAAAAATAAATAAGACCACTAAGATAGGTTTACTCGGTGCTTTAAATGGAATTAGAATGAGAAAATGGTACTCTGATGATGTCTCAAAATTCCTGAAAATAGAACCTATTGAGGATTTGTGTAAGATGCACAATATACCTTTATATATAACGCCAAATATCAACTGTTCTCAAACTGTCGAATTCTTTAGTAGTAATAAAGCTGATATTGGTCTTAGTTTAGGTAATGGATATATTGGGAAAAGAGTTTTCTCTGTTCCAAAATTCGGGATGATTAACACTCATCACGAAGAATTACCCGCTTATCAAAATGCTCACAGTATAATATGGCAGATTTATAATAATTCAAGTATTACTGGTTATACTATCCATAAAATAGATAAACATATTGATACAGGTGAAATCATATTTAAAGAAACTATTCCAATAGTATTAAAAGAAAATTTGAGAGAAACAGTATCTTTTAATTGTGCTGAATTATGGAGAAAATCCTCAAAAGGATTGGTCAATGTTTTAGAAAATTTTGAAACCTTCTTTGAGAATGCTCTCCCGCAAGAACAGGGTAATTCATATACTACTCCAAGCTGGGGGCAATACATAAGAATACTTAAAAATTTTCGAAAGATGAAAGTAGCAAATACTACTAACAAAGGCTAAGATGCTCATAACATTTATATGTCTCCACAGCATTTAGCTAAATTGTTAGAAAACATATGATATAAATTGAGTGGTCTCTCAGTGTCCGAGAGCTACGGACTTTCCAAGGTTTTACTTTGTCGCTCGCTGATAATTTAATTTTGCCACCCTTTGTTTTTTGAGTAAAAATCAATTACTGTTGAATATCTTTAATGTCTTCTTATTCGTTTAATCAAAGAAAATATGTGTAAAAAAATAATTGCATTTTGTTTCCTAATCATATGCTGCCCTTCGTGCGATCAGCAAGTAGTTAAAGAGTTAAAAAGAGATAGAGGGCTGATTAGCAGTAATGGTATGGTTGTTTCAGCACATCCTTTGGCCTCACAAGTAGGGGTGGAAATTCTTAAGAAAGGTGGTAATGCTTTTGATGCAGCGGTTGCCGTACAATTTGCCTTAGCTGTAGTGTATCCTTCTGCCGGCAATGTGGGCGGTGGGGGTTTTATGGTGAGTAGAAAAGCAGATGGAAGTATCTATGTACTCGATTTTAGAGAAAAAGCACCCAAAAAGGCACAGCACAATATGTACCTTGATGCATCGGGTAATCCCATCAAAATGCTCAGTCGTGAAAATTGCCTAGCGGTAGGAGTACCCGGATCCGTAGATGGAATGGCAAGCATACATGAGAAATTTGGCACTTTAGACTTCTCGCAACTGGTACAGCCTGCCATAGATCTAGCCAAAAACGGCATTCCCTTAACACGTAATGAAGTCAAAAAACTAAACCGCTACCGCCAAGATTTTATTCGACTGAATGACACAAAACCTCACCTTGTCCAAGATAGCCTCTGGCAAGATGGCGATACGCTCTACCATCACGATCTGGCCCAAACACTCACACGAATCAGAGACAAAGGTAAGGAAGGCTTTTATCAGGGTGAAACTGCTGAATTGATTATCAAAATGATGAATGCCTGTGGAGGAATTATTACACAAAAAGACCTCAACGCGTATCAGTCAGTCTGGCGCAAACCAATGATTGCTATATATAAAGGACATAAAATTATCAGTATGCCTCCGCCGTCAAGCGGTGGTGTGGCTTTACTTCAATTACTGAAGGGCTCAGAGTCATTCAAATTGGGTCAATTTCCACATAATTCGTCCGAAACAGTACACCTGATGACAGAACTCGAACGCCGCATTTTTGCAGACCGTGCCACGCACTTAGGTGATAATGATTTTTATGAAGTTCCGTTAAAAATGCTATTGAGTGATGAATATATCAAAGAAAGAATCAAAGACATTCGTACAGACCAAAAGACTTCTTCACAAGAGATCAAAGCAGGTGTGGTAGAAGTGATTGAAAGCTTTGAAACCACTCATTTTTCTATCGTCGATAAAGATGGCAATGCCATAGCTATTACCACCACACTGAATGGGGGTTTTGGTTCTAAAGTACTCGTAAAAGGAGGCGGTTTTTTCCTTAATAATGAAATGGACGACTTCAGTGTCAAGCCCGGCATTCCCAATCAATTTGGTTTGGTAGGAGGTCAAGCCAATGCAATTGAACCTGAAAAGCGTATGCTCAGCAGTATGACACCTACCATAGTAGAGAAGGATGGTAAGTTATTGATGGTTTTAGGTACACCCGGCGGGTCTACAATTATCACTTCAGTTTATCAAACTATTGTAAATGTCATAGATTATAAAATGACTATGCAAGAGGCAGTAAATGCCAAAAAGGTGCATTCACAATGGCTGCCCGATAAAATTATTGTGGAAGAAGGTGCACTTGATACAGCAGTGGAAAGTAAGCTCAAAAGCCTTGGCCATTTAATTGACTATACAGCTAAACTTGGTCGTGTAGATGCCATCCTGGTTACACCGCATGGCAACCTCGAAGGAGCAGCAGATTATACGCGTGGCGATGATACGGCAAAGGGATACTAGAATATACTTTTATTAAGCAAAACTCATGTCTCTTCACTTTTTTCATTCTCTTTCTTTTTTTCGCCGCTTGATTTTTAAACTATGGCTCTGGGATGCTCAACAGAAACTAGGACGTATTCAAGCATTTTTTCAGCCTGACGATCAGATTTTAGAAATTGGTAGTGGATTAGGAACAGTCTGTATGGCTTTGCAGCAAAAAGGCTTTGCACCCGTAGCACTCGATATTATTGATGCAAGCATGACCCCAACAGTAGAACCAATAATTTATGATGGCCAAACGTTGCCATTTGAAAATGAGGCTTTTGATATAGTGCTACTATTGACGGTATTGCACCACACACCCAATCCCGAAAAAATTATTGTGGAAGCTCGTAGGGTGGGCAAAAAAATCATTATCATCGAAGATATTTTTAAGAATACCTTTCAAAAATATCTTACCTTTTTTGCCGATAGTTTAATGAATATGGAGTTTGTCAGCCATCCTCATACAAACAAGACCGACACAGCCTGGCGACAGGTATTGGCACAACAAAAATTAGTAGTGAAAGAGGCAACTTATAGTAATTTGTTTTTCTTTTTCCGCCAAGTTACTTATGTACTAGAAAAAGCATAGCGATTCTGTTTTATAAATTTCTATAGCTTTTTTTGTTTCAGTTTCTTATTCCATAGTGTCATAACAGATAAAACAGTATTTTGTGGTAAATATGACGTCAGTCCTTCTTCTTCTTTTTGCGAAATCTCATTATCGCCACTTAGTATTTCTGTAGTGTTTCTAACAATAATATCTATTTCTTTTGAGCTAAGTGTGTTTATTAGATAGGAAGAAAGATTAACAATATCTGTATTACTGAGGTATTTTAAATATTTGTAAAATACATTGAATATGGGTACAAAGCTTTTCGGACCGATTAGCTTTTTAGTTTGTTTCTTTATTTTTTCAATCTCTTCTTTTGCCAAACCGTCCGCAGCAGCTAGCTTGTAGGCAGTATAAATAAAGTAAAGAGTCTTTAGCTGCTTGTCGTTTAGTTCTAAGGACAATGAGGTTCTTAATGTGTTTCGCAAATTTTCCCATAGGTTATCAGCTTCGATCATAATTTTGTATCGTTAACACTTACAGAATAATAAATGATTGTTCTGTCCTTTAAAGAGAATGCTTCTCACAAAGTTGACAAGATAATTTTTGTCATTACATAACGTACCCTAGCAAAGATAATATGCATTCGCACTAATTTCAAAGAATACTTGAGTATTTAAAATGAAGTAATTTTTTTTGTAACCTATTTTAACTCATACGCCCACACGTCAAGTAGACTTTGTGTAATGGAGTATATGCCAATCACCTTATTTACGCCGGCGCATAAGGAACAAAGTTTTTGTATTTTTTTTTTTTTTAAAACTTTTGTCTACTTTTACGAGATTATCTTTTGTGGATTAAATCGGACGCTAGACAAGAGTGAAGAAGAATATTGCTGTTGGGCAGGCTTGTGAGAACCCTGAGTCTATACAGAACCTCAGCGTGAACAGCCAGTCCGTAATTAACCGCCTGCGTATTCGCTTATGGAGAGGTGGCCGAGTGGCTGAAGGTATCCGCCTGGAAAGCGGATGTACTCCAACAGAGTACCAAGGGTTCGAATCCCTTTCTCTCCGCCAAAATCTCAACTTACTTTTTTTTAAAACATTTTACATAACAAAAAACCCATACTTATGAAACGCGTATTGACGTCCTTATTTTTAGCTTGCGTACTTACTCTCGGACCTAGTGTCTATGCCCAGGATGAAGAGTATGACACCACAAACACTGAGGTAGCAGACTCTTCCATAGTTGGTGATGAAGGCACTGATACTGAGCAAAATTCTACCCTCACATCGTTAGAAGAAGGCAGGGAAGAAGAAGAATCTATTGGTCATCAATGGATCAAAGACAAATTTATTGAGGGAGACCCTACATTCATGGCTCCAGTACTAATTTGTCTTATCCTCGGACTCGCCATCGCTATAGAGAGAATTATTACTTTAAATTTGGCTAGCGTCAATGAAGAGAAATTGTTGGGCAATGTAAAGAAAGCTTTAGAGGATGGTGGCGTAAACAGTGCTGTAGATGTAACAAAAGCCACCAGAGGACCTGTTGCCTCTATTTTTACACAGGGGCTGATGCGCTATTCAGAAAGTATTGAAATGGTAGAAAAATCTATCGTTTCTTACGGATCTGTAGAAATGGGCAGACTAGAAAGAGGTTTGGTCTGGATATCACTTTTTATCTCTTTAGCCCCTATGCTAGGCTTTATGGGTACTGTAATCGGCATGATTGGTGCTTTTGATGCTATTGAAGCAGCAGGTGATATTTCTCCCTCATTAGTAGCAGGAGGCATAAAAATAGCCCTGCTTACCACTGTAGGTGGGTTGATAGTGGCTATTATTCTGCAAATATTTTACAACTATTGTATTGCTAAAATAGATGCAATCGTAAATCAAATGGAGAACGCTTCTATCTCTTTGGTAGATGTACTGGTTCGCCACAAAGAAACAAAAGAGTAATTAAATTAAAAATATCAATAAATTAATTGTGTTATGTCAGAATTTGTAGTAGAGATTTTTGTAAATTACGTAATACCGCTAACCTACCTATTGATTGGTATTTGTGCTTTGAGCATAGTCATCGGCTTTATTATGAGTTGTTTTAGCAAACCTAAAATATTTGTTCGCTCCCTTATCTCTCTGACTATTGTAGCAGTAATTTTCATGGTAGGCTATACCTTATCTGACGCGGTTACTTTTGCCAATGTCAAGTCGGTAGCCGCTGTTTCCCCAGGAACAATTAGGGGAATTGGTGCAGCGTTAATAATGACCTATATTATGATCGTGTTAGGTATTTTAGGTATAATTGTCAATTGGATTACTAACCTGATAAAATAAATGATAATTAAAAAGAAAAATAGGCAATCTACCGAAGTTAATGCCAGTTCAATGGCAGATATCGCTTTTTTGTTACTTGTATTCTTTCTAGTAACAACCACTATCGCTTCTGACAAAGGAATTGCTGTACTCTTGCCCCCAGATGAGGAGCCAGACGAAGTGAAACTTAAAGAGAAAAATATTTTTAATATATTAGTTAATTCTCAAAATCGTCTGTTGGTGGAGGGTAGCCCCTTATATGATATTAACTCTCTTACAGAGAAAGTCAAAGAATTTGTGAATAATAATGGTACAGACCCTAAGTCCTCTGAAAGCCCTCAAAAAGCAGTTGTATCCCTAAAAACAGACAGAGGTACTAGCTATGAAACTTATGTGGGCGTGTATGATGATTTGAAGCGGGCCTATCATGAACTCAGAGCAGAATATCTGGGAATTAGCTTAGAGCAATACAATAGTTTGGATAAAAAAAACCCTGACCAAAAGGCTATGTACGATAGGGCTAGAAAAGCATATCCTATACAAATATCAGATGCGGAGCCAACAGATATTAGCGGACTGTAGATTAAAAATAAATTGTAAAAACATTTATCAGAATACAGATGGCGTGCGAGCCTCGTGTGCTATCTTTGTACTAAAGCGTGTTTGTGAAACGTAATGAGTCAATCGGATCAAAAAACAAATGGGTGTACGTCTACAAGCTCCAAACTCAACCTAACGGCTCTGTTGTGGGCAGGTACTTCACAGTAAAACTTACTAAAATTTATCAAATATGTCTAAGTTTAAAAAGAAAACAAACACCAGCCAAGAGATTCCTACCTCAGCTTTACCGGATATTATCTTCATGTTACTATTCTTTTTTATGGTAACTACAGTACTACGTGAAACTGATCTTTTAGTAGAAAACAAACTGCCTAGTGCGAGTCAACTGCAGAAATTGGAGAAGAAATCACTTATAAGTTATATCTACATAGGTAAGCCAAAGGATACTGATAGGTATGGTAGAGAACCCAGAGTACAAGTTAATGATGTACTAATCATACCTAAGGAAATACCCAATTTTGTCTTGCAAGAAAAAGCTAAACTCGACGAAGTGGAGAAAGATAAAATTACTATGTCTCTCAAAGTAGATAGAAAAGCTAAAATGGGCATTGTCTCTGATGTAAGACAAGAACTCAGGAAAGCTAACGCCCTGAAAGTTAATTATTCAAGCGTACAGGGTGGTGATGATATTTATTAGTTGTAAGCAATTTGAGTATAGCAGTTAGTATAAATTAAACAAAAGTAAAAGTAAATGAAAAGTTCAAAGATTCTATTAGTAATACCATTAGTAATTTTGTCAGCGAATGTTTATTCTCAAGACTATCATTGCTGCTGCTGCTGCTGCTGTTGTTGCTGCAGTTCCTAAAAACAGTTGTCAAAAGACATTATTCTTATAAAAGAAGATAAGATGGTAGCTACACAATTGGAGTTGGCAAATATTTTAGCTGACGGGAGTTCAATGCAAGTTAAGTTGTATGCAGAAGAACTAGCGAACGGTTTTATGGAAAACAAAAACGATTGGCATTAGTGGCAAATTAATCAGGACACCAGATGTTGAATGCAGTTTTTACATGGCTAAAAATGGAATGCAAATAGTAACAAAAGCAGCGGGAGAAGAAACTAAATTTACACAGACATGAAAGTCATTCTATGAATAAATAAGCTATGCTGATAATGATTTAGCCGCAAAATTAGCCCACACTTCCCTCTAAACTAATTTCCAGAAGTTTTTGTGCCTCTACGGCAAACTCCATCGGTAACTGATTGAGTACCTCTTTACAATATCCATTAACAATCAGCGCAACGGCTTGCTCGGTATCAATACCCCTTTGGTTACAATAAAAAATTTGATCTTCACCAATTTTTGAGGTAGTAGCCTCGTGTTCTACTGTTGCCGACTTATTATCTACTTCAATATACGGGAAGGTGTGTGCACCGCATTTATTACCCATTAGTAGCGAATCACACTGAGAAAAGTTGCGTGCGTTTTTTGCCCGCTTCATTACTTTGACCAATCCTCGGTAGCTGTTCTGGCTCTTCCCAGCAGAAACGCCCTTTGAAACAATTCGGCTCTTAGTATTTTTGCCTAAGTGAATCATTTTTGTACCAGTGTCTGCTTGTTGAAAATTATTAGTTACAGCCACTGAATAGAACTCACCGATTGAATAATCTCCTTTTAAAATGCAACTTGGATATTTCCACGTTACTGCCGAACCAGTTTCTACTTGTGTCCAAGATATTTTGGCATGATTGCCAGCACATATCCCCCTTTTAGTTACAAAGTTATAAATGCCTCCCTTTCCATTTTCATCGCCTGGATACCAGTTTTGTACTGTGGAGTACTTTACTTCTGCATCTTTAGCAGCGTAGATTTCTACTACTGCCGCATGTAGCTGATTTTCATCTCTTCGGGGAGCAGTGCATCCTTCAAGATAACTTACATGTGAGCCCTCATCTGCAACAATAAGTGTTCTCTCAAATTGACCGGTATTAGCGGCATTAATTCTAAAATAGGTAGAAAGTTCCATCGGGCAGTGTACACCCTTAGGAATATAACAAAATGAACCGTCACTAAAGACGGCAGCGTTTAGGGCAGAGAAATAATTGTCAGTAATCGGTACAACTGAACCTAAATATTTTTTAACTAGATCGGGGTACTCTTTAACAGCTTCACTAAACGAGCAAAAGATAATACCCAGCTCACCTAGTTTTTCTTTAAAAGTAGTGGCTACCGATACACTATCCATTACTGCATCCACTGCGACACCAGTTAATCTTTTCTGTTCTGTTAGCGAAATTCCTAACCTTTCAAAAGTACGCAATAGCTCAGGGTCTACTTCGTTTAAGGATTTCGGTGCTTCTTTTTGTTTAGGAGCAGAATAATAAATGACGTCTTGGTAGTTAATTTTACTGTAAATGACATTAGCCCAATCTGGTTCTTTCATTACTAACCAGGCCTTATAGGCTTTCAAGCGCCATGCAGTAAGCCATTCGGGTTCATTTTTCTTTTTTGAAATAAATCTAATAACATCTTCATTTAATCCTCTGGGAGCACTTTCAGCCTCTATGTCGCTGACGAAACCGTATTTATACTCGGAAGAGGTAAATTCTTCAAGTATTGCTGTGTCTTTATCCGCATTCATAACTTTAGTTGATTTTACTTATATGAACATATATAACTTTTTAAGCCTTATAATGTTCTTTTATATTCAACGCTACTAGATTAGCCTACAAACAAAAGTATGCAATATTTTTAAATTAGTCTTACGTTTTGAAAAAAATTATTCTTAATTCAATAGGGTAGAATAAGTAATAAATTCAGAGTAAATTTGTAGCAAGTTTTTCTCAAACGTACTCTTGCAAAACTTATTAAAGTACCTGTTCCATGATTTATCCTATTATCGCCTACGGTGATCCTATACTAAAAAAGGTAGCAAAAGAAGTTTCAAAAAGTAGTGATACAAATATAAAAAAATTAGTAGAAGATATGTTTGAAACAATGTACGCTGCAGAGGGAGTGGGGCTGGCAGCTCCCCAAATTGGAAAAAGCATCAGAATATTTGTTATAGACCCTGAACCTATTGACAAAGACAATTTAAAAAATTCAAAAAAAGTCTTTATAAACCCTCAGAAAATCGAGGAAAAAGGCAAAGAATTTCTTTTTGAAGAAGGCTGTTTGAGTATACCCAATATACGAGGTGAAGTAACTAGGCCTGATACAATTACAATACATTATTTTGATGAAAATTGGAGTGAGCGTGAAGAAAAATTTGGAGGTATTGTTGCCAGAGTAATCCAACATGAATACGACCACCTGGAAGGAAAATTATTCATAGAACACATTGATCCTTTGAAAAAACGTTTAATTGAAGGGAAGTTGCAAGCAATCACGAGAGGCAAAGTGAAGGCAACTTATCGTATGAAGTTCCCTAAAAAGCGATAAGAAGGCTTTATTTATCAAATGTTGCCTTCATCAGCAGATGAAAAAATATTCTTCTCTTGCTGGGGCTGATGATTTTTTAAATAGGTCGGACAAGTTTTATAAGTAGTTGCACAGGCAGAAAGCCCTACAATAAATACTATTATCAATAGTATATTCTTTAATTTTAACATATTTGCCATAATAGTTCTACAATAAGTATTGTTTCTTACAATGTATTAACAACAAATGTACCAAATAAATTCTATATTAGAGAATAAAAAGCGTATCATTCTTATTTATTACCCAAGTTAAAAACTTATTTTTAATCACTGCTAGTATAAAAAATATGAAACACCTATACTTTACATTTTTCAGCCTCCTCTTATTCAATGCCTGTAAACAACAAGAGACAGCAGATTTGATACTTACCAATGCTAAAATTTACACTGTTGATAGTAATTTTTCTATCACCTCAGCTCTAGCTGTAAAAGATGGGAAGTTCGTGGCTGTGGGTAGTGATACAGCGATTCGAAAAAAGTACCAAGCCGCTACAATAGTAGATGCTCAACAAAGGATAGTATGTCCTGGCTTTATTGATGCCCACTGCCATTTTTTCGAGTTTGCCCAATCTCTCAGGGAAGTTAACTTAACCGGAACAACGTCTTACGACGCAGTCATAGAAAGAGTTGCTACCTATGCTGAAAAATCATCGCTTAGCACTTGGATTATTGGCAGAGGCTGGGATCAGAATGATTGGAAAATAAAGCAGTTTCCAAACAAAGCAAAACTTGATGCCCTCTTCCCTAACCGCCCCATTGCTCTGACTCGCATCGATGGGCATGCGATACTTGTGAACCAAAAAGCTATTGACTTAGCGGGAATTAGTACCGAAACCAAAATTGCCGGTGGGGAGATTGTTGTCGAAAACGGAGAACCCACTGGTATCCTAATAGACAATGCTATTCAATTAGTAAAAAAAAATATACCCAAAACTTCTGAAAAACAAATACGTGCATCTTTGGTTCAAGCCCAAAATGCCTGTTTTACTGTAGGATTAACCACGCTCTCAGAGGCAGGTCTGCGCAAAAAACAGATTATGCTTTTGAACAGTATGCAGCGCAACGGAGAACTCAATATACGTATTTATGCAATGATTAATCCTCTTGATAAAGAATACTTCTTTAACACAGGAACTATTAAAACTAATAGGCTTAACGTACGCTCATTTAAGTTGTATGCCGACGGGGCTCTGGGGTCTCGGGGGGCTTGTTTGCTTGTTCCTTATCAAGACAAACCCCAGAGTAATGGTTTTTTGCTTAATAATCCCGAAGATCTAAGTCAGGTTATTAGTGAAATTAATGAAGCAGGCTTCCAAGTAAATACACACTGTATTGGTGATTCTGCCAACCGCTTGGTACTAAATATTTATGGGCAGTACTTAAAAAAAGCTAATAACAAGCGTTGGCGTATAGAGCATGCTCAAGTAGTCGCACCGTCGGATTTAAAAAAATTTGCTGCCTATAATATCATTCCGTCGGTGCAGCCCACACATTGTACTTCAGATATGTACTGGGCTGCCGATAGGTTAGGAAAAGAACGTGTAAAAACGGCTTACGCTTTTAAGAATTTATTAAAACAAAATGAATTGATTGCTTTTGGAAGTGATTTTCCGGTAGAACATATCAACCCGTTGTACGGATTCCATGCAGCTGTTGCACGCCGAGATATTGAAGGATTTCCTAAAGGTGGTTTTCAGATTGAAAATAGTGTTAGCAGGAAGGAAGCACTCAAAGCTATGACGATTTGGGCAGCTTACGCCAATTTTGAAGAACAGGAAAAAGGCAGCATCGAAGTTGGTAAGTGGGCAGACTTTGTAATATTAGATAAAGATATTATGGAGATTAGACAAGAAAACTTGCGTAGGGTAAACGTATTACAAACTTTTGTCGGAGGTGTTCGAGTATATGAGTAATAACTATCTACGAATGTATTTTGAAGAGATTAGAACGCATTTGGAAGAAACCCTATTTAGCCTAAGAATTTTAACCCAAACACGTTCTTAATTCATATAGTTTATTCGGTAGCAAATGCGCTGTCTCCTACTCCGGTATTTACTTCAATATTGACTAATTCAGCTTTTGCTTTTTGAGGTCCCAGAGGGATCATAACGACTGAAGGAAATTTAACCCCTGCCTTCTCTATATAAGAAAGTAGGTCTTTGACCATTACCATCTCACCGCCTGGTATTTGCACCGTTTCAGTTTCTCTTACCTTTAAGTTTGTTTTAGTATCATAGTAGTACATTTTTTGTTTGCCTGAAGGTAAGGTAACGCTCACTGCATAGGCATCTTGCCCTTCGATACGCTCTTTTCCGATAAGAGCGACGTCAACACCGGTTTGGTCAAAACTAAGTTCTGGGACTATGTAAGATTCCACCGCTGCATCTTTTCTTTCACCCTCATTTGAAGGTAGTTTGTTTCCCATCTCATATTTTGTAATATTCTTTCCGTCAAAAACCTCCTTACCCATGGCATTTCCACTAACACTTATAGTTGTCAAAGAGTAATTAGGTGCTTTCTGAATAAGATCTATGATAATCTCCTCCTGCGGTCCGAAAAGTGCTTTCATAGATATTTTGAGGTCTTTAATCTTTTCTATATTTTCTTGCCCTCCAATTGCACTGATATAATTAGCAATTACTTTTTGTGCTGTTAAGTCGGTCGGAATATCTTTTGAAGGTGTATATTCTTCTCCGTAAATATCGTAGTATGTTAGTTTGCCAAAACCAGTCAGTTTTTCTGCAATTTCATCTGCCTTGCCCACTGCCAGTATATAAGCATTTTTAGGAAGGATGTATTTATTAGCTATAGCGTGTATGTCGTCAATATTAATAGCAGCCACCTTTTTGAGGTAGCTTTTATAATAGTCTTTTGGCAAGCCGTAGCGTTCGATATTCAAAGCAAAACGGGCAACAGTAGCTGGGTTTTCGAGCTGTCGGGCAAAAGATCCGGTGGTGTAATTTTGCATTCTTTCTAGCTCTATTGCAGTTACTTTTGTGTCTCGAATACGGTTAAGTTCTACGAAAAACTGCGTAACAGCACTGTCAGTAACGGCATTTCTCACACTGGCATTAGCCGAAAAACTACCTACCAGTTTATCAGAAGATAAACTAGAATAAGCACCGTAAGTATAAGCATGTGTTTCTCTGAGATTAGCAAAAAGTCTGCCTGAGAAGCCTCCTCCCAATATTTTATTCATCAAATCACTTTTGATAACATCAGGGCTACTAGGATTTAGTGCGATTGGGTAGAGTATTTTTATTACGGACTGAACAGCGTTTGGTCTATCTACTATAGCCACCTGCACTTTTTCTGGCGGTTGAGGTATACTATATTGGACTTTGGGTACATCGCCTTTTTTCCACTGGCTAAAATATTTTTTTACCAATTTTTGTGCTTCTTTCTCCGTAATATCTCCTACAATGGCCAGATATGAGATATTTGGCTTGAAATAGGTTTTGTAGTACTTCTTACAATCTTCTAAAGTAATGTACTCTACGGTCTGTTCTGTTGTCAGTTCGCCATAGGGATGGTCTTTGCCATACAAAAGCACATTTTGCAAATTAGCGGCAATAGCGTCGGGGTCGTCTTTAGCTGCTGCCAGCCCAGAGAGTGTTTGTGTTCTAATTTTCTCTAATTCCTGTTGAAGAAAGGCAGGATTAAGTAATATGTCAGCAGTCAGTTCAAGCAATTCATCAACGTGTTTTTTTAAAGAGGCAGCATATATACCGGTGGAGCTGGTCGATAAAGAAGCACCTATAAAGTCAATGGCTTCGTCCAGTTCGTCTTTTGAGCGTTTTGTTGTACCTCTTCTGAGCATCTCTCCGGCAATTTGCGCATAACCCGCTTTTTTTCCTTCTATAATCGGGTCGCTATCAATAGTTAGCGTAAAAGATACTCGCGGCAGTTTATGGTTTTCTACCACGAATACCTTTAAACCATTTTTTAGTTGGAAAGTCTGTGGCTCGGCTACTTTAATTTCAGGAGCTGGACCGGGTGCAGGGATCTTACTCCTGTCTACTTGTGCGCAAAGGTTTACTCCTGTCAGGCACAATGTGAAAGTTAATAGTTGTTTTTTCATTTTAGTCATCTTTTTTTAGGTAAATAATGAAGAGCAACGCGATTCTCTTTCTTAAGATACTTTTGCGCTGCCTGTTGTATATCTTCGCGGGTTACTTTCATATATCGGTCAATTTCAGTATTGATCAGGTTAGCATCTCCGAAGTAGACGTGATAATCAGCTAAGCTCTCGGCAATACCTGCTATTATGGCATTGCTGTTGACAAAATCATTTTCTGTCTGGTTTCGGATTTTCTGAAATTCTCTCTCGGTAATGAGATTTCTTTTAACCTTTTCAATTTCTGCTTCAAGCGATTTTTCAAGCTCTTCAACATTTATTCCTACATTAGCAATGCCATAAGTAATAAACAAACCAGGGTCTTCAGCAGACATTGGAAAGCTTCCAGTGGCAAGAGCTTTTTGTTGTTTATCCACAATAGTTTTCTGCAAGCGTGAACTCTCTCCTTGCGCCAGTACAGCAGTTAACATATCAATAGCATAATAATCTTTAGTGCCTTGTGCAGGCATATGATAGCCATATAATACGGCAGGTAGCTGGATATCGTCAAAGACTACATCTCTGACTTCTTCATTTTGTTCGGGTTCTACGATATTCGGTCTGGGGATGGGCTTTTTACCTCTGGGAATTTCATCGAAATATTTGCCTACTAAAGCCTTTGCTTGATCGATATTTAGGTCTCCAGCAATAGATAAAGTAGCGTTTTCGGGCACATAAAAAGTACGATAAAAACCCATAAATTCATCCAAACTAGCAGCATTTAAGTGTTCCAAAGAACCGATAGGTGCCCAGCGATAAGGGTGCTTTTTATAAGCGTTTTTCAACATTTCTATCAAAAAACTTCCGTAAGGCTGATTATCATAACGCTGCCTTTTTTCTTCTTTTACTACCTCTCGTTGTGTAGCCACCCCAATACTGTCAATTTTTGCATGCAGCAGCCTTTCCGATTCAAGATATAAACCCAACTCCAGCTGATTGGAAGGCAAGATTTCATAGTAGAAAGTTCTATCGAAAGAAGTATTGGCATTCAAAGCACCGCCAGCACCCGTCACCAACTTATCATACTGCCCACGCTCAATATTTTCTGAGCCTTCAAACAAAAGGTGTTCGAAAAAGTGAGCAAAACCAGTACGTTCGGGATTTTCATTTTTTGAACCCACATGATACAAAACAGTAACTGCTACGATAGGCGTACTATTATCTTGGTGTAAAATAACATGCAGACCGTTATCAAGATCGTATTCGATAAAATCGATCTTGTTGCGTTGTGCGTACGCAAAATAGCAAATACACAGGCAAGCAGTAAAAGTAAGTAACTTTTTCATAAAAAATTTCTCATTTTGTTAGAAATACATAAAAACAGTTTTGATAGAATTTGATAGAATTAGTATATTTTTCTCACGTCAGACTTCGTAAAGGTAACAGTAATATATCAACCACGCAATTTAGTAATAGAAAATATGATAAATGTCAAATGTTGATGCAAAAGTTGCAGGTTTTGTAAAATTACTTTATTTTGCATTAACAAATCAGAACCGATGCATAAGATTGATTACTTTTGAGCTTTTAAATTGCCTTTCAAATGAAATTTAAACCTCCTTTCAGCGTATTAAAAAAAAAATATTCTAATCAGGAAGAAAACTTGATTGAATTCTTATCTGAGAATTATCTGTTTGCAGATTTAGAACACAAGGAAATTGCCGAATTTCTTCCATTCTTACATCAGCGATATTATACAAGAGATGAAGTAATATTTTTTAGAGGGGATCCTGGCCAAGCTTTATACCTTATTAAGAAAGGGCGAGTAGCACTTTATATGGATATTAATGACAAATTTGAAGAACTTACACGTATGAAAAGTACTGATAGCTTTGGCGACAATGCCATATTACCTAATACCAGAAGATTTTACAACGCGGTGTCAAATGCAGATATGTCGGAAATATATGTTATTCCACACACGAATATCCAAGAGATTTTTGATGCAGATGTAAAGATTAAAGCTAAATTAATGAAAGCAATGGCTGTTAATTACTATGAGCATATGACGAGATTATTTAGGAGTTACAAAGATTCTTTCGGTTTCTTTGACTTGAGTAGAGCTTTTGTAAAAAGGTAATTTTTAGCATCCATAACTCTTCCTAAACACACACTAAAGTAGAACATTTGGCAGATATCTAAGTTTTAAAAAGTATTGATTTGTAGACACATAACCGAGCCTCACCACACATCATTTAATTATTTTGAATCGCTCTGCTTCTAAATTTACTCACATCAGGTCTTTTACAATATCAGCACTGTGCATAGTATACTTACTGATTTTAGCAGGAGGTATTGTAAGAAGTACAGGCTCAGGTATGGGTTGCCCCGACTGGCCCAAATGCTTTGACCGTTGGATTCCTCCTACACAAGCTGAAGAGTTGCCACCCAATTATCGCGACATATATGCCCGAAAACGAGCTGTAAAAAACAAGCAATTTGCCAAATACTTGAACAACCTGGGTTTTACCAAACAAGCCAAGCATATTCTCCAAGACGAGTCTATTTTAAAAGAAGCTGACTTTAATCCTTATAAAACGTGGACGGAATACGTTAACCGCCTGCTGGGAGTACTTACAGGATTAGTGTTTTTGGGTCTTTTTGTGGTATCATTGTCGCACTGGAGTCAAAACCGCAGCTTAGTAGTTTTGTGTGCTAGTATACTGCTGCTCACTATATTTCAGGGCTGGATTGGGTCTATTGTCGTATCGACAAATTTGATTTCGTGGATGGTTACTGTACATATGCTTGTTGCAATGGTTATTGTTTTACTGTTGGTTTATACTCTGGTGAAAATAGATAAGAATCAGATAGAAAGCTATCAGTTGCGTTATGTAAAACACACTTACGCAATTGCTATTGCCGTATTACTTTGTTCGGTAGTTCAAATTGTGTTGGGTACGCAAGTCAGGGAAAATATTGACCATATTGCGCAGGTTTTTAATTTTCTTCAGCGCGACCTTTGGATAGAAAATCTGGCATATACTTTTTATTTTCACCGCTCATTTTCTTCGTTTATTTTAGTGCTGAATTTGTATTGGCTGTATGAAATCTATCGGCGAAACAAAAAAGTAAAACCTATCGTTAGGATGATCCAACTATTGACGCTTTTTATTATTTTAGAGATACTAGCAGGTGTTGTAATGGCTTATTTTGCTATCCCACCGCCAGCACAACCCATTCATCTTTTATTGGCGATGCTCGTGTTTAGTTTACAAGGCTATTTATTTTTTATACTTTATTACTCAAAAAAACATAGTTTAGTACCAAAAACTTAACATTAAAAAGCATGCCTACCGACAATATTTATTCCATATCACATGCTAATAGTCTACGTTTTAAGTTAAAAGAGTCGTTGATACTAACCAAATCTAGGTTGAGTGTTTCTGTAGTATTTTCAGGGATTTTTGGGTATTTGTTGGGTTGGGAAGGTACGCACGATTGGACTCGGATATTTTCATTCTCCATAGCAACCTTCATGATAACCGGAGCAGCAAATATTATCAACCAAATTATTGAAAAAGAGTCTGATAAGCTGATGAAGCGTACACAAAACCGCCCTTTACCGGCTGGTAATTTGTCAACAAAAGAAGCTATTTTTTTAGGCTGTGTATTAGCTTTTACAGGAATGCTTTTACTGGTTGTTTATATTAATTTGTTGAGTGGCTTACTGTGCTTTTTTTCAATGGTGGTGTATGGTTTCATTTACACACCCCTAAAGAAAATTACGCCGCTATGCGTATTAGTAGGTGCTTTTCCAGGTGCTTTGCCTCCGATGATCGGTTGGGTAGCTGCTACGGGCGGTTTTTCTGTTATTGCTTTTATAATTTTTGGGTTTCAATTTATCTGGCAATTTCCACACTTTTGGGCTATTGCATGGCTCGCCGATGAAGATTACCGCAAAGCCGGATTCAAGATGCTTCCCTCTAAAGATGGAAAAGGTATTCAGTCTGCCGCACAAATCATGACTTACACACTTCTGCTAATTCCTTTCGGTATGTTGCCAGCTTACTACAATCTAACTGGGCTTACTTCTACAGTCATTGTTACTTCAGTAGGCTTGCTATTTTCTGTCGCCTCACTCATGCTGCTCATAAAAAGCAGTGACCAATATGCCAAGAAATTACTGTTCACCTCTCTAATTTACCTTCCTTTAGTACAAATTACTTTGTTGTTGGATAAAATATGACGTGTAGTGAATCGTTTTATTTTGCTTTCATATATTAAAAGGATCGGGAGATAGTGCCTTTGTATGTACCATAGAGGATATTTCGCGTCCTTATGATGCCCAACATCCTGTTGTGTGTTTTGATAAATCGCCCAAACAGTGAGTGGGGCGCAGAAAAGTTACACGGATGTCCGAGGACAAAAGAGAATCTATGAATTGCTTATGCTAGTTGAGTCCTTAGGTGATCGTAGAGAAGTTTCCCTACATGATAGCCACTCGGGAGAAAATGGATAAAAACTATTATTTTACATTTTGCAGTAAAATTTTAACTACTTTTACTAATATTTTAGGACTGACTATCAGGTTATCGGGTGTAAATTGTTATAATTTATGTTCTATGAGTAGACCCTAGTCTACACCTTTCCAATAAATTAAATTATTATCATAAATTTTACATTGTTTTCTAAATTATTAAATGCGAATGAATAAAGTATTAATTATCGGAGCAGGACCTGCAGGTGTTTCTTGTGCTTATGAGTTGGTCAAGGCAGGTTATGTTGTAGAAGTATATGAAAGTAGTAATTTTGTAGGCGGAATGTGTCGAAGCTTTGAATTATGGGGGCAACGCGTGGATCTAGGACCACACCGTTTTTTTTCTAAAAATAAAATTGTAAATAAATTTTTCAAAGAACAGGTGAGAGAAGATTTTACTCTTGTTAATAGACTGACTAGAATTTATTATCAAAACTCTTTTTTTCATTATCCTCTTCGCTTTTCAAGCGTATTGGCTAATCTGCACTTGATTGTAATTTTTCAAATAATTAGAGATTATATTTTTCAAAAACTCAAGGTTTCTCAAAATATCGATAGTTTTGAAGACTGGGTAGTTGATAGATTTGGAAGAAAATTGTTTGAAATATTCTTCAAAGATTATTCAGAAAAATTATGGGGTATCTCCTGTGATAAAATTGATGCAGCTTGGGCAGATCAGCGTATCAAAAAACTTTCATTAGCGGGAGCTATCTGGAGTAGTCTGGTGGGAAATAGAGACAATAAGCATGCAACATTGTTAGATCAATTTGCCTATCCTATACAAAGGAACAGGGTCGATATATGAAAGAGCCTCAGAATATATTCGAGAACATGGGGGGGGGTAATACACTTTAAGCAAAGAGTAAAGAAGATAATGATAAATGATGGAAAAACTTGTGGGATAGAATTGGAAGACGGAAATGTGAGGAAAGGCGATTATGTCATTTCAACAATGCCTTTAACACAACTTGTTAAGGGCATTGACTCTCTACCTGATGAGTTGAGAAATATTAATAAAAAATTGTATTTCAGAAACACTATTTTAGTTTATCTTCAAGTAGAGTCAGATAACTTGTTTCCAGACAATTTGGATATATGTACACTCTCCAAATGTCAAGCACGGCAGGATCACAAACTTTAGAAATTGGTCTCCGTGCTTATATAGGGATGAAAAAGAGAGCATATTATGTTTAGAATATTGGGCATTTGATAAAGATGAAATATGGAATCAGGATGAAGAAGAAATATCCTCCCTTGCTAAAGAAGAGGTTAGAAAACTTGGGTTAGTAGCACCAAAAGTGCAAATAAAAAATAGCAAAATCATTCGCGTTCCAAAATGCTATCCTGTTTATGAAAAGGGTTATAGAAAAAATTTGGAGCAATTAGAAAATTACCTTAAAACAATTGACAACCTATTTCCTATCGGTAGATATGGTTCATTTAAGTATAATAACCAAGATCATTCCATACTTATGGGCATACTGGCTGCTGATCGAATTTCTAAAGGTTCATCAACTGATTTGTGGGCTATTAATACAGATACTGAGTACCAAGAAACAGGTAAGATAAAAGATGTTCTTGCATGACACTACTGAATGGTAAGCCATTAAAATTTCCCAATCAATAGCCATATTTTATAAAACTAGGTCTTGCCAGCTGGAAGCCATTACATCAAATCTATTGAGTAAAGAGCAAAAACTATCCACCCAGGCAAATGCAACTAACTGTTTTAGTTTTTAATTAAAAAGTCAAAATGACTTTAGTATAAAGAAAGGAAAATGAAAATCTTTCGGGTAAAAAAACAACCTCCTAGTAGGTACAATTTTTGTATTAAAAATTTTTCTTAGCACGAGCTTCATTAAAATACATAGTGTTTGATATTATTTCCGCTGCACACAGAGCATTGTGATGTCTTGTTGGTTTTGATATATAAAAACATCTACAGCAACATTCTAGTTTACTATATCTTTTACGTCACCACCAAAAAATAGTTTAATTATGACTCTTTCTCTTTTTTATTTGCTGATAACTCTTGCAAGCCTTTATGGTTTAATGATTCTTGTTAAGAAATACCTAGTGTTATCAAACGACCAAATACCTTTCGTCACAATGTCTGCTTTAATGTCTGCTTTGTATGTTGGAGCAGTATTTGGTTTTCTTTTAGAGTTTTCATTAGTAATCTTTTCCTCTGGGATTATTATTTTTCTCGGGAGTGCATATAAAATATTAAGAGAGAGAAAGAAGTGGTATGATCCTTCATGGTTTGCTTTTAGTCTTTTTGGTATATTGTTTTTGTTAAATTGGATTTTATTTAGAGATTATTATTTAATCCGTTGGGATGAATTTTCTTTTTGGGGCTATTTCTCAAAAATACTAGTAGAATGCCATGATATAATCGCAAATTTTAATAGTATCAACAAAGCAGATTATCCAAGAGGGTCTGCTATCTTACATTACTATTTTATACTATTTATTAATCAGGGTAATTTTCATGAAGGTACCGCCATATTCGCACAAGCATCAGTACTACTCTCTGCACTACCCATCTTTTTACCTGATCGAAAAAAATATAATATATTCTTTCTTACAACTATTTATTTATGTTTTTGTGCTTCGTTTTATGTGTTTACTACCCCTATTTATAGTATCTATAATGACTCTATACTCGGTCTTTTTTGGGCTTTAGCAATAATACTATATCTAAAAAATAAAAATAAGGAAAAAGCTATACCTGCGATAGGTATCGTCTTATTTTGTATTGTTCAAATAAAACAAATAGGAATTGTTTTTGGCTTTTTTGCCATATTTATTTTTTCAATTGACTATTTGTTTTTTACGCATCAGAAGAATGCATTAATCAAGCTGAGAAATATTGGTTTTTTAGTAATGATTATGTTTTTTTCTAAAATATCTTGGGATACATATAAGTACTATCATGATGTTCAAATATCTACTTTTAGGTTTGATTTATCGAAGACTCATTTCTTTCCTCAGAATGATAATCTAAAGAAAATATCAAAAAGCTATTTTTATTCCTTGATGTATATAGGAGATATAACAGAATCTGTAAAAGCTTTAAATGAAAAAGATGAAGACCGGTATATAGCAAAATTTGGCACTCCCATACACCTAGAGGATAAGGTGAACGCATTGAATAAATTATTTAATGAAAAATGGTCTGTAAAATCCAAGGTAAAGATATGGCTCTCTCCTTTTTACTGGACGATTATATTTATGTTTTTTTCATTATTATTATATTATCTAAAGAAAAAACACATTGAAGAAGAAATACTTACGAGTAAAAAAAGATACTTCGTTTTTCTGTGTTCTATACTCATTGCTTTGATTGGATACTTATATCTCATGTTGCTTTTGTACATGAACAATTTTGGTTTTGTGGAGGCAATTAGCTTAACAAGTTTTGATAGGTATTTAGGTACATTTTACATAGGCATATTTTTCGTATTATTCTATATGACTCTAAGATTAGAAAATAAAACTTTAACTATTTGTTTTGTCACGCTCATTTTTTTGTTCACGCCTGGCACCCTCATTGAAACTTTTGCTCCGAGAAATACACTCCCAGTGTATCCATATTTGGATAATATGCATAAAAGGATAGACCCTGTTATTAAAACAATACAAAGAGAAAATAAAGAAGCAGGTATTTACTTTATTAATCAGGGTGGTAGTGGTACTTCGCTTGTGAAAATTAAATATATGATGTTTCCTCTAAATTTCATTTTTTTTCCCTGGTCTATAAGTACTGTCAAAAAAGAAAATCAACGGCCGAGTACTCGTATAGTATCTGTTGAAAAATTTGCTAAATACCTTCAGAAGTGTGATTACCTGATTGTTTGGGGTAATAGAGGATTTTGGGAACAATATGGTGAAGCAGTGAAAAAAGCTGACTTGAAAGGTATTTGGGTCTTAAAAGGTGAGTCTCTTGAGAGAATGAAAATTTAATTTCGGTTATTTATAACCTAACATGTATTTATTTAGTGTACTTCCATAAAATACCCTTATTAAGGTTATATCATACGCTTAAGTATTTAAGGTTTAAACAAATTTACTACCGCTTGTACTATACTGCCCGTGATATCTTATTTAAAAAAGAATACCAAAAAACACTTGCTAAAATACCAAGTCCTCTGCTTTGGGACAACTACCTAAAAGATGCTGAAAGCCTCCAAAATAGAAATATTTTTATCTTCCTTAACCTTTCAAAAAATTTTAAAAAAAATATCGACTGGAATAGTATGAAGTTCGGAAAACTGTGGGCTTATCATTTGAATTATTTCGACTACTTATCACAACCGAGCATTTCCGAACAACAAGGCACTGCCTTAATCAGGGATTATGTCGCAAAAGATGATGTACTAAAAATTGGAAAAGAACCCTACCCTATTTCGCTAAGAGGTACCAATTGGATAAAATTTCTTTCTCAGTTTAAAATTAAAGACCAAAAAATCAATCAAACTCTCTATAACCATTACCAAATATTACTAAACAATCTGGAATATCATTTACTGGGTAATCACCTATTAGAAAATGGAATTTCTTTATTATTTGGTGCTCATTACTTTAAAGATAATACATTGTATCTGAGAGCAAACAAGATTTTAAAAGAAGAATTGAATGAGCAAATATTAAAAGACGGCGGACACTTTGAACTATCCCCTATGTATCACCAAGTTTTGCTTAGTCGCTTGTTAGATTGTGTTCAACTATTGCAAAATAACTCATGGCAAGAAGATAGCTTGTTAGTTTTTCTTCAAAATAAAGCCTCCGTTATGCTAGGTTGGCTCAAAGCTGTTACTTTTGAGAGTGGCGATATTCCTATGGTCAATGATGCAGCCTTTGAACTTGCTCCTTCCTCTAAGGAGCTATTTGGCTATGCCGATTGCTTGAATCTTCGTTTTGCAGAAAAAAAATTGAAATCATCCGGATACAGAATGGTACGAGAGCAAAAGTATGAGCTTTTTATTGACATAGGAAAAATAGGTCCTGATTATATTCCCGGTCATGCCCATAGCGACACACTGAATTTTATTTTATATGTTAAACAACAGCCTTTTATAGTAGATACCGGTACTTCTACTTATGAAAATAGCAAAATACGACAGTATGAAAGAGGAACATCTGCTCATAATACTGTACAAATAGGCAAGGTGGAGCAATCAGAGGTTTGGCATAGCTTCAGGGTAGCCAGAAGAGCATACCCTCAAATATTAACAGAACAACAAGGCTTGGTAAGGGCAAGTCATAATGGTTATAAGAGAATCGGCTATACACATATAAGGACTTTTTGTTATAATTCGCAAAATATTACAGTAGAAGATGAAGTATTATACACTAAACAACACGCAGAAAAAACAACTGCATATTTACATTTTCACCCTGACATTAATATGTCTTTAGAAAAGAATCAAATAAATTATCACATGGGCTTTATTCAGTTTGAAAATGCTACTCATATTCAGATGGTTACTTTTAACTATGCCGCTGGATTTAATAAAACGCGACTAGCCAAAAAAATAATCATTACTTTTGCTAAGCGACTCAAAACATTTATTCACATAAAATGAAAATCCTTTTTATTTCGGATAACTTTCCACCAGAAGTAAATGCTCCTGCTGCCAGAACAAGTGAACACTGTAAAGAATGGGTAAATCAAGGTCTACAGGTAACTGTCATCACTTGCTTCCCTAATTATCCACAAGGAAAAATATACGCAGGATATAAAAACAAGTTATATAAAAAAGAGATAATAGAAAACTTAACAGTTATCAGGGTCTGGACATATATGGCTGCTAATGAAGGTTTCTTTAAAAGAATCTTAGATTATGTCAGCTTTGCTGTGATGTCATTTTTGGTCGGTTTAGCACAAAAAACAGATATTATTGTAGCTACTTCACCGCAATTTTTTACTACAGTTACTGCTTATTCTCTTTCTATATTTAAAAAAAAACCTTGGGTTTTTGAACTCAGAGATCTCTGGCCCGATTCAATCAAAGCAGTAAGTGCCATCGAACAAAAAAGTATTTTGAGCTGGCTTGAAAAACTAGAACTCTTTTTGTACAAAAAAGCCGATAGTATCATTGCCGTTACTGATGCTTTCAAACAAAATCTCGTGGCTAGGGGAATAAAAGCAGAAAAGATTAAAGTAGTTACTAACGGTGCTAATCTTGAATTATTTTCTCCGACAAAAGATAAAAATCTTGACTTATTGAATAAATATGACTTAGAAAATAAATTTATAGTAGCCTATATTGGCACACACGGTATGACTCATGGACTGGGCTTTGTTATAGAAAGTATCAAGCATATCAGTGATGAGAATATTCACTTTCTGTTTATTGGTGATGGTGCCGATAAAAAAAATATAGTATGGAAATCTCAAGAACTGTATCTGTCAAATATATTATTCCTTCCCGCTGTATCCAGAGAACAAATACCTGCTTACATTAGTGTCGTTGATATAGCACTAGTACCGCTCAAAAAACGTGATACTTTTAAAACGGTCATACCTTCAAAAATATTCGAATTTGCTGCCATGCAAAAACCTATTTTGCTAGGCGTACAAGGACAAGCTCAGAAAATAATAGAAGAATATCGGATAGGTCTTTGTTTCGAACCTGAAAATAAAGAGAGTTTTATAGAAAATTTATTACTTTTAAAGAACAATAAAAAGTTGTATCGGGCGTGTCAGCACGGATGTAAAAAATTGACCTTGCATTATGATAGGAAAAAACTCGCTATTAAGATGTTAGATTGCCTAAAAGAATTATACAATGCGCCAAAATAACTTCTTCCTCACCGGTGGCTCAGGATTTATCGGTACACACTTTCACAAAAAGTATGATAACAGCAAAATTATCAACTACGATATCCTAACTCCTTTTGTTAAAAACGAATCTGTTTTTACACAGGGGGATATTCGGAATTTTGAACAGATAAAAAAAGCTATGAAAGGCTGCGATGTAATATTACATCTTGCAGCAACTCACTTTGATTTTCAGAAAAATTATTTTCCTACCAATAAAGAGGGTACGTCTGTTCTTCTAAAAGCTGCAGCAGCAAATAATATCGACCGTTTTGTTTTCTATTCTTCTGTAGCTGTTTACGGAAGAAATACCCGCAAAGTTACTGAAATACAAGAACCAGTACCCAATTCTGAATACGGTGCTTCTAAGCTTGAAGCTGAAAAACTCATCAGAGCCTGGGCAGAAGAAAAAAGTCAAAGAAGTGCCTTAATTATCCGTCCGACAATGGTTTTCGGCCCTTACAATTTCGGTAATGTTTTTAACCTTATTAAACAAATAGACTCAGGTTTTTATATGAATATTGGCAAAGGGCAAAATATTAAATCTATCACCTTTGTAGAAAATCTTATAGAAAGCACCTTGATACTCATGCAAAATATGAAACCGGGCTTGTATGTATATAACCACACTGATGAACCCCACTTAACTATTCACCAGACAGCAGAAACTATCGCCAAGGCACTAAGAAAGAAAACCATTCGTTTTTCCGCTAAGTTTAGCTAAACCAGTAGCACTTCTTTTTGATTTAATCATTAAAATAACAGGTAAAAACCTTCCTATATCGACGGAAAGAGTAAATAAATTCTGTACAGACACTTATTTTATAGCTAAAAACCTGAAAAAAATAGGCATTATACAAAAATACACCACTAGCGAAGGCTTGCAAAAAACAGTGCAGTGGTATCAAAATACTGAATGGAAATCTCTGCTGGCACAATGGAAGCGGCGAGTTAAAAAGTACAGTTGATTTTTATTACTTCAGTCCTATTTTTATTCTATCATGAAAATCATTATCGTTACTCAAGAGGATCCTTTCTATATCCCGTTTTTTTTCAAAAGTTTCTTTAAACTTTATGCTGAGCTAAAAGACCAAATAACACTCAAAGGTATCATCATACAAAATGCCTTGGGTAACAAATCTATCTGCGGACTTATCAAAAGAGTGTGGACTTTCTATGGGTCCTTTTATTTTATTATATATGGGTTTAAATATGTTTGATATAAACTCAATACGCCACTGTATAAAAAAAGATTACTTCAAAAAGCTCATACTATAGAATATTTTGCTGATAAAAATAATATTCCTATCCTCGCGTTTGCGGGTGTCAATAAAAAAGACTTTATTAGCTACATAAAAGAAAATGAAATTGACTTGATTATTTCCGTAGCAGCTTCCCAAATATTCAAAAAAATATTCTAAAAGCACCGCGCCTCGGATGTATTAATATACATAACGCACCTCTGCCTCATTACAGAGGAATGCTACCCAATTTTTGGCAAATGTATCACGGTGAAACGCACTCTGTAGCAAGTATTCATGAAATGGTAGAGAAACTAGATCAAGGTAGGATTATCTTACAGAAAAAACCGAAATCAAGCCGAGTATGAGTTCTGGAGGAGTTAATTCTCGAGACGAAAAAAACAAATGCAGAAGGATTGATCGAAGTGCTGGAGCAATTTTTGAAAAAAAAGTAGAATATACCGAGTTGAGTGACGAGAGAGGTTCTTACTTTGCTTTCCCTAACGCAAAAGACATCAAAGAGTTTAAGAAAAAAGGCTATAAAATTGTTTGAATAATGAAGAATCAATTTGTACTTAGCATTGATGTAGAAGACTGGTCTCAGGTAGAAAATCTCAAACCTGTTATTGATAAAAAAAGTTGGGAGCAGCTCGAGTCAAGAGTTGAACAAAATACTTTGTCTGTGCTAGAAGTACTTCAAACCAAAAAAATCAAAGGTACTTTTTTCGCTCTCGGCTGGATAGCCGAACGTTTTCCCGATATTATCAAAGAAATTACGGCACAAGGACATGAAATAGGATCACATGGCTATTTCCACGACTTATTGCATAACCTCAATGAAGAAGAAATTAAAAAGGATATTGAAAAATCTTTAGAAATACTCACACTACTCTCTAAAAACGCTATTATAGGTTATAGAGCACCGAGCTTCTCTATTAACCCCCGTGCTATTAAAATATTAAAAAAGCTACATTTTCGCTACGAGGCCAGCTATAATGATTTTCAGTTTAACCAACGCTATGGAAACATTGAAGTACCCACAGATAATCACAGAGGTTTTTTTATCTCGACAACGGTATGGCAGAGTTCCCAGTAAGCATCAACCGGTATTTTAAAGTCAACTGGCCACTGGGCGGTGGGTACTTTAGACTCTCGCCTGCTTTCTTTCTGAAAAAACAAATTATAAGTTTATTAAAAGGAAAAAATAACTCCATAGCCAGTGTATACCTCCATCCGTGGGAATTTGATAATGAGCAACCCCGAATCAAAAACGTAAGAAAAAGTCTTTATTTTCGGCATTACTGCGGCCTGAAAAATACAAAGCAAAAGTTTGCAAACTTGATCGATTTTATCAAAAACGATATACATGCAGATTTTATGAAATACGACCAACTACTCGAGGCAGATGGTAAATAAAAAATCAATCTCTATTTCACTAATAAACACATGAGTCTAGACAAACTTAGAAAAGCAATAGATACTATAGACGACCAACTCATCACACTGCTCAACCAGCGCATGGAAATAGTCAAGCAAGTCGGTGATTTTAAAAGGACGCAACATGCCATTATCTACCGACCCGAACGAGAAAAATCTATTGTAGACCGCCTAGATACACTTTCTAAAGGGAAGCTATTGAACAAAAAAGCTATCGAATCTATATTTCTGGAAGTATTTGCTGTCAGTAGAAACCTAGAGTTGCCTGAAAGGGTCAGCTATTGGGGTACTGAAGGGAGTTTTACCCATCAGGCTGCTGAGAGCAGATTTGGGGCAATGAGCGAATGCATTCCACTGAAAAGCATCCAATCGGTATTTGAGAGCGTGAGCAAAGAAAGAGTTCGCTTTGGTGTGGTACCTATAGAAAACAGCCAGGACGGAACCATTCACGAGACGGTAGATATGCTCTGCAATTACGAAATAAAAATAGTAGCAGAAATTCCAATGCCTATTCGATTTGCACTTGCTACCAAAGAAGAAAAATTGCATCAGATCAAGCGAGTATATTCCAAAGCTCGCTCCTTCAGACAGTGTAGGCGTTTTATTGAAGAATATCTTCATCAAGATGTACAAACCATAGAGGTAGACTCTATGCCCGCCGGGACTCAAAGAGCTTCTCAAGAATGCGGCACTGCTGCTATATGTTCTGATATTGCTGCTAAAATTCATAAATTACCTATCTTATTCGAAAATATTGAAGACAGTGCTTTTAACCAAACCAGATTTTTGATTATTAGCAAAAACATCATCAACCAAAAAAGTGTACTTGATAAAACTTCTATTCTGGTCAAAATTACTGACAAAGCAGGGAGCTTAGTATCTTTCTTGCAAGAGTTTAAAGATAAAGGTATTAATTTAACAAAAATAGAAAGCCGACCAGCTATGATAGACCACCAGTTCAAATATTGGTTTCTTATTGATTTCGAAGGATACTTCCAAGACCAGCGTGTGCGTTATGTATTAGATAAATATGAAAATATCATCACTTTTATGGGAAGCTATGTAAAACTTACTTAAATAATTACTACTCATAGTATATTTTTGCGATTACTTCTTATCCTATTTTAGACCTTTAAAATGTCGGTATTTAACATATTATTTAGTGAATTATGAATACTACGTGTCGAGCAAGTATGAAAAAAGCTGTTTTTTCGTCTAAAACATGTTTTAATCATTTATTTCTGCTCTTACTTATATTATTAAGTTTTACAAACTTATCGCAAATAAAAGCGCAAAGTAGTAAGCAACAGTACGAGCAGTATAGAGCAGAAGGAGATAAATACTTAGCAGAAAAAAATTTTTTGAAAGCAAAAGAAGCTTATCAAACAGCACTAAAATACAAGGAAAAAGATAAGCACGCTCTTGAAAGCCTTGCTTTTTGCAAAGCTGCGATAAAAAAGCAATACAATATTTTTATTAAAAAAGCTGATACATACTTCAAATCTGGTAATTTAAGTACCGCCAAAAAAAATTACCGCAAGGCTTTGATCTTTATCGCAGATGATAAATATGCACAAGAGCAAATCCTTGCTTGTGCAGGAGATACCGAAGGTACTTTTTATAAATCTTATGGCGGCGTTAGCTACGATGATGCCAAAGCTATCGCTACTACCCAAGACGGAGGTTACGTAATTACGGGAATGGTCTCAGGAAGAGGTAACGGCAGCACAGATATAAACCTGACCAAAATAGACTCACAAGGCAAATTGGTATGGACGAAAAATTTTGGCGGACAAGAAGCCGATGAAGGAAGGGATATTATTAAGACCAGTGGTAATAATTATTTGCTTGTAGGTAGTACAGAATCTTTCCGAGAAAGCCCTAATGCCAAGCACATATGGGTAGTTAAGATAGATACGCAAGGTAACAAAATATGGACACAAACCTACGGTAAGCCCGCTAATATATCTGAGGCTCATGCAGTTACTGAAGCCAACGATGGCGGTTTTGTCATTGTAGGTAGTACGATTAGCTTAGAGGGAGGAAATTTTACCCATATCACAGCAATAAAAATAGATGGCAATGGTTCCAAGATATGGGAGAAGATATACACATCAGAGTTTAACCAGATAGCCCATGATATTATTTCTACAAAAAATGGCTTTACCATTATTGGGAATGGAGAGGCACCCGCTAACGGCAAATGGGATATGTGGCTGCTGCATATAGATAAGCAAGGAGAGAGAATATGGGATAAAACCTTTGGCGGAAAAGATAGCGATGTGGGTAATGCCCTGCTGTATACCCAAGACGGCGGCTATATTATTACAGGTTACACTTATAGTTTTGCAGTAGCCAGCCATGATGTATGGATAGTGAAAACAGATAGTGCAGGAAAAAAAGAATGGGAAAAAGTATACGGCGGCGATAGTGTTGACGAAGGTCTGAGTATTATACAAACAAAAGATAAAGGCTACTTAATTGCCGGTTATACCGAAGTATGGGAAGCAAATAAATTCGGAGAAAACACCAGCTCAGACGGCTTAAATGCCTACCTGGTCAAGCTTTCGCAAACAGGCGAACAAGAATGGCTCAGATCTATTGGCGGCAAAGGAGAACAACGCCTTTACGATGTTGCACAAAGCAGCGATGGTGGCTATGTGGCAGTAGGTTTTACAGGCACTGAATCAAAAAATATGGATATATTAGTCATTAAGGTGAATGAAAAAGGTTTGGTAACCGAACCTAATGCCGACTAAAATGGCCCTTGTCTTGAAAAATATTTAGTACTACAAACTAACATGCGCCTCTCTCGGTACCTTCCTCATTACCACAGAAATTTACAATTAGCTACTCCAGTTATTCTATCGCAGGTGGGGCAGATGCTAACCGGAATTGCAGATAACCTGATGGTAGGACGCGTTAGCATCACAGCATTAGCAGCTTGTTCTTTTGCCAATAGTATCTTTATTAATGTACTGGTTTTTTCTCTGGGATTTTCTTACGGACTCACACCCCTAGTAGGCAAAGCTTTTGGTGAAAAAAACTATGAACAAACAGCTAAACTACTGCGGCATGGCTTACTGAGTAACCTATTACTAAGTGTTGTACTATTCTTTATACTGACAAATATTTCCTTCTATCTTGATAAAATGGGTCAAGCTCAAGCGGTAGCCACTGAAGCAAAACCTTATTTTTACCTCCTCAGTCTATCACTCATACCAGCCAGCTTATTTTTTACATTCAAGCAGTTTGCCGAAGGCATTGCCACAACGAAAGCTACTATGGTCATTACTATATGTGCCAATATACTCAACATTATTTTAAACTACATATTCATATATGGTCATCTTGGTTTCAAACCAATGGGTTTAGTTGGTGCAGGCTGGGCTACGCTAATCGCCAGGATTTATATGGGATTAGCTTTGGCAGCGTATATTTTATTGCAAAAAAAACATCATATATGGATAAAAGATACTTTCAAAAACCAATGGAATAGTAAAATATCTAAAGAAATATGGCACTTGGGTCTACCTGTCAGCCTACAGGTGTTGATGGAAGTAATCGTTTTTACTGTGGGTGCCGTGATGATGGGCTGGATTAATGAAAAAGAACTGGCTGCACATCAAATTGCTATTAGCCTTGCCTCGCTTTCTTATATGGCAGCCAATGGTTTGGGTGCCGCCACCACGATTCGCGTTAGTAATCTAGTGGGAGAAAAACGTCCCTTACGAATGCAATATGCTGTTTTTTCCTCTTTTCATTTGGTACTGGCTTTTATGGGTACTGTTGCCATCCTGTTTTATCTTTTAAAAGATATACTACCTTTGGCATTTGTCAATGACATGCAAGTAATTACACGTGCTGCCCTTTTTATCAGTATTGCTGCCATCTTCCAGGTTTCAGACGGCGTGCAGGTAGTAGCATTAGGTGCATTAAGAGGGCTAAAAGACGTAAAAATACCTGTACTCATTATTTTAGTGTCTTATTGGCTGATAGGCTTCCCTATAGAATATAGTTTGGCTTTTGTATGGGGTATGGGAGGTGTGGGTATATGGATAGGGTTTGTGATAGGTTTGAGTATAGCAGCTATTTTACTGACATTGCGTTTTTTGAAGATAAACCATTTGCAAGAGTAGTTTATTAAATTCAAACCTCTTTTAATCTTCGTATGATATCAAATTTATCAAAAACATTAACTGTATGAGGTGCCTGGCTTAATTCTTTGGTGAGATCTTGTCCTGTCCACAATGCTCATAATGCTTCCCGCCACGCCATAACCTCGATTTTCCAACATCGTAAATGAATCCTTGATAAGCGATCTCAGAGCGATCATTGCCGTTTCTCAATGCTAATATTATGAACAAGTTAAACTTTCTGATTGTCTTTCTTTTTGTAGGTATGTTTTCTTCCTGTTCCAAAGAAGATGTTTCTTTGTCAGAACAAAACCAACCTCCTTATCAGGTAATTGATGGTAGAGTTGTATTTTCAAGTAATGCTGCTGTAGTTAATTTACTGAATAATTTAGGTGAAAAAACTGATGAGGAATTGGATAAATGGGAAGAAGAAAATGGGTTTTATTCCTATAGACGTAGTTTAACTATCTGCTCTTTCAAAACTTTCTGAGGATAAGGGTAATGACCTCATCAGTAATGATAATTATACCTATGTACTGAGTTTGCTCAATAAAATTTCTCCGAATTTGGCAACTATCATGAATAAGGAGAGTGAATATCAGGTAGGAGATACTATTATTTACGGAAAATAGAAAGGTAGAATATTTGGTACACCAGAAACACTATGATGTACTGAAAGAACTTAAATCAGCTTTATATGAAAGGGAAAGTTTTGAAGATGACAAGATAAGAATATTTCCTATTGTTACACAAACCATTCCTATTGATATTCGAGATTTTGAAGGTGATAATCCCAGATGGGAAGATGCCAGATGGCAACATCAATTTCAAAGCAATGGACATACTTATAAATATGTTTTTGAGGCTTCTTCTGAAACTCGTAAAGGTATGGTGACAACAGAGGTAAGAATTAAGTTTGAATATCTGAAAAGTAGAGGAGGGTGGTGGTGGGGTTCTGATTGGGATTCTGCTGGGGAAGCAGTTAGAAAAAAAGTCAGTTCCTTACATATCACCTATTCAATTAATAGTGTTCCTTTCAATCATGAAAGGGATTTTGCAGAATCTACTCATGGTAGAGATCTTGTAATCAGTTATTCAGTAAACGGGGGGTGGATTCCTTGTTATCAGAATAATTTTCGTGTTTCTGGTAATTTCTTTGCTCAAGTTGTTCATCCTCTTGATAATAGACCTGCTTATTCTCGCTCTGGAACTTTGTGGGGTTTTAATACTGTAAGCCCTTGTTTTGGAAGTAGTTAATAGGTTATTTTGATAATATTTACAATTAATATGAAAAAGGGGGTTTGCATTTTAGTTTTTTTAGTATTCAACTCCTTTTATGATATTATTAGCTTCTCTTTGAGCAAAAACAAGCCGAATATTTTTCAATTAAAAGCTTTGATAGGTTCTGGTTTTCAATATATTTACAAAAAGAATGATGTTACTCAGTTTTGTGACGACCCTCCTACTCATATTAATGTAAGCAGTTTTAATGATCAAAGGTTGTATCATAACTTAGGACTGGAGTTAGATTATGTATTAAACAGAAGGTTTTCTATTGCTTTTCAGCCTGTTTTTTATTGTCTATCACCTACTAATAAAATTATATTTGGGCAAGATCCACGTTTTAAAATTGATTTAAATCTTTCTTTACAATATGCCTTCTGATTTTGAAAAAGCATCTTTTAAATAAGGTGCTTTTTTGCTTTACAAACTAACCAAATGCGTGCTATCCAAATGATTGTGAGTCAAATTTTTTTCACTTAAACTTTACTAACTATGTTAAAGAAAAATGTATTTTTTATTTGTATTTCTGCTGACAACTATTTTTCCGAGTTGTCAAAAAGAAGAGGTTGAAATATTTGATGATACTGCTGTCATTGAATTTAACCTGAAAGCAATTGATGGAGGATTATCATTTGATTCTCATGATAGTTTTCAGGGTTTCATGGAAAGTTTTGAAAATGATGATAATGGTGTGATTGAGAATATCAGGAAACAGGATTTTATTTCTTTACAGGATTTTTCAGAAACTAATTTTGATAATGCTTGTGTTGATGAAAGCGTATCTGATTTATTAATTGATGACCCCTATCTGCGTCATGTAGTAAATACTGATTTAGAGGTCCAAAACGGCAATCCGCGCTGCAGATACATCTGCTTGTTCATCGGAAAACTATGTTTCAAAAAGCGCATTTCAACAGGTGGCTTGACTTGTTTAGCCAAACCATAGACAAATGTTTTGAAGGACAAAAAGCACGTCTCGCCAAAACAAGAGCGCAATCAATTGCTACGGTCATACGGGCTAAGCTGAATACTGGGAAGTAACTATAATGAATGCAAATTGGTATAATATTCTTTTTGCACCTGATAAATGTGCTATCTATCTATCTGTTTTATTGCACTACTGTATTTAACATATAAATCATAGCATTCTTTCGCCTTTTCTGCATAATCTTTTTGCTCTTCTTTAATTTGTGTGAGTTTACCAGCCAAGTCGCCGTCAGTTTCCAATATTTTAGCACCTTCCATTTGTTTAATTTCTTGTCCCTTACGTTGTTCGAGCCTTCTGTAAATGTAAGATAGTTGATTAAGAGAAATAATACTAAATTGCCGTAAATTACTATTATTGTAATTATTATCTATCATATATTGCAAATTTTCTGTTGCTCTGGTAAGCAGAGTATCAGCAATACCTTCAGCCCTTTTGTGCTCTGCTAATAAGTGATAAAGCTCTATATAACGTGCCGAAAAATAGCTGTACATAATTGCTCTATCCGGAATTTTTTCCATAGCCATTTCCATCACCTCCAGGGCTTCCTCACCTCTGTTTTGTTCATATAGTTTAGCTGCTAAGCGATAGAAATGATTGCGCTGATTAACGGCAAACTTTCTGTACTCTTCGTCATTATAAGTATTCGAGGTTTCAAACCCTGCAAAATTGAATTTTTTTATGTTTTTTAACATCACGTCTACATTTACCTCGCCTACTTCTCTTTCCGTTCTTGCCCTAATAGGCATCAGGCGATAAGCCATACCTTCTAGTTGTAGATAAGGACGCAAGTCCATGTTGATATTGTTAGCAGAAGTATTATTAAAGTAAATGGGACGTTCCCAGTTGTTATTGACCAAAATGTCGAGCAAAGCAAGTTCATTTTTAAAAATAGATCTTCTACCCTCTTTTAGAGACCATTCCATTTTGGTCAGTATACGGCTCTCTTGATTTTTTGGAATGAAATTAAGCGTACGGACTTTTGCCGTATCTATATTTAAAGCAAAACTTTTGGAAATTAACATAGCAGTTTTGCTGCCATCTTGTAAGGGGACTTGCACTCGATTACTACTTTGAGAAACAAGCCTGATATAAGCGGTGGCGTTGACACTTTTACCCTTTATTCTATCATCTTCTATGAGGGGTATATAGTCATTTTTACCCTGAATATATATCTGATCGTCCATTTTAATGGGTAGCGGTTCTGACTTGTAAACTTTACGTTTCATTTGTTTTATATACCAATCGGTGCTAAAATAGCTCAACACTACTACCCGTACATCTGTTCTGAATCCTTCCACCTCTTGCACATACCACAGCGGGAAAGTGTCATTATCGCCACCGGTAAAAAGAATAGCGTTCGGCGCACAACTTAACAACATATTACGGGCTTGATCAACGGAATGAAAGCGATTAGAGCGATTGTGGTTATCCCAGCCATTTGCCGCCATTAAGGCCGGTGCGGTGAGTCCCAAGAAACTTGCTATAGCAATAACGAATAGACTATTTTTTAGTTTTTTGCCTAAGTAATTGGCAATAGCAAATACGCTAAAACCTATCCATATAGCAAAAGCATAAAAAGAACCTGCATAAATATAGTCCCTTTCTCTGGGTTCTACGGGAGGAGAATTTAAGTAGATAACCAAACCCAGACCCGTCAGGAAAAATAGCATCATAACTACCCAAAAGCGTTTTTGGTCGCACACATACTGGAAAAATAGACCAATAATCCCGAATATAACAGGTATCATATAAAAATTTGAGCGTCCTTTATCTCGCCGGAGCATCTCAGGCATGTTTGCACCAGTACCCCAAGGACGAAGCCAGTCGGCTTCTTTATGATCACCATCTCTGCCGGCAAAATTCCACATAAAATACCTAAAATACATGTGACCAAACTGGTAGATAAACATATACTTTAAGTTATCAAACATAGTGGGCACTTCATTCTCTTTTAAGCCTATCCATTTCCTATACAGATTAGGATGATTGCTTTGCTGGCTGTAAATCCTTGGTAATAGCATTTTGTCTTTGCCGTCGTACTCAGGGTAATTTCTGTAATCATAGACTTCGTATTTGTCTTTACCTTTTCTATACAAAGGAGAACCTTTTTTAATACCAGTTCTTTTAGCTATGAAGTTATGACCGTAAAGTAGCGGGCGGTCTCCGTACTGTTCTCTTTTTAAGTAAGAAACAAAAGAGATAATATTTTCAGGATCGTTCTCATCAATAGGTGTGTTGAAATTAGACCGAATGACAATAAGTGCATAACTGGAATATCCGATGAGAATAAATGCTAAACCCAATAATATATTATTGAGCAACGCTTTTTGTTCTCTTTGAGAGTAGATAATACCATATACTAAAGCGGCTAGAAAAATAACTACAAAAAATATCATTCCCGAACTAAAAGGCAGCCCGAGTGTGTTGACAAAAATATTTCAAAGCTACCCGCCATACTGGGCAGACCGGAATAATTGCATACATGATCAGTAAAATAAGACTACCACCGACTGCTAAGGTAGTGATAATTCCCCACCGCGTAACATGCTCGTTTTTTTTAAAATAATAAATTAAAGCTAAGGCCGGTATAGTCACCAAATTCAATAAGTGTACGCCAATAGATAACCCATGATATAGGCAATTAGTATAAGCCATCTATTAGAATCGCTCTCATCCTCGATCAGCTCCCATTTGAGCATTGCCCAAAAAACGATGGCCGTCAGGAATGAAGACATAGCATATACTTCGGCTTCGACGGCAGAAAACCAGAAAGAATCAGAAAATGTGTAAGCTAAAGCACCAATAGATCCTGCAGCGATCAATTTGATACCTGTAGCCTGCGTAAATACGCCATTTTCATCGGGAGGGTAAATTTTTCTGCCTAAAAGTACGATAGACCAAAAAAGAAAAGCAATAGTGAGTGCACTTGATATAACAGAAAGCATATTAATCCAAAAAGCTACCTGACTGGTGTCACCCAAAGCCAAAAAAGAAAACATTCTTGCTAAGAGCATAAATGTAGGTGCACCCGGCGGATGAGACACCATCAATTTATAAGATACGGCGATAAACTCTCCACAGTCCCAAAAACTAGCGGTTTCCTCTACAGTGAGCGTGTACACAACAAAAGCAACGCCAAATATATCCAACCTGCTAGGTTATTAACTAGGTTAAAATTCCTCATCTAATTAAAAAATTAAAAACAAAACTACAGCAAAAAAGCAGGCAAAAATAGTAAGTAAATAGTGGCAAAAAAA
>CBDATB010000011.1:0-17602 GCA_965199745.1 Flammeovirgaceae bacterium | reverse complement strand
TCAGGTGAAAGATACTTCTATTGTTGCTCAATTTAAAGTGGCCAATACCCAAAACGACTATTTCCTGGCTTGGACAACTACCCCTTGGACTTTGCCCTCTAACGTGGCATTAGCCGTTGGTAAGCACATTAATTACGTAAAAGTTAAAACTTTTAACCCTTATACACACCAACTGATTCATGTAATTCTCGCCAAAGATTTGCTGGGAAAATATTTTAGCGAAAAGCAAGCACAAACTAACTTTGAGAGCTATCAGCCGGGCGATAATCTTATACCTTTTCAAGTAGTTGAAGAATATAAAGGAGAAAATTTAGTTGGGATGTGCTATGAGCAACTACTCAACTATGTGAAACCTCAAGGAAAGGCTTTTTATGTTATTGCGGGCGACTTTGTAAGTACCGAAGAGGGTACAGGTATTGTACACGCTGCGCCTACTTTTGGTGCTGACGACCTTAGCGTGTGCCGCAAAGCAGGCATTTTGGGCTTAACAGTTAAGGATGAAAACGGTAAAGATATGCCGCTAGTTGACAAGCGAGGCAGGTTTGTAAAAGAAGTAAGTGATTTTGGCGGACGTTATATAAAAGCTGAATACGAAAGTGCCGAAACGCTAAATAATCCTCAATACAAACCAACAGACGTATTAATTGCTATTAAGCTAAAAAAAGAAAATAAGGCTTTCAAAGTAGAAAAGTACGAACATAGCTATCCGCATTGCTGGCGTACAGATAAACCCATACTTTACTACCCGCTAGATTCTTGGTTTATCAGAACCACAGCCTGCAAAGACCGACTGGTTGAATTGAACAAAACTATTCATTGGAAACCCACAGCAGCAGGTATCGGACGTTTTGGCAACTGGCTAGAAAACTTGGTTGACTGGAATCTTTCGCGTTCGCGCTTTTGGGGTACGCCGCTTCCAATATGGAGAACCGAAGATGGCAAAGAAGAAAAATGTATTGGTTCGTTGAAAGAACTGAGTAAAGAAATTGACAAGGCCATCAAAGTAGGTGTTATGCCCGCAAATTACGCTCATTTTAAGGATGGTGTCTTATTAGAAAGTTTTGATTTGCACCGCCCCTTTGTCGATGAAATTGTATTAGTGAGCCATAGCGGTCAGCCGATGTATCGCGAACCCGATCTGATAGATGTTTGGTTTGATAGCGGAGCTATGCCTTTTGCCCAGTGGCATTATCCCTTCGAAAATAAATCTGAATTTGCTAATAATTTTCCAGCAGATTATATCGCCGAAGGGGTCGATCAGACCAGGGGGTGGTTTTTTACATTACATGCTATTGCCGTAATGCTTGAAGATAGTGTGGCTTTTAAGCATGTAATTTCTAACGGACTAGTGCTCGATAAGCACGGAAACAAAATGTCGAAGCGCTTAGGCAATGCCATAGACCCTTTTAAAACCATACAAACTCACGGCATAGATGCCGTGCGTTGGTATATGATGGAAAATGCTTCCCCATGGGAAAATCTCAAGTTTGACCTGTCGGGAGTAGAAGAAGTCAAGAGAAAATTTTTTGGTACACTATATAATACCTACGCATTTTTTGCCCTATATGCCAATCTTGATAACTTTGCATATGAGCAAGCTGTAATACCTTTATCGGAACGCATTGAGAGCGATTGTTGGATTATCAGCCGCTTGAATACCTTAATACTAAATGTAACATCTGCTTATAATAACTACGAACCAAGTAAAGCAAGCAGAGCGATACAGGAATTTACCATAGATGATCTGAGTAATTGGTATGTACGTTTGAACCGAAAACGTTTTTGGGAAAAAAGCTATGACAAAGACAAAATAGCTGCCTACCAAACACTGTACGACTGCCTCGTAGCTATTGCCCAGCTCATGGCATCGATAGCCCCTTTTTACGCCGACAAATTATACAGAGATTTGAACAGAATCACGAAAAAACTACAGGCAGATTCTGTACATCTAACCAACTTTCCGAAAGCTAATACAGCAGCTATCGATAAAGATTTGGAAGCGAAAATGAAACTATCGCAAACAATTGCTTCTTTGGTTCATTCGCTAAGGAAAAAAGAAAAAATTAAAGTGCGCCAACCTTTATCCCGAATATTAGTTGCCACCACTGATACCCAAGTTGTGCACCAGATTAAATCAGTATCAGCTATTATTTTATCCGAAGTGAACGTTAAAACTATTGAATTTCTCAAGCGAGAAAACGAGGGGATGTTTGTAAAAACAATGAGACCTAATTTTGGTACTTTGGGTAAAAAATACGGCAAACTGATGAAAAATATCGCACAGATAATTAGTGCTGTGGGGCAGCAGGATATCAACAATTTTGAGCAAACCGGAAAATTTACCCTCAAAATAGGTAAGCAATTGATTACTTTAACCCTTGATGAAGTAGCGATTACTTACGATGATATTCCAGGCTGGTCTATTGCTAAAGGCAATGGACTGACCGTGGCCCTAGACATTACCCTAGCTGACGATCTGCGCCAAGAAGGTATTGCTAGAGATATTATCAACAAAATACAAAATATGAGAAAAAACATAAAGCTGGGTGTGCAAGATAAAATTCACATCAGAATACAACGAGGCAACGCGTTTTTGCAAGAAACTTTAGCCCAATACGAAACGTATATTTGTGATAAAACGCAAGCCTTATCATTGTCGGTAGTAGAGGACTTGCCGCACCCTGTTAGTCTCGTAATAGATGATCAAAAAATATTGCTTTCAATAAAAGCATAAAAATTCGGACGTAAACGACAGAGTTTTTGAAAAAAATTTATTTTCCAAAATTTTTTTGTACCTTTGGCATCTAAGCGTGAAATAGCCAGCCAGTCGGGCATCAGCAGATGCCCGCGTAGAGTGGGCTGTAATCACATTTAGAAAATATCTTTTTGACCGATAATATAAATCAAAATAAAGTAGTTTTAATTAAAAATATATTTTTCATGGCTGTATTAGAAATTGCCCTGGATATTCCAGGGCATTTTTTTATTTGATTATTCTGAAAGTTAAGTTAATTCTAGGGTTTGTATTTTTCTTAGTTTTAGGTATTTGGTGTTTCCAATAGTGCTGGGTTGCTCCTTTCATTAGTAATAAACTGCCTTGCTTTAAGAGCATATCGATTTTTTTAAATCTTTTTTGTAGCAATGTTTTAGTTGAAAGATTCTCGCCTCACCCAAGGATATAGAGGCAATTACAGGGTTTTGCCCTAATTCCGGTTCATTATCCCTATGCCAACCCATACTGTCTTTACCACTGCGATAAAAATTTAGTAAGCAACTCGAAAACACAACGCCACAAGTTTGCTCAACGCGTCTTCTGATAAACTGCAAATCGTCATTCCAAGCGTGTGGTAGCATAGATATACCCGCATAAGTGTAGGTTTTGCCACTATCTCCATACCAGGCAGTCAGCCTCGGTAGATCGAATTGCCTGCCCCATATTTTTATCTGATCCTGTTGCCAGCAAATATGGTTTTTTAAATTTTGATAGAGTTGCTCGCTTTCTTTATGATCGAAGAAATCTTCGTATAAAGTAATATCCGCATCAGGCAGATTAAATATTATTCTATCGGGAATAGATAATTTTTTGTAGGGAATTTTCAACTACTGGTAAGTACTTTTAAGCCCAAATAATTTACTAGATAAGCAAATAAAAATATGAATATATAAACTTTTACTTTAAGTTTGCCTAAACGTGACAAATAAAGTCATATATAGTGAATATCATGTTTTAAAAAAACAATGAAGAAACAAATACTCATTATACGCCATGCTAAGGCTGCGGAAAGCAGCATAAGTATCAGGGACTTTGATAGGCATCTTACCAAAAGAGGATACAAAGATGCCCATACCGTAGGCAGTGCCATTAAAAAAAAAGGTATTCATGTAACTTTAATAGTGAGCAGCGAGGCTGTCAGAGCTACCGAGACAGCTAGATTGATTCGAGAGCAACTACCCATAAGCGAGTCAAGCATTATTTATGATAAAAACCTATATCAGGCTTCTACACGCAATTTACTTGAATTGGTCAATGGGCTGCCCAATGAGCACGAATGTGTGGCTATTGTAGCCCACAATCCCACGCTAGCCTTTTTTGCCGAATATCTGACCAATCAAGAAGGAATTTATCTGAAAACTTCGGGTACCTTATTAATTACTTTTAAAACAGAAAAATGGGCAGAAATTTCACAATACAGCGGTACACTAGAATGGCAGGCGAAACCCTAAAATAGGCAATAGCTCAGGTATATTTTGCTAAAAAAATCATCTCAACTTCACCCATATTACAAAGTCCTCTACACGATTCAAGATGAATAGAAAAATACTCAAATTTATATTTGTGCTGGCGTTAAACATACTATTGATTTATGTCTTAGACACCCGAATGTCAGGGATGCCTCCTTTGGCAAAAATTTTAAACCCATTTCAAGGTTTCTGGCAAAATGCAGAAAGTAGGCATCAGTTAAGACCTACCAAAATTGAACTCGAGGATCTACCAAATACAACAAATATTATTTACGATAAACAATATGTTCCGCATATTTTTGCTGCCGACGAACCGAGTCTCTATTTTGCACAAGGCTACATAACAGCAGTCTTGCGCTTATGGCAAATGGAATTTCAGATTTATTTTGCTGCCGGCCGAATCTCGGAAATTATTGGCGAAAACGGGCTGAAATCCGATCGTTTCCAAAGGAGGCGTGGCATGGTATATGCCGCCGAAAAAGCCCTAGAAACTAGCCTACAAAACCCCAAACTCAAAACCTTGTTTGAATCATACGCAGCAGGTGTTAATGCCTATATTGACCGACTCAGTTATCGCAATTTTCCTCTAGAATACAAACTACTCGACTACCGACCTGAAAAATGGACAATCCTCAAATCAGTCTTGCTCAGTAAATATATGGCAGCTACACTGACGGCTTGGGACGCAGATTTGGAACATACCAACGCACTAAAAAAGTTTGGAAGGAAATATTTTGATATGTTATATCCTGAAAAGCAGGTAGGACAAGACCCTATAGTAAATACTCCCGACCAATGGCATATCGAAACCAAAATGGTAGAAAAGCCTCAACACGCAACATTTTCAAATAACCTAATATACACGAGTCCTTATGAAAAACCAGACCCTTTCAACGGCAGTAATAACTGGGCAGTATCGGGAGCTAAAACTGCCAGCGGCAATGCAATTTTATGTGGAGACCCACACCTGCGCTTAAGCCTACCTGCTATTTGGATGAGCATACAACTGAATAGCCCACAGATTAATACTTACGGCGTCAGTCTGCCAGGTACACCAGGTGTTATTATTGGTTTCAATGATTCTATCGCCTGGAGTTTTACAAATGCCAGAAGAGATGTGGTGGATTGGTATAGCATTCAGTTCAAAGAAAAAAATTACCATCAATATTACTTAGATAGTCAATGGGTAAATACCGCTGAGCGCGTGGAAAAAATTCTTATTCGCAATCAAGATATATTCTATGATACAGTTTATTACACAACTTGGGGACCGGTTGTTTACGATAAAAACTTTGTTGGCAAAAAAGTGGGTCAAGAAGGCTTGGCTTTGCGCTGGCTGGGGCATGACCCTTACCCAGAAGGCTTAGTTTTTTATTTATTAAATAAAGCCAAAAATTACCGAGATTATACCGAAGCTATTCAGCACTTGCATTGCCCAGCTCAAAATGCGGTGTATGCCGATGTGCATGGTAATATTGCTATTTGGGTACAAGGTAAATTTCCTATTAAATGGAAGGAACAAGGAAAATTTGTTATGGACGGCAGTTATTCCAGCAACCGATGGCAAGGTTTTATTCCACAAGAACACAACGCACATAGCTACAATCCAAAAAGGTGCTTTGTAAGCTCAGCTAACCAGTATCCTGTCGATAGTACCTACCCCTATTATGTTTATGATGCCAAATATGAGTTTTACCGCAACAGGCGTATTAATAGTCTTTTAGACAGCCTCGACAGCCTAAGCGTCCAAGACATGATGCAGATACAAAACGACAACTATAACCTGAAAGCGGCAGAAAGCCTACCCTACTTCCTTAGCCTACTCAATCTAGGTACACTTACAGCGCAAGAAATGCAAGTATTCCAAAAGCTCAGTCAATGGAATTTTTATAATGAACCCCAGTCTCAAGCAGCCACTTATTATGAGGCTTGGTTCGATGCACTCATGCCTTTGCTTTGGGACGAAATGCAAGATACTGAAGTGCCACTAGCAAAACCAGTAGTTTATAACACTATACATATACTAAAGACAATGAAGAATTTTGAGTTTATAGACATCAAAAGTACCGTTCAGCAGGAGACCACTTCAGATATTATCAGCATCGCGTTCAAAAAAGCAGTTGCAAGCCTCATAGATAACAACCAACTAGATACTATTGTATGGGGACACTATAAATCGACGACCATCAAACATTTATCACAGCAAATCAAAGCCTTTGATGCTACTGTGTACAACGGAGGAAACCACAATATTATTAATGCAAGTAGCGAAAGACACGGGCCTTCGTGGCGGATGGTAGTTGAGCTTGACAAAAAGGGAGTCAAGGCCTGGGGCGTTTATCCCGGCGGTCAGTCGGGTAATCCAGGAAGCTACTATTACGATAATCTTATACCTGAATGGACAAAAGGAGCCTATTATCCGCTTATATTTATGCACTCAGAGAAAGATTTTAGAAATCAAGTGCTTTTCAAGCAGCAACTTATTAAAAAAGAATAGCCCCGTGCCTAGTAGATATTTTTTTATCCCTGAATAAAACCCATATGAAATTTTTCAGACAACTCGTCCTCAGTGCTTTTTTGGCTATTCCGGCGCAAATGTATATGCCCTGGTGGATAGTCAGTCTCGTTTGTTTTAGCGTAGCCTTTTTTGTTTATAACGAAGCTTTTATCTCTTTTATAGCTGGTTACTTAGCCATTGGCTTGCTTTGGTTTAGCTATGCTTTTTATATTGACAATACTACAGAAAGTATACTCACAGTTAAAATAGCGCAATTATTCCAGCTCAATAATAAGTGGTTACTTATTGGTGCTACAAGCATTGTGGGCGGGCTTGCCGGTGGTTTTTCCGCTATGTGTGGGACTTACTTTAAAGACATTTTCAAAAAAAATGACAGGCAAACTCACCTTAATTACTACAGAAAATAATCTGTCTTAAACAGGCTTATTCTTTTACCTTTTTACCCTATCTTTGTATTTCATTTCGCACCTTTTTTCAAATTCACCGAATTTAGTAACTGCTTTCAAATTTTCCTAAACGCAAATACACTACATGAGCGAGCCTATTAAGCATGAGTGCGGCATTGCATTCATAAGACTCCGTAAGAATATTAAATATTATATAAAAAAATACCAAACACCCGCCTACGCCCTCAATAAACTCTACTTATTGATGGAAAAGCAACACAATCGCGGGCAAAACGGTGCAGGAATAGCTTCTATAAAAATAGACCATGAGCCAGGCAAGCAATACATGCACCGTGTTCGTTCAACCCGACCTAGCTCTATCAAAGATGCTTTTGAAAAGGGTACCAAAAAATTAATCAAAATACAAAAACTCCACCCCGAAAAATATACAAATGCAGCTTGGATGAAAAACCATGTGCCTTTTATCGGAGAGGTATATATGGGGCATTTACGCTATGGTACGCATGGAAAAAACAAACCTCAAAACTGCCATCCTATGTTGCGCAGAAGTAATTGGCGCAGCCGTGTGCTAGTAGTTGGCGGTAATTTTAACATGACTAATGTGGACGAACTATTTGACCTGCTTATTCGATTGGGACAACATCCAAGAGAAAAAATAGATACAGTAACCGTGATGGAAAAAATCGGACATTTCCTCGACAAAGAAAATGATTTACTCATCGAGCAATTCAGTAACTCGGGCTACACCCATCAGGAAGTGAGGCAAAGAGTTGAAGAAAGTATCGACCTAAGAAAAATACTCAGGCGTTCCTGTCAGGATTTTGACGGCGGCTATGTTATTGTAGGCATGACCGGATACGGCGCATCTTTTATTGCACGCGACCCCAATGGCATACGACCTGCCTACTATTATGCCGACGACGAAGTAGTGATAGTAGCTTCAGAAAAACCAGCTATTAAAACTACTTTTAATGTAGCATACGATAAAATAAAAGAAATAAGACGCGGTACGGCACTCATCATCGAAAAGTCAGGTGATTATAAAATAGATCGATTTGCCAAAAAGCACAGAAAGAAACCTTGTAGTTTCGAGCGTATTTATTTCAGCCGTGGAACAGACCCAAGCATCTATGCAGAAAGAAAAAAACTGGGCGAAATACTTTGCCCACAAGTGCTAGAAGCTATAAGTTATAACTTGGAAGACACTGTTTTCTCTTATGTACCCAACACTGCTGAAATATCATTTTTGGGCTTAGTGGGTGAAATGGAAAAGTATCTAACCCAAAAGCAAATTCAAACCATTGAAAAAGTAAACCCCAAAGGCAAAGACCTGAAAAAACTTTTATCTTTTTCGCTCAGGGTAGAAAAACTCGTCATTAAAGATGCCAAATTAAGAACCTTCATAACCGAAGAAAGACAAAGAGACGACTTAGTCGCCCACGTATATGACACTACCTATGAGGTTATTCAAAAGCATAAAGATACTCTTGTCATTGTAGACGATTCTATAGTGCGAGGAACTACCCTAGAAAAAAGTATTATTCGTATGCTCGACAGGCTAAGCCCCAAGCGTATTATTATTGTCTCTTCGGCACCACAAGTGAAATACCCCGATTGTTATGGAATTGATATGTCACAAATGCATCACTTTGTAGCATTCAGAGCTATGAATAACTTGCTAAAAAAAACAAATCGTGAAAAATTGAAAGAAAAAGTCTACCAACAGGCACTAAAGTCTATTCAAAAAAAGCAGATGGAAGTACCCAATTATGTAAAAGCTCTTTACGAACCTTTTAGCCAAGAGGATATTTCTGAGGAAATAGCAAAAATTATCAAACAGAAAGACATAAAAGCCGATATAAAAGTTATTTACCAAAAAGTAGACAATTTACACAAAGCTTGCCCCGATCATACAGGAGATTGGTACTTTACCGGTAGTTATCCAACCAAAGGTGGAAATAAAGTAGTCAACAAAGCCTTTGTAAACTTTATGCAAGGCATCTCCAAAAGAGCATATTAAGCAGTGAATATAAAAAATAAATATTATAAATTGTTAATTCGATTATATTATGTAGCTTTGCTTCCTTAACAGGATTATCTTTTTGTTATTAAGAAAAAATCATCTGCAAAATTAAAAAACACTTTACAATTCCAGTGGTGACAACCTACTCGAAACGCATTGTGCTTCTTAAAACTTTGACCCATTGATTTGCCACAAAAAGCTACTCCCTTCTATTCAACTTAATAAATTTTTCTTACAATGAACATTTTCGTAGCAAAATTAAATTTCAAAACAAAAGAAGAGCAACTAACAGACTTGTTTGAGGCTTTCGGAACAGTTGACTCAGTAAAAATCATTATTGACCATTTCACAGGAAGATCTAAAGGATACGGTTTTGTAGAAATGCCCGATGATGAGGAGGCGACAGCAGCCATTGAACAACTCGACAACAGTGATCTGGATGGTAATCAAATTGTGGTTAAAAAAGCAAGACCTCGAAACCGAGATAACTAATCATCTCTGCAACACATCTGTCGAAAAATAAACCCGAGATATTTTTATAAAAACATTTCGGGTTTTGCTACTAAAAAAGACAATGTTATTATTAATGCTCAAATATAAGAAATTTATCTAACAAGCCCTTAATTTGTTTCTTTCGGTCAAATTTATCTACGGCAAGTCTTCTGCCATTTACACCCATTGCTTTCAACGATTTAGAGCCAGCCCCTGAAAGTCGCCGAATATTTTCTTTCAGCGTTTCAAAATCAGTAGGTTCAGACACAAGCCCGCATTGATATTGGCGGACCATATCGGCACCCTCTCCGCTTCCACTAAAAAGAATAGGCATACCCAAAGCCATAGCCTCATACATTTTAGAAGGTACCGTGCCATAAACTTTTGCTTTCTGAGCAATTAACACGGCTCTGTATTGTATCAATGTTTGTGGAATATGTTCGCTGCGAATCGCTCCATGATAAAATATGCCGAGCTTGGGAAATTGCTTTATCCAAGCAATAATTCGATCTTTTTCAAAACCATCACCATAAATATGAAACTCAGCGTTAAGTGCTAAAAAATCAATGGACTGACAAATAGCTAATATCCCATGAGCTACCCCCAAAACACCTGCATAAACCAAAGCAGTAGTCTTTTTATGATAGGACGTATAATTTCTTGGTTTAAAAAAATCACAATCCACTCCCGTCCTAAAAAGCATTACCTCTGTGTGGGTAAGGCACTGAATATGTGTAACGATTTCCTTTGATTGCCCTAAACAAAGTACCGCACTTTTATACAATTTTTTTTCTAAGCAGCTCAACAATTTATATAAGACATTTTTAGACATAAGACCCAGATCAAAAATAGCAGAAGGCCATATATCAGAAACATTCAAAATAAACTTAGCACCAGTTAATTTGGCAAAAAAATAAGCGGTAATGGGAGAAAATATCGGCGGGTATTGGGTAATAATTACGTCGGGCTTTCTTTTCAGAACATAAGGAAGAGAAATCAACAAACTCACAGCAAGCGAAAGCATGCTGAAAAATCTTGTGAACTTTTTATCGCTATAGGCCGGGTATATCCAGTGCCTCCTAACGGGAATACCTGCTAGTATTTCTTTTGAAAAAATCTTCCTTCGATAATAGTAGCTCATTTTTCCTGACGGGTAATTGGGCATACCCGTCAATACATCTACATCATAACCCGCGTTCAGAAATGCTTTTGCCATGTCGAAGAGGCGAGAAGGTGCAGCACCAAATTCTGGTGGAAAAGTGTTAGTAAGTATGCTAATTTTTAGCAATTTAACTGATATTTAGTCATTTGCAAACTGCAAAAATACAAGAAAAATTAATTGATACAGATGAGTGATGAATTTTATATATCTGTAAATTGTTATCTAATTAATTTTGTATGATGACCTAGATTCAATCTGTGGATGTAACTTTTAATGAAATACTGAAAAGTTAATCAAATAATAACAATGGAAAAGGTATCTGTAAATGAAAACTAGACATGCTGACGAATAAATCCTGTGATTGTTCAAAAAATAATTGACAATATTTTTTTGCAAGTAGAAAATTTATTAGGTATTTTGTATCAGAAATATATTTGACTTCGGTCTATCCTTCCACCACACTGAATGCTATGGAAATCGTTCCTGAAATTATTCGTAATACCTTGCCTTCTGCTGTGGCACTGTATGGTGTTTATATGATTATCAGGGCTTTTCTCAATAAACAATTAGCTATTAACTTGGCTCAAAATAAGTCTCAAAATGATCAGCTCACGCTCAAATTGCGCCTACAGGCTTACGAACGCATGATACTTTATATAGAACGCATGATGCCCAACAACCTCATTCCCAGACTTAACGGAACCTATACTGCCGATGAGTTTCGCCATATTTTATTACACCATATCAAAGAAGAATACGACCATAATATTTCGCAACAAATATACCTCAGCAGTGAAATATGGGAAGTGATCAAAAGGGCAAAAGAAGAATTAATAGTAAAAATCAACGAAACAAGTAGGCAGTTGCCTGAAGGGACTAGTGCGGTGGGTTTATCTAAAAAATTATTGGAGGCTTTCATCGCAGAGGAGAGCAATGCTTTGGTACAAGCATCGTTGGGTTTAAAAGAAGAAGTCAGACATTTGTTTTAGGTGAGCTACTCACGCACATCAGAGCTTACGAATCGCAGGCTTACTAATAGCGAAGCCAATCTGGTTTTTACTTAGTACCCGATTGCTCAGTCAAGGTCTCATATAGTAGACTTGTCTCTTGCTTTGGATAAAAAGGGAGGTCGCGAGCGGATTCGAACCGCTGTAAAAGCTTTTGCAGAGCCTTGCCTAGCCACTCGGCCACACGACCTTTTATCTGTGAGTCATCCAGACTTTCTGTAGTTACTGGCTTTGTGCAAAAAGGAATATACTAAAACACTGATTAAAAAGAAAATAGTTTTTAATATTTAAGGAGTCTTTTTTCTAATTTCAGCACTATTTTCTATTGATATTCTTAATTTACAAAACGGATGGTTGCTAAGAAAGTAGGAGTTGCAAATACTTGTATTGCGCAAATACGGGGAACTACAAAATTTCTCAAATAGAAGTAATAAAAAGTCCAAAAGAACTCCAACACAAAAGTAAGTAAGCCCGGAGATTTTTCAAATATTTTTATAAAAAATTATAGAATAGCACATGTTTCGCGAAAGTCTTAAACATAAAGGATCAAGGGAAAGACTAGTCAGTTTACTGCAAAGAAAAGGAATTACTGACGCAAAGGTATTGGCAGCTGTGGGCAGAGTTCCTAGACATTTATTTATCGACAGTGCCTTTGAGCAATATGCCTATGAAGACAAAGCTTTTAGCATAGGAGAAGGGCAAACTATTTCTCATCCTTCTACAGTAGCTTTTCAAACGACGGTACTGGCACCCAAGCAAGGAGAAAGAATCCTTGAAATAGGCACAGGCTCCGGGTATCAATCTTGTATTTTGCTTGAGATGGGCTGCAAGGTATTTACCATCGAATGCAATAAAACCTTATCCCAAAACGCACGCAGGCTATTGCATCGTTTAGGCTATCGTGTCCAGTTTTTTCTGGGCGACGGCTCAAAGGGCTTACCAGCACATGCCCCTTATGATAAAATTATTGTTACCGCAGGTGCACCAGCAATTCCTCAACCACTAATCGAGCAATTAAAAATCAATGGAAGCCTCGTTATTCCAGTAGGTAACCTAGACAATCAGGAAATGCTAAAAATCAGGAAAACAGCACCCGATGAAATCTGCAAAAAATCCTATGGTAATTTTCGCTTTGTACAACTGCGAGGTGAAAAAGGCTGGGCGTAATTAATTCTTAGTTGTCAAAATTATACTAATAACTAAGACCGTTTAGGTCTTAACTTACTGCGCCGCTTATAGAAAGCCAAAGGAATCAATAAATTAAAAGTACCTGTAATAATATTATCTTTACCGCTATTTCGAGTACTTAATACGCTTATATTATCGAGGTAGTCAGTCAATGGATTAGATAGTCCTATTCCTATACCAACGCCAAAGCCATTGTCCAACAAGAGATTGGCACCAATACTTATTGGGAGAGTCAGTGCCGTAGTGGAGTAGGTCTCTCCTACTGCTCTAGTGTCTGTTTTGTCTAACAAAATTTCTCTTAGTTCGTCCAAAGGGGTAAAAAATATAACCCCTATTCGCTGTGCCATAAAAAAGTGCATACGATAATTTTTAATAAAATTAAAACGTACTCCTGCAGACAAACTCGTATAGGTAGTTTCAAAAAAAGTATTGGGCGTATTAACAATACCTTTAGTAATAGAAGACAACTCCTGCCCTACTATTTTACCAAAATGTAGATCAAAATTCAGATTAACGTGTTTTTTTACATTAGTGTGCAAACCCATTCCATAAATTACACTCCACTTAGCGAAAGCATCACCTAAATCACCCTGATAAGTATTCATGCCTGATTGCATACTGAGTAAGAATTTAGGATAAAGTATTTGTGCCACCAAATGGAAGCAATTAAACAATGATAAAAAAAGCAGCAAATAAATGTTCTTTTTCATGGAATAGATCAATATAGATCAGATAATTATTTTGGTTCAACTGAATAGTAGAGCATTTAACAGGGCTATCATACTTTTTCGAAGAGCACCGAATAAATACGGCCAAGCACCACCTGTACAAAATAAAAGACAGAGTGCGAAGGAAATATCTCACCGACAGAGTATTCCATATCTATGCAAAGGATAATAGGAAATTATGCTGTATCAAAAAATTAATCAAACAGGCACGACGGGCAATATTAAACACCTAATAAAAGTCTCGTTGGATCTTCCAATAACCCTTTTACCCGTACTAAGAAACTGACAGATTCTTTGCCATCAACAACACGGTGATCGTAGGAAAGTGCTACATACATAATCGGTTTAATAGTTATTTCGCCATTGATGGCTACGGGTCGTTCTACAATATTGTGCATACCCAAAATAGCTGATTGAGGTGCGTTGATGATAGGTGTAGAAAGCATCGAACCGAAAATGCCTCCGTTGGTAATGGTAAATGTACCCCCGGTCATTTCTGGAATTGATAATTTATTGTCGCGAGCTTTGAGAGCGAGCTGCATAATTTCTTTTTCTATTTGGTCAAAACTCAGCGATTCCGCATTACGAATTACTGGCACGACCAGACCTCTGGGGGTGGAAACAGCAATACTCACATCACAGAAATCACTATATACCACCTCGTCTTTGTCTATCTGGGCGTTAACTTCCGGAAATTCTTGTAGTGCCATGCAAACAGCCTTAGTAAAAAAAGACATAAACCCTAGACCGATATCATGCTTTTCTTTGAATTTCTCTTTATACTTTTTTCTGATGGTCATAATTGGCTTCATATTCACTTCATTGAAGGTCGTAAGCATAGCTGTTTCATTTTTCACCGACACTAAGCGTTTGGCGATAGTTTTACGCAAGCTCGACATGCGTTTGCGGGTAGTATTTCTATCTGAAGGTGAACTGACTAGAGTACTTGTTGTTTCTGGAATATTTACCTCGCTATTGCTTATTTTTTCTGCTTTTAGTGCGTCTTCTTTAATAATTCTTCCTGCTTTTCCGCTACCTTGTACTTCAGCAGGGCTAATCCCTTTTTCAGTAAGTATTTTTAAAGCAGCAGGAGAGCCATGTCCGTCAGTATAACGCTGAGTTACCTTCTGCAGCTGACCCCGGCTTTGGGGGGGGGCATCCATTTTTTGTACAGCACCTTGTAAGACAGTGATTTTACAAAAGGGATTTCCAACGTTGATAGTGTCGCCCTCTTGGGCTAGAGTTTCTAGTTGTCCGCTGGCTTCTGCTGTCAATTCAAAAGAAGCCTTATCCGATTCAATCTCACAAATGACCTCGTCGAGTGCAACCATATCGCCACTGGCTTTGAGCCACGAGCTAATAGTAACTTCTGTAATAGACTCTCCTACAGCAGGCACTTGCATGGTGATAACTTGCTCACCAGTGCTGACAGGTGCGGGTTCCTCGGCAAACGATTGTTTTTTTGTTTCTTCTGCATCAGGTGCTTTCCGAGCTTGGGTTTGGTCTTCTGAAGCAGTAATAGTAGCAACTAAATCTCCAATAGCCAGTGTGTCTCCTTCTTCTGCTTGTATTTTAAGTATGCCTTCGGTTTCTGCCGTCAACTCGAAAGAGGCTTTATCTGATTCAAGTTCGCAGATAGTTTCATCTAGCGATACAAAATCTCCATCGGCTTTGAGCCACGAACCGATAGTAACTTCCGTAATGGATTCTCCTACAGCAGGAACTTTTATTGGTGTGTCCATGAGATTGACTGTTTAGCTTTTTTATATAGTAAATGCTTAATAATATTTGTTTATCTGTTAAAAGCGGCGTATATAATTCGTTCTTGCTCACGCAAATGCACTTTGGCATATCCGGTAGACGGAGAGGCACTCGGTTTTCTGGTAACTAGTTGTAGGTCTTTTCTTTGGTGATAAGTCCTCAAAATATATGTCCAATAGCCCATATTCACGGGTTCTTCTTGTACCCAAATCAATTGTTTCATTTTTTTGTAACTGGAAAGTGCCACCTCCAACTGCTCTGCTGGAAAAGGATGCAGTTGTTCTATTCTAATAATAGCTACATCATTTCTTTTTTCTTTGATTTTATATTGTAGTAAATCATAGTATACTTTTCCAGTACACATTAATACTTTTACTACTTCTTGAGCATTTACATCGGTGTCGTCATAAATTTCTTTGAACCTACGCTCACCCACAAAATCACTTATTGGCGAAACACATGATGGGTGTCGAAGCATAGACTTTGGCGACATGAGTATCATAGGTTTTCTAAAATCCCAAGTTAGTTGCCTTCTCAAGGCATGAAAGATATTTGCAGGAGTAGTTAGATTACAGACCACGATATTTTGCTCGGCAGAGAGTTGTAAAAACCTCTCGGGTCTGGCATTTGAGTGTTCAGGACCTTGCCCTTCATAACCATGCGGTAGTAGCATAACTAGTCCGTTCATTCGATGCCATTTTGACTCTGAACTAGTGATGAACTGGTCTGTAATCACTTGAGCACCATTAGCAAAGTCGCCAAATTGCGCTTCCCATATGACCAATATGTCGGGGTTAGCCATTGCATAGCCAAATTCAAAACCCAAAACACCATACTCAGAAAGCAATGAATTGTAAATCATCATCTTACCTTGATTGGCTTCTATGTGGTTGAGATTATTATATTTTTCATTACTGGACGTGTCAGTCAGTATAGCATGTCGGTGTGAGAAAGTACCTCTTTCTACATCTTGACCAGTAAACCTGACTGACTTTTTTTCAAGTAGCAAAGAGCCATAAGCTAATAGTTCTGCACTTGCCCAGTTCAACGTTTTTGTTTCAAAAAACATTGTTTTTCGTTCTTTAATGAGCTTAGAAATTTGTTTGAGCGGCTTAAATCCTTCGGGAAGTGAAGTGAGTACTTTACCAACTTTTTCAATAGTATGTTTAGAAATTCCGGTTACAGGCGATTGCAGAAAATCTTCTTTTTTAGATTTTCTTAATTTAGCCCACTGTTTTTCTAATTTTTGTACTTTGTAGGGCAGCGGGCGTTGCCTGACTTCTCCGAGGCGTTCGTTCAGAAGCTTTCTAAAATCCTGATCCATTGTTTTAGCTACTGCCACATCCATTTCTCCACCTTCTTGCAACTTTTTGATATACATTTCTCTAGGATCAGGATGCTTGCTAATAATTTCATAGAGTTTAGGTTGTGTGAAGCGTGGTTCATCACTTTCATTATGCCCATGTTTTCTATAACACACAATGTCTACAAATATATCTCGTTTAAATTTTTGCCTAAATTCTATGGCAAGTTTAGCGGCAAAAACAACTGCTTCAGGGTTATCGCCGTTCACATGAATTTCGGGGGCTTCTACTATTTGAGAAATATCAGTACAATAAATACTGGATCGAGCATCGTGAAAGTCTGTGGTAAAACCTACTTGGTTGTTGATAATAAAATGAACCGTTCCGCCTACTTGGTAGGCAGACAGTTTAGACATCTGCACCAATTCATATACAATTCCTTGCCCTGCCAAGGCGGCATCTCCGTGTATCAGGATAGGCAATATTTTGCTATTATCACTATCGTACATCTCTTCCATTTCTGCTCTAACATAGCCAGTGACTACTGTATCTACTGCCTCCAGGTGTGATGGGTTGGGAGTGAGTTCCAAATATAGTTTTTCTCCACTTTCAGCAGTAATTTGCGAGGAAAAACCCAAGTGATATTTAACATCACCATCGCCCATAGTTTCATCAGGCATCACTTGTCCTTCAAATTCACTGAAGATTTCTTCATAAGTCTTTCCCATGATATTGGCTAAAATATTGAGCCTCCCGCGGTGTGCCATCCC
>CBDATB010000010.1:0-303242 GCA_965199745.1 Flammeovirgaceae bacterium | reverse complement strand
TAAACCAGCGCGGCTCGTAGTAAATACCATTACCTGCCAAAAACTGCTTGGCAACGAAGCCGATAATTTTACCATCGATAAGCAAACAAGCTGTGTTAAAAATACGATTTTGATAACTCATCGGTAAGCCCAAAGCAACGGCAATTCCTTTACTATGAGGCAGTATTTGCAGAAGCGACTCCTGTGCGTTTTGTCTTAAACCTTCACAATAAAAGGCATCTTCGCAGCCATAGCCCGTAATACATAGCTCAGGCAAACAAAGCAAACTCACTTCTTGCTCCTTAGCCATTTCTATGGCACTAACAATATTTTTTCTATTATTACTCCAATCAATAGGTGTTTGGTTGAGAGTTGCACCAGCAACTTTGATATAGCTCATAAGTATTTTATGTTTTTGGTTTAAAGCTGCTATTTATCTATGCAGTGAGAATAATACAAAAATACAAAAAATCTTTATGCCCTACTTGTTTCCCTTGCAATAACGCCTAATTTCACTACTTTTGAGCAAGTAATTTTAGAAAACTGTAAAATGACATGGCGGCACTAAGTTGGAACGAAATAAAAGACCGAGCCTTACAATTCGCGAAGGAATGGGAAGGTGAAAGCAGAGAACGTGCTGAAAAAGATACGTTTTGGAATGACTTCTTTCAGGTGTTTGGTATTTCAAGGAGACGACTTGCCACTTTTGAAGAACCAGTTAAAAAACTAAATAATAAACAAGGATTCATTGACCTTTTTTGGAAAGGAACACTGCTCGTAGAACACAAATCAAAAGGGAAAAATCTCGACGCTGCCTTTGAACAAGCAACCGACTACTTTCACCGAATCAAAGAACATGAATTACCAAAATACATTTTGGTGTCCGACTTTGAAAACTTCAAACTCTACGACCTAGACGACAAGAAAGAATACGAATTCAGTATAAAAGACTTCCACAAAAACATCAAACTCTTTGGATTTATCGCTGGCTATCAAAAACGTACCTTCAAAGATGAAGACCCCGTAAATATCAAAGCAGCCGAGCTAATGGGAAAGCTACACGACCAATTGGAAGAAATCGGTTACGTGGGTCATCCTTTGGAAGTTTTTTTGGTCCGATTGCTGTTTTGTCTCTTTGCAGACGACACAGGGATTTTTGAAAAAGACACCTTCAAAGAATTTATCGAAGTAAAAACCAATGAAGACGGAAGTGATCTTGGAGCGTGGCTTGCTCAATATTTTCAAGTCTTAAATACACCAACCGACAAACGTCTTAAAAACCTTGATGAACATTTAGCTGCTTTTCCGTACGTAAACGGAAAACTCTTTGAAGAACCTTTGCCAATAGCTTCATTCAATTCAAGAATGCATGAAATTCTTTTAGAATGCAGCACTTTGGATTGGGGCAAAATATCGCCTGCCATCTTTGGGAGTATGTTTCAAAGTGTCATGAACCCAGAAGAACGCAGAAATATTGGAGTGCATTACACATCCGAAAAAAATATTCTCAAACTGATTAAACCGCTTTTCCTTGATGAGCTTCAAGCAGAATTTGAAAAGGTGAAAAGCAACAAAAACAAACTCAAAGAATTTCACCAAAAACTCGGCAGTTTAAAATTCCTTGACCCTGCTTGCGGTTGTGGTAACTTCTTAATTATCACCTACCGTGAATTACGACTTTTGGAATTAGAAGTGCTAAAAGAGTTGTACGGTGGTCAGCAGGTTTTCGAAATTGACCAAATTATGCTCGTAGATGTTGACCAGTTCTATGGTATTGAGTATGATGAATTCCCCGCCCGTATTGCAGAAGTAGCATTGTGGCTCATGGACCACCAAATGAACTTGCGTATTTCAGAAGCATTCGGGATGTACTATGCTCGTTTACCACTTAAAAAATCCGCAACTATCGTACATGGTAACGCTCTTCGCATTGAATGGACAGATTTGGTTTCAAAAACGGAGCTATCATACATTCTTGGTAATCCACCCTTTTGTGGCAAGCAATACCAAAGCAAAGAGCAAAAACAAAATATGGCACTTGTTTTTAATGGTGTAAAAGGAGCAGGCGTTTTAGACTATGTAACGGCTTGGTATTTAAAAGCATCAAAATTTATCAAAAACTCTGATGTAAAAGTTGGCTTCATTTCAACCAACTCGATTGCACAAGGTGAACAAACAGGAATTTTGTGGAATGAGTTGTTTAGCAACTATGGCGTTAAAATTCATTTTGCTCACAGGACATTTAATTGGTCTAATGAAGCTAAAGGTAAAGCCGCTGTTCATGTAGTTATAATAGGTTTTGGAAACTTTGACGTAAAGAAGAAGTCAATTTGGTTTTATGAAGATATAAAAGGAGAACCACTAGAAATTAACGTAAAAAATATCAATCCATACTTGGTTGAAGGAAAAAATATTGTAGTTTCTAAGAGAAGTAAACCAATTTGTGATGCTTCAGAAATTTCATTTGGCAGTATGCCGAATGATGGCGGTAACTTTCTGCTAAGCCCAGAGGAAAAAGACAACCTGTTGCGAGTTGAGCCAAAGGCAGAACAAGTTATAAAACCACTACTCAGTGCTCACGAATTTTTAAATGGCAAAAAGAAATATTGCATTTGGTTGAAAGATGTGCCTCCAAGTTTGCTTAGACAACTAAAGGAGGTCTGTAAAAGAGTTGAAAATGTAAAGCAACATAGACTAAAAAGCACAAGGCTTGCTACTCAAAAACTTGCTGCATTTCCAACATTATTTGGTTGGATAAAGCAACCAGAGAAAAGATATGTATTAGTGCCTTCACACTCATCAGAGCATAGAACATATATTCCCATTGGCTACATGTCAAAGGAAGATATACTAAACAACTCATGCTTTTCTGTTCCTGAAGCTAGTCCATATGAATTTGGTGTAATGACTTCAAAAATGCATATGACTTGGGTAAAATATACTTGTGGTCGTTTAAAGAGTGACTTTCGATATTCTAAAGATTTGGTTTATAACAACTACCCGTGGCCAAAAGAACCAAGTGACAAAAACAAAAAAGCAGTTGAAATCAAAGCACAGAAAATATTAGATGTAAGAGCCGAGTTCCCAGAAAGTAGTTTGGCAGATTTGTATGACCCTTTGACTATGCCACCTAAATTGGTCAAAGCCCATCAAGAGTTAGATAAGGCAGTTGATTTGTGTTACAGACCACAAGCATTTAGCAATGAAATGACTCGGATTGAATTTCTATTTGACTTATATAAGGCCTACACCGCACCCTTATTCAAAAGAGCGGAGAAAACTAAAAAGAAGAAAAGTAGGAAAGGCCAGCAGAGCTAAAGTCAATCACGGTTCTGACCAATATAAGTAAAAACTCAGTAGAAAATATTGAAAACAAAATGGATAAAATTCTTGGTAAATTACCATATTAACAAGCTATTACCTTGGTGGCATTGTACCGTAGATATAGTCCCAGAGAGGAGAGGAAACACCGTAGGCCTTATTGCTGTGTTTGTAGTGATGGATAGCATGGTGTATCCATAGTATTTTAAAGAAATTTTTGGGTGGTTTGAAGGCATGCACTGAATAATGTACGAGCAAATAGGCAGCATAGCCAACAATAAATCCGGGCAAGAAGCCGAAAATATAATCGCCAAGCACTAATCTAAAAAAAACAAATAACACACTTACAATCAATATACTTACTAGTGGCGGCATAGCCAGCCTGGATTTATCTTTAGGGTATTCATGATGCACACCATGAAAGGCATATTGTAAGTTTTTGCCCAGACCATTTTTGGGTAACATGTGAAAAAGATGGCGATGTACATTATATTCTACCCAGGTAAATGCTAAAACACCGGCTAAAAAAGATAAAACTCCCTCAGCGGTGGTGATTAAACCTTTGTCCATACCATAGTAGATGAGGGCAGTCCCAATAATGACAAATATGGAGATCGGCACTGCTATGTGCGTCTTGCTTAGTTTTTCTAAAATAAAACTTTTGAATATTCTTTTACTTCCTTGGTTATAAGGCTTTGTAGTTTCAGTTGGAATAGTCATCTTTATGATGGGGTGAAAGGTCTAACGCAAAAGTATATAAATCACAAGAAATTATGACAACAAAAGTTGAGTATATTTTGCTTCCGTATGATTCGCTGCACGGAATCCACCGGCAGTGTTTCAACTAAAAAACATTAAGGTTTGTTTGTGCGAACATATAACAATATTATTTTAATTAAAAGATTATTTCATAGTTTCAAACAGTGCATGTACTCGCAAAAGATAATCTGGGACAGCGGTAGCGTGGTTTTTGCCCTGAAGCGGGATTAGCTGTACATCTGCACCATTTGCTTGCATTGCATCAAAAGCATCCTGCGAATTGAAGAAAGGGACAAAATTATCTGCCGTACCATGATATAACCTGATGGGTGCTTGAGGTAGCCAGTCGAAGCGGTTATTATCTGCAATAGCTTGAATAAATTCAGTATCTGTGTTTTCTAAAACACCCTGTACGAACCCAGTAGTAAAAAGTTTCTGTGGGTTTTTATTAAATTCAACAGTACCGTATTCTCTTGGATTTACTTCTTGCAGCGCGCTTGCATAGGGTTCTACCACATAGTAGCTGATGGGTCTGTCTAAACTATAAATATCGCCATAGGCATCTATGACCCATAAATATGTGGCTAAAAAATCAAGTGTTTTATCTTGTGTAAGTATATGATTAGCAAATGCCGTCTTATGATATGCACCTGCGCCGGGAGCACTGATAGTTACGGCTATGTCGGTTTCTTGCTCGAGGTATTGGTGCATCGACATAGTAGCGTAGCCGCCTTCGGAATAACCTGTGAGAAATAATTTATCATTTAGCCTAACTGCCTCGTTACTATTGAAAAATTCTTTTCCTGCCTTAACCATATTCCCGGAAGTAGTTCCCAGAGTGGTTCCGTGTTCGTAAGGATGTGGTATATCTGCCGAAGTACCGTAGCCGATATAATCAGGTGCGATTACGGCATATCCTCTACCTGCCATAAAAGAGCCAAAAAGATGAAATTCTGTATTTTCTTCAAAGTTAGAAGGTGCCTGCTCATCCCGTGTAATAGTACCATGCTGGTACGAAACCAAAGGCAGATCGCCACCTTGAGCAGGATAAGCCAGCGCACCAGATACTTGAATCATACTTCCTGAAACACTTGTTGTTTGATAAACAATTTTGTACACTCTTATACTTTCAAAGCTAAACAAAGAAATAAAAGAGGCAATCTTTGAAGACGCGGACAGCGAGGTTTTTACCTCATCTCCGGTCATTTCTGTTATCAATGAAGACTCAACTAAATATTGGTTAGCAAGTGGAGGATTTTCAATTTTTTTCTCATCCGAACAGGCAAATAACAGCAGGCTTAAAACAAGAAAAAATAATGATCTTTTCTGCAATTTTTTTCGTACCATGATTTTATGTTTTTAATTTTAAATGTATGATGAATAACGGTTTGGATATGAGTACAGGCAGAACACAACCTCGCTGCTCACCTCTTTTCTATAAAGATACTAATTCTTTTTGTAAAGAACTTTATCTTATCGATATCTTGGTAATTTAGACTATCGTATACTTAGTGAATTACCCATTAGGAGCAAATGCGAGATAATATTTTTTCAATTTTACTTAACTCATGTGCTATTAGAAGGCTATTTTTTAAAATATACCCAATCTAATACGGCTACCACTCCTTCTATCTCTGGGCTAGCAGATGCAAAAGTAAAGTATATATTTTGCTTTCCTGAAACAGGATCGAGTTGGGTTCGATATTCATTAATACCATAATTCGTTACTTTTTGTTCCAGTAATATATCCCCTATTTTCTTTCCCTGAGGGCTTCCTAAGCGTATGTTCAACTTACCGCCATTAGTAATATTGGGCATAAGCCCGCAGCGGGCAGAGATGGCGCGGATACCTGTCAAATCAATATCTTCAAACATACACCAAGTATCATGCTCCCCGACAACGACAGTCATATCTTCATTTACACCGGGCGTATTAGCAGCATCTACCAGAAATTTTACGGCATTCTCCCCTTTGTCGTAATCTTCAATTTCTACTTTGGCACTCCTCAATACAATGGTCTCGGAAGCGGTGAGCGACTTCACATTTCTTCCTCCCTTATCAGTATAAGTTGCTGTGAGTACGTAAGCACCGTCGCCGTTACTTTTGCCTATATGCTGACTATCTGTATAAGTACCCTTCAAAGGATATTTAATTATTTTTTTATTTTCTTGCAGAGAGAAAATATACTGAACCATCGGCCGAGCTTCTGTTTCGGAAATACTAGGATGTGCCGCCATAACAGTTTCTCCCCAAACGCCGACTCCGCCGTTAATAATTTTGCGTACCAAATAATCGGTGTAACGATCTGGGCTTTTACCATACTGCTCGGCAATTTGCTTTAAAGTGGGACCGACAGATTTATCAGCTATTTGATGGCAAGATTTACAATCTGAATTTTTCATCAAGTTTTTGCCAATTAATGCCAGAGCATTTTCAGCTAAAACCTGATGATCTTGCACCGCAGCAGTTATATCCTTACCTTCGGGTAAATAGTAAAAAGATAAAACCACTCTATTTTCGTCAATAGTACCTGCTTGTGTGCTGCCATCTTCAGCATCATTTACTGCTACTTCGTAACTTATGTTAAGAGGTTGGTTTTCGAGAAAAAAGGTTTGGTTACTACCTATCAACTGCCAGCCTAATTGCGGTGGCTCGTTGCCTGCAACAATTTGTATTTTACTTGTTGAACGCTCTTTGTTGGGATCTACTACTTCTAAAACAACATCGTAAATACCAGGCTTCGTAAAAGTATATATCGGGTTATTTTCATGCGACTGCACTTTAGCCGCTTGATCAAATTTCCAATTATACACTAAACTATCACCATCGTAATCGATAGAATGATGTCCCTTAAACCGAACAGTGAGTGGTATTTTTCCAGCCAACTGGTCTGCTTCTGCTTTTGCAACAGGTCTTCTGTTTCCCGACACGTATTCGAGGCGGCTCAGTCGGGCATCATCATTAGCAGCAAACCACAGAGTGCCATATTCCAATAGGTACAGCTCTCCCTTTGTATTGAAAGCCATGTCAATGATATTACTAAAGGGCATATTAGGCACAAAAGGTGTTAACTTTTTAAGGTGTTCTTGCTTGTCAAAAGAGGCGGCAAGAATCCACTGCCTCATCCAATCATAAACCAAAAGTTTGCCATCAAAGAAGGCAGGAAATTTTTTGCCTCCTTCAGGGTAATCGTCGTAATAATAGACCGGTCCTGCCATTGCATTACGAGAGCCAGAGCCTACGATAGGAAACTCCTCGGATTCGCCGTAAGGATACCAAACCAGTGCAGGTTGCGCAGGAGGCAGATGCTTAATACCAGTGTTGTTAGGGGAATTATTAACAGGTTTTTGCGGGTTAAAAGCTGCCCCCGAAACTTTGTCTGCAAAATTATAGTCGCGATAAGGTTTATTATTGCCAATAAAATAAGGCCAGCCAAAAAAGCCGGGAGCTTTTGCCCGATTGATTTCGTCGTATCCTCTGGCTCCTCTACCGATTGAGTCTTTGCGTGCATCGGGTCCTACATCACCCCAATACAGATAGCCGGTTTTGGAGTCGATAGAGTAGCGGTAGGGATTACGGCAGCCCATCACATAAATTTCGGGTCTACCTCGAGAGCCGTCTTTGGGAAAAAGATTTCCATCGGGAATGCTATAGCTCCCATCTGCTTCAGGTTTAATTCTGAGTATTTTACCACGTAAATCATTGGAATTAGCAGAAGACTTCTGCGCATCAAAAGGTACTCTTCCCGCGCGTTCGTCGATAGGATTATAGCCGCTCGAAAAATGTGGGTTCGTATTATCACCTATGGAAATAAACAGGTTGCCTTGATCATCAAATTCAAGTGCACCGGCAGAATGACAACATTCTTCTCTTTGTACTGGTATTTCCAGCAATATTTTTTCAGTGCTAATATCGAGTGTATCACCAACCAAGCGCAGACGTGATACGCACTGCTTTGGGCTGTTCCCTTCGGGAGAGTAGAAGAAATATACCCATTGGTTTTTATGATAGTTTGGGTCTACGGCAACGCCTAATAAACCATCTTCTAGCTTAGAAAAAACATTAAAACGACCAATGACTTGCGATTTTCCTTTTTGCAGATCGAAAATCTTCACATTGCCCCTCCTTTCTACGAAAATAATTTTATCATCAGATAAGAAATCTAGTTCCATTGGCTCAGCTAAACCCTCTTCGAGAGCTACTTTTACAAAGCGATTCTCTTCTGGAACAGCCTCAGAGTAAGCCTTGCTATAATCTAACGTACTATTACCCACAGCATATTGAATACCCCCTAACAAATGTTTCAGAAATAAGGGATCGGTGTAGCTTTCAGCGGTATGCCCTAAACCTGTATAAAAAGCACGTCCCCCGTCATATTCGTGATACCAAGCAATCGGATGATTCTCCTCATTGGTGCCGCCTTCATAAGAAGACTCATCGAGTTTCATTAATACATTAATGTCGGCATTGACATACTTGTAGTTGTACCACTCGTCGTCTCGTTGCCACCTTTGCGGTAGGGAGTCAGTAGCTGTGTGGCTTTTATTAACAATTTGTATTACAGCATTTCTAATGTTGGGATTGTTTGGGTGGCTTTCAAAATAAGCACCGACTAATTTACCGTACCACTGCCAATCATATTCGGTGTCTGCGGCAGCATGAATACCCACAAAACCACCTCCTGCCTGAATAAAGCGTTCCATATGGCTTTGCTGTTTAGAGTCCAATACATCAGCAGTAGTATTTAAGAAAACAACTGCGTGAACATTTTTTAAAAAATCTTCTCTAAAGATATTGGCATCTTCTGAGAAAGCTGCACTAAAATTATATTGCTGTCCAAGTTTGCGGATAGCTTCAATACCGGCTTCTATGGATTCGTGGCGATAGCCGGCAGTCTTAGAAAAAACCAATATATTCGCCCTTTTAGGCTCATCGAAAAAACCTAGAAACCAAAACAATCCGACAATTACAAAAATAAGCAAAATAGATACATTTCTTTTAGGCATAGTGGTATACATTAGGGTAAGATAAAACACATAAGTCGGTAGATACAAAGCTCTCGGCTGTGAGCACTTGGGGGTTTTACACCCTCACTTTTCGGTTTAGCACTTACTTTTAATTAAATGCATATATTTCGTTTAATCACCTAAACAACAATTGCTTATAGCTATTGTTGCCAGTAGTTATTATTCTTTTAAAAATTCGTATTCGTATATTTTAGGTTTGATTTTGTCGGCTAAAAAGTTCAGTTTGTTCCTTAATTCGCCTATCAATTCCATATAGGTTTCATCGTCGCTTTTGCTGTTCATTCTGCCTTTGGCGTTTTTGCCTTGGAAGTAGGCTCTAATGTCATACAAACTTGCGTTTACATTCACATTCGGCTTACTGTGATAATATTTCCAAAATGCTCTACCTGCATCAAAAACGGCTTTGGCTTCTGCTGAAAATTCTCTTTTTATGGATAGAGAAGTTTCATTATCAAACAGATTGCCTTCACTTTCATTTTTGATTTTTCCGTTGATGAAGTCGGTCATAAAATGACTTTCAAATCTATTCTGTGCATTCACTTCCTGTTCTGTAAATGGTATCCAATGGTTTGTGCCTTCTTTACTTGTTATTCTGTTTTGCCCATGAAATAAGGTATAAGTCAAACAATCATTCTGAAAGTCTGTGTCTGACTCCCATTTATTATTTGGATATAAAAATTGGTCTCGGTCGTTGAGCCAAGTCGCTTCGATACAGTGGCGAACTGATAAATAAATGGAAATTTGAATTAAATTATTGTGATTTATAGAGACACCTCTATCACTTTTGACTAATTTCCTATCATTAATAACCTGGATAAAGTTATTATTTTGAAAATCATTACCTCTTGTTGTTAAATAGCCTACATTTTCTAATTTCGTTCTGTATCCAACAATCCATTTATTAATAATTTCAGGCAAATTCCCATAAAAGTTTTTAACGCCAAAGTAGTTTCCATTTTTATCAAATATTTCTGTAGTAATGGCATCTATTTTTAATTCTACAGTCGTGTCCCATATCGTAAAACCAATAGGAAATTTACCTTTTACATTGTCAAAAGTTTCAGCAGGAACAACAAAACCACTTACATAATCAGCTAAAAAGAATTCTTTAAATTTTCTAAAATTTGAACCATTTATAAATTTTAGTGTAGAAAATTGCCCTAATTTACAGCCATTTATTTTCTCATAAATAATTGCCATAAATAAAGCGAAAATTTCATTGGATGCACTACCTATAACTGGGTTTAGCTGTTCTTTTATTTTAAAATTAGTAGTTACCCCTGCTTTGTTTTCTCCTGTTCCAGTTACGGTTTTAGCCGTGGTTGCTTCTGCATAAGGTGGATTAATATAAATCACTAATTTTTTTCGTTTTACAGGGTCGTTGATGATGTCTTGCAGACTTTGTGGCAACTTGGTAAAGTCATCATTCAAGAAGTCAAATTGGAACACGTGATTTTTTAGTAGGTTGGCGCCGTGGTCTATACGCTCGTGCATTACATTGATGTCTGCTTGGTCTAAGGTACTTGCGTAAATGTTGTATTTATTGTTTAAACCTGCCAAAAGGTTTCCAGTTCCTGCGGCACAATCCCAAATGTAATAGTCGTCTTGCCAATCTTCGCCCAAATAGTCGGTAAGGTATTTTTGTGATAGTTCTACCCACTTTCTCGGTGTGAAAAATGCTCCTTTTCGTTCTCGTATGTCTTGAGGTACGAGTAAATCTCTACGTTCAATAATGTAATCTTGGAACTCTTTTATGGGTGGTCGTTTGTAGAGTTTCCAAAATTGTTGGTAAGTGTCTTTATTTCGTATGTTAATGGTAGCATCAAACATTTGCTTGATGTTCTCTCTGGCAATTTTATAGCCTTGATTTTGAAAAACAACAAACAAACTATCCCGTATTGTAAAGTCATCATCAAGGTTTTCTGTGCCTTTATCATCTACAAAAAGGTCCGCTAAATAAAAATCGCTGTCGAGAATATTATTTTTTTTGAGTTCGTCCCAGTTTACGTCAATAATAGGTTTTGCAATTTCAACCCAACGTAAATAAATAGGAATAAAATTGTTTTTATCGATTTTTATTTTGCTTTTGGTGGTGGCTTTCGCCACATTGTTTTTGATAAAGGTTTTGAGTTGCTCTTCGTCTTTTTGGTAATCAAAAACGTAGGTTTTAGCTTTTGGGACAGATTCTATTCGTTCCTTAATGAGTTTAAATTCTTTCGTGTCGTGGTTACTTGGGGTAACATTCCAGTTGAAATCGTTGAGAAAGAATATGTCTTGAATGTTGATGTAATCGACAAAAGCAATTTTTTTAAAGTCAAATGCTCCTAAAAAAGTAGGCGGCAAAGTTTTGTCAAATGTTCGAGCTTTTCCAATGGTCAGAATGAGTTGGACAAACATTGTCGCAATATCAAAATTTCCTGTTTTAGCTTCTGCCCACAAAAGAGGTGTTCTGCCCAACAAGCTGTCTTGTTTGGGTAAAACGGTGAAGTCAATATTTCCTAAAATCTCTGTTGTGTCAAATGGCTTAAACCAGTCTGCACCAACTTTATTTTTCAGTTCTTCTTCTCTTATGTTTTTGTACTTCATTCTTTCGTTTGTACGTTTTCGATTTTGTTGGTTTTAATTGCTGACAACTTTATATGTAGCTATATCTGCAAAAAATTAACTCTGTGATTGCATAAATTGGAGTGATAAAAAGAATATTGCTTAATTTTACTCAAAAATTTACAAAAAAAATAATTTTTCACTAGAAAAAACCATGTTTGAGAACCTTACCAGCAGATTAGATCAAGCCTTCAAAACACTAAAAGGGCATAGCAGAATTAATGAAATTAATATTGCTAACACAGTCAAAGAAGTGCGTCGGGCTTTGCTCGAAGCCGATGTAAATTATAAAATTGCCAAAAACCTCACTGACGAAATTAAACAAGAGGCACTCGGCGGCAAGGTACTAATATCTGTTACGCCAGGGCAGTTATTTGTTAAAATTGTTAAAGAAAAAATCACCGAGCTAATGGGTGGCATGGCTGTCGATATTAATACCAAAGGCAGCCCAGCGGTCATTCTTATTGCGGGCTTACAAGGTTCGGGTAAAACAACTTTTACAGCAAAGCTGGCAAATATGCTCAAGAAAAAGGGTAACCAAGTACTGCTTAGTGCTTGCGACATTTACCGCCCCGCAGCCATTGACCAGCTTAAAACTTTAGGAGAACAGATAGCAGTAGATGTATATGCCGATCCAGAAAATAAAAATGTACTAAACATTGCTACAAATACGCTGAGGCAAGCAAAGGATACAGGTAAAAATATTGTTATTGTAGATACTGCCGGGCGGCTCGCCGTAGATGAGGCGATGATGGAAGAAATTACTACTCTAAAGCAAAAGCTACAACCTTCCGAAACCTTATTTGTCGTAGATTCCATGACAGGTCAGGATGCTGTGTATACGGCAAAAACTTTCAATGACAGGTTAGATTTCGACGGTGTAGTACTCACCAAAATGGATGGAGATACGCGCGGTGGGGCAGCACTTTCCATTAAAGCACTTGTGAATAAACCCATCAAATTTATTTCTACTGGAGAAAAACCCGATACTATCGATGTATTCCATCCAGAAAGAATGGCGAGCAGGATATTGGGTATGGGTGATATTGTTACACTGGTAGAAAAAGCAGAGCAAGCCTTTGATAATGAAGAAGGCAGAAAGCTAGAAAAAAAACTCACAAAAAATCGCTTCGATTTCAACGACCTCTACGCCCAAATGAAAAAAATGAAAAAAATGGGCGGTATTAAAGACCTGATAGGTATGATTCCGGGTATGGATAGTAATATGAAAAATATGTATGTTGATGAAAATAGGCTCATACCTATGGAGGCAGCAATTAACTCGATGACCCCCGAAGAAAGAGAGCAACCTCAAATCATTAACAACAGCAGAAAAAAGCGCATTGCTGTGGGTAGTGGTACTTCCGTTCAAGAAGTAAATAACTTAATTAAGCAACTCGATCAGATAAAAAAAATGGTTAAAAAAATGAATAAAATGGACGATAAAAAGACCAGAAATAAAAAGCAAAAGAGGAGGAGGTAAAATTAATATGCTAGCTTTGTATCGACCTGAGAATTAATTCTTCTAAATGTGCTACAATCATTTTGTGAATCCATATATATATCCTTTTTACCTTTATGGGACAAATCCAAATCATTGAAAAAGATCTTCAAAAACTGACTGAATACATTAAGAGCAATCATAATTACGATTTCAGTAATTATGCTTTGTTTTCTTTCAGAAGAAGAATCGAGCGTATCATGGAGATATATCAACTACCCTCTATCGATGTATTAATTGCCAAATTTTCAATAAATCCCTTACTTTTTGAAAAGTTTATTTCGGAAATTACTGTCAATGTTACTGAAATGTTCAGAGATCCTTCTTTCTGGGTAGTTTTAAAGGAGAAAGTGGTTCCTAATATATTACTCAACAAAGACGAAGTTAATATCTGGCATGCAGGCTGCTCCTCAGGAGAGGAGATATTTTCTATAGCTATTTTACTTGATGAGGCAGGCATTATCGAGAAAACGCACATTCTTGCCACCGATATAGATAGTGCTATTATACAAAAAGCACAACAAGCCAAGATCAAGATAAAAAATATGGAAATTAACATTAAAAACTATGAGCTTTTTAAGGGTAAATATGAGCTGGCGCGTTATTTTGACTATGGAGACCAATATGCCACTTTAAAAAAACATTTACTTGAAAAAATAACATTTATCAAACACGATTTGGTGCAGCAAGAACTCTTCGAGCAATTTGACTTGGTATCGTGCAGAAATGTGATGATTTATTTTAATCAAGAATTACAAAATAGGGTACTTTACAAACTGCATAAAAGTTTATATAAATTTGGTTATTTGTGTATAGGTTCAAAAGAATCACTCATTTGGTCTGATATTGCTAAAAATTTTTTTACATTCGATAAAGAAGAAAAAATATATGAAAAGATAGAAGATTGAGCAAAGATGGCAGAGAAATTAAGCAATAAATATCGTGCTATTGTCATCGGTGGATCGGCAGGTAGTTTTCGACCTCTTACCAAAATACTCGCAAGCTTGCCGCCGAATTTTTCACTGCCTATGTTTTTGTGCTTACACCGACTTAAGGATGTGCGAAACGGGCTTGTAGAGGCTTTATCTATCAACAGCGTAAAAAAAATAGTCGAACCCTATGACAAACAACATATAGAGCAAGCAAATATTTATTTATCTCCAGCCAATTATCACATGGGCATCGAAAAAGAGGAAACGGTATTTCTATCTATAGCAGAGCTAATTAACAATTCGCGACCAGCTATTGATATTACTTTTGAATCCGCTGCTTGTGCCTACGGCGAAAACCTGATTGGTATTCTATTGTCTGGTGCCAACAGAGACGGTGCTTATGGTATGAGAAAAGTTAAAGAATACAGGGGCTTGACTATCGTACAAGATCCTGAAGAAAGTGCGCTGAGAATTATGCCAGCATCAGCACTAGATAGCACCAAAATAGACCTGGTTTTGAAAACAGAAGATCTCATAGCTTTTTTTACTCAATTACATAAATACTATATTTAAGTGCTGAAATAGTATATTATTCTTTTTTAAGTAAAAATTTATAAATTCATTGTATTTGCTATATTCTTTAACAGAACTCGTTTACGCACAAACGCAAAGTGACGGATCTGACCATGCATTATAATATCCGTATGAAGCCCCAAGTACAAAACTTTGATAAGGTCTTATGAAAAGAATAATAAAGAGTGTTTTGCGTTCCTTAAACTTGTTTAATTCCAACACTAAAAAGGGTAGCCAATACCAATATTAATTAAGGTTTGTCCTTTTTCTCCATTTGGGAAATTGCTGAGAATTTTGTTGCCAATAAAACGAAAGCCTTCGGGGCGGGCGGGGTCGTACATTTTTGCTGCCCAATCTAAACGGATAATTAGAAAAGAGAGATCAAAACGCAAGCCAACACCTACAGAAATAGCAAACTGTTTCCAAAAATCTGAAAGCAAAAAAACAGCACCAGGCCTGCTGTTATCTTCTTTTATTGTCCATGTATTAGAAGCATCCAAAAAAATAGCACCGTAAAGCACGCTCGCTAGTCGGCTTCTGAATTCAATATTATACTCGATGTTTATTTCACCCGGTTGCTCAAAATTATACTCAAAGAAACCATCTCTGCCGACATTAGGCTGGAATGCACCCGGGCCAATCCTGCGGGCCTGCCAACCGCGGTTACTGTAACTCCCGCCAGAAAAAAAATATTTTTCATAAGGTAAGGCTGCTCCTGTACCATTAGTAGATCCTATAATACCACCCGCTAGGCGCATAGCTATTTGGGAATTATGAGTAACAGAGTGAGCAACTCGCCAGTCGGCCGACAGACGTAGAAATTGGTAATAGCGCAAACCGAACAACACATCAGTACTTTCTGCGAATACTCGGTTGAGCAAACTGGCAATACCCCCACCCCACTCCACCTTTAGTAGTAAAAAATTTGACCGATTACCTACAGCTTTTGGAAAGGTACGATTTCGGTTATAGGCTACACTTGTGCCTGAAACAATTGAGTTATTAAAACCGAGAATCAGATTATTTCCCTGATTGGAAAGGTTGACCAATCTGGTCTCAAAATCCTCACTGATCCGACGAGTATCGACTAAGTTCACTTCCCATAACTTCAATTCGAAACTTTCATTTACTTTGTTTCGCCATTGATATTCGATAGAAACCTGTGCGTTAACCCTGCTGTATTCTGGTCTGTCTATATAAGAAAGACCAACTTGGAGTTTGGTACGCGGCGACCTTATGTATATTTTTCTTCTAAATTTAAGAGGCAGAGGGAAAAGTACTTTAGGAAAGGTAAGCGAAAGGTTTCCCCCGTATTGACGGCTGGTAATTCCTTCAATTTCTGTGGTGGAGCTTTGTGCTTCAATAGCAAAACGAGTGCTAAATTCAAAAATCTCAAATCCTCCAAAGAAATTACGGGTTTTTAAAGATAAATTGAAGAAAGGTCCTGGAAGTGTTTGTGCTATATTTAAGCCGCCCTCCGCTGAAAATTGGTGTTTATCGTAATGAGAAGAAAAAATACTCGCTTTCAAACGGTTGTTATTTCTTTTTTCGTAGTTAATATTAACAAACTTAAAGTGTTCGAGCCTAGCCAAAGTATTTTGGGTTGCTCTCGTCGAGGAAGTGCTGTATAAGCTGTCTTTTTGGATACTAATCAAGTCACTGAGTAGCTTTTTATTATATTTTCTGCGTTTTTCTATATAACTTACTTTTTTATAGAAAGTCGTATCTGCTTTTTGCTTTTGTTTTCTAATACCGGCATCAGTATCAAATACTACTTCACTGATACGATACTTAGCATGTGTTGAATCGTTAGGTGGGTTTTTGATGATCAACCCAATATCGACTTGGAAATTCATTTGGTTGGTGTCTACTTCAAAAAAGATGTATGATTTGTTAAAATCAAAATAGCCCCTATCTTTCAAATAACTACCTAGTCCTAAGCGCAGATTTTCCAAACTCTCTTGGGTGTATATTTTTCCGCTCTTAGGCTCTTCCAGCGAGCGCACATAAGCAGCTACTGTGTTATACAGATTGCTATCTTCAACAGCTATATTCAAATTTCGAATAGTGTGCGGTCGGTTTTCCGAAATAATATAACTAAGCATGATATATTTGCCTACAGTGTCTTCTTTTGCGCTAGCTTGAACAGAGAAGTAACCATTTTGGCGCATAAAAACTTTCATACTCTGTAAGGCTGCATCGGTTAGAGCAGGGTTGTATATGGTTGGGGCTTCTCCTACCACACGCATCAACCAATTACCTTCCCTAAGTCTTCTCTCTAATTTTTCTACTTTGTTGTTTCTTTTTTTTATCAAATCTTGTATCTGACGAGTAATTCTGAATGTATTCGTATTCGATTTGCTCAGATCGTTTGTTTTAGGGGTTTTCTCTAAAGAGTCTACTTGCCCTTGAAGTTCTTTAATTTTTTGCGCATAAGTAGCCTTAATTTCTATGAGCGACACACTATCCTTACTATATCGCTTAGCGTGAATTTTCGAGCCGACGTCATGAAAATATAGGTAAGGTGAAATGGGTAGATAAGCGATTTTTCGGTTAGGTTTCTGATGGGTAAAGGCTTCTAACAATTCATCGCTGAATTGCTCGTTACCTTTTATTTTTTGGCTGTAAAGCAGATATTCATCGTCGAGCAACTGCTGAGTAGGAACACAAGCATTATTTAATATTACAACGAATAAAATCAATATAATTAAGGTGCTGTTCATAAACGTATTACGATTAACTTGGTCTACATAGTCTTATACAAAAATTATATAAATCCGTGCATTTGCTGTTTGCTTCTCTAACACATCTTTTCAGCAGAGATACCCAACCTAGACTCAACGTTTCACTCGCTGCTCAAAGATGCCTACTCTTTTTATTTAGCTGAGTATACTTTCTGCTGATATTATCTATTGTTGAATCCCGCTTCACTCAGCAAATATATACTGAATTTCAGAATTTATTTTGGGCTAATCCTTTAGCAGAAAACCAGTTTGCATAATTGTGTTGATTTTTAAAATTTTTCGTTTTTACTTCTTAATTTTTCATTTCTTATATTTGCATACTAAATCTAAACCAACATAACTATCAAAAATCACCCGGATTTTAATCAACCTCGAGGCGATAGTTACATTTTTAAAATTAAAAATACATGCCTGCTGAAAAATTTGCTGTAATCGGACTTGGGCAATTTGGCTTTCAGGTGGCGAAGCAACTTGCTAAACGCGGTGCAGAAGTACTTGCTATTGACCGCAATGCAGCTGTGGTCAACCGCATCAAAGACGATGTAGCATATGCCGTTACCCTCGACTCTACGGATATTAAGGCACTTGGCTCGCAGAATATTGCCGATATGGATGCTGTCCTAGTGGCTATCGGGGAAAATATTGAAGGGCTTTTACTCACCACAGTACTTTTGCTCGAACTCAAAACCAAGCGCATTATTACCCGCGCTGTGAGTGAACAACAACGACTGATTCTACAAAAAATAGGTATCAAAGAAATGCTCTCTCCTGAAGACGAAGTGGGTATTTTGGTGGCAGAAATGCTACTAAACCCAACGATGAAGTCTTTCCTACCGCTGCCCGACAACTATCGCATTGCAGAAATTAGAATACCAATGGAAGTGGTAAAAAAAACGCTTGGAGAAATTGAATTCGAAGAAACCTACCACCTAAAGCTCATCACTATTAAGAGGTATTACGATGAGTTTGTTGAGCAGCAAATGGTGAAAGTAGAACATTTGCTGCAAAAAATAGACCGCGAAACAGAAATACAAGCCAACGATACCCTAGTCGTCATGGGTAAATCTTCAGACATTGAGAAGTTTATTGAATTAAACGAATAAAAACATATTTTTAAGTGAGCATCTCGGTAAAAAATACTTAGATTCAACTAACAAATGCTAAAAAAAAAATCATACAAACGATACATCGTCACCTCTGCCTTGCCTTATGCAAATGGCCCTCTACATATTGGGCATGTTGCCGGTGCTTACCTACCTGCCGATATTTATGTGAGATACCTGCGCCTGACTGCCAAAGATGTAGTCTATATTTGCGGTAGTGACGAACATGGGGCTGCCATTACGCTCAAAGCTAAAAGAGAAGGAATCAAGCCCAGAGCCATCGTCGACCGTTTTCACCGTATTAACAAAAAAACTTTTGAAAACTTTGGTATTTCTTTCGATATATACTACCGTACTTCCGACAAAACTCACCACCAAACTTCACAAAATTTCTTTACTGTACTCAACAAAAAAAATGCTTTCGTACCGAAAGAATCTAAGCAGTATTACGATCAAGAAGCCAAACAATTTTTAGCCGATCGCTATATTGTCGGCACTTGTCCAAAATGCAGCCATCAAAGTGCTTACGGCGACCAATGCGAAAAGTGTGGGTCTTCGCTGAGTCCAACCGAGTTGATTAATCCTAAATCTACGCTGACCGGCAATAGACCAATACTCAAAAAAACCACTCATTGGTATCTAGCGATGGATCATCACCAAAACTGGCTCAAAATATGGATAGAAGAAGGCATACTCGACGGGGTACAACACCACCAGCCTCAAGAATGGCGCAGCCATGTGATAGGGCAGTGCAAATCGTGGATAGCAGGTGGGCTGCAAGCTCGTGCCATGACCCGCGATCTCGACTGGGGCGTGCAAGTACCTCTGAAAGAAGCAGCGGGTAAAGTGCTGTATGTATGGCTTGATGCACCCATCGGCTATATATCGGCAACAAAAGTATGGGCGCAGGAAAATGGTAAGCATTGGCAAGATTATTGGCAATCACAGGATACTAAGTTGCTGCATTTTATTGGAAAAGATAATATAGTTTTTCATTGTATTATTTTTCCTATACTTATGAAAATACATGGCGATTTTGTATTACCTAATAATATACCAGCAAATCAATTTCTAAACCTTGAAAGCAATAAGTTATCTACTTCCAGAAACTGGGCAGTCTGGCTAGACGATTACATGAATGATTTCCCCAATAAACAGGATGTTTTGCGTTATGTGCTTACTTCTATAGCACCTGAAAACAAAGACAGTGAATTTACGTGGAAAGATTTTCAGGCGAGAAATAACAATGAATTAGTAGCTATCTTAGGCAATTTTGTCAATAGAATTGTTGTGCTGACTTATGATTATTTTCAGGGAGAAGTACCGGTTTGTGGCGAGCTATTACCTTGTGATGAACGCGTGTTTGATCGAATTCGGACAACAGGCGAAAAGGTGAGTAATCTCATTGAATCTTATCATTTTAAGGAAGCGCAGTTTGAGGTAATGAATTTGGCAAGATTCGGCAACAAATATTTAGCCGACAACGAGCCGTGGAAGTTAATTAATGATGATCGAGAAATCGTACAAACAATTATCCATATTTGTCTGCAAATAGGTGCTAACTTATCTATATTATTAGAGCCTTTCTTACCTCATACTGCCGAAAAGATGCGCTATATGTTAGGTGTTAGATCTTGCTCTTGGTCGGAAATAGGGAAAAATAATTTGCTGAAACCTTATGATAGCTTAGGTAAAAAAGCACTTTTATTCGACAAAATAGATGATATAACCATTGAGCTACAATTGCAAAAACTAGAGAAAGCAGCGGCAGCTGCTAAACCCAGCAAACCCATCAAACCCGAAATTACTTTTGAAGATTTCAGCAAGGCAGATATCCGAACAGCCACTATTTTACATGCTGAAAAGATACCAAAGACAAACAAACTGCTAAAAATTACTTTAGATACTGGAGTCGACATTCGTACGGTTGTCAGTGGAATTGCAGCTTATTATCAACCAGAAGCTATTATTGGTAAACAGGTCAGTTTGCTGGCCAATCTGAAGGCTCGAAAAATCAAAGGTATTAACTCGCAAGGCATGATTCTGATGGCCGAAGACAAAGATAGCTCACTCAATTTTATCGAACCGAGTGAAAAAGTCAGTAGTGGAAGTATGATAAAGTAATTAGAAATTTTTTATTGTGTTCTTACTTTCCGCTTATTAGGAGCTACCTGAGGTGTTTTATCAAGATCTAAATCAGGTACAGGTTTTTTTCTGGAACTTCCAAAATTTGAAGGACTAGGGCAAAGGATTCTGCGGTAATCTTGATCACTCGGCTTTGTGTTATTGGAGATCGCAATAATATATTTGATAGCTATCTCATGTGACCCCCCGGAAAAAGGGTTAAGTCCTGAAATTGTATAATCATAACTATAAGTAAATGTCAGATTATTTATGTGAAACCCTGCCATTGCGGCAACGGCATCATGATTAATTAAACTTGCTTCATTCTCAACCAGCTTGAGTGGTAAACCTCTGTACCATAAACCCGCTATCACGGGGCCGTAAGTGCCATAAGCTCCTAAACTCAATTGATCGAAAGATCCCTGATGAAAATAATTGATCACGGGCGTGATACTTTTTTCCAAATATCCTCTTTCCCTCTCAATTTTTCTTAAAGGTACGTCAAAATTGATTTTGTAACCCGCATGTAATGAATATCTGATAGGAATAAGTTCATCTTGTGTAATAAAAGATTGAGAAGGTCCGAGCAAATGCGAGATAGAAAAACCAAACCACAGGTTAGGCGTATATAGCAAAGCACCTAAATTCAAATCAAAAAAACTTCGCCTTGTATTAGTGGGTACATTTGGAGGAGGTTGTCCGTTTAAACTACCATCTGTGGCAATTTGATTGGCAAAAATAAAATTATTCCAACCCGCGTCTCTTATGGTATAAACACCTGCCAAGCCTACTTGTATGGACATATCGTATTTAATGGGTATGAGGTAACTGCTCATGAGAGAAAGGTCAGTCGTTTGAAAACCATTGAAAACATCACTAAAATTCCCACTTGATAAAAAGGGATTAGCCGCCGGATTGTTAGCACCCGTCTGTTGGTCTCTTTTGACAATTAGACCCACTCCTGCCCTAATTTTAGGAATATATTGGTCGTAAGATATGGCGTATGTCCTAAAATTCGCATTTAAGCTTGGCCATTGGTTTCTGAAGTTTGCAATAAGCCGCCCGCCATCGCTAGAACCTGTAAAAGCAGGATTCAAATAAAGCGGCTGCGCGTAAAATTGTGTAAATTGTGGATCTTGTCCGTTGGATTCACTTATCCATCCAACAGATAGGATGACCGAGAGAGCAAACCGAAAATATCGCTGAGATATTTTCAAAGAAGGTAAAGAAAACACGGTTTTTCGCAGCTGATTCATAGTTCGTTATTTTCATTGAGCAGATACATTTAGCGTAATTTCCTCTGTTTGCACAGTATTATTTGCATTTCTATAAGTAATTCTCAACGTGATATTTATACTACCGGTTAGCGTAGTTTCATGTGGACCAGGACCACTAAAGCCCCCACTCCATGAAAAATTTTCAATAGTACCTGTTGAGGCACTTTCAAACACAATGATGTCCCTACTGCAATCTGAGGCAGAAAAAGAAACATTAATGCCCGCTGAGACAAAATTGTTATTTGCAGGACAGTGGTAAACATTTCTACTTACCAGTGAGCGACATCCGTTGCTATTGGTAACTGTGAGTGTGACTTGTTGAACGGTATCTACTAAAGCATTAAATCTTATAGTATCAGCGAGACCCTCTGTGCTTGTCCCTCCAATGTCCCACTCGTATATATTTCCTGTTTCTTGCTGGTTCGCAGTGAGTGTAAGGGTTGTTGGTTGTGTTGCGCATGTATCACCTGAAATGGTAAAATCTGCATTAGGGTAATCGTGTATTTCATAACGCTCAGAGTATACGGTATACTCTACGTCTGTATCACCCGTTCTGAGCGTGATGATTTTTATTCCCGGTGTTGACCAAGAGACGTCTATCATTTTAGGCGAGGCATCTACCAACACTTCGGCACTATCTATAAATGCCCATGTTCTCGTCTGACCTTCTTCAAAAGAGTATCCCCGCGACATGTCGGTAACGGTTACAGCATTTCCTACACAAGCCTGCGAGGCTGGCACTATGGAGAAGTCCGCCTCATTAGGTGTCATATCCATAGGATTAGAAGCTGCTGTTACTACAATTTCTGTGAAAGCAGTATTTACACACCCTTCTGCGGAACTTACCGCTAGTGATACATAATAGTTTCCGGGTGTTGAAAAAGTATAAGTGGGTTGCATTTCCGAAGAAGTATTGGCTTCTGTATTCATATCAAAAGGATTGCCAAAATTCCAAGCGTATTCTAGGCTATTAGGGTCGGTTCCGGTAGAAGCAAATAATGGTCCGAAAGTATAGGTTGCTGGTGCTGTCGGAGTTCCACTAATTAAAGAATTGATGGAGAAGCTACCGATAAATTCTACCTCAAAATTTAATGCATGTGACACTTCAATATTTCCGTTACCTACCGTTAAAGTAGCTGTTTTACTGCCTGTGCTAGTGTAAATTACACTGTGCGGTCCTCTGGTATTAGCAGTAGTCGGTATTGCATCCTCGCCAAAAGTCCAAAACCATGATACTGCATTTGTATCATTGACTTGTTCAAATACTACGGGGCTGTTTGCACAAACACTTGATGAGGTAATGGTAAATTCAGAAAATACCAGTCCTTTTTCATCGTCTATGAAGACCGTTCTGTTGTAAGTCCTAATACATCCTTCTTCCGTAACTACCATCAGACTCACGTTGTATGTGCCTGTTACTGTATAGGCATGGGTAAAGCTATATTCAAAGGAATTAATAGTGCCATTAAAATCTTCTATTGCCCAAATGTATTGATAGTTCACATTTTGCAAATTACTCGGTCTGAAAGATACAGCTACTGTGTCAGCACCGTTGGGCATCGTAATAGTATCGTTCAAGCCGACTGTACCGCCAGCGTAAGTAACAAAAGCCGTATCGTTAGGTATTGGGGCAATTTCATACGTGTAGGTAGCGGTATCTGCCTGACCACTGCCATCTGCTGCAATAAGTCGTACTGTTTTTGTGCCTGAACTCGACCAACTGATCGTGTGCGGTCCTTGTGTATTAGCACTAGCTGGCGTGGCTCCCACACCAAAATTCCACTCCCAACTAGCTGTGTTATCGGAGCTGGCATCTGTGATAACGGTGATACTATCTTCGCAGTTGCCAATGGGGTCGAAGGTGAAATTTGCAGTAACAGGTTCAAAGAATAACTTAGCAAAAATAGCTTCTTCTGCTTCAGCAGTGATATCTCCCCAGTTGAGCGTGGCCGTATTATCCGTTCTTATATTATCTCCTACTCTTGTGCCGTCATCGTTTCCGAATTGGTAACCTGTTACTAAAACACCATTATTGAAAGTATGTACTCCTGATAGTCGAGTGTTGTTGCCGCCCAAAGAAACAGTGTTGTTGCCGCCCGACAGTGCCGAGCTATAAATAAGCCCATCAAGTGTTGGATTATATACTCTGATATGTGCTGCTCGAACAGTAGGGCTAGTTTGTTGGTGTGCTGTGCTGGTAGTGGCAAATTGTGTGCTATTTATCAACACTGTAACATTACCGTTTCCAGTAGTATAAACTTGTGATTCGGCAGTAGTATTGCTCATGAATGAATTACCAGCAATGTAAGTAGCACGATTGAGTATACCTGTATTTAGTGAGAACTTACCCAACCAAGAGACTTCTATAGTATTATCGGCACCGGCAAAACTATTTTGCAAACCATTAGCTCCCGGATTGGCAGCTATAGCATTACCATTCCAAAAATCATGCGTACCTGTCCCTTGCTGCCTGCCTATCACCAATAGACTATTTTGGATATAATCAATGCTTAAAGCGTCTATATTTTGCCTGAGGTCTTGTGCAATTGTAGTACTTTCATCATACATTCTGTTCCACCACTTTTGATTTCCCTCTTCATCGTAAGCTATCGTAAAAGGTACATAGCCTACTGTGCCGTCAGTAGGGTTAAGCGAATTAATACTGGCACCGATATAAATATCATTATTGGTTTTGTCGGCGGCAATAGCACCTATTCTGTGATTTTTTCTCGAAGCTACTTGTAAATTAGCGTTGCCCTGCATAGTGCTTTGTCGGTTTGCTGTATTGACAATACTGCTAAAAAAGGCGTCCATTGGCCAGCGGTTTTTAACGCCCGTATTACCATTTTCGTCATTTACCAGCGTATTATCATCTTCGGAAGACCAAGAGCGGAGACTTCCTGCAGTATCTACTGTGAATAGTACGGCACTAGCATAAACCGATACTTCAGTATTGCTGAATGCCGGTGTCCAAGCACCTTCTATATTGGTACTGTTATTATTTCTGGTGGCATAATGATAGCGCCAGTTCGGCACTATATCTACATTGCCCGCAGCATTGAGCCGTATTACTTGAGCCATACCAGTTTCGCTATCTGAATTGCCCATGGCCAAAATTACCCTGCCGTTGCCGTCTACATCCCAAGGTTGCCGATTTTGTAAATCCCTATTAGCAGCTACATTGTAGGACCAATCCAAACCACTCGGCAGGCTGCCCACAAAGTTATTATTGAGGCGTGCAACATAGTAGCCTCTAGACCTTCTGCCAGAGATAAACAGATTAGCTGTGCTGCCAGGCTGACTATTGGTCTTGATAAAAGAAATATCTTCTACTGCTCCTTCCCTAAAAAAAACTACCTGACTGATTTGTGTAATATCTTCATTGAGTTGCATAATAAAACCTATACTCGACTGCGTACTTCCGCTATTGTCGATACCTGACGCTTCTATACTTTGCCGACTGACGCTATTGGCTATCCAGTTGAGGTTATCAGCAACGCCTACCACCAAAAAAGTGCCGTCGGAAAGTGCTAAAATATCGTTGAACCTCTCGTGAAGACTATTACCTGCATATGTAACGAAGTTATCGTTTTGCGCGCCGGCTCGAGGACAGCAAATCAAGTTGAGTAGTAGTAAATATATGTAAATGCGCATGCTTGAAGAGGGGTGTTTTGAGCAACAATTTGGGTTTAATTTTTCTACAATAAAACGGGTTTCAGATTCATGCGGTGCAGTCTTCTAAACCAAAATTTAACACTATAAGTTGCATAGTAGCTGCAACACTGCTCTGCAAATGTAAAAATCAACACGCGTATGCTAGTATCAATTTTTATACCATTATTATAAATCAAGGCACAGGCGAAAGCCTATGTTGCTGACGCGGTAGCTGGCGTTGTGACTGCCGCGACTAGTTACGCGGCAGCTCTCGGCACTGGGACTCCAGCTACCACCGCGAATAACACGAAGCGAACCTGTAGCAGGCCCGGTAGGGTTAGTTTGTGTACTACTACTGTAATGACCATACCAATCTGAACACCACTCCCAAACGTTGCCACTCATATCATACAGACCAAATTTATTAGGCTTTTTGCTTCCAACAGGTTCTGTACCTTTCTTATTGTTTCCGCAGTGCTGTGCCACCTCATCAATATTATTGCTTCCAGAATATTGGTAGTTTTCACCTCCGCGTGCTGCATATTCCTATTCAGCTTCGGTGGGTAAACGCCAATTTTGACCAGTTTTTTCGCTTAGCCATCGGCAGTATGCGCTAGCAGCATACCAACTCACATATATTAACGGATGCTTTTCGTAAATATTTGCCACTTTAAAGGTGCTGTCACTTTTGTAAATGCGGCGTTTTTCGTCGCCATAATTTCCGTCAAGATTTACCCACCTTGTACCGCCTTCAGTCTGGTTACCTTTTTCATTCAAAAACGCACAAAACTCGGCATTGGTAACCTGTGTTTTAGCTATGGCAAAATCACGCAGGCTTACCGTATGTATGGGTTTTTCATTGCTATCACCATCATTACTGCCCATTTCGAAAATATGACCCTGTACTTTTACAATAACCAATGTTAAATTCTTGCTGGGTATAGTAATGTACATACTTTTGTAAGGAGTAAGCCCTATTTCCTCTTTTACAGAGAGGGTGTCATCAACTGCTATGTTTGTTGTTATAGATAAATTTCGGAGTATATTTTTCCATGCAGCAGGCTTCATGTCTTGCCCGAGTTCACTTTTAATTATTTTATTGTATTTTGCCATATTAGTTTCATACTTGCTCAAGATCATCGCACGAATCTCAGTCTCACGTCTGTGCTGTTCTTCTGTAATCTGGCGTTGTAGACTTTCGTAAGCTGCTTTTTGCTTTTTGTGTTGTTCTATGACAGCCAGCATGTCGTCGAGGTCTCCCCCACTTGCAATTGCTTGTTTTTTTAGGTTGTCAATGCGCTTTTGGAGTTCACCGAGTTTGTTCTGTTTACGATTTAAGTTCTTCATTTTCTTATTTTTTTCACGGCCTATTTCTTACAATTCTTCAAGCTGTAAGTCTAGTACAAAGTTAAAACTTTTGTTCAGCTACATGTGCGTTTACGCGCCACTTATTAAGTATATTTACGCCCAAGTTACAGTGTGATAAGGTGCCTGCAAAGGCGTAGCCATGGAAGATCCATTGTGTCTGCTGCTGTCGCTTACCACATTGTTTAGGTTCGTAGCGTACATAACCGAACTACCAACGGGGTATCGATATTGGAAAATCCTTTGGCTTGCTATATCTGCTGATTTTTGCAGAGTTATTCCAGCAGGCATAAAAACACTGCTACAGAAAATCCTGCGTTATCATTCTCCACGACCATTAAGTTTCAAAATGTTGTTTCTCGATGTGCTTGTAATGTACAAATGTAGGACTTTACGGTTAAAGCTTAACAGCTTCCGCTTAAAAAATTTTAGGGTTTATCCGGTACTAATTTTCTAATGCATTGTGGTGTCTTTATCTTGGCTTTTCCTTCTTAAACCCCCTGTTTATTCCATGGTGTTATTGCAGTGCTAAGTTTACTGTTTCTGTACATAAACACAACAAGCTTAACGAGTACTGGTTATGAACAGGTTCGATCAGTTATCGCGTACTTGGATGGATATGAGGCGGCTTCAAAAAAAGTAGAGTTAAAGCTTCTGCAAACCGAAGTATGTAGCACGAACTCATTAGGAGCCGAACCAGCATCTGATGGAGCTAGTTGTTGCAGACCTGTAGAGGCAAAATTTGCAGAAGGGCAATAATCAACAGGTCGCGGATGCTGTGGATAAAAAACTTTTTTTAGAAACTATATTTTTTCAGACTCTCGTCCTATTAATTAACAAGATGAAAATTAAGTGCTTTTGTTAAGTTACTTATATGTTGATAACACAAAATAATGCGGAAACACAAATTCAAGAACTTTATAAAATGTAATCCCTTGTTTAAATATGTGTAATAAAGGTGTGAGAAAATTAGACATATTTCGTATATCTAATTAACTATTTTTTTTTTGTTTTTCTGTTTAGTCTGCCAATTTCTAGTATTAAAAGTTAAGCTGAAATGGCTCACCGTATCCGAAAGGTGCTGAATACCGGCGGAATAATTCAACTGAAAGTACTTGATTTTAATCATTACTCCAAAAGAAAAGCCCGTCAGTCCTGAGGCATTAGTCAGACGTAGTTCGTTTCTAGTTAAAAAGTTATAGCCCATATATAGTTGAAACCCTTTGCTAATAATTAGCTCGCTAGCCAGCACAAAATGCCGTGATAGCTGTCCAAAGAAACCGATTCGCTCGTCGATATTGTTGCCGAACGCATCTCTTCTACTGTCATTAGGGTCATCGTAGCCGATGTTGAAACGAAAAAGCTGGTGTGTAGTGAGTGAAAATGCGAAAGGCATTTTTCGAGGTTTGAAGCTAACTCCTGCCTGTATATCAAAAGGCATCACAAAGTTTTGGGCGGGGCGGTAGTGCAGCAAAGGAAAGCCGATATTTTTGATAGCTAAGCCTATGACAAGTAATTTTTTAGGATGTATAAATGCTGCACCCATATCAAAAAACAAAGCACTTGCCTGAAAATTTTCAATCTTGGACTGCGCATATTTTACATTAACACCTAAGGAGAAATTTCCGACCTTATGTGCATTGGCGAGCGTAATTAGCAAATCGTTAGCTGAAAAAGTACCCTGTGCTGCACCAGCAGCATTGAAAGCGTCAAAATTGCCGTGTTGTAAATTTTGCAAGGCAAAGGCCCATGTACCAACTTTAGCGAAGCTTTTATTAAATGTCAGAGAAGTACGAGAGCTTCCCAAATAATACCCACCATAACTGAGCGATACGAGTTCGGCAACAGAATCAACTAATAGCCCAGGGTTAGCCGTAAAAGCACTAGCATCACTCAACGAAGATACATTAATACCTCCTAAGGCAGTGAGTTTTGAGTAAGCACCCACATTGATATATTCAAAATCACCGACACCTCCTATTTGCCCTAAAGTTTGATAAAGCGGTATGAAGAATAGCGAGAGAGCTGAGCAGTAAATATTTAATAACAAATATACATACTTGCTCGGAAGTGCGTGCATAGCTTATTTTTGAATAATTTGCCTCAACATTACCCCTGTGAATTGCTTCTAAAGTGTTTTTAATACTTACCGCGTAAACGATACGTGTTGGCAACTTTATCAATAGCCACCATATAGGCGGCAATACGCATGGGTACTTGGTATTTCATAGCCAGGTCGTAGACTTTTTCAAAAGCCTCTTTCATGATACGGTCGCTACGGCGGCTGACTCTTTCCCCTGTCCATTTATAACCTATTCTGTTTTGTACCCATTCAAAGTATGATACAGTTACTCCCCCTGCATTAGCAAGAATATCAGGTACTACGGTGACGTCCAAATCGTTCAATGTATCATCTGCTTTAAATGAGGTAGGTCCGTTGGCACCTTCCACGATGAGCTTTGCCCGCACCTTATCGGCATTTTGCCGAGTAATTACATCCTCTTTGGCGGCAGGTATTAAAATATCTACTTCGGCAACTAATAATTCATCATTTGTTATGCTTGTCCCTTGTTGAAATCCTTCTAAAGAACGATTCTTTTCGGCATAAGCGATTGCTTTTTTTATGTCAATACCTTTTTCATTCCAATAAGCACCTGTATGATCGCTAATACCCATTACTTTGACACCCCTTTGCTCAAGCAATAAAGCCGCATGACTTCCTACATTGCCAAAGCCCTGAACGGCACAACTGGCATGCACAGGATTAATACCTAATTTTTGCAAAGCTACCAGAGTAGATACCATTACACCTCGTCCAGTGGCTTCTACTCTCCCTGATGAGCCGCCGAGTACTAAGGGTTTGCCCGTTACAACGGCGTTGACAGTTTTTCCCTCCGTTTTAGAATATTCATCCATTATCCAAGCCATTTCCTGAGATCCTGTACCCATATCAGGAGCAGGAATATCTTTGTCAGGTCCAATTACTTGAGACATGGCCAGGGTGTAAGCTCTAGTCAGGCGTTCTAATTCACCAGAGGACATACTTCTCGGGTCACATTTGATACCACCTTTGGCACCGCCATAAGGAATATCTACTACGGCACTTTTCCAAGTCATCCAGGCGGCTAAGGCTTTTATCTCATCAAGGTTGACCCCCATATCGTAGCGAACACCACCCTTTGAAGGACCAAGTACGTCGGAGTGAATAACACGATAGCCCTCAAATACTTTGTGGCTGCCATCGTCCATAGTGATAGGTAAACTAACAATAACTTGCTTAGCAGGATTTTTCAGTACTTCATAAATTTCATCATCTAAACCTAATTTGATAGCAGCCGTATGAAAGCGTTGCATCATAGATTCGAAGGGATTCTCCTTGTCTTTGATAGGAGCAGGCTCGATATACGAGGGTTTTCTCATAGTGTTTATCGATTAGTGTTTTTGAAATTAGAAATTCTTAACTCTCAGTAAGTATTTTCTGGTGAGCAGTGAAAAATTAAAGTTAGTAATTTTTTAAAAAAAATTCGTAAAAATGATTACACATTTGCAACCCATTGTTGATATTTAAGAACTACCGTCAAATATATTGCAAAACTAAGTAATTGTATAATTATCAACTGTCAGTTATAACGTTTATTTTTGTCTTGACATAAAAAAAAGTTATGCTATTTGTCAACATAAAAGGACACGAAAAAGTAAAAAATCGACTTATTCGCTCGTTACAGGAAAATCACATAGCGCATGCACAGTTATTTTTGGGTAAGGCAGGAAGTGCAAACCTAGCTTTAGCGCAGGCTTATGCCACTTATATTAATTGTAGCAGCCCAACAGAAAAGGATGCTTGTGGGAGTTGTAGTTCCTGCCTAAAATTTAAGCAAATAATTCATCCAGATTTTCACTGGGTATTTCCAGTAACAGCTTTGAAGGATAAAAAACCAATGAGCAAGCATTTTATGGTACGTTGGAGAAGTTTTCTGGCAGAAAACCCGTACCCAATTTTAGCAGACTGGGCAGCTTATTCGGGTGGAGAAAATAAAGTCTACCAAATATCGAAAGAAGAAAGTAAATCTATTACTCAAACACTTTCGTTAAAAGCATTTGAAGCACCCTATAAAGTAATGTTAGTTTGGTTGCCAGAGTTAATGCACCTTTTTGCTGCCAATGCAATTTTAAAAATATTAGAGGAGCCACCTCCGAAAACAATATTTTTATTGGTTGCTTGTCAGGCAGAAAAACTGCTCGCTACCATTTTATCCAGGACGCAAATCCTTGCCATACCCGAACTCACTGACGATGAAATACAACTTTTTCTGACACAAGAAATGCAAACAACACCAGAACGAGCAAAAGAAATTACTTACCTAGCACAAGGCAACTTGAATCAAGCTGCTAAGCTCAATAAAGAGATGGTTCATAGGTACAGTGAATGGTTTCAGCAATGGATGCGTAGCTGTTTTAAGGCAAATTATACAGATTTACACCAACGTGCAGAGGCTTTTCAGCAAATGTCTAAACAAAATCAAAAGTCGCTAATACAGTATAGTCTGGCACTTTTCAGAGAGTGTATTATTGCAAAATATGCTGATGAAAAACTGCTGAGAGTAACTGAGCAAGAACGCGTTTTTATCAAAAATTTTTCAAAAGTACTCAACCACGATAAAATAGATCGCCTGAGCCAAATATTCAATCTTGCTCTAAACCATTTAGAGCGTAATGCTAACGCTAAAATGCTACTCATGCACCTATCCATAAAAAGTAATCAGATAATTAAGCAGTGAAGCAAGGAACAAAAAAAATAATAAATTTTTATTGTATCCTCTCTGATAATCTTTTGCATTGTCGTATTTTGTTTGTCGAAAAGCCACACTAAGACCCAAGAAGTTGGTTGCGTTGGTTGAACCTCTGGGCAGCGTTGGGAAAGTCTTCTCGGGATGGGAATAGCCAAAAATGATGACAGAGTATAAAAGGAAATAAGGTATAAATTTGAATAAAACAAAATAATGTGATGCACACTAGTCAAATAAAGTACCCGTAGTTTCTGTATTAGGCGGTAGCATGCCGAGATGTTTATAGGCTCTTTCCGTTACTTGTCTGCCTCTGGAAGTTCTTTTGATATAGCCTTCTTTAATCAGGAAAGGTTCGTATACTTCTTCTATGGTTTCACTTTCTTCACTACAAGCGGTGGCGATGGTAGAAATCCCTACCGGTCCGCCATTAAATTTTTCTATAATTGTTTGTAAAATACGGTTATCCATTTCATCCAAGCCGTTGTAGTCCACATTTAGGGCATCTAGTGCTACGCGAGCGATGGCTAGCGTAATATGACCACTTCCTTTTACTTGTGCAAAATCTCTAGTTCTCCGCAGCAGGTTATTGGCAATACGTGGAGTGCCTCTGCTTCTACGGGCAATTTCTGCGGCAGCCTCCTCGTCGATAGGTACTGCTAATAAGTCTGCTGAGCGCTTAACAATAGTGGTCAGCAGTTCTGCGTCATAGTACTCTAGGCGGGCAGAAATACCGAAACGCGCCCGCAGCGGTGAAGTTAGCAAGCCTGAGCGAGTAGTAGCACCAATCAAAGTGAAAGGGTTGAGGGCAATTTGTATAGTACGCGCGTTCGGACCTGAGTCAAGAACAATATCGATGCGAAAATCTTCCATGGCTGAATACAGATATTCTTCAATAATAGGATTCAGTCGATGAATCTCATCGATAAATAACATATCTTTTTCTTCTAAATTAGTCAGTAGGCCTGCTAAATCGCCGGGCTTGTCCAGCACAGGACCAGAAGTGATTTTAATATCTGTCCCCATTTCATTAGCAATGATGTGAGAGAGCGTAGTTTTACCGAGTCCGGGAGGGCCGTGTAGTAAAACATGATCTAGGGCTTCTTTTCTTCGAGAAGCAGCCGAGACAAACACGCGTAAATTATCTACAATTTTATCTTGTCCGGTAAAATCTCTGAAGGACAACGGACGCAGTGAGTGTTCTATTTCTTTTTCTTCTTCCGAAGAATGTCGGTCATCTCCTTTTAAATAATCTTCTCTCATGTTCGTTGGGGATTAAGGGCAACAAAGGCAGCAAAAGTTGATGTTTGGATAAACCCGTTGCTAATCATGCCAAGTATCTGGGCTTTTGCGCCATCTTTGCAAGATTATCTCTTCCTCAGAAGATATTTCGCGGTGGTTTTTCAGTAATTTCATCAGCTCATGATAATCTGATAAAACCTCAAACGGGATTTGCACTTCTGCAAAGCCATCGGTAGCTGCTTGAAAAGCATAACTAAATACTGCTACCACACCCAGCACTTCTGCACCCGCTTCTCGTAGTACTTTTGCTGCTCTAATGGCACTTGTACCTGTAGAGATTAAATCTTCTACTAAAACTACTTTTTGTTTGGTGCTTAATTTACCTTCTATCTGCTTACCCATACCATGACTTTTGGCTTCTGTGCGGATATACAACAAGGGCAAATTGAGATAGTCGGCAAGTAGCGCAGCCTGAGGTATTCCTGCTGTTGCAACACCGGCAATAATTTCTACTGCTGGGAATTTATCTTTTATCAAAGCTGCCAATGCGCTTTTGATAAAAGACCTAATTCTAGGAAAAGAAAGAGAAAGTCGGTTGTCGCAATAAATGGGCGAACGCCAACCGGAAGACCAGACAAATGGTTTCTCGAGTTGAACTTTGATAGTGCCAATAGACATGAGTTCGCTAGCTACTTTTTGGGCGGTGTTCATAAGTTTTTTATCGGAATATTTACTTGATAATGAGTAAAAAAATGTTTGATAAACCGCACAAGCATATTAAACATACTCCTAAGAACAATACTCTTCAAAAATACTTGATAAGTGTTGCCCGATAGCTTCTGCGCTGTTTCCTTCGATGTGGTGTCTTTCTATAAAATGAACCAAATTTCCATCTTTAAAGAGTGCTATGCACGGAGATGAAGGAGGATAGGGTAGTAAGTATTCTCTAGCTCTCTCGGTGGCTTCTTTGTCTACACCTGCAAAAACGGTAGTCAATAGATTGGGAGTTTTATTGCTGTTGCGAACAGCATGTTTTACGCCCGGACGGGCCGATCCGGCAGCACAACCACATACAGAATTGACAACCAACAGAGTAGTCCCTTCTTTGCGGTCGAGTACTTCACTAACTTGGTTAGGAGCAATTAAATCAAGGAAACCCTCGTTGGTTAACTCTCTTTTCATAGGAGCGGTTATTTCTTCAGCATACATATTTTTAACGATTAAATGATAAAACTTTTATTCAAACAAAATAAGATAGTTTTTTGTCTTTGGCTTTTTTCTGAACGCAGGCTAAAAACCTAGTGTTAGCTTCGCTGCTTCCGACATCATATCCATAGTATAGGGTGGGTCAAAAGTTAATTCAATAGTTACATGATTGATTTCTTGAATTGCTTTTAGCTTTTCTTCGACTTCTCCGGGAATTTCTTCTGCCGAAGGGCATGCAGGAGAGGTAAGTGTCATTAGAATGAATACACTATTGACAGGGTAGATACTAATTTCATATATTAATCCTAATTCGTATATATCGACAGGTATTTCTGGGTCGTAAACTGTTTTAATTACTTCTACAACCTTTTTTTTTAAAGCAACGGCAGAGGGGTCTTTTAATGCTTGTTTTCCTTTCATAACATTTAATATAAATATTTGCTCTCACATATGGTTAATTTGAATGTAACATATTTCCCAGTTTTCAATTAATCCCTACAAAGATAGCATCTTTTGTTGTGAAAAGAAAGATAGTTATCAAAGGCAATTAAAGCATTTTTCTATACACTTGCCTGTATTTTTACAAAAAAGATGAGAAAAGTAAAGATTTGGCATACATTTACATCGAATTATTTTTGTTTTGTCTCGTATTTGCCTACTTTTAGTCTTATTGAATTAACTATCAAGCGACAGCGAGCGTACTAATGATACATTTTTTCAAGCAAGTATTTGAAGCATTCGGTTTTGCCAGACAGGCATTACGTGAGAATTTGTTGCGTACTACCTTGTCTTTATTGGGCGTTACTGTGGGCATATTTGCCATTATTGGCGTATTAACCTTAGTAGATACTTTGGATAACAGTATCCGAAAGAGTTTGTCTTTTTTAGGTAATAAGGTAATTTATGTAGAAAAGTGGCCTTGGTCTTTTTCCGACAACTATCCTTGGTGGAAATATTATAGAAGACCGTATCCTACCTTGGCAGAATGTGAATTTTTAGAGCAAAACCTCACTTGGGCTTCCGCAATATCTATTTTTGACTTTAAAGGAGGGCTAACAATTAAGTATAAAAATAATAATGTGAGTAGTGTTTTGGCGCAGGGAATCTCTTACCGACACAACCAGGTCTCGGATATTGATATTAAAGACGGTCGATATTTCACTAAGGCAGAAATAGACAGGGGTGTGTACGTAGTTATTTTAGGTGCTAATATTGCCGAAGAGCTTTTCGACACGCAAAATCCTGTAGGAAATTTCATTAAGATTAAAGGTATTAAGTTTACTGTTGCCGGTGTTATTGAAAAACAAGGCGATAATCTCTTGGGTACGCCTAGTAATGACGAGCTGTGTATCATGCCCTATAAAACATTGGCCAAAGTATTTGCTACACTCAAACGTGGACTCTCGCCAACAATTGCTGCAAAAGGGTTTAATACTGACCGGGGTTTGGTAGAATTAGAAAACGAAATTAAGGGTATGATGCGCAGTTATCGTGGTATTCGTGCCGCAGAAGAGGAAAATTTTGCCCTAAACAGACCAGAGGCTATCACTAGCACCTTAGATAATATCATTCGTATACTCACTATTGCCAGCTGGATTATCGGCGGGTTCTCTATACTTATTGGAGGGTTTGGCATTGTCAATATTATGATTGTTTCGGTAAAAGAGCGTACGCATATTATCGGTATACAAAAATCTTTGGGTGCTGAAAATTATTTTATTTTACTACAATTTCTTTTTGAAGCAATATTTTTAAGTTTCCTCGGCGGGGGTGTGGGTGTAATGCTTGTGTCTATCCTATCGGTTTTCTCTACCGATACTTTTCCTATTGCCCTTACTTTCAAGAATGTGTTCCTAGGTTTGGGCATCTCTTGTTCTGTCGGTATTATTTCAGGTATTGTACCTGCCATTTCTGCTTCTCTGCTCGATCCAGTGATAGCTATTCGTACTAAATAGCTGTTTGTCTTTAAGGTATATTTGCATATGTTTTAATTTTTTATTTACTTTTGCAAAAAATTATTGTTGTGGAGCTGAGGCATATTTATGAATGATGGCAGTATTTGCATGAGAATACGCTCGCCATTAATTTTAACAACGTATAAATATTATCTTCACGCCTGCTACAGATTCTATTTTATGATACACCCAAATATATTTTTAGCAATGAAAAAAAAGATACTAACCCTTGTTTTGTTATTCACCTCCTGCTTTGCCTTGGGGCAGGAAACTACCAATGTACAGGCACAGTTTGATGTCAACAAGCAAAAAATTAATATCTTCTATGACCTCGAAGCCGTAGAGGGACAAAAATTTGAAGTATCTGTTTACTGCTCTTTCAATAACTACGCTATGCCTCTGGTCTTTGTAAGTGGTGATGTAGGAAAAAAAGTTACGGCAGGTTTAAGGAAAAAAATTGTATGGGATTACAAGAGGGAAACAGACAACGAACTTGCCGCACTAGACTTTGATATACGGGCAGTCAGAAGCGAACCGGCAGAAGTGGTAGAAGAAGTACAGAGTTATTCGGGCGTAAAAACAGGTTTTGTGTTTATTGCCGAAGCAGGTATTAAGTATGGCAAGACCATCGCTCCGTCTATGAGTGGCGTACTGGGCTACCAAGGCGAACGGCTCAGTATAGGCATAGGAGTAGGCTTTGATGGTGATTATGGTGCTGGCCCATTCATTCCTTTATTTATAGACGGGCGTATTTATTTTCTCACCCAACCTTCTTCCCCATTCATAGGGGTAAACATTGGTTTTTCTCCGGGTGAAGGTGGCGGACTCTTGGCAGGTGCTTCTTTGGGGTATAGGTTCGGCAAATTCCTGATTAATATTGGCGGACAGTATAGTGCCAATAAAAAACAATTTACAGATACTTTTACTAACACAAGTGGTACGGAGCAATATGATGAAAGGCTACCACTCACTCAAATAGTATTAACTACAAAAATCGGTTTTGTTTTTTAAGTATATTAAATTAGATATTTTACAGACCTGTATGGTAAAAGAAGAACTCCCACCTGACCTGATTGCCAGTTTTTAAAGTATTAAACAATAAAAACAGGGTAGGAGTCTTTAGCAACGCTTCTCAATTTGCTTCCTCTTACCGATGGGGTTTTGGCAACGGGAATACTTCTAAGAGCAATACCACTATCAGCGAGAACCTCGTTGCTAATATTGTGGTGGCAGTTTCAGTATTGGTAGCAGTAATTTGCGAACCGCCGCAGCATTCGACCACGAAACCCAATCTTCGTACTCGATATGGGTACGCACGACAGACGCAGGGAACTTAAAGCATGAAAAAAGTATTTATTACCATTAGTAATCTCAACGAAGCCCCTACGGATATATCTTTGAGTAGTAGTGTGCAAGAGAATTTGCCAACAGTCACAGTAGTAGGTAGCTTTACCCCCACGGATTCTGATGCGTGCGATGCACATACCTACAGTTTGGTAAGTGGTAGTAGCGACAGCGGCAGCTTTAGTATTAATGGTAGTAATTTGCCTCTACTCTGTTGCTCATCCGCTGCACTGCCTTAAGGCAAAGTGCGTATACGGGGGAATTTTATACCGCCAAAGGCGGCATAATTTAGTTGACGCTTTTTTATTTTTAATGTTATTTAAATTGTTAGACGCAAATTAAAACGCTTATCGTATTGTTTTCGTTTTACATAAGTTGGAGGTACCCTTAAACACTTTTCTTCGCAGCCATAAAATCCTGGATGTCTCTAAAAATAAACAACAATTTATAGATACTTTTATCAATACAGTGTGAACGGATAAACAAACAGCCACGACAGCTACCCATTATAAAAGTTTAATCGATAGCGCATAACCATTTATAGAACCTAAAAAATAACAAACAAATGAATAAACAAATCAAGATCTTTGTGTTGTTGGTGATAGTTATTTTACAGAACTGCTCGCTAAAAGAAGAGTTTTCACCCGGCCTGAACAAAGCCCCTACGGATATGTCTCTGAGTAGTAGTAGTGTGCAAGAGAATTTGCCAACAGGCACAGTAATAGGTAGCTTTAGCACCACGGACTCCGATGCGGGCGATACGCATACATACCAATTGGTAAGTGGCAGCGGCGACAGTGGTAACAGCAGCTTTAGTATTAGTGGTAGTAATTTGCAAACTGCCGCAGTATTCGACCATGGAACCCAATCTTCGTACGCGATACGGGTACGAACGACAGATGCAGGGGACTTAAGGTATGAAGAAGTATTTACTATCAGTATCAGTGTCAGTGATATGAGTGAACCTGTAATGATAAGTGTCTCAGACGGTACGTTCCAAATGGGTTGCCGCAGTGGTCGAGATGATATAAATGGTCTGAGCTGTAGTAGTGACGAATCACCTGAACATATGGTAACAGTATCGAATTTCCGTATGAGCAAGTATGAAATTACGAATGCTCAGTATGTAGAATTTTTGAATGCCGTAGGCGCAAACAGTAATGGCAGCTTTACAGATACAGATTTTGGCACTGTAGAATATATAGATATGGATGATAGTGATGTGATGATAGTGCATGACGGGAGTAGTTTTGTTGTACGCAGTCATAGTATAGATTTGAGTAATTATCCTGTAATAGAAGTGACTTGGTATGGTGCGAATGCTTATGCGCGATGGTTGGGCGGACGTTTACCGACAGAGGCGGAATGGGAGTTTGCGGCTCGTGGGGGTACTAGTAGCCAGGGCTATCAGTTTAGCGGGAGCAATACGGTAGGCAGTGTGGCGTGGTATTCTGATAACAGTAATAGTAATGGTCAGTCGAATTACGAGAATATAAAGACACATCCAGTAGGCACATTGGCTGCTAATGAGTTGGGCTTTCATGATATGAGTGGTAATGTATTGGAATGGTGCCAGGACTGGTATAGTAGTAGTTATTACGATGAAAGCCCATTGAGTAACCCTCAGGGACCGAATAGTGGTACGCTTCGGGTGTTGCGCGGTGGTAGCTGGTTCAACAGTGCTAGGGTTGTGCGTGCTGTTAATCGCCTCGGCAATGTCCCTTCGTTTAGCAGCGACTTCAATGGCTTTCGGGTAGTCGCTCCATAGCTCACAAGAGCAAGAATGAATGTCCGCTGATGAACAAAGTACAGACCTTCCTTGTTTATCTAGGCAAAAAGTGATACAGGCCAGCATGTGGTGTTAGTAACTGTGTAGTGTGAAAGCACTACATGCTTTTTCCAAACAGAATTATAAGCACTCAGCAGTCCTGAGTTGCTCAGAATATACGAACTCACTGCTACTGTTCGGCAGCATCCAGTGGCTACACACGCCAATGCCCAGTTTGTTCGTTAGGCATCCAGAAGTATCTGGTGCAACATGAGTGAAAGTATTTTAGAAGATAAGGCAGACCATGTGAGGTAAAGCATTTTTGGCTGATCACTCATCAGTCCTTATTTGTGGACGAATAAACAAACAAACCCCATAACCGCCACAGCTACCTGATACAAAAGTTTAGTTAATAGTGGGTGTCATATAACAATAGATATTCCATCCTTGTTTTCTTTCGAAACGATCTTAACTAAAACATAACAAATAAATGAACAAACAAATCAAGCTCTTTGTATTGTTAGTGATAGGTATTTTACAGACCTGCACGCTAGAGGAAGAACTCCCACCCGCTCCTATTGCGAATTTTGAAATATTGAGCAATGAAAACGGGGTCGTGTCATTCAAAAATACCTCTCGATTTGCTACCTCTTTCCGATGGGATTTCGGTGACGGTAATACTTCTGCTAAAGTAACACCAACGCATACTTACACTTCTGGGGGTACCTTTGCACCTTACTTAACCGCCATACAGGAAAATGATACTGAAAATAGAGTAAGCAGTAGGAGAAAGCTCCTCATAGTTGATATTAATAGACCACCTACTGATATATCATTGAGTAGTGATAGTGTGTTAGAAAATCAACCAGTAAATACAGTAGTAGGAAATTTTAGTACCACAGATGCCGATGCGTCCGATATGCATACCTACAGTTTAGTGAGTGGTGGTGGGAGTGCTAATAATGCTTCTTTTAACATTAACGCCAACAATTTAAGAACATCTGAGTCTTTTGATTTTAAGACACAATCTTCATACTCAATACGAGTGCGTACTGATGATGGTAAGGGAAGTACTTTTGAAAAAATCTTTACTATTGCCGTGTATCTAGCAGACTTAGAACTTATTAATGTGGCAGGTGGTAGCTTCCAAATGGGTTGCCTCAGTGGTCGCGATGATATAAATGGTCTGAGTTGTGATAGCCACGAATCACCAGAGCATACGGTAGCGGTATCGAGTTTTCGTATGAGTAAGTATGAGATAACAAATGCTCAGTATGTGGAGTTTTTGAATGCAGTAAGAGTAAGCAGTGATGGCAGCTTCAATGATAGAGATTTTGGTCCTGTAGAATATATAGATATGGATGATGGTGATGTGATGATAGTGCATGACGGGAGTAGTTTTGTTGTACGAAGTCATAGTATAGATTTGAGTAATTACCCTGTGATAGAAGTGACTTGGTTTGGTGCGAATGCTTATGCGAATTGGTTGGGCGGACGTTTGCCGACGGAGGCGGAATGGGAGTTTGCGGCGCGTGGGGGTACTAGTAGCCAGGGCTATCAGTTTAGCGGGAGTAATACGGTAGGCGATGTAGCCTGGTATGATAGCAACAGTAATAGTAGTGGTCAGTCGAATTACCGCGCTATAAGGACACACCCAGTGGGTACTTTGGCTGCTAATGAGTTGGGCTTTCATGACATGAGTGGTAATGTATGGGAATGGTGCCAAGACTGGTATAGTCATAGTTATTATAGTGTAAGCCCACAGAATAATCCTCAGGGACCGAGTAGTGGTTCGGATCGGGTGGTACGCGGTGGTTTCTGGACCCTCAACACCGTGAATATGCGTGCTGCTGACCGCTTCTTCTTTGACCCCTCATTTAGTGGATTCAACAATGGCTTTCGCATAGTGGTTCCCTAGTTCAGAGCGTTTATTCATTTTTGCTCTTGAGCCGCAATGAGGAAGTTACTTTGTCTTAACGCAGTGGACGGATGTGTAAGTGAAGTGCCATCATTTAGAACAGGGTAGCCAAGCAGTCATGGAATTAATACAGAACCCCGATAACAAACATTGCTGGATCTTATCCACTTGCTTGCTCTTTGATCTGTAGAATAGAGCGTAAATCTCACAAGTCTTTAGCCTGTGGGATGCAAGCGGTTTTAAGCTAAAAACTCGTCTTTTACTCGAATTTACATATGAGCGATAGTATTTGCATGAGAAAAAGCACTCTACTAACTATTATTTTCACTTGTCTCATTACTTGCCAACAGCCGAAAAAAAACCAACTGACCATTGCCATAGCAGCTAATGTACAATTTGCTATGGACTCGTTAGTGTCCACATTTCGTTGCGAAACAGGCGTCAGCTGCCAAGTTATTATAGGGTCTTCTGGCAAATTGACTGCCCAAATTCACCAGGGTGCCCCCTATGATATATTTATTTCCGCCGATATGAAATACCCCAAAACTTTATATCGAAATGGTTTGACTAATGGCAAGCCCAAAATTTATGCATATGGTCAGTTAGCTTTGTGGGCCTCAATAGATACACCCAGCCTATCGGTTAATCTGCTTAGTAATGATCAAATAAAACATATTGCCATTGCTAACCCTGAAGTATCTCCTTATGGTTTAGCAAGTGTTGAAATATTCAAACACTACGGTCTATACGATGTTTTAAAAGATAAATTGATTTATGGAGAAAGTATCGCCCAAGTCAATGAGCTAATTAACTTGCGAGTGGTAGATGCAGGTTTTACAGCAAAATCTGCCTTCGTATCAGGTAAAATGACACAGCGAGGACAATGGCTGGTAGTAGCCATTGATTCCTATACTCCTGTGGCACAGGGTGTTGTGCGTATTAAAAGAAATCATATAACAGATATTTACTATATAGAAAAATTTTATCAATTTCTTTTTTCCAAACAAACACAGCATATTTTTCAAGTATATGGATACTCAACGGAAACGACAGGCAGTCCATGAATACACTTAGTGTAACAACTGAAAGCATGGCAGCACAGGGTGTTTGTTCAAACATCTTATCGCAGTAATGGATTGGAGTCCTTTGATATTGAGTTTTGAACTAGCTTTTTTCACTACTTTACTATTGCTGTGCCTAGCATTTCCACTAGCTTATTGGCTGGCCTTTACGAAGGCAAAAACAAAACCTATTATAGAAACATTAGTCAGTATGCCTTTGGTATTACCGCCTACAGTAATTGGTTTTTATTTATTAATTGCATTCAGTCCTAATTATGCTTTCGGACAAATGCTTGAAAATTTTTTGGGCTTTCGGCTGGTTTTTTCTTTTCAGGGGCTGGTACTGGCTTCTGTTTTTTACAGTATGCCCTTTATGGTACAGCCACTACAGTCGGGCTTGAGCAATTTGCCTATCTCCCTAATACAGGCTTCGGATGCCTTAGGTAAATCGAGACTAACCGCATTTTTCAAAATACTATTACCTAATGTTCGACCTTCCATATTAACAGGAGTAGTGCTGACTTTTGCGCATACGATTGGCGAGTTTGGTATTGTATTAATGATTGGTGGAAATATTCCGGGGCGGACAAAAGTAGCTGCTATTGCTATTTATAACGAAGTGGAAATGCTCAATTACGCTGTGGCAAATACTTACGCTGCCATTTTATGCGTGCTTAGCTTTATATTTTTATTTATTGTTTATACGCTAAACCAAGATTATTTAAATGTAAAAGCAGGTAGGTAATGCGTATGCAACTTTAGTTGTTGCATACGCATGACATATTCTTTCTTAGGAAACATTTAGCATCTTGACACTTCTCTCAATAAAAACTGTCAGGTCTTTGCCTTGTAGCATATTTTGTGATAGCAGTGCCAGATCATAGGACTGCTTGGCTAGCTCTTCGGCTTTGTCGGGATTTTCTTCTGCTGTAATGCTGCTGGCTAGGCTATGGTTGCCATTAATCGTAACGACGTATGTATTGGGCAAGTTAGCATTAAGCCCCGCCATATTATTCATAGCAGCCATTTCTTGCATTCTGCGCATAAACTCTGGAAGCGTGATTGAAACTGGTAGTTCGTCCGCTGCCAAAGCGGCTACTTCTACTTGGATAGTTTCGTTACCAATTACTTTCTTAAATACTTCTTTAACTTTTTTCTGATCTTTATCCGATAAAATCATTTCTTTTTTTTCATCTTTATCGATGAGTTTATTTACCACGTCGGAGTCGACACGTTTTACTTGTGTTTTTTCGAGTTTGCCCTCAAGCGTAGCGGTGAAATGGTTATCGATGAGTTTGTCGAATTTCATTACATCATACCCCTGCTTCAGGGCTGATTGGATGTAGGTATATTGTGTGCCTTCGTTATTGGTGTAAAGCCAAATAGTATTGCCGTCCTTATCCACTTGGTTAGCTTTGGTGTGTTCGCTGTATTCGTCGAGCGTAAAGTACTTATTATCGATATTTTCTACTAAAACAAACTTTTTGGCTTTATCATAAAATTTCTCCTCGCTAATCATTCCGTATTTGACGAACAGCCCGATACTTTCCCATTTTTCCTCAAAAGACTTTCTATCGTTCTTGAACAGGTCTCCGAGTTTGTCGGCCACTTTCCGCGTGATATAGCTATTAATTTTTTTAACATTACTATCACTCTGCAAATAGCTTCTCGATACATTAAGCGGTATTTCTGGTGAGTCTATAACTCCGTGAAGCAAAGTTAAAAATTCAGGTACAATATCTTTTACTTCATCGGTAATAAATACCTGCCTGGAGTAGAGTTGAATTTTATCTTTATGCAGCGTAATATCGTTTTTTACCTTTGGAAAATACAAGATACCTGTCAGGTTGAAAGGATAGTCTACATTAAGGTGAATCCAAAACAGTGGGTTTTCTGAGAAAGGATATAATTCTTTATAGAAATTGAGATAATCTTCATCTTTCAAATCAGAGGGATTTTTGACCCAAATTGGAGTAGTGTTGTTAATAACTTTTTTATCGAAGGTTATTTCTATGGGCAAAAATTTACCGTATTTATCGAGGATAGCTTGAATTTTACTTTTTTCTAGGTATTCTTTAGCGTCTTCACTGACGTGTAGCACCACTTCGGTGCCACGAGTTTTCTTGACAGTTTTGGTAATTTCAAACTCCGTATTACCAGTGCAAGTCCACTGAACAGCTTGGGCACCCTCTTGGTAGGAGAGCGTGATGATGTCCACTTTGTCAGCTACCATAAAAGCAGAGTAAAACCCTAAACCAAATTTACCGATAATATCTTGCTTATTGTCTATATCTTTAAATTTTTCTACGAACTCGGTAGCACCCGAAAATGCAATTTGGTTGATGTATTTTTTAATTTCCTCAGCGGTCATCCCGACACCGCTATCGGCAACCGTAATAGTTTTATTTTTTTCGTTAATACTAACTTTTATTTTCTTATTACTAACTTCTTCTTTGAACTCGCCCATAGAGGCTAGTTTTTCAAGTTTTTGCGTAGCATCTACTGCATTGGATATTAGCTCGCGAAGAAAAATATCTTGGTCGGAGTATAAAAATTTTTTGATAACTGGAAAAATATCTTCAGTATTCACCGAAATGGTTCCTTTATCTGGCATAGCTTTTTTCTTTTTAATTGTTAAAGTTTAATTTTTTTATCAATTGTTTTTACTGCACGAAAATGACTGGTAAAACCTCACACATATGAGCCAATGCTGTACCAGCTAAAATTTTAGGAAAATTTGTCATATTTACTGACAGATGTGGGATAATACCTACCTTAATGGGTTTATTATGCATTTTGCAATTTTTCTATACCTTTACTTTTTTTAACTATTTTTATTCTATTAAACCAATGATTCGAAAAACTATTGTTCACATAGGCTTTGTATGCTCTATTATTGTAAGCTCTTGTAAATCTACCCAACAGACCGTTAGCGTTGTGTCTGAAAATACAGCACAGCCGAGTAATTCTATAGACAATATTGATAGTGATAAACCCAAGTGGTATGTCGAAAAAAACAGCCAGTATCACTCGGAAAAAAAACGGTATTTCAAGATCCACCACACCCTCCTCGATTTGCGCTTTGATTGGCAGAAACAATATTTGCATGGCATTGCTACGCTCACCCTATCACCTTACCAATATCCACAACATCGGGTAGTACTCGATGCTAAAGGTTTTGATATTCACGCTATACAATTGGTTGGCAAAACACCTAATCAAAAACTTGATTTTTTGTACGATAGCCTCCGTTTGCAAGTAATCTTAGATAAAAATTACACCAAGCAAGATACCTTCAAACTTAGTATTCAATACACCGCCAAACCTAATGACTTACCTAAAGGAGGAAGCACAGCAATTACAGACGATAGGGGTCTTTACTTTATCAACCCACAAGGCAAAGAAAAAAATAAACCCAGACAGATATGGACACAAGGCGAAACACAGGCATCCTCTTGTTGGTTTCCTACCTTTGATGCACCTAATGTTAAGACAAGCCAAGAAATGTATATTACCGTAGACGCCTCAATGATAACGCTATCCAACGGAAAGTTGTTGGAACGCCGGCAAAATAACGACGGGACCCGCACAGACCATTGGAAGCAAGAGAAGCCACATGCACCTTACCTGTTCATGATGGCAGTGGGTAATTTCAGTATAGTAAAAGACCAATGGAAAGGCTTGCCAGTGCATTATTATGTAGAGCCTGCCTATGCAAAATATGCCCGTAGTATTTTTGGTAATACACCCGAAATGATGAGTTTCTTTTCAGACTTACTACAGTATCCTTATCCTTGGGATAAATACCACCAGGTCGTTGTGAGAGATTATGTGTCGGGAGCAATGGAAAATACTTCTGCCTCGGTTTTTATGGAAGAGTTACAGACAGACGACCGTACGCTGCTCGATGGCAACTGGGATGCTATCATTGCCCATGAGCTTTTTCACCAGTGGTTTGGCGATTTGGTAACTTGTGAATCTTGGTCAAACCTGACACTGAACGAAGGTTTTGCCACTTACTCAGAGTACTTGTGGGATGAATATAAACACGGCAAAGACGTAGCTGAAGTGAAGCGTCAAGAAGAACTACAAAGCTATCTGAACGAATCAACAGGCAAGCAGGTAGACCTTATTCGCTACCACTACAAGCACCGTGAAGACATGTTCGACAACCATTCTTATGCCAAAGGCTCACTGATATTGCATCTGTTGCGTAGCTATGTTGGAGATGATGCTTTTTTTCAGGCACTGCATATTTACCTCAAAGCTAATGTTTTTAAAGCCGTTGAGATAAACCACCTCCGCCTAGCGTTTGAAGAAGTAACAGGCGAAGATCTGAACTGGTTTTTTAACCAATGGTTTCTCTCTTCAGGGCATCCACAGCTCTATGTGAAAAACGAATATGAAAACGGGCACCTACTCATTCGAGTATTACAACAACAAGACCCTGAGTATACCCCTATTTACCGCCTGCCAGTAGCTGTTGCTTATTGGGTGCAAGGCAAAAAATACGAGCGGCAAATACTCATTACGCAAAAAGAAGAAGTTTTTGAATTTCTTGTACCCTCAAAACCGGAGCTAGTACTCTTCGATCCGGAAAATATCATTCCCGGCCTAGTAGATGAATTGAAAACCACTGCCGGCTTTATAGCGCAGTTTCGCTATGCCGACAACGTACTGAAAAAACTCGAAAGCCTTGAGCAACTCGGCGAGGCCTTAGAACAAAAAGAAGTACTTGAGCTATATGTAGCAGCCTTACAAGCACCACAACAGCATATTCGTTCCTTAGCAGTTAATACTTTTGAGCAGCATAGCATTAAATCTTTTACAACAGAAATACAGAATAAAATAATTTTAACACTAACAAAAATTACTACAGACGATCCCGAACCAGAAGTACGCGCCGATGCTTTGCAAGCTTTAGTTAAGCTCAAAGTGAACAACAGTGACTTGGTACAAAAAGCACTTAAAGACAGCTCTTACTTAGTAGTTAGTGCTGCCATTTATGCCTACATACACCAAGGAGGCAGCCAACCCGATGAGCTTATTGAACGTTTCGAAGCCATAGACAATGCCAATATCATCTCAATTATTGCCGATTATTACAGCTACAAAAACACACCCGGCAAATTCACTTGGTTTGCTCAAAAAATCGGAAATGCACAACGCAGTACGTTGCCTACATTACTTTCTCATATAGGAAATTATTTGTTGCAACAATCATCAATCGAACAGCTAAAAGGTATTGAGTTATTAAAAAGCTATGCAAGCAACAGCAGCCCCAATATTAGGCTTTCTGCCTTCTATTCCATGTTCCTCTTGTCAAATAATCAAGGTGTAATGGAAACTTTACGGCAACTCATGGGCAGAGAAACAAATGCGCAGTTGAAAATAATGTACAAACAGATTTTGGAAAAAAAATAGGATCATCATTAGCTGCTTTGTCAAACTCGCATCAAATATTAATGCTATTTTTTTTAATCAATTTAGCTTGGATTTGAAGCTGACCAAGAAAGCTAGCATATTATCAGTGAATTTCAAAAGGCAACCTAAAGCTAGTAAATTGCCAGATAAAAATCAGGTCTGCGCCATTCTGAGTTTTTTCAAAAAAGAAGGTCATGCGTTCAAATAACTTTGGTGAGCGGTATGCTGGCACTTCTTTTCTAAACAAATCATTTTCTGGCTTATATTTGTAAAGCCCTTCGAGTCCTACATCTTTATTAAGCACAATTGTCCAAACTGCTGTATCGGGGATAGTAAATAAACTATAAGTACCTGGGGCTACAAGCTCGCCGGCTATTTTTGCCGAGTCTGTTATTGTGATTTCAGTAGCTTCACGCGAGCCAGTTCGCCAAAGTCTTCGGTGTGGGATTTTATAGCCAAATAGCAGCTCTCGGTCGTGGCATTTGGGTCTTCCGTAAGTAAGCTTGATGTAAAGTGAACCATTTTTGTAACTGCTTATTCCGACAGGGTCTTTTCTGTTAGAAGAGTTATTAATAACCTGCCCGATGGTTTCAAGCGATAAGCTAATGAGAAAAAAGCAGGTGAGTGGAATAAAGTTTTTCACTTTCAATCAATATCAAAAGGCAAAAATTTACACACATTTTGTCCGTAGCTATGGATTTCTCTAACGATGGAAGAGTTGATATGGGCAAACTCGGGCGAAGTTAGAATAAAAACTGTCTCTAGTTCTTCAAATATATGGCGATTTATCTGAGCGATGCTATTTTCGTATTGAAAGTCTTTCACGTTTCTCAATCCTCTTAAAATAAAACTAGCACCTATTTCTCTGGCAAAATTAGCTGTTAGCCCTTGGTATTTGGCAGCTTTTATATTGCTTTGCGCGTTAAATATACCGGCTATTTTCTGTTGCATTACCTCGAGGGGAAAATACCTTTTTTTGTTCATATTATGCCCGATTCCGATAATGAGTTCATCAAACATCAGGCTACCTCTACGTGCAATATCTTCATGTCCTTTTGTAAAAGGGTCGAAGGAGCCGGGAAAAACAGCAATTTTCTTCATAATCTTTTAAAGGTGAGCACTAAATAAATCAAAGTCGTAATTGGTTTTCAATGCTTTAAAACAATCACCAAAATGAATACTTTCAGGTCTTTTTCCAAAAAAGATATGCTTAATATAATGTTGTGAGGTCATAATTAGCTCAGAATCAATCTCTAATTCACCCCATATAATCAATTTTGACTTGGAGGCTTTACTGCCAACTTCATCTATGACAAGTAGAATAAAATAAATAAAATCTTCTGTACTATAAAAAGGAAAGGTATTGATAAAATAAAGCTGTTTGCCATCAAAAACAGCTAGGGTAAAAGTATTTCCATGAATTTTTCCGTATAAGGTCTGTTTATCTGCCCCTGGAACAAAAGCAGACAAGCCCTTTAAAAAAGATGTATGGCTGTGCGTATACTGCAATAAAGTAAGACCATAGCGTGTTTGAAGCCATCTTTGTAAATTTTTGGGTATTAAATAAGCACAACTTACCCCCATATGTTGATTAGTATCAATAAGTAATTGTTCACTTTTGCTAACCTGTAGGTTAAGTTTTAGATAATCTAAAGCTGTTTGCTCATTGATATAATTGGAAGGTGCTATGATAAAGCGGGCATTAGCCATGATACAGGTAATTTTTTTCCAGTGAATAGACTGCAGAAATGCATCATTGTCAATTATTTCTTCTAATCGGATAACATATGAAATATCCTGATCTGTTTTCGCATAACTATACAGCGTATAAAATAGACAGCGGTTGGTTTGCATGTCGATTACACACAAGCTGATTAAATCTTTATGTATTTTAAAGAGGAGGTGATAGTGTGAGATGGACCTAATGTCAAAAGCCTCATCTTGTATTTTATGTAGTAAAGTGTGGTGTATCACGCAGAAAAACTCGTTTAATTAAGCGTTTCTTTAGCAGCAGTTGATTGACTCTATCCCGAGAGGAGTGGGTTTTTTCAGCGAGCAAAAAGAAAAAGCAAGGATTCCGATGAAGACGAAATTGCAGAGCAGAGATAGTTTACTAAAATATTCGCTTTAACTGCGAGATAAATAAAAGCAGCTTCGTAATTTAGCAAACACCTATTTGAGTGACTCGGTTAGTTTTCAAATGCTATTCCCAGTTTCCAGTAATAGTTACTTCTGTCCTTGAACCAAACCGCAAAAACTTTCTTTTACGGTTTTCATTCTCATCACTTCGCGATTTGTCTAAGGGGTATCTATCTATTACTTCAATCACATCAATGACAACACCGCCTTTTTTTAATTTTCCTGAAAATATATCAAAAGATTTGCCATCTGTTGCTGGAATAAACATCATTTCTCTGGTATCAAAGCCAGGATATTTTTCTTTTGGAAACAATGCTTCTTTAACAACCGTACCTCCTAAGGTATCGTACTCTATTCTTACACTATCAGTTCTAGTATAAAACAAAGGATCATTTTTGGCTCTTTTTGTAATAATTTCTCTTTTTTCTACATTGTAAAGAGTATCATTTTCAAGAAAATTTACCAGAGAATCCCAATTAGAAGTATAGTAGCCAAAACTGGATAAAAAGGCTTTTTCAGACTCGCGTATTATTTCAAGTTTTTGGATGATTACAGCTTCAGACTTTTTAATTGCTTCTGCCCGATCAATTTTTGACTTAATACTGCTGTACAACAGCCATGTCAGCAGAATAATTACTGGTATAAGTGCCAATGAAAATAATTTTGTCTTTGTCATAATGAAGCAATAGGGTATTGTTTATGCAAAAAAATTATACGAACTGAGAGCAAACGACAAGCAGCCGCAATGATAAAGTATAAAAAATTTAAAAGCAAAAATAAGGAATTAATTGAGGGGCATTTTGACAAAAACTTTAGCTCTCAGAGCTTTTTTTAAAACTATATAAATCCTACAGTTAAAAATTTCTGTAGCAGCCTGAAAATTTTTGACCTTCATTTTTCTAAACAGTTCCACAGTATAGCTAATGTAGCAACTGGTCAAATGAATTATATTTTAACGCTCTGCCCGATAATATAGCGTATTACTATTGCCAATATCCAGCACTCTGTTGGCTATACGGTCGAGTGATTCGATGCTGACAGCCTGAATATTTTCATAATTATTAACCATTTCGGGTTTTCCTAATACGGCGGCATAAGCCAAATGTATTGCTCTGGACAAAATTTCCACTTCTTGCAAAACTGTTGTAGCCTCTGCTTTATTTTTTACTTTCTCCAATTCTTTTTCTCGAATATTGTCTGACTTTAATGATTCAACTACATCATTGATTGTGGCATCTGCTGTTTCTAGACTGGTTTTTTCATTTAGTTTCCCGCTAATTACCAATAAACCCGGATCGAAAGCTGCCGTAATATAGCTTTCAACACTACTAAAAATCTGTTGTTCATCAACCAGTTTTTTATCCAATCTGGATGATTTTCCTCTACCTAATATATCACTTAACAAATCAGTTGTATAAAAATCAGGATGTAGTCGGTCGCAGGTATGAAATGTTTTGTAAATCATATCTAGCGGTACTGAGGCACTTGTTTCAGCATAGGCAGCGGTCTTTTGTATGGGTTCTTGCGGCAAGTTTCTCTTTGGTTTCTTACCTGAAGGAATATTACCAAACCATTTCTCTGATAGCCTGCGTACCTCGTGGGCAGTAACCTTGCCGGCAACCACCATAATTGCATTGGCAGGGCAATAAAATTTGCTGTAGAAATTTCTTACATCATCCATTGTTATCTGCTCAATATGAGTTATCTCTTTGCCGATAGTTGGCCAGCTATAGGGGTGCTTCTTGTAAGCAAGACGGAGCATCCTTATCCACGCATCGCCATAAGGTTGATTCAGGTATCGTTGTTTGTACTCTTCAATAACCACTTTGCGCTGTATTTCCAGCACGTTCGTCTCGAAAGATAAACTGAGCATGCGGTCAGATTCCAGCCAGAAAGCTGTTTCCAAGTTTTCAGCAGGTAGACTGATATAATAATTGGTAACATCAGGTGTAGTAAAGGCGTTGCTGTCGCCACCGACCTTCTCCAGCGGGGTGTCGTATTGTGGAATATTTAAGGATCCTCCAAACATCAGGTGTTCAAATAAATGGGCAAAACCTGTTTTTTCAGGATCTTCGTCTCTAGCCCCTACCTCGTAAATAGTGTCTACTACTACAATGGGGGTGCTGTGGTCTTCGTGTATAAAAACCTGTAGACCGTTGTTTAAGGTAAAGCTTTCGTAAGCTATCATTATTTTTAATTTTAATTTGTCGGTATTCCTTATCTAATAAAAGAGCTATAAAATTTGGCTACTGAACCATAGCTATTTCCCAAAATCCCACTCAAGCACAGTCTATGCCAAGTATCAACTTATCCCGTTGAGGCACAAAAATGTAAACAGCAAAGCAATTTTTTTATAATCCAATGATATTTCTTCAAAGAAATCTTATGTACCATTCTCATTTTAGTTATATCCCACCACCTCATTGAGATTAATAGCTATTTCGCAGAATTCAAAGTACAAGTTAATACAATAAACTTTTCTGTGCTAAATTCTTCACTATTGGCTTTTATGCAGAATTTCTATAATTTCGTCTCTACAATATCTCTGCATCAGCAAGTTGATTAATGTATTTGTTCTAATGCAAAGGTCGGTTCCTCGTGTTTTTTATTAAAATATATATCTTGTTATTTTTTAACGAGGTAGAGTAATTTTTATGATGATTTATATTCAAAAAATACTAATTTGTTTGGCATTCATGTTTTTAACGTTAGCCTGCGGCGAAAGATTTGATCTATACCGCTGGGAAGATATGTCTGTAACTAATACGAATCTACAAACGCAACTACCCCTTACTAATAATCAGGTGATAGAAAGGCAAAATTTTGCTATGCGAGTTCGGTTTTTTACGCAGGAAAACTTTGGTAGTGCCAGCTCTGCTTTTTTGGTCAATACTTCTAGTGGTATCCGCTCAGATGCACTGATAGCAAGTTTGGTAATTAAAAGCCCTATTGACCGCATTGACACCACGTTTAACTACGATACCTTAACAAATGGCACGATACAAAGAGGGGATCCCATTGATACTACTATACAGAGCATTGACAGCATACTGAATAGCTTTTTTGTTGCCGCTTACATTAACCGACCTGAAGACACTTTCAGTATCAGAGATTTTAGTATCACTTTTGGTACTGCCGATACTGTAGAGCAGGAATTTATGCTATTGATGAAAAGTAAACCGGCTGTTACTCGATATGAAAAACAACCCGACAATACTATTATAGCTATTGACTCTATCACTTTTATATTTGATATTGAAATTAATCTACACGACAATACAAGAAAGTTTCAGGAAACTGCCGACTCTGTGCGAGTTGAGTAAGTCCGATTTTTTTGAAAATCAAACATCATCTAAACTTGGTATTTATATGACGTGTAAGGTGATTAATTTCTCAATTGATAAATAAGCTATTTTGCTCCTGCATCGGTATCTTCTGTACCTGCTTCTCTTGGAGTTTCATCACCTGCCTCCTTAGTAGTTTTCTCTTGCTTGGCTTGTGGGTTAGTATTTTTTGTTGTATTGGCGTTGTTAGTAGTACTTTTTCCTTTGCCTCTTCTTCTCGAGCGCCTACTTTTTGTACTTGGTTTAGCCTCTTTTTCAACACTAAGTAATAATTCATTATAATCAACAAACTCTATCATACACAGCTCGGCATTATCACCTTGCCTAAAGCCTAGTTTGATAATTCTTGTATAGCCACCTGGTCTGTTGGCAATTCTTTCTCCTACACGATTAAAAAGCTCATTGATAACTGCTTTGTTTTGTAGATAGGAGTATACTACTCTTCTGGAGTGTAGGGTATCATTTTTTGACTTTGTTAACAAAGGCTCCATGTACCTTCTCAAGGCTTTTGCTTTGGCCACAGTAGTCTGTATTCTCTTGTGCACAATTAGAGAGGAAGATAGATTAGCCAGCATGGCTTTTCTATGTTCTGACTTTCTGCTCAGGTGATTAAATTTCTTACCGTGTCTCATAGATAATAAAAATTGAAGATTTCACAATTCAGTTTTACAAAAGCAGTCATTTCTCATAAGATTACTAACCCTCATCTAATTTATATTTAGAGATATTCATCCCAAAGGACAATTTTCTGTCTTCTATTAACTGCTCAAGTTCTGTCAAAGACTTTTTACCAAAATTTCTAAACTTCATCATATCGGAAATTTCAAGTTTGACTAAATCACCCAGAGTTCTTACATTAGCTGCTTTCAAGCAATTAAACGCTCTGACAGAAAGATCTATATCTGCTAGTGGTGTTTTTAATAGTTTCCTCATATGCAAGAATTCTTCATCTATCGGCTCTTGTTGTTCTTTTTTTTCTTGCTGAAAAGTCATATTTCGATCGGAAAACAGCATAAAATGCTGTATTAAAATAGTTGCGGCTTCTTTCAGTGCATCCTCAGGATGAACAGAGCCATCAGTTTTAATATTGAGGATTAACTTTTCAAAATCAGTTCTTTGCTCTACTCTAGTATTCTCAATGCTATACTTAACATTTTTAACTGGTGTAAAAATAGCATCTATTGCAATGAAACCTAAGGGCTTTGTCAGATCTAACTGCTCTTCAGCAGCTACATACCCTCTGCCTTTACTGAGCGTTAGGTCTAGCTGAAGTCGCACAGAAGTATCCATTCGGCAAATCACAAAGTCGGGGTTGAGTATTTCAAAACAGTTTGTAAATTGTATAATATCACCAGCCTTTAACTCTTTTTTACCTTTTATATCAATACTAACTTCTGTTTCAGGGCTTTCCGAGAGCCTTTTAAACCTCACTTGTTTAAGATTTAGAACAATTTGGGTGATATCTTCTATAACTCCTTCTATGGAAGTAAACTCATGAGGTATATTAGGAAAATGTACCCCCACGATTGCATACCCCTCTAAGGAAGAGAGTAATATCCTTCGCAGTGCATTTCCAATAGTAACACCATAGCCTCTTTCCAGTGGCTTAAACTCAAAAAGACCTTGAAAATTATCGGCTTTTTGCATCACCACTTGATTAGGCATCTGAAAGGCTAAAATAGACATAGCTGTAATATGTTATAATAATTTTATTGGTTATAAAAAAATATGAATTTTTTAAAGATTTTTGCTTTTTACTTATCGGTTTCACAAAAAAGTTGAAGGTTTATTTGGAGTACAATTCCACAATTAGCTGCTCTTTGAGGTTTTCAGGGATTTCCTCTCTTTCGGGTAAGTTCATAAACTTACCCTGAATTAGCTTATCATCCCATTCGATCCAGCTATACCTATTTTTCTTATTTTTCACACTATCTTTGATTATTTTCAGATATCTAGACTTTTCTCTTACTCCGATAATATTTCCAGGTTTTAGCAAATAAGACGGTACATTGACTAGCTTACCATCAACAGTGATATGTTTGTGGCTCACGAGCTGGCGAGCTGCTCGCCTTGTAGGTGCTAGCCCTACCCGAAAAACTACATTGTCGAGACGAGATTCTAGTAACTGCAGTAAAATCGTGCCGGTAACCCCCGATTTACTAGCTGCCTTATCGAAGAGATTATGGAATTGCTTTTCCAACACGCCATAAGTATATTTAGCCTTCTGTTTAGCCATCAACTGAACAGCGTATTCTGATTCTTTTCTTCTACGGTTTCTGCCGTGTTGTCCGGGTGGATAATTTCTTTTTTTGAGCTCCTTGCAAGGACCGAAGATAGGTTCGCTAAACCGTCTGGATATTTTTGAGGACGGTCCGGTATATCTAGCCATATGGATTATTTTTTATATTGAAATTCTATTACGTAAACTAAGTTGACAGGAAATATTTATCAGACTCTTCTTCTTTTTGGTGGTCTGCAACCGTTATGCGGTAATGGTGTTACATCTTTAATAGTCAGCACTTCAATTCCTGTATTCTGAATAGTTCTGATAGCTGATTCTCTGCCTGCACCGGGTCCTCTAACGAATACCTCAGCTTTCCTCATCCCAAGATCGTAGGCAACTTTGGCACAGTCTGAGGCGGCAGTTTGTGCAGCATAAGGAGTATTCTTTTTAGAACCTCTAAAACCCATTTTACCAGCCGAAGACCACGAAATAACCCGCCCTGCGGTATTAGTTATAGAAATAATAATGTTGTTGAATGAGGCTTTGATATGAACCTCACCAGTACTTTCCACTTGTACCACCCTTTTTTTAGCTTTATCTTTTCTTTTTTGAGCCATATCTCATGTTAAAATTTTGAATATTGAATTTTAAAACTCAATGATGTAGTAAAGAAGTAACTTTTCGTTTTTAGTTAAAAAGATCTAACCTTTAACTGCTTTTTTCTTATTGGCTATTGTCTTGCGCTTTCCCTTTCTGGTACGCGAATTATTTTTTGTCTTCTGTCCTCTCAATGGAAGACCCTTTCTATGTCTTAATCCACGATAACAACCAATATCCATTAAGCGCTTGATATTTAGTTGTATTTCAGACTTTAAGACTCCTTCAATTTTATATTCATTATTGATAATATCTCGGATGGCTTTTGCTTCATCGTCTGTCCATTCGCTTACTTTTTTGTCAGCATCTACGGATGCTTTTTTAAGAATATCTCTTGATGAGGAGTGTCCTATACCAAGTATGTAGGTTAGTGCAATAACACCCCTCTTGTTGTCAGGAATATCAACGCCCGAAATTCTTGCCATAATTATTTAGCGGTTAGATTTAGGTTTTATAAATTAGGCTTCAACATAAAATTAAGTTTTAAGCACTTTGTTAATTTATTCAATAAACAATCTTATTGCAATGTGTTAGCCTTGTCTTTGCTTAAAACGGGGATTTTTTTTATTAATCACGAATAGCTTGCCTTTTCTTCTGATAATTTTACAGTCGGTGCTGCGTTTTTTTACTGATGCCTTTACTTTCATAAATATTAATATTTAGTTCAATTAGCCTTGATAAGTGCAAATTGCATACTACTACTTGTATCTGTAAACGATTCTGCCTTTTGTTAAGTCATAGGGGGACATTTCTAGTTTGACTTTGTCGCCAGGTAAAATTTTGATGTAGTTCATTCTCATCTTACCTGAAATATGCGCAATGATCTGATGTTTATTCTCCAATTCCACACGAAACATTGCGTTAGATAAAGATTCAATTACAGTACCATCCTGTTCTATGTTAGATTGTTTAGGCATGTTCGTATTGAAAATCTTGTTCTATGTACTTAAAAGTGGTTAGAATTTCAGTTTTATCTTCGTGGAAAGCAACAGTATGTTCGTAATGTGCCGATGCTTTTCTATCTTTAGTACGTACGGTCCAACCGTCTTTTTCTTTTACTACCTCTTTTTTCCCCAAGTTGATCATCGGCTCTATGGCTAACACCATACCATTTTGTATTTTAGCACCTCTACCTCTCTTTCCATAATTAGGTACATCGGGTTTTTCGTGCAGGTTTTTTCCTACGCCGTGCCCTACCAGTTCGCGAACTACTGAGTAGCCATAATTTTGTGCATGCGACTGTATAGCAAAGCTGATATCTCCGACTCTTTTACCTTTTATCATTTGTTCTATACCCTTATGAAGGCACTGCTTAGTTACTCTCATCAGTGCCAAAATTTCAGGATCTACCTCTCCTATTGGGTAAGTATAGGCACTATCGGCATGATAACCGTCTAAAAAAACACCACAGTCTATAGAAATAATATCTCCATCTACTAGGGCATTGTCGTCTGGTAGACCGTGTACTACCACTTCATTTTTAGATATACACAAAGAAAACGGGAAACCTCTATAATTTAAGAAAGAGGGTGAAGCCTGGTGGTCGCGGATAAACTCTTCTGCTATTTTATCGAGTTGCCTAGTTGTAACTCCTGGTGTTATATTTTGTGCTAATATACCGTGTACCCTACCCAATAGGTCGGCACTGGCGCGCATATAACCTATGTCTATATCGGTCTTATATTTTATCATCCGGCGACTGCTATGTTTGATCTCCCCTTAACTTTTCCTGATTTCATCATACTTTCATAGTGTCGCATGAGCAAATAACTCTCTATTTGTTGTAAAGTATCAAGTACTACACCTACCATGATGATTAAAGAAGTTCCTCCGTAAAACTGGGAAAAATTCACACTCACCCCTGCCATATTTGCAAAAGCCGGCAGAACAGCTACTATTGAGAGGTACAAAGCACCGGGTAAAGTTACCCTATCAATAACTGTACTGATATACTCAGTAGTTGATTCGCCTGGTTTTACTCCAGGTATAAAAGCGTTATTTCGTTTCATATCATCTGCCATCTGCTTAGGGTTAATCGTCATTGCCGTATAGATAAACGTAAAGGCTACAATAAGTAATGCAAAAGTAAGATTATATTGCCAAGAAGTAAAATCTGCAAAGCTAGTGGCAATATAGCGCGCTATATCACTTTCATCTGCCCAAGTATTGGCGACCATAGAAGGCAGAAACATCAAGGATTGGGCGAATATAATTGGCATTACATTGGCTGCATTTACTTTAATGGGCAAATAAGACCGTTGTGTCTTTCCTGTAAAACTCCTTCTGCTACCAACTACTTGACGTGCATATTGGATCGGCACTCTTCTGATGGCGGTAGTTAAGAGTACAACAGCCATCACGATAAAAAACAGTGCCAGTATTTCTAGTACTAATAGAAGTAATCCTCCTGCACCTCTTGTGGTAACTTCTTGCACCAAAGCCACTGGAAGACCTGAAATAATATTAATCATTATCAGCATCGATATACCATTTCCAATGCCTTTTTCTGTAATTTTTTCTCCGACCCACATGCAGAATATAGTACCGGCAGTAAGAATAATCATTGAGGAGAAAGTAAAAAAAGTAGTGCTTATCTCAGCATAAATAGCTTCTTGTGGAATTGTTGTTGCCAGATAAGCAGACGATTGCACTAATGTAATAATAATGGTCAGTACTCTAGTAATTTGATTTATTTTTTTCCTTCCTGCTTCACCTTCTTTTTGCATACGCTGAAAATACGGTAGCGATACCGTTAATAACTGAATAACAATTGAAGCAGAGATGTAAGGCATAATGCCCAACGCAAAGATAGAGGCTCTATTGAAGGCACCTCCCAAAAATATATTTATCATGCCCAGTATACCTCCTGAATCAGCACCCAAGTATTGCTTGAGCAGTACTGGGTCTATTCCGGGCAAAGCGATGAAGGAACCAAGTCTGAATACAGCCAAAAAGCCCAGCGTATATAAGATTCTATTTCTTAACTCTTCAATGGAGTAGATATTCTGAATGGTTTTGAAAAATTTCTTCATCGCTATGGTATTAGGAGTAACTGATAACGGTCTCGGCTATGAGTAGTTGTGTGGGTTAGTACTTAGCTTTGCAAGTACACTCCAAACTTATTGGTTTTCATATCAATTTCATTTAATTCCTCCATTGTATGAAAACCGTCATCTCCTTTTGTAGTAATTATTGTTTTTATTTTACCTGCTGACCAAAAAATGAAATCTAGTTTTTTCATTTCAGACAGTTTATTGTTTTTAAATTCTCGGTCAAAAAGTCCAATTGTTTTTGGTAGAAGATTTTGTTCCGTTATTTGTTGGTAGCCATTTTGAATTATATCAAGTTGGTCTAAATATTTATCCAATTTTATTTCAAATTCGATTTGATATGGTCTTGAAAGAGAAAACATTTTAGCAGCTTTACTGTCATAAATCGGCATTTTGTCATCTATTGTACTAAACAACTTTGTTACAAATGAAAATTGCAATGTGTCTTGTTCTTTTCTGTTGGGAAATGAAAAAAGTCTGCATGATACTTTTTCAAGATCAAAATGTTTTTTGTTCCGATTTTCTTCCAAAATCTCGAAATATTCCTTTTTAAATTCAGGTGTTAGCCCAGCGTTGTCAACTTTGTAAAAACTCTTAAATACAAATTGGAATAGATAATTTGTATTGACATTCGATTTGTTAAACTCTTTTTTTAAGAAGTTGTAAACGTCAACGCTTTCTCGGTCAATATTCTCTATAATTTCAGTCGAATGCATTTCAATCCATTCAGTTATTTCTGTTATTTTATTCATTCTATTTTTTCTCGATTTCCAATTTCAGAGCGTTGCTGTTAGATGACGCACAACTGTCAATTTACTTATTGTCAATTATAATGGTTTGACCACCTGCCGATTCGATATTAGTTTTTGCAGTGGCAGAAAAGGCATGGGCTGTTACTTCTACGGCAGTTTTTAACTTTCCTCTTCCCAGTATTTTTACTTTATCATTTTTCGATAATAAGCCATTTTTAACATAGTCATTGAAGCTAATGCTTTGTAAAGCATTTTTTTCTACTAGCATTTGGATAGTATCCAGGTTAACTGGTTTATACACTAGGCTATTTGGGTTCTTGAAACCGAATTTAGGAATTCGTCTTTGCAGTGGCATTTGTCCGCCCTCAAAACCTGGTTTTCGGCTATATCCTGAGCGAGACTGAGCACCTTTGTGTCCGCGTGTACTGGTTCCACCTCGTCCTGAGCCTTGCCCTCTGGCTATTCTCTTTTTTTTCTTTACAGAACCGTTTGCCGGCTTCAATGTATGTAATTTCATTGTTTAAAGTATCAATAGATTAAACTAGCATTCTTCTACTTCTACCAAGTGACTTACTTTACGCACCATACCTAATATTGACTCTTTGGCTTCATGCTCAACCACTCTGTTAATTTTACCTAAACCCAAAGCTTTGATAGTACGTTTTTGGTTTTCGGGTCTTCTTATAGTACTTCTAACTTGTTTAATTCTTATTTTGACCATTTTTTATCAATATTATCGGATAAGTTAAAAACCAATACTTAAATATTATCCGTTGAATACCTTATCAATACTCACAGTTCTTTGTTTGGCGACAGTTTCAGGGTTTCTCAATTTAACTAATGTGTCAATAGTAGCTTTTACCACATTATGCGGATTTGAAGAGCCTTTTGATTTTGCCAACACATCTTTCACTCCTGCCAATTCAAGTACAGCCCGCATGGCACCACCAGCAATAACACCTGTACCGGGAGAGGCCGGTCTAACGAGTACCCTGCCTCCGCCATATTTACCACTCATCTCATGGGGGATAGTACCTTTCGATAGAGGTACGTCCATCAAGTTTTTCTTTGCATCTTCTACTCCTTTGGTAATAGCATCAGTCACCTCATTGGCTTTTCCTAAGCCATAGCCAACAATACCCTTGGCGTTACCCACCACTACAATAGCAGAGAAACTAAACTTGCGGCCGCCTTTTACCACTTTAGCTACTCTTTTAATAGCCACTACTTTTTCGGTTAGCTCAAGTTGTGCCGCTCTTATTTTTTGATTACCTACATTCATGATTTCATTAAGCTAGACTATTAAAAGTTAATTCCTTTTTCCCTTACAGCTTCTGCCAAGGCTTTTATTTTGCCGTGGTAGGCGTAGCCGTTTCTATCAAATACAATAGATTTTATTCCTTGTTTGGCAGCCCTTTCGGCAATTTTATCTCCGACTTCTTTGGAAGAAGAAATATTTACTGAACGCGCATCAGATACCTCTTTAGAGGAGGCGTGCGCTAGGGTTCGCCCTGATTCGTCGTCAATTAACTGGGCAGTAATGGTCGTATTACTTTTGAAGACGGATAATCTCGGTTTTTGTGTAGTACCAGATATTTTTTTTCTAATTCTTCTCTTAATTCTTAGTCTTCTGAAACTCTTGGTGATAGCCATTTTATTTTCAATCAATCGTTAATGATTACTTACCTGTTTTACCTGCTTTTTTTCTAATTTCTTCTCCTACAAAGCGAATACCTTTGCCTTTGTAAGGTTCTACTTTTCTAAGTTTTTTTATTTCTGCCGCTACGTACCCAATGAGCTGCTTGTCGATGCCTTCCAGAATAATTGTGGGGTTCTGTCCTTTTTGTGTGACAGTACTCACAGATAGCTCAGCAGGTACTTGAAAATAAACGTTGTGGGAGTAGCCGAGGTTTAGTTCTAAGTAATTGCCTTTATTGGCTGCTTTATAACCCACACCCACGAGTTCTAACTCTTTTTTATACCCACTTGTCACACCGATAACCATATTGTTTGCCAAGGCGCGATACAAGCCGTGCAGTGCTTTATGGTGCTTTTGTTCGGTAGGTCGTGAGAAAAACAGGCTGTCAGCTTTCATTTTTAAGTTGATATCTGGGTTGACTTGTTGCGTCAACGTACCTTTAGGTCCTTTAACTGTCAGCACGTTATGTGGAGATATATCTACTGTTACTCCTGAAGGAAGAGAAACAGTTTTTTTTCCAATTCTTGACATTTTTGGTCAAAATTACAATTACTTAAAAATAATTAATAAACATAACAGAGTACCTCGCCACCGATATTTAGCGTACGTGCTTCTTTGTCAGTCATCACACCTTGTGAGGTAGAGACGATGGCAATACCCAGTCCATTAAGTACTCGGGGAATATTACGCGCTTTGGTATACTTTCGCAAACCAGGTCTGCTGATTCTTTCTAATTTAACGATAGCAGAGAAACTAGTTGTTGCATTATATTTTAATGCTATTTTGATTACACTTTTGGCTTCTTGTCCTATAAATTTGTAGGCTTGTATGTAGCCTTTGTCGTGTAGAACTCTAGTAATTTCTCTCTTAATATTTGAGGAGGGAATTTCCACAACTCTGTGTTTAGCTACAATAGCATTTCTTATTCTGGTTAAATAGTCAGCAATAGGATCTGTCATTATCTTATAAAATTAAGATTGCTGGATGGTACAATTTTGAATTAGTCAGAAAGAATTTTATCGTTTTTTGATTATAATTTTGGGATCACCAACTTGCTTTGGCTACTCCTGGTATTTTACCTAATGCTGCCAAATTTCTGAAGGCTACCCTAGATATACCAAATCTTCGCATATAGCCTTTCGGTCTTCCAGTTAGCCTACATCTATTGTGTAACCTTACTTTAGAGGAATTTCTAGGTAATTTATCTAGACCTATCCAGTCGCTGTTTTTTTTCAACTCCTCTCTTTTTTTAGCGTATTTTTCCACTAAACGAGCTCTTTTTATTTCGCGAGCTTTTACTGATTCTTTTGCCATGCCAGCATGAGTTTTTTTAACTTTTTGTTTTAAATGGAAAGCCAAAAGCTTTTAAAAGCTCGTAGCTTTCTTCATCACTATCTGTAGAGGTAACGATGGTAATATTAATACCGGAAATATTTTTTACTTTGTCGATAGATATTTCGGGAAAAATAATTTGTTCGCGTATGCCTAGCGTGTAATTTCCCCTACCATCAAAGCTTTTGTCACTGATTCCATTAAAATCTCTTACTCGAGGCAAGGCAATGTTGATTAGTCTATCGAGAAATTCGTACATTTTAGTATTTCTTAGCGTTACTTTTGCCCCGATAGGCATGCCTTCTCGTAGTTTGAAGTTAGAAACTGACTTTTTCGCATAAGTAGCCACTGCCCGCTGCCCAGTCACCGCACTGATTTCTTCGATACCTATATCTATCAGTTTTTTATCGGACACAGCTACGCCAATACCTTTATTAATACCTATTTTGACTAGCTTGGGTACACGCATAGCGGATTCGAAGTTGAAATGCTTCTTCAGTGCGGGAACCAAATTTTCCTGATATTTTGTTTTTAATTTGGGAACCATAGTATTTAATCTATCAACTCACCTGTTTTTTTTGAGTACCTTTTCAATTTACCTGCTTCATCTCTTTTCCTGCCTATTCTGGTTTTTTCCCCTGTTTTAGGGTCTATAACCATTAAATTACTGATATGAATACCTGCCTGTCTTTTTTCTACACCACCTTCGGGTTTTTCTCTGGTAGGTTTTATGTGTTTGGTTATTATATTTAGTCCTTCCACGATGGCACGGTCTTTTTTCTTATCTACGCGCAATACCAATCCTGACTTGCCACTGTAGTTACCCGCTATAACAGCTACTTTATCACCGGTCTTAAGATGAAATTTCTTTTTGTATCTACTTGCTGTATTTTTACTTTTCTTCATGACTATAATATTTACAATACTTCAGGAGCCAGAGAAACGATTTTCATAAATTGCTTTTCGCGAAGCTCCCTTGCTACAGGTCCGAAAATACGCGTTCCCCTAGGTTCATCGTTTGGGTTTAGGAGTACTACGGCGTTATCTTCAAAGCTAATATATGATCCATCTTTCCTGCGTATCTGCTTTTTGGTTCGTACAACAACTGCTTTAGATACTGTTCCTTTTTTCATATTACTGGAAGAGAGAGCAGATTTGACCGTGATAACAATTTTGTCCCCCACTCTAGCGTATCGTTTCTTTGTGCCACCTAATACACGGATGCAGAGTACCTCTCTTGCACCACTATTGTCTGCTACATTTAGCCTTGACTCTTGCTGTATCATTATTCAAATAGTATAGCCTACTTAATATTCCATTAATTTATCTAAAAGCTGGCGCAAAAATCGCTATTTAGCTTTAGCTATTATTTCTACCAATCTCCAACGCTTTCTTTTGCTCAGAGGGCGTGTTTCCATGATCTTCACAGTATCTCCTATTTGACATTCATTATTTGGGTCGTGTACCATAAATCTTTTGGTATTCTTTGTAAATTTTTTGTAAATAGGATCTTTCTCTATGCGCTCTACCGACACGATAATAGAAGCTTGCATTTTGTTGCTCGCCACTATTCCGATACGTTCTTTTCTGGTTGTTCTTCTTTGCATAACAATAGTTTTCAGCAGCAAGATTAATTCACTCGTTACTTATTATTTGTTTTACTGATAACTCTCTTTAATTTAGCTAAATTCATCGGAGTAGGAAATTGCGTTTGGCTAAGAACTTGCCTAGCTGTAAACTGATTCAAATTTCCTTCTTTTGTCAAATCAGCCGCCTGCTGCAAAGACCTGCTGTGGAGCATCGTCTTCAATCGGGCTACGTGTCTTCTAGTCTTTTTTATTTGCGTAGGATTCTCCAAAGGAGAAACTGCATGAGCAAAATGCAAAGACTGCAGATCTGTCGTGGTATTTTTCAGGGCTTCTTGCAGCTCTTTAGTAGACATGGTTTTTATTTCGGAGTTCTTCATTACTGGTAAAGCAGGTCAATTTGATTATGAGCAACTAAATTCGAACATACAAAATCTTAAGCTACATAGTCTCTTCTTATAGAGAACTTTGTTCTGATAGGAAGTTTCTGTGCCGCTAGCCTCAACGATTCTTTAGCCAACTCCACACTCACGCCGTCGGCTTCAAATAAGATAGTTCCGGGTTTTACGGGGGCTACCCAATATTCAGGAGCACCCTTTCCTTTGCCCATTCTTACTTCAGCAGGTTTCTTAGTAATGGGTTTGTCTGGAAAAATGCGTATCCATACTTGACCTTCCCTTTTCATAGATCTGGTGAGCGCAATACGAGCGGCTTCTATTTGCCTAGAGCTAATCCATGCGGGTTCAAGCGACTTAATAGCAAAACTTCCGAAAGCAATAGTATGACCTCTTTGGGCAATACCTCTCACTCTGCCTTTTTGCATCTTTCTAAATTTAGTTCTTTTGGGCTGCATCATAATTTTTTCACCGAGAAAAAATCCAATATCCTTTCTTAACAGACAAATTGTCGTTATAATTGCTCACCTACAGATTCTACGAGTGTTATTACTTCAGGACTTTAACCTATGTTTGAACAGGCAGAGTTTCCTAAGAAAGCGGCGCAAATGTATATACTTTTTCTTATTTAAGAAAGAGATCAGTAAATAATTTTTTTATTTTTGAGCAAATAAAAATCAATACAGTATGATGAAAAAGATATATATCCCATTATTTCACTTTTTGTGCATTGCAAATTTGGTTCGTTCACAATCGCCTGATCCCAAAGTAGCTGTTATCGATTTGTTGGATACTAATATTACTCATATCCACATCGCACGGGTTACCACCACACATTTTAATAATATTGGGCTGATTCCTTCTCTGCGCGATGCTGAGCTTCAGTACGGAAACTATGAAGACGAATATGAGGGCTTTAATTTCAGAGATTTTTTTGAAAAACAATTTATTGAAAAGTTTCGAGAATTTGGTCTACAAAGTCGGATGGTTAATTTGCCACCGGGCTATACAATAAAAAAAATTAGCAAATACAAATACGGGCAGTTTAACGTTAAGTACAGTCTCAGAAAAGTAGGTAAGCGATGGTTGAATAGTATGAAACAGGCAGGCTTTGACCTAGTATTATTTATTGATTATTTTCCTGAGCATTTCCACCATGGTGTAATGACACACTTTAGTTTGCAAAAAAACAAACAAGCTATAATACATGCACCGATATTGTTCAAAGTATTCAACACAAGATCGGGTACACTGATTGTACATCATTGGAAGTATTACTTTTATGAGTTTGATGAACAACTCAGTTATAAAGAGCTATCTAAAAACTCAGACATAATTTTACCCAATTTCGAAACGCCTGCAAATAGGCAGCAACCTTTATCGGTTGATCAGTTGAAATCAGTTGAAGAAAAACTCAAAAATATATTCAACGAGCAAATCAGTTTGATTTCGGAAATTATCAAAAATAGTTTGAATAAGACACAGAGCAATTTATACGCAAAATGACTAAAAAAGAAATTATTTTACTATCTTCCCACAATCATCTCGCTATATCGGCAGACATTCGGTGGCATGAAACAGCTAAAGAACTACCTGTCATTTTATTCTTACACGGTTTTAAAGGGTTTAAGGACTGGGGAGTATTTAACTTGGTAGCAGACATTTTTGCAGCACAAGGCTTTGTATTTATCAAAATGAATTTCTCACACAACGGCACAACTCCCAAACAACCAGTCGATTTTGTTGATTTAGAGGCATTTGGTCATAATAATTTTAGTAAAGAGTTATCTGATGTAGATACGGTGATGAATTACTTTTTTAGCAGAGCCTGCCACCTACCACTTGACCTCGAAAAATTTTATCTCATTGGACATAGCAGGGGGGGAGGGATAGCCTTGCTCAAAGCATATTCTGACAGTAGAATAGCAAAAATAGTTACTTGGGCAGCAGTTAAAAATTTAGAGTATTTTTTTTCCTCTATCAATATTGAGCAATGGCAACAGAAAAAAGTATGCTATGTCCTGAACGGTCGTACGAAACAAAATATGCCTTTATACTTTCAGTTATACGAGGACTACATACGACACCGTGAACAGTTAGACATTCCTTCCTTATCAAAAAAAATCAGACAACCGGTGCTACTCATCCACGGCTCCCAAGATAAAACCGTTGCCGTGCAAACAGCCTACGATCTTGTTTGTTGGATTGCTAATGCCCGAATTCATATAGTAGACGGTGGCGACCATGTTTTTGGCGGTGAGCACCCTTATGAAAGACAATACCTGCCTGATCGTATGAAGAGAGTTGTAGAAGAAAGTAAAGAATTTTTGCTCAACACCTGATGCCATAATTTCTTATGAAAGGAATCATCTTAGCCGGCGGCACAGGCACACGCCTGCACCCACTTACCTTGGCAGTAAGCAAGCAATTGATGCCTGTTTATGATAAGCCAATGATTTATTATCCTCTTTCCACACTGATGCTAGCAGGCATCAGAGATATATTAATTATTTCAACTCCTCGCGATTTACCACTTTTTGAGCAACTTTTAGGCGATGGGAAAAAGTTGGGCTGTCGTTTTGTGTATGAAGTGCAAGAAAAACCGAAGGGGCTGGCACAGGCTTTTATTATTGCTGAAAAGTTTATTGAGAATGAAAAAATTGCATTGATTTTAGGAGATAATATCTTCTACGGGTCGGGTATGGCCAAGTTGTTGCAGTCGCACAACGACCCTGAAGGAGGTGTAATTTTCGCTTATCACGTGCAAGATCCTAAAAGATACGGTGTAGTGGCTTTTCATGAAAACCAAGAAGTAATTTCTATTGAAGAGAAACCTAAAAAACCAAAGTCTAGCTATGCAGTGCCGGGGCTTTATTTTTATGATAGTCATGTAGTGGCTTATGCTAAAAACCTAAAACCAAGTGTACGAGGAGAGTTGGAAATTACGGACATCAACAAAATATATCTCAAAAAAAAACAACTTCGAGTGGCAAAACTGAGCAGGGGAACGGCTTGGCTAGATACCGGTACTTTTCGTTCTTTGATGCAGGCGGGTACTTTCGTTCAGGTTATCGAAGAAAGACAAAATCTTAAAATCGGTTGTATTGAAGAAGTTGCTTACCATATGGGCTATATTAGCAAAGTACAGCTAGTTGAAATTGCACAGCCTTTATTGAAGAGCGGATACGGGCAGTATTTAGTAAATCTTTAATTTAATCATATAATAGCTACCTGCTGCCATTTAATTTGCATTTGAATATCCTGCTGCGGCTCAACAGGCGTATCAGGTGGAGTCCATAGTAATATTTTCTGCCCTTGAATGCTAACGGTTAGCTCTCGATAGCTACCCAAGAAATGAACAGTTTCAACTCTGCCATGAAGAATGCCCTCCCTACTAATATTAATGTGGTAGGGTCTGATAACCATAATACCTGTTTCTTTTTTGGGGAGTAAATTTTTTAGACTAAAATTTCCAATGCTAGTTTCATACTGTCCATTTTTCTGCTGAAAATCAATGAGATTAGTTTTTTCAAAGTATTTGGCTACGAATGTGTTAGTTGGTCTTTTGTACAAGTCTTCGGGCGTTCCATATTGCCGAAGTTGTCCGCGGCTTAGAATAGCCACTTGGTCGGCGATAGCGAAAATATCTTTGGCATCATGGGTAACAAATACTGTGGTGATACCGGCTTTTTTAAGAATAGTGCGTAGTTCTATCCTTACTTCGTGTTTTAAATTTTCATCAAGGTTACTAAAAGGTTCATCTAGCAGTAGTATATCGGGCTGGGGTACTAGGGCTCTGGCAAGTGCTACTCGTTGTTGTTGCCCTCCCGATAATTGATGCGGATACCTTTTGTCAAGACCTTGTAGACCTACGAGTTGGAGTATTTTACCAACATCACTTTTGGGTTGATGTTTTTTCAGACCATAAGCAAGATTTTTTGCTACGGTCATATGCGGAAACAGTGCATAGTCTTGAAACACCATGCCTATGCCACGCTTTTCAGTAGGAATGAACCGCTTGTTAGAAGATACCTCTTTGTGATTTATTTGAATACTACCAGCATCAACTGCTTCGAAGCCAGCTGCCAGTCGCAGTAAAGTTGTTTTTCCACTGCCGCTTTCTCCTAATAATCCGGCAATGTGACCTTGCTCGACAGTTAAATTAATATCCTTGATGGCAAAATCTTTGGCTTTAGCATATTTTTTACTGACTTGCTGAAAAGAAAGCATTTGCGGTGTTTTTTTCAGGTAACTACTCTATCTCAAATTCAATTTTTTTGGCTTTTCTGTTATCTAACTTATCAACAGCAATAACTTTTAGATTGTATTTTTTTCCCGACTTGAAACCTTGTATGACACCTGTGTATTTTTTTTCAGGCTCATTATCAAGAGAGTATAATATGTAATCGTTTCCTGTCATTTCATCAGTTGCACCCAGATAAACTTGTAAGGAGGCAGGATAAATATTTTTGTTATTTTGCTGCCTGATAAAGGGAATACTGAAATGGTTGAATATCTCAGGTCCTTCATTGTCGACAACTAAGCAAGCTTTACCAATATTTCTGTTATTTACATTATCGTAACCAAAGTAGTCGATCTGGTGTATACCACTTTCTGAAAGTGTAATAGGCTCATCATAAAGATACTTTTGCTGCTGCTTATCAATGCTATACTTGATGTTTTTCAATCCCGATTCGCCATCATTACCTTTAAGTAACAATTCTGTTTTACTATTGATGTATATGGTGTCTTTGACTTTAAATGTTTTACCTCGTAATGAGTGGCTGAGTGAAGGCCCTGTCAGGTCAACATATACCCTACTAACGTTGTGGTGTAATTCTTCGTATTTGCTGTAGGTATCTCTATCACTCACTCCGAGATTAGCCACGTTATCGATAGCGTAAAAGCGTACGATATGCTCTCCGGGTATGCTGGGCATATAAAAAGGTTCATTATATTTTTGATATTTACTACCATTAACAGAATACATAATATCCTTTACCCCTGCTCTGTTGTCGATAGCCGTGAGTTTTAGTTTGGTTCTGCCAGAAAAATATACTTTATTTTCTACAATAAATTTGTCCCCTAAAATATCTGACGACATTACAGGAGCAGTTTTGTCGAGATAAAAAGAAAAATCTTTTTCTTTTTCAATATTACCTACATTATCCACTGAGTAGTAAGTAATGGAATGCTCGCCGTTTTCGATTTTGTCTAATTTTATTAATTTATTATCATAAGGCATGAAATTGCCTTCATCTATCTTAAAGTAAGTATTTTTCACACCCGACAGTTTATCTTCTGTTGAGAGATATATTTTAGTGCTTGATGAGATGACGCTATCTTTTGTGATACCAGTAATATTGTGATAGGTTTGAGGCGAAGTAAGATCTACGGTAAAACTAATAGTGTGTAAGGTTTCCGCATTACCTACATTGTCTGTTGAGTAGTATTTGAAATCATAATCTCCTTCTCGGTCAATATTTACTTCGGAAGTATAGGTACTGAATTTATTGCTGTTGATAGCATAGTAATTAGCATTAACTCCTGAGTATGTATCTTTGGCACTGATTCGCACGCGTAAATTTTTACTATAGTAGGTTTTTTCTTCGTAGGTATAATTATTAGCATTTTTGAGGGCTAGGGTGGAGCTAGGTGCTATTCCGTCGGCGTATATTTTAAACAGCACCTCTATTTTGGGATTGGTAACTTTTTTGGTTTTGGGGTCTACTGCATATCGAGTCCTGATATAGTTAGGTCCTTCACTATCGAGGTAAAGCGGGTTGACGTATTTTTCAGAGTGTTTACTGTTGAGTTTTACACTATTCTCTCCGCTGGGGTTATCGGCAATAAACAGGTACATGGGCTTGCTTTTGGGCCAGTATAGATTGCCTTCATCATCAGTATACATATTTAAAATGGGTTCTCTTTGAGCCATCATACTAACCGATAATAAACATAATAATACCGCTGCTAAGTGGGTATAAGATTTTTTCATCGTATGCAATATTTTTTAATAGATAACAGGTTTTGGTCATTGAAATGGTGAGTAATGTACAAGCAAGTCGGTACAAAAAGATTAATCAATTGGCTTGGTGCATGGCAACCTACAGAAATTCAGGTGGCAACTGCTTCGCGGTCTGTTTTTCATACCCTACCCCGAGTAGTAGTATATCATCTGTTTGTTGGTTAGTACCTTTCCACGATGCGAGTGTTTCTTCAAGTACTTGGTGTTGTACTTCAAAAGGTTCTTTTGAGATATTTAATAGAAGCGTTTTAAGCTTTTTAATCATAAATTTTTTATTGAATTTCCCACCGAACTGATCTTGGAAACCATCCGTAAAGGCATAGCATTTTGTATTCGGTTTCAAAGCGATTTTCTCACTGATATAACTGCCAGCTCGTTTTCCTCCCTTAGACCCGCCTATGGGGTTTTTATTGCCTCTTACCTGCTTAAGCTCTCCATCTTCAATATAAATTAAGTTGTGCTTGGCTCCAGCATAGAATAGCGTATTACTTTGCTTGCTGAAAGTCATCACAGAGCCATCCATACCATCCTGTATGGCAGCGGAATTTTCTTGTCTTAAGGCGTGGAATACCCTTTTATCGAGTTCGTTGAGGATACTACCTGGATCGGTTATTTTTTCGTTTTGAATAATTTGGTTTAATAAATCCATGCCTATCATAGACATAAAGGCACCTGGTACTCCGTGTCCTGTGCAGTCCATGCAGGCAATAACTACTTGGTTGTCTATCTCGGTAAACCAGTAAAAATCACCGCTGACAATATCTCTGGGTTTGAAGAAGATAAAAGACTTGGGAAAAATTTCATTCAGATTGCCATGGCTGCTTAGCATAGCAGACTGGATTCTTTCAGCATAGTTGATGCTGCTGGTGATATTTTCATTTTTTTGGGCAATTTGCTCAAAAGCCACTTCCAAATTTTCTTTTTGAAAGACCACTTCCTCTCGCGCTGAAGAAATCTCTTGATTTTTTCGTGCTAGTAATTTATTATTTCTGTGTGTTCTCCAGCTAATAAAAAATACAAATATGAGAATGAGCAATATAATGGAGATAAGCGAAATAAGTATGATAGTGCGGTTTTTACCTCTCTGAAGTGCTGCATCTTGTTCAGCCATTTTTTCTTTATTTAGTACTTCTTGTAAGCGTTTTTTGAGTTCTAATTCTTCTTTTTCTTTTCTCAAAAAAGCATAAGCTATTTCTTTTTTATTTAAGCTATCGGCCAAGTCGGTAGAAATTTTTCCCGCTTCGATGAGTTTGACATGTGTTTTCTCTAGTTCGAGTTCCTTAATTCTTTTCTCCTGCTCGGCAAGCCGCAACTGTAGCTCTGCCTCTTTTTTAGAACGCTCGCTATTTCTGATTCTTTTCTCAGTAAATTGTTTATACAGGTTATAATATTCAATCATTTTCTCGTTATTACCACTTTTCTGGTAGGTTTCTGCCAATAGCCCATAAACACTTTTCATTCGGTCGCTGTCCCGGAGTTCTACTGCATTAGTCAGGGCTTCATCCAGATATTTGATGGCTTCTTCGTTTCTTTTAAGATTATTGAGTACAACAGCCACGTTGATAAGCGTACTAATTATCGGTCTTTTCTCACCTGCTCTACGACGCTCTTTAAGGCTTTCTTGAAAGCGTTCTAATGCTTTATCGTACTGCCGTATATCAGAGTAAATTAGCCCCAAGTTATTATTTATTTTAGTAATACCCGACAAGTTACCTATCCGAGCGTTTAACTCTTTAGATGCTTCATAGTGTTTGGCGGCATCTTCTGAATGATTGTGTTCCCAATAAATAAAGGCTATTTTATTGAGGCAGCGACTTGCTTCTTTAATATTACCCGCTTGTTTGTAGGTTTCTAGCAACATCAGATTTTTTTTGATTTTGATTTTGGTGTTTTCTGAAATTTGCTTAACCTCTAACTGACCTAGAGTAGGGCGAGAAGAAAGGAGAGAGATGAAGAACAGCAGAAAATAAATACAATACTTCATATTAATTATACCAAATATATACAAAGGCTCTAAATAATGAACTTTTATTTTTTATTTATAGCACTGACAAAAGTCATAACTTATTCTTATAAGTAGCTCACAGCAAACTAAAATGAAAAAACAAAATCAAATATTTCTGCCATTACAAAGAGTGCAATTTCTAACACAGAAGTCGTTCTTGCGATGCAAAGTAGTAAAACATATTTAATAAGAGCAACTCGCTCGCCATTTTTCAGGAATATGTAGTCGAAGAATTGATCTGCTACATAACTACTAACATCTTAAAGTGGAAAAGCACAACCATTCGGGGCTATGCCTACTGTATGCCGGTCTATTTCTTCCCCTTGCGCGTTGTATCGATAAATACTACCGGCACTCGTAAAATTAGGTGCTTGTGTACCTATAATATTACCTGTGGCGGGATTAACAGCCAAACCATAAAAGTTTTTTTCTATAAAGGCCTCAGTAGGCAAGACCTTGTCTGTAATGAACATACGATACAGCCCACCACCGTAAAGATAATACAAAACATCCTTATTAGAGTTAATAGCTAATCGATTGGGCTGAATGGTTTGCGAAGGAAAATCTAGCCTCAATAATTCATTACCATTGGCGTCCAATTTGAATAATGCACCGGGCGTGCTAGCTGCTTCGTCAAGAGAAAAATCAGCGTTGAATACATTGAGTCCTTTGCACAATACCCAGACCTTACCGTCGCTGTCTATTTGGATGTAAGAGGGTAGGTAGGTAAGTGTAACGGTAGCCGTAACCTGATCATTGCTAACATCGATAATAGATAAAGTACTATCGGGAAGACCGGGAAAGACGCTAAAGCCCGAATTAGCAACATATAACTTGCCATTAGAAAAAGCCATTTGTTCGGGATCTAAACCAGTGGTAACATTGCCAACCAACTGGTTAGTTTGCAAATCAAGTACTCGAACACCTTCTACAGACCAGTCGGAAATATAAGCTTTTTGCTCTGAAACAGCCATAAAATAGCGCGGATTCAAGTTATCTGTCTGGATAGTTTTTACGGAGCGAAAAGTATTGATGTTGATTACTTCAATTTTGTTTGAGTTTTGCACTAAGATGTAACCATTGTTGCCAGCAATGGTCATCGACTGCGCCTGATCTCCGATTGGTGCATCGTTGTTATTATTTTTGAACACATCATTAGTAATCATATTTTGGTCCGTATCAAAATAAGAAATACTTGCATTAGAAGAGCCAAATGTCCCTTCATTTACAATAAAAAATCCTGATGTCGCAGGTTTAGGATCGGGTGTGGTATTGTTGTCTTTGCATGCTGACAAACAAAGTACCGTAGATAAAAGCAATAGTCTTATTATAGAGTTGTTTAGCATTTTTTATGATTTAGAAGGTTAATATTATGAATTAAAAGGTTGCATAGACCCAGATATTCCTATCTGAAAATTCCTACGAGGCATCTCTCGAGCGGGTAAAACCTGGTAAGAGCGATTCCAGCAGTTATTCACTTTGAAAAAAAAAATTATGCGATACTGCTCTGTAAAAAATATTTTGTTGAATACTACATTTCCCAAATGAAACGAAGGTATTGAGGCACTTTCATCGCTGGTAGTATACCGTTTACCCACATAGCGGTGTGTATAGCTAAATTCCCACCCACGATAACTAATGCCTAATTGGGTAAAAGCATTGTAGAGGGGAGTATAGATTAGTTGTTTATCGATTTCCAAAGCTTGTGAGGCAGCTTTTTTGGTGGAGCGTATAAGACTATAATCATTTTGCCAACTGAATTTCCACTTATGAATATAGCAGTTAATTTTTGTATCAACCTCTACACCGCGTGTCCATACTTTCAGTATATTTTCGGCTAACCAATAATTTTCAGTATCGTGCGGTTGCCAGCGTATCCATTGATCGATCAGATGGTGAAAAGCTGTCAGTTTACATGCCAAAGAAATGCGACGATACTGACGGCTCCATCCTGCTGACAACTGCCCTCCCCACCCAGTTTCAGAGGATAGCTTGGGATTGCCTCCGGGCATCCAATGCAGCTCATTAAAAGTGGGTATACGGTAATTTCTTGAAATATTTGCACGAACCAGAAAGTTGGTTTGAGGCAACCATTCAACACTTAAAGCAGGTATGAGTGGCAGTAATTCACCGGATGAGATCCCTTGTCTTATGCTTAGGATAGCAGTAAAATTTTTCTTGAGATTTCTCGCTTTTACTGAACTGAATAGGGCAGAATTATTGCGTATTATCTTAGCCAAATAATTATCACTACGCCCTGATTGCAAAGTGTTGTTCATGCCGATATTAAAAAGTATATATTTACCCAAAGGAATATTTGCTTCTGTTTCGGTAATGCTGCTACGGCTACTATTTACGGCATCAATAGCGGGCTGGAAGTCAGGATTTTCATATGTGTTATCTTCTTGAAACCAAGCTGTTCTAAAAATGAATTGACTCTTTCCTATGGCTACTTTCCAATGGACACTCATCCGATAATTTTTATCTAAAAGTTGCTCTTTACTATTGCGCTTGGTGTTGGGGGGTGGTAATTGTCTGCGGGCATTTTGGTACCAAAAACGAATATTTAAGCGGTGTTTTTTACCAATGTTGAAATAGTTTTCTTGTAATAAGCCGTATAACATAACCCTTGCATTAGGCTGCCTGACCGTTATGTCGCCACTGGCGGTTTTACTAATAAAAGGAAAATCGTTCTTTGACTGTGAGTGGTACACTTTAGTTACCTGCGTCCATGATGCATTACTATAACTTAGCTGATAATGTTGAAACCATTTGCCAAAACTTCCCAGCACCTGCTTACTTGCTACAGATAACCCCTTAATATTGCCTTGCCGACCATTAAGATAAATACTAGCACCTAAAGCACCACTACCATATAAGGCACTAGCCCCCCCTTGTTGTACGTATATTTCGTCTGCACTCAAAAGAGTAATTAAATTCAGGTCAGCTGTTCCGTGCATGGCATTTTGTAAGTTAAAACCGTTCCAAATGACAGCAGTATGATTGGCGTTCGTTCCTCTAAAGCCAGCCGTTGCCACGCCACTAATACCATTATTTCTGATGAAAAGAAAAGAGTGATTAGTTAGGGCATCTGCCAACCCACTGCCAGTGCTACACCTGATCACACCAGTATCGAGCAGTATTGATTTACCACCGATACTAAAGTTATGTAAACGACTTGCCTCTATCGTTACAGGATCTAATAGTTTTTTTTCTTCAATATGCAAGCTATCAACTTGTTGGGCAAGGCAAATTAAGGGGTAAGTGTGTAAGAAAAAGTAAACGATATATGGTATACGGCAATTCATATTTTCAAATTATGCATTTCGAGGGTAAGTGTTTTGGAGTTGAAATCCATATATTCACTGGCAAAAATTTTTGTGAGTACCCCACTATTGCCCAACTCTTGAGGAGTACCACAAATGATTGAACCATCTGTTTGCAAAAGCCAAAGCTTATCGGCAATGCGCAAAGCCAGATCTAGCTGATGGGTAGCCAGTAAAACTGTTTTTTTGACGGCTACTGTCAAACGTTTTAATAAACTCATTACTTCTATTTTTGAAGATATATCTAGGTGTGCTGTAGGCTCATCTAAAAATAATAAAGGCGTATCTTGGGCTAAAGCCCGAGCAATCATTACTCGCTGCTGTTCACCATCGCTCAATTCTCCTACGTAATGTTTTGCAAAAGGCAGCGTACCTACCCATTCCAGTGCCTGATTTACCAACTCTTTATCCTTAGTATTTAAGCGACCAAACCAGCCGGTATGAGGGTATCGCCCCATCTCAACCAAATGGTTAACCGTTAGCTGCTGCACAGACACCTTATCGGTTAATACCAAGCTCATGCAAGTAGCCAATTGACGGGCACTCAGGTGATTGAGTTTTTTACCACAAATCAGTATTGTACCCGATAAAGGTTTCTGTAGACCTGTTAGCGTACGAATTAAACTAGACTTTCCAGTACCATTTTTACCAATTAAAGCCACCAATTCTCCGGGGTGCAGCACTAAGTTAAGTACGCTGGAAATAACTTTTTTTTGTTTTCTGCCAGCATAGCCCAACACCAGCTCCATCGTTCTCAGCAAATAGCTACCATCTTTTGATTGCTCATAATTCATTTTTTATATAGTTCATTAAAAAAAACTGCTATTTTTTTTAAGTATCATCCAAATCACGACCGGCGACCCAAAAAGTGCGGTTATGGCATTAATAGGTAAAATACTTTGATTTGCTGGAAAGTAGGTGATAATATCGCAACATAACATAACAAAAGCACCTAATAAAATACACGCCAACACTAAAATGTGATGGTCGGCAGTACGAAATAAAACTCTCCCGATATGTGGTATAGCAACGCCTACAAAGCCAATAGGGCCGCAAAAGGCAGTAATAGCACCTGTTAGCAAACCGGTATTTAGTATAATGATAAGACGCAGACTAGGCACCGACAAGCCCATGCTTTGCGCATAATGCTCACCCAAAAGCAAGGCATTCAGCGGACTACTGATGATGAATGCTATAAATAAACCTACAGCAACACAGGGTATCAAAATAAACAAGTGTTCAACAGCAACCCCTCCCAGACTTCCGAATGTCCATATTAAAAAACGCTGAATTTGTTCGGGTTCGCTAAAGTATTGCCATATACTCACGATTGCCAGTGTAATATTGCCAACCATCATACCCACAATGAGCAACACGACTGATTCCTTAACGCGCCAAGCTACTAGCACAATGAATAACATCACGAGACAAGCACCCGCCACTGCAGATAAAATTAACAAAGCACTACCCGATAGATTCAATTGGTGGATAAGATCAATTTTTGTTGCGTTACCACCAGCTAGCATAACTAAAGCTACCCCTAAGCTTGACCCGGCAGCAATCCCCAACACACCGGGACCCGCCAAAGGGTTGCGAAATAAAGTCTGCATTTGTAAGCCACTAACCGATAAGGCACTGCCTGATAGCACCGCCGTCAATGCTTTCGGAAGACGTATTTTCTCAATAATATGCATCCATACCTGTTGCTCCAATTCTACTCCTAACACAGCCTTGAGAACTTTCATGGTCGGAATAGCTACCGATCCTGTGGATAAATCGAGAAAAAAAACTACAAACAACAATGAAGTTAAAGCTATAAATCGTTTCGCATATTGCTGCATTTGAATATCAGTGTAATTTTTGATAATAGACTAACTCATGCTTTGGCAGTAAATCGGGGTGCATGATTTTTATCAAATCAGCCAGATGTACATCAGGATTGACCAAAGCTGATTCATAATAATCATTACCGCCAGTTGCACTAGTGCGTTTATTATTGTTATAAATTTTACCTTTTTTGAAAGGCTTCAGATCGGCAAAGCGGTTATCTGCCTCTAATAAATCAATTTTACTGCACACAGCACCTGGGTTAAGCCAAATATCGGCGGTAAGTCCTGCATAATAGACTGTCTCAAAACTGAGTTGCAGGCCGCCCGTAGCCTTATTGTTTTTTCTAAAATAATTACCTCCTGCCTGCGAAAAAGCCAAAGCCATGTAACTCTTTCCGGCAGGAACACCCCACGAGCCTTTGTAAGGTATGCCGCTAATCAGCTTGGGGCGCCTAATCACTGTGTCTGTTAATTTTAATAGCTTATGGTAGCGTTTTGCCACTGTGGTAAACTTTGCTTGTGCCAGACTATCTTTTGCTAATAATGCTGCTAGTACTTTTACCCACTCGGCACGTGCCAAAAGGCTTTTTTCTTGCCATTCGGTATTGGCAAGTACCGGAATACCTGCTGCCACTATGAGTTGAAAAGCTTGAGAGGGCGTATTTGGATAACCAATAGACATAAGCAGATCGGGGCGTAGCGCAAGTATTTTTTCTACATCTAAGTTATATTCATCTCCTACTTCTTTAATTACTCCTGTTGCTGCCAGCTGTTTCACTTGTTCGTTATAAGTATAACTAACCGTAGAAACAGCGGATAGGCACTCGTAAGCGTCTAAAAAGCCAACTAAAGCGAGGTGGGTTGCCGACAGGGCTACAAATTTTTGGATAGGCGTTCGAATAAGTGCTAAATGATTATATTGGGTAGGTACTTGTACTTCCTGTGATAATAAAAGCAAGGTGGTGGTGTCAGATCCATTGAATAGGTAAAGCAACTTACCTTCAGAGATATATTTTATCTCAAATCCTTTGGCGTATTGTACACTCAACCGGGTATGAAACGGTGGAGGCGTACTCTTTTGTTGGGCGGAGAAGCCTGAAAGGTTGGTTTTTGGTTTTTCTGCTTGATTGCAGCCAAAAAGAAAAACTAAATACAGCGATAGGCAAGCAAAAGAAATATTCTTTCTACCAAAAGACAAGACACGTACTGCCTTACGTTGAGCATTATTACGGAAGAGCTGTTTCATCATATGAGTAGCCTTTCACCCGAAGGCTGTACAATAAGGTTTAGGTGCGGCAGGTCTTCTGACTTTTCCTGTTTTGGCAGCCTTCCCATTTCTTAGAAACAGTGGCGGAGTTGCTAAACATTTTTTTGGAATTACAGCAGCGGGGACTGTTCCAGAGTTTCACCGGATTCCCTTTTCAGTTGTATCAATAAGATTGATTAGATACAAACACCGTGAAGCACAAAATTAGGAAAGTTTTTTAATAAATAAAAAAAATATAGGATTCAACTTATCCCATGTTTACATTTTCGTCCTACATAATGAAAATTTCATCTCACTTTGGCAGTTTAAGCAGTAAGCAAAATATATTTATGATTTTTTTTAATCTTTAATTTTTTTACCAATACTAATGAAGAATTATCTCAAACATGATGAATGGTGTATCATAGAAGAAGGTTTCCATGCCCAATACAATAAAATATCTGAAAGTATTTTTAGCTTGGGTAATGGCAAAATGGGGCATCGGGCAAATTTTGAAGAAGGGTACAGTGCTGAATCACTACAAGGCAATTATATTGCCGGAGTATATTATCCCGATAAAACCCGCGTAGGTTGGTGGAAAAACGGTTATCCTGAATATTTTGCCAAGGTATTGAACGCTGCTAATTGGTTGGGTATTGGCGTTGAAATAGGTGAGCAAAAGTTTGATTTGGCAAAATGCCAAGTGGAAAATTTTACTAGAACACTAAACATGAAAGAAGGTTGGCTCTCTCGTAGCCTCAAAGCTACGCTTGCCAACAACAAACAGCTAAGTCTACAAACGAAGCGTTTTTTAAGTATTGCCGATGATGAATCTGGTGTTATACAATACCAAATTACGCCGCTCAACTTCAGCGGAAAAATTAACTTTCGCTTGTTTATAGATGCTGATGTTAAGAATGAAGATGCTAACTACGATGAAAAATTCTGGGACGAAGTAAACAAAGAAGTTATCGAAACAGAAGGTTATATAACGGCAGCTACTCAAAAAACAAATTTTCATGTCTGTACAGGCATGAAATACCACGTATTTGTAAAAGATGTCATGATAAGCCCTAATACAAAGATTGTTACAAGAGAAAAATACATTGAAAGTAGTTTTTTATTAGAGGCCGCACAAAACCAAGTAATCACTATTATTAAGTTCGGCGTGAATATCTCTTCGCAAAACTATCCAAAAAAACAGTTAGTTTACCGGGCTAAGCAAGTGATGGCGAAAGTTTACCAAAAAGGCTGGTCGCAAATGCTGAAAGAGCAGCAAGAGGCATGGGCAAACAAATGGCAAGAGAGTGATATTACCATCAGCGGAGATATAGCTGCCCAACAAGGTATTCGCTTTAATATTTTCCAACTTTATCAAACATACACGGGCAAAGATGAGCGTCTTAATATCGGTCCCAAAGGCTTTACGGGCGAAAAATATGGCGGTGCCACCTATTGGGATACAGAAGCCTATTGCTTGCCTTTTTACTTGAGTACTGCCGATAAAACTACTGCTCGCAGTTTGCTTATCTATCGCTATAAACATCTATCCGCAGCCATTGCTAACGCCCGAAAATTAGGATTTCACAGCGGTGCTGCTTTATATCCTATGGTTACTATGAACGGGGAGGAATGCCACAACGAATGGGAAATTACTTTTGAAGAAATACACCGCAATGCAGCCATTGCTTTTGCCATTTATCATTATATAAATTACGTAGGAGATTGGGGTTATTTATCTGAATATGGCTTAGAAGTACTTATAGGCATTACTCGGTTTTGGGTACAACGTGTCAATTTTTCCGAAGCTAAAAAGCAATACGTCATACTCGGAGTAACAGGCCCTAACGAGTACGAAAATAATGTTAATAATAACTGGTATACGAATCTGATGGCTCGCTGGTGTATGCAATATACACAGCAAGCGGTGCAGTATGTGCAAAAAAATGATAAAAATAAATATAATATTTTAGTGGAAAAACTGGCTTTCAACTCTGAAAAAGAAACTAGCCAATGGAAACATATTATCAACAATATGTATTTGCCTGAAGACAAAGAAAAAGGAATCTTTTTGCAGCAAGAAGACTATCTGGACAAAGAACAACAAATGGCAGACGAATTAAGCGACGCAGAGCGACCTATCAGTCAAAACTGGTCCTGGGATCGTATCCTGCGTTCTTGTTTTATCAAACAAGCCGATGTGTTGCAAGGAATTTACTTTCTTGAAAGCCAGTTTGACTTAGATACTATTCGGCGTAATTTTTATTTTTACGAACCTCGTACGGTACATGAGTCGTCTCTTTCCCCGTGTATTCATGCTGTGATAGCAGCAAAAATTGGCGACCGCGAAAAGGCCTATGAAATGTATCTGAGAACTTCCCGGCTCGATTTAGACGACTATAATAACGATACTGAAGACGGCTGCCATATTACTAGCATGGCAGGCAGTTGGATGTCCATTGTACAAGGTTTTGGCGGAATGTGCATAGAAAAAAATCGGCTTAGTTTCCGTCCCTTCATTCCTAAAAAATGGAATGGTTATGCATTTAAAATCGTTTTCCAGGAAGCACTGCTACGTGTTAGAGTAAACAAAAAATGGATCTACATCACGAATGAGTCATTACAAACCGCTGCTATCAGTTTATATGGAAAAGTCATTGATTTGGCAGGAAAGAAACATATTCGTATGGGTGTTGAATAAAAAAGGGTATTGCTACAATTCAAGATACCGTTTTTAACAGTCAAAACACCTACTTTTTTATCAGTATTATTTACCTTTGCACGAGATTTGACCTATTATGCGAAATAATAAATTTATTATTATGTTATATAATCGAAATTCCCTTTGTGGCTACAACGCCTGCGTAAGACACATATCAACCGTTCTTTTGAATGTGTGCTTGAAGATATGAAAAGTCTGTGGTTATCGAAATATTTGTTATTAAAATCATTATTCTTCTGTCACATAACCTTTTACTGTGCTACCGCCCGAGCACAGACAGCTAAATCTCTTACAAATAATGGGATTAAGCTCATGAAAAAAGGAAAACTGCTTTCTGCCCGTACAACTTTTCTCAGAGCTTTAGAGGCAGATTCTACCTACGATGTAGCAAAGTATAACCTGGCTATTTGCTATTTGAATATTCGTAAATCTGAGAAAGCATTACAGCATTTAAAAGAATTGAGGGGTTCATCTGTTGCCAAAACAACTGCCTATCGTTTTTATCTGGCGAAGGCTTATTATCAGAATGAAAAATTCGATCTTGCTCTACTGGCCATCAATGAATCAGAGCAGATAACTGCTACTCTAAAAAAAGACTGGACTTCTTTAAAGCAACACATTATTCGGGTAAAAGAATATTATAATAATCCGCAGAAAATAATTGTCAAAAATTTGGGTGCTGAAGTAAACAGTCTTTTTAGTGATTACAGCCCTGTCATGACTGCCGACTACCAGTCGATATGGTTTACCTCCCGCCGAGAAAATAACCAACACAGCCGTACAGGTCCTGATGGTCATTTTTATGAAAAAATATACACTACCTCCATAGACAACAATGGTCTTTGGAAGCCCCCTTCCTTAGTTGATATAGGAGAAAATGCCAATCATTTTGCCACTGTACAATTATTAGATCACGATTCTACAATGGTGTTTTACTACGAGGGTGATTTATTTTTTACCGAGAGCAAAAAAAATACATGGAAAAAGAAACTACCCCTCAGTATGATTAATACCGAAGGACTTGAAACTCACTGTTTTTTGGTAGATGACGACAAAACTATTTATTTTAACACTGATTTTTTTTCTAAAGATGATAACCTAGATTTATATGCCATACGCCTAAATGACCAGGACGAGTGGTCAGAGCCTCAAGCACTCACTCAATTAAATACTCCCTTTGATGAAGATGCACCTTTTATGGATAAGGTAGGAAATTTTTATTTTAGCTCTAAAGGACACAACTCGATGGGCGGTTATGATATTTTTTGTACAAGATATGATGAAAATACTAAAAAATGGGACATACCCAAAAATATGGGTGTACCCATTAATTCTATTGCCGATGATATTTACTTTACACACTTTGGTAAGATAGGCTATTTTTCTTCTTCACGCCTAGGAGGATACGGCTCTCTTGATATATATCAGGTATTATTTTTTGATAAAGTTAAAATACAAGGTGAAACCATAGATACAGAAGACAACGTCCTGCCGGCAACTGTTTTTAAACTCAAACACGCAAGAAATTTATATCAGGCAGTGAGTGATGTTAATGGAGCATATGCACTTTATGTGCCTATTGACGAGACTTTTGACGTATCTATCGTTAAAGATGATTCTACTGTATTGAATGAAAAATATAAGGTAAAAGTGAGCTTTAACGACGCAGAGAACAACAGATATAATTCTTATGTAGCACTTAACGATCACCGCCGACATATGCTGCCTGTTTCTAAGAAAATAACAAAAATAGAGTCTAAAATCACCCAATTAGCAGCTGCTCAAAAAAACGCTTTTGCACCCATCTTGAGTCATTCTCAAAAAAAATACTTAGAGGCAATAGAAAAAAGCATTGCAGAGAAAGAAAAAAAACAACAACAAGGTATTGAACACGAATTATACGGACCCAGTACACATGTATTAGATTCTATTTATAACGAAATTATTACTAACAACAGTATAAATCACATTTTCTTAGCTGAAGATGAAGTATCTAATAAGAGAGTAGTAAAATTTTTTAAAAAACCCAATCTTGAAGATTTAATTGCTGCTAGCCAGACCCCTACTTTCCAGCCCCTGTACTTACATAAACAAAGCGGCAGGATTAAAAAAAACTTTATGAATGAGCTTAGATCAGCGGCTAATTACTTGAAAAAACATCCCAGCTCAAAAATAGAAGTAGGCGGACATACGGATAACTTAGCTTCTTATGAAAAGAATATAGAAATCTCAGAAATAAACGCTTTTATAGTAGCCAGATATTTAAGAAGAATAGGCGTAAAATCCAAACAAATTAACGTAAAAGCCTACGGTGAGAGCAGACCACTAATTTCCAATGCAACTCAAAAAGGAAGATTGCGAAACACAAGAGTAGAGCTTGTGCTGCTTCAACAAAGTCCCAAATAATTGCCATATAAATAGGCTTTTTTAAACTTATAATCCGACGAATTGGTAGTTATAATTCGCCATTTAGTTCAAATAGAAAACAAATTATTTTAAGTTTTGTATCCTCTCTTGAGGACATGTTTAAAATTTTCTATCTATTGTCAAGTGTTTTACCAACATGCAAAGCCATACAGTGCGATTATTTGTTATAATATTGTGCAATTTTCCTTTTTTTTATGTTTCTTCGCAAAGTAGGCAACTTTTCGGCACTGTAAAAGATGAGCGTTTTATACCCATAAAAGGCAGCCTGATTTCTGTAGATAGCAGTCGCTTGGTGGCCTCTGATGAAAATGGCCATTTTCTTATTGAGAATTATCGCGGTGATGTGCCTGACAAGATAAGAGTAAATAAACCGGGTCTGGAAATAGCTTCATTTAGTTATTTTCAAGATTCTCTGGAAATTATTATGAGAAAAGCCACTTATCAGATACTCAGAGGTCATGCTTCTTTTCTTGGCGGTAGGATAGCTCCTCAAGTAACTGTTGCCTATATCGGTGCTACAGGAGAGTCTAGAGAAACTGTTACAGATGAAAAAGGAAATTTTCGCTTTATACTTCCTCCCGATCTGCTAGATCATCGCCAGCAAAAAGCGCGTTTTACAATAGACGACCTTGAAGTACGCACGCAAGACGTTGCTTTGAATGATTATAAAGACTTTGTTGTGATAAAAGCAAAGTATCAGGCTGGATACTTCCGCCCCGGAAAATTCTTTTACGTTCAATTATTTGATATAGAGAAGAAGCCTCTAATCGGTCAAATTATGTGGATCAATGGCACAGAATATAAAACAAAAGCGCAAGGAAGATTTACAGTAAGAAATACCCTTGTCTCTCAAGCTAACCAAGGGTTTGCTATCGAAGGATATGATATTGTCCTGATTGACTCGATAGACGTTATTAATACTATTTATGTTTATGTACATAAGAAAAGACCCAATCCGCCCCAGTTGGCTGTAGATACCGTACAACCTTTTTTGGAAGAACTACTCAATGAAGAAAGTACACGAACCATTACTGCCAGTGCGAACGTAGAGGCAAATTTAGACCAGATTCTTGCCAACGCACAATCCGAACAAAAGATATTAAGCAATAGAGCTGCAAGGCTACAAAAAAGCATTGAAAATTTTTCTTTGCGATTACAAAATCAAAATATTGATGAGCAAGAGAGAATTCGCTTAAGAGAATACCTCGTACAACTAGAAGAATCACTTAAACGAAATCAGGCACTTTACGACACAACGCAGCAAAACACGCAGAAAATACTGAAAGGATTAGGTGAGTCTTTGTTGGATGAACAAGAAAAAGCTAATATACTGGCAGAACAAAGCAAGCAACAGTCTGCTGAATTTCAACGAAAGACATTACTCGCTGTTGCTATTGTATTAATACTTGTGGTTTTGTTAGTAGTAGCTATTCTATTCGGTAGACGTATTAGAAAACAGAAAAGCGAACTACAAGCAACTAAAAACCAATTAGAAGATACTTTTCAGGTAATTAAGAGCCAAAACCTGAAAATTACCGATAGTATTAGGTATGCAAAAACTATCCAAGAAGCTATTTTACCTACTCAGAGAATTTTATATGAAAATTTTAAAGATTTTTTTGTTATTTATAAACCCAAAGACATTGTCTCAGGAGATTTTTACTGGTACAACGCAGTTAAAACAAGAGACGACAGAACTTTGGAATACATGGCAGTGATAGACTGCACCGGACACGGCGTACCCGGCGGTTTTATGTCTATGATTGGAAATGCAATTTTACGTGATATCATTATTAGTAAAGGTATATACGACACGCATATCATACTAGAGCTGCTCAACCAAGAGGTAATTGCTACTTTAAGGCAGGAAGATCAAGTCAATGAAGAGGGTATGGACCTGTGCATTTGCAGGATAGAAAAAGCTACCAACAACCGTGCTGTTCAGTTACAATTTACAGGTGCTAAAAGGAACCTATTTGTTGTGAGAGAAGGTTTACCTAATCAAGTAGAAATAGTCAGAGGAAACAGACGATCTATCGGTTTGGTTACAAAAAAGCGAAAAACGACCAAGTTTACCAAAACAAACTTGTCCATGCACACCAATGATATAATATATCTGGTAACAGATGGTTTATCAGATCAAATGAGTCCACAAAAAAAAAAATTTGGAACAAATAATCTGCTTGAATTGTTGAGGATTAATGCTGCTAAACCCTTAACAGAACAAAAAAAAATCATTGAACAAAATTTGGCAGCGCATCAGCAGGATGAGGAGCAAAGAGATGATATTACACTAATAGGCATCAGGTTCTAATCGTTTTTTATAGTAAAAATTACCCACTCATCTCCGTTTATTTTAAGTAGGCACCATGATAAAAAAAAGTATTTTATATTATATGTTGCTGAGTACATGCTTGATAGCCTGCTATGCCGACCCCGAATTTCATGTAATACCCCGTATTGAACATCGAAGCACTGCTATTGGGCAACTTGAGCAGGGGCAAGATACAATAAATATAACACTTTATTTTGAAGATGGCGATGGTAATTTAGGATTAGGACCGAACGAAGGAGGACTTTTTGCAGACTCTATCTTTGTGCAAGGATTGGAAGTGCTCAATAAATTCAGGCATAATTATTTTATTACTACATTCAAAAAAGAAAATAATATACTCACAGAAGTAGTATTCCCCGTGGCTAACTTTACCTTCAATAGCAGATTTCCCAGATTAAATACCCTAGGCTCTGAAACTCCCCTGAGCGGTGAACTTTCCTATACAATTCCTATTTCCTATCAACTAGACCCCACATTTAATATCGGAGATACCCTCGTTTTCAGGGTGAGTATTGCTGACAGATCCTTGAACACAAGCAATGAAATAGAAACACCTGAGGTTGTGGTAGGAGTATCTACTACTAACTAACAGCAACACACGTCATAATTTTCATATCAACTCAAAATTAACTAATTTTGTCCACTGATTTATTTATCTGAAATTACCGCTTTGTCTTCAGATGAAAAAAGTAGCTTTTTATACCTTAGGATGCAAGTTGAACTTCTCCGAAACCTCCGCTATTATCCGAATATTCGAGCAGCGAGGCTACCGAAAAGTAGCTTTTAACCACAGCCCTGATATTTTTATCATCAATACTTGCTCTGTAACAGAAAATGCGGATAAAAAATGCCGCAAAATAGTTAAGGAAGCTAAGAGAATTACTCCCGATTCTTACGTGGTTATTATTGGCTGCTACGCACAACTAAAACCCAAAGAAATTACCCAAATATCAGGTGTTGATGCCGTATTAGGAGCAGCAGAAAAATTCCAACTCATCGATTTTCTCGATAATTTTCAAAGACATTCATCGCCGCAAGCCTTTGTTTCACCCATTAATAAAACTCTTGATTTCGTACACAGCCATTCTATTGACGATAGAACAAGAACTTTTCTCAAAGTGCAAGATGGGTGTAGTTATCAATGTAGCTTTTGCACTATACCACTGGCGAGAGGACTTAGCAGAAGTAATCATGCTGAAAATATCCTCACAAACGTTAAAGAACTTGCCAGAAAAGGAATAAAGGAAGTTGTACTCACTGGTATTAATTTAGGTGACTATGGGCTTGTCAATAGCAAAAGAAAATACTATTTTATAGACTTACTTCGGACACTCAACGCCACAGAAGGTATTCACCGATTCAGAATATCCTCGATAGAACCCAACCTTTTAACTGATGAAATTATTGAATTTGTTGCTAATTCTAAAAAAATAGCCCCCCATTTTCATATTCCCTTGCAATCGGGATCTGATAAAATATTGAAAATGATGCGACGCAGATACCTAAGTAAATACTACGCCGGAAGAATTGTATATATCAAGAAATTAATGCCCTATTGCTGTATTGGTGTTGATGTAATTGTAGGGTTTCCCGGAGAAACAGATGAAGATTTCTTGCAAACATATCGCTTCATCGAACAGCTTGACATCGCTTATTTACATGTATTTCCTTACTCTGTGAGAAGTGATACCTTAGCAGCTAAAATGGATCGTAAGGTGCCAGAGGCAAAAAAAAGACAGCGGGCAAAAGCACTCCGAAGGCTTTCTGACAAAAAAAAGTTCGTGTTTTACAAAGAAAATATTGGTAGGCGTGCAACTGTGCTTTATGAAAATAAATTAGTTGATGGTATGATACATGGATTTACAGAGAACTATATAAAAGTAGCTCGACCCTACGACCCATTATTAATTAATGAAATGCGCCAAGAGCGTTTGTCAACTATAAATCGAACAGGTCATATGGAAACTTATTCAGATATTCATGAGAATATATAGGGAAATCCTTAAAAAAAAATCTTTAGGTCATAAGCAATTAGCTGTGTTGATTGACCCTGACAAAACTGATAAAGATGAATGCTTGCAAATTGTTTTTCTGCTAAATACCTATAAGGTAGATTATATTTTGGTAGGCGGTAGCCTAATTACTTCAAACCGCCTACCGATTGTTTTACAAACCATCAAGGCACATACCCATATTCCTTTGGTACTTTTTCCTAGTAATAATATTCATTTATCGCAAGATGCTGATGCCGTCCTATTTCTTTCACTAATTTCTGGTAGAAATGCTGAGCTTTTGATTGGTCAGCATGTAGTGGCAGCCCCTATGATTAAAGAAATTAATCTGGAGGCTATTCCCACAGGTTACATACTTATCAATTGTGGTAATCAGACCTCGGTTTCTTACATGAGTAATACTACGCCCATTCCCTATGATAAGCCCGATGTGGCCGCTTGTACGGCAATGGCAGGAGAAATGTTGGGTTTGCAAATGATATACCTTGAAGGAGGAAGTGGTGCGTTAAACCCGGTTAGCAAAGAAACGATTACACAAGTAAGTCAGTCGGTCAATATACCGCTTATGGTAGGAGGAGGCATCAGGACCGCACAGCATGCCTGCAATGCTTATCAGGCAGGAGCAGACATAATTGTAGTAAGTACTGCGATAGAAGAAAACAAGCATTTACTAAAGCATATAGCAAGTGCAAGGAGTTTAATTTAAAAAAAAACAGCTACTAAGCACATATTTTTTCAAATACCTAATAACTTTTTGTTAAACGCATTACTAGCCTGACTACCTGCAAAATCATCAAAAGATTTTTCCGTCACTCTAATTATGTGTTTTTTAATGAACTCAGCACCCTCTCTTGCGCCATCTTCGGGGTTTTTGAGGCAACATTCCCATTCCAACACTGCCCAACTGTCGTAATCATACTGCGTAAGCTTAGAAAAAATTGCTGAGAAATCTACCTGTCCATCTCCTAAAGACCGAAACCTCCCCGGTCTTTCTGCCCAGTCTTGATAACCGCCATATACCCCTGCTTTGCCGGAAGGCCTGAACTCTGCATCTTTTACATGAAACATTTTGATATACGGATGATAAATATCAATATAAGATAAGTAGTCGAGTTGTTGTAGGACAAAGTGACTGGGGTCATATAGTATATTCGCTCGTTTGTGGTGTTTGGTTGCAGCAAGAAACATCTCAAAGGTTACTCCGTCGTGCAGATCTTCACTAGGATGTATTTCATAGCACAAGTCTACCCCACATTCTTCATAATAATTCAGTATAGGTGTCCATCTTTTTGCTAATTCTTTAAAACCTTCTGCTACCAGTCCCTCCGGTCTTTGTGGCCATGGATAAGCGAAAGGCCAGAGCAGCGAACCTGAAAAGGTAGCCACTGCATTTAATCCCAGATTTTGACTAGCTTTGGCGGCGTATTTCACTTGTTCTTTTGCCCACTCTATTCGGGCCTGCTCGCTACTGGCTAATTGAGGTGGGGAAAAACCACCGAATAGCTCAGCATAGGCAGGGTGTACTGCTACTAACTGCCCTTGCAGGTGTGTGGCTAGCTCAGAAATATGCAAACCGCAGGCTGCTACTTTACCTCTCAGTTCATCTGCATAAGTTTTACTCTCAGCAGCAAGATTTAAGTCCATCAATCTTGTTTCCCAGGTAGGTAGCTGTACAGCCTGATACCCAAGTCCAGCAGCCCACTGGCAAATAGATGAAAGATCGTTGAATGGTGCTTTATTATCGACAAACTGCGCCAAAAAAATAGAAGGGCCTTTAATTGTCTTCATGATATGACTTTTTGGTATACAAAAAAATTACGAGTAGATATTTTAATAAATAAGGCCACCTTATCTGATACGCAAGTAAATAAATTTTTAAGCTTATGCCCCATAGCAATAAGGTCTAAACTCAGTTTCTGCTTTGTATTCATACAATTATAAAAATTAAACACGGAAAAATGGAAAATAAAAAAGACTGCCTTTTCAGGCAGCCCTTTCTCTATTCTTTTTTTTATTTTAATTATCTTCCAATGTCACAACTTTTATGGGAAGATTAATGAGTTGCTTAAAATCTTCACCAGACTCTTGCATATCTTCATCATCCTCTTCATAGTACCAATTTATTGTAATGTCGCTACCATATTGGTTAATTTCTTCAAGCCTTCTGAATATCTCTACTAAGCACTTAGAAGAGGTAGTGTTAAAATAATCTAGCTTCACCTCTAATAAAGTTTTATTTTTAGGGAGTTTCTTATATTGATCTAACCAATCGAATATTGGTTTATAGAAGTCTAAAGAATTCTCGGGAATAGATCGACCCGCAATCAGTAATCTACCACTGGTGGCATCCAACTTTATCTTGGGTGTTTTGAGTGTTTTTTCTAGATAGAAATTTTCCATAGTAGAATGATTTTAAATCGCTACTTTTACTTTTATACTAAAGAAAGCACAATCTGGCTTTAAAAAATTTATATTATAGTGAATTTTTTGACCTGATTTTCTAGCGATATCTAATATTCCCAATCCTGCACCGCCTTTTTTTGAGAACCGTCCATTATTTAATTTTTCTCTATATACGCTTTTCAATTGTTCATAACTAAGGCAGTTTGTCCGATCAATTTTTTGTGTCAGTGTATCAATCTGGTCTGTGGCAATATAATTTCCGGCAATAATTGTATAATGTCTTTTTTCTTTTGCTAACACAAAAGTTATTGGAATATCTTTTTCTTTCTCTTTACTTTTTACCCTCACGAAATGATGGTAAATATTTTGAAGAACTTCTACAGTAATAGAGCTAATCTTTCTTCTTATTTTCATAGCAGGTTTGATACCTGTGAGCCTTTCATCTGTGGTAGCCACTAAAGTGTCTAGTAAACATTCGGTAGCTACTCCTTTATATATAAAAAGGATTTCATCTGCTAGCAGTTGATTATAGCAAGCTCCTATTCCAACACTATATTTCTGGCTTACACTTCTCAAAACCTCCTACTAAGTCTATAAAAAAATGAAAAAAGCCTGCGGTACACACAATACGCACGAAAGCAGTTTTATTTATATTGAAATATGAGCATCGCTTGGCGAAAGTAAATAGTTTTGGTCTTACATGCAAAATAAATTCATATATTGTTAACAATTAAATGCATAAATTAAGATTTAAGTTTTGCTTTTACCACCTTTTTTCTTCTGTTGATTCTCTTGAATTATTTTCATACATGCTTCTAAGGTTAATTCCTCTGCTTTTTGATCTTTAGGAATTTTAAAATTTTTATTATTAAAAGCGATGTAAGGCCCCCACTTGCCGTTCAATAGGCGTATGGGTGGTTTTCCATCAAAGAGTTTAATAATTCTTTTGCTATCTGTAATGCGTTTATCTTGAATGAGTTGTATGGCTGTTTTTTCGTCAATTGTGAGTGGATTATGGATTTTGCCCAACGAGAAAAATTTACTGTCGTGTTTTACGTAAGGACCGAAACGTCCAATATCGGCAATAATTTCTTTCTCTTCAAGCGTACCCACGTGCCTTGGCAGTTTAAACAGCTCTAAAGCCTCTTTGAGGGTAATTTTTTCTAGAACTTGCCCTTTTTGCAAAGAGCTATATACTTTTTCTTTGTCATCTTGCTCTCCAATTTGCACATAAGGACCGAACTTTCCTTGTTTAGCATAAACAGATCTTCCGCTATTAGGGTCTTCTCCAAGATTGCGTATTTGATTAAGCAATACGCGTTCTGCGTTTGTTTCTGTAGCTTTTACTGTTTGATGGAATCCACCGTAGAAAGCATCAATCATGCTTGTCCATTTGGTTTTTCCTTCTGCTATCAAATCAAATTCTTCTTCTACACTAGCTGTAAAAGAATAATCGACGATACTAGAGAAGTGATCGACAAGAAAATCATTGACAACTCTACCGGTTTGTGTTGGAAAAAGTTTACTTTTCTCCACACCCCTCAACTCGGTTTTCTCCTTTGAAGTAATATGTTTATCCTCTAAAATAATTTCCAGATAAGTTCTCTCAAAGCCGTCTCTCGACTCTTTGATTACATAATTTCTTTTTTGAATGGTAGAAATAGTTGGGGCGTAAGTAGAAGGTCTTCCGATGCCTTTATGTTCAAGCTCTCTGACAAGGCTTGCCTCTGTATATCTGGGCGGATGTTTGCTAAACCGCTCTCTAGAAACAATATTTTTTGCAGCTAAGGGTTCGCCAACAGACAAAGCAGGCAAGAGGGTATCTTGGTTATTGGCGGCATCGCCTTCTTCATCTTGCATAAGGACATAAACTTTTAGAAAGCCTTCAAAAGTAATAATTTCACCGATAGAACGAAAATCGTCAGCTAACTCTTTTGCGCCAACAGTTACTGTAGTTTTTTCCAAACGAGCATCAGCCATTTGCGAAGCGGTGGCACGTTTGCAGATGAGTTCATAGAGTCTTTGTGCTGAGGTATCTTGACCAGCCTGCATCTTTGTAAAGTCGGTTGGTCGGATGGCTTCGTGTGCTTCTTGTGCCGACTTAGATGTGTTCTTAAATTGTCGGACTTGTACATACTCTTGCCCATACATGTTTTGAATTTGTGCCGCAGCTGCCCGAATAGCTTCTTCAGACAAAGTTACCGAGTCCGTACGCATATACGTAATGTGACCGGCTTCATAAAGTTTTTGCGCCAACAGCATGGTTCGACTAACAGAAAATCCTAGCTTTCTGCTTGCTTCTTGTTGCAAAGTAGAGGTAGTAAAAGGCGGAGCAGGAGATTTTTTGCCGGGCTTTTTTTCCAATTTTTTAACAAAAAAACGAGCACTTTTGCAATCTTCTAAAAAAGCAAATACTTTTTCTTTTTCATCAAAATTTTTAGCCAGTTGTGCTCGAAGCTGCTTTTTTTCTTTGGTTTCAAAAAGCCCGGTGGTTTTGAAAGATATCTGTGGAATAAAATTTTCAATAGATCTTTCTCTCTCAACAATCATTCTTACCGCAACAGATTGGACTCTTCCTGCTGACAAACCTCTTTTTATTTTTTTCCATAACACAGGAGAAAGTTCAAAACCTACCAAACGATCCAAAATTCTTCTTGCTTGCTGTGCGTCTACTAAATCTATGTCAATCCCTCTAGGTGCAGAAATAGCATTCAAAATCGCTTTTTTGGTAATTTCTCTAAAAATGATTCTTCGCGTTTTTGTATCGTTAAGATGTAAGGCTTCTTTCAAATGCCACGAGATAGCTTCCCCCTCGCGGTCGTTGTCAGTAGCTAGCCAAATGGTTTCTGCTTGTTTTGATAAAGACCTGAGCTCCTTTACTACCTTTTGCTTATCTGGAGAAATTTCGTAAACAGGCTGGTAGTTATTGCTGATATCGATAGCACTGTTTCCCTTCGGTAAATCTCTTACATGCCCGTAACTAGATTTTACCATATAGTCTTTACCTAAATACTTTTCTATAGTTTTTGCCTTGGCAGGAGACTCCACAATAACTAAATTTTTGGGCATCACTAAGTAGTTTTGAAATGTGTTATGTATAAAAATTTATCGTATTGCTACATTAAATAGAAAGCAAAAATGTTTAATTATTTGAAATTACGAAAAAATAGCAGCTAAATACTTTTACTCTCTCGTTGCTCACAAATATTATCTCTTGAATATTTTTATAATTATTTAGGCTATAAAATGTTGATAAACAGATGGTTGTATGATTTTAAAATTCAATATTTCAGGACTAAAAAACAGGCAAAATTTTACAATTATTTTTTCTTTGAAGATATTTTATAAATCGTTTTAATCTTGATATAATTTTGCGGATCCTTTTAACTAGCATTGCCAGTTAACTCAGCATATATTCAGCTTATTTAGTTAATCATTGCCAAAAGCTAATCATAAAAGCATTCATGCCTAAAAACAAAAAGATTCATTCTGTGCTGATTATTGGCAGCGGTCCGATAATAATTGGGCAGGCTTGTGAATTCGATTACTCGGGTTCACAAGCTGCCCGCTCTTTGCGCGAAGAAGCAATAGAAGTTACCCTAATTAATTCCAATCCGGCAACCATCATGACCGATGAGGTTACTGCTGATAATATTTATCTGAAACCGCTTGAGAGAAAATATATTGTAGAAATACTCGAAAAGCATCGTATAGATGCCGTTTTGCCTACTATGGGCGGGCAAACTGCACTCAATCTAGCTATAGAATGTGATAAATTAGGTATCTGGCAAAGATACAATATAACTGTTATCGGGGTAGACATTGATGCTATCAGCACTACTGAAGACCGAGAAAAATTCCGGCAAAAGATGATAGCATTAGATGTGTATGTTTGTAAAGGACGCACAGCTAAATCTTTTCTACAGGGAAAGGAAATTGCTCAGGAAACAGGATTTCCTCTCGTCATTCGTCCTTCGTTTACTTTGGGAGGTACTGGGGGAAGTTTTGTTCAAAAATCCGAAGAATTTGAAAAAGCCCTGACCAGAGGTTTGCATATGTCGCCTGTGCATGAGGTGTTGATAGAGCAAAGTATATTGGGCTGGAAAGAATACGAACTAGAATTATTGCGCGACAATAGTGGTAATGTTATCATTATTTGTTCTATAGAAAACCTCGACCCCATGGGTATTCATACCGGTGATTCTATTACCGTTGCTCCTGCCATGACTTTGCCAGACACCGTTTATCAAAATATGCGTAATCTAGCCATCAAGATGATGAGTGGTATTGGGCAGTTTGCTGGCGGCTGTAATGTACAATTCGCCGTGAATCCTCAAAACGACGAAATTATTGCTATTGAAATCAACCCGCGCGTTTCGCGTTCTTCAGCTTTAGCTTCAAAGGCAACAGGCTATCCTATTGCCAAAATCGCTGCCAAGCTGGCTATCGGCTACGACCTCAGCGAACTCCCCAACGTCATTACGGGATCTACTTCAGCCTTTTTCGAGCCAACGCTTGACTATGTAGTTGTTAAAATTCCTCGCTGGAATTTTGAAAAGTTTAGCCATGTTGATACCCAGCTAGGCCTACAAATGAAATCTGTAGGTGAAGTGATGGCTATAGGGAGTAACTTTCAGGAAGCCCTACAGAAGGCCTGCCAGTCGCTCGAAATCAAACGAAATGGATTGGGAGCAGATGGGAGACAATTTACGCATCAGGAAGCTATTCTACAAAGGCTCAAACACGCCAGTTGGGACAGAGTATTCAGAATATACGACGCTTTTAAGTTAGGAATTCCTACTCGTACTATTCACGATATTACTAAAATAGATAAATGGTTCTTATTCCAAATTGAGGAGTTGGTCAATTTAGAAAAAAAAATATCGACCCACAACGTCAAAAATATACCAAAGCTACTTTTACTTGAAGCCAAAAGAAAAGGTTATGCCGACCGACAAATCGCCCACCTGCTCGGCTGCCTAGAGAGTGAGGTGCGGAGTAAGCGTACAGATATGCATATTAAAAGGGTTTGGCGATTGGTAGATACTTGCGCTGCAGAATTTCAAGCCCGAACGCCTTATTATTATTCTACTTTCGAAGAAGAAAACGAATCTATTGCTAATGCAAGCACTAAAAAAGTGGTGGTACTAGGAGCAGGACCTAATAGAATTGGACAAGGTATTGAGTTCGATTATTGTTGTGTACATGGTATTCTGGCAGCTAAAGAATCGGGTTATGAAGCTATTATGATTAATTGTAACCCTGAAACTGTTTCGACAGATTTTGATCTTGCAGATAAATTATATTTTGAACCTGTCTTTTGGGAGCATATCTATGATATTATCTTGCACGAAAAACCTGAAGGAGTCATCGTGCAATTAGGTGGGCAAACAGCCCTCAAACTTGCCGAAAAACTACAACGTCATCAAATTAAAATTATCGGCACTGCTTTTCAAGCACTCGATTTGGCGGAAGACAGAGGTAGTTTTTCAAGTTTGCTCAGAGAAAATAAAATTCCTTACCCTAGGTTCAATATTGTAAAAACTGCCGAACAGGCCTTAGAATCTGCTAAGAAACTAGGCTTTCCTTTATTGGTTCGTCCTTCTTACGTGTTGGGTGGGCAGCACATGAAGATAGTCATTAATGAGCGAGAACTCGAAGAACACACTGTCAACACCCTTAAAAAAATTCCCGGCAACAAATTGCTCGTCGATCATTATCTGGATGGCGCAATAGAAGCCGAAGCTGATGCTATTTGCGACGGGGAATCGGTACGCATTATAGGCATTATGCAGCATATCGAGCCGGCAGGTATTCATTCTGGCGATTCATACGCCGTATTACCTCCCTATAATCTTGGCGACCTCATTATACAACAAATGGAAGACTATACGCAAAAAATTGCTTTAGCACTCAAAACAGTAGGACTTATCAATATACAATTTGCTATTAAAGACGACCAAGTGTATGTAATAGAAGCCAATCCGCGAGCATCTCGTACCGTACCTTTCATTTGCAAAGCCTATCGCGAACCTTATGTAAATTATGCTACCAAAATAATGCTGGGAAGTAAAAAACTCAAAGACTTCGAACTCAGGCCTTACAAAAAAGGCTATGCCATTAAAATCCCTGTATTCTCTTTCAATAAGTTTCCCAATGTTAACAAAGAATTAGGACCCGAAATGAAATCCACAGGAGAAGCTATTTATTTTATCGATGATCTGAGAGATGAGTTTTTCCTAGATGTATACGCACAGCGGAATTTATATTTGAGCAAGTAGCTTTAGCTCACTAAATTATTGTTTTACAATAGCTACTACAGTAAGAGGGATATTTTCTTGTGTGGGAGAAGTACTCAGCAAGCTAATTTCATCAAGTATTTGCCCGTAAGCTTTTCCGATGCCGGGATGATAGAATACGGTAATATTGATACTTTCTTTGGGAAGAATATATTTGGAATCAGGTACTACATAAATGTGGTTGGGGCTATTTATCCTATCGCTCAATACGATGGTTTGTTCTCCTTGATTATATAGCTCGTGTTTTCGTTTAACTACCTGCCTATCATTGATAACGCCTAAATGAATAAAGCGACTTTTTACTCGTAGTTGCTTAAACTGGTACGGATATTTTAACTCGGGTTCAGCGGGTAAAATGTAGCCTGAAATTATGAGATGATAGCTGGCTTTTTTTCTACCATTAAGAAAAACGCGGAAGCGTTTACTAAATACACCAGCCTTGTAAGTGTGGTATTGTACGGTAATATAGCTGGTATCTGCTTGCTCGTGCTTGGGTGCTTTATCATACGTCGCCACAGAGCAAGCACAATCACTCATAATAGAATCAATCCGGTAATTATCTTGCTCTGCAACATATTTGAAATCATAACTTATGATTGAATCTGTATTCAGTGGTAGCTTTCCCAATTGAACACTATCTTGCAAAAATCTGATTTGTGCTTGGCTATTGCTACACACGCAACACAGACTAGCCAGGTGTATTATCCAAAAGAATAGGGAGAAGCTATTTTTAAATCTCATTGTTCACCCTCTTTTATATTTTCTTTCTTTTCTACACTGTTTTTTTTCTTTGCTGTAGGAGTGCCATTAGTAAATTCTTCATAGGTAGTAATATGTTCAAAAGGACGCTTGCCAATTAGCCTTTCTAGGTCTTTTTGGAACAAAATCTCTTTCTCCAATAATTCTTTAGCCAGTATTTCTAATTGTTCTTTTTTATCTTTCAGCAACTTTTTGGTGCACTCATAGGCTTTATCTATCATCTTTTTTACTTCACGATCAATTTTTTCAGCGGTTGCTTCTGAATAAGGCTTTTCAAAGCTGTAGTCTGGGCGTTTAGAATCATAGAAAGAAAGATTTCCAATAGCCTCATTCATACCGTAAATAGTCACCATGCTGTAAGCCATTTTAGTAATACGCTCTAAGTCGCTGAGTGCGCCGGTAGATATTTTACCAAAAATAATTTCTTCTGCTGCTCTGCCGCCCAGCGTCATACACATTTCATCAAACATTTGCTCGGTGGTATGTAAAAACTGTTCTTTAGGCAAATACTGTGCATAGCCTAAAGCTGCAACGCCTCTGGGGACAATACTGACTTTCACCAAAGGGTCAGCATACTCTAAAAACCAACCAACTACGGCGTGTCCTGCTTCATGATAAGCAACTATTTTCTTTTCGCTGGGAGAAATAATTTTATTTTTTTTCTCAAGCCCCCCGATAAACCTATCAATAGCATCTTGAAAATCGTGTATGTCTACAGACTTTTTATTTTTGCGGGCAGCAATCAGGGCAGCTTCATTGCAGACGTTGGCAATATCGGCACCAGCAAAACCAGGTGTTTGTGCTGCGAGTTCTTTAGACCTTACATTCCTAGCTGTTTTGACAGGCTGCAAATGTACTTTAAAAATAGACTCTCTGCCATTAATATCGGGCTTGTCTATGCTGATTTGTCTATCGAATCTGCCAGGACGCAACAAAGCACTGTCTAACACGTCGGGGCGGTTAGTAGCTGCCATAATAATCACACCCGAATCGGTGGAGAATCCGTCCATTTCTACTAGCAAAGAATTTAGTGTATTTTCGCGCTCGTCGTTTGAGCCGGGCATTTGCCCTCTTCCTCTCGATCGGCCGATAGCATCTATTTCATCGATAAAAATAATACAAGGAGCTTTTTCTTTTGCTTGTTTAAAAAGGTCGCGTACACGTGCAGCCCCAACACCTACAAACATCTCTACAAAATCAGAACCCGACAAAGTAAAGAAAGGAACTTCTGATTCGCCGGCCACTGCTTTGGCGAGCAACGTTTTTCCCGTGCCAGGAGGACCTACTAACAAAACCCCTTTAGGTATTTTACCACCCAAATTGGTATACTTGGAGGGGTTTTTCAAGAATTGCACTACCTCTTCCACTTCCTCTTTTGCTTCATCTAAACCGGCTACATCTTTAAAAGTAATTTTTACTTTATTTTCACTGTCGAAGAGTGCTGCCCGCGACTTACCTATATTAAATATTTGTCCACCCGGACCGCCTGTAGTCATTCTGCGCATCAAAAACCAAAATCCGAATATTAAGACAATAAAGAAGCCCCATGTAAAAAACCATGAGCTAAAGTCTTGACGTTTTTTCACCGCAAAACCTATTCTTTGCTCTTGCGGTATGTTGCTTTGTATTCGTTCAAAGTCTTCAATAAATTTCTCTGCCGACAGTAACCTTACTTTATAATGCGGTCCTTGCTGAATACCAAAAGTATTAAAAGAATTTTTTTCTGCCAGCTCATTCTTATACTGTGGCATCTCCAGCGCACGATCATTAAGGGTGATTTCGGCAAACTCGCGATTAATAATGTCTACTTTTTTTACGTGGTCAGATAAGAGCATACGCTCAAACTTTTTTTGGGTAATGTCTAGCACGGTATAGCTTTTATTGAGGTAGAGTACTATAAATATAAGTGCTACCAGAGAGGCAATAAGCCAGACCTGATAGTTTCTGTTTTTGGGTGGTGTAGCTTTATTAAAGCTAGTTCTCTTCCTAGAAGTATTATTGTTTTTATCTTGCTTATTTTTTGTCATTATCTTTATTTTTTGAGTAGATGTATTAAGATATATTTTTTGGTTGGGTAATAGTTGCATCGCCCCAAAGAGCTTCTAAATCATAAAATTTGCGCCTATCCTTTCTAAAGATGTGTACGACCACGTCAGCGTAATCGATAATTACCCACTCTTTATTATTCTTACCCTCAGTGTGCCAAGGTAGTTCTTTGTGTTGGAGGTAGACGTTTGCTTCTATACTTTCATAAATAGAATCTGTTTGCGTATCGGAATTAGCAGAGCATATTACTAAGTAATCGGTGATAGCATTTTGCGTGCTTTTCAGGTTAATAAGTGATATGTCAAATCCTTTTTTCTCTTGTATTCCATCAATGATTGATTGGACGAAGGCAGTGTTATCGTTCTTCTGGCTATTTACCTGTGTCATTTACATGAGTTAGTACAAAATTATTTTAATCAAACTACTGTATTCAAAGTATAGAAAGTTCCTAAATAGAATGATTGTTTGAACTTGTAAAGATATTTTTCACCTACTTAAGTCACGCAGTTCTATGAAAAAAGGTGATAGATCAATATTTTTATTTCATGGAAACACTAGATTTGTATGTAGACTATTTGCTCGGCGTCTTTGAGTAAGCCAACGGGCTTACCTCGATTGTCAAGTGGCAGACTGTCTCACAACGGTATCACTTGTTTCTCATCAGGCAAAGAATTTGCAGGCAAAATACTACGGAAATATGCAAGACCCTTAGCCCGTCAATATGGCAATAAATTATTATCTTTACTATTCGAAAGTATAAATTTTACGACTGATACCTTTTACCACGGCCAACCTAATGATAGGGAATTGCTCTGTATTCCTGTTGATTTTGAGATTATCGAAAAAACCGTGGCTTTTTCTGATGTGTTGACTGTTAAAGAAAAAGGTAAAGGTACTGTGATAGAAAATCAATCCGGGCTGGATTCAAAGAACTTTAGACGCTCAAGCTACAGAATTTCAAATACGTAACTTGATTTATTTATATCACTTACTACAAAACTACAGAAATAGTTGTATAATATTGAGCCAGATACATTTTTTATTGGAAAAAAAAGTATCTATTTGCCAAATTGTCATTCTACCAACGATGTTGCCACTGAATTGTTAGCTAAAAAAGAAGTATCTGAAGGAACGATTATAAGCACTTCTTACCAAACAGCTGGAAAAGGGCAAAGAGGCAATCGGTGGGAATCGGAAGCAGATAAAAACCTCATGTGTTCATTGATTGTTAGTCCACACTTTTTAGCCCCTCAAAATCAATTTTATCTCAACATGGTTGTGTCGCTTGCCATTTTGGATTTATTAGACAACAAATTACCTAAGAGTTTAAAGGTGAAATGGCCGAATGACATTTATTACACTGATAAAAAATTGGGAGGTATACTTATAGAAAGCGTGCTTAAAGGTCATGCAATAGATAGTGCTGTTTTGGGTATTGGATTAAATATCAATCAATCTTGTTTTTACCATTTACGGGCTATTTCCCTATCAAATGTAACGCGAAAAAACTACCATGTTGAACATTTATTGACAAGTCTCTGCGAACATGTTGAACACCGCTATTTGTCATTAAGAAGAGGGAAGTTACAGGAACTCAAACAAGAGTATATTCGTCAAATGTATTGGTATCAGGAAGTACATACTTTTACCAACCTGAAAGATAACAAGCGTTTATATTTTCAGGGGCAAGTACTTGGTGTAAATGACACAGGTAAATTAGCCGTACAAATTGGAGGCAGTGTGAGGTATTTCAACTTTAAGGAAATAGCTTTTACAGAAACATCGGAAAGATACACTTGCTAATCACAATCTTTAATAGGACAGGGAATCGGTTTTCCCTTAGGGAGTTTCCCTTTTTTTTGTTGTGTTTTACACGCAGAAAAAGATAGAACAGATGCAGTAAGTACAATCAACAAGCATTTTATATTCCTCATTATTCGGTTGTCAACTATTAAAAGTTTCTATCACTAAGTTATGGTTCGTGTAAATACAAATATCGGCGGCGATAGTCAAACTTTCGCGCACAACTTCTTCGGCACTTAAATTATGTGCATGTTTTTTGAGTGCAGTTGCTGCCGACTGTGCATACATGCTTCCCGAGCCGATGGCAGCTATTTGGTTGTCGGGTTCTAGCACGTCTCCAGTGCCAGAAATCACTAGAATTTCCTCGCGATTAGCGGTAATCATCATGGCTTCGAGTCTTCTCAGATAACGGTCTGTGCGCCAGTCTTTGGCTAATTCTATTGCAGCTCGTTTCATATTGCCTCCGTAAGCCTTGAGTTTTTCCTCAAAACGTTCTAATAGCGTAAAGGCATCTGCCGTAGATCCTGCAAAACCTACCAATACTTTGTTTTCCTGTAATTTTCGTATTTTGCGTACATTGCTTTTAGCTATAGTATTGCCAAAAGTTGCCTGCCCGTCGGCACCTATAGCTAACTGTTCGTTATGTATAACTGCTAGTACAGTCGTAGCACAAATTTTTTGCTTGCTCATGGTTTATTGATAATTTTTCCAATAATAAGCCCTACTTCCATCACCCCGCCAATGCCTTTAGCGGCACTCACTTGTGTGAGCTCGAAAGTGTATTTACCTGCTTGCGAAAAGGTCTGTTTTTGTATTATTCTTGTTTCTGTATCGCATATATCACCCGACACGTCTCCTAACAGTGCTCCTGTGTTTTTGTTCCGCAAAGGGACAATATAATCATTATCAATCATTTTGCCAGAAGGGCCAATGAGACGCATATTCACCCTGAGGCTGCCGTAAGGAATAGCCGCATGATGACGAATAGCGATGCTAATGGCATAATTCACGCCTATATCTCGTATATCTACTTGAAATGACTTTTTGTCAGTTTTTTCCCATCTTAGCGCAGCTTTTACTTTGCTATGTTTTTCAAATACTTTACCGCTATCGCAGGTAAAGAGTATAAAAAGAAGTAAAATCAGTGAATTGGTTTTTGGCATAATCAACTATTTTAAATACTTAAAGTTATCATTGCCTGCTCAAAATACAAAATTTAACCGAGATAAGTTAATTCGAATAAAAGTTTATTAAATTTGAGTTTTTGAATGTAAATAACAGCCATGGCAAAGATAGGCATTTTAAACTCCGCACTTTTGGACATTACTACCAGCCGGCTTTGCAAAGAGCTTATAGAAAATCACAACGATTTTAGAGATTCTGTTTTGCTGGGTTTACAACCCAGAGGAGTATTCTTTGCCCACAGAATTCAAGAGAAATTGCTGAGTTTGTGTCGGGTTGCAATACCACTTGGCTATTTGGACACCACTTTTTATCGCGATGATTTTAGGCGAAGACCACAACCCATTAAACCCAATGCGACTAATATCTCTTTTCTTGTAGAAGATAAAAAAGTTATTTTAGTCGATGATGTACTCTATACGGGCAGAACTGTTAGGGCAGCTATGAGTGCGATGATGGCTTTCGGGCGTCCTAAAAAAGTGGAGCTATTGGTATTAGTTGATAGGAAATACCAAAGAGACTTGCCTATTCAGCCCAACTATATTGGAAAGTCGGTTAATACTATACAGTCTCAAAGGGTATTGGTACAATGGAAAGATCAAGGCTTTGCCCAAGACAATATTTGGCTCATTCAACAAGAAGAAGAAATATTTTAATTTTGGAGGCAAATAAGCATATCAGCGTAAGCCATTTACTAGGCATTAAAACATTAAGTGCTAAAGATATTTACCTGATCTTCGAAACGGCTGATCAATTCAAGGAAGTCATTAACCGACCGATTAAAAAAGTTCCTTCACTGAGAGATATCACCATTGCCAACATATTTTTTGAAAATTCTACTCGTACGCGCATCTCTTTTGAGCTTGCTGAGAAAAGACTTTCTGCCGATGTGGTTAATTTTTCTTCCTCCTCAAGTTCTGTAAAAAAAGGTGAAACTTTGCTGGACACTGTGCGCAATATGCTTGCAATGAAAGTTGATATGATCGTTATTCGGCATGTTAGCTCTGGCGTACCACATTTTTTATCGCGTCATATTAGTGCTGTCGTTATTAATGCTGGCGACGGTATGCATGAACACCCTACGCAAGCCCTGCTCGATACTTACTCTATCAGGGAAAAACTCGGCGAAGTAGGAGGAAAAAAAGTAGTCATTATTGGAGATATTTTACACTCGAGAGTTGCTTTGTCTAATATTTTTGCTTTACAAAAATTAGGGGCGCAGGTGATGGTTTGCGGACCGTCCACGCTCATCCCTAAGTACATCGAAAAGCTCGGTGTCAAGGTAAGCCTTCATCTTAAAAAAGCACTGGAATGGTGTGACGTGGCCAACGTGCTACGTATCCAATTAGAACGCCAGAAAGGAAGTAGCTTTCCCTCCTTGCGCGAGTACAGTTTATATTATGGAATTAACCGTTCTTTACTGGACTCACTCAATAAAAATATTATTATTATGCACCCTGGACCTATTAATAGAGGGGTAGAAATTACTAGTGATGTAGTAGACTCTTCTCATGCTATTATTCTCAATCAGGTAGAAAATGGGGTCGCTATCAGGATGGCTGTTCTCTACCTTTTGGCTTCGGGGAGGTAGGTAAGTATTATAATTGCTCATAATAACGTTTTTTTAAACTTAAATAAAACATTGGTTAAGAAATTCAAGGCGGGTTCTTCCGAAACACCCTTAATGAAACAATATAAATACATGAAAGATAGGCATCCCGGTGCGCTACTATTATTTCGAGTAGGTGATTTTTATGAGACCTTTGGAGAAGACGCTGTTAAAACGAGTAAAATTCTTGACATTGTACTCACCAAAAAATCTAACGGCGTGGCTGCAGCGATCGACTTGGCAGGCTTTCCGCATCACGCCCTTGACAGTTACTTGCCTAAGTTGGTGCGTGCCGGTCAGCGCGTGGCTATTTGCGACCAGTTGGAAGATCCTAAGTTCGCCAAAGGTATTGTTAAGCGTGGCATCACAGAATTGGTAACACCAGGCGTTTCTCTTCACGATAATGTCCTTGATACCAAATGCAATAACTACCTTGCTTCTTTGTTCTTTTATCAGGAGCGTATCGGAATTTCTTTTCTTGACATTTCTACTGGAGAGTTTTTAGTAGCGCAGGGCAACATAACTTATGTTGATAAAATAATGCAGAGTTTCAATCCCTCTGAAGTACTATTCAGTAAAAAACAACAGCAGTATTATACAACGCATTTTGCCAATGCCTATAACTATTTCAAACTTGATGATTGGGTGTATACGGGCGATTATGCCTTTGAAAAACTTACTACGCACTTTCAAACTACCAGTCTTAAAGGCTTTGGTATAGAACATTTTCAAGAGGGTATTGTGGCGGCAGGAGCTATTCTTTACTACCTCGAGCTTACTGAACACCGCAGGGTAAAACATATTTCTACTATCTCTCGCCTCGAAGAAGACAAATATGTCTGGCTCGATAAATTCACCATCCGAAACCTCGAATTGCTCTACCCGCAGCACGAAAGCGGTGTGTCTTTGATTGATACGCTCGACAAGTGTGTAACTCCCATGGGTGCGCGCATGTTACGGAAATGGCTCGTATTACCACTCAAAACACAGGCTGTTATCGAAGAACGCCTCCAGGCAGTAGGTTTTCTGATGCAAGAAGAAGAAAAGCGAGAAAAAATATGGAATGACTTGCGACAAATTGGAGACCTCGAACGATTGATTTCTAAAGTAGCTGTTAATAGAATTAATCCACGTGAGTTGTTGCAACTCAAAAAAGCATTACAACATACTTTACCAGTAAAATCTCTATTGCTGAACTGCGAAGTATCACAAATAAAAAAGCTAGGCGATCGCCTCCATACTTGCCAGTTTCTCATTGATAAGATAGCAAAAGAATTAGTCGATGAACCACCCGTATTGAGTAACCAAGGAGGAATCATTAGAGATGGTATTGACGACAAACTTGACGAATTGCGTGAAATTGCTTTTTCAAGTAAGGATTATCTCAATAAAATTCAGGAACAGGAAACCGAACGCACTGGCATTAGTTCTCTGAAAATTGCCTATAATAAAGTATTTGGTTATTACCTCGAAGTACGCAATATTCACAAAGATAAAGTGCCGCCCGAGTGGATACGCAAACAAACGTTAGTAAATGCTGAGCGTTATGTTACAGAAGAATTAAAAGAGTATGAAGAAAAAATCATTCAGGCTGAAGAAAGTATTTTCGCGATCGAACAAAATTTGTTCAACGAAATAGTACAAACTACCCACGATTATATTTCGCAAATACAGCAAAATGCTTTCGTATTGGCAGGATTAGACTGCCTGTTGTCTTTTACTCGCTTAGCCAATGAAAGAAATTACTGTTGTCCCGTTATCAATGATGATAAAGCTATCCGAATTACTGCCGGCAGGCATCCGGTTATTGAGCAACAAATACCATCCGGTGAATGCTATATTCCTAATGATGTTTTTCTCGACGACAAAGATCAACAGATTGTGATTATTACCGGACCGAATATGTCGGGCAAATCGGCTTTATTACGCCAAACTGCCCTTATTGTGCTGATGGCACAAATTGGTTGTTTCGTACCTGCTGACTCTGCCGAAATCGGTTTAGTCGACAAAATATTTACCCGTGTAGGTGCATCTGATAACATTGCCAGAGGTGAATCGACCTTCATGGTAGAAATGACTGAAACCGCCAGTATCTTGAATAACCTCAGCGACAGAAGTCTTCTGCTAATGGACGAAATCGGTAGAGGTACAAGTACTTACGACGGCATTTCTATTGCCTGGGCAATTGTTGAATATTTGCATCAACACCCTGAGTTTTGTGCTAAAACTTTGTTTGCTACTCACTACCACGAATTGAACCAACTGGCAGAAGATTTTCCTAGAATAAAAAACTTTAACGTGTCGGTAAAAGAAACTCGTGAGCAGGTAGTATTTATCCGTAAACTTGAGCCGGGGGGCAGCCACCATAGTTTCGGTATTCATGTGGCGCAAATGGCTGGTATGCCCACAGATATAGTAGCCCGCGCCAATGAGATTATGTTGTACTTAGAAAAAGACAAAATTAAAAATGAAAATAAAAAAGCCCTTAGTCAGGTGCCTAAAGCTAATTTTCAACTCAGTGTTTTTGAATCTGACAATAGCAAGTATAAAAAAATGGCAAGGGTACTCGATGAGCTAGATATTAATACCATTTCGCCTGTAGAGGCCTTATTGAAACTTGATGCCTTGAAGCAAATGCTGAAGTAAGCACTTGGGATCGCCTAATTTTCTAATATCTTTTAATGCTGATGCAGCTACCATTAGCACGAAAAATGTTTTGAGACAATCACCCACACGGCAGCTCAGTTCTTTTTGTTCCCCCTTATTTCGCATCCCACAACTTTTGTGATTTGTATATAATCTATAACCACATCAGAAAGTAGATTCGATTAAAACCAATAGCATTAAAGTTGGACAAACAAACCGGATAAAAAATACCCAGATATCAGCAGGGAGTATTTTCCCGAATAAAGGCTTAGCAAACTGCTTCGATCCCTTCGATAGTTCTTTGACCAGATGAGAAGTATTATAGATCCATCCGCTATACAAACAAATCATTAATGATGAAGTGATAATAATTAAATTTCCGAATAAGTAATCTATAATATTCAAAAAACCCGTGTAAGTATTTCCAAAGATTGTAACTGAAAGATTAGTCAAATAACTATTTCCTCCCGATGATAGCGCAGAAGGGATACTTATTGAAAAGATAAAAAGTGATACGATCCAAGTGGCGTATTTTCTCTTAATATCCTTTCTATCTAGCAGGTAAGCTACTGGTACTTCTATGATTGATATGGCTGAAGTTAAGGCAGCAATGGTGAGCAAAATAAAAAAAACTGTCCCTAATACCGCGCCGCCGGGCATAGTTTGAAAGATCTCAGGGAGTACACGGAATACAAGCGTGGTTCCCTGTTCAGGAGATTTATCGAAGGCAAAGACAGCCGGAAAAATCATTAAACCACCCAGTAATGCCACCAAAGTATCTGCCAATCCTACCCAAAGCCCAGCTTCTATAATACTTTCGTGTTTAGACAGATAGGATCCGTAAGTAATTAAAATACCCCAGCCGATAGCCATTGAGAAAAAAGCCTGTCCGATTGCTGATAATATAACCGATCGGTTTATTTTCGTAAAATCGGGAGAAAGATAGTATGCTACTCCCTGCATTGCGCCTTCTATGCTAAGACTCCTAATAACTACTAAAACGATCAGTAAAAACAAAAGAGGCATCAGAATTTTTGAAAACTTTTCTATTCCCTTAGAAATACCTCTTTGTACGATTAAAGATGCTAGCAACATAAAAATACCTGAAAGTATAATGCTTTTTATAGGGTTAGCTATAAAGGTATCAAAATCTGAAATCTGACCGAAGAATGGCGAAAAAATATAGCCTAGTATCCATCCTGCGATTACACTGTAGTAGGTCATAACAAAAAAACTCACACTGATAGATAGCAAGGCTCCGAGTGTCCAGAAACGATTGCTTCCTGTTTTTAGCAAAGCCCCGATGGGGTTTTTACCTGTTAGCCTGCCTAGTGCCATTTCATTGAAAAGTAGGGGTAGACCTATGAAAATAACGGCTAATAAATAAATAAAAACGAAAGCACCACCTCCATTTTCTCCCGTTACGTAGGGAAAGCGCCAGATATTTCCCAGCCCTACCGCAGAACCCGTTGTAGCCATGATAAAACCAAATTTACTTCCCCATTTTTCTCTTTGCATAGTCGCTGTGTTGTAATGAAGTAAAAAATAATTATTGACTGAAATATTAGCTTACCTCATCTTTTCTAAGACCAAAAATTATTCTCCGATAGGTTCTTAAGCATAAAACTTTCGCCGCCGCAGTTCTTTCCTTATTCTCAGCAATTCTTTTGACGCTTGTTGAGCTACACTGGTGTTCTCTTGCGCTCTTCTAATCAAGTAGGGAAAAGTTTCTTCTACTTTCCCAAATGGTAAGTATTTGAGTGCTTTGTATTTCAGTCGGGCAAGTGTGAAGGTTAGATGGTCGCTCATTCCGTAAAGCTGACAAAAATGAACGCGATCGATGTCTATTTTTAGTTTTTTTATTTTTTCAATCGCTATTTCATGGCTATTTTCATTGTGTGAAGCTAAGCAAACGTGTACGCTATCGTAATGATTAAGACAATATACCACTGCCTCATTATAAGCTTTATCCGTAGCTTTTTTGGATGGTTGGATGGGGGATATAATACCTAAATAATTGGCTTGTTGGTTTTCTTTTTCCATATACGCTCCACGAACCAGTTTAGCACCGAAAACACAATTATTGTTTAGGCATTTTTGGTGGTGTTCTTTTAGCCTGCTTAACGATGATTTTAGGTAAAGCTGGTACGTGTTGAAAACAATTGCCTTAGAGCGGTTGAAATGAATCATCATTTCCAGTACTAAGTCATCTAGCGCAGCTTGAATCCAGCTTTCTTCTGCATCGACGTAGAGTATCTTCTCGGCATCTTTTGCGACAGCAACGATATGCATGAGTTGGTTCTTTAGCTCATTCCAAGCCAGCGTTTCTTCTGTTGTAAGGGGATGCTGCTTACTGTACTTTTTTAGTAAATCAAAGCTTGCAACTGCTGTAATTTTGAGACTGATTACAGGAATAGACTCTTTATCGGCAGCATATACGATAGTATCTGTTATGAGACGAGCCATTTCTGTCCATTTTTCTTCAGAGTTTTGCGCTTCAACTCCAATATCCAAAGCAGTATTCACATGATATTCCGAAAGATTCCGTATGGTTGGCTCACATTGTTCTAATGTCTCTCCTCCGCAAAAGTGGCTGAAAAAGCTATTTTTGATAAATGTTCGTACGAGAGGTATTTTCCATCTCAAAGCTATATTGCCCAGCTGCGCCAAAAAGACCGTGAAGCGTGGTAAATATTTCATCAATGCGAATAGCAAATAGGCTTTCTTTAAGGCTTTATCAGATCTATAATGGAAAGCTGTTGATGTATCTTGAAAGCAGTCTTTCATGAAAGCAGAATTTTTAGGGTAAAGAACAGCTTCTGAACAGTCAGAAAAGGCACTTTCTTACCTTTGATTGATGTCTGATAATATTTTTATGATAAATGTGTTTATGGTAGTTTTCAGACTTACTGTTTTGAATCCAATATTACTATTTGGGTCTGTTCACAAAAATAATTTAACCATTCTTTTTGCAGAAATATCTTGATATTAGCTTTTGATTTCTATATATGTTGAGTGTTTTTAGTACTTCCATCAATGAAATGACCTGCTCGGTCGAAGGAAAAATCTCTAAATTTTTTTTGGGAGTATTGGCAAGTTACTTTTTCAAGTCTTGGCTACTTAGCCGATTGCTCGCTAATCACCTGCCCAAAAAAGATAGCATTGGCAAAAATCTTGTTTGTGCCGTACCAGAAAGCCCGAAAATTCGGATTGTCTGCCATCGAAATAATTCTTCCTTTCCCAAGTGCATTTACGGACACCGACACGGTTTTAGGAATTAGTTTCTTGTTTTCAGCAGAAATATAACCACTCAACAGCGGCTTATCGGTATAGATGATCGGGCAGGCATAGGGGTTTTTGCGTTTCTTAACGAAAATTGTACTGTTTCTGAACAAGGCAATCTTATCGGAAGTGTAGCCATAACCTAAAGGATGCGTTTTATCGATGCTTGCTTCAAAAATAGAACCGCCAATGCGGTGTTTGCCTAAATCAGGTTCGAGCCTGGCATAGGGTCGTATTTTTGTGCTATCGGTCTGGGGTGCTTTTCTAAACTCGAGGTCTGTGAGTTCAGCTTTTGCTCCCCACTTAACGGCACTTTTAGTTAGGATAAGTGTTCCTCCTTGCTGTACCCACGACTTGATCTTTGCCGTGTGTACTTTTTTATAATCACCTTGCACCATTATAATAACATTATACTGGCTAGGGTTAATAGCATTAAATGTGTTGATTGTTATTTGTGAAACAGGTATACCATAGCGTTGGTCGAGCAGATGCCACACCTCTCCCGCTTCATAACTGTTTACGCCATCGCCGATAAAAAGCATTATCTGGGGCTTTTTAAGCATATTTAACGAGCCACTACCCAAATCAACTCCCTCGGTAGCTAAGCCCGTATTGAGTGCATAAATATGGATACCCTCTTCTTCGGCAATGGTATTTAATAGGCCTTCAATTTTTTCTTTCGATACTTTTTGAATACCTAAAGGAATACTGATAGCTCCATAATCAAAAGTTTTACGGACACTCGCTACTGTTGCAGTCATTTTTTTGGTAGCTACTTTTGTTTTCACGCCAGCTTTTTGTAGCCGATACAAAGCTCTCGGTGCAAAATAAGTATTCCAGTCAAAAGCATAAGCCAATGCACCAGTTCCTCCGATACATTTTCCTGTTGGAAAATCAGCCGTATCGATTGCTTCACCCAGCATAGCCGAAGTAAAATCTTTACTTTTTATTTCAGTGTAAGGAATGCCAAAAGATAGGGGAAGTGTCCAAGTAGAAACATCGTAAAACAAACTATCTTTAAAAGTAGTTTGCGTGCCAAAAATACCTTTAACTAAGCGGTATTGTTCTTGTGCTAACGGAATAATATAAGCATCTTCTTTAGCATAATTTCTTGCTTTAATCGACAAGCTCCGAGCTGCTCGGTAGACTTTAATTTTGTGTGTTCGAAGTATTTTGAGCAAATGGAAAAGTCGTGCTTTATCATATTTTTCTCCAAAAGCATAAGCCTTTAGCCTATCGGTAGCAGCATCCCGAACACTCGCTTGGTAGAAACTACGCTGGTAGTTGAGCATTTCCTGTCTGAGTGCTTGTGCGGCAGCTAGGGTAGACATGCTAGTAGTTACCTGATTTTTGATAGCGAAAGGAAAATCTATGATACCGTGAACAGTCTTTCGGCTGTGTCCTCTCACACTTGCCTGCTCAAATAAGATACCTACGGCACCTTGTGCGTCGGGATAGGTAGATCCTTTTCCATAATAAAAATCATCGAAACGTTCTTTTGTATAATACAAAGACCCGATATTGTCGAGTGCTTTGGCGTGAAAGGCAGCAATTTTTTCGGTTAGCTCCACATTTTTGGCAGGTGTGAGCGGGTTTCTTCGCGAGGGAATGCCGGGCTGAAAGAAGAAAGTAGCGTCAGACCCCATTTCGTGGTGGTCAGTCAGTATATTTGGTCGCCATTGTTGAAAAGAATGAATGCGCCCTTGTGATTCGGGCAGTTGAACAGCCAACCAGTCGCGATTGAGATCAAACCAATAATGGTTGGTGCGTCCACGCGGCCAAGGTTCTATTAATTCTCTGCTATTTGGATCGGTCACAAGATTTTTACTTTTGTGCGTGTTCACCCATGAGGCAAACCGATTGAGTCCGTCGGGATTAAAACTGGGGTCGAGCAAGATAACAGTATTTTTCAACAGTGCTTGCATTGCTGCTCCTTTGGCTGCTGCTAAGTGGTAGGCAACTACCAGAGATGCATTGGATCCGCTTGCTTCATTACCGTGTACGCTGTATCCCAACCAGACGACTATCGGCATATCTGTAGTATTCAGATTTGCCGATTTTCGGGGATCGCAAAGCTGCAAATGGTTTTTTCTGATAATTTCAATATTGCCCTGATTTTCAGGAGAAGTAATTGTAAGCAATAAAGTGGGACGGTTTTCGTAAGTTCTGGCTTGCTCGGCAACAGTAACTCTGTCGCTGCTAGCTGCCAGAGCGTACATGTATTGCACGAGTTTGTCGTGATTTACGTGCCATTCCCCCACTTCGTGTCCAATAATAGCTTTGGGAGTAGGAATAGCTGAATCGTATTGCTCACCTTGCGGCAAATAATAATTCAGCCCTTTTTGGGCATAAACGCCGGACACACTCAGCAGTGCTAATAACAGGGTGTTTAGTTTTCTCATATTTGTTTAAGGTAATGGAGAGTTAAAAGTAAGGAATTAGTAGTATTCAGAAAATTATTCATTACAATCAAAAAGGTTTTCAGATTTTTATTATTATTCATTCATACAATTTCTTCAACAACTTTCTCACTTCATAATAGGACTTTACATTAAACCTGGCTTGCGAAGAGCCTAAGCCTACTTTAACGGTATAGGCGTACTCGGGCATTGCCTTGAAGGTGTCTTCATCAGTTCGGTCGTCTCCAAGTGCTAGCACAAAATCATAGGATAAATTTTTTAGCCAGTGAGCAGCTGATAGTCCTTTATTGACTGCCCGACTTTTTACCTCAATTACTTTATTTCCTTCCATTGCCTGCAAGTCCATATTAGCAGTTAAGAAGCTGATATTGAAGAGCAATTCTCTAGCCCTCATCTCACCAAAACCAGGTGCTGCTTTTCTATAATGCCACACCAAAGAATAATGCTTATCTTCAATAAAAGAACCTGGTGTTCTGTCGACATAATTTTCTAGGATATGCCTTACTTTGGGTTTCCACTCAGAAGAAAGTGCTGCTAGTGTTTGCCATTGCTTACCTGCCAATTTATACCACACGCCGTGTTCGGCAATCAAGTCGAGGTTTTCATTGCCTAACCACTGCTCTAATGTATCTCTATCTCTACCGCTAATAATCACCACTTTATTTTTTTTGTCGGCTACTAAGTTTTTAATAATTTCCAATAATGCTTTATCTGGCTTTACCGATTGTAGGTCGGTAGAAAAGCCTTTGAGTGTACCATCGTAATCGAGAAATAAAATCCGATGGTCAGACCGCCTGTAGTGTTTGGCAATATCATTCATTCTATTTTCTGAAATAAGCCACATTTGTGCTTTCGCTTGTTCCTCTTTGATGGCAATTAGTTGTTTCATGAATATATCTACCCAATTATGAATATTATATCGCTGCAATTTTTCCTGCATTTCTTTGTTATGCGCAATTTGTTCTTCTCTGGGCATTGATAAAGCCTTATCTATAGCTTGAACAATTTGTAATTGGTCGTTAGGGTTAATCGAAATAGCTTCTGAAAGCTCTTTGGCCGAGCCTGCCATTTCACTTAGTATGAGTACGCCTGTACTATCGAGTTTGCTGGCAATGTATTCTTTACAAACTAGATTCATCCCATCTCTGAGTGGCGTAATTAAGGCAGCGTCCGCTAGGCTGTAAAGCGCAGAAAGTCCATGAAAAGAAAAAGATCGGTAGAAATAATGAATAGGAGTCCAGTCTATACGGCTATATTTACCGTCGAGCCGACCGACCATCGTATCAATTTCTTCTTTTAGTTGCTTATACTGTCCTACTTTATCTCTGGAAGGAACGACAATAAGAAACAAAGAAACTTTACTGAGATATTTGGGGTATTTTTGCAGAAACAAATCAAAAGCTTCCAAACGCTGCTTGATACCTTTGGTATAATCGAGGCGATCGATTGATAAAATCATCTTTTGCCCCTTTATTACATTAGTATAATGTTTAATCTTTTTAATCGTTTCCTTATGGCGTGGTGCTTGCTGATATTTTTCGTAATCTATGCCCATAGGAAAAGCATCAACGGAAATGAGTCGATTATCATAGCGAATTTTTCCCACAGTATTATCTAGTCCTAAGATTCTGTTTACCGCACTCAAAAAGTGTCTAATGTCGTCATAAGTATGAAAGCCAATCAAATCTGCCCCCAATATTCCTTCAATCATTTTAGTACGCCAAGGAAGCAAGCGAAAAATTTCAAAAGAAGGAAAAGGAATATGTAGAAAAAAGCCAATGGTGGCCTCAGGCAATTTGTCTCTTAAAATACCGGGCAGCAGCAATAATTGATAATCGTGTATCCATATAACATCCTCAGGATGAGCATACTTTAGCAGTTCTTCACTAAACATGTGATTTACCCGCTCATATGCTTTCCAAAGGCTTTGGTCATACTGTGCAAACTCTGTAAAGTAATGAAATAAAGGCCATATCGTTTTATTGCTAAAACCTTCATAAAATTCTTTTACATCTTTTCTGCTCAGAAACACAGGTACCATGTTTTCCTTTTGAAGCTCGCTGGTAATCATGTCTCTTTCACTCATTTCATAATCGTGAAAACCCGGCCAGCCGATCCAAATATTATCACCCTTCTTATAAATGCATCCTAGACCCGTTGCCAAGCCGCCTGCACTAGGCTCGTACGAAAGCCCTTTAAGACCTTTTTGGATAGTTACCGGCAATCGATTGGATACAATAATTGTTTTTTTTGCCATCACTTTGGTTTAGTCAATAGCTCGCACAGTTAAAAAAAAGATCTTATTATATATTGTTACACACCAACGAACAAGATAAATTTATTAAAATTATCAATGGTTTGAGTTGAAAATATTACGAAATATGCACTTTGAAAAAAGTCTGCGAACTATTGTTTGATGTGAGAACGTATTTCAAAAGAATTTTTAGCTCAAATAATTTTTCCAACTTGTTCTGAGAAGAAAGAGATAGCAAAGATAAAAAAACTATCTGTTTTTAAAAGTTATTTCAAAAGAACTGCCAGACTTTTGAGTATTCCACGATAAAATATTACTTTTGCAATACTTTTGCATCTAAGAGAAATTTAAGATCAAAGCAAATAGAGAGTAAACTTTGTAAAAAATCTTTATGAAATCATGCTAATATACAGCATGTTGCAAATACGCAATCGTAAAAAAATACATATTCCATGAAAAATCACTTTGCTGGCTTAGATATAGACTTTATCGGCTTTTTTACCTCCATACTGTGTGGAATACATTGTATGTTGGCTACTTTAGTAGTTACTTTTTCAGCCTTAGGAGGAATTTATTCTTTAGAAAGCCACTTTGTAGAAGAGGCTGTCCTTGCTATTTCAGCTATCATGGCTATTTTCTCACTTATTCCGAGTTATTTCAGACATCACAAAAAAATTACCCCCATAATCAGTGCTACTATTGGCTTTACATTAATTGTACTTGCTCATTTGCCGAGTACTGAATTGCTTGAGTTACTTTTACTGCCTCTGGGCGGGTGTTTTATTGCCTGTGGACATTGGTTGAACCGGAATTTATTAAAAAATCAATGAATAGAGCTAGTGACCAAACTCTACACTAAAGGAGAGGTTGGTTATTCACTGCTCCTTCTTTGTTTGTAGGCTCTGCTCGCAAAGCGAAGAGTAACCTCTCTATCATTCACAATATTATCAATGGATTGGTTTAAAATTTCTTTGAGTTGTTTGGCAGTTTTATGAGAACGCACAAATGAGTAGTCCTGAAATTGATATACGACTTCAATTAATACTTTGATATGATTTTCATTCTTAACATTAAGAGGATTGTCTTTTAATATACGACGATATGTCGCTGATGCTTCTTTTCTCAATTCTTTGATACGACTTATAGACTCTTGTAGTTCTTTATCGAATAGGGCATTAAATTTTTTTTCTTCCCTCGTAATATAGAAATCTAAAAATCGGTTTGATATTTTCTCATTTCTTTTTTCATCATATATCTTTAATGAAAGAATTTGTATTAAAATCTCAAATCTTTTTTGGTTTACCATTCCTATCTTATCCATTTATAAAGGGCAAAACGGAATGGTGACTTTAAATACTTGTTAAATTATTGAAAATCACTTATTTACGCAAAAAAAAGTTTATACATACCGCATATGTTTGACTTCGAAAAGTGAGCCTTAACGGTACCAAATTGACACTTCCGCAAAGCGATTTTAGCCCTTTACAGCCCCTAAACGCCACTTTTAGCTGAAAAAATGCTGTTTTAATGCTTGAATTATCCAACTTTTATAAATGAAAAGCAAATCCGGCCACCATTTATTTGATTTTTTCTTTAGTTTTTGCCGTGTTTTTGTTTTTGTAGATTTATTGTTTAATAAATAAATAGTTTGTCTTATTCAAACTATTTAGCTAAAATTGCTATCCATTACGGCGGGGTGTAGCACAGCCCGGTTGGCGTACCTGGTTTGGGACCAGGAGTGGCAAGTTCGAATCTTGCTACTTCACCATCTTACTAAGAAAAATCTAAACATGGAGTAAATGATACATGTAAGTGAAAGAGCTGAATTACAAGCTCAAATATGGCAAATGGCCACCCAAGTATGTGGCTCGGTAGATAGATGGGATTTCAAACACTTTGTCTTACATACGCTGTTTTACCGTTTCATTAGCGAAGACCTTACCGATTACATTGAAGCCGATGACGATAGTGTCAATTATGCTGAGCTTCATGATAGTGATGAAAGAATAAAAAACACTAAAGAAACCGCCATTAAAGAAAAAGGTTATTTCATTTACCCTTCGCAACTCTTTGTGAATATTGCTGAGAAAGCAAACGACAACAAAAATCTAAATACGGACTTAGCAAAGATATTTTCTGATATAGAAAACTCAGCAATGGCTTTGCTTCGGAAAGCAATATTAAAGGACTCTTTGCTGACTTTGATACAACCAGCAACCGCCTCGGTAATACGGTTAAAGATAAAAACGACCGATTGGCAAAAGTGCTCAAAGGTGTCGCAGGGCTAGAGTTTGGTGATTTTCACGGTAGCCAGATTGATCTGTTCGGCGACATTTATGAATTTCTTACTCCGAAATACATCATTAAGTCGGGCGGTGAGTTTTTCACGCCTCAGTATATATCAAAGCTGATTGTCCAGATAGCCATGCACGGGCAGACAAGTGTCAACAAGGTATACGATCCAGCGTGTGGCTCTGGCTCGTTAATGCTTCAATGTGTCAAACATTGCAATGCGCATAGCATTGAAGGAGGTTTCTTCGGGCAAGATATCAACCGCACCACCTACAACCTTGCCCGCATGAACATGTTTCTGCACAATATCAACTACGACAAGTTCAACATCCAGCTGGGCGATACGCTGACCCAGCCATATTTTGGAGATGATAAGCCCTTTGATGTAATTGTATCCAATCCACCGTATTCAGCAAAGTGGATTGGCTCGGATGATCCAACGCTAATCAATGATGAGTGCTTTGCACCTGCTGGCGCGTTCGCCCTAAAACACAGGGCTGACTTTGCCTTTGTGCTGCATGCGTTCAGCTACCTTTCTAGCAAAGGCCGCGCAGTGATTCTTTGCTTCCCCGGTATTTTTTACCGTAGCGGTGCAGAGCAGAAAATCCGCAAATACATTCACTTTCAATTGGTATAAAAAAATAAATGCCTACCCGATTGAAAACAACGCGTATATTGGCACGGTGGTAGATGGCAGCGGCGATACAAGCGCGAATAAAGAGTCGCATTTTAACGCTTATGGAGGTGCAGTAGGTACGACTGCAAATCATTCAATTAGTGCCGACCCGCAGTTCAATAATACTTCTGAAGGCGATTTTTCTGTTTCAAAAAGCTCTCCGCATTTTTGGAATGGCAAAAATGTGGGGAATATAGGCGATGCCTCTTTTGCTTTTTATAGAGTATATGTGACCAGTAATGGCAAGGAGCAGCTCATTTGGCAGCCTAGTTTTGAGAACAAGTACACTACTCCTATTATTAATGTATCGGGTGCTAGATTACACAAAATTCAGCTTTTAGGCAATTTTTCTAACTTAAGAAATGTGTTTACTGGCGTGAACAATAGCACTGGGCAGTTTTCTTTAGATAGTGATTTTAACGCTCCTGTAGATGAGAACAAAAAAATAGGCGCAGGGTGCTATCTGTACTTTATAATAGGATCGGTAGAATATAGCATTTTCTCTGCTTTCAATAAAATCATTTTTGTAGACAACAACATGCGTGGCGAATTTGATGCGGGTTTTGATGAAACTCAAAAAAAGCCTCTTTCAGACTTAGTGGTCGGCAGTTTTCGCTTGCGCTTGCATTACCCTAACAAGATGTATTTTAGAGGGCTAACACTGATAGCAAAGCAGCATAATTTAAAGTTACTGAGCGTTAATGATTTGCTAGGTAATCTCAGCGATTGGAGTATTTCTGATCTAAAATTAAAGCATGCGGATCTGCCAAAAGATGGTTTGAGCATACAGTTGAATGAAGCGGTGAAAGCTGGTTTTGCCGACAAAGATTATGAAGTCTCTGGCAAGATGAATGGAAAATTAAACAAAGGTGAATCGGGAGAGGAAGATGTCAATGATTTGAATTTCACAGTGAAGTTAAAAATTTCATGAATTGCATTGCATATATGCTGAAATTATTAGGGCTAATAATAACGTTTAATAAGTGTTTAAAAGTCACCATTTCGTTTTGCCTAATTTATAACTTTTGTCACCATTCCGTTTTGCCCTTTATATATATCAGTAAAACTTCTCATTTCCATGCGTGTTTTACCCTGATTACAATTTGGTTGTTTTAATAATTAGCAAAATTATTTAAGGTATTATATTATAAACCATTCCTTTTTGATAATTAAAATCGCTGTTTGATACACTCCAGTTGTTATAGGAATACCAACCGTTAAGTTCATCATTAGACCAACCCCAATTCATATTAAGAAGAAAATAAGAATTGCCAGTACAATACGTAATACTTTTATAACCATCACAAACCCAAGCATGCCCTCCTGCATAAATTGTAAAAATAAACCATTTCCCTTTTCTGCCGCCACGCAATATAACAGGTCTATTTGCTCTAAATTTCTCCCTTTACAGTTGATTGATCAAAATCAGCATAAACAGAAGAAGAATATCCGAAGTCATTGACAAATGAAGAAGCAATTTCCTTTTTTGTATTAGCACCAGAACCATCACACCCCCAATTCATATTGACAGCATCTGCAATATCTCTAATCAGTCTGGCTGTTTCCATAGTACCATTATTATCAGGCATATCGTCATAGTCATAACCAGCAGGGAACTCATAGTAACTCATTACTTGAGCCATGGCAGTAGCCACACAACTAGCAGGAGGTCTACCATCAGGATCTGTACTACAAGCCTAAATCAGGAGCTAAATCATTAATATCCCCCCCGTTGACCCCAGACAGTCGTTAAAAGAGGTCCGAATTGAGAAGTTTGGGTTTGGAATCCGCCGCTGCCTACAGTACTTTCACCACACGGGTTGCTTTGTGGGTCAATATCCATTACATCGTTCATGCTACATATATTCCAAGCCCCGGCAACGGCATCCGTCTACTGCAAATTCAACTCACGAATGTTATCGACCAATGCTGAGCCATTGCTCAACCATTCCACTAAACTGCTAGGGTAACTGCCCAAGTCTAATGAAAATTTCTCATGAAGAGAAAAAGTTCTAATTGGCTCGACCCTATCATCGGCTGAGAGAATTATAAAACCGCCAACATCATAATTAACGATATAGAAAGCTGGGTTACCATCAGCATATGGAACTTCAAAAATGCTTTCTATTTCTTTGGCAGAACAGGTAGTTCCTTCTGTACGCGAAGAAGGGTCATTGGCATTAGCTTTTACGGGAAACTCTAAAAGAGAGGAGATGTCTGAGGCATCACTGAGGCTGATAAAATGCGTATCATCAGCCAAGTTGTAATCATTTTGGTTGCAAGAAGCAAGTGTCAAAATGATATAAGCACACAAAAAAAGATTTTTTAGTTCCATGATGAGTTTTAGTTTAAACAAAAAAAATCTAATAATGGCAAACGAGTTTACCGGTTCTGCAAACAAATAGTAAATATTTATTAATTTTTTTTAACATTTTTTAACAATATTTTAAATTCTGTATTCTTAGTAATTTGTTAAATAGTCTTGTTTTGTTGTGTTTTGCCATCTGCTTAGTGTCGGACTATACTTGCTTCGTAATTTTCCTTTGGCAACAAAAAACTATTACATTTGCCCTCGCTTTTTTAAGTTAAACATTAGGTCAGTAATTATCTTTTGTTCAGTATGTCTTTTGAGTTAAATAAAGCATTTGTTCAAGATATAAGCAATGCTATTGAAAATCGTCGAAAGGACTATATTATCAGGCAATTTGAAGGGAGTCATGCTGCCGATATATCTGCTTTGCTGGAGCAGCTCGACTCTGCTTCTGCTAAATATATTTTAGATGCACTCGATCCGGAAATTTGTGCCGATATTCTTTCTAACCTCGAGGAAGATACACAAAAAAATTTTCTCAAACTTTTCGAATCCAAAGAAATTGCTTACTTGATGGACTATACCGATTCGGACGATGCGGTAGATATTTTACAAAAGCAACCACTTAAAATTAGAGAAGAGGTAATTACCCTGATGCAGGATAGGGAAAATACCCGCCATATTATTGATTTATTGCCTTATGAAGACGATTGCGCTGGCGGTCTGATGGCAAAAGAATTTATATCGGCAAATATCAACTGGACTGTTCGCCAGTGTATAGAAGAAATTAGAAGGCAAGCGCAGAAAGTAGAGAAAGTCTTAGCTATATATGTCGTAGATGATAACGACATACTGATGGGCAGGCTTTCATTAAAAAAAATTATTATTACTCATGATGATACTCTTATTAAAGATATTTACCTGAGTGATATTCAGACTGTACAGACTTATTATAGCGATGAGGAGGTGGCTGATATAATGCAAAAATACGATTTGGAGGTAATTCCGGTTATCAACATAAAAGGTAAAATTTTGGGTAGAATTACTATTGATGATATTGTAGACGTTATAACAGAGCAAGCAGAAAGAGACCGGCAGATGATGTCGGGTATTACTGAAGATGTGGAGGCAGATGACAGTATTTGGATGCTTTCGCGCGCTAGGCTTCCCTGGCTCGTTATTGGTGTGATGGGCGGCTTACTGGGTGCACAGTTTATCGGTTTTTTTGAAGAAGATATCAGTATTATCCCTGCTATGGCTTTTTTTATTCCTTTAATTACGGCTACTGGCGGTAATGTGGGTATTCAATCTTCTACCATTATTGTGCAAACGCTTGCATCTGTACCCTCGTTAGGTGAAAGTATTTTTTCTCATTTATTAAAAGCCCTTTTAGTATCTATTGTCAATGGTTTATTTATTGCAGGGTTAGTTTTTATATTTAATTTCTTTTTCGCCAATTCAAATTTGGCTTTTATCGTATCTATTGCTTTGTTTTGTGTTGTACTGTTAGCGTCTTTTATGGGTACACTCACCCCGCTAGTGCTCAATAAAGCAGGCATCAACCCTGCACTAGCCTCTGGTCCGTTTATCACAACAGCTAACGATTTATTAGGGTTACTTGTTTACTTTGTCGTTGCTAGGATATTAATCATCTGAGTGAAAAATAAAAATTGAGAAGCTTTATCATGCTCCCGCAATTTTTTATTTCTCGCCTTTCACCTTTTTTGATATGAAAAGAAAAGTACTTTTAATCTACTCACTTATTATTTACGCCGCCTGTTGCTCGTACGCCCAAACAGCAAGCATTGTTTCGGACTCTATTGCACAGCTGAGCGTGGGTGAACTCAAACAATTAGCTAAGGCACAGCACCCAACTGCACAACATCGCCTAGCGCAATTATATGAAGATGTTCAATATGAAAAACATAATATCCGACGATCAGTAAAATATTATGAAGCTGCCGCTATGCAAAATTATCCACCTGCACTTTATGATTTGGGTAGGATTTATGAAAAAGGTATTGGTGTTGTAAAAGACACCCGAATAGCAGCAAATTATTATAAACTGGCAGTGCAAAAAGATAATATCAATGCACTACTTAGTCTAGCATCTCTACATGAGCGCGGCGAAGGAATTGCCGAAGACCAGCAAGAGTCCATACGTTTGTACTTGAAGGCTTGGCGTCTGGGTGAGAGCCAGGCTTTCCAAAGTCTTTCTAAAATCTCCACAGATAATTATAAGAATAAACCCCATCCCGATTACTTATATTATTTGGCTAGTAAAGGCGACGCCGAAAGTCAATATCAGGTAGGATTAATGTATGAAAAAGGTACGAAAGAGTTTCCGATAGATATACAAAAATCTTTAACATTCTATCGAAAAGCTTCCTACCAAGATCATACGCTGGCACAGTATAAAGTGGGCAGAGCTTATGAGCAAAATAACCAACTTGAAAAGGCTGTCCCCTACTTGCTGAAAGCCGCTAATAAAGGTTACCGACCTGCCGATTCAATACTAAGTAGATATGATTTATACCAGTTAGCTGATACTACACAGGTGGATTTTTTGATCTATCGATCTAAATCAGGTGAAGCATCCAAGCAGTTTGCTCTCTATGAGAAATATATGTTTGGCAAAGATACGCGCATAGACCACGAAAAAGCCCTGACTTATTGCCGACAGGCGGCGTCAAACAAACACGAAAGAGCAATGATGGTGCTTGCAGGTATTTATGAAAAAGGCATTATTGCAAAAGCTGACCCTGAAAAATCTTTTTACTGGTATCATGAAGCTGCCCTGCTGGGTAACGATAATGCAAGATACAATGTTGCCGAAATGTATACACTTGGCAAAGGCATTACACAAAATATAGCTAGGGCTATCAGGTGGTATTTGAAAGCTGCCAACAATGGACTAAAGGCTGCCCAGCTCAGACTCAACTCTTATGATATTAGCAGATATGTAGAAAGCAATAGTCTTGACTATATCCGACACCGCGCTATTCAGGGTGAAACAGATGCACAATTTCAGCTCGGAGAGCACCTTTATGAAACGCAAAACAGCCGAGCATTAGTCTGGCTCAAAAAAGCAGCACTTAAAGGCGTAGTAGCCGCACAGTTATTGCTCGGAGATATCTACCGTTACGGGCATCTACATACTTTGAGAGACCTCAAGCAAGCCGTTGAGTGGTATGGTCAAGCTGCTGAAAATGGTGATCTCAAAGCCCTTGAATCATTAATATTTGTATATGCTGAGCCTTCGACTTATAAGAATCAGGAATATGTGCAAAAAACCATCGCATGGGGAAGGCAATATATCAAGCAATCCAAAAATAATGAGACTTTCAACCCTATTATTTATTTTTTACTGGCTAAAAGTGCCTTCCAGTTACAAGACTACACACAAAGCAAAAATTATTATATCCAATTCATCAACCAATTTGACCAAGCATCTAAAGACCCTTTAAAATTATTAGACGCTTTTTACAATCTGAGCTGTTGTTATTATTTGTTGAGTCGCGATGAAGACTGTGCAAATAATGCTGAAATTGCACTGCTCAATTTAGAAGAATTAAAAACAGCTATAAGCGACACACAAAAATATGAAAACTACCGGGGGCGTTATCAATACATGTTCGGGCAGGCTTGGTTCAATATTGGAAATATTTTTAAAGCCTGCAATAATTTTCAGATGGCAAAAAAAAATGGTATTAGTATAGAAAAAAAATATGTAGAAGCTTGTTTAAAACACTAATAACATGAAATATGCAAAACGATATATGCCTCCACACTATTCCTGAAGCAACACAAGCAATCGGTGCGGGAAAAATAGTTATTGTCGTAGACGATGAGTGCCGTGAGAATGAAGGAGACTTTATTTGTGCTGCCGAGTGTATCACACCAGAACTTGTCAACTTCATGTCTAAAGAAGGCAGAGGCTTACTCTGCGTGTCGCTCATTGAGGAAAGATGCGAAGCCTTAGGTTTGGGGATGATGGTTTCGCAAAATACTGCGCTACATACCACGCCTTTCACCGTATCAGTAGATTTATTAGGCAAAGGTTGCACAACGGGTATTTCGGCAAGCGATCGATCCAAAACAATCCGAGCTTTAGTAGATCAGGACACTCGCCCCGAAGACCTTGGCAGACCCGGTCATGTATTTCCGCTCAGAGCCCGACAAGGAGGAGTACTCAGAAGAGCCGGACATACTGAAGCGGCTATCGATCTAGCGCGTTTAGCTGGCCTCAAGCCCGCAGGCGTACTCATAGAAATTATGAACGAGGACGGCACGATGGCACGCCTACCTAACCTGCATAAAATTGCTCAAAAGCACGATTTAAAGCTCGTTAGCATACAAGATTTGATTGCTTACAGGCTCGAAAAAGAATCGTTGATTAAGCGAGAAATAACATTAGATATACCAACTGATTACGGAAATTTAACACTAGTTGCCTACCAGCAAACCTATACCCAAGAAGTACATTTAGCCTTTAAAAAAGGTACTTGGCACAGATTTGATACTGTTACAGTAAGGGTGCAATCTTCGCCAGCAAGTGCCAATATTTTCGGACCACTTAGGCAAAATTTCGTGAAAGAGATAGAACAAATCATGAAAACCATGCAGTTAACCGATAACATGGTACTTCTCTATATTAATAAAGAAGAAAAAGGTATTGATTTGCTTAATAGGCTCAGCTTATACCAAAGCAGTAGTAAGGCTAACCAAACTTCCCTGCACCTCGAATCAGGTGCTACAATGGATGAAAGAGACTATGGAGTAGGCGCACAAATTTTACGTGACTTAGGCGTCAGTAAAATGCGACTCATTACCAACTACCCTCGCCGTAGGGTCGGGCTTATTGGGTACGGTTTGGAAGTAGTGGATATTTTGCCTATTGAATAACCCTATTTTGTTAATTATTTTTAAAGCCTTGTTAAAATAATTAAAAAAAACTTGCTTGTTTCTAACAAAATAAATACTTATTTGTCTAATTTATTATTGATTGTGCAAATCAAGGGTCATTTAGCCTGAAAATATAATACAGGTAGGTGAGAAAATTAGAGATATGGTAAAAATAGCTTTAATCTCGCTCAAAAATGCATATTTTTTTAACTCTTGATTAGCACATTATCTGTTGTTTTAAATGTTTCACCTTAAATTTAAATAAGCCATGAAGATAAGTCGTTTCTTTTCCGTCGTATTATTAGCCTCTGCTTTAGGAGGTGCATTAGCCATAGGAGCTTATAAAGCTTTTGTGGAAAAACCAGCATACTACGATTTCTCAGCACAACAAAAGGCTGTATTATCCAAATATGAGCCTTTAAAAACCGATCAAAACTATGTTGTGTCCAAAGGTTTGAATTTTGTCCATGCTGCTACGCGCATAACTCCTGCCGTAGTACACATTAAAACTTTTTATGACGGCCGTACTCAAAGTAATGAAGCTACAGATATTTTCAGAGATTTTTTTGGTGATAGCCCTTATCACCAACAAAGATCATCATCTGGTTCAGGGGTTATTATTACACCTGAAGGATATATTGCTACTAACAACCATGTGGTAGACAATGCTAGCAAACTAGAAGTCATATTAGAAGATAAAAGACGTTATGATGCTGAGGTCATTGGCACTGACCCTACTACTGACTTAGCACTGATAAAAATTAATGAAAAAGACCTGCCTTTTGCTGTTTATGGTAATTCTGACAATATTAAGATAGGAGAATGGGTATTGGCCGTAGGTAATCCCTTCGATTTAACCTCCACCGTTACAGCGGGCATTGTAAGTGCTAAAGCCCGCAATATCAATATCATAGGACAAAAAAGCGGTAGATACGCCATAGAAGCATTTATACAAACCGACGCTGTAGTCAACCCAGGGAACAGCGGTGGTGCTCTGGTAGATTTGAATGGCCAACTAATTGGCATTAATACTGCTATTGCCACCAATACAGGTAGCTATTCGGGATATTCGTTTGCTGTGCCGGTTACTTTAGTGAAAAAAGTAATGGACGATTTGGCCAACTACGGCGAAGTACAACGAGCACTCATGGGAGTAACTATTCAAAGTGTCAATGCTGAGCTTGCCGAACGTGAAGGATTGAATAAAATTAAGGGGGTATATATTCAGCAAGTCATGGAAGGAAGCGCAGCTGATGATGCAGGTGTTGAAACCGGAGACATTATTCTTTCTGTAGATGACGTTGAGGTAAACAGTGCTTCCGAGTTGCAAGAACAAATTGCTTTACACCATCCGGGCGATAAAGTCCAGGTCGTATGCCAGCGCGGAAATAAAGAAGAAACACTTACCCTAATACTAAAAAGTAAAAATAATACTACCGATACAGCTCAGGCATCTGCAAGAACTACTCTCCGCATTCCTGAATTAGGTGCTAAGCTAGGCCCTGCTTCTGAACAGGACTTAGACAAACTTGGACTGCCGTATGGGGTAAAGGTAATTGAGTTGTACCCAGGTAGGTTGCAAACCGCTCAGATTAAAGAAGGTTTTATTATTACGCATATAGACAAAGAATCTGTGAAAAGCCCTGAAGAAATTTCTGAAATGTTGGATAACAAACGCGGTGGCGTGTTACTTGAGGGTGTGTATCCTGACGGAACAAAAGAATATATTGGATTGGGCTTTTAAACACTCTGTATAATATACTTTTCATTTATAAAATGGAGTGTAAAACGCGTTAGCCAGCTTTGCTGCTTGTGTGGGGTGAGAGTGACAAAGTTTTTGAAAAAAACTTTTTTGTACACCTCTGCCCTGTCGACATAAGACAAAAAAACCTCGTCAGGGAATGGCCAGCGTACATGTGGAGTTCATGTAAGACTTCTACCCTTAGCTTACCAGCGAATGGCTGTGAAGCGCGAAGCCTAAAAAATTTTAGTTTTTGGGTAGTTCATATAACAACAAAAACCTACTTGTGTTACGGGTAGGTTTTTTATATTGAGTTTTACTTAACAATTAACCAATTTACTAGCAAAAAAAACGCCAGATTTTTTGTTGACATTTGTATGAAATTTTTTTAAAAAAATCCTTATTTTTCTTCCACTATTAACTCTTTGTAAATGAGTGCATTCTGAGTTTGTGTCTTTTACCGAAACAGTAAATAATAATTATAAAATACTCATAATCAAAAAGATATAGAATAAAGAAAATTTTCTTGTTTTTTTTACCAATTTTTTTTATTAATTTTTTTTACCAAATTTTGCCTCTGGCTTTAATCATCAGAACCTACCTCTGTCAAGAGATATCTTATCGCAACCTCTTTTATCGAATGAGATAGAAATGTTCTTCTCGCTGTTTCAAGCGTGTTTCATATTGATCTTTGCTCATTAGTATGTACAGTTTTTGAAAATGCGTGTGCCTGCTTCTACGCTGATTCAAATCTAAAAGAGGAAAACAAAAAAATAAAAAGTGCTTTTTTTAAATGTATTAACACATGTCGCCATGAATTTGGACACCTTTTACACAACTCTTTCAGGTTGTTGGAAAACAAGATCAAAACCCTGTGTGCTTTCCTTTTTTTTACTTTTTTGCTGTGCATCATAAAACCTTTAATTGAATATTTGATAACTTAAATAAAAAACAACGGTGACGCAACAGTCTTTGGATAGGTGCCATATGGTGTGGCAAAATTGCTTATCTATGATTAAAGCTGAGATATCTGAACAAAGCTTTAAGACGTGGTTTGAGCCCATCAAGGCTGTAAAATTACTTAATAATGTGCTAACAATCCAGCTTCCAAATTCTTTTTATTACGAATGGTTAGAAGAATATTATGTTTATCTACTGAAAAAAGCTATTGATAAGCAACTCGGTGTAGGCAGTAAGTTAGAGTATATTATTATGGTAAAAAAGCCAAAAGCCAAAAGCCAATCAGCACTGTCCTCAGACCTAAGCAAGAGAAACTCACATACTACCAACGATGGCTCGCAGCCATCTGTTATTAGACATTCTCCCAAAACAGCAATAACAAGCACCAAGCAACAAAAGAAATATCCTCTACCGACAAATGCTATCAAACAAAAAGAGTCGTTTTGTGAGTTTACCGAAATCCTTTTAGATACACGACTCACCTTTGATACTTTTATTGAAGGAAAATGTAATCGATTGGCACGCTCTGCTGGCTTAGCTATTGCAGATCGACCCGGTATCACTGCCTTTAATCCTTTGGTGGTATACGGAGGCGTAGGACTCGGAAAAACTCACTTGGCACAGGCAATTGGTAATTCGATTCGCGAACAACACCCTAAAAAAAATATTATATACGTTTCTACTGAACAATTCACTATACAGTTTATAGAGGCATCATTAAGTAACCGAATTAAGGAATTTACCAACCGATACCTACAAGTAGATGTTTTGATAATTGACGACATACAGTTTCTGGCAAAAAAGGAAAAAACACAAGAAAACTTTTTTCATATCTTTAATACACTGCACCAAAGACGCAAACAAATTATCATGACTTCCGATTGTGTCCCCAGAGATATGAAAGGACTGAAAGAGCGATTGTTATCGAGGTTTAAATGGGGATTAACTACCGATTTGCAAGCCCCTGATTACCAAACTCGTGCAGCTATTATACGGCATAAAATACTTGCAGAGCAAATACACATGCCTGACCAAGTAGTCGACTACTTAGCCGAACAAGTGAATTCCAATGTTAGAGAATTGGAAGGGGCCTTTATATCCTTAGTTGCCAACGCCTCCCTCATGAAAAAAGATATTAGTTTGAATATTGCTAAAACAATATTATCCGATGTGGTGTCTCGTTCTAGCCGGCAAGTCAGTATCGATTTTATTCAGCAGGGTATTTGCGCTTATTTCAATGTAAGCAGCGAAATATTAAAAAGTAAAACACGTAAAAAAAATATTGCTTTTGCCCGTCAAATAGCTATGTATTGCTGTAAGCAGTACACCAACTCATCGCTAAAAGCTATTGCCGAAAAGTTCGGTGCAGGCAACCACAGCACGGTATCACATGCTGTGAAGGCAGTTGAGGAAAAACTCAGCAGTGACTCTGTGTATAGCAAGACAGTCAATAACTTGTTGACAGATTTGCAACTAACTAAAAATAATTAACTTATTGTATATATGTTAAATGTATTCCTGTTAAAACAGGAGCACATTTAAATAATCTAAGAATATTTTTTATGAGAACACATACGTGCGGACAATTAAGGCTAGCTGACAAAGATAAAAAAATAGCACTATGCGGCTGGGTGCAGTGCATCAGAGACAAAGGCGGCCTTATTTGGATAGACTTGCGCGACCGCTACGGTGTTACTCAATTAGTTTTGGAGCAAGGTGTCAGTCTCGATAAATTATTGCAGCACGCTCGCGGCTTAGGTCGTGAGTATGTAATACAAGTAACTGGCCGGGTGATAAAACGCTTCGCTCGAAACCCTAAACTTAGCACAGGTGACATAGAAATTCAACTTGATAGCATGATCACTCTCAATCCCGCTAAACTACCACCTTTTCTAATTGAAGATGAAACTGACGGCGGTGAGGAACTCAGAATGAAGTACCGCTACCTCGACTTGCGACGTAATCCTGTGAAAGAGGCAATCTATTTACGTCACAAACTGGCAAAAGCCACAAGAGACTATCTCGATGAAGAGGGCTTCATAGAAGTAGAAACACCAGTACTCATTAAGTCTACTCCCGAAGGTGCACGCGATTTTTTAGTCCCTTCCCGCATGAATAAGGGGCAGTTTTATGCTTTACCTCAATCTCCGCAAACTTTCAAGCAACTCCTCATGGTATCTGGCTTTGATAAGTATTTTCAGTTAGTTAAATGTTTCCGCGATGAAGATTTACGCGCCGATAGGCAACCCGAATTTACACAAATAGACTGTGAAATGTCTTTTATTACGCAAGAAGAGTTACTTAACACTTTTGAAAGCTTGGTCAGATACCTTTTCAAAAACGTCAAAGATATTTATTTGGGAGAATTTCCAAGAATGGACTATGCCGATGCAATGGAATATTATGGCAGCGACAAACCGCATATCGGTTTTGATATGAAACTACACCGACTCAACAAACAAACTAAAAATAAAGGTTTTCGAGTGTTTGACGAGGCCGAGGTCGTGCTGGGTATTTGTGTAAAAGGTTGTTCGACTTACACGCGAAAACAACTTGACGAGCTCACTAAATGGGTCAAGCGTACGCAAATAGGCACCAAAGGTTTGGTTTATGTTAAATGTAATGAAGACGGCAGTTTTAAATCTTCAGTGGACAAATTTTATACAGTTGATGATCTAAAGAGTTGGGCAGAAATATGCCAAGCAACAGCTGGCGATTTATTATTAATTCTTTCCGGTGCACTGACAAATACCCGCAAAGCGATGGGTGAACTTCGTTTGGAAATGGCAGAGCGATTGGGCTTGTGCAAAAAAGATGTTTATTATCCACTTTGGGTGTTGAACTTTCCGCTGTTGGAAAAAGATGAAGCAACCGGACAATTCCACGCTATGCACCACCCTTTTACTTCACCTTTGCCCGAAGACAGGGAAAAATTGTGTACGAAGCCCGAGCAAGTAAGGGCAAATGCTTATGATATGGTATTGAATGGCGTGGAGCTGGGCGGCGGTTCTATTCGTATCCACGACAAAGATTTGCAAGCAGAAATGTTTAAAACTTTAGGTTTCAGCAAAGAAGAAGCCCAAGCGCAGTTTGGCTTTTTGATGGATGCTTTTGAATATGGTGCTCCTCCGCACGGAGGTATTGCTTTTGGGTTCGATCGTTTATGCGCCCTATTTGGCAACTCTGACTCTATCCGCGACTATATTGCTTTTCCTAAAAACACCTCAGGACGCGATGTGATGATAGATTCTCCTTCTCCAGTGGACGATGAGCAGCTAAAAGAATTGGGCTTGTAAGCGTGTTAGGGAAGGTATATGGTTAATACTGTTGGATAAAAATACTTGGAGCATAATTTTATAACAAATAATATGAACACTTGTCAAGTAGTTAGCTTTTTCCAAAAACCAATTTAATTATCTTAATAGCACCCATTGGGTGCTTAGCAATTACAAAATATAAAAAATGTCAAGTATTTTTACTAAAATAATCCGCAATGAAATTCCTTCATATAAAATACTAGAAAACCAAAAATATTGTGCTTTTCTAGACATAGCTCCCATGGTTAAGGGGCACACGTTGGTGGTGCCAAAGAAAGAAGTTGATGATATGTTTGACCTTGACGGTGAGACACTGGCGGGTTTGCAGGTTTTCGCTAAAAAAGTGGCACACGCTATTAAGAAAACTTTTCCATGCAATAGGGTAGGCATGGCAGTAGTAGGATTGGAAGTACCCCATGCTCACCTTCACCTCATACCAATTGACAGTGTTAAAGATATGAATTTCACAAAACCTAAGGTAAAAATGACGGCACAAGAACTCACAGATGTGGCAGAAAAAATTAAAGCCAATATGAATGCTCATTAACTTTGGGACGGATTAGTGACTTTTTTTTTTAGTTCTTGTTTGTACACTACCAACCTTTGAGCTACCTCTGAATTGGTAGTGCCAATAATTTGTGCAGCCAAGATGCCAGCATTTAGTGCAGCATTTAGTGCTACGGTAGCCACTGGAACACCTGCTGGCATTTGTAAAATAGACAGTATAGAGTCCCACCCGTCGATAGAATTAATTGATTTAATTGGCACACCCACCACCGGCAAGGTACTCAGTGAAGCAATCATCCCCGGCAAATGTGCTGCACCACCCGCACCAGCAATAATTACTTGGAAGCCTTTTTCACGGGCTGTTTTAGCAAAATTAAACATTTTTTCTGGCGTGCGGTGCGCCGAAACAATATCCAAATGGTACGTTACTCCTAAAACTTCGAGTATTTTAGTAGCAGCCGACATGATTGGAATATCAGACTGACTACCCATAACAATAGCTACTTTTGCTGACTTCATTTTTTGTTTTGTTAAAATTTACCAAAGCGAAAAAAATCATTACCTTTACGCATTACGCAAAATTTGTTAATTAATTTCAAAACCAATGAAAAAAAGAAAATTTATACAAGCAAGTGCACTTTTAACTGGTGCCGCCCTTGTAAACCCTTTCTATTGCTGCGAAACAAAAAAGCAAGCCAGTGATGCCGAAAATGCAGATCCAAAGACTACTTATAAGCTTCCTGCATTACCTTACGAATTTGCTGCCTTAGAGCCTCATATTGATCATGACACAATGAGAATACATCATGATTTACATCATCAAGGATATGTAAATAAACTCAATAAGGCACTTGAAGGGAGTGCTTTTGCACAAACAGCATTAACAGACATATTCGGTCGGTTACGTGATGAAGCTACTACAACAGCCATTAGAAATAATAGTGGTGGTCATTACAATCATAGCCTTTTTTGGCAAATCATGACTCCCAATTCGGAGGGAATTCCTTCGGGCAAGCTAGCAGAAGCTATCAACGCACAGTTTAGCTCCTTTGATGGTTTCAAGGAAATATTTTTCAAAACTGCCAAATCTGTTTTTGGATCGGGTTGGTCTTGGCTTTGTGTAGATAACAGTGGAAAACTTTTTGTAACTTCCACCCCTAACCAAGACAATCCACTCATGGCGCAGCTTGTCGAAAGAGCCGGTAAGCCAATCTTGTGCATTGATGTTTGGGAACATGCTTATTATTTGAATTACCAAAACAAAAGAGGTGACTATATCAATGCTTTTTTCAAGCTAATTAATTGGCGTACTGTTGCAGAAAAATTTGACAAAGCAAGTGCTTGAAAACACATTTGAAAAAGTTAGTAGTGGGGAGTAAAAAGCATTAAGCGACTATTCACAACCCATTGCAAATATATCTAAGGGGAGTATTCGGTGATTTCCAAGCCGATTAGCTTTCCTTTTTTTCCTCGTTTTCTCTTTTGCTTTCTATTTCTATATTTTCCACTAGATCGCCGCTCTGGAGTTCTTCAGATACCATGCGAAAAGGACCCCTTACCACTTGCTGACCTAATTCAATACCTTCCAAGATTTCTATATTTTCAAAATCACTCACACCGGTTTTTACATTAATTAAATCCACTGCTGAGGTTTTTTCATCATAGACAAAGACCACTTCTTGTAAGGCTGCTTCTCCTCTATCAGTTCCTTTCTTTTCTGTTTTGTTATTTTGACCGCCCCTTCCGCTGAGGCTTTTTTTATTATCTTGTGGATTGCGTACAGTGACAGCTGTTAATGGCACGGACAATACATTTCTGCGGGTTTCAGTAATCACGTCAACGCTGGCAGTCATACCGGGGCGGAATGGTGAGGGTGAATTACTCTCCTGTAACAAGTGTTTATAAGACCCTGGCAACAATAAAATTTTTACCTCAAACTCTGTGACTGCATCGCTTACCCCTTGTACAATATTAGCTGAGTTGGCAATAGCATAAACGGTTCCTGTAAATTTTTCGTTTCTAAAAGAGTAGGAATCTATGTCTATCACAGCCGTATCGCCAATGGACAATTTAATGATGTCGTTTTCATTGACATCTACGCGTACTTCCATAGTGTTCAAATTGGCAATTCGCAGCATTTCTGTGCCAGCCATAGTTTGTGTGCCTACCACCCGTTCTCCTTTTTCTACATCTAGTCGTGTGACGATACCTGACATGGGAGCATAGATTTGTGTAAGTGCAAGGTTTTTTCTAGATTCATCTACCGTAGCTTCAGCACTGAGTACTGTATAGCGAGCAGCTTCTAAGTTTTGCTCAGCAGCCTCTAGGCTTGCTTGGGCTACCTCATAGTCCCGTTTTGCATTTTCATAGTCTTGCTGCGAAATAACGTTTTGCTCATGGAGATCTTCACTCCGCTCGTAACTCTGCGATGCAGCAATATGACTAGCTTCTTGTTGAGCGAGTCTTGCTTTGGACTGAGCGTAATTAGCTTTTTGGGTGTTGAGTGAGGCAATCGCCCGATCGAGTGCTGCCTGGAGGTTATCAGGTCTGATTTTGATGAGCAAATGCCCTTCGGTGACAGAATCGCCTTCACTAATATAAATTTCTTTGATCTCACCCGACACTTCTGGGCTGATTTTTACCTCCTCTACGGGCTGTACTTTTCCCGAAGCACTAACTTTTTCTACAATGGTTACCTGCTTGCAATCACTAAAAAGTACTTTTTTGGCTTTTTCTTTACCCAACCAGCCCACTGATTTTGCAACTACCAAGAAAAGAGCTATAAAGACAGTAAAAATGCCAATCATCAAATATACTCGTTTGTTTGATTTACGTTTTTTTGCTAAACGTACCATAGTTTTTTTAGTTATGTGTAATTATAATTATAGGTTAAAAGATGTTTTTACTTTATCTACATAATCTAATTTTTCCCACGTGAAGAAGTTGATTTTCTTTTTTTTCGTCTTTTTGATTTCGGTAACTACACCATCTAGCTCTTGCCTTTCTGTAGTGGTAATTTCTAACTCTCTGCTAAAAGGCTTTCGCCCCATGTGTCCATAGGCGGCTGTTTCAGAAAAAATAGGGTTTTTGAGTTCTAGGCGTTCAATCAGTGCTTTTGGGTGCATATCAAATATTGCTGATATCTTTTCGGCTATTATGTTGTCATCTACGTCCACTTTGGATCTTCCGTAAGTATTGATATTTAAAGAAACAGGTTTTGCCACACCAATAGCATAAGCTACTTGCACCAGCACCTCGTCGGCAACACCTGCTGCTACCAAATTTTTGGCAATATGACGGGAGGCATAAGCGGCACTGCGATCTACTTTAGAAGGATCTTTACCTGAAAAAGCCCCCCCACCATGTGCTCCTCTGCCTCCGTAAGTGTCAACAATAATTTTTCTGCCGGTAAGACCTGCATCACCATGCGGACCGCCAATAACGAATTTACCGGTAGGGTTTACATGATATACTGTATCTTCGTCTAATAATTCACTGGGGATGACCCTTGGAATAAGGATATTTTTAATATCTTCACTAATCTTGGTGAGCATTATTTTTTCTTCGGCAAAATCGTCATGCTGAGTGGATAGTACTACCGTATGGACTTTTAGGGGTTTATGGTTGTCATCATACAATATGGTTACCTGAGCTTTACTGTCGGGACGTAAATACGGCATTAAGTGTAATTCATTTTTGCGGATATTTGCTAGTTCTTCTACCAGTCGGTGTGAAAATGCTAGAGACATTGGGATATATTCAGTGGTTTCTGCATTAGCATAGCCAAACATCATTCCTTGGTCTCCTGCCCCTTGGTCTTGGTCTACGCCTTCTCCTTCATTAACGCCTTGTGCAATGTCAGGAGACTGGCTGTGTAGAGTTACTATCACCCCGCAAGAGTCTGCCTCAAACTGATAACCATCTTTATCGTAACCTATTTTTTTAATGGTTTGGCGAACAATATCAGGAATTTCTACATAGGCTTTGGTGGTTACTTCACCACCTACTACAGCTAAACCTGTTGTTACAAAACTTTCACAAGCTACCCTCGAATCAGGATCTTGAGCAAGCATCGCATCTAATACTGAATCGGAAATCTGATCACAAATCTTATCGGGGTGTCCTTCAGACACAGACTCTGAGGTAAATAAATAAGGCATAAACTTGAGTTAAGAATTAAAAATTATGTTTAACTATTTTCATTACTTTCGGTTTTTATCACAACAGAAGCCTACTTTGCATATTTCTATTTCCTCACATTAACAAGCACTCTATTCTTTCCTGCGACAAAGATAAACCTGTATTAAGCCTTATCAAAAAAAAATCCAGATGACACACAAGTGACGGATTTTACCCGCTATTTTACTAAAATATTCCGGTATAGTATAGCTTAAAGGGTATAATTATTTCGATCAGATCTATTTATATGTTAACCGACTAAATATTTTTTTCTTATTATCATATACTACTTTCAAACAGCAAAGCAATACAACCACCGCCATGATGAATAAACTTGGGTCACCTTGCTCACCCATTGCTACACCCAATACAGTGAGGTGCAGCACAATAGCACCAAGCATAGTGCCTAAGCCTATCAAAGCCCCTACCCAGCTGGTTTGCGGAATTAGTAATAATGCTGAAGCAATTAGTTCAATAATGCCAGTACTTATTCTTCCATATGCTTCATAATCTGGAGACCCAAATACAAAAATTGAGATTTTTGTAAATAGCTCCTGAGAAACCTTTAGCATGTCGATACCGCCAATTCCGAATTTAAAAAGTAAAGTTTGCAACATAATAGCTGCTGGAATGATTCTTACAGCATAATAGACAATTTTTCTTTTCATATCAAAAATACTTGGGTTTGTAAGAGAAACTCAGTTGTTCCCTTTGGGTTGATAAAGATGTATTTATATAAAAATCTCGAAGCATGGTTGTTATTGATAACAATGCCACACAAGGATAAAGTGAGATAAATGGTCAAGGAATATATGTAATGGCATTGAATTAATCTTTCATGATTTTCCTGTTTACTCTCCTTGGTTGCATCTGGTGTAGTACTTCATTCAGCTGATTTGCCAGAAGTGCTTAAACCATGCTGATTTTAAGAAAAGACTTGAAAAAGTCAAAAAAATTGAACAAAAAATCAAGCAATTTGGAATTATGACCAAAGAACAAATTATTAACATTTTGCAGTGTACTGAAATTTTAATTGCTGACAATATTTTAGCTTTAACTCTCAATATAATGCTTTTCATAACTGGAAGAAATAAAATCGGCAATGGAGTAACACGCTGATGTTTTTATGGTAGTAAAGTAATCTTGCCTAAATATGCTTTTCAAGCCTTTTTCTCCATTATTTTTGTACTGCACCACTTCTCAGCTTTATCCGAGTGTTATCATAATTTTCCTTCCTTTCTTTGTTGCTTTGGTACCCGGCGGCAAAGATTGGGTCTTCACTCGCCCTTGCCCCTTGACAGTTACTTTTAAACCTCGGCTCTCTAAAATATATAATGCATCCTTCAAAGTCATTCCTCTGACATCTGTAATAACATGCGGCTCTGTATACAGATTATTAACCCATTGAATGGTGTCATTTACTATTTTTGTTCTTACCCAAAATGTTGTATTCATAGAAATATGAGGCAAACTAAATTTATCGCAGAGCATTTGCAGCTCGTTAAAATTTCCGGCAATAATATGAGGGAAAGAGGTGTTTTTTGGATTATTGCTTATCTGGTTGAAATCGCTATGAATGTATTTAATATATATATTATCAGCAATTTCTTTAAATACAGGAGCTGCTACATTGCCTCCAAAATGTGCTTTTCCTTTGGGGTCGTCAACTACTACAATACAACTGTATCGGGGTCGATCGGCAGGAAAATAACCAACAAAAGAGGTATAATATTGATTGGTGTATGCGCCGTTTTTGAGTTTATGGGTAGTGCCTGTTTTACCGGCAATTTTATACGTATTAGAGCATATATTTCTGGCGGTACCCCGTTTAACAGTTCCTTCTAAAAGCGATTGTATAATTTTCAGCGTTTTGTCAGAACAAATATTTTTTTTCATTATTTTTGTTCCAAAAGATTCTACTTCCAGTTGGTTTTTGGACACTTTTTTCACAATAAAGGGTATGATCATTTTACCATTATTAGCAATAGCATTATAGAAAGTGAGTGTTTGTAGTGGCGAAAGTTCGAGTTCATAGCCAATAGACATCCAGGGCAAAGAGCACCCACTCCATCCTCCACTGCTGTTCACTTGATTAATAAAAGGTTTTCCCAAGCCTTTTATTTGAAAGTCAAAACTTTTAGATAGTTTAAACTTTTGAATGTAAGTGAGAAATTTCTGCGGATCCTGATTAAAGCGATCGTATATTAATCGGGAAATACCAATATTAGACGATTTCTCAAAAGCTTGTCTTACAGTAATTTTTCCAAAACCAGTTATATCACGCATCACACACTCCTCATAGAACATATAACTGCCTGCACCTGTATCAATGCTATCATCCAATGTCACTTTTCCATTTTCTAATGCAGCCATCATCGAGACTGCTTTAAAAGTGGAGCCCGGCTCTGTAACACCCTGACTCGCCACAGCATAATTATAATTTTCTACATATTTACCTTCCCTATCCCTACCCAAATTGACCATGACTTTAATAGCACCGGTTTGTACTTCTATGAGCAAGACGCAACCGTAAGCCGCTTTGTGTTGTATTAGTGCAGCTTCAAGAGTTGAAGCTGCGTATTGTTGCATATCAATATTTAGGGTAGTATGAATATCAAGACCACTCTCAGGTCTGGCCTGCGATCCACTGCTGATGGGCTTCCATTGACTGCCGGATAGCTTTTGATACAATGCTTTTCCATTTTTTCCTTTAAGCATATCATCATAACTATACTCTATCCCGGTCGTTCCCCGTATACCCAGGCTGTCGTCCTCTTGGGTCAGTCCGATAGCCCTTCTTCCCAAAGAACCAAAAGGTTTATAACGCAGGTCTTTTTTTTCAAAAATCACCCCTCCAACTTGCTGCCCTTTCCGAAATATAGGCCAATTCTCAAGAAGTTTTTTCTCCTTATAATTAATATTTTTATTACTTAGAAGCACATACTTATTACCAGCCTCTCGGGCAGTGCGTAGCCGATCATTATATTCTTTGGACGATATTGAACCAAAAAAATTATGCAATAAAGTACCCAGAGAATCAATTTTATTCTTGAATAAGTCCTCTGAAGACACTGTGGGGTCGAAGGCAACACGATAGAAAGGCAAAGAAGTAGCTATCAAGCTACCATCATCAGCTAATATATCACCTCTATTAGCTTTTACTTCTCGAAGGCGAACATAACTTTTCTGAACAACATCACGCCATTTGTCGCCATCAATAAACTGAATATCAAAGATACGAATTATAATCGCTAACGCTGCTAGCACCATCAGTGATGATGCAAGAAGAGAACGCACCAATATCGTATCCTTTACACTCATATTATTGCAATAAATATGTATTCAATTTAAGTATTCTCTATAATTTTAATTTGTTTTTTTAGCCTGCTAAGCTCTTGCTGTGCTTCGTGAATTTTATGCTGAAAATCTTCGACTAGTTTTGCCGCTGTTTTGGAGTTTGAAAAAAAGTGAAGATTATTTTTCCAAAGAGAAATATCATTTTCTAGAGTGCTTACTTTTTTACGAATACTGTGTTGTTTTCTACTGAGATGATTAATAGCGTTGGGTACTTTTCTGTATAGTTCTATTTGTGCATCGAGCCTTGCCTTTTCTTTTTGTTGCTGTTTCATATGAGTGGCATCAAAAAAAGTATCTAAGGCCTCACTGTATTTATTTATTATGTTTTTTATTTCACTTTTAGGAACAAAGCCAGTTTTAAAATAGGCGTCTTTCAGTGTTTGTAATGCTTGTATGTCTGTAGGGTTTTCCTTAGCCAATATGTTAATATGTTGGCATATTTCTAGCTTTTTGGTTAGGTTATTTTTATAGGTTTGTTCCATGCTTGCTTGATCCTCTCGTTTTCGGGTGAAAAATATATCGCAAGCAGCTTTAAAACGAGCATAAGTAGCAGTTCTTTTACCTTCTGGCACGGCCCCTAAATGCTTCCATTCTTCTTGTAATTTCTTTAAAGCCTGTGCTGTATTTTTCCAATCTTCACTATCCTTTAGGTTTTCTGCTTTTGTTATCAAGGCTTCCTTCAACTCCAGGTTTTTGGCACGTTCTGCCTCAAGAGTTTCAAAGAACCTATTTTTATTTTCAAAAAACCTCTTAAAATTTGTCCAAAACTGCTTATTAATATCTTTGGTAACCTCCTTAGGTATTTTCCCGACACGCTCCCACTCCCGCTGTATTTGTAAAAGTTCTTTTGTCGTGTCTTGCCACTCTCTAGGGTTTTCAGAAGTGAAATCAATATAAGCTTCAACTCTCATGCATAAGGCTTGCTTGAGTTTCATGTTATCGTTAAGTGAGGTTTTAAAAGCATCAGATATTTCTCTCTTTCTATCGTACAGCTTATCTGCTGTTTTTTTAAACCGCTGCCACACCTGCTCGCGCTGTTGACTAGGTATGGGACCGACAGACCTGAATTTATCGTATAACTTTCTCAAGTGACGGGTTGCTTCCTTAATATTTTGTAGTGCCAATAAATCTTCTGCCTGCTTGCACAGCTTTAGTTTTTTTTCTAAATTTTTCTCTCTATCAAGTGTAAGCAAGTCATATTCAATTCTTTTTGTGTCGTAGAATCTACTCATTAGAGCGTCATAGGTTTTATACAAATTATCTGCTTCGATTTGTGGCACAGCACCAATTTTTTTCCACGCAACCTGCAAAGACTTCACTTTTAGCAGCATATTTTTTTGGTTGGTTTCTGCTAAAATTTGCCTAATTTGCTCAATAATTGTCCTTTTGGCTTTTAAGTTATTTTCTTTATTTTTTTTGGCATCTTCAAAATACTTTGTTTTTCTTTTCTGAAAAGATTCATAATCTTGATGAAAACTATCATATGCTGTGGTTTTAAATATGAAACCATCTTCCTTGCCACCTTCTTCAATATATTTTGTTTTAGATGCTTGGTGTTCTTGCTGAATTCGGTTATCTAATGCTAATTTTAATGTTTTGAATAATTTATCTGCTTTTTTCAATTCATTGTTTTCTACGGCGAGTAATGTTTTAGCCTCTTGAAGTATTTTTTTTGTAGAAAATGTGGTATAATCTTTCCCTTGAACACTCGTATTTCTCTGCTTCTTCTCAGCAGGTGTCTGTATTTCTTTCTGTTGATTCATTATAAAGTGAAGCAATTTACTAAAATTAGTAGCACAACCGGGTAATTCTGGGTAGAAGTAAGACAAGCAACCATACATTAGCCTAATCATAGGTGGGGCTTATGTACACAAGCAGCAAAGTTAATAAAATCTTTTAACTTTGAGCTGTGGCAAAACTTCGGCAATTTTTTAAAAACGTTTTCGTACTTAAAAACAGTTTCTTATAACAGAAATACCCACAACGCAAGCCCTATGATGCGTTGTGGGTATTTCTATTGGTGTCTGATTGAGTGGTTAGAAGTTAGCTGTCAGTCGGGCAAATAAAAATCGTCCGCCGATACCAAACTGCTGCGAACGCCTTGACCAATCAAAGCGACCACTACTTCGATTAGTACCTCCATCAGAAAATTCTAATGTTGCCCTGTCGGGATACACATCCAGTAGGTTATTAGCTCCTATCGTAAGTGATAAAGCATCAATAATTTTATATCCTACCGAAAGGTCTGTCACGATTTTGCTGCCGAATACTTGCTGCCTGTCGGTGTTGGTTGTCGCTTCCGTTACAGAGCCGAAATACACGTTTCTGAGAAAAACTACCCATTTGCTCAATGAGAGTGTGTTGGTCAGGTTTACTTTTGTTCTGGGTACAGCCTCCTCCAAGTAAACACGGCTATCTTCTGGAAAATAAGTAGAAACAAGTCCTGCAGTCCTAAGTATATCTGAAGCGTTGATATCTCCGTTTTGCCTAGTTTGTGAAAAAGTTGCTGCCAAACTATTAGTTAGCAAGCTCTTTGTTCCTAAGTTTGCTTTGTGTGTAATCACTACGTCAATACCCTGCGAACGTGTGTCGATGGCATTGACAAAGAAAGAAGCTCTGGAGGCATTTGCTTGCCGTAATAAGTTGTCTAATTCACTACCAGTACCTGGGCCTGTAAACTGTCCCGTATACACTACTCTGTCATTAATACGGACCAAATAGGCATCCACAGAGATGGTAATATTGGCTTGGGCTACATCTATATTTGCTCCCAAGCTCACACTTTGTGAGGTCTCTTGCTTGAGTTTAGGAATACCCAAAAGCGTAGCTGCTCGACTTTCATTGGCAAAAGTACCTACTTCTTGCGGAATACCGTCTTGATCAAAAATAGTAGAAGTAGAATTAAAGTTAATTTGGTGTAGAGAAGGTGCGCGAAATCCTGTGTTAGCAGCGGCGCGTATATTGATACGATCGCCTGCTTTGACGCGCGTAGCTAACTTAAAATTGATAGTACTGCCAAAATCGCTATAATTTTCGTATCTAGAAGCCAGATTCAGAAGGAAACTCTTGGTAACGTCTGCCTCAAGGTCTAAATATGCTGCTATACTACTCCGATCTCTTGAGAGTTCGTTTGCAGGGCTAAAGCCGGGAAATACCTGCGAACCGCCCGGTCTGGCACGTCCAAAAAAATCTACTGCAGGATTCTGCGAAGCTAAAGTAATTCGCTGTCCGTTGGGGGTATATTGTGAATAAGAAGGCTCTTCACCCGCTACTATCTCATAGCGTTCTACACGGTACTCTGCGCCAAAAGCTACGTTCAAACCTTGCATAGCATAGCTAAAAAAGCGATTTATATCTAAGTTACTCGTATTTTGTGAAAAAGAGAACCCCCCCGCATCGAAGGTCAGAGGCGAGGCATTTTGTAGCGAAGCATTAAAGGTATTTCCAATGGTATAGAGAAAGGCGTTTCTACCATAAGTATTGCTAAAGTCTACATCCCAATTATTGACTTTTCCTTTGATGCCTAAGGCAACAGATTGATCCCTGATATCAGAGTTTATTTCAGGTAAGAAACCGTTTATATAGGCCGGCGTAAACGTTCTGGATTGGCTCGGTAGTCGGTAAAATCCAGCAGAATTACCTACACGGGTACTAATACCACCAAAAGCATAAAACTCTGTGCCTTCTTCATCTAAAGGTAAGGATAGGTTTGCAAAAAAACGACCACCCCGCAGGGCAGACTGCCCGATACGCATGTTATAATCAGCTCTAGTTTGACCTCTCGCAGTGAGTTCTGACTCTGTATCATCTCCGATGAGTATTGTCTGTAGAGAATCTTTGGTCGCTGCCCCCTGTATATCAATATCTGCCATTTCAGCGTACTGGATAACATCTGCTACATCGTCGTCTAAGAGGTTGGTAATATCATATCCGTCGGCAGCAGCTACTCTCTCTACCCTGTTGTATAGATTGAAAATATTACCTTCAAATTCTTTCATGCGGTTGTAAGGATCTCGCACATCGAAGTCACCAGAGAAGTTTAAGCGTCCGCCTCTGTCGCCGAGTTTTAGCCCAAAATTAGCTGCCACATTAGTAGTTACACCATCTGTACCGCCAGTTTGCACGTTGGCATTTTTCGAAAAATTAGCACCTGTCGTCACCGAGAGGTTGAGCGCGTCTGTGTCATCTTTTAGCACAATATTAATTACGCCAGCAATAGCGTCAGAGCCGTATTGCGCTGCTGCCCCATCTCTCAATACTTCTATTCTTTTGATAGCAGCAGCGGGTATGGCGTTTAGGTCTGTACCTACATTTCCCCTGCCGAAAGTACCATTGACATTTACCAAAGAGGTGGTATGCCTTCTCTTGCCGTTAACAAGTACTAAAACCTGATCAGGTCCTAAGCCACGCAAAGATGCAGGGTCGATGTGGTCAGTACCATCAGAAATATTCTGTACGTTCGATGTGAAGGAAGGTGCCACATAGTTTAGCATTTGATTCAAATTTACCTGTGGTGCAGCAGCTCTCAACTCATCTATATTAATCACATCTACGGGAACGACAGTCTCGGTAGCCACACGGTTAGGGTTTCTTGAGCCAACGACCAGCACTTCGCCAAGGCTAATGCCTGATTCGGTGAGCGTAATATCGTAGTTAGTAGCCTCTTGAACAGTTACTTCTTTTTTTTGGTAGCCGATGAAGCTAAAAACCAAAATAGTACCGGCACCCGACACTTCCATGCTGAAATTTCCTGAAATGTCCGTTACAGTGCCTTTATTTGTACCTTTCTCTTGAATGGCTGCGCCAATAAGTGCTTCGCCCGTTTGGCTGTCTGTAACGCTGCCTTTTACAGTTTTTTGGGCATAACTCAAGCTAGAAAATAGCATTAAAATAAAGGGGAGTAGGGTCTTTTTCATAAAATAGTTTGTTTTTGAGGTGATAAAAATTCTTTACGTAAGAACATATTATTTACTGTATTGTTTATGCTTGATGATGTTTCCTGTATATCGCAGAATATGTTTCGCAAACATACGCTAAAATATTTAATTCATATCAGGGTCGGCAGGGTAATTTATAAAAACTCTATATTTGCCGCCCATTTCTTCTAAAATATATTTCCACATATTCTCTGGATTTACCTCAAAAAGTTTTTCGGGGGCATTTCTAGAGATAATCCATGAATTTTGCAAAAGTTCGTTTCTCAGTTGTTGTTTCTCCCATCTACTGTAGCCAATTAGGAAACGGCAATTTGAAGGAGCAAGCCCCCCTTGCAAGTTTATAGCTTTGAGCATTTCAAAGTCACCCCCCCAATAATAGCCATTTTTTAGCGGAATACTTTTTGCTAAATCATCTATTTTATGAATAAAATGAAGTGTTTGTTGTTCCACAGGACCGCCGATAAAAAGCTGCTTATCGGCAAAAAATATTTCTTCAATAGGATTTATATCTGTGTGAAATGGTCTGTTAATTACTAAACCAAAAGATCCTTTATCATCATCATGCTCGCAAATAAAAATAACAGATCGATGAAAATTAGGATCGAGCAACATGGGTTCTGACAGCAAAATATCACCTTTTCTCAGGTCTAAACTCTCATTTAGCCTGATATTAAAGTATTTCATGCTACTCATACCAAATAGTCTTTAAAAGAAGTTAAATAGTTAAACCGCTTCAATAACGTGCTGAATCAAAATTTAAGTGGCTTTCAGTACGTCTTTTCGCAAGTATACAACACACCCTATATAGCTTCTAAACTCATGCAATGACTATCATTGCAGAGGCTATATTCTATAATAAATATAATTTTTCGATTTATCTCTACACGTGTTTTCAAAGACCTAACATCTTACGATACCGACTATCCTCTACTCCGTTCTTAGACCAGTAATCTAGTAATAATGATTGGTTGCGTATAGCTTTTGTAGTTAATTTTTCAGCCCCAAAACCATCTACATAAGTTTCCTCCCAAGAGACAATCTCATAAGGAAACTCTTTTTCAAAAATAATTAGCAAACTGCGACCAGACTGCCCGTATTGAAGCTCGTAGTGCATCAAATTATCTTTAGCAGTGGTGGAAGCTGTAACTTTTTCTGCCTTAAAAGTCCCATGTGACAGACGTATATACATTGTGCTGGGTATCATGTCAACAACTCCTGTGGGCAGGCTTTGCGGGTTAATCCTTATTCTATTCCATATCTCGTCTTCAAGCCATGCCTGATTTAATTTAAAATTTTTATCGCCTTCCGACTCAAAGTAAGAGCGAGCCATTACTTGATAATAATTGTCTTTGGTCAGATTTAGTTGCGCAAAAGTATGCCCACACCATTCCTGAGAGGAGGTGCTTACCTTTAGAGAATGCGGGTAGCTTTGTATATCTGTTGGGGTAAAAATAGAACTCATCAACGAGTAGGGATAGACTCCTGTATTAAATTTTTTGGTCAGATTCAGTTTCATAACTTTTACTGCATCAGCGGAAGCGCGCTGCGGCTGGTCGAGTTTGACTTGTTTTTTTAGGGAAAAGTCTTCCGTCACAAATATTAACACCGCGTGTCCGCGATGAATTTCGCCATAGCGTGCTTGTTCTAAATGATAGCTTGTCAGTTCTGCTTTTCCAGCATACCAATAGCTGCCAAAATCGTTCTTTTCAACACTGGCGTGGGCTGCTAATGCGGCAAATTCTGAGCTTTGTTCGTTTTTAACACTTTTTTGTCGGCAAGCGGTCGCCAGTGCTAAAATTGCTACTACAAACAATATTTTCTTTAAAAGAAACATAGTAATTTTGGGTTTTTAACAAAAAAAAACAATTCTAAAAAGAACAACTATTTACAAAGACAGATAGTTTGCCGCTCTTGAATCATAATAAGTGAAAATCGATATATAATGAAAAAAATAATCAAGTGTGCTATGATAACTATTATCACGATCGTTATTTTGGTAATCATCGGTATTACATCATTCGTTAATCTGGCTCCTCAATTTGGTTGTACACCACAAAACGAACACCTTGAAAAAATTAGCCAATCACCCCAATACCATGAGAAAGGATTTCAAAATAGCGGAAACATAGATATACAGATGGGTTTTGCAAAAGGCATAGAAGCTATGTGGAAGTGGATTAATGGTGCTAAAGACCAAAGCCCTGTCTGGTCTATTCCCGTCAAAGAAATAGATAAAAGTATTTTTAAAACGACTGTTGATACTTTGGTGAGAGCCACATGGTTTGGCCATTCCACATTTTTGTTAGAAATTGACGGACAAAACTTGCTGCTTGACCCGATGCTCGGATCAGCATCGGCACCGGTCTCGTTCATAGCTAAGCGGTTCAACAACACTTTACCTCTAGCTATTGAAGAGTTCCCTATTATTGATGCTGTATTATTTTCGCACGACCACTACGACCACCTCGACTATTGGTCGGTAGTACGGCTAAAAGACAAAGTAAAACATTTTTATGTGCCGCTTGGATTAGGTTCACACCTGAAAAAATGGGGAGTGGCAGCAAACAAAATTACTGAGCTAGATTGGTGGCAAAGCACTGACCAACGGGGAATACAGTTAGTGGCTACACCGGCTCAACATTTTTCAGGTAGAACCTTGAACGACAGAAACAAAACACTGTGGTGTTCATGGGTAATTAATGGTAAAAATGTACGCATCTTTTTTAATGGCGATTCTGGGTATTTTGAAGGATTTAAAAAGATAGGTCAAAAATACGGACCCTTTGATTTATGTTTGCTAGAGTGTGGTCAGTATAATGAGCTATGGAAAGAAATACACATGATGCCCGAACAGACTGCTCAAGCACACCTCGACTTGAAGGGTAAAATATTAGTGCCTATTCACTGGGGAGCTTTCAATCTCTCAGTACACTCTTGGACAGAGCCAATAAGGCGTATCATCGCAGCAGCACAAAAAAACAAATCAACTATCACCACTCCTATGATAGGGGAAAGTATCATTCTAGGCGAAAAACTACCACAAAGCTACTGGTGGGAAAAAGATTGAGTACCGTATTCGACAAAATGAAAATTCTATATCCATTGCAAAACGCCCTCCTCATCAAGAGTTGATAGGTTTTTTCCAAGTAGTAAGACGTGTTCAAGTTGCAGATATAGACAAAATGGGATTGAATCCTTTGATTGAATCTATAGTGTTATAAATAGAGTAAAAAAAGGCTAACTCTTCAGCTAACCTCTTTTTTGTTAGGGATGAAAAATTTTTGTGCTATTCATTCAATTGCCAATCATAACTTAAATGGCTCATTTTAGCACTGGCACTAATATTTGTGTCTGTATATTTGTTTAGAAAATCTATCAATGAGGTGTTTTTTGTAAAGTCTCCTTTAAACCAGCTAAATATTTTCGATATTTGTAGTTTATCAGAAGAGATGACATTCTTGCGTTTGTCGCTCAAAAAAATTCTCGTTTGCTCTGTGAGTTGTCTTTCGATATGCTCAGCACTGTAGGCTTCTGCCCGCAATGGAGGACATGAATAAGATGCGCATACTACTGCAAAATGAATACGCGGTTCGTTAAATTTTTTGCGCAAAATACCATGTTCTATATTATTGAGGCTGTACTTTTTCCCTCCGATAGTAATAAATTTTGCATCCCACACCGAATTTAACCCCGGTATTGCCAGTTTGGCACCAATGTCTTTAATACTTTTGACCGGGTAATGGTCTATAATCAGCTTTACTGTGAAAGCGTTATAGGCGTTAATCCAATAAACTAAACGTTCTTCCTTACTCCAACTAGCTTGCGAAGGTGTAGTGCTTAATATATTGAGGTATTCTTCAAATGTATTTTTATCGGCAATGAAACCCTTATAATTAACAGCACCTTCTTTAGAGACATATTTTTTCAGCAAATTATTCCAGATACTATGAGATGGCGGAATGCTGTGTGCCTGAAATGATAGACATAAGGCGCATCCAAATATTAATAAAATCGACAGTATACGAGTGTGTATTTTTTTTGACATCATAATTCATAAATAATTAAGTGATTAGTAAAATTTAAACTGTTTGATTTTGTGCAATCTGTATGCTTGAGTTTTTTGATATTTTTTTAAAGCAGTTCAGCTATTATGCCACATTAAATGAGCTGCTCATAGACGGCAGAGCTTTGGCAGTTGCAGGCTTACCTAAATGGTAAAGCCTTGCACAAGTTTCTGTTCAACGTAGGTTGCATCCCACGAGCAGACAATATATTTATCCCTATACTAATTAAGTATAGGGAAGTACAACAAAGATACAGCACATAACTAGAAAATTAGTAATAGTCAGGCATAAAAAGTGCTAAAAATTCTTTCCAAATATATGATGTAAAATAGTACATTTGTCTTTTAGTTTCGTCTTAAATACTGGTTTAGTTCCACACAATGAATACTAACTCTGAACTTGATGGCAAATACTTAGGAACAATTACGAAGGACTTTGTAAAAATAGCCTACAGGTTGAAAGAGGCTGCTTATGAATTGAAAGCAAGAGGCATTTCCAATTATCCTATTTTCCCTATCGCCAAAGAACCTATTAAAATTGGATTGACATTATTGAAAAATACTGAAATGTATCTCACTTGGAATTACAATATCTCTTACCTTGATGAATTTATTGAAAGAGGTCTTATAGATAGTGAAAAGCTCAGCTATTTTACGGTAAATTATAAAGATATTGAAGAATTTTGCTGTCTTTTTGTGGTGGATAAAGATTTTATTAATTTCGTATATATACCTTATCCTGAAGAAGAAGATTAGTTGCCTGTTTCACCAAATAACATATTTATTGAATAAAAACTAAATAGTACTAAAATCGAGTCTACTTAAGATGTACACACAATGAACAATTTTTTTTTTATCGCTTTATATCTATTTGCTTTTTCGCCTCACCTTTTTGGTCAGCAACATTATTGGCAACAATCTGCTGATTACAATATGGCAATTGATTTTGACGTTACAAATCATCGCTTTTTAGGTGATCAAACTATTATCTACACGAACTATTCGCCAGATACGCTCACAAAAATTTTCTATCATTTGTATTTTAATGCCTTTCAGCCCGGTAGTATGATGGATGTGCGCTCGCGTACCATTGCCGACCCTGATAGACGAGTGGGGGCAAGAATTGCTGCTTTGGGTGAAAATGAAATAGGGTATCAAAAAATATTAGAGCTCAAACAAGACGGCAAAAAATTAAACTATCAGGTAGAAGGCACTATTCTGGAAGTCAATTTAATTCGACCAATATTACCGAATAAAAGTACCAAATTAGCTATGAAATTTCAAGCACAAGTACCTTTACAAATCAGGCGTTCGGGACGCGACAACTCAGAGGGGATTGCCTATTCTATGACACAGTGGTATCCGAAATTATGCGAATACGATCGCGAAGGCTGGCACGCTAATCCTTATATCGCAAGAGAGTTTCACGGAGTTTGGGGTAATTTTGAGGTGAACATCAGTATAGATTCTGCCTATACAGTAGCTGCTACTGGCTATTTGCAAAACCCGCAAGTCATTGGACACGGTTATGAAGATCCAGATAAACCGGTTAAAAGGAAAAAAGATGCTAAAATCCGGTGGCATTTTAAGGCACCGAAAGTACACGACTTCGCCTGGGCTGCCGACCCCAATTATATACATACGACTGCACAAGTACCCAATGGTGCTAAAATCCATTTTTTCTACCAACCTGACTCATTGACAAAATACTGGCAAAATTTATCTTTCTTTACTGTAAAAGCCTTCGAAATACTTAATAAAAAGTTTGGTCTCTACCCTTACAGCAAATATTCTGTTATACAAGGTGGCGATGGCGGCATGGAGTATCCGATGGCAACGCTCATTACTGGGCAGCGTTCTTTAGGAAGCTTGGTCGGAGTAACCGTTCATGAGGTCATTCACAGTTGGTTTCAAATGCTGCTGGCTACTAACGAAGCCAAATATGCCTGGATGGACGAAGGCTTCACATCTTATGCCTCAAGTTACGTGATGAATATTCTTTTTAATCAAAATTTGAAAAATCCCCATCAAGGCAATTACAGAGCATATTTTAAGATAGTAGAAGACGGTAAAGAGGAGCCAATGAGTACCCACGCCGATTACTTCATTACCAACAAAGCCTACGGTATTAGCTCCTACTCGAAAGGAGCAGTATTTTTAAATCAACTTAGCTATATTATTGGACAAGAGGCTTTTGAAAAGGGTATGTTGCGTTATTATTATACTTGGCGTTATAAACATCCTACCCCTACCGATTTTAAAAGAGTGATGGAAAAGGTTTCGGGTATTGAACTGGACTGGTATTTTGAAAACTGGATTGGTACTGTCAACACCATTGACTACGGTATCAAATACATTGCAGGACATGATGAACGCACAACAATTACACTACAAAATAAGGGAACTATGCCTATGCCCATCGACGTGAAAATTACCTATCAGGATGGCACATCGAGCTACTATTATATTCCGCTGCGCATTATGAGAGGTGAAAAGAAAGAGAAAATGCAAAACCTTCGGGCAATTGTTAAAAAAGACTGGCCGTGGACTTATCCCGAATATGTAATGAAAATAAATAAGAGTGTTAAAGAAATTACAAGTATCGTTATCGACCCTTCAGAAAGAATGGCAGATATTGATAGAAAAAACAATACCTATCCCAACAATGAAAATACTGCTTTTAGTGACTGAGGGCATAGCTCACATGCGGAAATAAATAAAATCTGATTTTTGAGTCAAAAACATGACCAATAATTCTCGTTATACAGAAGACAGTATTAAATCGCTTGACTGGCGCGAGCATATTAGATTACGTCCAGGTATGTACATCGGTAAACTGGGCGATGGCTCTGCACCCGACGACGGTATTTACGTCTTAGTGAAAGAAGTAATTGATAATAGTATTGATGAATATACCATGGGTTTTGGAAAAACTATTGAAGTGAAAGCCAATGAACGACGAGTAGAAATAAGAGATTATGGTAGAGGAATTCCTTTGGGAAAAGTGCTAGATTGCGTTGCTAAAATTAATACAGGTGGTAAATACGACTCAAGCGTTTTTCAAAAATCTGTCGGACTTAACGGAGTGGGAACAAAAGCAGTTAACGCGCTTTCTAGCTCGTTTAAGGTATCATCCTTTAGAGATGGTAAAGTGAAGACGATAGATTTTCAAATGGGTATTCCGATAAAAGACCACTATATTAGTTCCTCCAATCAAAAAAGTGGTACGCACATTGTTTTTGAGCCGGACGAAACGATTTTTAAAAATTACCGTTTTATTCCCGAATTCTTGGAAGAACAGATATGGAATTATGTTTTTTTAAATGTAAGTTTAAATATTGTCTTTAACAAAAAAAAATACTTTTCTGCTAACGGACTCGCCGACTTACTCAAGCGAAAAACCAACGAGGAAAACCTCCGATATCCTATCATCCATTTGAAAGGTAATGATATTGAAGTAGCTCTCACCCACGCCAACCAATACGGAGAAGACTATTATTCTTTTGTGAATGGGCAGCACACTACACAAGGAGGCACACATTTAGTTGCTTTTCGCGAAGCACTAATAAAAGCAGTTAGAGAGTATTTCAACAAAAATTTCGATGCTGCTGACATTCGTGCATCTATTGTAGGTGCTTTGAGTATTCGGATGCATGAGCCAGTATTTGAGTCGCAAACCAAAACCAAGCTAGGCTCTTTAAGTGTTGCTCTCGGCGGGTCAAGTGTTAGAAGTTTTGTCATTGATTTTATTAAAAAACAGCTTGACGACTACCTACACAAACATCCCGATTCTGCTCAAGCAATGCTGAAGCGCATTCTTCAGTCCGAGCGTGAGCGTAAAGATATTGCGGGTGTTAAGAAGCTTGCCAACGAACGCGCAAAGAAAGCCAACTTACATAACAAAAAACTCCGCGATTGTCGTATTCATCTTAATGATAAGGGAAAAAATAAAGAGATCGAAAAGTTTCAAACTACGCTCTTCATCACAGAAGGTGATTCAGCAAGTGGTAGTATCACCAAGTCGCGCAATGTAGAAATTCAAGCTGTATTTAGCCTGCGAGGAAAACCATTGAATACCTTTTCGCTGACAAAAAAAATTGTTTACGAAAACGAAGAATTTAACTTGTTGCAACACGCATTGAACATTGAAGATGGGCTAGAAGATTTACGTTACAGCAAAATCGTTATTGCTACCGATGCCGATGTAGACGGTATGCATATTCGTTTGCTTATATTAACCTTTTTCTTGCAATTTTTCCCCGACCTAGTCAGAGAAGGGCATTTATATATTTTAGAGACACCACTTTTCAGGGTAAGAAATAAAAAAAATACAATTTATTGTTATTCAGACGAAGAAAAACAACAGGCGATGAAAAAATTCAGTAATCAACCTGAAATTACCCGTTTTAAAGGACTTGGAGAGATCTCTCCCAATGAATTTGGAAATTTTATCGGCGAGGAAATGCGTCTTGAACCAGTTATTTTAAAGAAAGAGATGTCTATTAAAAAACTGCTTGCTTACTACATGGGTAAAAATACTTCTGACCGTCAGAAGTTTATTATCAATAACTTGCAGGTGGAGAAGGGTGTAGTCTAATTATTTGATGAGCTGCTTAAAAATATCAAACGAAAGGAAGAGACACTCAAAGTGTTATCTTCTAAGTGAGGTCTCTTCTTGTTTATTAATAGCTTCCACCAGCACTTATCATTGCACATCGGAAACCGATAGTAGAAGTTGCCGAGTCTTCTTCGAGGTACCTTCTGGTGCCGGGAGACATCCAGTAAGCCACATCTCTCCACGAACCGCCTTTGTACACTCTTACGTGGTTATCTATAAAGGTTTGATATTGTTCTTTATCGTAAATATAACCATAGTCTTCATCATCGAGAAATCCGGAGTTTCGGATGGGGTTTAGGTCTTCAAAATCTTGGAAAGAAAGAGGTCTGTAAATATCTTCTACCCATTCGCTAACATTACCAGCCATATTATATAAGCCAAAGTCGTTAGGGGGGTTATTGTAAATCCAAGTAGTAATCATATCTGCATCATTCAATTTGCCAGCAATACCCGCATAGTCACCTCGTCCTCTCTTAAAGTTAGCCAAGAAGAAACCCATATCATAACCATAAGGGTTTCTGAGTGAATGTCCGTCCCAAGGATATATTCTTCTATGGCTATAGTTCTCATCGAAATCTTGCACCCCAATGAGTGCTTGGGCTGCATATTCCCACTCAGCCTCTGTTGGCAGCCGGTAATTAGGCAATACAACACCTGATTCTAAGGGAATTTGCTCACCATTTTCTGCTGCAGCGAATTCTTCATCATCCCCATTTCTAAATACTAACTGCTGATTGACAAGTGCTGTTCTCCACCGGCAGAAATTTTGTACTTGCAACCAAGTAATACCTACTACAGGGTAGTACCTGAATCCTGGGTATCTCAGGTAATGATCTACATATGGGTCATTGGCTGCCAAAGGCTGCGCCCATACGGTAGTGTCGGGTAGTGCTTCTTCGTAGTATTGCTGCCCCGAGTCTCTGGCAGAGTGCAAGTATTCTAGCCAGTGAATATTGGCAACTTCTGTCTCGTCCATATAAAAAGAGGCAACAGTAACTGTCCTTTCTAAATTGTCTCTTGATCTGAGCAAATCTTCTTCGAACGACCCCAAAATGACTCTGCCACCTTCTATGAAGGTTAGATCAGGACCTAAGGGTTGACCTTCATATTCTCTTACAATAAAAGGGTTTTCTGCATCTCTGTCATTATAAAAGGCACCTGTTTTAGTACTCTGACCTCCCGGAGATGTGCTGGTGGGATAGCCGCTTGAGAAACGACATCCTACTAACGTTGAACCTAAAGCTAGCAAACAGATAGATGTCAGTTTGTTTGTGATATTTTTCATAAAGCTTAATTGTGAAAGATTTACTGTGTTTTTTATAAAATTCAAGGGAAGTGAATGGGTTACTTAGTTCAATAATTGTACCTAAAATAAGGTGAAAGTATCAGATTTTAAATCTGATTGAGATATTTCGTAGCTCCGTCAACAGATGTAATGTTTTCTATTATAAGGATGAGCCGCCTGCTTTTTTCTTTCAACTGGCATTGGCTCGGACACTTCCGTATGAAATCAATAATTTTGCCAAAAGTATCTGATTGATAATATTTTTCTACATCCTTGTTGGGTAAAGACGCTTTTAATGTATCATTTTTCAAAATTAACTTTTCAATTCCTAATTTTTGAGCAAGCCAACGCATTTCAATGCTTTTTAACAAATGCTTTACAGGCTCAGGAATTGGGCCGAATCGATCTTTGAGGTTTTTCTCAAACTTCTTTAACGCGGGTTCATTTGCTATTTTATCAGCTTGTACATACAACTTCAATCGCTCTGATATATTGCTTATATAGTCTTCGGGAATAAGTATTCCAAAGTCTGTTTCAATGTGGCAGTCGGGTTGTAGGTTTTGTAAGTCAGGACTTTGATTGCTACTAAAAAGTTCTTTAAATTCTTCTTCTTTTAGTTCTTTTACTGCATCCTCCAATATTTTATTGTACATATCAAAACCTAAATCACTAATAAAACCACTTTGCTCACCGCCGAGAATATTACCTGCTCCCCTAATGTCGAGATCGCGCATGGCAACTTTGAAGCCATCGCCCAGATCGGAAAATTCTTCCAAAGTACTCAGTCGCTTACGCGCATCGAGGGCTAGGGTAGCAGTTGGGGGAGCTAAAATATAACAATAAGCTTTCTTATTGGAACGCCCCACTCTACCCCGCATCTGATGTAAGTCTGACAAGCCAAAAGTATGTGCACGATTAATAATAATAGTGTTAGCATTGGCAATATCTAGCCCTGATTCTATGATATTGGTCGACACTAGTACATCGTATTCTCCAGCTACAAATTTCATCATGACTTTTTCTAGTTTTGTGCCTTCCATCTGCCCATGCGCGTAGGCTACTTTTGCATCGGGTACTAGGCGCAAAATAGTGTTGGCCACTTCTATGATGTCACGCACACGATTATGTACAAAAAAAACCTGACCATTTCTCTGCAGTTCATTGTGTATAGCATCTCTGATAACCACTTCGTTATAGGCATGTAGCTCGGTGCTGACGGGCTGCCGATTGAAAGGGGGTGTGCTAATGATAGAAAGATCGCGTGCGCCCATTAATGAAAAATGTAGGGTACGTGGAATAGGGGTAGCTGTAAGCGTGAGTGTGTCTACATTTACCTTCAATTCTTTGAGTTTCTCTTTGGTTTTTACCCCAAACTTCTGCTCTTCATCTATGATAAGCAAGCCTAAATCTTTAAAATCAATGTCTTTACCCAGTATTTTATGTGTACCGATGAGTATATCTATTTTTCCTTCTTTAAGTCCTGTGGCTATTTCACGAATTTCTCTAGCCGTTCTGAATCGGTTAATATAGGCTACTTCACAAGGCATGCTTTTTAAGCGTTCACTAAAAGTAACATAGTGCTGGTAAGCTAGCAAAGTAGTGGGTACTAATACTGCCACTTGCTTACTATTACAAACCGATTTAAAAGCAGCGCGTATAGCTACTTCGGTTTTACCAAAACCTACATCTCCACAAATTAGGCGATCCATCGGATGGGCTTGCTCCATATCTGCTTTGGTTTCTCTAATAGCTTTGACTTGGTCGGGTGTTTCCTCATAAATAAAAGAAGATTCTAACTCTGCCTGCAAATATGAATCTGGTACTGCCTGAAAGCCTTTTGCTGCTTTTCTTTTTGCATATAACTTAATCAGTTCTTTGGCAACGTCTTTAATCCTGTGTTTGGTTTTTCTCTTCTTCTGCTCCCATTCTCTCGAACCCAGTTTATCGATATGGGGTATTTTTCCGTCTTTGCCGCTATATTTTGATATTTTGTGTAAAGCATGTACACTTATATAAAGCAGGTCATTGTCTCGAAAAATTAAACGAATGGCTTCTTGATCCCTGTTGCCTGCCATTATTTTTTCTAAACCGCCAAAACGCCCAATCCCGTAATCTATGTGCGTTACATAATCGCCTACTTCCAATGCTTGAAGCTCTTTAAGCGTAATTGCCCTAGATTTCGTAAACCGTTGCTTAGCTTTATGCTTGAAATATCTTTCAAAAATCTGGTGATCTGTATAACAGGCAATTTTCGTGCTTTTGTCGTAAAAACCACTACTGAGCGAAAGTTGTACCTCTTTGAAGGCAAGCTCCGGATTAAGTTCTTTGAAAATAGTAGCCAGCCGCGTGAGCTGGTGATGCGAGTCGGAAACAATAATATTTTTGATACCTTTTTCTTGATTTTTTTTTAGGGCATCTGCCAGCAATTTAAAATCTTTATTAAAAGAAGCTTGGGATTGAGAAGAAAATTCAATGACAATGGCCTCTTGGTCAAAATAAGACCTGTTACCAAATTCTATAATAGTACGGTAGTTTTTGAGGCTTTCGACAAATCCAGCAGGCGACTCGAATAGATGTTCTGGGTCAGAGATAACTTGCGTGTCGTTGCTTTTAATAATAATTTCTTGAAAATACTTGCTGGCTTTATTAAAATGTTTTTCAATAATGTCAATAGTGAGTGCCACATCTTTGAACCATATTTTTGAGTTTTCCACTAAAAAGTGAAAAAATGACTCACGGGTTTCTTGCTGAAGTTTTGTTTGAATATCAGGAATAATAGCAGCATAATCTAACACTGCAACAGAAAGTTGTGTGAGCGGGTCAAAAGTACGGATACTTTCTATCTCTTCATCAAAAAACTCTATTCGGTAAGGATATTCGTGGGCATAGGAAAAAATATCTACAATTGCTCCTCTAACGGCAAATTGACCGGCTTCATAGACCAAGTCTGTTTTTTCAAAATCATATTCAGTTAAAACTTCAGCCACAAAATCGACACCTGGCTGCTCACCTTTTTTCAAGGCAAGCGAATGTTTTAGTAGAGCTCTGCGATTGATTACTTTTTCTGTCAGTGCTTCAGGATAGCTTACGATTAATTTACCTTTTTCTCCTTTATTTAAATGATTGAGTGCCTCAGCCCTTTGTAGCACATTAGCATTTTCGATTTGCGAAAATTGATAGGGCTTTTTATAAGAAGTGGGGAAAAAAAGAATGTCATCTTTATGTGGTAACAAACTTTGTAGATCATGATAAAAATAAGCGGCTTCTTCTTTATCGTGTAGCACAAATAGATGGTTGCACAGTTGCTGTGAGTACACCACTGCCGACAGAATAGCATTCAGGCTGCCCGATAACCCTTTTAAATAAATTCTGCGGGCGTGCCTATCAGCGGAAATTTTTTCTACTGCGTGTTTAACTAAGCTATCTTGGCTGTAAATATTAAGGAACTCATCAAGTGATAGTTCAGTGGGTATGTCTGTGGGTGTTTTTACGTAATTTGTTTGCAAAACAGATGCTATTTATATTTCAGCAAATCTATTTATTTGAGTTGGTATATTCACTACATACTGCCGAATAATTGTTGCTGATGAAAATATACAATACCTAATATTCATACTAATAGTGCGGTATTTCATATTTGTTATTGATGTTGTTTGTTCTTTTTAGCAGTATGTTTTTAGCTGTTATTTCTTTCTCTTTTGCATATTATTGTATTTTCCTCCTTAAAGTCTTGCATATACTTTAGAAGTATTCCCCGCTTTCGGGGGGTCTAATTTTTATCCTTCTATTTTCCCGACTTAAATCATCTTAATTCAAAATCAGCATCTCTGTAGGCTATTTTTGTAATCCTAGCTAACAACCCCGCCGCATTCGATACAGGCACTGAGAATAAAATTGCTAGCCACAATACCAAGTTTAATAACAATTCGCGTAATTTTGTCCGAAAAAAAACACTCAATCATGCGTGAAAGTTTACTAAAAGTAGCTCTGCTAGCAGGTGTGTTAGCTGCTGCTGCCTGTGCTGTATACTTTTTTTTGCTCGATAGTCTTAGTTTAAATCCTTTTGGGAAGCATAAGTATATTTATATCGGTATTTATGCGCTTTTTTTCGCTGGTGCATTCAAAATTTTCCGCGATAAATATAACAACCGTCTTTTACGAGTCCATCAAGCGATTATTCTCGGCTTTCTACTCAATATCATTGCTGCTAGCTTTTTAGGTTTGTTTACATACCTATATTTATCTTTTTCAGGTAAAGAGGGAAACACTTACCAGGCTTACGTTAGGGATTCATTGAGCTTGCTCGAAAGAACCAAAGAAGATTTTACTGCACACTATTCACAGCAGCAATATGAGCAAATAGTCAATGAAATTAGAAATCTTTCTATGGAAGACTTGTCCCTTGATCAGGCAATAGGCATGTTTTTAATAGGTTTCGTACTTACCTTTTTGTTTATGCTTATTTTCAAAAACTAAAATATGTTATTACGCTAATCAAGGGCTAAAAAAAGAAAAAAAATATTGGGCTATATAATATATTGTTTACCTTTGCGCTGCTTGTTTTGCAAGAGTGCTTTGGGTGCTTTTCTCCACCTTAGTTTTTATCTTTTGTTTTAAGGGGAGGTACCAGAGTGGTCAAATGGGACAGACTGTAAATCTGTTGACTTCGGTCTACGAAGGTTCGAATCCTTCTCTCCCCACCGTTTTATAAAAAAGTTTGCAAAAAACCAGCAAGTTTTTAGTTTGGTGGATAAATGCAAACGGGCAAAAAATAGGGCAGGGGCTGCCCAGATCAGGATCTATGGAGAATATATTGGCGGGCTTACAAGGCAATAGCTTTGTGGGTGGTCGTGGCTCTGCGAAGCAGAAAAAAAGATAAGCCCGTAAGGGCTTTGAATCTTCTGTATCTTTAGTTTAGAGGTAGTTCACTTTTGTCCTAGCATATTCTTAGCGGGAGTAGCTCAGTTGGCTAGAGCGACAGCCTTCCAAGCTGTAAGTCGTGGGTTCGAGTCCCATTTCCCGCTCGGTAAAATATGAAGTTGTCAAGATTGCAACTTACCATTGGGCAGCTGACAGCTCTTGCACTCAGATAACAAATATCACAGCGAAAATTGAGCATTTAGTTGTGCCTGTATCTGGTGTACATTCGTCTTTCAGGCTGTGGGAATTACCAACAGCCGATGTAGCTCAGTGGTAGAGCGTTTCCTTGGTAAGGAAGAGGTCACGGGTTCAAATCCCGTCATTGGCTCCAACACTTTAAAGCTGCCCTCTTTTTAAGAAAATAAGCTGTACATTGTGTTTTGGTTTTATTTGTAAAATTTTAATCTTACTTGAATATTGAAAAATGGCTAAGGAAACCTTCGATCGTTCTAAACCACACTTGAATGTGGGTACTATAGGTCATGTGGATCATGGAAAAACCACACTGACATCAGCTATCACCAAAGTATTATCAGCAAAAGGTTTGGCTGACCAAAAAGATTTTAGTGCTATTGATAATGCCCCCGAAGAAAGAGAAAGGGGTATCACTATTAACACTTCACACGTAGAATATCAGACAGAAAATAGGCATTACGCGCATGTTGACTGCCCCGGCCACGCCGATTATGTAAAAAATATGGTAACAGGTGCCGCACAGATGGACGGTGCTATTTTGGTAGTGGCTGCCACTGATGGAGCAATGCCTCAAACTAAAGAACATATCCTATTGGCACGTCAGGTAGGTGTACCCAGAATTGTGGTATTTCTCAATAAAGCTGATATGGTTGATGATCCTGAGATGTTGGAATTAGTAGAAATGGAAATTGCCGAAGAACTCGAGGCAAGAGGCTACGGAGACTGCCCCGTCGTTCAGGGTTCTGCCTTAGGTGCTTTGAATGGTGAGGCAGACTGGGTAAAAACGGTGGAGGAACTGATGAAAAATGTTGATGAACATATCCCTGTTCCTACCAGAGATGTAGATAAAGATTTTCTTATGCCTGTAGAAGATGTCTTCTCTATCACTGGACGTGGCACAGTAGCAACTGGTAGAATTGAAAAAGGTGTAATCAACTCCGGCGACTCGGTAGATATATTAGGCATGGGTGCTGAAGATTTGAAATCTACTGTAACAGGTGTTGAAATGTTCCGTAAAATACTTGACAGAGGTGAAGCCGGCGATAATGTAGGTTTGCTTTTAAGAGGTATTGACAAAGAGCAAATCTGCAGGGGTATGGTTATCTGTAAACCGGGTTCTGTGACACCCCATAAAAAGTTTAAAGGTGAAGTGTATGTCTTATCTAAAGAAGAAGGCGGTCGTCATACTCCTTTCTTCAAAGGGTACAACCCACAATTTTACTTCAGAACCACCGATGTAACTGGTACGATTAGCTTACCTGAAGGCGTAGAAATGGTTATGCCGGGCGATAATATCACTATTACCGTAGAGTTGCAAAAGGAGGTAGCTATGGAAAAAAACTTACGCTTTGCCATTCGTGAAGGTGGTCGCACAGTAGGTGCGGGTCAGGTAACTGAAATTATCGAGTGATATTTGAAGACAATACTTTTAAGGGCGAAATTACTCGCCCTGATGGGTTAGTACTTATTCTTCGTTGACTTTGACAGTTATAAGAAAAATCATGGCTTTTTGTGCTGTATTGACTCGTCTAATTTGAGTTCGTCTTACGAAGCATTTGCTACAATCTATAGCAAACGGCGGAGTACCACATAAGAACTTAGTGCCTGAGTGGTTTACTAAGAGTATGTGAGGATAGTTTTTTAGATTTTATGAAGGCAATTTTTTCAGGAACAGCAGTGCTATTAGTGAAAAAACTGATAGAATCAAGGCGATAGAGATGCCTTTTTAGCCCAAATAATTCTTTCTAAACATGCTTCTTGGCGCAACAAAACTGGTGGTTTTTACGTTAGCACGGAAAAATGTATTACTTCCTTACAGTAACAGTAAAAATATCATCTTCCAAATATACTGTATATAATGAGACAATTATTCTTCACATTTCTAGTGCTTACCTTAACTACTTGCCAAAATCAACAAATCCATATAGACTTAGACAAATTATCAAGCGATGGAGTGATTGACATAGGAACCCATAATGTCAGAGGTGAAATTGGAAAAATTTTCTCAAAATATGTTTACACCACTGCTCCCAACGGCGGCAGGATTTCTATCTTCGGAACTTCAGGTGTCTCCGATGACCAAATGGTATACGCTCGTAATATTTTAGAGCTGTATTTTAATTCTGAAGGAGAAGTATACAAAAAAGTACACAAAGAAGCAATAGCCAACTCGATGGCTAATAGAAGATGTGCAATGATTTTTTTTGATACCGAAGAACAATCTCAAGCAAATAGAGATAGATTGTTGTCTTCAGGTTATAGCCTACAAAGTTTGTATGCCACAGAGAGTTTGGGATCTGGAAATCGGGATGCCTCTTACGAAGAGATCTTACATTTAGTTCATAACTACGGCATAGCACCAAGCCTATTTGAATACCAAGATAAACTGCAAAAGGCAAACGATGATGCTAAACGGAAAGGTCTATGGATACCTTGGGAAGATCGAGGTCTTCCTAGCGCAGATTTTGATGATGAATATCTCGCTGCCCTAATGGACTGTTATTTAGGCTTATGGCAAGGACAAGGCGGTACTTTTTTCGGAGCATACAAGCCCTCCTCACAGGCTGAAATGAAAACTAGAGATCCTGTGGGATATCAGTTAATAAGAGAGCTCTTCGGCAACATTAAACCAGTTGAACAATAACCACTCGACTAAATATCCCATGAAATATATCTTGGCTTTATTTTTATTGCTTCCAACCCATATTTTCGCACAACAGGAAACCCCGAAAGAGCGGCGGACTAATTTGTTTATTTCAGTTTCTCAAGGTTTGTCTTTTATGCATAGAGAAGCCCTATCCAACACCAGCAATAAGACTTTTTCCACTTCACCTGGTTATGCTTATACTCTGGCTACCGGTGTTAATATACTTTCCAAAAGACGCAGGGATTTTTCTCAGATCACTATTGACTACCGCTCTAGTAGCAATGCTATCAAGAATATTGTAGACCCTAGCTCCGCATTGGGTACTTCAAGTAGAACTTCATACAATCGATTCAATTTTTTCAGCTTAACATATCGTTATTCGAGATATTTCAAGACCATCAAAGATCTCAATACCTTTTTTGGCCTTGGCATTCAGGCATCTTATATCTTAAATGAAAGAAAAAAGTTGAATTACGAGAATAGAAGCATAACCATTACGACAGACGGTAGAAACTTTTCAGAAAATTTTGTAATTATGACAAGCCCAACTTTTATATTTTCTTATGGTGTCCAATTTGATAAAAAAATAATGATATGGAAAAAATCACAAATAAGTCTTGATTTATTCTGGGATATTTTTTCCTTCGGTATTATAAGAAGTCCTGCAAATCAATATTTTGCTACTATGTTGAGCTATAAGCTGTTTTTTTAAAAAACAAGTAAAATGCTTGTACTTTTGCTTGTTTAGCTACTTGCTATATTATTCTTTTACCAATTAAAAACCTATTGAAATGTTAACACATTTACAAAAGAAAAAACTAACCAAATTATTCAAGGTAGATGATGAAGAAAATCGAGGTTATGTTGATCGCGGTACTTATGTGCAAATTGTTAATAGATTTGCAATCAAACTAGGATGGACACTTAACTCTAAAGAGTATCAGTCCTTGTATAGCAAATGGATGTTATTTTGGGATACCATGGTAAAGTATGGCGATACCGATAAGGATAATCATCTAACATTAGAAGAATTTTTTACAGGTTTTGATTATATTATCAATCATATGGATGATGGGTACTATAAAATACTTACTCACGTGCCGTATTTGCTTTTTAAAATATATGATACTAACGCAGATGGTGTTATTTCTCTTAAAGAATATACGGAGTTTATGCACATGATTCGCTCCGATCTAGGCGATAAAGAAATTGAGGACTTATTTACAAAAACTGATGTAGATGGCAATCAAGTTATCACACAAGAGGAATTTGATACCGTAGTACATCAGTTTTTTTATAGTGAAGATGCTAAAGAACCGGGCAATTATTTATTTGGCACTATATAAGCCTTAATAGTTCGTGCAGCTTTTAAAAAATCGTGATTGCGTATTATTTATGCTGAAAAACAGCTTGAAATCTATGAATGTTTTAGCTTAGAAGGCTATGCAAACTATTATGATTATTTCGATGAGGATGCTTTTCATTACTTAGACCTTAATATGCCTTTAAGTTAATGAAAAGTAGTTTTTCTAACTTTTGCATGCAACCTCTGTAGTCCTCTGTCTGTTTATAATTTTGTGCTTGAGCATAATTATTTACTATATAAACTGAAGGAAGTCATGTACATCAGATATTTTAAATACCTTCTTATTTGCTTGTGTTTACCGTTTCATAGCTACTCGCAGCAACTACAAGTCAATCCAAATGCTTCTTTAGAAGACATACTCCAAAATTTAGTGGGAACAGGCGTAAGTATTAGTAATATTGAAGTCAACTGCCATCCATCCGCTTACGGAAGCTTTACCTCATCGTCTGCCGCATTGGGTGTTGAGCGTGGCGTCATTATGGCTACGGGACGAGTAATTGATGCGGTAGGTGTCAACAACCAGGACGATTCAGGAACAAGGTTACTCCGCCCCGGAGATAGTCAGTTACAGCAATTGTCTGGCCGCAATACTTTTGATGCATGTGTTATCGAGTTTGATGTTGTGCCGACAGGCACAGAGCTTCGTTTTGATTATTCTTTCGCTTCTGAAGAATATAACGAATATACATGTTCTGAATTTAATGATATTTTCGCTTTTTTTATTAGAAGGGCAGGAGATAATATAAGTGCAGATCGAAACATAGCTGTTATACCCGGTACCACCAACACTCCTGTGGCTATCAACACAGTCAACGGGGGATCGAGAGGTTCTTTCGGAACCTTGGGAGGTCAGTGCAGTTTGAATTACTCCCAATTTTTTGTTGATAATACAGGAGGAACAGTTACTCAGTATGATGGGTATACGGTGAACTTGACCGCTAGAGCAGCAGTATCTCCCTGTCAGACGTATCATTTGAAGCTCAAAATTGCTGATGGTTCTGACCGTCGTCTCGACTCGGGAGTGTTTATAGAATCGGTAAGTAGTAGCAATTTTGAAGTAGATTTTGCTATTGTTAATTCAAACATTGATAGTTTGGTTGAAGGCTGTGTAAAGGGTGAACTGATTGTGAGAAGGACATCAAATTTTGCAAATCAAGCGCAAGTAGGCTTGGTTTATGATGGGACAGCTACGCGCGGCACAGACTACACTGCCGCCTTACCTTCAGGCGTATCCTTTGCGCCTCAGGAACGAGAAAAACGGTTTCCTTTGGAAGCTTTCGCAGATAACGTTGACGACGAAGGAGAGGAAATAATCATTTCTCTTTTTGCAGGAACTTTTGATGCAAGCGGTAATCCGATTGTTTGTAGTGGAGTTTCTTCTTCCGGTAGCATTAATATTCCAATTCTTCAAAACTACACCTCTGAAATAGAAAGTGATAGAGATTTTTTCTGCGGTGTTCCTACCGAGCTACGTATTGGAAGAGGAGATAGCTACCGCTGGGAACCCGATTTCCAAATTAGTTGCACGGATTGCCCGAACCCTCAAGTAACCCCCACTGTCAATACAACTTACACCGTTACCGTAACGGTAGGCGACTGTCAGTATACCCGTTCTAAAAGCATAACTGTGTTACCTACAAATATTACCCAGTTACAAGAAGACGCTTTAACAATTTGTCCGGGAGATACCGTGTTATTGCTTGCTACAGAATTAGCTCCATCAAGTGACCCCACAACCTACAGTTGGTCTCCTACCTTGGGGTTAAGCTGCAGCGACTGTCCCAATCCAGAGGCGTTTCCCACACAGACAACCGAGTATGTATTGCGGTCAGCTAGAGGTTTTTGTGCCGAATATGACACAGTAACTGTTAGTATAAACACTAGTGCTGTGGTTGACTTAGGACAAGATACTATTTTGTGCTGGAATTCTACCCGTGAGCTGAGTACAGGAGTTGCAAATGCCGATGAATATTTATGGTCTACTGGAGAGACAACATCCACCATTACAGTAAGCGATGTAGGTACTTATTGGGTGCGTGTAAGCAAAGGTACGTGTAGTGATTATGACACTATTTCTTTGTCTCGATCTTGCAATAGTTGCCCTTTTACCAATTTATCAGTTACGCCTACTACACATACTCTGATAATCACAGATAGTGTACAGCTTTCTGCATCCGGTGGCGTATCGTATCAATGGACTCCTGAAACCTACCTGAGTAACTCTAATATTGCCAACCCGATAGCTTCGCCTTTGAATAATATAGTCTACACTGTCTTGGCTGTTAATGAGAATGGTTGCCAAGCGAGTAGAGATGTAGAAATAACTATTGATTTTGAAACAGAAATAGTAGTTATTCCCAATGTTTTTACACCAAATGGAGATAATGTCAATGATTACTTTAGTATTGAAAATATAGAATTTTTTAATAATACTAGACTACAAGTTTTCAATAGATGGGGCGAAATTGTTTACGATGAGGTAAATTATGAGAGCGAGTGGAATGGTACAAAAGATGGAAAGAATATTGCCGAAGGTTTGTATTATTATGTACTGAATTTTTTTGATCAGGGAAAATCTTTCAAAGGAACAATAACTATTATCAGGTAAATGATAGACTCAACAACTGATAGTTTGGAATTTTCTCTCAATAATCATTAGCTTTGCACCTTCATAGGTCAAAAAAAATCAAACTATCAAATAAAAAATACCCGAGAAGTGTGGTACATCAACCATTGATGTGCTGTGATATCTGAAAACCATGGCTATTATTACCAAAATACGTGAGAAATCCGGATGGGCAATTGGTGTTATTGCAATATGTCTGGGACTGTTTGTGCTAGGTGCCGATCTGTTCAGACCAAACTCGGCTAACCCAGCCAAAAGAATTGTCGGAGAAATTGCCGGAGAAGATGTAAGACTAGAAGATTTTAATAAAGAATTAGAAACCGCCAAAGCCAATTATAGTCTGATGAGGCAAACAGCTCCTACGGAGGCAGAAATGCCTCAGCTCAGAGAGCAGGCGTGGAATCAAATGATTACTAAAATTGCTTACCAAAATCAATATGATGCCCTAGGAATAGAGGTTTCTGAGGACGAGGTCGTAGACATGGTTCAGGGAAATAATATTCACCCTAGCATCGTTAACTCTTTCAAAAACCCCGAAAACGGGCAAATAGATAGAGTTCTTATTAAGAACTTCTTGCAGAATATTGATAACTATTCGTTTGAGCAGCAGGTTGCCTATTATAATTTTGAACGCAGACTTCGCCCTGACAGGCTCAAGTCAAAATATGAAGGAATGCTCAATCATACAATTTACGCTACAAAGGCACAAGCCAAAAGAGAATATACACTACAAAATACAAAAGCTAGCTTTCAGTACGTATACATTCCATATAGTAGTATTCCGGATGCACAGGTAAGTGCTACGCAGAGCCAACTGAAAAATTATTACTCAGCACACAAAAAACAATATGAGCAAAAAGCAAGCGTTTCTATCGAATACGTTTCATTCCCTATACAATATACAGATACTGACGAAGCAGCTATTATTGAAGAAATTAAATCATTAGTCCCGCCTTTTGAACGTTCGCAAAACGACTCTGCTTTCGTAGATGCTAATTCGGATAATTTAGATAATTTTAAACTAGTCAATCCTGGAGGGCTTCCGCCCATCATACTCTCTGAAGGTATTTCAATTGGAAAGGTATACGAACCCGTAAGAGAAGGTCAATCTTATACAATATATAAATTAGTTGCCGACCAAGAAGATACACTTTACTCTGCAAGAGCTAGCCATATTTTGTTCGATGCCAAAAACAAAACCGAACAAGAGAAAGCAAAAGTGAAAATACAAGCACAAAAGATACTAAAACAAATAAAGAATGGTGCTGATTTTGCCAAAATGGCTGCCAAGCATGGCACAGATGGAACAAAAAATAAAGGAGGTGATCTGGGATGGTTTAGAGAAGGGGCAATGGTAACACCCTTCAACGATGCTGTTATGAAATGCACCAAACTAGGACTTCTACCTAATTTAGTACAGACACAATTCGGCTATCATATCATAAAAGTTACTGAAATAAAGAATAAAACTAACTATTTGGTAGCGAGCATCAAAAAAGAAATTCAACCCAGTGATCAAACTGTTGACGCTGCTTATAAAAGAGCAGGACGATTTGCCAGAGGGCTTGAAAATTATGAGGATTTTAAGGCGGCGGTTAAAAAAGACTCCACACTTATTCGCTTACAAGCCTTAGACGTATCTCCAGAAGCAAAAAATATTAATAATATTACTAGTGCAGGGGTGAGGCAAATACTGATCTGGGCTTGCACTGATGCCGACCAAGGCACCGTATCCCGCATTTTTGAACTCGACGATCAGTTTGTTATCGCTACGCTAATCAGTAAGAAAGAAAAAGGAACTAGTGATTTTGAAGAGGTCGAACAAGAAATAAGAAGAAAAGTGAACAAGCAATTAAAAAGAGATAAAATACTAGCAAAACTAGACAGTATTAAAGCAGGCAAGGTGAGTGAAATTGCTGATGCTTACGGGCAAGGGGCTAAAACCGGCTCTTCAACCGACTTAACATTTGCTGGTTTTTATATCCAAGAAATTGGTTTTTCCCCTGAATTAATGGGAAAAATTTTCACAGTACCTTCCAATACTACTTCCAAACCACTCTACGACGAAGATAACGGAGTTATTATTGTAGAAATGCAACAATTAGATGAAGCACTGGAAGTGGCAGAATATACATTATATAAAAACCAAATAGAGAACAGGGAAAAATCTAGTACCTCTTTTAAAGTTTATAAAGCTATTGAAAATCTGGCTGGGGTGGAAAATGAATTGTATAAATTTTATTAACACTACTTTTTTTGTTCTACTGTTTTTCTCCAATCTATCCATCTGGTAAAGTGGATAAACGGATGCGAATATGATGTTAGCAATTTTTTCATTTTTTTCGGCTGTAGCTTTCATTTTTCACTCAAACAGCGTTTGGACATCTCTCTTTATTTTCCACTTGTTGCCTCCTATGCGGCTTGCAACTCTTTCAAGAACTTTTAAGATTGTTTGATTCTCTGGAGTTATCCCGTTTTTCAGCAATGGCATAATGTCTAAAATAATCTCATCGGTTGTTGGGTTAATCTTTTCGTTCTCCTTCCTTTTGAGGTGGGAAAGCAAAAAGTATCTAATCCTTAAATTGAGTGGAATATTCGTTTTAAACCCTTTGTTTTCTACTATCTGAAAAGTTTCTGTGTCGGGATGATAATCGAAATTGTCATTCAGAATCGGCGAAAGATTCTTGTATTCTTTACTGAGAATATCTAAGAACCCAAGTTCGAGACCCGTCATAATTAACCTATCATTTATTTGCTCTAATGAAGCTCCGTCGTTCTCTGCAATAACCGATTCTATGGTTTCAATAATGATTTCATAGATTTCTGCACCGAGTTTTGTTTTTTGGATAGCTTGAGGAGTTTTTACCTTTTTGAAATTGATAATTAACTGACCTGACAAAACAGAAAAGGGGTTTTGACGTTTTTTAAAGCTGGATTGCCCGTTAGACTGTTTTACTGCCCCGGCATATTCAAAACCAGCCTTTTCAGCTTCCTCTACAATCAGATGCCAGTATTTTGGGTCTTTATGAGCAAATACGAAGCTCATCCAGCGATTGTATTTTAAAACTCGGTAGAGTTCATGTATACTTTTAGTAAGAAGCTCTCCATATTCGTCAAATGATTTATTTCTCGAGCCACCTTCAATTGCCTCTTTCTGATAATCATCTTCAGTTATTTCAAAATCTAGCCATCCATTCCACATCGTGGATAAATCCAAATAGGCAATTTTGCTGCCATAAGGAGGGTCTGTATAAATATAATCCACTGACTCGGATTCAATTGAACTCAAATTAGTGGCATCTCCTTTTAGTACTTGGGCATTTTTTATTGTTGAAGAATTTACAGAAACGGACATTTCTCGTTTTGCAGCAACCATCTTCTTGTATTTGGTTTCAAAAGTTTCAAGTAGGTCTAACTCAGCTGTCTCTTTTGCTATTCTATATCTATAATATCTAAAAGCAGCACTATCACCAGTATTCGACTTAGAATTATGATAAGTTTTATTGATTTTAGTGATGGTACTTGAGAATGAAACCAATAGAGAGTTTTTAATCGCTTCGTTTCTGACTTTTAGTATCAAAGACTTTAGAAGTGCGAGTTGAGCCAATTGTTTTAGAGTAAAAAGCTCTTCAATAGAGTCAACGTCAGCGTCTTTTGTAAGGGAAATACCACTTGGATAAGGATATTTACTTAGAGTTTCTTCAATCTTCTCTTCTGTTTCAGGTTGATTATCTCGAAACTTCTTTTTTATCTTTTCAAATTCGGTTTGTAGTTCAGTTAAATTAATAGGTGTAACGAGAGACTTGGTTATGAAAACAGAGAGAGGGTTTAGGTCAATATGAATTGCTTTCCGTTGAACCATTAAGGATTCAATAAGTGTAGTACCTTTTCCTCCAAATGGATCTAAAACCAAATCGCCTTTTTTGGTAAAATTTTTTATGTAATGTTGAACGACGTCCCAAGACTGCCTTGTGAAATAACCGTGGGGACCGAAGTGTCTTTTTGCACCATGTTTTTTAACTTTTCTTATTTCCTCTGGTATTTGTAGTTTATTGTAATCAAAATCAACTATTAGGTCTGATTCTTTACTGCTTTTTTTCAGAATTACATCTTGTATGAAAGAATCAGAAGCTAGGTGTTTCTTTAAATCAGATTTGTATTGCTCAAACTCTGATACTTGAAAATAGAGAATGGGGGCTTCTTTTGAAATATGAAATAGGATGAATTCATATCCGTTACAAAGGGCATAAAGATTTACTCTAATTTCAGGGTGAATTGCATAGAAAAAAGCCTGTTCTTTATGTTTTCCTATTTTAATATCTTCGTTGGGTTTCTTAGCGTCAAGCACCCATTTGTATTCAGCATTAACTTGTAGCAAATAGTCAGGAAAGTTGGTTATTTCTCTTTTCTTAGAGCCTGTTTGTACGAAAGGATGAGTAATACCTTTTTCACGAAGTATTTTGTTTTTTCCAAATGATTTGTAGCCCAGATACTTGATCATTGGAGAGATTATTTCTTCTCTGACACTGCTTTCTTCAAAGTCAGGGTCATCTAAAGCACTAAATTCAAAATTTTTATAAAGTTGGTTCATTCTAAATAGCCACTCAATGACAGTAATAAATTTAATAATGCCTTGCTTGGAGGTACTTTACTTTTTAATATTGCTGACAAAAGTTCTTCGATTGGCATTTTGAGATACTTTTGTTCACACAACTCAAAATAAATGAAGAGCTTTTAATTTACAAAATTTTGGCTCATTTATGCAAAGCCTAATCAGTTTTATTGTTTCGAAAATAAATTCATTATCTAACAAAATGCCATTTAACAGATGATTCATGTAAAGTGTTTTACTTTCAATTCTTTTGCTGAGAACACTTATCTATTGTATGATGATAGTAAAGATTGTATCATTATTGACCCAGGTTGCTATAGCAAAGGTGAAGAGGAAAGACTAAAAAAATATATATCAGATAAGCGGCTAAAAGTGGTAAAAAATATCAATACCCATTGCCATATCGACCATGTGTTGGGCAATTATTTTGTCTGTAAAACTTTTGGTGTAGACTTACTCATTCCCGAAGGCGAGCAGCAAATACTTCGTGCGGTTTCTTCTTATGCTGCTTCTTATGGCTTCTCTATGTACCAACACGTGAAGCCGGCAGATTTTTTGTTGCAAGACCGTCTTATTGCCTTTGGCAATAGTACCTTATCGGTGCTGTTTGTTCCGGGTCATTCGCCAGGTCATTTGGCTTTTTATGCTGCTGAGGAGGGCTTTTGTGTTAGCGGTGATGTACTGTTCAGAGAAAGTGTTGGAAGAAGCGATTTGCCGGGTGGCAACGAGCAAATACTCAAGCGTTCTATCCATGAGCAAATGTTTGCTTTACCCGATAATACGGTAATTTACTGCGGGCACGGACCCACAACAAGTATTGGGTACGAAAAACGCTCCAATCCTTTTTGTAGTGTTAATTCTTAAATACCATATTCCCAATATTTTAACTTGTGGTAATCTCATTTGCGGTTGTATAGGTATTGATTTGATTGAACAGGGAGATTATGTATCTGGTGTTTATTGGATGTTTTTAGCTGCCATCTTCGATTTTTTCGATGGCTTCGCTGCACGCCTACTCAACAGGAGTTTGCCCGTAGGTAAAGAACTTGACTCTTTAGCCGATATAGTTTCTTTTGGCGTTCTACCCACTATGCTGATGATGTGTATTTTGGCAGGTAGTTTGCCCGACTCTTGGCAACCATTAAAATATGCCGCTTTGTTAATTGCAGTTTTTTCTGCGCTACGTCTGGCCAAGTTTAACCTCGATGTTCGCCAAAAAGATGCTTTTATTGGCTTACCCACCCCCGCTAGTGCACTCTTTTTTGGTGCTTTTCCTTTTGTAATAAATAGTCATTTTTTCTTTCAATCGTGGTTTGCTTCACCTATTTTTCAGTTGTCTGCTATTTTATTTATATCTTTTTTAATGTTGATGGAGTTTCCACTACTTTCATTAAAATCTAAAAACTTTACTTTTGTAGACAATAAAATGCGTATTTTACTCATAGGCACCGCATTAAGTTTGTTTATTTTGCTCGGCTTTGTTAGTATTCCTTTTATTATTGTTTTTTATGTACTCCTTTCTGTGTTGAATAGGGTTATTAATTAATTTTTTGGTGGTGATGCAAGTGTCTGTCGGCTAATAAATGCTTGTAGCTCTTTGAGATTAATGTGTTTTTCATACAAAGCCTTACCGATGATTACTGCACTACATCGGTTTTCTGCTAAAGTTCTAATATCTTCTATATCACGCACCCCGCCGCTGGCAATAAGATATAAATCGGGGAATTGCCTTAGTAATTGCTGATATAAAGCTAGCGAAGGTCCTTTGAGTAAGCCATCTCGATATATATCAGTACAGAAAACTTTTTTAATTCCTTTATTGAGTTGTTCTTTCAGGAAGTCGTAAATGCTAATACTGGTATTTTCTGACCAGCCGCCAATAGCAATTTTTTCTTTTTTTACGTCTGCACCCAACAGTATTTTATCACTGCCATACTGTTCGACCCAAGCGTTCAATAACTCGGGTTTTTTCACTGCGACACTTCCGACAGCAGCATAGGCTGCCCCGCTGTTGAAAACAGATTGAATAGATTCATTAGATGAAATGCCGCCACCAAAGTCTATAAGCAGGGAAGTTTTCGCAGCAATATCTTCAAGTACTTTCAAATTAACTACCTCGCCCTTTTTAGCACCGTCCAAATCTACGAGGTGTAACCTTTCGATACCTGCTACCTGAAATTGTTTGGCTACTTCCAATGGATTATTATTGTATAGCTTTTTTCGTCTGTAGTCGCCTTGCTCTAGCCGTACGCATTTGCCGTCTATCAGATCAATGGCGGGTATGATAGTGATCATAGATTGAGAAAATTACTAATGATCTTTTGTCCTTCGCTGCCGCTTTTTTCAGGATGAAACTGCACGGCGTAAAAATTATCTTTTTCGATGGCAGCACTATATTTTATCATATATTCGCTAGTGGCAGAAGTGTATTCAGATTTTTCTGCAAAATAGCTATGCAAAAAATACATATAAGTATTTTCATTAACTCCCTCAAAAAGTGGCGATTGTAGTGAGTAGACATTATTCCAGCCGATATGCGGAATTTTCTCTTTACCCCGAAACTTTCTGACCTTTGTATCAAAAATGCCTAAACAGGTAGAATCTCCCTCTTCGGAGTGTTGGCACATAAGTTGCAAGCCAATGCAAATGCCTAACATCGGCTGTTTGAGTGCGGGTATAATTTGTGTCAGTTCCATTTTATGCAGATGAGCCATGCTACTGCTAGCTTCCCCGACACCCGGAAATACGACCTTGTCAGCTTGTTGTATGGTTTCTTTATCTTGTGTGAGTACACCTTCTACCCCCAGTCTTTCTAAAGCAAAAAGCACTGAACGTATGTTGCCTGCGCTGTAATCAATAACGGCGACTTTCATTCGAGAACTTCCTTTATTGGCTGTCCCTCGCACCCATTCGGCTGCTGAATATTAAGCAGAGCGCATAGTGTGGCAGCAATATCTGTAATATTTATTCTTCTAAAAACTTGCTGTTGTTTGATGCCAGCACCATAGAATATAACGGGTACCTGTGTATCGTAAGTATAACCTGAGCCATGTGTAGTACCTGTTTCGCCATAATTTATCCAATTGGGTTTGAGTGCCATGAGTATATCTCCCGAGCGTTCATGGTGAAAACCTTTTTGCAACAGGGCAAGAATGCCTTGGCTAAACTCGGTTTTCTTTAAATTACTAGCTGTTGTGGCGAGGGCAACTTCAGGCAAATCCAATAAATATTCGGCAGTATTTTCCTGTATTTGAGGAATTTTCTTGCTTAGCTTTTTCGCATTAATGGTTGTTCTATTTAGAAAAACCTGAAGATTAGAGATATTTTCTATATAATTTCCCTCTCCGTAAATATCTGATAAGTGCCTGTTTAAATCACTGTGAAGTGAGGTAAATTGTGCGTAACCAGCCGGGATTTTCATATCCATAAAATAGGCTGGGACTTCTGCTGCTCCGTGGTCTGCAGTGAGGAATACTACATACTTGTCTTTGCCTATTATTTTGTCCAACTCATCGAGCAGGCGTGCCAAATCAGCGTCAAGCCTAAGATAGGTATCTTGTGTTTCAATAGCTCTGATACCAAAATAATGACCAATAATATCGGTAGAGGAAAAAGAAATAGCTAAGAAGTCAGTACACCCGCTTTTGTTTTTGCCCAAAGACTCTTTAGCGAGGGCTTGTAGTGCAAAATCTACTAAATAGGAGTTACCAAAAGGCGTAGCACTAAGTAGTCCGTAGCCTCCGTTATACGCTTTGAGTTTTTTTAAATCATAGGGAAAAACAGGCTTTTCCTTGCCGCCAAAAATATTTTCGTAATGATTATCATCCGGGAGGCTTTCGGTGTATTTTTCTATGGGTAGTAAAGTTTCCCAAGTGCTGTTTATATACTTTTCTATGCGGGCGGATTTATTAAATTCTTCGACCCATTGAGGCAATTTTTGCATATAATGGGTGCTTGAAATAAATTTTCCATCTACAAACCAATAAGCTGCGTCGGCAATGTGTCCGGCAGGTAAAATAGCACCGCGGTCCTTAAAAGAAATACCAATTATTTTAGCCTGATTATTGGAAGATAGTTTAAGTTCATCGGTAATAGTGGTAACTTGGAGGTATTGTGGTGATTTTTGCCCCACAGCGTAATCAATGTCAACACTTCTCGCTGCTGGGTCTGCAACGCAATTGACTATTTGTTTGACGTGTTTATCATACCACTGGTTGCCAATAATGCCATGTACGGCTGGGGTAGTGCCAGTATAAATAGAAGCATGACCAGGTCCGGTATAAGTAGGGATGTAGTTAAAGTGTGCGTTTTTACAGTTTACTCCCTGTGTAACGAGTCTTTTGAAGCCACCTGTTCCGTATTTATCCCAATATCTAGAGAGATAATCGTAGCGCATTTGATCTACAATAATGCCTACTACGAGTTTAGGTTTTTCTTCTGCAGTCGCACAGGTTGAGAAGGCGACCACCAATAGCAATAGAAGGATTTTCATACTTTTTTTAATTTCTGATTAATAAAACACAGCGAGGCTGCACCAATAATACCGGCATTATTGCCTAGAGTAGCTTTTTTGATATGTAGCTTTTCAAGATAGTATTCGGGCAGAAAGTCCCTAACTTTTTCATACATACTTTTTTCTAAGTATTTGAATGTTTTACTAACACCACCACCAATAAGAATAGTGCTTATATCAAACATTCTGACAGACGAAGTAATCAATTCACCCAAAACTAGCCCCAACTGATCATAAATTTTTAATGCAATAGGGTCTTCTTTCAGTATGGCTTTGGTAATTTTTTGCACATCTAAGGTCTTGTAATTGCGCAAAACAGATTTTTCATTTGTTTTTGCCATTTTCTGTGAGGCTAACGTAATAATCCCTTGCTTACCAATATTTTGTTCTACTGTTTTTCCATTTCCTGCGATAATATGCCCAATTTCAACGCCATTACCATCACCGCCTTTAAATATTTTTCCGTCTATAATTAGACCGCCGCCAATGCCTGTGCCTAAGGTGATAAATAAAAAGCTATCGGGTAGTTTTTTTTTTGAGAAATGATATTCTCCTAACGCGGCAGCAGCAGCATCATTTTCCAGATGAAAGATTTTATTGGGAAAATGCTCTTTTAGTTTTTTCCCTAATAGCACAGCATTGAACTCCGGAATATTAGCTAGTTCATAGATTTTCTGACGGTTCTTGCTGAGCATGCCCGGCAAACCTATTCCTATTTTTTTAATGTGAGGATACTTGTTTAATTGCTCACCTATTTTATCAATAAAACTATTTACTGCTTTATCACTTGCTTTTATTTGCTGGGTGGCGTATTTCTCTTTGCTGATGAGTTCACCTTTTTCACTAACAACGCCAAACTTTATATTCGTACCCCCCAATGTCTATGCCTAAGAAATATTGCATGAATGTATTACTTTCTTTTGGGTGATAAAGTTAAAATCCGTTTTTTGACTAAGTTTTCAATGTGTTGCAAGATTTCAATAATTTGCTACTTTGTTCTAATGCTGAATTGTTCTATATTCTTCTCAAGCACCCTATTAGCTAATTAGCAAATAATTCGCCTATACTTTCCATACTCATAATGCTTAGTGTTTTTTTTCCATCGGGCGTATAATTCGGATTAGCGCAAGAGAGTAGCTCTTCAATAACAGTATTAATTTCTTGTTTTTCTAGCAGCCTTTTGGCTTTGGTAGCAGCCCTTTTGGCTAATGCTCTAGCTGATTGATACTTAGCATTATTTTGTGCGTCTAATTGATAAAATTTGAGTTGTTCGATGAAACCTTCTAAGAGTTCTTTTTCGTCGCTTTTCTCCAAAGAATGAGGTACTGCTGAGATAATTACTTCATGTTTGTCTGTGGTTTCAAATATTAAGCCCAGTGTTTTTAATTCTTCTTTAACAGCTACTATTAGCACAAAATCGCTGGGATTTAATGCTACCTTAATGGGGAATAGCAATTTTTGTGCGTTAGTTTTACCTGTTTTTAGTTGCTGTGTGAAGCGTTCGTAAAAAATGCGTTCCATCGCTGCCTCCCTGTCAATAATCATCAAACCCGATCTTACTGGGCAGGCGATGTATTTATTGCGAATCTGGATGGCTTTTCTCTCCTGTAATGCCATTTCGCCATCGAAAGACTCGTAGTCGGCTATGGTATTTGCAGCACTACTAACTATGTGTACTTTTTGTGTTGTTGTATTTTCTTCTATGTTAACCGTCCGCTTATTTTGTTGTGTTTGGCTAATTGTTGTGGGATTAAAATTTTCTGGGTTTTCTACATAAAGCCTTTCCCAGTGCCGCTGATTAGATTGTTGTTGTCGATCAATTTCCCTCTCTATTGGGGAACATTTGCTGCTTTTTCCGGGAGTATTATCCGATATGCGTTTTCCTTCGACCGATACCATACCCTTTGTATATGTACGTTGTTTTTCTTTGTCTTTACCAAAGTTCACATTAAAATTAAAATCAATAGATGGAGCTAAGCCATGGCTAGCAATAGCTTGCCTAACTGCTGCGCATACCACTGCATAAATGGTACGTTCATCATCGAATTTTATCTCTGTTTTAGTCGGGTGTACATTGAAATCGATATGTACTGGATCGATTTCAATAAAAATAGCGTAAAATGGAAAATACCCTTGTGCCAGTAGGTTTTCATAGGCGTACATTACTGCATGATGCAAGTAAGGGTGCTTGATGAAGCGATTATTGACAAAAAAAAATTGCTCCCCCCGAGTTTTTTGGCAGATTCTGGTTTGCCGATGTAGCCTTGTATTTTCACTTGCGGCACTTCTTCGCTACATTTAATAATTTGCCCTTGATAATTTTTACCAAACAAAGAAGTAATCCGCTTGGCTAACTTGCCAAATTTCAATACATATATCTCTTTTCCATCCTGATAAAAAGCCATATTTATTTGAGGATTCGACAGGGCTACGCGCTGAAACTCATCGAGAATATGTTTTAGCTCAACAGCATTTGATTTGAGAAAATTACGACGGGCAGGCACATTAAAAAAAAGATTTTTTACGCTGACGTTCGTCCCATCAGACATAGCGGTAGGCTTTTGTAATTTTACTTTAGAACCCTCTATTTGTATAGTTGTGCCTGTTTCGTCTGTTTTTCTTTTTGCCTTTAGCAATACTTGTGCTACCGCAGCGATGGACGCCATGGCTTCTCCTCTAAATCCGAAAGTATGGATAGCAAATAAATCTTCTGTTTTACTAATTTTAGAGGTGGCATGACGCTCGAAGCACATGCGGGCGTCTGTTTCAGACATTCCTGTGCCGTTGTCTACAACCTGAATCAATATTTTTCCTGCTTCTTTGACAATTAGTTGGATATTTGTGCTACCTGCATCTACGGCATTTTCCAAGAGTTCTTTTACTACAGAGCTAGGTCGTTGTACTACCTCGCCCGCAGCAATTTGATTAGCTAAAGATTCTGGCAATAAACGGATGTGGTTCATGATTCTGCCTAATTGAAATAACTGGCGTGAAACGATTTGCTAAGTTAGGTACTTTTTCATACAAATTGTAAATTATGCGTATAATCATTTCAGTGAACAAGTGTTGCCAAGTTTAATTATCATGTAATGTAATTAAATCGTTTCTTTTCGGGTGAGGGCTTTTATTTGATCATTAACAGTATACTTCTTCGGCAATAAGCGATACAAATAAAAAACTAAATAAGCCCAAAAAACTCCTGATAGCCCTCCCAATATCACGTCGGTCGGGTAGTGAAGGCCCACATAAATTCTGCTGTAGGAAACCACGAAAGCCCAAGCGAATATCCAGACAAACCGATGTTCATATTTTCGGAAAAGAAAAAATAAAAAAGCCGCTAAGCCAAAAGTGTTAGCTGCATGTGAAGATATAAAGCCATAAAGCCCGCCTCTACCGCCCACCAAATGTACCATATTTGCCAGTCTAGGTTCATGAGATGGACGCAGCCGCTCGAAAAAAGGCTTGCAAAAGCCCGAAGCAAACTGATCGCAAAGCGTAATAAGCAAAGCCGTTGCCACTACAATACCTATTGTTTTCCAGCGGTATTTAACTATTAGATAAACAATGATTAATAGATAAAATGGTATCCAAGTATCGCGTTCAGTAATGGTATTCATTACTGAGTCAAGCCAGGGGGCATTTAAGCCATTCAGATAGAGAAATATCACTTTGTCGATCTTATCAATTGCTTCGAACATCAGGCTTTCTTATTTCAAAGGGCTACCCATCCAATAAATCAATGAGTTCGTCAGAGATGCCACAGGTGGAAAAACCACCATCATGCATTAAGTTTTGCATAGTTACTTTTTTAGTCAAATCAGAGAAGAGTGTGATCAGGTAATCAGCACATTCTTCGGCAGAAGCATTGCCGAGTGGCGACATATACTCGGCATATTTCATAAAAGCACCAAAACCCTTGATGCCTCTGCCTGCTGTAGTTTCTGTCGGCGACTGTGAAACCGTGTTGATGCGGATATTTTTACTTTTTCCCAGACGTTCGCCATAACTTCTGGCAATAGATTCGAGTACTGCTTTTGCCTGAGCCATATCGCCGTAATGTGAGAAAGTTCGCTGTGCTGCAATATAAGAAAGTGCTACTACAGAAGCACCATCATTCAACAGGTCGGTTTTCTCTCCTATCTGCATCATCTTATGAAAAGAAAGTGCCGATATATCCAGCGTTTTCTGAAACCAATCGTAATTCAGGTTGTCGTAGGTTTTATTCTTACGCACGTTTGGACTCATACCGATGGCATGCAACAAGAAGTCAATTTTTCCACCCAAATGCTCAGCAGACTGTTCGTAGAGTTTATTTATATCTTCCAGTGAGGTGGCATCTGCAGAAATAGCAATGGTATCACATTGCGTGGCAAGTTTGTTAATTTTACCCATTCGCATAGCTACAGGTGCGTTGGTCAGGATAAAGGTTGCCCCTTCTTCTTTGGCTTTCAGGGCTGTCTTCCAGGCAATAGAACTTTCATCAAGTGCTCCAGTGATAATTCCTCTTTTCTCTTTTAATAAATTATAAGACATTTTTTGAATTGAATTAGAAATTAAGTGTTAAAAATAAAGTTTTAGCAGAAAATAAATCATGACAAACTTATCGAAAACGAAAAAGGAAACCAAGAGCAGCTATGTTAAATAACGTAGACTTTGATGTTTTGAATTAGGTGCTGATAAATTACTAATCCACAATTTTTTGTAAATGTTTTCTCAGGGATTAGCTCAAAATAAATTCCTAAAAAAATCACTATTTTGCCCAGTGAATCGAGAGCTGATAATGGCCGATATGACTACAAAATATACTCGGTTAAATGCTCATCTAAACAAAATAGGTCTGTTTGGGAGGCGAGTGAGGCCTTCAATCAATTTTTGAAGCCAGCAACTCCGACACTGCTGAGAATTATGGATGCTTTAGGAAACTGAAGCAGCGGGTTGTCTGACCCTTAATTTGTTTTTTTTTACACATACCTGCAAGCGAACCGAACAAGCTCTGAGTTAGGTGGGCGGGTAGTAGCAGATATGCTTTAAATGATTATTTCCCTTCGTAAATAGTTACAACACTCAGCAAGAGCAGTAACAAATATATGCTGTCTTCGACAGGTATAGTAAATATCCTGAAGGATAAATTTTCTTGATTATTATACCACACTACTTGTTCTGGTATAAAACTACCTGTCAATATACCATTTACCACAGAAAAAGGAATTAAGGATGTGATATATCCCACATAAAATTTCCCCAAATAATTGCTTTTCAAGACAAAAATATGTACCCATAAAAGTACAGTAGTGCTTAAAAATGTAGTAGAAGTGTATAAGTTGTCAATAGCAAAAATACCAGTAGTGAGTAAGATGATTGACAAAACCAATGAAATGACCTTAGATGTTTGTAAGCTGAGTTTTGTTTTTATTAAATAATTAGTGCCTTCATAAATAAACATACAGGCAAAAGGTATTATCAAGAAAAAGAGCCATTCCTCGATGGGTAGATTACCAAGATATATGCCCGTCACATAACGTTTTGTAAAACCCCATACACCCCATTTAGTAAAAAATATATCCCAAATACTAAATATCGCCCCAACGAAAAGAATGCCTTTTATCATATTTTTCCACTTGACAATTCCTCTAAGACCGGGGTCGATTTTTTGAGTGATAGCAAAAGATATAGATGGAAGTAATAAAGTAGCTAAATCTAGGGTGAGATAAAGATATTTTTCCATGTGATATTAATTCTTCTTTTTTTTCTTCCCACCAAAGAGGCCTTTCAAGGCATCTTTTGCATCTTCGACGGCATCGTTAATTTTTTCTTTATCGCTTTTGGTCGTATCCTTATTATTCAATAAGTCGTCGATTAGTTTTTTTCCACTTTTTTTTACTTCTTCTTTCGCCTCCTTGGCTTTTTCTTTGACTACTTTTTTGGCAACACTTTCTTTTTGGGTAGCACTTTTTCCTTTGGTGAGTTTTACTTTTGGTTTTTTCGCCGTTCCGCCTACGTAGAGATTAAGTGGAATATTAGTTTGCCCCGTAAAACTGCTGTATTGTGCTGCCAAACTACCACCGAGTGTGGTGGCGGGAACGCTAGTTCTTAAAAGATAGTCTATTTCTCCTGTAAAAGAATTAGAACCACTGATATTGGTTTTGATATTGTCTATTACTACGTCAAAAGGTGCCACATACATTTTTCCTTCTTTAACATCAAAAATAATATCTACATCATTGAAAGTAGGGTTTTTTAATACGCTCAGTTTTGTTGTATTGCCTATTTGGTCAAATACCTTATTATTTTTCAAACCTGCTCTGGCGATGTGTATTTTGCCCTTACCGAAGAGCGTTTCATAAACAGGCTCATATCCTGCACCAATATTTCCTTTGATAGCTATATCGCCGTCAAAAGTGCCACTCATTCCTTTGGCAATGGGTGCTAGTTTTTTTACACTATTGAAAGTCTCATAAGTTTTTTGAAAAGATAATTTTTTTATATCCATACTAAAATCAAAAGCAGGCTTTTCAGGGTTTGCCGTACGATAACTACCGTTGGTTTTAAACGCTCCGTTCAACAACATGAAATTTGTATTTTTTAGCGTCATAGTACCATTTTTTGTATGTATTACTCCCTTGAGTTTGGTGATTTCCATATCCATCATATCTATTTTGTCCATTTGCGCATTGAAGCTAAAGTCAATATTTTTAGGGATAATAAAAATTTCTTCCGATTTTGCTGTTCTTTGTTGGATAGTTGTATCGGCGACGGTTGTATCTTCTTCAGGCATCCACTCGTTCACATCGAAGTATTTTGAATAGAAATTAAGATTTCCGTATAGCGTTTGATTATCTTTTAGTGCATAGGCAAGGTAGTTCGCAATTTGTCCATCCATCTGCATATCACTTTTACCTATTTTTCCCCGATATTCTTTGAGCGTAATATTTTTGGGGCTGAATGCAAGGGTTGCTTCTTCAATACTATAATCGGGTAGGCTATCCAGGCGCAGCTTAAATTGTTTGATGCCGAATATGCCGCTGGTGGGTAGCTGGTCGTATTTTTCTTTTTCTATTGCTAACATATTCCCTTTGGTATGTATATCCATACTAATTTTGCCCGACAGTGTCATATTTTCAAGAGGATATACTTTATCGATATTCGCCAGATCAAAGCCACCAGTAATATTAAATTGATATTTGGCGTTATCTAGGTCGTATACCTGCCCGTTGCTTTCTATGCGGTCTTTTGCCAATTGCATTCCGAAAGTTTCAATTTTTATTTCCGTATCATTGAATTTTCCATTAGTGTTTTTAATGCTGCTGCTTAGGTGAATATTTTCTATGGGTAAAGGATAAGCTTCATGTTTTATATAGCCTTTTTTTAGCACCATACGGGTATTTATTTGAGGGATAGTTTTTTTAGATTCACTATATACCCCACTGGCTTTTGCATCAAGTTCAAAAACTCCTTTGAGTGCCAGACTATCCATCCTAAGCATTTGAGGCAGAGTAGATAAATCTATTTTCATTTTTATATCGGCATCTACCTGATAGTTGGTGAGTCCGGCAACTCGCAGTTTGCCCTCAATAGGATGAGTACCAAGTTGCATGGCAAATTGCCGAATATCAATGACGGTATTGTCAATAATACCTTCACTGCCGTCTATGGTCATATTTATCTGAACGCCATTAACAGCGTCGGGCAGTTCGGGGTATTGAAACATACCATTTTTTATTTGAAGATTAATTTTGTAGCCTGGAAAAACATTTTTTGTATCATCATAAATACCTTTTACCCAGCCTTCAAAAGTAATATTTCCGGCTGTTTTTATGCTTTCATAATCAGTTAGAAACTCGTCTGGAACTAATGATAAAATATTTTTGAAATCATTTTCTTTTGCATGAAAAGCAATATCCATCTCATAGCCTTGTTCGGGCATTTTAAAATAACCTTCACCTTCTAAGCTAAAATCATTAATTTTAATATCATTTTCTCTGAACGTAAACGTCCAGCTAGGCATATCTATATTTATTTTTATATCGGCAGCCAAAGTATTATCTTTCAGATAAGCGGTTTCCTCAAAAATAAAAGTAATTGCTTGAGCGGTCGATGTGGTAACTAAATCATAGTTGTCGAGAGTCAAGTCGCCGCTACCACTTTGATTAAGGCCGTTTAGTGCCAGGTAGGTAGCCAGTTGTTCGTCATCGTAAATAATGCGTGCATTTGTCATATTCCACGACTTTAGCTGTATTAATAATTGTTCATCTGACGGTGCTGCTAGGGTGCTTGCCTCACTGGTTTCTGTGGTTTCGCTGCCAAATATATCGTAGTTTGCTTTGCCTTCTTTGGTTACTTTGATGTATAGCTTTGGTCGATCTAAAGAAATACCTTCTAATACAATGGCATTTCCTGATATGATGCTGGGCAAATTCAAGTCTAAGGCAAAAGTCTTTACGTGCAAAAGTGTATCTCCTGCAAAAGCGTCCTTGCCTATAATGCCAAATTCACCCATCCTGACCTGTAAATACGGGAATGCTCTTAATAAACTAAGGCTAAACTGCTCTTGGTCAAAATAAACTTTTGCCCGCACATTTTCACTAATTTGTGCATGAATGGCAGCCTTAATGTCTTCTTTAAATACTACAGGTAAGATTAGTACAGCAGATAATAGCAGTAATAAAACGATAAGTATTCCAATAATTAGCTTTTTCATTTATTTTAGTTGATGTTTTAATTCTTTCTCAAAGCTATAAAATTATTATTAGACTTTTTATTTTAATAAGAAAGTTGCTTGATTTTTTTGCAATTATTCAATTAGCTCAACGTGAAAGCATATAATAATTCCCAGCCAATGTGTCGTATAATTACTCGCAAACAAAGGAGTGATAAATCAAGTTTGTTAATCATATTTGATTTTTTTGATGCTAACTGTAAAGAAAATTTGTGATGAATAAACTGATTTTTATTCCTATTGTCGCCTTCATATTTATTGTCATAGATATTTATGTTTTTCAAGCGGTGCAAACTGCTTTTCAGGGAATTTCACCCATCCGAAAAAAAATACTTGACTATATTTTTTGGGGAATTACCTTAGTGTCTGTTACGACACTTTTTTGTGCCGCATTTTTACATCCAGATATATTAGGTGATAAGTTACGCTCTTTTCTGATAACAGGTATTTTCATTAACTATTTCTCTAAAATATTTGTCGTATTCTTTTTACTAATTGATGACTTAATACGCCTTGGGCAATGGGGCTATGATCAGCTGACGCACCTATTTAAACAGGGCGAGGTGCCAGAAATACAAGGAGGTATTGCAAGGTCTGAGTTTTTATCTCGCGCTGGTTTGGTGGTAGCTTCAGTACCTGTTTTAGGCATGACTTATGGAATTATTTCGGGTGCGCATGATTATCAGGTACGCAGGCATATAGTTAAATTACCTAAGCTGCCCAAAGCATTTCACGGCATAAAAATCGGGCAGTTATCCGATATTCATGCGGGTAGCTTTTTCAATAAAACTGCCGTGCAAGGAGGGGTGGATATGCTTTTAAAAGAAAAAGCTGATATTATTTTTTTTACAGGCGATTTGGTAAATAACAGGGCTAAAGAGATGAAAGATTATGTAGCAGTTTTTAGCCGTGTTACAGCACCTTTGGGCGTCTTTTCTACCTTAGGAAACCATGACTATGGCAACTATGCAGCTTGGCCAAGTAAAGAGGAAAAACTTAAAAATCTCGAAGAACTTAAAAATATACACCGTGCAATGGGCTGGAAGCTGCTCATGAACCAACATGAGTTGTTGGAGCAGAGTGGTGAACAATTAGCTATTCTTGGTGTTGAAAATTGGAGTGCTAAAAGTCGTTTTCCCAAGTACGGCAAACTCCATGAGGCACATCGAGGCATCGAAGGGACTCCCGTAAAACTGTTGCTCTCCCACGACCCCAGCCATTGGGATGCCCAAGTCAGACCAGACTACCCTGATATAGATATAACGTTTGCCGGACACACCCATGGGATGCAATTCGGTGTAAAATTGGGTAATTTCCAATGGAGCCCTGTTCAGTACATGTATGACCAATGGGCTGGCTTGTATCAGAGCGGCAACCAGTATTTGTATGTTAACACAGGATTTGGATACATAGGTTTTCCCGGACGAATCGGTATGCCTCCTGAAATCACCATTATTGAATTGCAAACGGTTTGATGCTAGTTTTATAGCTCTAAACACTCGAATAGCCAGAAGCTTTGGCTAAGTAAATAGGATTTTTTTTGCTTTTTGCTTTTATTTTCTATTTTTGCGCGCCCTTGAGTAACGCCTCATCAACAGCTACTTGTAAAGCTTTTGCCAAAGAAGGTCTTTTTAATTTTTTTTAAATAATAACCTTGATTATTAAGGCATGTACTGGACATTAGAATTAGCTTCTTACTTAGAAGATGCCCCTTGGCCTGCTACTAAGGAAGAGCTGGTAGACTACTCGGTTCGCACAGGAGCTCCTCTTGAGGTTGTAGAAAACCTTCAAGAGCTTGAGGATGATGGCCAGCCGTATGAAAGCATTGAAGAGGTCTGGCCAGATTACCCGACCAACGAAGATTTTTTCTTTAATGAAGATGAGTATTAAATCCGTTATTTTACTAATGCAAAAAGTTCAACTTTTAATATTTCGCTTTTCAAAAATAAAAATCCTACAATGTGCATAAGTGAACTACTCATTTCCCAGAGACAAGTACGCTTTGTGTCCTACGGTGTTGGCTCACACTCCATACAAAAGCCCAGAATAGCAGTCTTAAGTCGCTCTACAGGTGTACTCGCCACCCCACCCATGAGCTTAAAAAAATCAGAGGGCGAAATAATTCGATTTTAGAAGATTTTGTACTCTTGTTTAAAACACACTCTTAAACTTCATATCTTTGCAGCAGAAAAATAAAATAAACCCACCGCGAAAAATGAGAATTAAAGTTTTTCATGCTTAATTCAAAATCTTATGCTTAAGAGGCTGGAAATCAAGAACTACGTGCTTATCCATGAATTAATCATGAAGCCCGACAAAAGTCTTAATATCGTCACGGGCGAAACTGGAACGGGTAAGTCAATTATATTAGGTGCTCTAGGTTTACTGTTGGGCAATCGGGCTGATACCAAAGCACTGCTCGATAATAGTAAAAAGTGTATTATTGAAGCCATTTTTGATATTGGTCAGTACGGCTTACAGGCAATATTTGAAGTACTTGAGCTGGACTTTGAGGAAAAGACCATTATCCGAAGAGAAATTTCTCCTAGTGGCAAATCACGAGCTTTTATCAATGACACACCCGTTAAGCTCGATACGCTGAGAGGCTTGGCTCGTAGCCTCATGGATATTCACTCACAACACGAAACGCTACAATTAAGCGGCAATATTTTCCAGAGAATGCTCCTTGATTCTTATGCACAGAATCAGGATTTGCTCAAAGTTTATCAGAAAGCCTACAAAGACTACAAGCAAGCCGAAAAACTCTACCAAGACCTATTGCAAGACCACGAGCAAATGCAAGCGAGTTATGATTTTAACCATTTCTTATTAAGAGAGATCGAGCAGGCAGCATTAGATGAATGCAACCAGCAGACGTTGGAAAAAGAGCTAGAAATGTTAGAAAATACTGAGAATATCAAATCTAATCTCAATATTGCTTTAGATTACTTGTCGAAGTCGGAGTTTTCGGTAGAATCGAGCCTGAAGTCGGTGCTTGGTGCCTTAAAATATAGTGGAAAGTATTCAGACGATTGCCAAATGTTGATGCAGCGAGTAGAAAGTGGGCTGGTAGAGTTAATGGACGTAGGCGATGAAATTGAAAGAAAAGAAAATGATCTGTTTTTTGACAAGGAAAGAATCGCCTTTATCCGTGAGAAATTAGACAATTTATATAGCTTGCAAAAAAAGCATCGTACGTATTCTGTTGAAGGACTCAAGCAGGTACGCGAAGATTTGCGTATTAAAGTAGACAAAGTAGTCAGCTTTGATCAAGAACTTGAGAATCTAAAATCTAATAAAACAGAAGCTTACGAACGTCTGCTAGATTTAGTCAAAAAGCTCTCCAAAAGTCGGCAACTAGCTATCCCACTTTTACAAAAAGAAATCGAGCAACTATTGGCAGAAGTCAGTATGCCTTTCGCGAAGCTACATATTAAATTGAGTGAAATTCCGCCCGAAAAATATGGTAAAGATCATATTAGTTTATTATTTAGTGCCAATAAAAACACTTTGCCAAGTGAACTGAAAAATGTTGCCTCAGGAGGAGAGTTTTCTCGTTTGATGTTAGTTATAAAATATGTATTAGCACAACGCACTCACCTGCCTACCATGATTTTTGATGAAATTGATACGGGAGTGTCTGGACAAACAGCCATTACCGTTGGAAAAATGCTACAAGATATTGCACGGCACCACCAACTCATCGTAATTACTCATCTGCCCCAAATTGCGGCCAAGGCACAAGCGCATTATTTGGTATACAAACACGAGCAAGCAAATAAAACGTTAACTTATATCTGTTTGCTAAATACCGAAGAACAAATCAATACCATTGCTGAAATGATTGGAGGAGAAAACCCTGGTAGCTCTGCATATGAAAGTGCTAAAGAATTAATGAAAATTAAGTAGTATAAACTAAAGTTGATGATAAATGCAAACCTGACGGATATTTGCAATATAATTTCTAGGCTCACTTTCAAAAAAGCTTGGAATGCTGTGCGGCTTATATCAAGCTACTACATAGCCAAACAAATTAAAAAGCCTTTGCATCTGGGTATGCCTATGAGCATAGCTATTGAGCCGACTACCGCCTGTAACCTAAGGTGTCCCGAATGTCCTAGCGGGTTAAGAGCATTTACTAGACCTACAGGCAAGCTCGAGCTAACAACCTTTCGCTCAATTATAGACCAACTCACCGACCACCTGCTTTATCTAACTTTCTATTTTCAAGGTGAGCCTTATTTGCACCCTCATTTTCTGGACATGGTTAGTTATGCCGCTCAAAAAAAAATATATACAGCAACTTCTACTAATGCTCATTTCCTAAACGATGAATCTGCCCGACAAACAGTAGTATCCGGATTGGATAGACTAATCATTTCTGTTGATGGAACTTCACAACAAACCTACCAATCTTATCGGGTCGGTGGTAAACTCGCTCGAGTTTTAGAAGGTGCTAAAAATATTATTGCCTGGAAGAAGAAATTACAATCGACAAAACCTTACATAGTTTTTCAATTTCTCGTTATTAAAACTAACGAACACCAAATACCACAGCTGTATCGATTAGCAGAAAAACTGGGCGTACACTCAGTCGTATTAAAAACAGCGCAAATTTATAACTATGAAAATGGTTCGCCTTTGATACCTTTACAAAACCGTTATTCAAGATATGAGCAGCAGCCTAATGGTACTTATGCCATCAAAAATCAGTTAAAAAATGGGTGTTGGAAAATGTGGCATTCCTGCGTGATTACTTGGGACGGTAGGGTACTGCCTTGTTGCTTCGACAAAGATGCCCATTATGAGCTAGGAGACCTAAAAGACACGGCATTTGAAACCATATGGAAAAGCCATACATATAAAAATTTCAGAAAACAATTAATACTAGCCCGTCAGCATGTGGATATTTGCAAGAACTGTACGGAAGGGACTAAGGTGTGGGCTTAGTATATTTTTCAAAAAGCTAATGCCTAGTTTTTTGTTAACCGATAAGCGATGACCATAGGGATTACTATCAACAGATCTTGGAATATTTATAATTTCAGAAGTGGCTTAATAGAAGCACTACTAGCCGATGGGCATGAGGTAATAGCCATTGCGCCACGAGATAAATATTCAACTCAGCTGAAAGCGTTGGGCTGTCGATACGAAGCCATTGAAATGTCTAACAAAGGTTCAAACCCTATTAAAGACGTGAGACTTATTTATGCGCTGTTTAAGCTGTATAAAAAGACGCGTTTAGATATCGTTCTACACTACACAATTAAACCTAATATTTATGGAACTATTGCAGCCGCTTTTTTGCGTATACCCACTGTTAGTAATGTCAGTGGATTAGGTACGGTATTCATTCGCAATAATCTAACTTCATTTGTGGCCAAAGTACTTTACAAAATTGCTTTCCGTTTTCCTTTGATAGTATTTTTTCAAAACACAGACGATAAATATTTATTTTTATCACAAAAGTTAATAAGAGAAAAAGTTGCTGACCTAGTTCCCGGCTCTGGAGTCAATATCACACATTTTTCGCCACAGCCTTCGCCACGAAATAAAACCTTCACATTTCTCATGATTGCCCGTGTACTTTACGATAAAGGCATTATAGAATTTATAGAAGCTATTAGGATTGTGAGAAAAAAAAATATCAAAGCCAATTTTAAGCTACTTGGGACCGTTGAGCAGGAAGCAAATCTCAGTGCCACTATGGAAGACATTTACCTTTGGGAGCAGGAAGGACTCATAAAATATATAGGTACTAATGATGATGTAAGGCATAGTATCGCCGCCGCTGACTGTGTTGTCTTACCCTCTTATCGAGAGGGCACACCTAGGTCTTTGCTAGAAGCTGCTGCTATGGGTAAGCCACTTATTACAACAGACGTACCCGGTTGTAGGGAAGTAGTTAAAAATAATTATAATGGCTTTTTGTGCAAGGTTAAAAATGCTTTTGACCTTGCAGATAAAATACTTGATATAACTCAAATAAACGATGAGCAACTCGAGCAAATGGGTATGCATAGCCGACAATTAGCTGTAGAAGTATTTGACGAACGATTCGTAGTAGAAAAATATATGGCGGCTATTCGTGCCAGCTCCAAAATTTAAAAAAAACTTCAATACGATAGGCACACACTTCTCAAAACCTTCTTATCCACTCATACTAGGTTCATATCAAATCCTACGCCTGATTTGGTATCTAGATCGTTGCTGCCCGATACAAACTCTTTAACATCTGCTAAGCTAACAGTTTTCAGGCTATAATTCTTATGTAAAGTTTTAGGGGTATTTGCCATGCGCAGGTGTTGATTCCTGACTATTTTAGCAACCATTTTTCTAAGTACTCTAGCATTGCCAAAATGCTTATCGCGATGTGCAAATAAGTACTGAAGGTATTGTTTGATATGGCTTTGTGCTCGTTTGGCAAGTACTAAGCCGTCTTTTTCGAGCATATAGTCAGTAATTTTCATGAGTTGGGTCTCTTTGAAGTCTTCAAATATAAGTTGCCTGTCGAATCGAGATTTTAAACCCGGGTTCATATCTAAAAATTTATCCATCGGATTAGTATAGCCAGCTACAATTACCAACAGGTCGCCTCTGTTTTCTTCCATTTCTTTGAGTAAGACCTCTACGGATTCTTTTCCGAAGTCGTAATGTTCGTCAAAAGTATGCAAAGCATAAGCCTCGTCTATGAACAGTACGCCTCCTCTTGCCCTATCAATAAGTTTTTTGGTTTTAGTAGCGGTTTGTCCTACATACCCTGCCACCAGATTTTCTCTGCTACATTCTATCAAATGCCCTCTTTCCAACACGCCCATTGCTCGATATGCTTTGGCAAGTATTCTGGCGACAGTCGTTTTTCCCGTACCCGGATTACCTTTGAATACGGTGTGTGCAGAGAATTTTTGTAATATTTCTACTTGATTTTCGTGGTAATACCTGACCAAACTGATCGTTTCATTAATTTCTTTTTTTATCTTTTCTAAGCCTATCAGCCCGTTTAGCTCCTGCATGGTTTCTGTCAAAGCAGCTTCATCAATAGCTATCTCGGGCAAGGCAGATCGGTACTCTTTATCTAACTCTTTAACATCTTCTATGATAATCGTTTGCAAGAGTACTTGCTCGGCTTTTAAGTCTGCTTTTGCCCTTGTGTTTGTTATTTTCAATTCTTTAAATGGCTTTGAATAACTATCAACTTTTGCTTCGGCGTTTCTCTGAGATTTTTTCTCGTCTATTATTTTTACTACGCGCAAACCCATATTGATTTTTGCCTGAGTAATGTAGTTACTAACCATGCGGGCGTTGCCAAAACTTTCGTCTCTGTTTCTGTAGGCATCTGTAATTTTTAGGTGTAGAAAAGCAGCTGCTTGCTCATCAAGTGTTACTTCTTGTTTTTCAGCTTCCAGTAACATTATTTTGTATAATTCTTGGGGAAGATAATCAGGAAAGTCAAAGATTAGTTTAATCCTTGATTTTAAACCCGGGTTAGAGGACATGAGCAACTCCATACCAGCGGGATATCCAGCCAAAAAGATGGCCACATCTCCTGGTCCGTCAGACATTTCTTTCAACAGCACCTCTACGGCTTCATGCCCGTAGTCTTTATCGTCGTTTTTATTTCTTACCAAAGCGTAGGCTTCATCTATAAAAAGCACGCCGCCCCTAGCACTGTCAATAACTTCTTTTACTTTAGGTGCTGTCTGTCCAATGTACTGCCCGACGAGTTCGGCACGACTTGCTTCTATAAATATGTTTCTTTCGAGGAAACCCATCGCATAAAAAATTCGGGCTAAGAGCTTAGCTACGGTAGTCTTACCAGTGCCAGGACTACCTTTAAATACAGTATGTAAGCCTATTTTTTCTGCTTTATCGAAGCCGTATTTTTGTCTTATTTGAAGAAATTTCAGATAATTCAGATAGTTTTCCGCTTGCTTTTTAACAGGTTGCAGCCCAACCATTTTGTTCAGGCGTACCATAATATCCTCAGGTGGTTCTTTTTTCTCTTGCTCATAGTAGAGCTGATAAGTTTTAATTTCCAAATCTTCTCCCAGCAACATTTTATTCACTCCGACTACTGCCTTTGTATCGCACTGGAAAGGGATGGCTGCTACTAAGGTATCCATAAAAACAATTTCAAGCGTATATTTTCCTTCATACCAAGTGCCTGGTGTGTCAGCTCCCCAACCCGTTATGACGGTTATCTTACTTTCTGTTGTCTGAATTTTTTTCAACTCAGTCGTTCTGCCCTTCAGCAAGCCAGAGTTATTATAAAAATTGAACATCAACTCACAATACCAAAGATCGGTTTGTATATTTTCAAGCTGAAGTTCTACCCATACAAAACGAGTGCTGTGCATATTGAAGCTACTGAGGTAGATTCTGTCTTGTTTAGGTACACCCGTACTTGCTCCCTCAAAGAGCTTGAGTGAAAGTATTTCAAAAAAAGGATTAGCATGGTTAAGAACTGGTCCGGCATCTTCTACATAAAAATAGATTTCTCCTACTTTTATTTCGTCCGCGTAGGCTTCCCAGATATAATCGCCACGATGCCAAAATTTCCCTTTTTTCTCATTACCCCACCCTTCTCTGACATACATGGTATGGTCTTGCTGAGATATGATTTTTTTTATATCAAGGTTACACAGCTGGTCTTTGCCGATATCGGTGAACTTATAACACTTGAAATTAATATTTACTTCCCATTCTTTTTGCTCAAATAGCTTATTGATAAAACACAACTCTACATAGAGATAGGAAAGCTCCGATTTGTCAAATACTTGCCGATACTTTTTTCGGCTATCGGCCATCCATTCGGTAGAATTGTATATTTTGAGCGTTTGGAATTTATATCTTTGGTCTTGTGTAGATGAAGTCTTTCTGGCCATATAAAGGAAATTAGGCTAATAATTACTTTTTCTTTTTCTCTTTTTTTCCGAAAATTGAAAAGTGTACGTAGCGCTTAGGGCTTGCTTTTAAATCGACAAAAAGGCTATCAAGGTCTCTTATGGTCTGATTTAAGTTATCATAAAGCTTTGGGTCGTAGAGCATTTTACCCATAGAGCCTTCTGCTTTATTGAGTGCTTTCATGCTCTTATTTAGCTCAACGGAAGTCTTTTGGAGTTCTTTTGTTAAACTCGCCAAGGGCATCGCATGAATGCTGTCTGTTATTTGTACTAGCTTCGTTGAGAGCAGATCTAAATTTGTTTTGGCACTTTTCATAGCCGCAGAAGTATTATTGAGCGTATTATTTAGCTTTGTTTTTACAGTATTGAGGTTATCTTGCACTGAAAATAGCATATTTTTTACCTCATAGCTAAGAGCAGTATACGCAATAATCATAGTATCTACTTTTCTGGTAATGCTATCTAAATTATTAATAATGGGTTCAACCTTTGCCGACATTTTTTCTGCTAAGCTGGGGGTTAATTCACTTAAAAGTGTGTCGCCATCTTGCAAGATCTGCATACCATTACCCGTTACCAAGTTGATAACTTTACCGCCTAAAAATCCTGCGTCGACTAATTGTGCCGCCGTACCCTTATGGAGTTTAATATGGTTTTTTACCTCTAGCTCTACCAACAAGCGATTGTTCCTTTTCTGTGATAAAGAGATATTGCCTACCCTGCCTACACTAAATCCTCTGATCATTACTTGATTACCTTCCTGCAAGCCGCCAATGCTATCGTATACAATGTAAAAGTGGTTGATAGAAGAGAAGGTATTGATTCCTTTCAAATAATTAAAACCCCAATAGAGTGTACTGATGGCGACTACTGTCAGTAAACCGATTTTAAATTCCTTTGATATGCTCAATTTTTTAACTGATAAAGATTAAAATTTAGTTTTGATTGAACAGCTTATATTTTCCTTCGATTTCGTTTTTATAATCGCGAAAAGCACGGTAGATACTCGCAGCTATTGAGAGTTTCCCCTGTTGGCTATTGAGATAACGCTCATCTTGAGTATTAGTTAAAAAGCCGGTTTCTATTAAGGCACTGGGCATAGCCGTTTTAGCCAATACCCAAAATATATCTTGTTTTACGCCTCTACTCAATAGGGCAAAACCTTCCTGAAAGTGCCGCTCCACTTTATGGGCAAAATTCAGGCTTTTTCCCTGAAAATTATGCTGATAGTTAGCTATTAAAATATATGAGAGTGGAGAGCTAGGATCGAAGCCTTCATAGTAGAGAAGGTAATTTTTTTCTGAAAGCATTGATGAATTTTCTCTCACCACTACCCTATTGGTCTCTTGCGCATTAAGGCCCATTACATAGGTTTCCGTGCCTGTTTTAGCTTTTGAGGGATTGGCATTGCAATGAATGGAGATAAACAAATCGGCACCCGACTCATTAGCTATTGCTGCCCTTTGATGTAGAGGTACGAATACATCTTTGTTTCGGGTTAAAATTATTTCTACATCGGGAATATATTGTTCGATGAAGTTTTTTACTAACAAGGTAATTTCAAGCGCGACATCTTTTTCAAAAGACATACTACCCAAACAACCGGGGTCTTTTCCTCCATGCCCTGCATCCAGCACTACTTTTTTCACTGTTTCCGTTTGGCAGACAGCACTTTGAATAACACAAAACAACAGATTTATTAAAGCAATATAGAATACTTCTCTACTTTTCATGGTGTTGCCTATATAAAACTACATAGCATTACTCAGCCAAGCTTCGGAAAGTTGTAAAGGTAAATAATATGCAATAAATAAGTTCTTATACTAGCTTATTTTATGAACGCAGCTCAGTCTTTTAATACATTAAAATAGATAATTGCATTGTGCAAAGAGCAATTTTATAAAACATTGATTTACTGACTTGTGTTGAAGAAAACCACTAAAAAAAAATAAATTTTTAATGTTAATATATCTTTTTTTTAGTTTCAGTTTCTTTGTCATGTATATTTTTCGGCTTGCAAAATGTTCTTTGAAAATGAGTACTTGCTAAAAAAGTAGGCTTTGCAGATATTTGTATTCAAAAATGGCGTTGTTGCAACGGTAAAAAAAGGACATAGAGATATTGATTAATTCATTTTGCAGCTCGTTACAAACACGAAACTCGTCTTCACATCCAATAGTAAAGCTACAGAAAGAAAGAATCAAAAGCTAAATAATCGGTAAAAAACCGCTCGTATTAATGATGAATCGCTCAAAAATGGAGCAAGTCTAACCCTTAGTGATGGTCTGTATTTTGCATGTATTTTGTTTCTGTGCTATGTCCAAACGAAAAGAGTGTTTATGTAAACTTAGAAAAATAAATATAAACAACTAAAGGTTCGTTGCAACTGTTACCTACATCTACTTTTTAGCTCCTGATTCGCACTAATACGTTATCGATCATTTATTGTAGTTTTGCTCACTTAAAAAAACTAAATACATTTATGTGTATCATAGGGTCAATAATATTGCTGTTCTTTTTATGTTTTAATACTTTAATACCTACTACTGAGTTAGTTGCTGCAACTGCCACACCTATACAGCAAAAGCCTGCTTTCAAACCCGATTCCAGTGATACAAGTCTCCCGCAGCTAGGCACTCATCCCATATTTATCGCGCAGCAGGATACTACTGCGAAAGACTCACTTCGTGCTGCGCCTACTAAAAGAGACTTTGAGACGACCGTACTATACACTGCTCGCGATACACAAATTATGAACGTAGTGGAAAGAACAGTGTACTTGAAAGGCGAAGCTAAAGTTACTTATGGCGATATTGAGATGGAAGCCGAGGAGATATTTCTCAATTGGAATACCAATTCTGTGGAAGCCTATGGCGTTGCGGATTCTAGCGGCAAAGTTATCGGTTTACCTGTTTTTACTCAAGGGAAAACTACTTACAACGCAGAAGAAATCATCTATAATTTTCGGACAGAGAAAGGAAAAATAAAAGGCATTGTTACCCAACAAGGCGATGGATATTTGCGCGGTGTAAACGTAAAAAAGACACCACAGAAGTTCCTTTATGTGCAAGATGCTCTTTACACTACTTGCAACCTAGAACACCCGCACTACGGCATTAAATCTAAAAAATTGAAAGCCACGCCAGGAAAATCTGTTGTTTCAGGTCCGTTCTTTCTAGAGTTTGCCGAAACGCCCATTCCGCTGGGTTTCCTTTTTGGATTATTTCCAGCTAATGACAAAAAAACTTCTGGTATTATTGTACCAGTGTACGGAGAGTCGAGAGAACAAGGCTTTTATTTGCGCAATGGAGGTTTTTATCTCAATTTAGGCGAATATATTGACCTGACCGTACTGGGCAATATATATACTTTTGGGAGTTGGGGGCTAGATGTACGATCGAAATATGATGTTCGTTATAAGTTTTCAGGCAGTATTAGTGCTTCTTTTAATAAGATTATTAGAGAAAGTGAAGACTTGAGCAGAAACATTACTAACGACTTCCAAATCAAATGGTCGCACCAACAAAGAAGTAGAAAATCGTCCAACTTCTCGGCAAATGTAAATGTTGCTTCATCGAGCTATAATCGTAACAATTCTTTTGCAATCAATGACTATATCCGCGCTGCTTCCTCCTCAAATATCAATTATCAGAAAAAATTTACTGGTACGCCTTTCTCTTTGGGGCTGAATATTAGACAAAACCAAAATTTTACAACCGACCTTGTCGACATCTCGCCCAATATTAATGTATCAATGAACAGAGTTTTTCCATTTAAGCAGGTGGGCAAGAAAAAAAATGTACTCAACCAGCTGAGTTTTAGCTATACTGGGCGAGCAAATATGCGTATTACCAACGATACTAACCAGCTAATTATTCGTCCTCGTTCTTCGGCTATAACCTTTACGGGTTTACCAACTGTGCGAGAACAGTTAGGATTTGCAGAAGGCGATACTAGCATTGATTTTTATAGTAATTTTAGTAGTTTTTTAGACCAAGCACAATACGGGGCAGTACACAATATTCCTGTATCAACTAATCTAACGCTATTTAAATATTTCCAGTTTTCGCCGAGTTTCAATTATACTCAATATTGGTATCCGCGAAAATTTTCTTATCAAGCTATTAATGACGACACTGTTAGGGTTATACAAGAAAAGGGATTTTCAAGAGCTTATGAGTACAGCACTAGCCTTGGTTTTAATACACGGCTATATTTATTTATGTACCTCAAAGGAGGAGCAGCTATGCGAAATACTATTAATTTCACCCTGAGCTATGGCTACCAGCCTAACTTCGGTGAGGAAAGTTTTGGGTTTTATCAAAGTATACCGCGAGATGATAATAATGAAAATGAAATAGTGTTGTCTCGTTTTTTAGGTAGTACTATCGGATTGCCTCGCAATAATAACGGACAAACGTCAAGCCTGACTCTTGCCGTTGACAATTTTCTTGAGCTGAAAGTAAGAAATAAAAAAGATACTACGGGAAAAAAACCTGCTAAAAAAATTCCGTTATTGCGAGCTAATTTTAGTTATAACCTGCTAGCTGATTCTCTTGCACTTTCTAATATCAGTATAACTGTCCCTGCATTTAGCCTTTTCGACAGAAAACTAAATATTAATTTAAGAGCCACGCTCGATCCGTATAGTTATGAATTGCTTAGTTTTGAGCCAAGTGATGAAACAGACCCTGACAGTAGGGCAACCGTTAGGCAAAGACGTACCAAAGAGTTTGCTTGGCAAACCGGTAACGGTATTGGCTCTTTAAGAAGTACTGCCATTGCCATCAGTGGTAATTTTAAAGCACCCGAAGGCAGAAACAAGCAAGAAGAAGAAGATGAGTTTGCAGACAACCCGCTATACGATGATATCAGGCTCAACCCACATCAATACGTAGATTTTCAAATCCCCTGGTCTTTTCGATTTAACTATACCTTAACATATGAAAAGAGAGGTTTTGAAGATGCCAATGTTAATCAAACACTCACTGGCTCAGGCGATATTAGCCTGACTAAGAAATGGAAAGTGAGTTTACGTACTGGCTGGGACTTTGAAGCTAAAAACTTTACTGTAACGAGTTTTAGTATTTTCAGAGACTTGCATTGCTGGCAGATGTCTTTGAGTTGGATTCCCTTCGGACCTCGCCAGAGCTATGAAATTAATGTTGGTGTTAAGTCTTCTTTACTAAAAGATTTAAAGTATCAAAAAAGAAACTCTTGGCGTGATAGGTAAAGATATTAATTATGCCCAGAAATGCTTAAAAAAAGGGCAGTTAGTAGCAATTCCCACAGAGACCGTATACGGTTTGGCAGCTAATATTTATCTTCCCGAAGCTATTGCTTCAGTGTTTGAAGTGAAGAAGCGCCCTTCTTTTGATCCCCTGATTGTTCATAGTGACAGTTTAGAAAAAATCAAAGACCTCACGAGCAATATGCCAGATAGGGCAATAGCTTTGGCAGAGGCATTTTGGCCAGGGCCACTTACCTTAGTATTACCCAAGTCTGAGCAAATACATCCTTTAATTAGTGCAGGAATGCAAACAGTAGCCCTTAGAGTGCCTAACCACCCACTCACCTTATCACTTTTAAGTACTTTATCGTTTCCTGTGGCAGCACCTAGTGCCAACCCTTTCGGCTATATTAGCCCAACCGCAGCCAACCACGTAGCAGAGTCTTTAGGTGATGAAGTAGCTTATATTTTGGACGGAGGCAACTGTGAACTGGGCATAGAATCTACAGTAGTGTTTTTTGGTGATAAACAAACAACAATACTCAGAAAAGGTGCACTCAAAATAACGTCAATAGAAAAAATAATCGGAAGAGTGGCCGTAAGCAAAAGCTCTTGCTCGCAGCCCAAAGCACCGGGTATGTTGGCAAAACACTATGCTCCAAGTAAGAAAATAATTCTCGGAAATATAGCTAAGCTAATAGCTAAGCATACGGAGAAAAAAATAGGAATCCTTTCTTTTTCAACAACCTTTCAAGGCATACCTCCAGCCCATCAATTTGTTTTATCTCCGAACCGTTCATATAAAAAAGCAGCAAAAAATCTTTTTGCCTATTTGCACACACTCGATAAACTACCCATAGATATTATCTTGGCAGAATTATTACCAGAACAAGACTTAGGAATAGCAATTAACGATAGATTGAGAAGAGCAGCCTCCGATAACGAAGCATTAAGCTCAAATAAGTAATAGATTTTTACTAACTTTGAGTGTTGCAGTATTATTTTTCAAACATATGTTAAAAGAAAAAACCTTATGAGTAAAGAAGATCAAAACAATCAAAGTCAGATTAGTATCGAACTGCCAGAAGAAATTGCAGAGGGGAGCTATGCTAATCTCGTCATGATTGCTCACTCCAATTCTGAGTTTGTATTAGATTTTATCAGACTCATGCCCGGAGTTCCAAAAGCAAAGGTAAAATCCAGAGTGGTCATTACCCCTGAGCATGCATTGAGGTTGCTCAACGCACTAAAAGACAATATTGAGAAATATGAAAATAGCTTCGGACCTATTAAACCCACCAATCAAGAACCGAGCTTTCCAATGAATTTTGGAGGAACAATGGGGGAGGCTTAGCTCAATAACAAGCCAATAAAATGATTACTTTAATTTTCAAAAAAGTTGTACTTTTATTAATGATGATAAAAAACCATGCTTTTATCATGAGAATTTTCGACTTCGACTGGCAGTCGCAAGATGCATTGAAATTATGCGGACAAGGATACTTACCAAGGCAACACCCCTGCGCAATTATTTGCCTCGTACATGGCTTTGCCGAACACATGGGCAGATATCAAGAGGTAGCTACCTATTTTGCCAATAAAAATATCGGACTCATGGCTTTTGATACCCGCGGACATGGCCGCTCGCAAGGAAAAAGAGGAGATACCAAAAGTTATGAATACTTAATGCAAGATATTGACAACTTCACGGCACTTATCGCTAGTAAATTTCAGGATATACCACTTTTTTTATACGGGCATAGCATGGGAGGAAATCAAGTTATCAATTTTCTCGTAGATAGGCAAAATAGCCCATTTAAAGGATTAATAGTTACTAGCCCCTGGTTGAGACTCCCGCAGCTATCACCCAAATTAGCTTTACTTTTAGGTCAAATATTCAGTATCATTATGCCCAATTACACGCAAAAAGTTAATTTTGACGTGACCGAACTCTCAAGAGACTCAGCAATAGGCAGACACTATCGATCCGACCCATTGGTACACAGATGTATTACAGTGCGGATGTTTAAAGAAATAACCAAGTACGGAGAGCGAGCAATTAACCGAGCACATCAACTAAATACTCCGCTATTATTGATGCACGGAGGTGCAGATAAGATTACTTCCTTTAAAGCTAGTAGGCTTTTCTTTGAAAACGTAACTGCTCCAAAAACTTTTGTCCCATATGCCAACTGCCGCCACGAACTCCATCATGAAACCAATAGGGCAGAAGTGTTAGACCGCATAGCCACATGGATAGTAAGCATGTTGTAAAAGCCTAAATTCAAGTGATAAAGACCCTCTCAATGAATGAAACAAATTTTTTTAAAAAATTACTCGATGGCGCAAAGGTGGCGTGGGTGCCGTTGGGGGAAATATCCAATGTTTTAAAAGGAAAGCAACTAAATAAAACAGAACTATTAGAAGTTGGTGACTATCCTGCTTATAATGGCGGCACTAGTTATTCCGGATTTACAGATAAATATAATGTTGAAGAAAATACTGTAATTTATATTCGGCAAAACGAAATGGTGACTTTTAAACACTTATTAAACGTTATTATTAGCCCTAATAATTTCAGCATATATGCAATGCAATTCATGAAATTTTTAACTTCACTGTGAAATTCAAATCATTGACATCTTCCTCTCCCGATTCACCTTTGTTTAATTTTCCATTCATCTTGCCAGAGACTTCATAATCTTTGTCGGCAAAACCAGCTTTCACCGCTTCATTCAACTGTATGCTCAAACCATCTTTTGGCAGATCCGCATGCTTTAATTTTAGATCAGAAATACTCCAATCGCTGAGATTACCTAGCAAATCATTAACGCTCAGTAACTTTAAATTATGCTGCTTTGCTATCAGTGTTAGCCCTCTAAAATACATCTTGTTAGGGTAATGCAAGCGCAAGCGAAAACTGCCGACCACTAAGTCTGAAAGAGGCTTTTTTTGAGTTTCATCAAAACCCGCATCAAATTCGCCACGCATGTTGTTGTCTACAAAAATGATTTTATTGAAAGCAGAGAAAATGCTATATTCCACCGATCCTAAATGGTGGCCGGATTTGCTTTTCATTTATAAAAGTTGGATAATTCAAGCATTAAAACAAGCTATAATAAGCATTTTTTCAACTGAAATTGGCTTTTAGTGGCTGTAAAGGGCTAAAATCGCTTTGCGGAAGTGTCAATTTTGTACCGTTAAGGCTCACTTTTTGAAGTTGAGCATATGAGGTATATATAAACTTTTTTTCGTAAGTAGTTGATTTTCAATATTTTAACAAGTGTTTAAAGTCACCTTTTTATTTTTCTTTTTTGTCACCTTTTTGTTTTGCCCATTATACATTGCTGGTGGTAGGAAGCCCGCATATTATCACAATGAAAGTAATCGCACAGGACAAAGTATCGTTATTGCGGGATCAGGAGCTTATGCGGGATATGTAAGCTGGTGGCAAGAACCAATTTTTGTCTCAGATGCTTTTACCGTAAAACCAAATAAATGCTTATCCGATAGATATTGCTTTCATTTTCTTAAAGGCTTACAGCAACAGTTATATGATTTAAAAAGCGGAGGCGGTGTTCCTCATGTTTATCCCCGAAGTGTTGCACCACTCCAAATCCCCATCCCCTGCCCAGATGACCCTAAAAAATCGCTAGCGATACAGGCGGAGATTGTGCGGATTTTAGATAAATTCGATGCGCTGACCAATTCCATCAGCGAGGGATTACCTAAGGAAATTGCATTAAGGCAGAAGCAATATGCGTATTACCGCAATATGCTGCTAACCTTTCCGAAGAAATAAGAGGACTTGCAGGCAAAACATAGATCATCGGCAACCTATCTGATTACAAGGGTGGGAACACGCGCAAGAGCGGTTGTATTTTATAATCAGAAATAGAATTCTCGAACTCTGTCAAAACTTCAAAAAAGAAGGTATTTCTTCGTAGGCGAACATATCTTCAATTTCGTTGAGAATATTTTCCACTGCTTCGGCAGTGGAGGCTTCTACGAGGCGCGTGCGGTAGGGCTTGCAATTGGGTACTCCTTTGAAGTAAGCCGTATAGTGTCGACGCATTTCAAAAATACCTGTACGCTCTCCTTTCCATGCCACAGAAAAGCCTAAATGTTTTCTGCAAGCATTTAATCGCTCGTGCATGCTTGGCGGATTGAGTAGTTCTCCTGTGTTCATATAGTGCTTTATTTCTCTGAAAATCCATGGATAACCAATAGCCGATCTGCCGATCATCATGCCATCTACACCGTATCTGTTTCTATATTCAAGTGCTTTTTGCGCCGAGTCTATATCGCCATTGCCAAAAACAGGGATGTATATACTTGGATCGTTTTTTACCTGAGCAATATAGGACCAGTCTGCCTCGCCTTTATACATTTGTGTGCGCGTTCTTGCATGAATACTAATTGCCTGTATACCAGCATCTTGCAAGCGTTGTACTACTTCTATAATACGGATAGTGTCTTTATCCCAGCCGAGCCGTGTTTTAACGGTTACGGGTATGTTCACTTGCTTAACGATTTCGGCAGTCATACGCTGCATTTTGGGCAGGTCTAGCAAAATGCCTGCACCAGCACCTCTACAAGCTAATTTTTTAACTGGGCAACCGTAGTTAATATCTAATACTTCGGGCGATGCTGCTTCTGCAATAGCTGCTGCTTGGCGCATAGTATCTATTTTGTCGCCAAAAATCTGAATGCCAATGGGACGCTCTTGGTCGTAGATATCGAGTTTTTGCACACTTTTTCCCGCATGGCGTATTAAGCCCTCTGCCGATACAAATTCCGTATACATCATATCGGCACCGTTTTTTTTACAAACAGCCCGGAAGGGTGGGTCGCTCACATCTTCCATCGGTGCTAATAGTAGGGGGAAATCACTTAGTGCCAAATTGCCTATTCGTACCATTACTGACTACTTTTACGTTTTGTTTATTTGTACCATTGGCTTGAGTAAAACCGTCTGGTTTTTTTACTGTACCTCAGTCCATGATTTTCAATTTACCGTCAACCCTATGTTTAGGTAAAAACTTCGTCCATCGGAAGAGATGATTCCTGGACCGGGATACCCCGATGCCCGACGGGTAAAATAAGAGCTATTAGTAAGATTATTACATCCTGTTTCCAGGCGTAGTGAGCGGTGTTTAAAAGCCATTGAAATATCCATCACCTGATAGGCAGGAATCAGCCCCTCAACGGCACTAGCCGAAAAAGTGGCATTGGAAGCCTCACTGTATTGCCGCGACACATAACTATATTGGTAGCTTGCCTTAAATTTTCCTTTGGTAAAAGCTATGCCTGTTTTGAGATTTATGCTTGGTACCAATTCTACTGTCTTGCCTGAAATGCTGTTATCGTTATTACCTGTATACCTAGCATGTATCCAAGCGACATTTGCAAATACAGAAAGAGCTGAATGGTATTTATTTCCATATATCCATTGAAATAAATCAATAGTGGCAAAACCTTCAAGCCCAAAAATATTGGCATCCGATAGATTCGTCCTGAAACGAATAATTCTCTCTATCAATTCTGGATCTGGTACGCGCTGTAAAATAGCCCCGATCCTGTCTTTATAAGCCAAATGAAAAGCACTTAGGTCAAAATTTAGCAATCCATTTACATTACCCCGCATGCCCAAGTCTGCGTTATAGCCCCGTTCATCACGAATATTATCATCTACGACCAAATTCGGATTATTCACTCGGATGTCATTGAAAGTAACTGAGCGATAGTTTTGGGAAAAATTTCCGTAAAACTCTAAATAATCTTTCACTTTATGGCTAACACCCAAACCCACCAATACAAAAGCTCTGCTACTAGCTTTATTTTCCGGAATGGTCTGATCGAAAATAATATTACCCGACAGGTCGCGGTTAGTAGTTCTGTAATGTCCATTTGCTTGTGTGCGAATAAATTCAAAACGAATGCCTGGAGTAATGCTCCACTTTTTATTGAGATTAAAGATGTTTTCAGCGAATGCTGAAATATTGGTTCCCGGAAAATCAAAATCGGAGCCTTCCAAATTATCGGGACTTAAAAAGCTAAAATTTGCATCTGATCCATCGTTGCCATCCCCCTGTTTTCGTTGCGTAAAGCCTCTGTAAAAACGCGTACCCACTAACAGCACTGCCGTTTGGTTAAACCAACCGTAATAGTGTATGAGGCGAGTTTCGTTACCAATATTACGGTAACGGTCGGCAAGATAATCTCTATTGCCTCCAAAGTCTAATCGGTCAATACGTCCCAAGTTGCCTAGGGCGTCTCTTCCAGCGATGAGTCCAAAGGTACGGCTGTTGAGTTTGGTTTTCTCAGAAAAGCGGTAGTCAATAGTGAAAGATGGAAGATTCCAATATACTTTAAACCAGTTTCTTTCTCGGTTCGATTGCATGGGATTTTGCGTAAACTGTGCATCGGTAAGACCGCCGGGCTGCCGCGCCAAATAGTAAGAATTTGTATAGTTAAGCGTCAATTTGAAACGGCTATTCAAAGTAATAGTTGTGTTGATGCCCGTAGTAGTGATTTCAAAATTACTATTACAGCGCCAACAATCACCTTTGGCAAAGCGATTGTATACATAATAATTGAGTTTTCCAACACTGCCTCCCAGGCTATGAAAACCATTGTAAAAACCTAGGCTATTATAGCTTTCTTCGGCAGTAAAAGAAACCTTTTTATTTTCGTCTCCTTTTTTCATTATAAAATTGACCAAACCGCCAAATTGTGTGCCATATTGCAAAGATGCTGCTCCGCGTACAATTTTTATTCTTTCTACGGCTTGTATGGGCGGAGAGTAATAACTCTCGGGATAGCCCAACGCATCAGCACTGATGTCATAACCATTTTGGCGGGTGTTAAAGTTAGCGTTACGGTTGGGGCTTAACCCTCTGCCTCCTACACCGATTTGTAAACCTGCGCAGTCGCTTTCCCAAATATTGAAACCGGGAACTTTAGCTAAAATCTGCCTAATATTATTTGCCGGCTTATTTGCAACAACTTCATCGAGTATAATCACCTCATTTTTCTTGCCCTCGTAAATAGCTAAACCCTCTACGCTTTTCAGACGAGTTAGACCAAAGGTTTTGACTCTTTGCTCTTTGATAGTGATGGCGTCTAAGGAGTCGGCTAACAGAGAAAGTGTAAAGTTGACTGCAGCATTTCTATCAATAATTTTTACCGTTTGCGTAACTTGCTCATAGCCAAAATAGAAGGCAGTGATACGATAGCTACCCGGCACAAGTCCTTCAAGCTGATAGCTGCCGTTTGGGTTAGTATGTGTACTCAGCGAAGTATTTTCAATAAATAACATGGCTTTGAATAAGGGTTCTTGATTTTCAGCACTATTCACCCTACCCCTTACTTGGAAAGACTGAGAAAAGACTGAAGTATGACATGTGAAAAACCAAAAATACAGTATAAAAAATAATTGATATTTCATGCGTAGGAAAGCGTTTAACCTAATTGATTACTTCTTCAATTCAAGCAATGGTTTGAAATCAAACATATATGCGAACCAAGAGTTGAATGGAAAAACTGGTCTAAGAATGCAATCACAGGCAGGCGAAAAATCAAAGATAGGATAAAAACGGCTTTTGTATTATTCAAAAACGCATATTTTTTTAATCCTTGATTCTCATTATATATATTCGTCAAGAGGAAAACTCCAAAATGAATTTTTACTAAACAATGAAAAAACAATAAACGGTTCTACGCTGCGTGCGTTCGGTATTGATGATGCCACATGTTGCAGGCTATAAAGTTCTTACCATCCGAAAAACAACGATCTATTGTATGGCTGCAAATCAAAGATTTCTGCTCGTTTCACCAATTCTTCTCGACTACATTTTCCGGTCCATAGATTACCCATTATAGCAACTACCTTATTTTTTTGAAAGCATATACTTTTTGCTACCCATTGACGCTTTGCCGAGATAGGCTGTGGTTTTAGGGCCTTTGTCAACCATCCTGTTTGCCCTTGCACATGTATGCTGTCTTTGCTATAGCCTTTTTGGGGTGTATATATTTTTTGAAAAACCCTTTCAGCTGTTCTCTCATGGTTGAAAAAGATAAATTTGCTTTCCCAGTCTTTTTTCTGGGCATGATAAAAAAGGCAAGAGGTGGTAATTTGTCCGTGCTGGAGTGCAGCATATCTGCCCAATTTTCTATTTGCTTGCGCATAATGAAAATATAAAAGCGTATCGGTAAATATTGAATGGGTAGGTACAGTGCTGAAGGCAAGTGAAAAATTAGGGTATTGCGTAATATTTTTACTTTTGTGTAGCTTTGAAGCAAAGGCATTTAAGGTTTCACTCTTGTGGTCGGAAGACTGGATAAAATACAGGCTCTGTTGTTTTTCATGCACTAGTATTAGGTATCGTTTCACTTGGCTGGCGGTAGGGGCGATAATTGCGAGGTGACCCGTGAGATTACGATAGCTCACTGGCTTTATCTCTTCATAAATATAGTGCCGTGTGTTTAGGATTTGCTGTACCAGTTTTTTCGTCGTCTCAGCCGATAAATTATTTTCTGCCCGCACGCTAATGGCGTGAACAGTTATTTTCTGTTTGTACAGTGGCTCAAAATAAACAGCCTCTGCGAGTACTACACTTTTTTTAGTGAGCCGTTGTTGAACAATGCCAATGGGTAAATCGAGTTGTTTTTTCTTTAAGATAATATTTGTTTCCATTTTGCGAAGACCTTCTTCGAAAAACACGTCGGTTTTTTTTACTATATAATCTGTATGATAGGGGAGTGCCTGCAATATGTGCTGTACTTTGGGGGCTAAATATTTTAGGTGAGTAGTACGAGTATTTTGGGCGAATGTATCTGCATCGAAGGCTTGCAGGTGGTTTTGCATTTGATTGAAATTAACTATTTTGAGTTTATGTAGTATTTTATTTTTTGTTGTCAAAATCATTTTTTGCTTTGTTGCCTGCTCGAGTTTTTCCATATTTCCGATTAACACTTTGAATAAAATACCTGTATTTTCGGATTCTTCCAGCACAATATAAGGCCGTAACCCTTTTCTACTCAGTCTTTTAGCATAGTTGAAGGCATGGACATATTGCCTGAAAGATTCAGCCTGCAAAGCATAAGGTTTTTCTCTGTTGAATTGCTCAGTTGTACAGGAAAAAATTAATAATATTAAAAAAATTGGCAGCTTTTTCAAAATTATTTTTGTATTAAAAAAAAATCTATTTCGCACAATAATCAGTATTAAAAGTATATTTAAAACAAATTATTCAAAAGCCCGATGTAAGTGTCAATACCCTCAACTACTTCTTGCAAACAAATAAACTCGTCGGCAGTATGCGATCGGGCAGAATCACCGGGTCCTATTTTCACAGAAGGGAAAGGCATCATTACTTGGTCTGAAAGTGTGGGTGAACCATAGGTTTTTAGACCTAAGGCTAAGCCCGCTGCTACCAAAGGGTGTTTAATATCAATAAAAGAAGGGTTAAGTCGCAATGAATGCGGCTTTACTTCCGATAAGGTATGCGTATTGATAATATCAAGAGTTTCTCGGTTTGAATAGGCATCTGTTGTACGTACATCTACGGTAAAGCGGCATAGGTCTGGCACTACGTTGTGCTGATTGCCAGCTTCGATCATGGTGGTACTCATTTTAATTGCTCCCAAATAATCAGACACTTTGGGAAAGTGATAATTTTTAAACCATTCAATATCTTGCATTGCTCGGTAGATTGCGTTTTCTCCTTCGTTGTGGGCAGCGTGTCCACTTTTTCCTTTGGCTACGCAATCGAGTACTATCAGACCTTTTTCTGCCACTGCCATTTGCATTTGTGTTGGCTCTCCAACAATAGCCACCGATATGTTTCCGAGTTCTGGCAATAGCATAGCAATGCCGTTTTCTCCCGAAATTTCCTCTTCGGCAGTACAAGCCAAAACTAAATTATAGGATGTTATTGACTGTTGATAAAAATGACAGAAAACAGTGATTAATGATACCAAACAGCCACCCGCGTCGTTGCTACCCAAACCATATAGCTTGCCATCAGCTATTACTGGTTTGAAAGGATCTTTAGTATAGCCGCTGTTGGGCTTTACGGTATCGTGATGAGAATTGAGCAGCAAAGTGGGTTTATTTTTATCAAAATCGGTGTGTGTAGCCCATACGTTATGCCGCAAAGTGTGTGTTTGAATAAGTCGTTGGTGCAGAAATTTTTCAATTATCTGCGCTGTTTCAGCCTCTTTTCCCGATAGTGAGGGGGTTGCAATGAGTTGCTTTAACAAATCGATGGCATCGGTATGGTGTTTTTTCATGGTTTAACGGACAATATCGTTTTTGGTTTATCGCTATTGGACAACAAATCATTAGTACCAATAATTACTCTGCTAACTCCTTTTTTTAGGGCGTGAAAAGCATTATCCAGTTTTGGAATCATGCCGGCGGCAATACTTCCGGCAGTTTTATATTTTTCATAAATATTTGGGTCAAGTATTGGTATCACCGAGTGTTCATCTTCAGGATTGGCTAATACGCCTTTTTTATCTAATAAATAATACAAATTCACCTCAAAATCTTTTGCCATAGCAATAGCTACTTCTGTGGCGATGGTATCTGCGTTCGTATTTAATAAATCTCCTTGTCTATTATATGTAACTGCGCAAAATATTGGTACTATTTCTTGTCGTAATAACTGCTGTATAAAACTGCTTTTCACTTTATCTATATCGCCTACGTATCCATAGTCAATGGAGTGATGCTTTCTTTTATGTGATTGAATAACAGCGGCATCTGCACCAGAAAGCCCGATAGCTTGGCAGTTTCTGCCCTGCAGCTGGGCAGTAATTGTTTTATTAATCCATCCTGCATAAACCATTACGACTACCTCGAGGGTTTCTCTATTGGTAATTCTTCTTCCCGCTATCATGTGGGGTGCTATGTCTAGCTTTTTTAGTAGAGTATCCGCTATTTCTCCACCGCCGTGTATGAGTATCTTTTTTCCTTTTAATTGGGCAAAGTCGTCTAAAAAAGTATGTAGTATATTTGTATTATTAACAATGCTACTACCTATTTTCACTATGCTTAGCTGCTCCATGCACAAATTATGTATTTAATATTTTTTTTAAAACGGTTTGTGCTGAATATACCCGATTGGCTGCTTGTTTAATAACAAGAGAATTTTCACTATCAATTACTTCATCGCTAACAACAACATTCCTTCGCACGGGTAGGCAGTGCATGAATTTAGCGTTATTTGTCAGGCTCATTTTCTCTTTTGTAACTTTCCATGAAGCAGCTACGGGTGGCAGCTTGCCATAAGGATGATATGCCGACCAGCCCTTTGCGTAAATAAAATCTGCATTTTTAAAAGCCTCTTCCTGATTGTAACATACACTTGCACCATTGCTGAAGGCGGGTGCTAAATCGTATCCTTGCGGGTGCGCAACAACCAATTTGACAGGTGCTAGACGCATCCACTCTACAAAAGAGTTTGCCACCGCCTGCGGCAGAGGCTTAGGGTGTGGTGTCCAAGTGAGTACTACTTTGGGTCTACTTGTTTTTTTGTACTCTTCTATGGTAATCAGGTCAGCAAAAGACTGTAGCGGGTGCAAGGAGGCACTTTCGAGAGAAATAACGGGTATTTGTGCATATTTTACAAATTTCATCAATATTTCTTCTCGGTAATCTTTTGCCCTATCTCGCAAGCTAGCAAATGTTCTCACGCCTAATATATCACAATATTGCCCAATAACTGCGGCGACTTCTTTAATGTGTTCTTGGCTACTTACATTCATGACCTCGCCGTCTTCGAAGGCTATTTCCCAGCCATCTTTATTAATGTTCATTTCTATCGTATGCATACCCAAATTTAAGGCAGCTTTTTGGCTGCTCAACCGTGTCCTTAGGCTTGGATTTAAGAATATTAGCCCCAGAGTTTTATTTTTGCCTATTTGCTCAAAAGCAAAAGGGTTTCGTTTGAGTTGTAAAGCCTCTTTTATTAATTGTTCAACGGATTCTACATCTTTTATTGAAAGGAATTGTTTCATATTTGATTTAACTTATGTGTTAAAAATAAGGTGCTTTTAATATTAATCCTTCCTTTTCACATATGCCAAACATCAGATTCATATTTTGCACAGCCTGCCCCGAAGCACCTTTTAACAAATTATCAATAGCACTACAAATTACCAACATGCCGTCTTGATAGTCTATATGAAGCAAGCATTTATTCGTATTGACTACCTGCTTCAAATGTATTGGCGACCGACTGATACAAGTAAAAGGGTGTTCTTGGTAGAAATCATGATAAAGTTGAGTAATTGTTTCAAGCGTACTATCGCAGCGAACAATTAGGGTAGCAAAAATACCTCTGGCAAAATTTCCCCTGAAAGGAATAAAATAAATATTAGGTAAATCTTTCTGCTGAACTTTGCCAAGTGTTTCTTTTATTTCGTGAAGATGTTGGTGTTTTAAAACTTTATACACAGACACGTTATCATTACGCCAACTAAAGTGGGTAGTTTTTGTTAGCGATTGCCCTGCTCCCGTAGCACCCGTAATGGCACTAATATGTACATCATTTACTAATAAACCGTTTTTAGCCAGTGGCAGTAGTCCCAACTGGATGGCAGTAGCAAAACAACCCGGATTAGCAATATAATTCGCATTTTGAATATTTTCTTTTTGGTATTCGGGCAGCCCATAAACAAACTGTTTATCTTGAAAAAGTGAGTCTTTTTTTAACCTAAAGTCGCTGCTTAAATCAATAATTTTTACCGAATTGGTTAGTGTATTTCCCTTAAGGAATGCCGCAGTTTTTTTGTGTCCTGTGCAAAAAAATAGCACATCTACCTCTTGCTCCATTTGATTGCTAAAAGGCATTCCCAATTCTCCAACCAAGTCTTGATGCACCGATGCAATAGACTCTCCAGCGTGAGAAGCACTAAACACAAATTTTAATGTAGCCTGCCGATTTCGGAGCAGCAGGCGGATTAATTCTCCGGCCGTAAAGCCTGCTCCGCCAACAATTCCTGCTTGTATCATAGGGCGGTCTTATTTACTTGATAATAAATTTTAATTTGATTAGCTAGTATTTTAGTGAAACCTTTTACGTCTTCAGCACTCCAGCCTCTATTCATTTCTCCGTAGCTTCCGAAATGCGGATTCATTAGGTCGTGTTTTGAGCTGATTCCTAAAATGTCGAAGCGATGAGGTGATAAGCGGATATGGACTGTGCCACTAACATTTTGTTGTGTATCAGTCAGGAATTTTTCGATATTTCGCATCACCGGGTCTAGGTATTGCCCTTCGTGCAACAACATACCGTACCAGTTAGCCAGTTGTTCTTTCCAGTAGAGTTGCCACTTGGTGAGTACATGTTTTTCGAGGGTGTGGTGTGCCTTAATGATGATTAAGGGTGCGGGTGCTTCAAAGCCTACTCTTCCCTTAATGCCAATAATGGTGTCGCCTACATGAATATCTCTTCCTACTGCATATTGTTCTGCTATTTTTGTTAATGTTTCAACAGCTGCCACTGGACGGTATGACTGCTGATTAATGCCTGCCAATTCGCCTTGTTCAAATACTAAATCGATTGTTTGTGAATGTTGTTTTTTTAATGGAGAGGGAAAAGCTGATTCTGGCAGGGGCAAATGCGAAGTTAGTGTTTCATCACCACCTACACTTGTTCCCCATAGTCCCTTGTTGATAGAATATTTGGCTTTTTCCCAAGATATATTTATTCCGTGTTTTTTTAGGTAATCAATTTCTTGCTTTCGGGAGAGTTTCTGCTCTCGGATGGGTGTGATAATCGTTATTTCAGGAGCTGCTACATGAAAAATTAAATCAAAACGTACTTGGTCGTTGCCAGCACCTGTGCTGCCGTGAGCAATATATTGCGCATCGGTTTGTTTGGCGTGGTCAATGATAGCGAGTGCTTGAAAGATACGCTCAGCACTAACTGATAGCGGGTACGTATTATTTCTAAGTACATTACCAAAAATTAGATACTTAACAGTTTTTTCGTAAAAATCGGCTACTTTGTTCAGGGTGGTGTGAGAAGTTACACCCAATTGGTAGGCTCTTTCTTCTATATTTTTTAGTGCTTCTGCATCGAAACCACCGGTGTGTACGCTCACTGAGTGCACCTCGAAATTAAGCTCGTGTTTTAGGTATTTTACACAATAAGAAGTGTCTAAACCTCCACTAAACGCTAAAACTATTTTTTTTTTCATGTTTTTATTTTTGGGGGAATTTTACTTTTTCTCACATGTTTTTTTGGTTTTTCAGCTTCTGGGTTGAATAGCATTGCTGTGCAGAGGCACATTTTATAGTCATTAGCTCGCAGCACAGAATAATTTTTGCAACTCTGGCAACCTGCCCAGAATTGTTTATCATCAGTCAATTCAGAAAAAACTACCGGTTTGTAACCCAATTCACTATTAATTTTCATGACTGCACCGCTGGTAGTAATGCCAAAAATTTTGGCTTTGGGAAATTTCTCGCGAGATAGCCTAAATATTTTTGCTTTTATTTGTTTTGCTAAGCCCGTTTTACGGTAGTCGGGATGTACAATTAGCCCCGAATTAGCAACATACTGCCCATGACTCCAAGACTCTATATAACAGAAGCCTATTATTTTATTTTTGTCAAGTGCAATAACTGCCTTTCCCTGCTCGATTTTTTGCTGCACATATTCAACGGAACGTTTGGCAATACCTGTTCCTCTTTTTTGGGTAGCTTCTTCTATCATTTGGCAAATAGTGTTGGCATGATGAAGATGTTTTCGGGTTGCGTTTTTAATTTCTATACACATGGTTTAACAATTAATGGCAGCTGAGGGCCACCGAGTACTTCTTTGAAAGAAAACAGCAAAGGGTTGGATAGTAAGCGTATGGAACGCTTTAACAAATGAGAAAGCCCTGGCAGGGCCTGACGTTCCTGCGTAAAATTATGTGGGCAGTAGCAACTGGAAAGCCGTTGTTTTTACGGCAAAAAGAGCAATATGTAGCGGTAGTATTCATAATTGTGTTAGACATTATATATAGAAGAGAGCTAACTACCCACGCTCAAGCGGTGAGCGAGATTCAGGTTTTATAATGCTTGCGCAATGGCAAAGCCTTTCCCTGTTTTTATTTAATGTTCAGTTCAGTTTTTGAAATGTGTTTCGGCAAAGGTAGACAAAAATTTTCAAAAAATCTTTTTGCAAGAACTTTATCGCTTGTGTCCCACTCGTACTAAGGTAACGGGTGGGACACAAGCGGTAAAGTCACGTGCATGAGTGTAATCCGCACAGGTAGCTGTGGGAAAATATGCCTTGAGTTTGCGAGATCGCAATTAATTGTCTATCCTGAATACGCTCACCCTATCATCGTTATACCCTGTGGCAAATAAATAGGCTCTGCCGCGAACTTCTGCTGTTGCAACACCTGCCGCGCTATCTAGTGCCAAACTACTGCGCCTAGGACTCGGCGGGTACATTATTTACTAACTACACTGCCACCATCGGTAATTCTCCAACCATAAGTAGCGATAAGTAGGTTGCGTGCTGCTTGTACTGACGTACTTGCAGTGTATTGGCTAGCTCCTGCACTAAAGACAACATTATTCTGTACACTCTTTTTTGCCCACCCTTTCAATATAGCATCGTAGTTTGAGGTAGAAAGCCTTACACTGCTAAACATATCATTCATGCGAGTAACTTGGGACACGTCCCAGTTGCTTATGTTTTGGTTGAAGGCAGTAGCATGGCTAAACATGCTAAACATATTATTGACGTTAGCCACGTCCCATTTTCCTATGTTTTGGTTGAAATCAGTAGCATGGCTAAACATACCAGTCATATCCTCAACGTTGGACACGTCCCAGTTGCTTATGTTTTGGTTAAAGGCGGTAGCATCTTCAAACATACCAGTCATATCCTCAACGTTAGCCACGTCCCAGTTACTTATGTTTTGATTGAAATCAGTAGCATGGCTAAACATACCACTCATATCAGTAACCTTGGAAAGGTTAGGCATATCAGCAGCATTTACTACTAAATTGGTACATCCTGCAAAGGCACTGTTCATTGATGTCCATTGAGTACTTCCCCATTGTTCTACGCTTTGTATTTTTGTTGAATTATCTTTTGAATCTGGAACCAGGTTATTAAAATAAATTCTGGGAAAATCTCCTAAAATGCTGACTGTATAAGTACCTGCGTTGGTATATGTATGGTTAGCATCTGTTGTTTGTTGCGTATCTATGTTTTCATCGCCTCAATTAACAGTATAGTTATAGCCGTCACCTGTCGTGGGGATCGTAATGCTCTGATTGCTACCATTATTTTGCCATGTAGTAATAAATAGTTCGTCTGTATCGGATATGATAATAGTAAACACTTTTTCATAGCTTGAGCCATCTGCGTCTGTTGTGCGTACTCGTATAGAATATGAAGATTGTATTTCATAGTCGAACACTGCGGCGGTTATCAAATTATTGTCATTAATGCTAAAGCTACCATTACCACTATGTCCTTCGCCATTGACTAAAATGTATGTGTGGTTGTCTTCTAAGTCAGCATCTGTGCTACTGAAACTACCTACCACTAGCGGTTTGATTTTCCTGCACGCTATCACTGCTTAGGGCTATGTCGGTGGGTACACTATTTATTTCAATCACAACTGAAGTACTGGTAGTATCACTGAAGCTATCGCTGTCTATGCTTACAGCGGTGAGGGTAGTATTAAAATCCCCTTCAGTAAGTATAGGCGTGTGTTGGACTCACCTCGTTGGAGGTATTTCCATCGCCAAAATCCCAGTGGTAGAGAGAGGCAAATTCAGATGTATTGTTAAATACTACTACCCCGTTATCACTGCTTAGTACTTCAAAGCCGGCAGGTCAGGCTGAACTTCTTCTTTTTTCTCACAACTTGGCAGAATAGTTACTACCAATAATAGAAAGATGATGAATTTATTTTTCATTGATAGTAAATGATTTAATTGAGGGCTAGTTTACTGATTTTTTGTAGCAGCAAATGGACTGCAATTGAATCACTAACGCTTATATATTTTTTTCGTTCCAATTTTAATTATTATCATCATTACACACTGTGACAAGTAATCTATTGAAAATATTGCTTCATTAGCTTATAGGCTTAAAGTCAAGCTTGTGAAAAACAAAAACTGAGGTATTTAATTATTAAACTCCTGCTGCAAATAAATCTTCTCATAGCGCGTCATAATTCCCCGATGTGCTTTTAAGTGTGGAGACTGATACAAATCCTTAGTCCATACTGTCGGTTTAATATCGAGTTCTGTCAATACCTTCGTAGTATAATCAAAAAGTAATTCGCTGTCTGTTTTTAGGTGTACCGTACCACTGCCACAAAGAATATTTTGATAAATTGCTAGAAAACGAGGATGTGTCAGTCTTCTTTTTGCCTCCCTTTTGCGTGGTCGTGGGTCTGGGAAAGTAATCCATATTTCACTAACTTCATCGGGTTGGAAAAAGTCTGCAAGTGTGTGTACGCCTGTTCTAGAAATGCCACATTATCTAATCCCAGAGCAATTGCTTGTTTACTTCCATACCAGATCCTGTCTCCTTTAATATCTACACCTATCAATTTTTTTTCGGAAAAAATACTTGCTAGTCCGGTAGTATATTCTCCTCGTCCGCATCCTAACTCTAGCACAATATCTCCGTGACTACCAAAAAATAATGCCCACTGTCCTTTTATTGTATCATAGAGAGGTTTTCCGGACTCTATGATATTTTTCTGCTACTCGTTTTCATAAAACTTTTTTAATTTCTTTTTTGCCATATCATTTTTCATTTTAGTATATATTCTCGACTAATCGATTTTTTTCTAACTTTGTTACTATTATTGAAGGTTTGGTGAAATCGCTTATTTTCATATCCCTTATCGAAAATATTTTTCCCAACTCATTAATATTATGGCGAATTATATCCCACTAAAATTTTGGGAAGACAGATCTTTGCGGATTACACCAGAAAATACTTATAAGCAAAGGCGAAAAATTATTAAGCAACTCGGTTTAGCAACTGGCGGAATGCTGCTTGCGCCTAGTGCTTTAAATGCTTGCAGTGTTCGGTCTACCCAACAGAATAAAGCTGAGGTGCAAAAACCCAATAATGACTTCACCTTTCCGGGTATGGAAGATTTGTATCCTGCCCAAAGAAACAGTAAATATACGGTTGGGCAGCCACCTACCGAAGAATATCATGCAACGCACTACAATAATTTTTATGAATTTATTAACCCTTCCGACAACAATATTTATAATGTTTATCAATATGTGGATGAATTTGATACTAGCGACTGGACAATTAATGTATCGGGAAAAGTAAAAAATAAAGGAAATCATCGGCTTGAAGACTTGATCAAAAAAATAGGTTTGGAAGAGCGTATTTATCGGTTTAGATGTGTAGAAAGATGGGCTATGGTTGTTCCGTGGACGGGTTTTCCATTGTCAAAGCTTGTTAAATTTCTCGAACCAAACAGCGATGCAACGCACATCCGAATGGTCACTCAAATGAACGCTCATCAGATGGTAGGGGTAAGAAGCCAGCCCTGGTATCCGTGGCCTTATTTTGAAGGATTAAGAATAGATGAGGCAATGAATGAAATGGCTTTTATGGCAACAGGTATTTACGGTAAGCCGCTACCTAAACAAAACGGCGCACCAATACGCTTAGTTGTTCCATGGAAATATGGCTATAAAAATATTAAATCAGTGGTTGAAATAGCATTTATTAACCGGCAGCCAGAAACATTTTGGCACAAACTTGTTCCTCACGAATATCCTTTTATCTCTAATGTAGATCCAGACGTACCTCACCCTAGGTGGTCGCAGGTGCAAGAATATTACATTCCCAACGGCACAGCAAGACCTACGCTGAAATACAACGGTTATGGCGAGTTTGTGACAAAACTTTATGAGTGATATGCCTACACGGAGATAAACCGATTTTTTTAATCGGATATAGAAGTTCTAAACAGTTTGAAACGCAGTTTTTTTAACTAGCTGAAAAAAATCGACTATTGTATATTTGTATTATTTGCTTGAGTAAAAGCGTGCGGACTTTTAGTATACCTCAACATGAGCTGGAGTCCATGGCTTTTTGACCCTTTGAGCAAACCCTAATCAATACTTTACTTATTCAGGCAAGGTTCAACGGGCTGAAACGCTTTGACAAGTGCTTGCGATACAGCTTTGTTAGCAGGTGAGTATTTCTCTGTAATGATACTTTCTTTTTCCTTAGAAGTTAAACGCCAACTCAGAGAATACTTTCTTAGAAAGTCCACGTGTACGACCTATTTGCTCATGTCGATACTGAAGAGAAAAGACATGCATATTCAAAGCCGGGTCTTTGCTCCACTGTTCCAGTAGATAGTCGTTATAGTAATCCTGTTTGTTGGTAAGATTCAAGAGGAAATCAGTAATTGGTGTAATGATATTTTGAAAAACTGTTCGGTGTGTACGCGGCGGTATGCGGTGTTTTACCTTCGGTGTATTCCGTATTTCTATCAATATGACCTCAGAAGTATTCTCGGCTATCCAGCCTTTGAACACATTCATAAATACTACTAGATTAGCAATACCAAAATTGTCGACAATTCCTGCGTCGGCCACTTCCATAAAAGGATAACTCGGTAGAACTACATTTGGTGTTACATAAGGAAAAGTAGCACTCATTCGCAAAGCACTTAAAAAGTGTAAGCTATCGGGCTTGGCATGAGCAAACATTCTTCTGAACTCAATCGCTTTTAGTGTCGAATTGATATGCTTGTAACGGTTTTGGACAGTACCCCGGCTCATGTAAGACATGGGCTGTGAGGCAATGACAAGTTTTCTGCCATCATTAAGGATGGTCGGAGAAATAATCATTAGCGGTATTTCGGCGTGCTGCTCTTGTAGTCTGTAATCACCCAATTTTTTATCTAAATAACCTTTAGTATCAGTGTTTAGCTGATATTCGAGTGCATGCCCTCTATCTATATAATAGTTTTCAGTGGAAACATACAATTTGTTCAGACTAAAAAACAAATCGTAACGTAATTTCCGGAGAATATAAGTGAATTAAGTTTGTCTTTAGCAAGGCTTTCTACGTAAGACTTATCATACATATCCGTAATCTGCCCTTGTCGTTTGCGCAGGGCTAGTTCACGGAAATACGCTGCACCAATCAGCCCGCCTGATGAACCACTTATGAGTACAGTATTTTTTTGTATCACACCGTTGGTCAGGCTATCGAGATATTGCAAAATATTTAAAGTCCACACAGCAGCATGTAGCCCTCCTCCACTTACCGAAATAAAGATCATTTTTGGCTTAGTTCGCATATCAAATTTATTTTTCCAGTTCTCTAAAATACCAATGGTATGTAAATAGTCTTCACGGGCATGCTCGGGTGTATGTATTGTATCCAGATGTTTGGGTTCATAAGCAACAAGGCTATCGTAGCTAATTCCTGAAGCGCGGTGGAAAGGATCTTGAACACTTGAATTTTTGTAGAAAAGACTAATCAGTACAATACCGATTAACGTTAGTGTAACTGCCCATTCTTTGAACCAGTAGGCAATAGCCCCCGACAGCAATAGTAAAACACTAAACAACAATAACATGCTAGCAGCAGCAGGTATTTGCACACCGGGTACATGCCTGAATAAGCCAAGTAGAATAATAGATCCGAGAGCAAAAAATTTGAATAAAAAAAGCATTGAGTTGCGTTTGGTCAAAAACCTTAATGATCATGTCCTTGTGGTAAGGAGACTTATTACTGACTAACTTAATGCGCAGTGGAGGCTCGATATAAGAATGAATAATTACATTCTGCTGTTTGGCAGCTTTCAGGCGTTCCATTACATTCACCCGCTGAAGGTTAGTTTTTTTAATACGTCTATCGAGTTTTTCAGATAAAGAGCGAAAGATAGCCATATTCGTTTGGATGAAATAGGCAGAAGAGCTGAGAAAAACAAAAATCTCTCCTGCTAAAAAACCCAAAATTTTTAGAATTATATCGGGAGTATTTGCATCCTCATACTCAACTTGAAAGTGCACAAAGCACCAAATATAAATCATGTTAAAAAGCAGTGGCCAAAGGCTATTATTAATACAAAATTTAATAAAAGGATAAGGAACATTGATCAAAAAATTATAGCGATATCCGTTAAGAATATAAGTAGTGATATGAAAAGAAATGATAAAAGAACCCAGCGAAACACCTACTAAGCAAAAGCTGAGTGCATTTACACGATCCAGATACTCTGGGGCTAGAAACAAATAAGGAATACCCATACCATCGCCCAACTTTCTGCATACAACAGCAAATAATACCAACCAGAAGGTAAGTATGATTTGGTTCTTTTTGATATGGTAAATAAAAAGATGGACAGGGAAAAAGAAAATAATTTCATAAAAGCTCGTTCGAAACCACAGAACGACCCGATGGAGTGTAAATATTTTTTTTGCCATGTGCTGTCTTGTCTAAGTTACAGACAAAAAAAGAGAAAATAATACTGTTGTTATAGCAATAATTATGTGGTTAGTCTGGTAAGTTGATAATATTTTTTGCTATTTCATACTTAAATAAAAAAATCATGTACTAATTCATTAATTGCCTCAACACTTCTAAGTCATCAAAATGCTGGCGTTTTCCGTTTATCTCTTGGTAATCTTCATGACCTTTCCCCGCAATGAGTACAATATCGTTGGGTCGGGCCAGTGTAAAGGCTTTTGCAATGGCTTGTTGCCGAAGCGTGATAGATAAAGTTTGCGACAATTTCTGTGGACTAAGCCCTGCTCGAATATCGGCAATAATGTCTTGGGGGTCTTCACTTCGCGGATTGTCGGAAGTGATAATCACTAGGTCGCTCCACCGGGCAGCTACTTTGCCCATGAGTGCGCGCTTGGCTTTGTCGCGGTCGCCCCCACAACCAAATACTGTAATAATACGCTCTTGAGCTTTTCGGGTCTGGTCAATAGTTTTCAATATATTTTCCAATGCATCAGGCGTGTGCGCATAGTCGATAATACCTTTGATATTTGTTTTACTGATTATTTGCTCAAAGCGTCCTCTAATGGGTTTAATACCTGAAAGAGTCCGAAGCACTCGGTCAGATTCTTGATCTAGCAGCACCGCTGTAGCATAAGTAGACAGCAAATTATAAGCATTAAACTTTCCTACTAGCCAAAACCATACTTGTCGGTTGTCAATATCTAGTAACAAACCTTTGAGCGTATTATCTAATAATTTTGCTTTAAAATAAGCAGCTGATTGTAAGGCATAAGTATAAGGCTTTGCCCGGCAGTTTTGGAGCATTACTCTTCCCCTTTTATCATCGGTATTGACTAAAGCAAAAGCACCTGGCGCGAGTTCGTCAAATAACAGTTTTTTTGCCTCGATGTATGCCCTGAAAGTCTTGTGATAATCAAGATGGTCGTGAGAAATATTGCTGAATACGGCACCCGAAAAGAAGAGTCCGGCTGTTCGTTGTTGCACGAGTGCATGAGAGCTGACTTCCATAAAACAGTGAGTACATCCAACTGATACCATCCTGGCGAGTAATCGATTGATGAGCAGAGTGTCAGGTGTGGTATGTTTAGTAGGTAAAACCTTTCCATCAATTCTATTTTCTATAGTAGAAATTAACCCTACTTGATGGCCGAGCTTATTAAATAAATTGTACAATAAAGTAGCTGTGGTAGTTTTACCATTGGTGCCAGTAATACCTACTAGCCGTATACTTTTAGAAGGGTTCTCATAAAAATTTGCTGCAATAATACCCATTGCCAAAGCACTATCAGGCACAGAAATGTAGGTAATACCTTTTGTTAAATTTTTGGGTAATTGCTCGCAAACCACAGCAGTAGCACCAGCAGCAATAGCTTTATCAATAAACAGATGACCATCCGAGTGTATACCTTTGATAGCAAAAAATAAAGTATCAGCCTGGGCTTGCCGTGAGTCGAAGATGATGTTAGCTATAGGTAAATGTTTATTTCCTTTCAATGTATAAGCTGAAAGACCTGCCAAGAGGCAGATGATTTCTTGTTTTTTCAAAATATTAAATGTTATTAATTTATTTATAAAAATTAGCCAATCCTATATCTACCCCGTCAGTATAAGACTTAAAAATCTTGTTAGAGACTAGACCGTACACGAGTTGAGCTAACGCAAGACCCCTACCCTCTTTTAGAGAAGCTATGAGCAAATGGCTGTGAAGCTCGAAGCCCAAAAATCTTTAGTTTTTGGGTAGTTCACTAAAAAAAATTACTACAATTACTCTGCTCAAAACGACTAATTTCGTCTGATATACTCAACAGATAATCAATATCATCGTAACCATTTAACAAGCAAAATTTTTTGTAGGTCTCAATTGGAAAAGTACTATACAGGGATGTTTGTGGTACTGCGATGGTTTGCTTTTCTAAGTCAATATTTACTTGCATCGCTGGGTCAGCATCAATGCAACTCAATAAGGTATTAAGAAATTCTTGAGACACTGTGATGGGCAATAAGCCGTTGTTGAGTGCATTATTTTTAAATATATCAGCGAAAAAACTTGAGACCACCGCCCTGAAACCATAATCATAAATAGCCCAAGCGGCATGTTCGCGACTAGATCCACAGCCAAAGTTTCTGCCAGTTACCAAAATACAACCATTGTAAGTGCAATCATTCAATACAAAATCTGTTTTGAGTTGTTGCTGCTCGTCATAGCACCAATCTCTAAACAATTTGTCGCCAAAGCCATCGCGGGTAGTCGCCTTCAAGAAGCGCGCAGGAATGATTTGATCGGTATCAATATTTTCAGTATGGATAGGTACGCAGGTACTTGTTAAGCTATTAAGTTTTTTCATGAATTTATCAAATAGGTTTTACTATTTAGTTTTTAGTTGATGATTGGTCTATCCGTAAAAGTAATGTATTTTTGCGTATTTCCTAAAAATAGTGCTTTATTCATACTCTTGCTGATAATTCAGTTTGCCGTTTTTCTTGTAAAAATTCCACTGTCCGCTCGCTGCTCCTTTCTCGTACTTTCCAGTAGTTTTAACTCTACCGTTGGCATGATAGAATGTCCAAGGGCCAGTACGTAATCCTTCACTGATATAGCCTTCTGCTGAGAGCTTTTTATTAAGATGGAAATGACGCCAGTAGCCTTCGGCAACGCCTTGCTTGTAGTTGCCAATAGCAGCTATTCTGCCATTTTCATAATAATTGATACGTGTGCCATTGCCATTGTGAAAATCACCAACCGGTAGTGTTTTCCCTCTGATTGTTTTAAAGAGACTGAGAGCGACCAACTTGTTTTGTTGCCAGTTTTCTGTTTGCAAAACAGCACCATTTTTTGCATAATATGTCCAGGTGCCATTGGGCTGATCAGCCTGATAGTGTCCTGTAATTTTCACATTACCAGAAGGATAAAGCCATTGCCACTCTCCTTCCTGTTTACCTTCTCGAAAAGCACCTTTGCTACTTAAATACCATTTTTCTTCTACAACTTCGTAAAATTTCCAGACATCTTCTGCTTCGCCTGCTAAAAATTTTCCTTCTTCCGATAGTTTTCCGTTGTTGAAATAAGCCTTCCATTTACCGACTTTACGATCATTTTGATAATTTACTTGTGTGGCAAGAGAACCGTTTTCAAAGTAGGTCTTGTACCAGCCATTTTGCAAATCTCTTTGGTAATTTATCTCATCGCTAAGATGACCCTTCGTATCAAATATTTTCCAGGTATCCTCTTTTTTCCCATCGATATATTTGCCTGTTTCTTTAATACTTCCATTTGGGTAGTAATATTTCCAAATACCTTCTTTCTGATCATTTTTAAAAAATCCTTCTTCTCGCAATGTGCCGCTTTTGTCATAAGCTGCGAAAGTGCCGTGCAGTGCTTTATTTTTGTACATGCCTTCTCTGCTTATGGCTCCATTTTTATGGTATTCCTGCCATGCTCCGTGCAGTGTATCTTGTCGATAGCTGACCACGGAAAGTAAGCATTCCATGCTATCATAACTATAAAATTTGCCATCGAGATAACCATTGCGGTAGTTTGCTTTACTGTATATTTTACCACTTTTGTAATAGCTAATCAGCTCACCAGTACCCTGCGCAAAAGTGCCGCTTTTCAGTCTGTTTCCGGTTTGGGTATAATGATCAGTACTTTCGTAAAGCCGCCCTGGTATTTTCCATACTTGAGTATATCGGATGCGTCCATTTTTGTGGTAATGACCCCATTCACCTAAGGGAAGACCTTTAACAAGTGTTCCTTCACTCTCAACTTGCCCGTTGTTGTAGTAGGCTTTCCAAAAGCCAGTAAGTAGTTCGTCTTGATAGGTTCCTTTTTCTTTTAAAACACCATTTCTATAATATTTTTCATATTTCCCTTCGTTTTGCCCCATCAAGTAAGTAGTTCGGTAGGCTTGCTGTTGGTTTTCATAAAATGCCTCTTCAGTGCCATGCTTAAAACCGTTAATGTATTGGGTCTTTAGTGCCAGTTTACCGTTGAGGTAATATGTTTTCCATTCTTGGTGGCGTTTCCCTTTTCGGTAGATACCTTCTTCTTTTACTTTTCCGTTTTCGTGATAGCTTATCCATGCGCCTTCTTTTTGGTTGTTTTTATAATTACCTTTTTCCAAAACTTTACCTTTATGATAAGCTATCCATCTGCCTACTAAGCTATCATTGCGGTATTCACCTTCGCTGATAATCCTTCCCTCTTGGTCAAAAAACTGCAATAATTTTTTAGTGGTATCGGCTGGCGTGTGTAGGAGCTTCTGCGCCGAAGCCGAAAATAGTGTGAGCCAACTAAAAAAAATGAGTAAGAGATTCATAACTCAAAATTTGAAAGTAAAAACCATTATTGAGCGTATAAGTAATTTTGTCAAAGTACAGATATGGATAAGTACAATTTTTGTGCAACTTTATTGCCTCTTATTGAATTGTAGGCGTTGTCCTTTTGCGCTTTCATCAAAATAGCCTTCATAATAAGCCAAGTGTCCTGAGACGATAGTGTGCGTTACTTTAGAATGAAAGCACCTTCCTTCTAAAGGCGACCAGCCGCAGCGGTAGAAAATATTTTTTTTATTCACTTCATACATATTGCCTGTATCCACTAATATCAAATCAGCCCAGTATCCTTCTCTTAAAAAACCTCGCTCAGCTACCTGAAAACAGTGAGCAGGTGCATGGCACATTTTTTCAACTATTTTTTCCAATGATATTTTTTTGTGACAGTAAAATTCCAGCATCATATTTAGCGCATGTTGTATCAGGGGTATACCTGATGGTGCTTGCCAATAGTTATTTTGTTTTTCTTGGTAAGTGTGTGGTGCATGGTCGGTAGCAATTACGTCAAGTTTATCTGCCAAAAGTGCTTGAAACAGTGCTTGCTGGTGGTGTTTTTCCTTAATAGCTGGGTTGCATTTAATCTGTGTACCCAAACGCTTGTAATCACTGCGATTAAACCAGAGGTGATGCACACACACTTCCGAAGTAATTTTCTTTTCTTGTAAAAGAATTGTGTTATCAAATAGATTGATTTCTTCTTTTGTGCTAATATGTAGAACGTGTAAGCGTGTCCCGTGTTTTTGTGCTAAGTCAACAGCTGTAGAAGAAGATAATAAACAAGCCCCTACATTTCTTATTTCGGCGTGGTAATCGATAGGCATATTTTTGCCATATTTTTTATAGTAAATTTCGGTATTGCCTAAAATGGTTTGCTCATCTTCACAGTGGGTAGCTACCAGCATAGGTGTTTCTTTAAAAATATTTTCTAGTGTTTGTGGGTTATCTACTAGCATATTTCCAGTAGATGAACCCATAAATATTTTTAGCCCACATATGTTTTGCGGGTCTGTTTTCAGTGCTTCCGAAATATTATCGTTGGACACACCCATATAAAAAGAGTAGTTAGCTAAAGCATTTTTTGCTGCAATATCATATTTTTCTTCTAATAGGCGTTGTGTAAGCACGTGTGGGACTGTGTTGGGCATTTCCATAAAACTGGTTACGCCACCAGCCACTGCCGCTTTTGATTCAGTACTAATGCAAGCTTTGCTTGTCAGCCCGGGTTCTCTGAAATGTACTTGGTCATCGATGATACCGGGGAATAAATACTTACCTTTGGCATCAATCACAATATCGGCAGGGAGAGAAGATAAATCCTTTGCTATTTGTTCGATACGCCCTTTTCTAACTAAAATATCAGTTTGAAAAATTTTCCCTTCGTTGACAGCAGTGGTGTTGAGAATTAGTATGCTTTTCATATTTTAGTATTTTTGAGTATCTTTTTTTATCTTGAAGTGCTAATAGTTTAAAAAGTATGGCATCGGAATTATGTGGCATGTATTACAAAAAGAACAAACATCAATCCGTTTTGCCATGCCTCATTAAAAACTAACATAAAATATAGGATATGAATTTTAAAGGACATTTCACTGGTGCGGTGGCAGCAGGGGTAGTGGCAGCCGGCACTGCAATAGTATCGGGCTATGTGGCAGTCGATACAGAGGCTATCAGCAATTTTGCGGCCGATCCTTTTAGGAGCAGTCCTTTGCACGTTACTTTCTGGGTGTATGCCGTTGCATGGTTCATGGCACTTTTTCCCGACTTGGATACGGCTTCTATTATTCAGAGATGGTTTTATCGGTTATTATTGATATTACTAGGTTATTTGCTTATCAAAAAGAAAATAGACGTTTTTGCAGTCTTTGCTTTCCTGGGTGTTTTGCCATTGCTCGACAAACACAGAGGATGGACACACTGGCGCATGACACCATGGATAATTTCTTTTGGATTAGCCATTGTGTTTGAATATTTTAGGATTAAAAACAATTGGTTTTTACATTTCAAATGGCAAAATGTACTTACTTTTTTGCAAACATACTGGATATATGTCTTTGCTTGCGTGGTTGGTCATTACACACACCTCATGCTAGACTCTGCTAAAGCCAAGAAAATCGCTTTTCTAAAGAAAATAGATAAACAGTAACTACCTATCAGGTAGTTACTCACTGACTTTTTGCAAGTCAAAAATTTGGATATTTGGATATAGAAAAGATATATTTGAAATAAACCCTTCAACGGGTTTGCTGTATCAAAATTATTTTTGCCCTATTATGCTGTTTGAGCTGCTCTAATCGATTAAAAGCAGCTTGTGGTACACTCAGCATTTAGATTTGAGAGCAAAACAGCCAACCACCACATCAATCGAGTAATTTTGGTGATTTTGTCAGTATTAAAGATATTGTGCTGACTAAGATAATTGTTTAACACTTTTACAAATTATGCGAAACATCAGTTAATTAGGCAAAATATAATCATAATGAACAAAGGGCAACAAAAAATTTACCAAGAATTTGTTTTTTCATACAAGAAACAACTGTCCAAAAGTACAAAACTATTTAATTATATTTCCACTTTGCGTGTTATTTGTTTTTTATTGCTTGTTGCCTTGGTGGTATACTTAGCAAATATGCGTTTGGTCTGGCAATTAGGTATTGTATTAGTACTAGGCCTGCTAAGTTTCGCTGTCCTTTTAAAATATCACAACAAAATCGCGTACAAAAAAAAATATTATATGAATCTCGTTTATTTGAATGAAGAAGAAATAAATAGAGCGAAGGGGAATCTACATCTTATCCACAACAAAGGTGATATTTATCGGAATATAAATCATGATTATAGCAGTGATTTAGATATTTTCGGTGTTAACTCACTTTTTCAGTTCGTCAACCGTACGGGTACGCATTCAGGAAAAAGCGTACTTGTCAGTTGGCTGATGGCACCTGCTAGCAAACAAGAAATTTACAAACGGCAAACAGCCATCAGAGAGCTGAGCAGTCAAATACGCTGGTGTCAGCAATTTTATGCACGAGCAAAATCAGCTACTAAGAATAATACAAATGATTTGAATACCTTTTACCATTGGCTTAATGAAAACTGTGGCTCGAAGCATATTTTTTATCGCTTTTTGTCCATATCACTACCTACGCTACTTATAATGAGTATCATTGCTCATATATTTTGGAATACAACACTACTAGCTATGTGGCTCATATTGGGCTTGAATAGTATTGTTATTTTCTCATTAAAGAAGCAAATAGGTAAACTCATAAAAAAAATCGAGGTTACTACTAGCGAAATACAAGCCATAGAAGCGTTAATGAAATTAGTCGAAGACAAAAAATTTCAGTCAAAAAAACTGCGACAACTACAAAAATATCTGCATATAAAAGGCAAAAAGTCTTCTAGTGAAATCACCAAACTTACCCGGATATTTTCAAATTTGGAGGCAAGGAAAAATCCTTATTTTTTTGTGCTGGTCAATATTCCTTTGCTGCACGATATAAGAATGATACAACAGTTGAATGAGTGGAAAGCTCGTAACCAAATGCATGTAGCCAAGTGTTTTAGAGCAATTGGAGAAATTGACACACTCGTTAGCATAGCTGGCATGTATTCAGCCAACCCCAATTTTTCTTTTCCAAAAATCGTCGATGATAAATTTGTTTACCGCACCGAACAAATAGGACACCCATTATTGCGCCAAAATGTAAGAAAATACAATAATTTCGATTTGAATGGAGAAGGAAAAATAGCCATTATCACGGGTTCAAATATGGCGGGTAAAAGCACATTTTTGAGGACCCTGGGTATTAATGCTGTACTGGCTTTTATGGGTGCTCCGGTTTGTGCTCAAAAGTTAGAACTTTCTTCTTTCGAGCTATTTACCAGTATGCGTACACAGGATTCTCTGGAAGAAAATGTATCGGGTTTTTATGCTGAACTCAAAAGAATTAAACAACTATTCAACAAATTGTCTCAGGGAAAGATGGTCTTTTATTTACTAGATGAGTTGTTAAAAGGCACAAACTCTCAGGATAGAAAGCGAGGAATCATAGGCATTATCTCACGAATTACAAGAGAGCAGGCTTTTGGCCTAATCTCTACGCATGATTTAAGCATTGCTGAGCTGGCTCAGCAAAATCCTGATAAACTAAAAAATTTTAGCTTCAACAGCCAAATAAAAGATAATGAATTAGTTTTTGATTATTTAATTCGAGAAGGTATTTGTAACACACAAAGTGCGGCAAAACTTATGCAAAAATTAGGTATCTTGGCGGCAGGTGAATAATTAATATTACAAAGTTTTTTTACTATGTATTCCAGTTTAGTGGGACTAAACCCAGTTGTTGAAACAAAGGAAGAAGTAAGGCTGATATGAGTCGCATGAGTAAATAAAAAACAACTAACAACAATATGCTACCCATTGCCAAAGCAAGATTGGAATGATGAATTGCCACAATAATTAACCAGCCTATTCCCTGCCAATCAAATATGTACTCAATAAAAAAGACATTGAATATGATAAAATAGATACAACGGGTGATGCTTTTTAATACCATGCCACTAATATTTTTAGCTACATGCTGAACAATAATTTTAGCAGTACTCAGTCCTTTAATTCTGGCAGTAAAAATATACTGTTGTCTCATAGCTTGTTGCATACTTATGCTTGTGAGTCGAATAATGATAGCACCTGGCAGCATGCTCAAAACAGTCATGGGCAATACTATAGACCGTAAATCAAAATTACCAGACAAATTATTGCTTTTCTCGATAGCAGCTAATGTGTTTAAATTTATGTAGTCAGTAAGATAAAAACCAAAAGTGACTGCTATAAAAATAGCTAATACAAAGGAAGGAATTGCCATTCCGATTTCAGAGAAAAACATGATTAATCTGCCTAGCAAACAGTGACAATTCATACTTGCCACCGCCCCCAGTATAACACCCCATAGGCAAGCTAGCAACACAGCCGAAAATATAAGCCAAACCGTCATTTTCAGGCTTTGAAAAATCTGTACTTCGTATTTATTGTATTCAGATGCAACTTTCAGGTAGGGCCATTTTAGCACGAATGCGTAGTCAAAAGCAGTGAGTAACTTAATATAGTCATAACACACCTGGTTCGATGCAGTGTTTCGATAAACAGATATGGGGGAAATGTCGTTGATATAATCTATTGTTCTTAATAAAATACTGGTATGGTCGGGGTCAGTATTGGTTTGGATATGAGCTTTTTTCGTACTGGTTGTTTGTTTCCTGTATAAATTATTGAACAGAAAAAGCAAGAGCAAAAGCACACCAAAAAAACGAATAAAAACATACCATATTTTTCTAAAAAAAAAGCTCATTTGTCAACAACACAGCTAGTTGCTCTTAATTTTTAGTATAGGATTTATTTTTCTATATTCAATAACTCTACATCAAAAAGCAGTACCATATTAGGACCTATTGCACTGCCAGGGCGAGGGTTCGCACCATAAGCCAACTCTGAAGGAATATAAAAAGTATATTTTGAGCCGATAGACATAAGCTGCAAACCTTCCGTCCATCCTTTAATAACTCTGTTCAGACCAAAGGTAATTGGCTCATTTCTATCCAATGAGCTATCGAACACGGTTCCATCTATGAGCGTTCCGTGGTAGTGTACTTTTACTTTGTCCGTGGCAGTTGGTTTACTTCCCTCAGCTTGCTTAATAATTTTATATTGCAATCCGCTCTCTAGTGTGATCACACCTTCTTTATTTTTATTTTGTTCTAAAAATTTAATTCCCTCTTCTTTATTTTTTTGTGCTTGTTCAGGGTCAATACCACTTTTAACCCACACAAAAGATTGGTATGCCTCCTGGCAAGTTTCTTCTGCAATGCGAGGTTCGCCACCTAATACTTTATCGCAAATAGCTTGTGCTACTACGCCTGTATTGATATCTTCGTTGGTAAAACCACTACCCACTAAGTTAGTGCCTACTAAACTACCTAAAATGTAATTAATCAAGTCATTGGTTTTAGTAAAATTAATTGTTACCTCATATTCGCCTAACTTTGTTTTGAAGGTTTTTTCTGCACCTTCATAGGTGGTATCTCGCTTATTTTTATAAGCCTGAAGATACTGTGTTGCCTCTTCATTATTAATCTTCGAACTCTTTGAAAAACCATCCTGAAGACCTACGGCAAGGACAGGCGAAGAAAAATCATCTTCTTTAGTGTAACCATCCTGAATCATAGAAACACCAATTTGTGAGCCTATGTAATAGCTTAATTGGTGTATTTTGTCCTTGTCATCAATAATTATTGCATATTTTTTTTGTGCGCAGTTATCGAGTAAGAATAAGCTGCTGAGCAGAACGGTTAAGGTATATTTTTTCATATTTGTTTTTTTCTTTAATATTTTGTTGAGAATTTTCAAACACTTGTAAAATTTCTTTCATACTATCAAAAGTTATAGTATTAGCTTTTATATTTAATCTGAGTTTATTGATAATGAACTGTATTATTTCATAAAATTTATCTATTACGGTTTTAGTTGTCGATTTATATTGTACATGTAATTTTTTTTGAAAACTGGGTTTTGTCATCATAAAAGTAACAAATTCGTGTATATCTATCAACCCGTAAAGAATTCTTTTATCACCCACTAATGCTTCATCGTTATTAAATTTTTTATTTATATGTATTATTTCTTTTTTATATTTACTTTTTGCTTCATTATATAAAATCGTTAATTTACTTATTTCCTGTGGTATATTACCTTTCTTTAACTTTCCTGTTTTATAAACATATCGATTAATATATTTTTTTGTTACTGCGTGAATAGTTTCATGTACTATTGTTTTAGCAACTTTATCTGTTGTAGTTTCCTTTTTAAATAAATAATTTTTATCGATATAGATTTTATTTTCTTTATCTCTATAAATACCACTCGCATTGCTTTTATCAAATGTATCTTTAAATGAAACAATTGCTATTTCTACATCGGGTAAATATTGTTTTAATATTTTAGCTATTTCTTTTACACCCTGAAAATTTTCAAATTCATGATTAATAATTTTATCAAATAATTCGTTTAGGGTGCTATTTTATATAGCAAAATAATCATAATTTGTTTTACATCTATTTTTTTGCAGGTTTTTTTGCTTTATAATAATCATTAACAATTGTTTTTACATCATCTTCTCTTAATGAGTATTCAGACATTCCAAATACACCTAATGTAGATACTCTTTGATATTTATTACCTATTCTTTCATATACTTGGAACTTCTTCAATCCTTTTTTGATTTCAGGATTGTAAATAGTTACAAATTGAGAGTTATCAAGTTTAGCAAATTGAACATTGTTTAATTGAGAATTATTAATTTCAAATGATGTTAATTGGGTAAGTTTACCAACTTTACTACCATTGTAGTCTGGATTCTTAATTTGAGTTTTTGCATCTACTTTTAATAATCTTTGTGGATTATGTTGTAAATATTGTCTTGTAAATCTACTTACATAATTTTTTTTGAATTAACACCTAGCATGTTCTTAAATATACCAGGTCTATACTTATTATTCCATTCTCTTAATATACCTGCGAATGGTATTATATTCAAGTAGGATATAGGTATATATTTAACAAATTGAATTGCTTCTTGAATACCACCTTCTAAATAAGAATAAGCTATTAAATCTTTTGCTAATTGTCTTGTAGAATATGATTGACCATTATAATTAGGTAATTTAATATTTTGGTCCATTAATTCTATTAATGCAATATACAAGTAATCTTCATCAAAGTTTTCACCTTTTGCGTTATCAAATTTTATTAATGATGGTACACCAGTCTTATTTATTTGAAATTCAAATCTTGAAAGCAATTTATTTGAATTAAGTTGCCTTGCTATATCATTTTTAGATGCTAATATAGTTCTTAAATAACTTACTAAAGATGTATTTTCATCAGTATCTATAAATAATCTGTTTCTTTCTACTTGTGGATTTTTATTGAATACACCAAATTCTTGTGATGATACAAAATATTTTTTCATATCCTTAAAAATATTCTGCCGTATTTCAATGATTTTTTGTGATGAAGTAGATTCATCTGAAGTCATTGATACTATTTCATTAGAAACAAGTTTTATATATTCATCATTGTATGGGAAATAATCTTTCCATAAATCATAACCTGCTTGTACTGAATTAACTAACATAGCACCTACAGGATTGTTTGGTTTAATATAGTATTGACCAACTGGAATATATCCATCTTTCAATAATTCTTGCTCTTTGTTTTCTGTTATATTATTATTCTTTTTTACATAGTCTCCTATAAGATTAGAAGCATTCTTAATGATTATACCTTTTTTGTTATACTCATTATTATCAATAATATTTTGAATTGCATCATACTTATCAACAGTTTCAAAGAATGATTTACCTAAACCAGTTTTATTAATGTTTAATCTATTTTGAAGTAATCCTATATTTTTTGCATAATTATATAACGTTAAGAATGTACTAAGTACTTCTAACTGAATAATATTGTTTGGATTAGTTAAGTTGGTAAATAATTCTTGACCTGTAAGTAATGAAGCTACTTTAGATTCGTCATAATCTCGTTTTACTTTATATTTACTTTGTAATTGTGCTATAACTTTTCTTTCTGCAGCACTATCATATTGAGTAGTATTAGATTTTGTTTTTCTAATTTTTTCTACATATTCTTTGATTATTGGTTGAGATAAGAAAAGGTAAGGAATGGAAACTTCTGTACCATTATCCAATATATCTTTGTCAAAACCAAGAGCAGAAAGCAGGGCATCTACATTGATGGTTAATTCATTTACATTAACTCTACCCATTATTTGTTCTTTCTCATTATCAGTTGCTGTATTTTGTCTTTCAGCAAATATTTCAGCTATACTTCTTTTTAATTTATCTGGTGCTAATGATTGATTTTTACCAAGTAAACCATTTGATTTTTGATTACCAATTTGAACTCCTAATGCTATTCTATCATATTGTAATAATTGTATTGGTTTGTTAGATTGTTGTATCATAGAATGGAATACAACATAGTTAGAATAAACGCCAATACCTAATTTACCAGATGCACCTAAATACATTTTCTCTTTTTGGTAACTGTCTGATAGTATTGTAAAATATGTATTATCAATAGTACTTTCAATTTCATTTTGAATTAATTGTGCTTGACCTTTTGCAAAGTCCATAGATAATGCTTTGTTTATTTTCTTTTGTACTGTATTACTTGGATTAGAAAGTACAGAACTATGAATTTTTATTAATTCATTTTCATAAAGTTTTTGTTCAAGTTTATCATTTAATGAACTTAAGAAACTTGTATCATCAAGTTCTTCAGATTTAAAATCTGGGTCTTCACTAAAGATTGCTTTTATTAATTTACTTTCAAGACTACCATCATTTAACATTGTAGTACCTTTAGTATCAGCAGCTTTTAGTAATTTCTGTTTAGCATCTTGATTAAGTACTGTTATTTTACCATTCTCATCTATAAATGTATGTAATTGATAAGTAACTTCTTTATCAATATCAAAGTCAAAAGCTTTTTGTTTAATTAAGTTTTTAGATGCAATCATTAAATCTCCAACTTCAGTAGGAAGAATACCAACTATTTCTGATTGAGTCATAGATACAAAATTAGAACTAGGTATTCTAAATGAAGTAATATTTAATAATTGACTATCAATCATATCTTCTTTTAATCTTAATATTCCATTTTCATCTCTTTCAGTATAAGTTGGATTAGGATTACCATTTTTATCAATAAACTGAATAAGATTTCCATCATTGTCTCTAAATTTTGAAGGTACTAATATTTGAGTTAATTTACCATCTCTATATGGTTTTAATTCACCTTCCCATTTAGAAGTAAATACTATATTATTTTGATTAACACCAGTAAAATCAGATTGAAATTTAAACCCAGCTTCAGAACCAAGCACATAAGCGTTTCCTGGAAGTTTAATTTTAACTAATTTATTAGTTACAATAGCATTTAATAATGATTCATATCTATTAGAATTAGGTGATAACCATAATGGTACATTAAATTGCATATCAATTATATTACCATCAGTATCATATTTTGGTTCGAGTTTTAATGCTTCAATATCTTGTTTTGGATAACCTCTATCAACTGCTTCTTTTTTCAACAGGTTTTGAAGTTTATCTATAGTTTTTTCAACATTTAATGGCTTACCTTTCTCATCTACACCTAATTGCTTAAACAACATTTTCTTTTTATGAGTAATATAGTTGTTATAAGTATCATTAAATATTTTATGTAATTCTTTACCTGAATATTTTTGATTATTATATTCAAAGTTATCAGCATCTAACATACCATCACCAAATAATAGTTTCAATGTTTGTGTACCCAATGAAACAGTATCTTCATTTCTCTTTCCAGACTTAAATGGCACGTCTTGTTGTATTCTAAAATTATCTCTTTTTAATACTAATGATGAAGCATTAAGTTGTTCAATAGATATATCATTATTAAAAGTACCATCAGGAAGGAAGGGTGAGATAGCATCACTAATTGCTCCTACTTTGTTTGCTGTCTGATAGGATGCTCTTACAAGCATTCCTCTATGTTTTTCATAATTCTCAAGTAATCTTCTTAGTTTGTCAAGTTCAGTACCTTTAGTAACTTGTGGTATTAATGGAAATGAAGATGATTTAATATACATTATTTTCATAGCATCAAACCTATCTTCATCTTTAAATCCAGTATGAACTGGTTTAATAGGTTGTAATACAAGTTTCATTTCAGCATAATTTAACATAGCTGATTTAGGTATTGCTTTATTTTCAGATTCAGCTTTTAATTGTTCTTTTATTTTATTCTTAATTGTTTCATACTCATTTTCTGTCAATCTACCTTGACGCCAAAGTACATGAATATGTTCACTTAAAGTTGTATATTCTTGTGCATCAGTAGCTTCTATATCAAAGTAGTCAGCTATTTCTGGATATTTTTTAGAAAGTTCTTTTGCAATTAATTTTCTACCTTGTATTGTTTTATCAGCATTATAATCTTTTGTTCTTGATTCTGCATATTTACCTTCTTTTTTACCATAGAACATATCTACAAGTGTTCTAATATTAGAAGATATATCAACATAATCATCTAAGAATAACTGAACGTATTCAATATTTTTTGACTTGGTAAGTTTCTCACTATCATTAACATTAACTATTTCTTTTGAATTAGCGAGTTTACTACCTGGAGTTAATAAAAGTGCAAGTCTCTTACCAGTATTAATACCAATTATTTCTTTTGATATTTTAGAATAAACTGAATTTCCAAACTCTTTTTTTGGAAGATATGGTTTACCATTCTCAAAATACTTTTGAATTTTATCTTGTGAGTACATAGCAATATCACCTGCTATCAACATATAAGTATTTGCATTTGTTAATAAACTGTTGATAACATAATCATTTGCTGCTACAATTATCTTTTCATTCATAGAACCATCACCAGCATCAACAAATCTATAAAAGTAGTTCTTATTTAAGAATTGAACTGAGTGTTTACCATTTCCAGTTTTGATAAAACCATTTTTTTCCCATTCTTGAATTTTACTATCAACTTGATTATTTACTAATGATGATACTATACTTTTTGCTTTATCTTTAAAGTTTTCCTCAAACCAATCCATATTATAATTTACAGGGTCATTACTCGTTAAAGATATAAGTCTTTTACCAGTAGCAGTGTCAAACATATTGTTTAGCTCTGGTATAAATAGAAACATTTGTGCAGCAATATCATAACCTTTGATATTGGTTTTCTTTACTGTTGAATTAAAATTTGTAATTCTTTCTAATTCAGGTTTTACTAATTGTGAATAAAGTATTTCTTTTAAGTGTTCAACCAATTCTACTGTACCATCTTTATTAATTATAAAGTGTTCATTTCTCAAATCAAGTACAGCAGTATATAAGTCAAGCATTTGAGATTTATCAGACATTGTAGGCATAAACATTCTTGCGATTCTTAAATCTATAGATTTATTTTTTTCTCCTACATATTCATCGATTTCTCCTTGTTGAACGTCTTGAAATAATCCAAGTTTAGTTAATTCATGGTCAGAATCTGATAAAGAGGTGATGGAATTATCACCAAATACTGTTTTACCAAGTTCTTTTAATAGATTTACTAGCTAATTGATTTCTAAATTCCTGATTAAATTTTAAATCCTTTACAATATCAGTCAATATCAGTTGTATGCTTAGTTGGAGTAAAACCATAAATAGATTTACCACCATCTCTAAATGAATTGGTAGTTGCATATAATGCATATTTACTTTCAATTTTTGCTAATATTTTAAGTGAATTGTTAGCATCATTGAAAGGATGATTATATGGATTTTCTTCAAAATCAGTATCAGATTGTCTAGATATTCTTTGAAGATAATAAGCAAGTAAACCAAAGATACCAGCAGTATTAGATGATTTGTCAAACATGTAATCAAGAGGTAATGTTTCTTTTCTACTTCTGCCAACATATTGAACTTTTTTGTTTTTTAATTCATTAAGAGTTTCATTTGATAAGTATATACCAAAATCAGCTAACCAATTCTGTAATTCAGAATCACTTATATCTACTCTTGCTTTAATCTTTCTATTACTATTGTGTATTTTGCTTTGCCATCCATCAAATATATCAAGTAAATATTTTGCTCTTTCTTTATTTATTTGATATTTACCATCTTCAACAAATACTAATGGAGATTGTTTGAAGTTAGATTCCCATTGTCTTCTAATAACTCTGGTAATTTCATTTGAATTAGTATCATATACTTTTAATGTCCAACTATCATCTCTGTTCTTAGAGAACATTACAAACTTCATTGATAAAGTATGTCTTGCAAAATTATAAACAAATTCATTTTTAATTTGATTATCAGCAACTTTCAATTCATCAATTACTTGTTGTAACCATTTATAATTATCTACATTTTCTTCAAGTCTTTTTACCATCAAATTAAAATTAGAATCTACCGCATAAGGTGAAGATATAATTTGTTCAATAGTAGAATATGCAGTATCAAATCCAACATAAGTTGGTACACCCAAGAAACCAGTATTTACTTTCCCATCAGGTCTTATTTGTTTAATACCAGCTAAAAATCTTTTAAGTCTGTATGAAGCAGTAGATTTGCCATTTTCTTCTAATGACGTTTTTGAATAATTCTTTTCTATTTCAGTAGTATCATCTACAATATCAACGTCATCTTCTTTTATTTTAGCTTCTTGAATACCAGTATATTTATAAAGTTTTTCTAATGCTTTATTTTCTATATTTGACCAATTATCTTTTATTATATCAAATATGTGTATTTTATTCTGTAAGTTGTCAATAATTGATTTTAATCTTAGATTAGTATTATCTTTATTATATAAAGATTGCAAGTTTTCAAGCATATCTTCATTCTTTTTCTTCTTGGGTTCAATAAGATTAAAATAAGATTGCTTTACTTCATTTAATAAATTCTCTTTATTTACTGAAGATTTACATTTGAAATCAACTCTTGATGATAACTCATTAAACACATAATCAACTACTTGAAAATCTTGTAGTATTGGTAAACCATTAGTTCCAGAAACTTGTTCTTTAAGTGCTGCAATATCTGCATCAGTATCATTCTTATCTACACCATATTCTTCTAATGCTTTAAATGCGTCGTTTAAAATTTCTTCATTAGTAACTTGTTCTTGTAACTTAGATTCAACTTCAGAAGAAACTTCTTGTCTCATTGTTTCTTCTTGATTTGTTAATGGTTGACCATCTTTTATTTTTTTACTTATTTCATTTACTTTGCTTTCGGATACTTCACCTGTATCTACAAATTTTTCCCAATCATTATTATGTTCTTTGAAATTGATTACTGGTTGTATAATTGTAGCATATATAGGATTTTCTTTAGAACCTACATTAAAAGATTTTACACTTGTTTTTAAATGGTCTTTTAAATAATCTTTATATTTTTTTCCAGGAATTACTGTTCCTGTTTCATCTATGATGATAGCATGTATTTTGTCTCACTTTAATTTTTCAAGAGCAAGAAAAATTTAAGCAATTTTATAAATATTTAAGAAACTTTTCTAGTTCCTCTCCTTTTTCTGTTTTCCAATCAGTTTTTCCATCAGAAGACCTGCCACCGATAAAACAACTTGCCCCACTTGGTGAGTAAAATTCTGTATTTTTAGTTACTAAGTTTTCACAAAGATTATATTTATGTTTTTTTCTGTGGTTAATCACACCTTTATGGTTAGACGTGATTTCAGCAATTATTTTTGAACCTTCCAAAACTACAAATTTCTTATCTATAACTTTCATTTTAGCTTCTTTAAAATAAAAAATTTTGTTTGTTTCAACTTTATACTTTCCTTTATACTTTGATCTTTGTTTATTTGCTGACTTTATATTTTTTGTGCTTTTTTCTTCTCCTGAAATTTCTAAAATTCCATCTTCTAGTAAGTCAGCTTGGTCTTTTAAGTATTCCAAAGCGTCCTCGGGTAGTATGTTAAAAAATTCTCTTCTTTTGTTAACTCTTTTTTTTGCTAAGTTGTCAAAAATTTTGATTAGATATTTTTCGACTTGTTCGTATTTTCTAGTTTTTAAAGTAGCATATCTTTCAAATGGAAGCGGTACTGGTGTAGTGTATAGTCGCTTTAGTCTTTCATCTACATTTTTGGCTGAACCAACTTTAATCCAGTTATCTTTAAAACTTGGATTTGTAAAAATATAAACATAACCAAAATTTTCTTCTTTTTTATCTTTTTCCATATTTTAATTTATTCTACTTTTTCTCTGTATGGGTCAGTTATTTTTAAAGAATCCACTTCTTCTAGGTGTATTTGCACTAAGACCTTCTTTAGATACATTTTGTGTAAACGTTGGTAATATTTTATCAAACACTTTTAACATGCCTGCCATTTGTTTAACACCACCTTTGTCATGTATTCTATATAACCATTAGCTTTCCAAGCATCCACTAAAAAATTATATATTTTTTTCGCGTTTTCTTTATAACCATAATCAATAGCATGATCTATAAAATTTTGAAACGTATATTTTTTATTACGTTTATTTGTTACATATTCATAATACTTAGCAACGTTTTTTTTTAATCTTTCTTTGGCTTTTTCTAATCTTTCTGTTTTTCGGGTGTTATATCGTCTGTGGAAAGTGCTTCAGGTCTTCTTCATCAAACATATCAAAAATGTTTTTTCCTTCTTCATTATTTTCTTGTTTCATCATTTTCTTTGTTTTCTTTTTGGTTAAGTTTCTTTTTATTATATTCAGCAATTATCTTTTTACTATGTTCAGCAATCATATCATTAAACATTTCGTCGCTCATTTTAGTAACTCTACCAAAAGGAGTATTTATATAAGAAACACCTTCTTCATTAGTATCTTCTATATCATTTTTATTAGTTGTATTATTTACATCATTTCCATCTTTTATATCATCACCAAAAATAGTATTAGTATCCCCTTCATTATTTAGCAGTTTTTTCTTTTTGTGTTTGTGAAATTAAGTTTTTCATTGTACTTTTGTTTTGATTAAATAATTATTGATTATTGAACAGGGCAGCTGCCTCTCTCCTGGTACGCTGCCTTCTTTTTTCTAAAATGGAAATATTTTCCTTCCCTTCAGCATTAATTGTTTTTTAATTTCAATTAATTCTTTTTTAGACTTTGCATTTTCAAGTCTTTGTTTTGCAGCTTTTATTCTTTCTTTTTTTTGGTTTTCAGGTTTTTTCCAATAGGCAATTTCTTTAGAAATTTTATCTTGATATTCTTTAGGCTGAAAGCGACCTTTTGTTTCTGATTGAAGCATAGTTTCAAAAAGCGCAACTACTTCTTCACTTTGAAGTTTTAAAAACTCCTGTACAAATTCTATTTTTCTTGTTTGAATATCCATTTTATTATGTTTTTAAATGTTGAAAATTACTGGTAACTAATTTTTATGTTTCACAGCGGTGTATACAAAGGTGTATAAAAAGTTTTTTTATCAAAAATTCTCCTCTATCACATGGGTTAAGGACCGTTGGTTTTTACGCTTCACTTGATGAGTAGTTATCGATTTTATTATAGGGCAAGGCAGGGTATTCTGCTCAAAGACAACGGCATATATTCTGCCCTGTATTCCATATTTTGCTACTCATTTAATCTGCCAGTGCTGATCTCCACTTAGCAATGAGTCAAGGTTTCCTTCCCCTCGTTGTTGGGTGGTTTCTTTTAGTTGTTGGAAAAGCATCTCCTCATAGCAAGAGCGACTTGTTTCGTAAACAACCCCAAAGGGTCGTGGGAAGGTATTATCTGCGGTTGGGTCGTCAAAAAAGCGGTTGAGTATTTGTGCTTTATATATATCAAACTCGTCATGTATCCATAAATCATCAGGGCTAAACGCCTCTTTTGTTAAATCTACAATACGGGGTGTTAATCCGTCAATGCGAATACCTTTTTCGTTGTTTTCTCCGAATATTAGCGGGTTATCTTGGGTTAAAAATAAGCAGGTAGTTTTTTTGGAGTCTTTTTCTGTGAAGGTAAAAAAAGCACCATCGTTGAAAATATTGCAATTCTGGTAGATTTCTAGAAATGAACTGCCTTTGTGTGCATGGCTTCGCTTAATCATAGCTTGTAAATGCTTAGGGTCGCGATCCATGCTACGCGCGATGAAAGTAGCTTCTGCCCCCATAGCAAAGCACAGCGGGTTGATGGGGTGATCTAACGAACCAAAAGGGGTAGATTTAGTTGTTTTGTTTTGCTCCGAGGTAGGGGAGTACTGCCCTTTAGTTAGACCGTATATCTGGTTATTAAATAGTAGAATATTAACATCGAAATTGCGGCGCAACATGTGCAGCATGTGGTTAGCTCCAATAGATAAGCCATCACCATCGCCTGTGATGAGCCAAATACTCAAGTCGGGGTTTGCTAGTTTCAAGCCCGAGGCAAAAGCAGGGGCTCTGCCGTGAATAGAGTGTAACCCGTAGGTATCCATGTAATATGGAAACCGCGAAGAACAGCCGACGCCCGATATAAAAGCAATTTTATTTTTGTCTAACTTAACGTCTGCTAAAACAGTTTGTACTTGCCTCAGGATAGAATAATCTCCGCAACCCGGACACCAACGGACATCTTGACTTGTTGCGTAATCTTTTGCTTTTAAAGGGCTTGTATTTGCTCTTATCGCCGACATAAATCTTACTTAAGTTTTTTCTGCATTTAATATCTTTAATGCAAAAGTTTTTAATTCTGGTTTAGTAATCGGTATTCCTTGTACCTTGTTATATTGCACTACTGGTATTAAAAATTTATCGCGGATTACTTTGGCAAGTTGTCCAGTATTAATCTCAGGAATTAGCACTTGCTTGTATTTGCTCAATAAATCACGCATATTCTTAGGAAAGGGACAGATATAGCGAACATGTGCATGTCCTATGGTATGACCTTCCGAATACAGTTCCTCTACCACCGACTGAATCGCCCCATAAGTAGATCCCCATCCTAAAATTAATAGGTCTCCTTCTTCCACACCTGCGTTGATACTTTGCTGCGAAATATAATGGGTAATTTTTGCTACTTTGGTTTCTCTGATTTTAGTCATTCGTTGATGGTTAGCAGGGTCGTATGAAACATCACCTGTACCATTTTGTTTTTCGATGCCTCCAATACGATGGGCAAGCCCCTTGGTACCGGGTAAAGCCCAAGGTCTCACATAGCGTTCATCGCGGGCATAAGGTAAAAATTTTTCTCCATTTTCTCTGGCAGGTTCAAACGAAACGCTTATCGGCTCAAGGTCATTTGCTTTTGGAAAACGCCATGGTTCTGCGCCATTGGCAATATATCCATCGCTCAGAAAGATAACCGGCGTCATGTGCCGAAGTGCTATGCGACAGGCATCGATTGCCGAATCAAAGCAGTCAGAAGGTGAACGAGCAGCTATTACGGGTATGGGCGATTCTCCGTTTCTACCGTACAAGGATTGTAGTAAATCCGACTGCTCTGTTTTGGTAGGCAGACCAGTAGAAGGACCGCCGCGTTGTACATTGCAGATGACCATAGGCAACTCAAGCATCATTGCTAAGCCCAAGCCTTCTGCTTTCAATGCCATCCCGGGTCCAGAAGTTCCTGTTACAGCTAGGTTACCGCCGTAAGCAGCACCGATGGTAGCACACATGGCTGCAATTTCATCTTCCGCCTGAAAAGTTTTTACACCAAAATTTTTGTGCCTAGCCAGCCCGTGCAAAATATCAGAAGCCGGCGTGATAGGGTAGGAGCTATAAAATAAAGGCAAATTTGCTTTTTGAGCAGCTGTAATTAAGCCCAATATAATGGCCTGATTACCCATAATATTGCGGTAGGTGCCTTTGGGGAGAGGTGCCGATGTTACCCGGTACTTAGCAGTAAAGGTTTCAGTAGTATCGCCGAAGTGATAGCCCATTTTAAGTGCTTTGATATTTGCCTCAAGCACATGGGGTTTCTTTCTGAATTTTGCGTTAAGGAAGTCAATAGCAGATGCTGTTTTTCGGCTGTATCGCCAAAATAAAAAGCCTAGTACGAACATATTCTTACAGCGATCTTTTTCTTTAGTACCCAGGGGCGAATCTTTCAGTGTCTCGCGATTGAGCTTCGAAACCGGCATTCTAAATACTTCAAAATTTTCTAATGTATTATCCTCCAGCGGATTCTGTTCGTACTTTGCTAGTCGGAGGTTTCTTTTATCAAAACCATCTTCATTAATAATGATTGTTCCTGAGCTTCGGATATGGTCCAGGTTGGCTTTGAGTGCAGCAGCATTCATAGCAATCAACACGTCGTATTGGTCGCCAGGAGTGAAAATCTTTTTGCTCCCAAAGTGCAACTGAAACCCCGATACACCAGCAAGTGTTCCTTGTGGTGCACGAATTTCTGCAGGGAAGTCAGGAAACGTTGCCAGGTCATTTCCTAATAAAGCAGTGCTATCGGTAAATAAATTGCCGGTTAGTTGCATACCGTCTCCGGAATCGCCGGCAAATTTAATCGTAATTTCTTCTCTTGTTTTAGTAATTTTTTGCGCCATCGGCGAGTGTGATTGCTACTTTTACTATTTCCTTTTTATTGCAGGCAGTCTTTTTTAATTTAGGAGTGTTTGCTCAGTTTCTTCTTTCTCTGGTTCGCCTAGGCAACAATCCAGCAATATATTTAGGTATGCAACTGTACATTAAAACTCTCGATGAAAACCAGTGTGTTCAGTACATCCCCTAGGATTATTATAGCCGCGATAATAGTTTTTTAAGGCTGAACAATAACGCCAAGATTTAAGTACACATGTGTGAGTCACCCATTTTTGTCAGAGACAAACCGACTGCGTGCTTCACAGTACTTGACTCACACTCCATGCAGAAGCTTCATCTAGAAGGCTTGATTAGCCCCACACGTGGATTTGCTAATCCTTGACAGGACTCTTATTGTCTTATATTGACCCGACAAAAGTACACAAAAATTTGCAAAAAGTCCAGTGTATCAAATTTTTCTAGCCAACTCATGCTCCAAGCAATTGCTCTGTACACTGCTTAATTGAGACAACACCAATAAAAATTCCATTTTAATTATGTGTAACTTTGACTCAAAGTCAATTAATATCCTTATATTCGAGCATTTTTATGATTAAGGGCAATAAATGTAAATTTAATAATATTACAAAATATGGTCGCTACTTTATGACCACCCTCGAAGCGAAAAGAATAATGCTGTAGTGCCACAGTTTTTTTGTACACAGTCACAGGCAATACACCCTAAATTGTTCTAATGCTCTAAGACCCTGATTCGGTACAATACATTGTTGTGTCTGCTGTGCAAAACCATAACGAGCAACTCAGAAAATGGCGCATCAGATCGTGGTAGGCTTATTCCCAAAGACTATCCTTTTCCCGGCGACCCACGCAATTGGGCACAAGCTAAATGCGCCGGGCAACCCCCAATGAACTTGGGCAAAGATTGTTAGGTTTGGTAGCGTGGGAATGAAAGATTTAGGCTAATCAAGTAATCAATTTATCCTTTTTTTATGAATATTTCCCATTTTTAAAATAAGTTAATAAAAATATGCTACAAGAATATTAGCTTCTCAACTTGCAGCCTTGATACAAACAGTTGGAATTAAAAATAATTTGAGTCTTGGTATAATTAATGCTGTCAGAATACTGATATAAAAAATACATATTTAACTATGAAAGTATATTTTTTACTCATCGTCTTTTTCCTATCAATAGGGGAGACACTTTCGCAGGTAGAGGGTCAAATTGCTATTAATGGTCGTAAAACAGTTACCAATCACCCCGAAAAACTTGTAACTATTTCTATAAAGTATAGAAATGCTACTGAGATGCTACTGAGTAATAGTAGTAGTTTTGAAGGGGCGCGTTGGGAGCGGGTACTAAAAACCAGAAAGAGCTGGCACTTGAGTGGAGAAGACGGCTTAAAAACCGTCTATGCTAAATTCAGAGATGCTAAAGGCAACATTTCAGAGGAAGTCTCTGCAAGAATCGAGCTTGACAGAATCCCCCCGCTCACACCTGAATTTATTGTTAACTATGGCTTGCCTTATTCTAATAAAAAGGATAGAACTACACACATACAAATCGAAGGAGAAGAAATCGTCCGTATGCGTATCAGCAACCGAGCTGATTTCCTGAACGCTCCCTGGGTTGAGTACAAACAGGAATTTCGAGATTTTAAGGTATCTGCAGGTGATGGTAAAAAAAATGTTTACGCCCAATTTGCCGATTTTGCCGGTAATATTACTGAGGTAGTTTCCGGTTCCTTTATCGTAGACACAAAAGCCCCCACAGGAACGAAAGTGATTATTAATAAAGGAAAGACGCATACTACATCACGCGGAGTGCAGCTCGATATTATAGCAGCTGGTGCTCGTGAAATGATTATTAGAAAACCGGGGGCCGAGTGGCAGCCCTTTCAGCAGAAATTGACCCACACTTTGTCGCAAGGAGACGGAGAGAAAAGGGTTTACATGAAATTCAGAGATCTCGCCGGCAATACATCTCCTGTAATTTATGATGGTATTGTGCTGGATACCAAACCGCCTACCAGAGGAATTATAACACTGAATAATGATTCTAGATATGTAAGAAAATTCGATGCTGTAAATATTAAACTGATAGCCTTAGGGGCTTCTGAAATGATGTTGAGTAAAGACCCCAACTTTCAAGGAGTGAATTGGTTGGCCTATAAAACTTTTATTTCGGGATTTACCCTTGATGATGCAGATGGCGAACAAACCGTTTATGCTAAATTCAGAGACTTAGCTGGCAATGTTTCTGAAGCTTGCTATGATAAAATTATTTTAGACACCCAGCCTCCTTCCCACGTATCAGTCCGAATATCTGCTCCTAATGCAGTGTATGACGAAAATAAGAAGATAACGATTGTTAATGACAACAGAAGAATTGTCAACCTAAAACTTAGTGCCAAGGATGCTAGGTATATGATGATTAGTAACGTTAGTAATTTTTACAGTACAAAATGGGAGGTCTACAAGCCCGGTTATCAGGACTGGGAACTCGCAGGTGATAAAGATGGCGAAAGATTTGTCTTCGTCAAATTTAGAGATAGGGCAGGAAATGTGTCCAAAATAGCTTCTGATAAAGTAATTGTAGATACCAGCCCTCCAGTAGATCCCAAAATTAGTATTAATAGTGACGAGCAGTTTGCAATTAGTAGAGACGGTAAAGTGAAGTTGGGTTTGTTTGTCAGAGGAGCATCTCATATGATGATTAGTAATAATCCCTCATTTGAAAATGTTAGATGGGAGTTGTATCAGTCTACTAAAAGGTGGAAACTGGACAGCGAAGAAGACGGTATTAAAAGTGTATTTGTGAAGTTTAAAGACATAGCAAACAATGAGTCTCAAGTAGTGGTAGACAATATTATCTTAGATACGGAGCCGCCGCAAGACTGCTCTGTTTTGATTAATAAAGGAAATAAAATAACTAATAATCTCGACCGCTTGGTAATACTAAGGACTAGAGCCAAGGAAGCTAGGCTGATGCAAGTGAGTAATTCTAGTAATTTTGAAGGCTCACGCTGGATGGGTTACAGTACTCTAAATGTAAAATGGAAACTTTCTGATCCCGACGGTAAAAAAAATGTCTATGTGCGTTTTAAAGATGAAGCAGGCAATATATCTGCTACTTACCAAGATGATATATACCTAGATCGGTCTCCGCCTAAGCAGGGTACGGTAACGATTAATAGTGGCAAGCAAATTACCAATAATGTTGACAAAGAAGTTACACTTTCTTTATATGCCGAGGGAGTGTATGAAATGAAGATTAGCAACCGCTATGACTTTAAAGACGCTGAATGGGAAGCCTACCAGACCACTAAAAAATGGACATTACGAGGCTCCGACGGACTCAAAATAGTTTATGTCAAGTTCAGAGATAAAATAAAAAATGAGTCAAGAGTGGCTTACGATAGGATAGGCGTAGACACCCAAGCACCTACCTCAGGCAAAGTTGAGATTGAGAGAAATGCCGAGTATACCACCAATATCAATAAATATGTTAGATTGAGGCTTTTTGCCAGAAAGGCAAACGAAATGAAAATTGGCAACGAACCCGATTTTAAAGACTCGGAATGGATCAAATATCAACCCTTTTATGAAAATTGGATATTAGACGGTGATGATGGAGAGAAAACCGTATATGTGACTTTTAAAGATAAGGCAGGCAACGAAACCAAACCCGTTAGTGATAAAATTATACTGGACAGGCAAGAACCCTTTAGTGAAGAAATACTCATTAACAACGGAGCCGAGTTCATCAATGATAAATCGGCAACTGTGAACTTAGTAATTAACGTAGAAGATGCCGACCAAATGATGATCAGTAATGACAAACGCTTTAGGGAAGTAACTGCCAGATGGGTGTCTTACCGTCCTGCTACATCTTGGAAGTTGCCACTAAACCCAGAAGGCACGAAGCGTGTTTACGTCAAATTTAAAGATAAGGCAGGTAATGAATCTGCCGTAGCCTATGATGATATACTCATTGACACCCAGCCACCTAGCCATGTGCAATTTAGAATTCTTGGAAACAAAACAGGCACCGAAGATCCCAATATTAATTTGCAAATTCATGCAAAAGAAGCCGAATATATGATGTTGAGCAATAATGCAAATTTTTCGGGTGCTAAATGGGAGACTTACTCAAAAGTAAAAAAGTGGACACTCCCTTCAGGAGAAGGTTTAAAAAAAATCTATATTAGACTTAAAGACCGAGCAGAAAATGTGTCTACAAGCACTTTTGTACAAATTACACTGTTCAAACCGCGAAACTAGCTACTCAAATACATTCTTACGCACAGCTGCTGCCAATTAATAAAATTATGCAAGATTGCCCGATAATTATTTTTGGAGCTGGTGCCATTGGGAAGTTAGCACTCGAGATATTTAACCAATTAGACAGAGTAGTGTATGGCTTTCTCGATGATGACCAATCTTCACGAAATACATTAATTGACGATATTACTGTATTCGGCAAAAACGATGACGAGGAATTTCTTAAATATATTGGAAAAAAATGCCATCCATTCGTCGCTGTTGAAGATGAAAAAAGAAAAATAGAAATAATTAATTTGTTAAAAAAACGGAAAAATGTTTTTTTCCCTAATGCTATTCATCCTCATGGGCATATTGCCAGTCATGTTCATATTGGTGCGGGCAACCTAGTTGATGCGGGCGTAATAATTAGTACTCGTGTGCATATTGCCAATTACTGCCATATACATGCAGGCGCAACACTGGGATATGAAGCACATATAGAAAATTCTGTTCAATTAGGCATTCGTACTACCATTAATGCTAAAGTGATTGTAGGAGAAAATAGCTTAATAGGTGCTGGGGCTACTGTCGCCTCTGGGGTGAAGATAGCAAAAAATGTAAAGATTGCCCCCGGAGCAGTTGTCTTTAAAGACATTCCAGAAAATGCCGTAGTTTTAGGCAACCCTGCGGAAGTAATCAAAAAATAAAGCATGTTCATATTAACAGATGATGCCCTTTTCCAATTATCAATTATCAGCCCCGATATTACAACAGCTTATCTACCCCGATCTTATCTGGCGTAAAGAAACCGAAGAAAAAACCATTTACCTCACTTTCGACGACGGACCAACGCCCGATATAACTGAATTTGTACTTGACACTTTGCAGGTTTACTGTGCAAAAGCTACTTTTTTTTGTGTTGGTCATAATATTGAAAAACATCCCCGCATTTTCCAACAGCTTATTCAACACGGACACCGTGTCGGTAATCATACCTTCGACCATCTCAATGGGTGGGCTACCCGTCCGGCTGTCTATCTCAATAATATTGATAAATGCCATATTGCTATCGATCGTTATATGACAGAAAAAAAGAAAAAACTATTCAGACCACCTTACGGAAAGATAACTTTTCAACAAATCAAGGCACTAATACCTTCTTACGACATAATTATGTGGAATGTATTGACAAAAGATTATTCAAAAAAATTATCCCCCAGCAGCTGCCTTAAAAAGGCGATTAATAATACTGGTAAAGGTACTATTGTGGTATTTCATGATAGTATTAAAGCAATGAAAAATCTTTATCACGTACTGCCGCGCTTTCTAGCCCACTTTGCCCACAAAGGTTTTATTTTTAAAACCATTTAAATTAAAAGTCAATTATCCTGATTTTTTTATTAGTATTGCCCTGCTAAAACACTGGTCGGGTCTAATGAATTCGGAATATTGAAGAAATTTTACGCTGACAATCAACCGTCTAACAAACTTAACTTTCTGTGATGAGAACCTTTAAAAAAACTAAAATAGTTGCTACGGTGGGACCCTCCTGCAATACAAAAGAAAAATTATTAGAGCTTACTATGGCAGGGGCCGATGTATTTAGACTGAATTTCTCGCATGGCACTCATCAAGAACACCTGCAGGTTATTCGCCATATCAGAGAGATTAATGAAATACACGGTACTTGTATTAGCATTCTACAAGATTTACAAGGGCCAAAAATTAGAATTGGTGACATAGAAGGGGGCAGCGCAGTAATTGAAGCCGGTGCTTTATTCAGTATTTTTTCCACTCCCTCTGTGGGTAATGCCCAAAGGGTAAGTACCTCCTACAAAAATATTACTAATGATGTAAAAAAAGGCCATGTAATTTTGGTAGACGATGGAAAAATTGAGTTGTATGTCGAAGAAGTTAAAAGTGATGAAGTGATCACGAAAGTTTTACATGGAGGCATTCTCAAGCCTAAAAAAGGCATCAATCTCCCTGATACGCATATTTCCGAGACTTCTTTAACACAAAAAGATAAAGAAGATCTCGCCTTTGGCATAGAGCAGGAAGTAGATTGGATTGCCATGTCTTTTGTACGCTTTGCCAGTGACATCGTTACGCTAAAACAACTAATTACCGAACAGCAGAAAAATATTAGGGTAATTGCAAAAATAGAAAGACCAGAAGCTATTAAAAATATCGACCGCATTATTGCTGAAACAGACGGAGTAATGGTAGCTAGAGGAGATTTAGGACTGGAAGTGGAAATGTCCGATCTGCCGATTATTCAGAAAGAACTGACAAAAAAATGTAACGCACTTGGCAAACCCGTCATTATTGCTACACAAATGATGGAAAGTATGATAGATAACCCTCGCCCCACTCGTGCCGAAATCAATGATGTAGCTAATGGTGTAATGGATGGTGCCGATGCTGTCATGTTGAGTGCAGAAACTGCCTCTGGTTCATTTCCAGTGCAAACTGTACAGTATATGTCGAAAATTATTAATTCTATTGAGTGGCAGTTACCCAACATCTATAACAAATATTATGAAGTAGATTTAAATAAAAAGTGCTTCGTTGGCGACATAGTGGTTCAAACAGCCGTAAGGATGGCTAAGTCTACTCAGGCAAAAGCCATCATTGGTATGACTTATTCTGGTGCTACTGCCTTTCAACTTGCAAAATATCGCCCACAAACCGATATTTTTATATTTACAGCTAACAAATCTTTATCTACTACACTCAGCTTGCTATGGGGAGTGAGAACCTATTATTACAATAGGCATGAATCTACTGACCAAACCTTTGCAGATATTAAAGATATTTTAATAAAAAAAGGACACCTTGCTAAAGGTGATGTATTCGTTAGCACAGCAAGTATGCCACTGAGTGAAAGAGGTAAAACCAATACAGTTAAGTTGAATATCGTCGAATAAGCCGAACTACTATCTATGACTTCTTTCAAAGTATATTTCAACTCATTGATTTTGCACAATAGCGTACCTACTTAGGCCTGTTGAGATTTAACTAGCTTTAGAATCAAGTTTAACTATTTTTAACAAGTGATAATTCTTTTCTTATTAATACATCTATAAGATCAATGTTGACAATAAAAAAGTTAAAAAATCTTCTTTTTTCTTAAAAATAATGTAATTTTGCATCTGATATGTACTTTAAAATTTTTATTCAATTTAAATCTTTACATTTTAACAACACACACTATGAAGAAAATATTACTCTTTATTACAGTGTTTCTGCTTGGTATGACTGCGGCGTTCGCCCAACGTATTGTGAGCGGTGTTATAGTTTCTGACGCAGATAATAGCCCTTTGCCAGGGGTTGCAGTACAGGTGAAAGGTACTACCTCAGGTACCGTAACAGATATAGACGGAAAATACTCCCTGTCTGTTCCTGAAGATGCTGATATATTAGTTTTTAGCTTTATTGGCTTCGCTAGTCAAGAGGTTGCTGTAGCAGGTCGTGCCATTATTGATCTTTCTATGGCAGAGGATGCCGAAGAGCTAGAAGAAGTGGTGGTAACCGCATTGGGTATTACCCGAGAAAAAGCAAGCCTCGGTTATGCCGTAGCCACCGTAGGATCCGCCGATGTTGCCTCCCGACCTGAAGCCGATATAGGTAGAATTTTGAGAGGCAAATTACCCGGAGTAGACATCTCTTCTGTTAGTGGTTTGGCAGGTACAGGTACTAATATTATCATCAGGGGATACAGTTCTATCTCGGGAACTAACCAGCCTCTATTCGTAATTGATGGTGTCCCTTTCAATACAGATGCTAATAGCGACAGAGGCTTTGCACAAGGCTCTGCCACCGCCTCCAGCCGCTTCTTAGATTTGGATCCCAATAATATTGCTGAAATTAGCGTCTTGAAAGGCTTGAGTGCTACCGTGCTGTACGGAGAAGCCGGTCGTAATGGTGTTATATTAGTAACTACCAAAAACAGTACGGCGGCCTCTTCAAGCAAGAAATTTGAAATTACATTGACTCAGTCGGGTTTTGCCAACCAAGCTGCCAGCGTGCCTACCACGCAAGACCTCTACGGCAATGGATGGCAAAACTTTGCCGCTGCCGCCTTTAGTAATTGGGGTGCTCCTTTCGACCAGCCCGGAAGAAATGGTGTAGATGAAAACGGAACTATTGCCCACCCTTACGACAGAGCAGCATTAAACGATGTTTTCCCTCAGTACAAAGATGCGCGCTACGAATATCGCCCCTATGATAACTTGGGGCAGTTCTTTCAAACAGGTTTCGTTAATAATACCTCACTGAATATTGCTAGCAAAGCAGGGAAAAATACCAGTGTCAATGTAAATTATGCTTACTTGGACGACGAAAGCTTTATTCCAAATAATAATTTGAAAAAGCATAATTTGGGACTAGGCGTTAATACAAAACTAGATAATGGTCTGCAAGTGAATACCTCTTTTAATTATATCACTTCTACCAGAAATTCTCCGCCCGCAGCACCTATATTTAGCTCTAATCCTTTGGGTAATGATGCACAGTCTCTCTTCTCGAATGTGCTTTATACACCCCGAAGTGTAGACTTGTTCGGTCTGGAATATGAAAATCCACTCGATAACTCAAGTATATATTATCGCGGCGGTAATGACATTCAACACCCGCTATGGACATTGAATAATACAAATGATCAAGAGAAAATAAAGCGTTTCTTTGGTAATGTTCAACTCCAATATAAAGTGACAGATTGGTTGAGTGTATTATACCGATTAGGTATAGATGCCTATACGCAACAACAGCGATTCGCCGTCAATAAAGGAGGTCGTCAAAACACTGATGGAATCCTAGTTACCTCTCAAAGGCTGAACGCTATTACTGACCAAGTGCTTAACTTGAATATTAACCACGATATTAATGATAATTTTAATATTAGTGCTATTATTGGTGCAAACTTTAGAAGAGAAAGCAGAGATCGTACTTTTACGGTAAGTACTCAGCAGTTTATTTACGGCTTGCAAGCACACAATAATTTTATCAACCACATATCAAGTAATTTCAGTCGTAACGAACAAGGTGAAATTATAGGATCTAGAGAGGAAAATAATATGGGTTTGTATGCTAATCTCTCTTTGGGGTATAGGGATTTCTTGTATTTGAACTTACAAGCCAGAAATGATTGGACTTCTACTCTAGAATCTGCTAATAGATCTGTTCTTTATCCTAGTGCTAGCGTTTCTTTTCTGCCTTTGGATGCCTTCGAAGTACAGAGCGAAGTACTTAACTTGCTAAAGGTTAGAGTGGGTTATGGTAGCTCAGCGGGTTATCCCGACCCTTATCGTACAAGAAATGTGTTACAGACAGCCGCTAATCTATTTGTTACAAGTGGTGGCACAATAATTAATGCAAATTCAATTTCTAACCAATTTGGTAACCCAGACCTAAGACCCGAACTGCACGGAGAGGTGGAAGTTGGTGTAGAAGGACGCTTTTTTTCCAACAGAGTTGGACTCGATTTTACTCATTATAATCGAAGATCAAGGGACTTGATTATCAGTAGGGACTTAGATCCTTCTACAGGCTTTACAGTTTCAACAGTTAATACAGCAGAGCTAAGCAATGTGGGTTTCGAGGTGTCATTAAATGTAAAACCGCTAGTTTTAAGGAACTTCGAGTGGAGCATAACAACGAACTTTACCAGAAATGTTAACCAGGTAGTAAGTTTGGTTGACAGCGTAGATCAAATTCTTGTTCCGGGCAGCACAGGTCGTTCCGACATAAATAATTTTGCTATTCCCAATAGACCTTATGGAACGATTAAAGGCTCGGCGATTAGGCGTGACTCCCAAGGTAATCTAATGGTATCTGTGGCAGGACAATATATTCAAGATGCTGCGATTCAGGAACTGGGCAACCCAAATCCCGATTTCACCATGAGTTTTATTAATAACCTAACTTATAAATTTGTTACTTTCAGATTTCAGATAGACTGGGTACAAGGCGGCGACCTCTGGGCTTCTACCCCATCTACTTTAGTGGGTAGGGGTATACTAGAAGAAACAGGCTTTGATAGATTCGTTCCAGTAATTGCTCCTGGTGTCGGTCCTGATGGAAGCGAAAATACTGTACAAATTTCTCCCAATAACCATTATTGGTGGCACGCCGGTGTATTCTATGATGAAAACAGGATTTATGACGGCACGGTGGTTAGGCTACGAGAAATTTCACTCTCATTTAATGCCCCTAAGAGTGTGTTGAGTAAAACACCTTTTGGTAGAGCTTCTCTAACCCTTTCTGGACAAAATCTATGGTACAAGGCTGTAAGTGTGCTTGACGGTGCCAACTACGACCCAGAAGTAAGTAGTACAGGGGTAGGAAATGGACGAGGATTCGATTTTGTAACAGGCCCAACTGCTAAAAAGTACGGGGCTACCTTAAGTCTTACTTTCTAAGATTTTCACTTTAAAACTAAAAAATATAATGAAACATATACTATATAAATTTTTGCTAATTACTGCTTTACTTGCGACTTCGTCCTGCGATCTTACTAATTTGGATTTGCTTGATGATCCTAATGCGGTAAAACCCGATAATGCAGATGTCAATCTTTATTTCAATAGGGTACAGATAGATTTTGCTGCCTTCTTTCAAGTCGTGTCTAACTCGACAATGCCTGCTGTTAGAATGACGGCGATGACCACTGGTAATATTTATGATAATGCCTGGCAAGCGGAAAGCTTCAACACTCATTGGTTTGCTGCCTACGCGCAACTATTGCCTGATATGAGGGAAACCATAAGACTTGCTACTGAGCAAGAATTATTTGTGCATGTAGGTGCTACTAAAATTATGCAGGCTTATATGTTAATGACTCTGGTGGATCTATTTGGAGAAGTTCCTTTTAGCCAAACAGGGCAAGGTTTAGCTAATGATAATCCTTCTGCTGATGCAGATGTAGCTGTTTATGCACAGGCACTAACTCTATTAAACGAGTCTGTTGATGATTTGTCAAAAACACCCAGAGGAACGCCTTCCTCTGATTTAATCTATGGCTCAGATGGTAGTAAATGGATTAAGTTGGCTAACACGCTTAAATTGAAGTATTATTTGAATACAAGGTTGATAAACACTGATGCTAGTGCAAATGTTAAGACTTTGCTCGATGCAGGTGGATTAATTGAAACTTCCGATGATGACTTCCAGTTTCAATATGGTTCGCAAAGGGCGAACCCCGACTCTCGCCACCCCTACTACGATGAACACTATGAAGCCAACAACGGACGTTATATGTCTAATTATTTTATGTGGTCTTTGCGAGAAGAGAAATCGGTAGAGGATCCAAGACTTCGCTACTATTTTTATCGCCAAGATTTGGATGCCACTAATGAAGATCAGTTTACATTAGACTGCGTAACCAACAGAGTAGACGGCGTGGCACAAAATTTTTCCAACAGACCGGGTCACTATGGTAATCAGCAACCGTGGTGTCTAGCCACTAATTCTAACAACCCTGCTGATGCAAAAGGATATTGGGGACGCGAACACGGTAATAATGATGGTATTCCTCCTGACGGTGCTAAAAGAACTGTCTTTGGTATATATCCCGGCGGCGGTAAGTATGATGATGGCTCAGGATTAAATGTTAAAAATAATGGTGCAGACGGTGCCGGTGGTGATGGTATCGGTCCTTTTATGCTGAGTTCTTTTGTACACTTCATGCGCGCTGAAGCAGCTCTTGTGTTGAACACTGGAGAATCTGCTAGAGATCTGTTGCTCAGTGGTGTATCTTCTTCTATTCAGAAAGTAATGACTTATTCTGATGAAATAGGTGATGTTACAAATGTGCCTACCGATTCAGTGATAAATCTTTACACTGATGCGGTACTAGCTCTATATGATGGAGCAAGCAATGATGCTGATAGACTAAATGTGATTATGAAAGAGTATCATATAGCACTTTGGGGTAATGGTATTGAAGCATACAACGCTTATAGGAGAACAGGGCTTCCAAATAACCTTCAGCCCACTCGTGAGGTAAATTCTGGCAATTTTCCTCGTTCTATGCTCTATCCTGCTGATTATGTAAACTTGAACTCTAAAGCAGAGCAGAAAGTGATAACAAAACAAGTATTCTGGGATAATAACCCCGTTAACTTTATCGACTAACCTCTTGGTAATTTTACTGACTTTATTTATTAACCTTTCTAATGCTAATATTATGAAAAAAATAAAACATATCATATTAAGTCTTCTGGTTTTCCTGAGCATTTCTTGTAAAGAAGAATTGCCTTTCACACCTTTTGAAGAACTGAAATACGGTGCTTATGCTCGCATGTTGTCCTCGTCTGGCGCATTTGATTTCTTTAATCCTTCTACTTCTAATATGGAGGTAACTGTCGAATTCTACGACGAAAATAAGGGAAAAAATGTTGCTTCTTATGAACTTACTGTTGAATTTATTAACAACGATGAGGAGAGAGCGGGTAGTAAATCGGCAGTTGCAATATTAAGCATCCCAGCTTCTTCTTTTGTGACAAACGATAACGGACTCCCCGGTGCAACTTTTAATTTTAACTTCGAAGAGGTCTTGGATAAATTTAATTTTACCATTGATAGTGTAAATGGGGGTGATGTCTTTCGTTTTGATGCTACGGTTGTCAAAACTGATGGTTCTACTTTTAGTTTTTCAAATTCAGCAGCTGATCTGCGGACCTCTGCTGCCTTCAATGCACTTTTTAGAATGAATGTACCCGTTGTATGTTTGTTCAATAACGACCTGTTTGTAGGAGAGTATACAATGACTCAGGGTAATTCTGGAGTCTTTGGTAACTTCTTTGATACTGATAGTGAGACAGTTACAGTTTCAAATCCAGATGCAAATACAATGAGAAAATTCACATTTCCTTATTTGGATAGATTCGTTTCAGGCAATACTTCCGAAATTGTGGTTGACTTTGTATGTGGCAATGTTGTTTTAGCCACTGAAGGTCAACCTTCCGGTTTGGCATGTTCCGGTAATTCTCTACTTTTTTCTACAGGCACTGATAGGGGTACTTTCAATTCTACTGATGACAGTAGTTTTACCTTAATTATCAAAGAGAACTCTGCATCAGCCTGTGGTGCAGGCCCTGTTGACGTTACTTTTACGTTTACTAAAAACTAGTATTAGTCTCATTTTCAATAAATGCTTTTATTACTCAAAAGCGAATAAGTAACTTATTCGCTTTTTTTGTATTTTTAACACTTAATTTCTTAGTTTTTTACTAGATTTACACTTACCAAGGGTGTAGAGTTCAGTATAATTCTTAACTATTACATTAAACACATAAACTATGCAAAAATATACCGTTGTCATATCATTTGTCTTGCTTATAGCATATAGTGCTTTTGGGCAAAAAACTGAGTATTTGCCAATCAAAACAACAGTTTGTCCCGCTTCTTATGAGCCGAGTACGGGTAGAGTTCTAGCACCAGAGTTTTTTCGCCTGATGGAAGAAAGCCAGGGTCATTTAAGAACTACTGAAACTACTGTTATTAATGTAAATTATGTTGGCTTTTCCGATGAAGCCAGAGGTGCTTTCCAGCGTGCCGTAGACATATGGTCCGTTTTGCTCAATTCATCCGTACCCATCAATATGCAGGCGAGATATGAAGATTTAGGCAATGCTAATGTATTGGGTTCAGCAGGCTCAGGCAGATCCCGTGCATTCCCCGGTGCGATAGATGATTTTACTTGGTATCCGACGCCCATCGCTGAGCGAATTGCAGGTGTTAACTTAAATGGTAATAACATTGACATATCGGCTAGATTTAATGTCAGAAACGACTGGTATTTTGGTACAGATGCTGATCCCCCTGACAACCAATTTGATTTTACCACTGTTGTATTACATGAAATTGGACACGGGCTTGGTTTTTCTTGTGCCTTCCACGGTTTTAATACTAGTAATAGACAAGGTACTATAAGAGATGTTTTTGACCGACCGGGCAATACACTTACAGATATTTTCGGGCAGCTTATACAAGATGCAAGCAGTAACCTGCTTTTTGACTCTTTAATTTTTGACGATCCTTCTACCGAAATAGGTACTAGGCTGACGGGAGGAAATTTATTTTTTAAGAGCGAACGAGTGGCTGCCGTTAATGACGGTAATCCTGCACAGCTCTGGGCACCTGGCAGTTATGCCCCTGGTTCTAGTGTATCGCACTTAGATGAAAATGTTTATCCTTCGGGCAGTATCAATACCCTAATGACTCCGTCTGCACGTCCTGGTGAAGTAAGCCATGACCCCGGTCCTATCACCCTTCATATGCTTGCAGAAATGGGTTGGGTCAACGTGTGGATCGATCACGAGAACATCTCTTTTAACGAGTCGAATGTTTCTAACCTAGATATTACCGCCAAAATCACGGGTGATTCTACTTTGGTGCCCAGTTCCATACGGGTTTTTTACTCTGATGATAAATTTGTTAGTGATACTAATTCAGTTCAGATGACTGCGACAGCTAACCCAGATGAGTATACTGCTTCCATTCCTGCTCCTAGCTCAGAAAATGATACAGTTGATTATTATATTTCTGTAGGAGATAACTCACCGAAAACATATACATTACCTGGAAGAGCACCGCAGGCTTTTTATAGTGCGTTTATAGGCAGAGATACAGAGCCGCCCCAAATCACACATGATCCCATTACATTTTTACTCGAAATCAATCAAAGCAATGTGCCTATTAATGCAACTGTTTCTGACAATTATCGTGTCAAAGATGTATTGGTAGAATACAATATTAACGGTAATGCGCAAACTCCTATTGAACTGACTTTTGATGTAGTTAATAACATTTATGAGTCAAATTTCAATTTCGCCAGAACTTTGCTCGCCAATGATACCATTACCTATCGAATAGTTGCTTCTGATGTATCGATCGGTCAAAACCAAGCCTTCAGTCCTAACACAAGTTTTTATCAATTTGTAGTTGAGGGAGTATCTGATCCTGAGAATAGCTATCAAAATGATTTTAATACACCGTCGGACGATTTTGCTGGCAATGGTTTTTCCATTACTACACCCACGGGTTTTGCCAATGATGCCATCCATAGCCAGCACCCTTATCCCAATGGTTCGGGCCCGAATGATGAAAGTAATTATATCTACTATCTAACAGTTCCGGTTATCCTTAGCAAGAAAAATGCCCTAATGTTTTTTGATGAAATTGTATTGGTAGAACCGGGTCAAGACGGAAGTACCTTTGGCGATCAAGCATTTTTTGATTTTGTCGTCGTAGAAGGTTCCGCTGATCACGGTACTACTTGGGTACCTTTCGTAGATGGATACGATTCGCGTACCGAAGATGAGTGGGACAATTTGTATAGAAGTGTTATAAATGATAACGTTTCTGAAGCGGTAGGAATGCCAGATTTATTCAAGCAACGCCGGATTGATATGACTACAAGCGATGCTTTTGAAGGAGGAGATACAGTAATAATTAGATTTAGGCTATTTGTCGATCAGTTAGCTAATGGATGGGGTTGGGCTATCGATAATTTAGAAATTCAGTCTTTTGTAGAAGAAGAGCCTCCGTTTATTGCGCATACTCCTATTGGTTTTTCTTATATAAATGATGCAGCTAGTATAGTGCTTACTGCTGCGGTAACTGACAACATTGCTCTGGATACCGTCTATGTAGAATATGCGGTGAATGGTACACAGCAGCCTGCTTTTGCTCCCACACAGGGAGATGGTGATTTATTTGAAGGGACATTTGCCTTTGAAAATCCGTTAAATATTGGCGATACGGTAACTTACAGAATTGTTGCCACAGACATTGCGGCAACACCAAATCAGGCCACGAGTCCCACCAGCGGCTTTTATCGCTTTGTTGTAGTAAGTCCCCGATCAGCAGTGACTTCATATGCCAATAACTTCAATACTGCTAGTAGTGATTTTGTCGGTAATGGTTTTTCTATCACTACGCCCACAGGCTTTAATAATCCAGCTATTCATTCTTCACATCCCTACGTCAACAACGAAAATGCTATCTACACACTCTTAACCCCTATTGTTGTGAGTGCTGTTAATGATAATCTGCAATTTGATGAAATAGTACTCGTTGAGCCCGGTACGGAGACTGATCCCAGTGATGCTGGTTTTAAAGACTTCGTGGTGGTAGAGATTTCAAGAGATAAGGGACAAACCTGGGAAAAATCTCAAAAAGAATACGATGCTAGGGAACAGGCCGATTGGCTAAATACCTATAACAGTGTACTTTCTGCTGATGGTGTCAATTCTTTAGCAGAAGCTACCGATGATTTGTATATTAACCGTCAGCTTGGATTGCGTTCGAGTATTATTTCACCTGGTAATGAAGTTTTAGTACGATTCAGGCTGTCTCCCGATAAGCAAGGATATGGCTGGGGTTGGGCTATTGATAATCTGCAAATAAATATAGTTACCGGTATAGAAAAGTTTCTAAATACTGCTACAGATTTTAAAATATACCCCAATCCGAGTGTCGGAAGTGTCCAGCTAATTCTGTCTTTAAAGCAGGTAGCTGACGATATAAAACTTACTGTATTAAATGTATATGGTCAGCAAGTGTTCATAAAAGAATATCAAAAAGCAAATAATCTCAATGAGTCTTTAGTGTTTGAGACACTGCCGCAAGGACTATACTATGTTAAACTAAATATAAATGGTTATCCAATAACTAAAAAATTACTCATTGTTAGATAAAATAATTTTTCGTATTTTTTATTTACTAAAACCAAATGCTAAAAAATATATTGCTTTTATGCCTGCTGAGTCCTTCAGCACCCGCTCAAAAATATTTTATAGAAAAAGATTGGGTGGGAATGAAGCTCGAGTACCTGAGCTTTGCTGATTCACTTCTTGTTTTGGATAATGGCTCATCTTTTTCAAAAAAATTTAGTTATGATCTAAAAGGTAGAAAACTAGAACTAATTGAACATAATCTTTCTTCAAGTAGCGGTCAAGTGTTTCCTTACCAATTAGCTAAGGCTAGTGAAGATACTCTGGTTTTAAAGCCATTGGATGAGAAGGCTTATAACTTGATAGGCAAGCGTAAATATCTGATATTATATAGTGCTTCTTCCATGATTGATGAGAATTTTCAGTTTGAAAAACTATCTTTTACTTCGACTAGTTGCTACGGAACTTGTCCTGTGATGAAGATAGAAATATACGTCTCGGGAAAAGTATATTTCCAGGGAGAGGAACATACCGACAAATACAAAGGTTTGTATAAAGGTAAGCTAAAAGCTTTCGAATTAAAAGATTTTAAAAACTTATTGAAAAGAAGTGCTATCGATAAAATGACTTCACGAACTGATTACCTAACAGATTTACCAACCTATCGCCTTATAGTTTATTATAATGGGAAGAAAAAAGATATAACTACCCATACTTTCCCTTCTTACAACAAAGATCTTCTAGATTATCTTCTCAATATATTCAAAAATATTAAGCTAAGAAAATACAACAAAGATTATATATTTGAGCTTTAAATAAAAAAAATAACTTGTTTTAATTTTTCTTATAGACATGCTTGTTACTTAAAAGGTCAAATAGCTCCCTATAGTTTCTCAATCCCTATCATTCAAAATAATTTAGTCTCTTGTCTATGCAAATCCCTGCAGCAAACCATCTAGATCATTGGAAGTATTGCGACAGCTTAACCAACTATCAAAGGAGGAGATCAGTAGCGGTAAATATAGGAGATGTGCCTTTGGGAGGTGATAATCCTATAAGGATACAGTCGATGACTACCACCAATACGATGAATACAGCAGATAGTGTAGCGCAAACTATACGACTTGTAGAGGCTGGCTGCGATTATATAAGGTTAACAGTGCCTAGTCTAAGAGAAGCTGAAAATCTGCAAGAGATTAAAAGGAAACTCCGCCAGCAAGGCTATCATACGCCATTAATTGCCGATATACATTTCACCCCCAATGCAGCAGAGCTAGCTGCCAGAATAGTAGAGAAAGTGAGAATCAATCCGGGAAATTATGCCGATAAAAAACGCTTTAATGTTATTGAGTATGATGATGCTTCATATCAGGCTGAAATCGACCGTATTGCCAGGCGTTTTATGCCTTTGGTAAAAATATGTAGAGAATACGGCACGGCTATGCGTATCGGCACAAACCATGGCTCGCTTTCCGACAGAATTATGAGTAGGTATGGCGATACCCCTTTAGGTATGGTAGAGTCAGCACTTGAGTTTTTGAGAATTTGCCAAGCAATGAACTATCATCAGGTAGTGTTGTCTATGAAAGCAAGTAATACTCAAGTGATGGTGCAGGCTTATCGTTTATTAGTGCAGAAACTCAATGAGTATGAGATGAAACCTTACCCACTACATCTGGGTGTAACAGAAGCCGGCAATGGTATGGATGGCAGAATTAAATCTGCTATTGGTACTGGTACGCTACTTGAAGATGGACTCGGCGATACTATTAGGGTATCGCTAACGGAAGAACCTGAATATGAAGTGCCGGTGGCTATCGCTTTACGCAACAGGTATGTGTGTCGGGCAAACAATTGTCATTCTTTGACTACCTTGACCGTTGCTCCTAAAAATCCTTTTAAGTATGAACGCAGAAAAACTACCCAGATAAAAAATATCGGCGGTACTAATGTGCCTAGAGTGATTGCTGATATGAGCAAATTACACATGAAAACAATAAACAATATTAAAAGTATTGGTCATTTTTACTTACTAGAATTAGATAAATGGGCAATGAATGATCAAGCTGCTGATTATGTTTATTCGGGAAAGCATAAAATTGATTTCATGCTTCCAAATGGTCTTCATGAAATTGTAGATTTATCTGTTTGGAAAACACTTAGTGACCGAAGCTATGTTTATCCTTTACTTACTTGGAAAGAGTTTAAGCAAAAAGAAATATTACACTCAAAGCTAAATTTTTTATACATTAGAGATGAAGAGTTAATAACGGCAGATATAAATGTGCTAGGTGAGAGAGATAATATTGTACTAATCATTTATACTGACAATACACATGCAATGCCTGCAATTCGTCGGGCTGTGTTCTCATTAATAGACAAAGATTTTTCACTTCCCGTAGTAATCCGTAGAAACTTTACAACAGGTGATGAAGAAAAGTTGCAGCTCGATGCTGCCATAGATATAGGATCCTTATTAATTGATGGGATAGGGGATGGTGTAATGCTAACTAATTGCAACCAAACAGTAGCAAATAAATTGAAGCCAAAATGTACATTAAATACTATTGCTTTTGGTATTTTGCAAGCAGCGCGTACCCGAATGACCAAGACAGAATATATTTCATGCCCCTCTTGCGGGAGAACACTTTTTGACTTACAAGAAACTACTGCTATGATTCGCAAGAGAACAGATCACCTGAAAGGTGTCAAAATAGGCATTATGGGCTGCATTGTTAACGGACCTGGCGAAATGGCTGATGCAGACTATGGATATGTTGGCTCAGGAAAAGGTAAGATAACTCTCTATAGAGGTCAGGAGATAGTGAAAAAAGCTGTTTCTGCAGAGCATGCAGTCAATGAATTAGTGGAGTTAATTCGTGAAGATGGTAACTGGACAGAACCAGAAATTAGTGAATGAATAAGTCTATTGCCGTCAGAAAATGTTCCAAGTAAATATAGCAACACAAAAAATATTTATTTAGATAGTATAGCTTTTTGTAGTAAAAATTCAAGATATGGAAAAACAGCGTAATACATTAAAGAAGCAATTTGATTTAACGGAAATATTTACTTATTTCTTCAGAAAAAAAGACCCGAACAGAAAAGAAAATTTTAATCTGAAAGTCATGCACGGCATTAATAAAATATCTATCATTGTCTTCCTACTAGCTTTTTTAGTTTGGATTGTTAAAAGAATTTTGCTGTAATATAGTATTGAGGAAGCTGAATATAAGAAGCATGCACAGCAAAATACTGGTTTTAAGTGGGTGGTCAGTAAAGTCATTACTCAGTTAGTGTCATGTATCAGAATCACAGCTTAAAACCTATTATTAATATATCATCAATTTGTCTTTCGTCTCCTTTCCATTCATCTAATGTGCTACCTATAATTTGGTGTTGCTTTTTTAAAGGCTCTTTATATACTTCTACAAAAAGTTTTTTCATACGTCGTATCGTGAATTTTCTATTTTGAGGTCCGCCAAACTGATCTTGAAATCCATCTGAAAAAATATAAAAGGTAATAGGTCTGTCTATTGGAATAATATGATTTGTAAATACCCTCTCAATTTCTTTTTGAATACCCCCGACACTTTGCCTATCTGCTTTTATATGTTGCGTGATAGGTTGACCTTCTTCGTTTTCATATATATAGATTAAGGGGTTTTTAGCTCCTGAAAACTCCAATGTGTTTTTTTCTTTATCTATAGTACAGAGTGCCATGTCCATAGTTTCTTTGCTTTGTTCGTCTTCTTGTTTGAGAACTTTTCTGATTCCTTTATGTAACGTTTCAAGCAATAACTTTGGGTTAGTGATATTATAAATGTCAATAATTTCTTCTATTTGTTCCAACCCAACCATACTCATAATTGCACCTGGCACACCGTGTCCTGTGCAATCTACTGCAGAGATCAATACTTTATTATATTTCTCTCGGAAATAATAAAAGTCGCCACTCACTATGTCCCTAGGTTTGAAGAAGACAAAATAGTCTTTGAAGTTATTTTCCATAATTTCTGTAGAGGGTAACATAACATCTTGTATACGTTTGGCGTAGGTAATACTAGCTGTGATATCTTGGTTTTTTTTCTCTATTTCATTTTTTTGCCTTTCTATTTCGGCTGTTCTTTCTTGTACTTTTTGCTCTAGTGAATCATTTAACTGTTTGAGTTCATCGACTAAATTTTTAAGTTGTACGTTCTGTTCTTCAAGCTTTTCACTTTGAAAAAAAGTTTTGTAGGCTTCTGTAATTGTCAGTATCAAATCAGTTGAATCCCACGGTTTAGCTATGTATCTATACAGCTTTGCTTTATTAACAGCATTTCCTATAGCATCCGCATCTGCCTGCCCAGTCAATAAGATTTTTGAAGTATTAGGGCTGAGTCTATTTACACTGATTAGTAGTTCATCTCCTTTAATTCCGGGCATAATATGGTCTGATATAATCACAGGTATAGTAACACCATCTTCGAGTAATTCTTCAATAATTTCAATAGCTTCCTCTCCACTTTCCGCAATTTCTAGATCAAAGTTTTCGTGTACGTTCTCCCTGATTTGAGACTTTAGACTGTCTAGTACAATCTTTTCATCATCCACACATAATATTACTGGTTTACTCATAAGTTTTAAATTATTAATAGTAGTTGGTTTTGCTAAACTTTTTGCCTGATATTTAAAAGGGTTTATGTAATTTGGCTAAGTAGACTTTAAGTTAAATTCTGTAAAGTTTTAATATCATAAATTCACATTGTTTACTTTCTGATAGTTTCTGCTCATTTTGTCTGTGAGAGACTGTATAATAGAAAATTAACACTGTTAATTTTAAATATTCTGTAATCACTTAGCAGATATTCATCTTATTTGCTACTTTGAGAAAGAGTAGCCTGGTTTCCTTTTTCTTCAGAACGTTGCCTAGAAACAAAAAAGGCAGCTACTGATTTGACTCAAACGAGCTTTTAATTCTTTGATTTCAGTCTGTTAAAAAATTATTTCAACCCTTTGTTTCTAACCCAGTCTTGCTGGGGGTTGATTAACATATCGTAAAATGGTATGTTAGTAGTTAAATTCAAACAGACTACTTTTTGAAAAACAAATTTAATCATTTTCCGAAATTAGGCGTTAAGTGATTATAATTAATTAATAGTGCAAATTGGAAGGGGTTGAATTGAAAAGTCAGCGTAAAAAAGGGATACGGGCAGGTGAGAAAGTCAGAGGTGGAACAAAGGCAACTCCATATTATTCAGAAACGTCTAGTCTTTCAACCCTAGATATGTCATCAATAACAGTCTACGAAATTGCTAACACGTTTTCTGAATATTAATTGAAAGATATTTTTTTCATAGCTGACCTGGTGTTTAAGCTATTTAAAGTAATTTTTGTAACTAGCTATGCAACAATATTTGCTTATCCATCTCCTTTAAGTCCTTGAGTAATGGCATCAATTAATTCTTTCTCTTCCCATGGTTTTGCTAAGTATTTGTGTAAGCAGCCATGCTGTTCAATTCGCTCAACGGCACTTTCATCTGCTTGACCAGTCAATAACATCTTAACGATTCGAGGTCTTTTTTTATGCAAATTGATTAAAAACTCATCTCCTTTCATACCAGGCATCAACCAATCAGATACAACTAAGAGTACTTCTCCTTCATCTTCTTCTAACTCATCAATTAACTCCAGAGCTTCATCTGCACTTTCGGCAAATTCATATGCATACTTATCGTCAAAAGCTTTTTTTAACTGCGCCTTTAAACTATCAAGGATAGATTTTTCATCATCAATGCATATAATCAACTTTTCATTCATAAGACAGTAACTTAAATTGTGATTTATATAAATATTAAGTGATGATGTTATAATTAATATTGTTTTATACGTTCTCTTGTATTTTCTTTTCAATCAGGGTACTTATTTTTTATTTTTTTCTTTTTGCATTAGAACTGCTTTCGTATCAACGGGGAGTTGTACTGTGAAAACAGTTCCTTTTCCTTCTTCGCTTTCTACACTAATTTGCCCACCGTGTTTCTCTACAATTTTTTTCACTATATCCAGCCCTAATCCTGTACCCTCTCCTGCTTTTTTTGTTGTAAAAAATGGATCGAAAATACGATGCTTTATTTCTTTTGGTATTCCTATACCATAATCTCTAATAGATACTTTTATTACTTCAACTTGATTTTTTACATCAATATCTAGCTTCCCTTGATTATTCATAGCCTGGACGCCATTAGTAATTAGGTTAGTCCATACCTGACTCAGCTCATCGGCATAGCAGTAAATTTTGGGAATTTTATCAAAATGCTTATTTATTTCTATACCTTGCTTGAACTGGTTATGGTACAGAGTAAGTACCGTTTCGATATTTTCTACTATATCAGCTTCAACCATTTCACCGCGATGATCGTGCCGCGAATAAGATTTGAGGGCAAACACTACTTTGGAGGCCTTTTTTACAGCTAAGGAAATGTTGTTACTATTCTTTCTCTGTAAAGCTAAGTAGTAGCCACACTTAAGAATAAAAGAACCCTCTTCATGAGTGATAAGTGGAGTGAATTGTTGAATATTTTCATAAACCCCTATGTCAATAAGCATAGTGGCTACACCGTTGGCATCTTCAACACCCTGTTCTTGTAGTTCCTGTCTTATAGCCCTTTTAAAAGACCTTTCTTCTCTTGAAGATACTATTTTTTTTTGCTCAAAAGACTTTCTTAATAAATCATTAAAAAGTACCATCTGATCTCTATCTAATATGCTGTACAATTTCGGCAGCATATCCATTATATTATCCAATGAGTCAGATATGGTACCGATAGAGGCTTTAATGGCTCCCAAAGGTGTATTCACCTCATGTGCTACCCCAGCAACTAGCTGACCCAAAGAAGCCATTTTTTCAGACTGTACTAACTGAGATTGTGTGTCTTTCAGACTTGTTAAAGTATCATTCAATTGTTCGTTAATGGCTGTCATCTCTTCTGCGTTCTGCCTTAATTCTTCCTCACCGACTAACAGCTGCTCGTTTTTTTGTTGTGTTTCGTTCAGCAGTTTATTAATTTTCTGACCTTGTTCTTCAAGGATACTGTTTTTGCCTTCCAGTTTTTTATTATCCTTTTGTTTGATACGAAGAAAACCCAAAATTAGTAACAAAATTAAAGCTAATAATCCTACACCGAAAGAAGTGTATAGCTGAGCGGATTTTCTTTTTTCAAGTTCTTGGGTACGTAATATTTCTTCTTGCGCCAAAAGTTTGTTTTGTTTTTCCACTAATTCTTTATCTTTTGCCAATTTTTCTAGCTTAGTTTGTTTTTCTCTATCTTGAAGCTGTTGTATTTCTTGTTGTTGTTGGAGTTCTTGAACTTCTCTTTCTTTAGCTAGTGTATTAGCCTTTTGTAAGGCTAACGTTGCATCTTGCTGGGCTTTTATTCTTGCTAACCGTTCTTGCTCTCTTTCTAGCTCAGATTCTCTGATTTTTGCAGAGTCTAATGCCTGTTGTTTTTTGAGGTTCTCAGATTCTAATTGTATCTTTCTTACTTCAACTTGTTTTCGTTCTTTATCTGCCAAAGATAGTTTTTCCTCTTGTTGTATACGTTCTATATCTCGCCTTACATTATTTATTTTTTCTTTTTGTGCTACTTTTCTACGGTAAGATTCTGATTTTACGCTAGCATATAATTCATAAGCATTCAGTGCTTTTCTGCTTTCGCCTAGCTTTTGATATAAAGAGTTTTGTAGATTATAAGCTGTTTTAAGCTCTTCCAAGTAGTTGTTATTTTCAGCTATTTCAATAGCCTTACTATTAGCATTCTTGGCTTCATAAAAATTTTTCGTATCAATATATATTTTAGTAATCAAATTGGTTAGGTTAGTAACTTCTTTATTATTGTTTTCTTTCTCTCGCAGCACAAGAGCACTTTTGAAAGCGTTCATGGAAGCATTATAATTTCCCAAATTTTGCTGCAGTACTCCCACGTTAGTTAGAGCAATTGCATCCTGTCCTATCTTGCCTTCATTTTTTTCTGCTAAATCTAGCGATTGTTGTAGGTATTTTACAGCTGTTTCTCTATCGTCTATCTTTCTGTATGCATAGCCCACGTTATTTAGAGCAGCCGCAATTTTCTTTTTGTCGTTGGTTTGTCTTGCAATATCTAAAATTACTAGTTTTTGCTTCAATGATTCTTGATAATTACTATTTACATCGTAGATAGCTACAATTTTTTTTCTGATATGAAGACAGTCGTAATTTTTGTTTTTACTTTCGCAATTTTTCAGTATGCTCTTATAGATAGGTAGTGCCTTTTTGTAGTTTTTTAGTAAAAAATATGAGTCGGCAATCTCAAATAGTAGCTCTTCTTTTTTCTCAGGGTAGTTTTTTGGTTGTTCATCTATGATTTTATTAGCCTTCAGAAAAAGCTCTAATGCTTTGTCAGGTACTCCCCAATCTTTAATCATAAGCCCATTTTGTATGTAAGTATCCACCATATTTTTAGTATCACCTATTTTTTCGTAAGTCTGAGCTGCCTGAATATAATAGCCCAGCGAAATTTTGTATTGTTTGGCTTGGTGATATGCTTTTGCGATGAGTAGCAAACTTTTTCCATTCTCTTTTGGATCAGAGGAAGCATCCAATACTCGTTGAGCATAATCAATACTTTGTTCAATATTGCCCATCTCGATATTTTTCTTAGCGAGCTTGTGTAAAGCACTTACATTTAGTGCTGATAAAAAACTATCGTTTGATAGACTATCTTTATCCTGCCCCCACGCCAAGGCAGAGTAGAATACTAATGCTAATAGAAGGGAAAACCTCGTTTTCTTGATAGCTGCCATATTGATTTGTAAGTTAAGATAATTTAAGTGAGTGTACGTCTCAGTTAAAAACGGTAAATAATGTTACCGTAGATGGCTCTACCACCCCGTCCGGGAACTGTATTGATCGATCTTCTTACATACTCGGGGTAGTAAATATCTTGATTTAACAAATTAGTTGCATATAAGCTGAATATAAAACTGTTTTGTGCTTTATTACTAAATATTTTTACGATGTCAACCTGAATCTTTGCCGTTACAAAATGGAAGGATTCTGCAACAGGGTTTACTTCTGTAGCACTGGTTGCTGTGCCAGCTGCACTAAAATAACTATCAAAAACCCCTAATGATATCCCTTGTCTTAAGTTGTAGAATACGCCTACTTTAGCCATAAATTGTGGTGCGAGGGTGAAACCGTCGAGTGTGTCGTTCAAGGTGTTGGTTTGAGAAGTTACTGAAGCACTAACAAATAAACGATCGTTGGGATTAAATTTTGTCTCAAACTCGAATCCCCTTAGGTTCAGACGATTTGCATTTGTGAATGTGGCAGCCGAGGGAGCTAAAGAGTTAAAAACATCTTCTGCAATACCTATTTCTGCAGGGGTTAGCGATGAGGCAGGTACTCTAGTAATCAGGTCTTGTTGTGTACTTCTGAAATAAGTGAATGCAAGTTGTAATTTTTTTGTGTCGTAGAACACTTGTGCATCTAAGGTAGAAACAGTTTCTGGTCTTAACGATTGAGAACCCACCAGAGCACCTGGGTCAAAAAGAGTTTGCTCTGCCTGAAAGGGTGCTCTAAATGCAGAGCCTAATAGTATTTTTGCTCCTAAGTTTTTAGTGGCGGTAATAATAGCCCCGAAACGGGGAACAAAGTCTAAGTCAATTCCGGCAGGTTTGTTCAGTTGTCCACCAAGGATTAGCTTTAAGTATTTTACAGGTGAGTAGTCAATTTGTGTATACCCACTGTACCATACTTCTGAATAATTTGCTGCACCTATTGCGGGGTTGTCACCCGTATTAGCTTGCCCACCTTGCACATAAGCGGTAGCACCTATTAGCCAATTTAAATTCTTTAATGGAGATAAAAAATTTGTGGATTCTATCAGCAAGTCTTTAGTATCAATAACGGCATCTCCGGGAGGTGCGGCAAAACGAGTGTACTGCGAATTGTAGGTGGCACTTATTGTAAAGTTAGCGTTGCTTGCATAAGAACTCTCATAGGTGAAATCCATAAAACTTCTAAAAGAGCTAATTTCTCTATTCCTACTGCGATTGAGACTTAATGTATTTACTATGTTTTCTGCTGGAATTAAAGCAGGAGGTAGCGGAGATAATAAATTTGCTATGGGCAGTGCACCGTAATGATTTTGAGTACTGTAAGAAAGCAACCCGTTAAATGTTAAATTTCTATATTCTATCGAAATTAGTCCACCCAAAGTCGTTTCGCCCATATCAAAATCTGCTGTATCTCTGTCAACACCTATTGGTACATTATTACCAGCGGAATCGGGGCCAAAAATAACACTTCCTTCGCCGATAGAACTAAAACGCCAACCTTCTTGCCTACGATACTTAATTGCCGAACGAAACTTTAAGTCATCCCTAATTTGTGTGTTATGGACTCCAAAATTAAACGTATTAAATGAACCATATCCAGCCTCAATGTTGGTCTCGTTATCTTGTATTTCTTTTGTGATAATATTGACAACACCAGAGTAGGCATTAGAACCATAAAGCACTGAACCAGGACCTCGGATGACTTCTATCCTGTTTATGCTACTCAAGGGGAAGCCAAAAAAAACAGAAAAGTCAACTCCTCCTAAGAAGTTCTCCCTAGTAGGTCTTCCATTAATCAGGATGAGTGTGTGGTTGTTGTACTCTGAAGATAAATCTCCTCTAATAGAAATATAATTTTGTTGAATGTAAAAAGTACCTGCCGTATACACGCTGGTCACCCTTTCAAGAACTTCTAAAAGGTTGGAAGCACCGAATTTTTCTATTTCAGTAGCTGTTACCACTGAAATGATGCCCGGCGCATTTTCTATACTTTCAGCACTTTTTGATGCAGTTGTTACATCCACACTAAGTAAGTTATCTTTTTCTGGTAGTACTAAATCATCGACACCTAATCTATCTATCTCTATCTGTCCTTTTATCTGGGCCGATCCGATAAATAGCACAAAAAGCAATAAGACGTATTTTTTTGAATGCATAAAATAACAAATAGGAAAACAAATTAATTTAAGTTGTATGGCTACCTAACATCGTTTTCTGCTGAAGCACTTGAGGTTAAACATATACACATATTCTAATCGACTGCATCGTTTGCACAACTACTTCGTCTTGAGTCTCATAGCACTATTTCACTGATTCGTTTGAATATATTTATCATATACTTCTCAATTAGACACAGAAAAATTTGCCTATCAAACTGATGATGGAGCGATAGACAAATATAAACAACAAGAGTTAAACAACAAAAGCATGTGCCGCAATAATTTTAAGCGAGTACCAAACCTGCCTGAAAATCATTTCCCACTTATCTCACGCACAAAGGCACGAGGCAAAATGAGATTTCTGATAACAGAATAGTGTACAGATAACTGCTGAATTAGTCATGGCATAAATACAGATTGTGTTATCTTCAAGTTACGGTACTAGGCAGCGAATCGCACCAGCATATTGAGATGATGGCAGCATGCTTTCCCGGCAGAAAGCAACTAGACCTAATTTTCGTTAGTAGTATGGGCTTTTGCCTGTGCAGCAGCTTTTACGAATGAATTCTGGTGCTTCTATTTTGCCTGATTAAGAAATGAGCGAACGTAATAGCAAAGAATCGTTAACTGAATTTTTTGCGTAAATTAACATATCAGCATCTATGATTTAAATCTGTTTTTTTCAACTCTTTATCCACGCAATTAATAGCTCAACCGTAGTTGCAGGTGAGTTTTTTGTCCACTAATAAATCACTCTCTTTTTGCAGAAATTCAAGAGTTTATTGCTCATCAAAGTTTTTAGTTAAATTTAGTAGAATATATAATGGATTTTGCCTTTGACTAGCATTTATTTTGTACTATGCTAATGCGTAGCCAGTTATGAAACTAGCCAGGCACTCGTGCATAGCATAGATATTATCATAGAGGTCTTTCACCATATTTTCTAACTCTTTGAGTTCTTCTTTGGAAAGGGTACTGATTATAGTTTCTAGGCTTTGCTCTTCATTAGAAACATGTTCCATTTCATGATCTTCCTCGGCTTGGTTGTGTTTTTGTCCAAAGAACTCTAAGGTCTGATAAAGTTCACTTTCCTCAATCACAGGGTTCATATCTCTAGCAAAAAGCTCATATCCATTCTCTAAGGTCTCTAGTATCAGCATTCTGAATACAGGGTGAGTATATTGTTTGATGTAGCGCATCAGAGAATACACTGCGTCCCTAACAGGCATGTACTCATCTTTGTACATTTCTGCAAAGATTGCAGTTGGTTCTTGCTGGATAACTTCTGGGTTCAGGTATTTGAGATCATTTAAGAACCATTTCCAATGAAAGCTATCTTCATTGGCATGTGTGTTAATCATTTTTTCCACTTTTGTGCTTGCATTATCAAATTTGATCAGTTGCATAGCATCTTTAAAGCCCATAATAAACATCGTCATTGCCGGAATACATTGTAATTTGTCTTCAGTAGCAATGGATTTGTCGGTTAGTGCTTTGTGCAAAGAAGAGTTTGAGAGCTTTTCTTTGTTTTCTTTTATGATTTGAAATATTGCAGACATTTTTAATTTAAAGTTAAGAGTTTAGATGAAATAATTGAGTAAAAATTTTTAATAATTAGATTATGCATTCACATCGTACTACTAACGAATTTCATACTATTATGTTGAGCTAATTTAGTATTTTTTCTACCAATATTCTTCATGAGTGATAGGAGTTGCCTTCCAAGTTAGGTTATCGAAATTGATGAGTGTACCGTAGTCGATTTTTTGCCAATTCTTTTCTATGTCAACCAGGTCCATCACTTGGTCTATGATGGCTTTTTGTTTTTTGCCTCTTGCTAAAGCTTCGGCATAAGGCGTGTGTGTGAAAGCCACCATCGTGTAAAGTGGTTGCCATTTGTCGGGGTATTGCTCCTGAATTTTTGCTTCTATTTTTTTTCTGAATAAAAAACCAGATTTAGCTACATGATCTCTTATCTCTACAAAGTTATGAAGGGTTAATTCTGACAAGGCATCAGTATTGGGTATTCTTTCCTGCTGAAATTTAGGTAATACCTCATCAAAATTATTCTCATACTTATCGAGTAATTCCACAAAAGTTCTACAATCTTCAAATGCTGCATTCATCCCTTGCCCGTAGAAAGGAGGAATAGCGTGTGCAGAATCACCAAGTAATAATATTTTGTTTTCATGTATCCACGGTGAGCATTTGACATTTATCATGGTAGCTGGTTTTTCAGAGAAAAATTGCTCTGCCAATTTTGGTATATGAGGTACTATGTCAGGGAAATGTTTGTTAAAGAAATTCAACACATTTTCTTCATTACTCAAGTTCTCAAAAGAACCTTTGCCGCCTTTAAAAGGCAGGAAAATAGTAGCAGTAAAAGTACCTTGCAAATCGGGAGAGGCTACTAGCATATAGCTCCCTCTTGCCCAGATATGAAATCCGTGTTTATCCAACAAATAAGCATTATTTCTTCCCGAAGAGATAGAGAGTTCTTTGTAGCCGTAATCTATGTAATGCTGAGAGTAGTTAAACATAGATGTTTTTTGCAATACGCTCCTTACAGAAGAATAAGCTCCGTCTCCACCGATGATGAGGTTACCTTTCACGCTATGCTCTTTTTGTTTAACGGTATTTTTGAGCAATATTTCATTGGCGTTCAGATCTACATCAATACATTCCTGTTGGAAATTCAGTTGGATGTTTGGCAGTTTTTCTGCTATGTTAATTAGCATGCGGTTGAGTTTAAACCGACAGACAGAATAAATAGCTTGCTTTCCAATGCCGTAAGGTTGCCTACTTAATGTCCCGTCTTCGCTATGCATAACTCTTCTGTAAAGAGGGATAGATATTTTGCGGATAGATTTGTCTATTCCAGCTTCTTGTAGAGCCCTCAGGGCTCTTATTCCCATAGTTAGGTTAATTGAGCGACCTTCTCGTGAGTTGGTTTTTCGCAGATCTCTTCTTCGCTCAAATACATGAACATCGAAGTTTCTTTTAGCTAGAAAAATACTCAGCAGTGTACCTGCTAGGCCTGCACCTAAGATAACAATTTTTTGTTTGGATTTACTCATGGGCAATCAGAATGCAATACTGCTTTTAAATGATTAAACTTGCTCAGAGAGTAGGCAAATATAATAAAACGTGAAATGAATATAATAATAACTTTATACATTTTTTTATTTTTGATATTGTTTTTTAGGTAATTTTAAATGAAAGGAAAAATTTAATGTATTAGCCTCACCCCGATATTATAAGTTTCTCCAGCACCTTCTTGTGCCGATCCAAGAAGGAATTTTGTATAAAGACCTTCTATTTCTATTAGGTTGGGAATTAGCTGGTACTTAATACCCATTCCACTTTGTAAGAACATGCTATTGAAAGCTCTGAAATCGGCAGCACCCGACCAGTGTTTGAACCAGGTCTCTGTTTGGAAATACAGTGTAACTCTATTGCTGGGGAAGTAGCTGATGAATCCTGAAAGAGGCGTTTCAAGAAAATTATTTTCTCTAAAAGAATTTCTTACAAAGGAATACCAAAAAGAAAGACGTATGAATAATTGCCATTCGGCTGCCAATTTTTTATCGAAATAAACCTGATTAATCCAGAGAAATCTATCGAACTCTAAAAATAAAGAATGAGTATCTGATTCAGGAGATCTACTTTCTAAGTCTTTGGCAAGAGGGAGTAGGAAAATACTTTCAAAAGATAGCCCTTTAACGGGGATAGGGGCGATTTTAATCTTCGGCCCGAAATAGATAGGAGCAAATCGATGATTTGCCGAATTGCCCGGTGAGAAAATATTAAATGGCGAGCTGCTAGGGTTTTGTGATACTAAGGTGCTTTTTGCCCAGAAGTCGAAGCCTGCGTTCAGGTTTTTGGAAATACCATACAAGAACTGATTGATAATAGTGTAAAAAGTTTCTCTCCTACCATTCTCTACCCTTGAATTGCCATCTCCGAATCTGGCTGTTTGTGTGTACATATTATGGAAAATTTTTAGTTCCCACTGCCCTTTTGAAAATAAAACCGAAGGAGTGTAAGACTGCAAGTAAAACAGACTGTTGGCGTTCTTATCCTCATCATTTTGAGTTTGTAGACTATTCAATTGCCAGTCGTAATCGTAGAAGTTTACTTTATAGTTTGGTGGTATTTTTTTTGTTCTGTAACGGTTAATATAATTGATGAGCGTAGTGTTTCCTTTGGTAAATTCGTCTTTGTACCAAGAGAATATTTTAGCAAGTGATACTTTATTTTCTTTGGAACTGATGCGTACGAAATTATCATTATTTATTGCTTGGGTTGTTTGAGCTGCTATTTGCTTTTCGAGCTGCTCAGGCAAGTAAGCAGCACTCATAATTTGGGGGCAGCCTTTAGCAGCGCAGACGAGTACAAAATGTAGCCGCTCATCATGGTAAGTATTTTTTAATATATCTTTTTCAATTTCATTCAGGCTGACTTTTTTTTGATTTATTAGGTGTATCTTTCCGGTGAAAAAATTGGGGATATTTTGAGGAGATTTTACCGGATAGTCTGCCATAATGGAATAAATGACCAGCAGATTATAAGCATTGATGTAAAAGGCTTTGGCGGTTTTTTTTTCAATATTGTTTGGGTTAAATGCCGCAATAGCTTTTTTAAGTTTTTGTATTTCTTGTGGGTTTTTCTCAATAGCTTGGTAGTTAACTAAGCCATTCTGGGTATATTTTTTAAAAAAGTCGTCTGAAATTTGGAAAAAATCTTGTGCTGATGAGTGCATCACTATGCACGCAATGATCAGATAAGTCAAGCCATATTTTAGTTTTGAGACGTTCATTTTTTTTGGCGTGTTTTGAGTTAAGTATTTTGTCTTTGGTAATATTTACCATTTTTTTTACAATACTTACATCTAATAATTAGTTCCAGATTGGCTCTGCTTATGTGTTTTCATTGAGTAGATTTTTGATTGCTTCTTCGCATTGCTCAAACTTAAAAGTAAACCCTTTTGCCTGAATTTTTTTTGCTGAAACTCTCACACTTATCAATACCATTTCTGCCATTTGACCTATCAAGATCTTTAGTGCAAAAGCGGGTACGTTGGGCAATATTAATGGTTTTTGCAAATTGTGTGCAATTATTTTTACCATTTGTTGATTGCTTATTGGGTTGGGGGCTACGCCATTATATACACCTGCCATACTTTTGTCTTCTATTGCTTTTTTGAAAATAGAACATATATCGTCAATGTGTATCCAAGAAATATATTGCTCGCCGTTGCCCAGTGGAGCACCTAACCCAAGTCGGATGGGCTTCATCATTTCTTTTAAGGCACCGCCTTCACGAGTTAAAATAATACCAACTCTGATGATGGCGGTACGAATGTTCAAACTTTTGATTCGTTCTACTTCTTTTTCCCATTCGATGCAAACTTTTTTGAGGAAACTATTGTCACTTGTGGTCTGCTCTTCTTGCATTAGTTGTTTGCCTGAGCTTCCGTATATTCCAACGGCAGAAGCACTGATAAAGGCTTTTAGGTGGCTGTGTTCATTATTTTTAAGATACTTGAACAGTAACGCTGTGGTCAGTGTTCGGCTTTCAAGAATTTCTTTTTTGTAGCTTGCCGTCCATCGTTTGTCAGTAATACCTGCACCTGCCAAGTGGATAATATAGTTGGCTTTCTCGATGGCTTGCCTATCGATATACTTTGTGCTGATATCCCATTTGTAATATCTGATACCTTGTATTTGTCCTCTTGTATTACGACTGAGACAACTCACTGTGTATCCGTGTTTTTGTAAAAGTACACTGAGTTTTCTGCCTATCAGTCCGGTTCCACCTGTGATGAGTACATTTTCTAGCATGGCACAAATAATTAAAAATAAATTATAGATTAACTAGAAGCAGGATTTGAAAACAACAAATATACTACGCCGATATTAGAATTAATCAATCACTATGGGTTAATTATTGTTTTGGGGTATTTCACATCGAAAAGGCAAAGCCCGTGGGCAGGAGCTAAAGCAATACCGTGCTGCTGTGTTTCTTTTTCAATGGCCTCAACCAGTTGCTCATGAGTCATTTTACCCGTGCCTATTAGCAACAGTGTTCCTGTAATCATTCTGACCATGCCTCTGAGAAATCTGTTGGCAGTAATAGTGAAAATAAACTGCCCTTCTTGTCCGACCCAGTAAGCTTCTTGGATATGGCATAAAAATGTTTTTACGTTGCTATGCAATTTCGTAAAACTTTTGAAGTTCTTGTATTTAAGCAAAATTTCTGCTGCTCTATTCATACGCTCTATGTTTAGTGGTTTGTGAAAAAAATAAGCATAACCATGAGAAAAAGGGTTTTTGTGGTCAGTGATGGTATAGTGATAAGTCCGACTCAGGGCATCGAAGCGGGCGTGTGCATTATTAGGAACCAACTCAATATGACCAATGCTAATATCAAAGGGCAGAAAATTATTTAATCTGTAGCATATATGATTTGTATCGATCTGTTCTGGAATGTCAAAATGTATAAACTGTTTTCTACAGTGTACGCCAGTGTCTGTTCGACCACTAGCGGTAGTTTTAATTTCTTTTTTTAGTATGTGGCACAGCCCTTCATGCAATTTTCCCTGAACGGTAATAGCATTACGTTGTTGTTGCCATCCATGGTAGCGTGTGCCATCATAGGCTATTTCGAGGAAATATCTCATGAGCTTGATTTTAAGGGAAAATTACTTACCAAAATAAGATAATAGCAAGACTATTCACTTTTTCATAATCTACCCAATGGTTTGTAAAAACACTAAACCTCGTGCTAGGCTAATTCAAAAGCGTTCCATAGAGGCTTCTCCATGCGTTTTTTGTAAAATTTCTTCATCAAATTAAGCCCTCTGCACAAGCTTAATCAACACCTTAAATCAGGTCAACACAAAGTACTTTTAGAAACAACTTATATCTTGGCTTCTATTTGCTAAATTTACCGTCTATTTGGACAAATAACTTTATTAACTTTGAGTGATTCAAATTATTTGATAATGATAAAAAATATGTGCCGAAAAAAAAACACTTTCTTTATATGTCTATTTTATTGTGTATTTTTTTATAGCAACGGGCAAAAAGATTATTTTAGCAAAGACGGTAAGCTGCGGGGAGTACACTTCTTTGCCAATACACCACTGTCAGACACTTCCATAAAAAACCTCAAAAAAAATCATATTGAATGGTTGGTATTAGTACCCTATGGCTATCAGAACCAATATAATATTCCTACCTTGAGAAGCTCTGCTTTGCACGGTTATGAACTCAGCGAGCGAGACGAAGGAATTATTCAAATTAGTGAAAAAGCTAAAAAAAACGGGTTAAGAGTTGCTATCAAACCCCACATATGGTTAAGAGTAGATGATGGAGGAAAATGGCGGTCTGAAATTGTATTTGATAATGAACAAGACTGGAACATTTGGCAAAAACTATATACAGATTGGATTATGCGGTATGCCCAATTAAGCAAAAAAGTGGGTGCTGATTTATTTTGCATCGGTACAGAATTGAGAAGCATTGTCAAAAAACACCCTGAATTTTGGCGTCGTCTTATCAAAGAGGTCAAAAAAGTTTATACTGGAAAACTTTGTTATGCTGCTAACTGGTATGAAGAATACAAAGAAGTAAAATTCTGGGATGAGTTAGATTATATCGGTATACAAGCCTATTTTCCAATTGCTGAAAAACAGGGAGTTTCTAAACAAATACTCAAAGCAGGATGGAAAAAACATATTGAAGAAATTACTAAAATACAGAAAAGCATGGGCAAACCCGTGTTATTTACAGAAATAGGATATAAGAGTACAACAGATGCTGCCATTGAGCCTTGGCAGTGGCCATGGGATCAAGAAAAATTTACTTTGAGTTACAGCTCACAAACAATTTGTTATCAGGCCTTTTTTGAAATGTTGTGGAAAGAAAAATGGTTTAAGGGAGTACTTATTTGGCAATGGAGGAATGAAGACTTTGGAGGCAGATTTCAGGGAAAGGGCTTCACCCCACAAAAAAAACCGGCATTAGGCGTTATTAAGCAGTGGTTTGGGAATAGCTTTTAGTCAGAAAGACTTTCAGTAGTATTAGAAATAATAAAAATTTATTTCACTATATTTATTTAGCCGAATTTAAGATAATTCTGCGAGAGATGGCACTTATTAAATCTATATCAGGTATCAGGGGAACCATCGGAGGGATGCCTCATGAAGGACTCACCCCAGTAGATATAATCAAATTTACCGCCGCTTATGGTCAATGGTTACTCGATAAAAAGCCAGCAAACAAAATAGTTGTTGGGCGCGACGCGCGTATATCAGGTGTCATGCTTAGTCGGCTCGTCAGCACTACTTTGCAAGCAATGGGTATAGACGTTGTAGACCTGGGGCTATCCACTACGCCTACTGTAGGAATAGCTGTGCCGATGGAAAAGGCGGGTGGAGGTATTATTCTGACTGCCAGCCATAATCCCAAAGAGTGGAATGCTTTAAAATTACTTAACGATAGAGGTGAGTTTGTTTCTTTCCAAGAGAGCCTTGAGATTATGAAGTATGCCGCACAGCAAAATTTTACCTTTGCTGCCGTAGACAAACTCGGAAGTATTAGATACGATAATACCTATATTGAAAAACATATTAAGCAGATACTTGATATTCTTTTGGTAGATGTAGCAGCTATTAAAAATAAGCAATTTCGCATCGTTATTGACTGTGTAAATTCTACTGGTAGTATTGCCCTTCCATTGCTACTAGATAGCTTAGGGGTGGCACATGTAGAAAAATTGTATTGTGAACCCAACGGATGCTTTCCACATAATCCGGAACCTTTACCAGAGCATATCACAGAAATATGTAACAAAGTACGTGAGGGCAATTACGACCTGGGCATCATTGTAGATCCGGATGTTGATAGGTTGGCATTCGTTAGTGAGAATGGAATGCCTTTTGGGGAAGAGTATACATTGGTGGCTGTTGCCGATTATATATTACAATACGAGCCGGGCAATACGGTATCAAATCTTTCTTCCACCCGAGCATTAAAAGATATAACGGAAAAAGCAGGGCAGCAATATTTTGCCTCGGCAGTGGGAGAGGTTAACGTAGTAGAAATGATGAAAAGCAAACAGGCAGTAATTGGCGGCGAAGGCAATGGTGGCATCATTTATCCGCCCCTGCATTATGGTCGCGATGCGATGGTTGGTATTGCTTTGTTCCTATCTCATTTGGCACATTTTAGCGGCTCTATAAAGGCATTGAGAGAAAGCTACCCCAGTTATGTCATTTCCAAGAATAAAATCCAACTAACAGAGGAGATGGATATAGATCAGGTATTGGAAAAGATCAAATTAATCTACCGGCAACGGCCCATTAGCGCCACAGATGGAGTGAAAATTGAGTTTGAACACGGGTGGGTACATCTGAGAAAATCAAATACCGAGCCTATTATCAGAATTTACGCAGAGTCTACGTCAAAAGCATCAGCAGACGCTTTGGCAGAGAGAATTATAGAAAATGTGATGAGGTGATGATAAAAAAACTTATGAAATTTGAGGTTCTAATTTCTCCTTTAATAAATTATATAAGGTTTTATATCCTGTCTCATTGGATTTTTCTTCAAAATAATTTAAAAGTAATTTTAAAACTTTTTTCTCTGGAAATAAAGTTAAAATTATTTCATTAAAAATATTTTTATTTTTGAAAATTTTTATAAAATCTTTAATCTCTACTTCTTTTAATTCTTCAAATGTTTTTTCTGCTTCTTTATCAAAATTTATTTCTGGAATATCTAAAAGTTCTTTTTTCCATTTTTGTAAATATTTTAAAACTTCACTCCAATCTAAATCTAAAAAATCAAAAAACTCTTTTCCATAAAATAAATAAAGTTCAACTCCACATTTTCCTTTCATTTCATCTAATCTTTTTTGATAGTAATTTTTATTTTTTGATAAATCTGGGTCAATAAAATAAATAATTCCAATTAAATCTTTTTCATTATTTTTATCTAAAAGTAAATTTAATTTTTTTTCAAAATTATCTGTTTGCCCTATTTTTTTAGTTGAATCGTGGTCGTCTCTAATTTTTTGTTCTACAAAAAATATTTTGTCATTTTTTTTAAAATGCTGATCTAAGTTTAATTGGTCATGTTCAAAATCAAATTTTTTATTTAAAATTTCAAAATCATTTTCTTTTAAATATTCTTCAATTAAAATTTCAAAAGCATCTCCAAATTTAATTTCATTACTTTGGGTTAAATTTTTAATAATTTTTGCTTTTGGTTTTGTTGGTCTAAAAAGTCCAATATATCTTTCTGTACTATTTGCTATTTTTTTGATTAAATCTTTTTTAGATTCTTCAAAAATTTTTTTATTTAAAATTTGTTTAAATTTGTTGTAATCCATTTTTTATATCCAACTAATTTTTTAATTTCATCAATAATTATTTTTTCTCTATTATTTATAAAATCCTCAAAATTTTCTTCAATGATATTTTTATAGCATTTTTTATCTATTAGGTGTGTTGCTAATATTTCAAAAAATTCAGTATCATCATTATATTCTTTTTTAATTTTTTCAAAATAACATTTTGCTTTTTTTCCTGATTTTTCAATATTTGTTTTTTTATACAATAAAGTCATATTTAAAATTGAGTTTATATTTTTTTCATTACTATATTGTTTTTTAGAAAAAATATGATCTTTATCTATTTCATTTTTATAATTTAGTTCTTGTAAGTCAATTGTTTTTTTATTTTTAAAATCCATACAATTTTTTTTTGATAATATTGCTAAAATTCCCTTATATATTGAATTATTTAAACTTGAAATTTCCCTTAAATTTAAAATATTTTTTTCTAATTTTTCAAACATCTTTAAAATTACTTTTGGTTTTTTATTATCATCTTTAAACCAAAGTTTCAATTCTTTAAAATCTAATGTTTTTTGAGTATCAACTGAAGAAGAATAGGAATTTGTAAAAATAGAACTCCAATACCAATTTTTTATTTTTTCAGATTGACTTGTATTTTCTTTTTCTTCTAAATAATACAATGAAGATAATACTGGAATTAAACCTTCATAAGGTAAAAAATTAATTTTTAAGTTTCCAAAACCAGTTTTTCCTAAATTATCTATACATTTTAAAGAATAATCTAATTTTTTTGAAAACTCTTTAAAATCATTTTCAAATTTTTTATTATCACTATAATTTAATTTTTCATAAATATTTAATTGAAATTTTTTATCACAATAACTATTTTTTTCAAAATATAAAAGCATTGCTTGAAAAACATATAACGGAATTTTTTCATTTTTCTTACCTCTTGCATTAAAGTATTTTTTCATATAAGGATTATTTTCTAATTCATTGTCCCATACTTCTCTTAAATTTATATCATATTTACTTAGAATTGCTATTAATAAATCAAAATTTCCAAGTGGTTTTCCTTTACTATTTAAATTTATAAAAATTGATGAAACTTTTTCAATTTCAATCTCTTTTTTAAGACATATATAAGGAATTTCAAATTTTGTATAAATATCATTAAGTTTTGTACTTAAGTTATCAGTCAAACATAACATTTTTTCTAATTCTAATTTTTCTTTCCAAAAATCTCTGAATTGTGGAATCCAATTTACATAATTTTTTAGTTCATAAAATGGGAATAAAAAATTTTCAAAACAAAATTTTTCATCTAATTCTTCTCTTTCAAAAAAAATAATTTCTTCATTTTTTTCTTCAAAAAAATTTTTAAAATTAAAATAGAAAAATAAATTTTTTTGGTTTTTATTAAAAGCATAATATAAGGATGTTAATCTTTGTTGTCCATCTAAAATTATTTTTTCAGGATTTTTAGGAATTTCTTTAACGTTTTCTATTTTTAATAAATCTAATTGTTTATTGTCCTTATCTAATTCCAATAATAATAAAGAACCTATGAAATAATTTTTAACAATAGAATCTAATAGGGAAGAAATATCTTTTTCTTTCCAATCATAATATCTCTGAAAATTTGGCAAACACCATTTTTCTTCTAATGTTTTTTCTATATTTTGTATTAAAATTTTATTTGTATCAAAAAAATCTTTATAATCAAAAGTTTTATTTTCAATAATCTTATTAAAATTTAAAATAAAATTTTTATTTTCTTCTTCCATATTCATTTTAAATTACCTCTCTTTTAATAAAATATTCTTTTCTATATTCTTCTCTTAAGTCGTTTATGCTTTTCCCATTTTCTAAAAACCAAAAATTCCAACCGTTATTAGATTCTTTGTTTAAAATTTTGGCACTTAAAGAATGAATTGAACCAACTCCAATTGTATTTTTTATACTCCCATCTGCCATAACATCTCCATAACATTTTTTATCTTTTGAATAAATTCTCTCACCTATTTTTATTTTTCCTTTTTCAATTAAACTTCCAAAAGGAACTTTTTGGGGTCTTTCTTCTAAATAATGCTTAATAAATTCATTTTTACTTGGAGTTATTTTTTCAATTCTTTTATTTGCTACTTTTACATATTTTTTTTCTTTTTCAATTCCTATAAAATTTCTTTGTAAAATCTTAGCAACTGCACCTGTCGTACCACTTCCCATAAATGGATCTAAAATTATATCTCCTTTCTTAGTTGTTGATAAAATCACTCTATATAATAAAGCATTTGGTTTTTGCGTTGAGTGTGCTTTATTGCCATTTTCGTCTTTTATTCTCATATTTCCATTTACTAATGGAATATGCCATTCACTTCTCATTTGTTTATCATCATTATAAGATTTCATAGTTTTATAATTAAAGGTATATCTTGAGTTTTTTCTCTTAGAAGCCCAGATTAAAGTTTCATGAGAATTATTAAATCTTGTTCCTTTAAAGTTTGGAACTGGATTTGTTTTACTCCAAATAACATCATTTAAAATCCAAAAATTTAAATCTTGTATAATTTTTCCAACTCTAAAAATATTTTGAAAACTACCAATTACCCAAATTGCCCCATTATCCTTTAGAACTCTTTGACACTCTTTCAGCCAGTCAAAACAAAATTTATCATATTCTTCAAAACTCTCAAATTTATCCCAATTATCTTCAACACCTTCAAATTTTCCCCCATTATTTCTATAAAGTGTTTTTTGAAGTTGTAGATTATATGGAGGGTCAGCAAAAATTAGATCTATTGATTTATCTTCAAATTCTTTTAATTTTTCAATACAATCTCCCAAAATTATTTTGTTTAAATTTTTTTTGAAAAATTCCATAAAATTCTTTGAACTTTTTTATTTAAAAATCTTATTAATTCTTTAAATTATAATAAAACAATGACTCTTTCAAAAGCTAAACAAGCATTGAAAATCTCCGTAGAACATGGAGAATTAGATCCGATTACATCCGAAAAAATCACAAAAGGAGAGATCAAATTGGTAGACTTTGTTTCTTACCTTCGTGTTACAATCACTGGACAGGGCGGAATAAATGATCTGCTTACTGAAAACACTACTCTTGCAGATGGTGTATCAAGTTTTTCCGGTAATAAATTTGACGTACACAACAATTTCATCGTGGAGAGGGTAAGTGTTGGCTATGCTACAAACGCAGCGAAAAAAATGCTGCCGATCTTAACTATACCCGTAAAAGTGCAAGTGTTTCCACTGCGTTGCGTAATGCTAGTCTCGTAGTATCCCAAGCGGATCGCACCCTTACAGACCTGCCTTTAGCAATGCTGTTCAGCGATCCGGATTCTGATCTACAAATTCAAAGAAGCGGCTTTGAACTTGAAAACCCTATAGTACTCAAGGGACAACTGCCGATAAAGGTACAACTTAAGTACCCGCAAGGTATTTCGGTGTCCACTACTGGACATCACTATGCCGAAATTTTGTTTCTTGGTCAAAGGAGCCGCGTTAGGTAAGTTCTAAAACTATATCCAATCCCGGCACGGGCTGCACACTTTACAGCTCGCTTTATTAAATTTAAATAGTCAGTATAAAAGCATTGCGATTTATGAAAGTGGTCCCACGAGGGCTTGAACCTCGGACCCCCTGATTATGAGTCAGGTGCTCTAACCAGCTGAGCTATGAGACCTAGCATATCTTGCTAATCAAAAAACAAAACTAGGTAATAGGTTTTAATTAGACAAACACTTTAATTGCTAACTATGGATTATCCATTAAGAAATCGTTCTTTTGTTGGAGTAGTTCTAGGGTTTCTGCTTCTTTGCTGTTGCGTTTTGGACTGAAATCGTATGCCCAAATTGCTGAAGGTGGCATACTCATTAAAATAGACTCTGTCCGTCCATTAGTATATAATCCGAACTTAGTGCCTTTGTCCCACAGCAGATTGAACTCTACATAACGCCCTCTTCTGAATTTTTGCCAGGCTATTTCTTCTACTCCGTAACTTATATTTTTATTTTTCTCAACCAAATGGGTGTATACTGGAATAAAGGTTTTACCTACATCTACGATAAAGGCAAACCTGTCTTCTATACTGAAATCACTATTTTCTTGCAGTCTATCGAAAAAAATACCGCCAATACCTCTACTTTCTTTTCTATGCTTAATGTAAAAATACTCATCTGCCCAATCTTTGAACTTAGGGTAATAAGTAGGGTGGTGCTTATCGCAGGTATTTTTGAGCTGACTGTGGAAATATTTAGCGTCAGCTTTGTCGATATAATGCGGAGTTAGGTCAATGCCTCCGCCAAACCAACTAATGCCATTACTCATCTCAAAATAACGCACATTCATGTGTATGATAGGCACCATTGGGCTGCGGGGGTGTATGACGATAGATACTCCAGTGGCAAAAAAATCGGCTTGGGGCAAGGCAAGGGCTTCTAGCATATTTGGAGGAGGAGTACCGTGAACTGCCGAAAAATTGACACCGCCTTTTTCAAAAATGCTTCCATCTTCCATGGCACGCGATCGTCCTCCGCCACCTTCTTCTCTTTGCCAATGGTCTTCCCCGAAATCTACTTTGCCGTCTAGTGTGCTAATACTTTGGCAAATATCGTCTTGCAACTTCATCAACCTTTGCTGTACTTTTTTTTTAAATATCATAGTTTTGTTGTAAGTATTTAGCAGTTGATTATATTTTTTGTTACAAAATTATCCGCTTGCCAAGTACCTTTTGGCAAGGATATTTCCACGCTTTGAACATGTCCGAAAGGCTTCTTATTTATGAGCTTGAAGAAGGTAGCCTACTTTGGCGTTTGCAAAATTATTTCCTGTTGAGTTTTTATGCCAGGGGATAAACTTTGTTCATATAGCTTAGTTCAAACTCGAAAATGTCAGTAATGTCATATTTTGCTGTATCCGCCGCAAGACAGGAATGGGATTTACCATCAAGATACATGCAAAGATGCAGAAGATAATTATCGATTTTTATGCCAATGAGAAAAACCAAACTGATTATCTTTTTCTATTCATCAAAACCGAAGGTGATGAGGCAAAATTTTATACGGAAGTAAAAAATGCTGTGTACTATTTCAACAAAATGCTCAAAAGGATTCTCAATGAGTTCAATTGAATACCCAACTCACCAGTCATACTGCCCGTCATTCTTATGCGACAGGACTTAAAATGAAGGGTTTGTCATGTGAGTTTATTAAAGAAAGTCTGGGCTGCGATAATATCAAGACAGCCGACACTTATTTGGGATATTTTCAATGTCTCGTCCTGAAAAAAGTTGATAGTTAAGGTGGAGATTTTAACTAAATTATATTTTGTAGTGCATGCTTAAATATTAGTATTAATCGTTAAGAATTAATAATTTTGAACTCGAGTATTAAAAAAAACAGTACTTCGTCAGCATCATTTGGTGCCACCCACTATGCAAAAGCCGCAGTGCAAAGAAAAGAATACCGAAAGCAGGAGAACTCATGGCAACAACAAAACAACTCAATACTTCATTGCCTTGTTTGGCAATTGCTTGATGTATGAAAAATAATCATGTGAGTACTGTTACAGTAGCTGCTTCAAAAGTATGATAGCTTGAAGAAAACTTAGGTGCGTTAGGAGTATTGCCAAAACTAAATAATGAGACTATGCAGCAAATAGGAGATGTACTCAAGAACAGACCCTAAATAATAGCCTGGCAGCTTATTGCAATTAATTATCAAAAAAATAATCCATGAAAATTTTAGACAAATATATTCTCAAAAAATTTCTAAATACTTTCTTCTTCGTTGTTTTTCTTATGGTTTTGGTCATCTCTGTGATAGACTACACTGAAAAAACTCAAGATTTTCTAAGGCACAATTTGTCTTTTGCAGAGGTAGTCAGCCAATACTATTTGAATTATATACCTTTTATGGCGAGTACTTTAGGACCGATAGCTGTGTTTATCACAGTCGTATTTGTTACAGCAAGGTTGTCGGCGCATTCAGAAATAACTGCCATGCTCACATCAGGGGTAAGTCTCAAACGCTTGTTAATGCCTTATATGATGGGTGCGCTTTTATTATCAATCTTGATTTTTTTGATGGTCGGCTGGGTTACCCCCAACAGTGCCAAAAAGAAAGTTGCTTTTGAAATTGCTTACATCAAGCGTCCTTTTTACTACAACGACAAAAATATCCACTTCCGCACTAGCGACTCTACCTATGTTTACATAGAAAGCTATAATAATCGCCTAAAAAAAGGTTATAAGTTCACGCTAGAAAAATTCAAAAACAAAGATCTTGTAGAAAAACTTAGTTCGCGTTTTATACAATGGGACACGGTGAAAAATAAGTGGCATTTAGATGTCTACAGCGTTTATACTTTCGACGGCAAAAATGAACATTTCCTCAGTGCTGACAAACTAGATACCAATATCAGCTTAACGCCAAAATACTTTGATAATAATTATAATTTGCATGAAACTTTAAACATAGATGAGTTGAATACGTATATTGAGGAACAGCAAGCTTTAGGTGTTGGCAATACAGAACAGTTTTTACACGAACTCAACGAGCGCTATGCCTATCCCTATGCTGTAATTATACTGACAATTATGGGTGTAATGGTCGCAGTAAAAAAATCTCGGCAAGGGACGAGTTTCCAAATTGCTATAGGATTTTTGTTTGCTTTTATTTATATCTTATTTGCCATCATGAGCAGAAGTATAGCGGTGGCGGGTTCTCTACACCCTTCAATTACTGCTTGGATACCAAATGTTACCTTCTCGGTGGTAGTACTAACTATGTATTTTTATACAACAAAATGACGTTTGTAATTAAAATTATCGTTGTTAATATTTAATCAAAAAAGCCACAACATGAAGAAAATTGCTAAGAAAGCTAAATATACCAATAAAATTTTTATGGGCATTAGCGTGCTATTAGCAGCCCTCAACGTGGTGCAGTTTTATATGTATAAAGAAAAACAGAAAGACTATGAAGAAATCAATCACTTGAAGCAGTTAGAAATATTTGCTACTTATACTAAACTAGACTCTATATCGGGGCAGCTACAAAAAAAAATCGTCGAAATCGAGTCCCTAGGAGGAGATATCGATTCCTTGTTGACAGTACAAAACCAACTGGAAAAAGACAAGCAAGCCTTAAAAACTTCAAAAGATCTCGCCACAGAACGCTATGATGATATTAAAGATAAAATTGAGGCTTATGAGTACTTACTACAAAGAAAAGATCAAGAAATTGTACGACTCAAAGGAGTTAATAAAGAGCTACTGACCGAAGTGATAGACCTGAAAGAAGAACGCAACGAATTGAATACCACTATTAGTCAGTTGAAGTACGACCAGAAAGAATTGAACAGCAAAGTGCATACAGCAGGCTTGCTTGAAGCAAATAATATTAGATTTACGGCCGTCAGCAATAATAGAAAACAGAGAACGGGCGATGAGTTTAGAGTACGGCATTTGTCTACCTTATTAGTCCATTTTACCCTTAGCGACAATCCTTTGGCTGAAGTAGGTACTAAAGAAATAATTTTGCGTATTATTGAACCTGAAGGGTCAGTATTATACCAAGCTGCATCTGGCTCCAAAACTTTTAACTATAAAGACGAAAAACTCTTCTTTTCTTTAAAGCAAGATATTTTATTTGACAACTCTCAACAGCAGATTAATTTTCAGTACCTCAAAGGAAGTGAATTTAAAAAGGGACAACACAAGGTGGAGATTTACTGCGAAGGAAAAAAGATAGGCAGCGCATATTTTATTGTAAAATAAAGTGCTTGTTTATACGTGAATAATAAACATCTATATGAATGAAAATCATAACTTGAACAATATACCAAAGACAAAAATGATATTTTGTGCCATCTTCCAAAGTATTAAAGATATAATTTTTGTCGTGATTATCTTTCTGTTTGTCTTATCTATTATTCAATTAATTTAGTCCTTTTTTAATTCAGCTTAATTTATTGTTATGAAAAAATTTAGTGTGCTGCTCTTACTTTTGTTATCCTCTGGCTATTGTCTAATAGCGCAAAAGTATGAATTTAAACAGGTGACTACTATAGAATCTGTAATTGCTGGAGGTCTTGGACGATCTCGTATGATTACAACTGACCCGAAGGGTAATACTGATGAGGTCAAAATGAAAAACTTCTTCAGTTTGACAGGTATCAACTTTGGCAATATTAGAAAGAATGACAAGCTAGTATCGGAAAAGATCTCTGAATTGGGTGATCAAGGCTGGGAGCTAACTCATACAAGCACTGGGGTATATTCAGGAGGAACAGCTGGAGCTACCATAGGTGGCACGGGAGGAGCTGCCTCTGGGGTTGGTATTTTTATTACTAGGTACTTATTCAGAAGAGAGAAAAAATAAAATTCTCTAATATTCTGTATTGTGCTAATTGCACGGTATGTACTAAAAAAAGCCGCCTGAAAATTACCCTTCTAGCGGTTTTTTCTTTTTAGGTAATCCCAAAATCTTTCTCCTCGTCTGATAAACTACTTGCTACCTCTGCATAGTCCATTTCTTTCTCAAACTCTACCATTAGGTGGCTGTCTATTAAAATTTTCGGATTGACTGCCAGCCGGAATATTTCTTGGTAGATTTTTCTTATCTTTTTGTCATTAACTCCTTTGTGTCGTTTGATATTTTTTCTGTAGGTGAACCAACTAGACAAAAAAATAAATGGATAAAAGACAGGTAGCAATAAAGTAGCCGTGGACTTAGCGCGTACAAACTGAATGCGACTGATTTTAAAGCCCGCCAATTTGGCTAACACCCTCAATTTTTGAATACCGATCAAAAAAATATGCCCAAAATAAATCTCTTTAATAATTTTTTGGTTCGACATCCACACACTGTCAATTTCATTGGGAGGCATAATGTCGTTGAAACGCTCACTTTCTGTGAGCAGATAGCTGAGCTTAGCCCGAAGGTTAGAGTAATTAGGGGTTGTTAATAACAGAACTCCTTTTTCTTTCAACACTCTGTTGAATTCCTTGAATGCCTTGTATTGGTCTGAGAAATGTTCTATGCCCTCCTGGCAGATGACCATATCGGCAGTTGCACTATCTAATGGAATACCCGAAATAATATTTGCCCGCTGGCAAGAAAGACTTTTTATTTTAAAATATTCCGTAAACAAATCGAAAGGAAGTGGAATGGATCCAATGTCTTGGATGATTTGGCAAGTAGTGCCATTACCTGTAGGCAGATCAATAATTTTTTTCTCGCTAAATCTCTTCCGATGCCTGTATAAATACTTCTTTACATGATACTTGATGCTTTTAGGATTGCTTTCATAATTCATACATTTACTTTTTTATTAGCTAAAAATATGATGATACTTCACTTTTAACCAATAATTGATTTAAGCATATAGTACATCTTTTGCTGCCTGCATTGCGCGCTTGGTATTTGGGAGTATCTCTTGGATTAGGGTCGGGGCGTACGGCATTGGAACATCTAAATTGTTAACTCGCCTAATAGGTGCATCTAAGTAATCGAAGGCGTGTCTTTGGATATGATAGGTCAGTTCAGAAGAAATAGCCCCAAGTGGCCAGGATTCTTCTATGATAACCAGCCGATTAGTTTTTTTGACAGATTTAACTACTCTTGCATAGTCGATAGGTCTGATACTCCTCAAGTCGATTATGTCTGCTTCAATGCCTTGTTTAGAAAGCTCTTGAGCAGTTTCGATAGCTACCTTCATCATCTTCCCAAAAGAGACGATGCTAAGGTCTTTGCCTTCTCTGACTAAGTCGGCTACGCCTATTGGAATTAAATATTCTTCGCTAGGTACTACCCCTTTATCAGCATACATAAGCTCTGACTCCATAAAAATTACTGGATCATCGTCGCGTATGGAAGATTTTAGTAGTCCTTTTGCATCATAAGGATTGGAAGGTACAACTACTTTCAGTCCGGGGCAGTTGGCATACCAGCTATCGAAATTCTGCGAGTGCTGTGAGCTAAGTTGTCCGGCATTGCCCGTAGGTCCTCTAAATACAATAGGTACAGCGTATTGCCCGCCCGACATGGACATCATTTTTGCTGCACTGTTAATAATCTGATCAATGGCGACAAGTGAGAAATTAAAAGTCATAAATTCTACAATGGGACGCAGACCATTTATTGCCGCACCGATACCTATGCCAGTAAAACCCAATTCGGCGATAGGTGTGTCAATAATTCGTTTGAAGCCAAATTCATCTAGCATCCCCTGGCTTACTTTATAAGCCCCGTTATATTCTGCTACTTCCTCACCCATCAGAAATACTTTTTTATCTCGACGCATTTCTTCAGACATAGCTTGGCGTAAGGCTTCTCTAAATTGTATCGATTTCATGATAAAGAATATTTAACAATTAAAATAGTTAGTAATGCGAACAAACCATTAAAAAAATGTGCGTTTTTGAGTGATGTAAGGCTATTTTTTCAATTCATGCCTTGGCTCGCATTAGTAGCCGGAAAGAAAAAAATATAAAAAAATAAAAGTCAGATGATTAGTAGTTTATAATTCGTTATTGATTGTTGTCAGCTTTTTTTTAAGGTAAGTACATAGGCTGTAATTGCCTCCATTTCCTGTTCGTTAAATACTTTTTTGTATGAAGGCATACTATTCTTTCCGTTTTTTAGTAATTTTTTAATTTCAGATTCTCGTTTTTGACTCATAGTAAGATCTTTAGCACCAGCAATTTTTTGATTACCCTTTTTACCATGGCAAATAACACACTGTATTTGATAAATCGCTTTACCATGAGCGATTATATTGTAATCTTTATCATTTATGTCGGTGATAATATTTTCGGCGATAGGCTCTTTGCTAATGAGAGCTTTTTTGCTCATTTCAGCCAAACCGTAGGCAGCAATAATAAACAAAAAAGAAAGCAGTGCCAAGGCTTTATTCATCCTCTTAAACCCTACCACTGCCAGCGGTATAGCACTGAAAACAAGAATGATTTTAATAATTTGGAAAGCGGTAATTTTAGCCATAGAAAACAGCATAACCAGTCCTGTGAGCAAAAATAAAGCACTAACACCCATCTCTACAATCTTAATTTTTTTACTAAATAGTGTAAATAGATTGTTTTTATTAAATAAAAGCAGTGTAGTTTTAATAAAGTAGATGAGAAGGAATACAACAACCACAAGCTTGTGGGTATGTAAAAGACCTGTGTACATATTATTAGTTTTAAGTTTGCTAAGACCCAGTTTAGCATCTCTGTTATTTTCTTCTACAAAGATAGAAAAAAGATGGCAAACTGCAAATCTATCGCTTGTTGGTTGGTGCTGATTGAATGGGGCAAAAATTAAGCTTGCTTTGTTTCTTCAGATAAGTCAAACTGCATGGGGTTATTGATTTTTTCTTCTAACAGTGCAATTTCTAGCACCTCTTCAGCACTTTTTACAAAGTGGATAGATAAATCTTTCAAATATCTTTCTTCAATTTCATGAATGTCTTTTTCATTTTTCTCACAAAAGATAACTTCTTTAATGCCTACTCTTTTGGCTGCGAGCAGCTTTTCTTTGATGCCGCCCACGGGTAATACTTTACCTCTGAGTGTAATTTCGCCGGTCATTGCCAGTTTTGTTTTTATTTTACGCTGTGTAAAAGTAGAAACGATAGCAGTTAGTATGCTGATACCTGCCGAGGGACCATCTTTAGGAATAGCACCAGCGGGTACGTGAATGTGTAAGTCATATTTTTGGAATATTTTATAATTAATGTCAAATCTTTCTGAACGGGCTTTTAGGTAAGAAATTGCGGTCATTGCCGATTCTTTCATCACATCTCCGAGCTGCCCCGACAGTGTGAGTTTTCCACTGCCTTTACTCAGACTTGATTCTATGAACAATATTTCACCGCCGACGGGTGTCCAGGCGAGTCCTGTTGCCACGCCAGCATATTCTTTCGTTTCATATATCTCTTGTTCATAGATGGGTTGTCCCAACGCATTTTCAATTTGTGTTTTACCTACTTTTTTTTGATAACCTTCTTTCATAGCCACTAGCTTAGCCGTATATCTAATTACTGTCGTAATCTTTCTTTCTAGGTTCCTAACACCTGATTCTCTGGTGTATTCTGAAGTAATTTTTTTAATAGATTTTTCATCAAAAAAAATATTTTTGGCTGTTAATCCGTTTTCTCTTCTTTGTTTGGGAATGAGATACCGCTTTGCAATTGCTGTTTTTTCTTCTTGAGTATAGCCATTAATTTCGATTATTTCCATGCGGTCTTTCAGCGCAGGGTGTATAGTCTCGAGCGAGTTGGCTGTTGCAATAAATAATACGTTAGACAAGTCGTAGGGTATTTCTAAGTAGTTATCGACGAAGGCACTATTTTGTTCGGGATCTAGCACTTCCAGCAATGCTGAGGATGGATCTCCTCTAAAGTCACTACCTATTTTTTCTATTTCATCCAAAATAAATACTGGGTTAGAAGATGCTGATTTTTTGATGTTTTGTAATAATCTGCCCGGCATAGCACCTATATATGTTTTGCGGTGTCCACGTATCTCTGCTTCATCGTGCAAGCCACCTAATGACATTCTGGCATACTTTCTATTCAATGCATTGGCAATAGACCGACCCAGTGAAGTTTTTCCTACGCCTGGAGGGCCGTGCAGGCATAGTATCGGTCCTTTGATGGTGTTTTTAAGTTTGAGTACAGCTAAATACTGCAAAATTCTCTCTTTTACTTTTTCCAGCCCATAATGATCTTTGTCGAGTGCTTTTTGTACCTTGTGTAAATCTAGGTTGTCTTTTGTTGTTTGATTCCAGGGTAGTTCTATGAGAAATTCACAATGATTTAAGGCAACTGGATAATCTGCTGCATTGGGGTTGATACGTTGCAGTTTGCTAATTTCTTTGTAAAAATACTCTTTGGCGTGCTGAGGCCAGTTTTTTCTTTTGGCTTTACTGAGCAAAATTTCTACTTCCTGATCGCTGCTTTCCATGCCCAGTTCGCTTTGTAATATTTTCATTTGTTGCCTCAAGAAATAGTTTCTTTGCTGCTGGTCTATATCGGTATGGGTTTTACTTTGTATTTCGTGTTTAATTTCAAGTAGTTGTATTTCTTTATGCATGTGTTGGAGCAGCCTGGTAGCCCTATCTTTTCCATTATTAATTTCTAGTAAGGCCTGTTTTTCTTTAACATCTACATTGATATTTGAAGAAAGGAAATGTGTCATAAAACTGGGATTGTCAATATTATCGAGTGCTACCTGAGCTTCAGTAGGTATTTCGGGGTTGAGCTTTAGTATTTTTGTTGCTGCCTCTTTCAAAGACTCCATCAGTGCTTTGGTTTCCCTTTGTTTAGCAGATGGAAATACTTCGGGTAGTAGTTTTACTTTCGCAGTTATATAAGGTTTACGTTTGATGACTTCTTCAATCTCAAATTTTTTCCTTCCCTGTATAATGGCAGTTGTGTTTCCATCGGGTAAAACCAACAATTTAACAATCTTTGCTACCGTGCCTATTTCATAAATATCTTTTTCAGTCGGTTCGTCTACCCCTATGTTTTTCTGACTAACTACGCCAATGGTTTTAGCATTGTCGCTGTACGCTTTTCTAATGAGTTTGACAGAGGTTTCTCTGCCAACGGTAATTGGTATCACGACACCCGGAAACAACACGGTATATTTAATGGGCAGAATAGGTAATATGACCTCTTGTTCATTCTTGTACTCGGTGTCATCTTCGTCGCTGATAGGTATCAGCTGTTCGGTTTCCATACCATCGCTGTCGCTGAAAACTAGGTTTTTAAAACAATCACTCATAAGTTAGCTAGTAATTATGGTTAGGTAATTAATCGAAACACACGGTGTGATCTAAACAGTTAGATATTATCGGCTGATATAATGATATACTGCACGCAAATAGCAAATATTCGAGTATTTTTTATTATCATGCCAAAGTTTCATGTTTTTATTGGAAAATTCTAATACCAACAAATAAATTGTGTAATTGTTTTTTGTTACATTTATTAAGCTATTTATCGTTTAACAAAGTGCTAAAATTTTTAAATTTGTATTACAATCAGTTTGTGGCAATTTTTTTGATTAAGTAACGTTACTTGGCACTGAATCTATATAGTACGATGCGGTTTATTTTAAATAATTTCTTTATTTATCGAATATTTAGCAGGAAACACTCTCTGAATAGTTGCATTACACATTATTTATTTTATCGGTGTTCATTTTGTTTCTTGGCTGCCATATCCTTATTTTTCCTGCTTCATACTCCTGTTATTGCACAAAAAAATATTTTTCTGAGGAGTAAATCGAAGAAAGAAAAAGCGAAGAAGAATACCTATATCACCCGTTTTTTACCTTCCGGCAGTGTTAAGTCTTATCAAGAATCTCATTTTACTTTTCCGAATATTAACGTAATTGCCCACTACAAATCTACAACAGACTTAGCAAATATACGCCGTTTAAGCCGTAATAAGCAGTGGGCCGAATTACATGAATCGTTGTATGAATATATTAATAATTTTGGTATCCAGAATTTCCTTAGCGAGCAGGGTACGGATTTGCTGTGGCGTTTTGCCCGGCTTTCTGAATACTTGAATAAAATTTCTCTTACAAAAGAGGTTTATCGCCTGCTTATTAAGCACTACCGCGGCGATTTGCAAAATGCCTTGAATCATTATGATTCGCTCATTCAATTCGAGAAGGATTTATATGTCGATTTAGCCTACTATTATGAACTGGTAGAGCGACGACGAGCAATAGACACTTTAAAGCCTCCGCCCGGAGTACTGCTCAATATGGGGCAGCTCATTAATTCGGAATATGCAGACTATGCGCCCGCGGTGAGTGGCGAATCAGATGACCTGATTATCTTTTCCTCTGACCGCAATAGAGATACCTCGCGCATTAATGTTGATTTGGGTTATAGCTGGGAGAATGAAGACATCTATCGGGCAAAAAGAGACGAAGACGGTATCTGGATGCAGGCCGAGCCTTTTGAGTCTGTTAATAGCTCTTATAATGAGGGTTCGCCTTGCATGAGCCGAGATAGAAAAACTTTGCTTTTTGTACGTTGTAGTGACCCTAAGGGCTTGGGAAACTGCGATATTTACCAAGCTGCTTTGCAAGAAGATGGCAAGTGGTCTGAGGCGGTTAATCTCGGCGAAAATATCAATGGCAATACTTGGGATTCCCACCCTTCTTTTTCAACTACTGGCGATACTTTGTATTTCGCTTCCGACAGGAAGGGCGGCTTTGGCGGCTCTGATATTTATTTTGCTGTTAAAGGTAAGGGTGGAAAATGGGGTAAAGCTAAAAATATCGGACCGACGATAAATACGCGCAGTAGTGAATTGAGTCCGCATTATCATCCTAACCATAATGTGCTGTATTTTAGCTCTAACGGTCATTTATTAAATTTTGGTGATTTTGATATTTTTAAAGTGTATTTTGTCAACAATCAATGGACTGAACCCAAGAATGTCGGACCCTTAGTTAACACTAAAGGCAGGGAGTATTATTTTTCTATTGATGCCAGTTCAAAGTGGCTGTATTATGCCAAAACGGGTGAAGAAGATAATAATCTCGATTTGTACTCTTTCCCGCTGCCGATGGAGGCTAATCCCCGTAGTTTAATACGATTTTCTGGAAAAGTGCGAGAACCTATCACAGGAGAGATTTTTTCCGGTATCGTTACTATAATCGATGTGGATGAAAATGTAGAAGTAGCACCAAAGTATTTGAGACCTGATGGCTCCTTTGGTTTTGACCTCATAGATGGAAGAAATTATTTGTTGGTTATTGAAGGAGATAATTTTTTTAAGATAGAAGAGCTTTTCTCATTAAATGGCAGCACAGAATCCGAAGTTCTGGCGATGAGTGCTAGTGGAGTGATTACTTTTGAGTCGATAGACTTTGAGGCTGGAAGTAGTAAATTATTACCCAAAATGGAAAATAACCTACATTTAGTCATTGACTTTTTAGTACTTCATCCCAACTTTCATTTGAAAGTTATCGGTCATACTAGCTCTGAAGGTAGCCTCGAGTTCAACATGAAACTCTCGCAAGAACGCGCCGATGTAATTAAAAAATATATTATCTCTTACGGCAATCTTTCACCCGAGCGTATCGAAGCTAAGGGGGTGGGAGGTACAATGCCCATTATAAAAGAAGAGCAAACCGAAGTTCATAAAAAGCTAAACAGGCGGGTGGAATTTGTACTATTTCGATATTGATAATTATTAAGTTTCACAAGGCTGTTTATCGTCATTGAGATCTGAATGTAAAGATGGGATTGGTTTTTTATGAAAAAGTTTAGGGTTAAGGTTGTACCAATGTTCTAGGGTCTGTATGGGAGTTTTGATTTTGCGATGTGTTGCACAGAGTATGATGGATTAGATATGTCTATAATTGATGTAATTTCGTGTCCTTAAATTTTATCGGTTCAGGCAAAACCTGGTGGGCATATTCAAGGAGTTTTTCCCTTAATTCTGCGTTATGATGAGACGGATTGCTGTTATGCGCAGGCAACTACTCGTAGCGGTCGGAATAAGCTGAATTAGATTTGAAAAGGAACTAGGCATTATTTTATTTATATTCAATAACAATTGAAAAATTATATTATATCGGCCAAAAGATTAAATCTAAAACTATTTTCGGTACTGCTGTTGTTTGGATTACTCCCAAGCATTTATACCACCACAAGAATATATTTTTTAGGCAATATCCCTACTGATTGGGGTTTTAATATTGCATCACAAGTGTCATGGTTAAGTCTCCTTTATGAAATACTGCAAGAGTCTATAATTTTACCTCTATTTTACATTATTGGAAGCATTCTCAACAACAAAGATGAGTTTGCTAATAGAGTTAAAGGTGGGTTCATTATTACATTTATCTCATACCTTATTCTGTCAATTTTGATATATCTATTTGCTAAACCTTTGGTTATAGGAATGGCACAAAAAAAGGAACTTGTAACTGCCACCGTTGATTATATAAGGCTTGAAACTATCTCTTTTATCTTCATAATATTAGTTAAATATATCTTGATTGTTTTAACGGTAATGAGTAAACACCAATTGATGTACTTTATCCTATTGTTTCAAATGATATTAACCATATTGCTTGACACGTTGCTCGTTTCAAGTTTAAGTTTCTCTCTCAATCTTGGAGTTAATGGGGTGGCAATCTCAAATATCATTGTAAATTTTCTTCTTTTGGTTATCGGATTGGGTTGTTTAAAGAAAAACGATATAAACATTCTTTTACGAACTAAGATTGATTTTTCTTGGCTTAGAGAATGGTCTATTGTGGCATCATATTCAGGGGTTGAGACACTTGTTCGTAATCTTGTTTTTATATTTGTAGTTGTAAAAATGATAAATACCATTAGTGAACAAGCGACCTTTTGGGTTGTCAATAATTTCATATGGGGATGGCTACTTGTCCCAATATTACAGCTTGGAGAACTTATAAAAAGGGATGTGGCGGCGAATCTAAATGATATTAAAAGAAACCTAAAAGGGTATTTTTTATTGACAACAATTATTGTTTCAATTTGGATACTGTCAATTCCAATTTGGCAACCTTTCTTTCAAAATATTATGAATTTTGATGGATATAAAGTTGCATTTCAACTTTCTATTATATCAGTTGTCTTCTATATCTTGTTTGCATACAGTAATATCATTGATAGTATCTTTTATAGAATAGGAAGAACGGAGTATATGCTTTTCCAGTCCATCGTGGTTAATATCGTATTTTATGGTACTCTTTTTATTTTGTTCAAAACAGGTATCTATAAACCAACTCTTACGCTAATCACCTTGATGTTTGCAATAGGCATTGCTATAGATTCAATTTTAACATTTGTAATGTACGCTTATCTCTCGAGAGAAGGGAAGATCGAGTATAGAAATAATATGAAAAAAACGTTCAATAACAAGTTATATATGTAATATACCTCGCCGCATACTACGCATACACTGTTAGGATTAATACTGACTAAGAAATCGAAAAAATAAAATACGGTAAAACATTTGATTTTTCAAAAGACAAATAGGCAGAGATGCTGGATAGTTTCAAACTTTTTGTTTGTAGATAAACACGCAACACCATTTTAGAAGAGGAGTAAATAGTTCAGAGAAAAAACAAACGGTAAACCAAAGAAAAACTATCGAAGTAAAAGAAAAACAAAATTTGCAGGTAGTCACGTAAAAAGTATAAATTTATTACCAGTTTGTTAAATGATTATTTCCAGATACGCTCTTAGTAAAATTACATTGCTGCACCTGCTTTTTTAACTCTAATTCTCATGTTTACTGAAATTCCATCGAAACCCCAAATAAACTTCTCTGCCCTGAATAGGTGAAAAAGCATAGGCAGTGTCGAAAAATTCACTAAACCCAGGTGTGGCATTCGGATCGTTATAGCCCGATAGTGGAGAAGTATTCTGGCGGTAGTCAAAGATATTTTGTATTCCAGCATAAAGCGTCATATTTTTATTTTTAAAAGTTTTGCTCACCTGAAGATTATGAAAGCCAAAAGCAACCGAACGGGTTGTTCGGGAAGTAGTTAGAGGTACGCCATCTTCATCTAAATCAAACACCTCTGGCAAAGCCATTGCGCCAGTGAGATTGAACGTATAAGCAAAGGTGAGTGCCGTTTTTTTCCAAGTATAATTAATAACGCTCACTCCTGTCCAGGCAGGGGCAAACTCAATATTGCGCCTTTGCATAGTGCCACTGGCATTAGGCTCTGTTTCGATGGCTTGCTGCAAGTTTATACTTGCCTCAATCGAGAGTGGAAACATAAATTGATGACTCAATGTAAAACCAAGACCTTTGGTGATGGCATACCCTTTTGTGTTGGCATAAATAATTTTTCCGGGCTGCTTGTAGTCAGGAATGATTTTATTGGTGAAGTAAGTGTAATAAATATCAATATCTATCGACCCTTGTCCGTTACCTAATGTATAAACATGGTTTAGGTTGAGCGACAGATTATAAGATTGCTCGGGATTTAGGTCTTCGAGAATTTCCACACTGCGCTGACCCGTTACAAAGGCATGGTCTTCTGTAAAAAGGTTAACTGTTCTAAAACCCGTACCTAGGTTAGCCCGTAGGGTTGTCCATGTACTCGGGGTATACTTTACATTCAGGCGAGGAGAAAGAATTAACCCATGCACCGAATAATAGTCGAGACGTGTACCGAGTAGCAAAGATAATTTTTTATCTGATTTCCACTCATCTTGCAAGAAAACACCTGGGATAAATTGTACATCGGGCTGGTTTTTAAAACATCTGAAAACGTGTCGCCCGTGGCTACAGTATTATCATCATATCGTTGGTAGCGTACTGATAAACCCGCTAGCACATCGTGGCTGCTAAGTGCTTTATTCCAGATAAAGTTGCTAAAACCGACATACTGTTTGGCTTCATAGTAATCAGTACCGTAATAACTATCCTGCCAATGACTACTGAAAGAATAGTCGATTTTTAGGTATTCGCTACTTTGAAATTCGTAAGTGCCGAAAACTTCTGCACGCTTAGTGTAAATACTTTCGCCATAAGTCATATTATTCCCCCTCAGCTTGCGATAAGCCCTTTTTTGCAAAAATGCTGCTACACCATTGCGGCGGTCTTCATAATAATATTTAGCTGCCAGCGTAAGTTTTTTATTATTTGGACGCTCCATCGACCATTTCGTAAAACCTGACAAGCGGTCGAAATTAATAATATCGCCAAAACCGTCCTTATTGCTGTCTTCAAAAATGTTGGCATAGCCATAGTTAAAACCTGCATAACCATGAAAGCGTCCAATATTGGCTGCCAGTGCAATATTCCCAAAAGTTTCGAGGCGAGAACTACTCATCAAAATCAACTGATATTAAAGGCTGAGTAGTAGGGTCTTTAGTAATCACATTAATAACTCCTGCCACAGCTTCCGAGCCGTATAGTGTGGCATTCGGTCCTTTAATTACTTCAAAACGTTCGATAATTTGGGTTGGAATACTGTTTAAGCCGTATAATGAAGCCAGACTTCCATAAAGCGGTGTACCGTCTATAAGGACAGCCGTATAGGCACCGGGCAAGCCGTTTACGCTAATACTATTGGTAAAACACACCCCACAAGCAACGTTTTCTTGCACACCACTGACCAAAATCATTCCTTCAACTAGATTAGTTGGTGCGATATTTTTTTGTAGATAATCTGTAGAGATTACTTGTACTTTAACGGGTGAGTTTTTCACAAAAACTTCTTTCATGGTACCTGTTACTACTACCTCTTTCAAGCCGAGAGCATTCTCTTGTAAAGTAATTACCCCCAAATCTAGTAACTGGCTTGTAGTAAGATTAAGTGTATGCTCAAAACGATGATAGCCCACATTAGATATGGTGAGTGTGTAATTGCCTAAAGGAATATTTTTGAGCAGAAATTCACCAGATTTATCAGAAGAAACTCCATAGTTAGTATTTAATAGCCCTATATTGGCAAAAGGAATACTATCGCCAGAAGCAGAGATGATTTTACCGAGAATATTAGCTGTCTGTGCTTGTAGACCGAAGATAAAAAACAATGTTAAAAATAAGAGTGTATGTTTTATCATAGCATAAAATTTATCGTTTAGTTTTTTCCTCGTGTAAAAATATGTTTACAAGAAATTATTTCGCAGTAAAGCCTTCACTATTTTCGTAGGCTTGAAGTAACGCCTGAAACAAAGATCGCCGACTAGCTGATAGCCAGCTCTATTGAAATGACTTTATCTCTTTGTGCTAATTGATGATCTTCCCAGCGACTGATAGAGCCTAAGCCACCCATTATTCGGAATAAATTCCAAAGTGCGGCTCCGTTCCTTTGTGCTAATTGAATCATTGCTTTTTTCTACTCTAGTGCCATTGTGGTTGATATATCTTCTTCGGTAGTAGCTATCGTTGTTTGTCAGAAATAAAATGGCCGCTTGAGGTGCTGCACTTCTGATGCTGTCGAGGAGCCGCTGATAGTTATTTTGAAATGCTATCGGACTAAAATTAGCATAAGCACCGTAAGCGTCGTTAATGCCCAAGCCAAAGATAATTAAATCGGGTGCTATCTGTTCCAGATGCTGTGTGAGTAAGCTACATCGCAAAAAAGACGGCACAGCAGCACCATTAATGCCAACGGCATGGTATACAAAACCTGGATCGTCATTTTCCAATAAAATACCGTGTAATGTGAACCGCTGTTGTGTCACTTGATTTTTCCGAAACCTTAGCACTAGTGTATCTGTATTAGTATTCAGATAAAATACTGTATATCCCGCTCTTGTGTCTGTGTATCGATTAACAACAGATAGATTATTTATTAAATTTATATCGAAGGCATCTTCACCCAATTCATGAAATATTTTTACGCGATTAAACTCAAAATGTGTTGCTGTGGAAGCAGGGTAAATTTTGATCTCTGCACTGCTATCATAAGTGGTGATAGAAATGCCTGACAAGCCTAAAGTACAGTTTTTCTTTTTTTCTACATTACGACAGCTTCGCCAACTACCTTTATACTTGGTTCGGTAGTTAGGTGGGTTGGTAGTTTTTGCTGCTTTGTAAGGAAAAACCAAACCTCTCGCACCTTGGTTG
>CBDATB010000009.1:0-33300 GCA_965199745.1 Flammeovirgaceae bacterium | reverse complement strand
TACTGGAGGCGATGGCAAAAATACATTCAATATCAGTACATTGGCTTCTTTTGTAACGGCTGGTGCTGGTGTAAAGGTGGCTAAGCACGGTAATTATGGCATTTCTTCGATCGCTGGTTCTTCTAATATGTTAGAATATTTTGGCTATAAGTTCACTAATAATCAGGATATATTAAATAAAAAACTCGATACGGCTGGCATTTGCTTTTTACATGCTCCTCTCTTTCATCCTGCCATGAAAAACGTGGCACCCATCAGGAAAGAGTTAGGTGTGAAAACATTTTTTAATATTTTGGGTCCTATGGTGAACCCTGCCAAACCGAGTGCGCAACTTATTGGTGTGTTTGGCCTCGAGTTGGCTCGTCTCTACAATTATCTATACCAGAAACTCAATAAAAGCTACGCTATTGTACATACTTTAGATGGCTATGACGAAGTATCGCTTACAAGTCCTTTTAAAGTCATTACCAGCGAGCAAGAGGGTATTTTTTCGCCAACAGAAATAGGCATGCATCAAATTGTAGCAGAAGATTTATTTGGTGGCAATTCCGTAAAGGAAGCAGCGGTTATTTTTGAAAATATCTTGCGTGGAAAAGGCATCAGAGCGCAAAATGAAGTGGTAATTATTAATGCAGCCTTAGCCATCCGCTGTGCCTGCCCCAAATTTAGCTTGGAAGAAGCTATTGAAAAAGCAAAAAAATCATTACTGTGCCTACATGCGTTGGAGGCTTTTAAGGCGATTGTAGCAGATTAGAAAATATTGTCTCAATGAAAGAACCCTCCGAATCCTTACTGCGTTATTTTCCTTTCAAGCCTACTTCGGGGCAGGAGAAAGCACTTGAATTGCTCAACGCTTTTATTCTGGATAAAACAACATCCCGAAATACTTTTTTGCTCAAAGGCTATGCCGGCACTGGCAAAACCTCTTTGCTGAGTATACTCGTGGGCTTATTGCGTACTTATGAGTGTAAAACCGTTTTGTTAGCCCCCACAGGTAGAGCTGCTAAGGTGCTTTCTGCTTATTCAAAAAAAAACGCCTTTACCATTCATAAAGTCATTTATAAACGGGCAGAAGACCCAGTAAGTGGCAAATTGTTTTTTAGCAAAGTACAAAATAAGGCTAAGAAAACGATATATATTGTTGATGAAGCCTCTATGATTAACGAACAAAGTAGTTATGGAGGAAAGGGGCTATTATCAGACTTAATCGACTACGTTTTTCAGTTTGCTAAATCAGCTAATAAATTAATACTCACTGGAGATACTGCCCAACTGCCGCCTGTGTGTCAATTGATTAGTCCAGCCTTAGATATCGATAACTTATCGCGGCAATATGAATTGTCTGTCGTGAGCTTTACACTTACTGAGGTGGCACGTCAGGCTAGCCAGTCGGGTATTTTGGCAAACGCTACCCTTATCCGCCAGCAAATTGAGGAGGGTATTTTTGCCTTAAAAATAACAACTGCTATTTACAGCGATGTGTATGCAATATCTTCGGCAAAGCTAGAAGATGGCCTGCGCTATGCGTACGATAAATTTGGGATAAATAAGACCGTTATCGCTTGTCGCAGTAATAAATCCGCTACTATGTATAACCAATACATCAGGCAGCAAATCCATTTCAGTGAGTCGGAAATTGACACTGGAGACTGTCTGATAATTGTGAAAAATAACTACCATTGGTTAGCTCCCGAATCACAGGCAGGTTTTTTCGCTAATGGTGATTTTGCTGAAGTAATGTACGTAAATGCTTATGAACAAATGTACGACATGCGCTTTGCCGACCTGACACTTCGCTTATTGGATTACCCGGATCAACCCCCTTTTGAAGCAAAGGTGCATTTACAGACCTTGCATGCTCATACGCCCGCTCTCAGTGAAGATGAACTACAACACCTACGCAAACAAGTAGAAATGGAACATGCCCATATATCCGACCCTGTAGAGTACCTGCATACGATTAGACAAGACCCTTATTTACATGCTTTGCAAGTCAAGTTTGCTCATGCACTCACTTGCCACAAAGCACAAGGAGGGCAGTGGGATGCGGTCTTTGTCGATTTGGGTTATTTAAGAGAAGAAATCCTCAATATAGAGTTCCTGCGCTGGATATACACGGCTTTTACAAGGGCTAAAAAAGAACTATACCTGATTAATTTTCCTGAGAAATTTTTGAGTCACTAAATTATTTTTTTTAATTCTTAGTTTTTTTTAGCACTTTTGCAAGAGTATTAAAAAAAAAGACAATGTCAAAAGTTTGTGATATAACCGGCAAGCGTCCGCGTTCAGGTAATAATGTTTCTCATGCAAATAATAAAACCAAGAGAAAATTTTATCCTAATATTCATAAAAAGAAATTCTACATTCCCGAAGAGAGTAAGTGGATTACGCTAAAAGTTTCCTCCACCGCACTGCGTACTATTAACAAGCACGGAATTTATAAAGTGCTTCAGAAAGCGCGCAAAAAAGGCAATTTATTGTTTTAAACAATTTTTATTTTTAAAATACTCGTTACACTATGGCAAAAAAAGGCAACAGGGTTCAGGTAATTTTGGAATGCACTGAACATAAGAATTCAGGCATGAAAGGTACCTCTCGATATATTACTACCAAAAATCGTAAAAATACACCTACCAGAATAGAAAGAAAAAAGTACAACCCTATTCTAAATAAATATACTATTCACAAAGAAATTAAGTAGTCATGGCAAAAAAAGTAGTAGCAACGCTAAAAAGAAAAAAAAATGTCAAATATGCTAAAGTCATCAAGGCAGTACGCTCGCCTAAAACAGGTGCTTATACTTTCAAGGAAGAAATTGTTCCTGAAGATATGGTGGATAAGGTATTGAAGAACCCGCATCTACGTCAAGAACGTAAATGAAAGAAAGTAAGTCATATTACCTTGCAGCCTCATAGCAAAAAGCACTTAAAAAACTACTCACTAGTACTTTTCCTCTCTCCCCGTTTTCGCCTGCTACCACGCCAATGCCTTCTGTTTTAAACCATGCACCTGAACGAATAGATAAGTCAGGGGATTCTATTTTCCACAAATGTTTGCCTGTACTGACCTCAACAGCATGAAGCAAACCATCACCCCCACCCACATAATAAACTACACCGTTCAAATAAGACATTGCTCCGCTTGTTCCCGATGATTTGACCTTGTATAGCTGCCTGCCCGTTGCTATATCTAAGGCATACAGGTAAGTGTCTTCGCAGTTGGCTAGTACTTTATCTTCTGCAATAATGAAAGGTGAGAAAAAGCCATGCGGGAAAGGTGTTTGCCATATAATATCACCAGTAGTTATATTGTGGCACATAATTACACCACCAGTGAAACTATATAGCCTGCCTTCAAAAAGATAGGATGTGCCTGCAGAAGGTTTGTTCTCATAAAGCCATTGCCTCTTGGTTAAATTGTATTTGCCTAAATAGAATATGCTCTGACCTTCCTTATCATAATCTGCATAATTGATTAACAGCACAGTATCTGAAGCATCATTCATATAAGGCACAACAGAGTATATGTTACCTAAAGTACTATAATCAGCGGATACTTGCTCACGAGAGTAATTAGGTGTAAGGATAGAATCTTTCTCGCTACCTTGCAATAAGTCGCCGATATATACATCGGCCTCAGAGTATTTTTCGGGAGTATATCTGACGCCTATACTAAAATACTTACTTCCCAAGCCAGACACATGGAACTCTGTAACGAAATCATATCTTTTTTTCCAAAAGGTTTTGCCTGTGGTTAAATCTAGGCAATAAACTCTGCTGCCATCTTGAACAAATAAGTATTTATCGTAAGTATAGGGAAATCCAACAGACCACTCTTCCCACTCAGGTTCCAAGAAATCATTCCATTTCCATCTGCTTTCACCTGTCTCTATGTCAATGGAGTGCAAAACTGGTCTTGATCCTTTCATGCCAAATGCAAGCATTCCACCATCATACATAACGGGTAAATCTATCCATCCACCAATGTACTCATGCTCACTAAGTTGCGTACGCCAGATATAGGGTTTGCTCCTAACTACTCCCTCACTGTCAATGATGGTAGGTTCATCCTGATTGCAGGATGAAGCTAAACTCAGTAAAATTACTGTAACAATACAATATATAGCCTTCATATAATTTATTTTCTTTTTTTTAGTTTAAAAAAATCGTCAGCCTTGAACTTTTTGGGATTATCAAAAATTTCCCTGAAACTTTTTCTAATTTGTTTGTGCGTACCCATCTCCGCGTGGTTCACACCTACTGCTTCTACCACCGCGCCGTTCCAAGCAGAATTACTTCCTGTTTGAGAACTCTTGTGTATTAAGCCGTCACTGCTCTCCCTAACTGAGACGGTAACATACTTACACACTACTTTGGGTTGTTTCTCCCAGCAATGTCCGCAGTAAGCATCTTGGCTATGCGGGTCAACGTCGCAGTAATAATAAGCAGAAGGAGGGCAAACAAAAACATTGTAATACGCAATATGGCATTGTTGTACTTGTTCTGTTCTGGTTGCTCCTATCAGGTTGTCCCAGTCTGTTTCGGAGTGGTAGCGGATATAATCCCGACCCGATTTCCACTCAAAAGCAATAAAATATGTGTGAGCAGTTTCTGACCAGCTAAAAGGATTCCAGAAACCAAGAACCGTTTTGGCAACAGCAACAGCTAGATTAGCAGTGTAGGCTACGTTGTAAACATCACCAACAGTGTTAGCCCATTTGACGTACTTGGTATCATCGGCTCCGTTAGACTCATAAGCAGACAGCAAGCACCAGTGTACAGGGCTATTTTCGTTGCCGTGAATGCTAATGCTGGGAATATTGATACTTTGGCTAGTAGCTCCGCCACTACTGCCGAAAAAGTTGGAAGTACCAGCCATATAGTTGCTTCCTTCTTGCAAATCAACACCACTGGCTCCAAAACCACTCATTACATTATTTAAAGCATTGGGAAGTTTTTTTTCCAACACCAGATTAACGACAAAGCTACCGACTAAATAAACAGCCAGACCAAGTTGAGCTAAAGGTCCTTTAGTCAACTGCCTTGCTCCGTGTTGTAGAGCGGCAGTTACTCTGCCATCTGATAGTGCATTGAGTATTTTTGCACCGTTCATGGGCGAGCCTACCGTGATAATACCACCAAAGTTAGGTATTAACACACCGGCAGCCGAATCGAGCAAGACAACTTCGCGCAAAGCCACACCTCCCATGCTATGCCCAATACCAATATTAGTAGTGTTGTCAACTACTAAACTGCGAATTTGTTGAGCCATCACCGATACTCCTGCGTTGGTTGTATGGCTTGCGAAACCAGGAGCGGATGTACGTGTGGAGTTTATCTGCCTTTCACTTTGAAACAGATCACTGTGTGTCTTCCAGAAAGAAGCATTCTGGCCTAAGCCATGTACCCAAGCCACATCTCTATTATCTTGGCTATAGCAATGGTAAGTTAAAGAGCATAAGCCAAGAATTACGACTGTTTTTATTATTGTTTTCATAATTTAATCAGTTATATTATTTTCAAAATTAAAATTCTCAAAAAGAAAATCACTAATAACTAAGTGAGCGGTTTTCGTCAGGTCAGAATACTCGTATACTTCCTGCCTCATCACCTCTAGCTCAGGTAGTTCGCTATCCGTATATTTATACATTTGCACCATGATGAGTTTATCGTTTTCGTCGTATAACCTAGTACCTAATAGCAGAGAACGCTCGGTATCTACCAAGTCTACGCTGTACATATCTGACTTGCCTGTCGTTTTGGCTGAGGGATTGTCGGCTACAATAGGAAACTCAACTTTTTGTCTGATACTGAGTATGTTTTCTGACAACTCTGTAATGGTTGCCCCGGCTTCTGCTGCTCTTTCGCGAGTGCAAGAGCTGCTTAAGGCTGCTCGCGGATTTTGTATCATTACCGTTGCATGTGCCTTGCGAACCCGCCCACAGGTATCTTTGATTGCTTCTAATAATCCAGAGAAAGAAGGTATCTGTATCTCGTGTGTTCTGATGAGTTTACCTTTGGCATCGTAAAAATAACCCATATTGTCAATGACCTTAGTTGTTACGGTTTTTACGGAATTGTCGGGAGGAACTTCAGCCCCTCTCTGTGGTACAGGGTTTTTGGGGGTCTGTTGTACAATTTCCCAAGTACTGCTGCCGTCGTGAAATACTTCCACAGATACCTTTTGTCGAGTGATTACGGGTAATGCTCTAGCTTGGTCAATAAACTGGAGCTTTTCGTTGGCATTGGCATTTTCAACTACCTGCTGGTAGCTAACACTTTCTACCTCATAGTCCATTTTTAAGGCAAATGACGACTGAGATAAAGATGAACGTTCATCTTTGCTATCTTTCATGAGGTTATCTTCCTGACAACTCGCAAAAAGAAAAATCGAAAACAGCACTGAATATATCAGCACTTTTGGTGTGTTCTTGCTCATAGTGCAAATAATTAGGGGGTTAAAAAAGCGATGAATGGTAATAAAGAGCCTCGGTGATGGGAGGAGGCGATGAGTAAGTATAACAAAAACAAATCTAAATAACAACACAATCCATTAAATAAATATCATGTCGGCTTGTTTACAAAGGTTGGGATCAAATAGCAGCATCAGGCGCAAAAGTTCAGCCTGAGACCCATAATCTGACTACCCGACGCAGTACTATTTGAGCTGATTTGATTAGTTGATTTGCCCGACACTGTTAAGTTGTAAAGACTACTTAGGCAAGATATCAGAAAATGCAAACTCCGAGGTTAGCTGGCAGAAATAAGTCTTTAGACCCGACTGATAAGGTTTTTCTATCCTAATAATATTTTTTCTTTTTGCATCGTAGTATTCCCATGATTCGGTACACAAACCCTGGGCATTTTTCTTGCTCGTATCAAAGCGATAACCTTGTAGGTGGTTTTCTCTGAAATAGTCTTTTTTTTTAAATTTCAAAATATTATGTAAGTTATTTTGGCTATCAAAATCCTTTGCAATAGCGTAAATATTCAGTGGTTGCCCAACATAAATGACTTGCATACCTTCTTCTTTCATAAACAGAAAACGGGTGTCTATATTACTGACTAGCCTTGAGGCCAATTCCGTGGTGCCATTATTCCAGTCATATTGATAATGTGCTGCCACTTGCCAGGTTTTGGTATTGTAGTCGAGTAGGAAGCCTGTGCTGAGGTTAGCTAAGGTCAGATTAGAAGGGTCGTAAGCTATATTTAGTTTGCGTGCGCTAGTAATACCACGAAAAGCCTCTGTGTGAGGTGGACTGAATGGTTTGAAAGTCGTTTTTTTACTACTTTCTGTTAAGTTATGGCGCGATATCACACGCTGGAGTGCTGCATTCGCATAATTTGGGAGTTGATATTTTTTGATGTACCACCAATAGCCGATTACCCCTAATGTACCTGGTATCCAACCATTGAGCAAAAAAATAATAAATGCTCCGACACTAATGCCGTACAAATTTTTTGCTCTCTTGATAATTTGGATATACTCTTGGTGAAACTCGTCCTGTATTGCTATGGGAAGTGCAGTAACTTGTTCGCAGGTTTTAGCAGGTATACGATCTATACTAAAACTGGGCAAAATATAGTTTTCCGAAACTTGTTTACATTGTCTGAGGAAAGCAGTTAATTTTTTAAAAACGTCTGTTAAATCTTTCATGGGCTGCTTTATTTTAACTAAAAATATAGATGAGGGGATAAATAATTTCTAACATAATCGTCAATGCCATCTTCAAGGCTGTGAAAAGGTTTGTTATAACCGATATTTTTTAGCTTTTGCATATTAGCTTCTGTAAAATACTGATATTTGCCCCTGATGTCTTCGGGTGTGTCGATAAAATCAATTTGCTCTTGCTTCTGCATAGATTGGGAAGTAATACGGGCAAGGTCTAAAAAGGTTCTAGCTTTTCCTGATCCGAGATTATAAATCCCTGAATTTTTGCGATGATGGAGCAAAAACATGATTACTTTCATCACATCCTTGATATAAATAAAATCTCTTTTCTGCTCACCATCGCTAAAATCGGGGTGATGTGAACGAAATAGCTGCATAGTGTTGTTTCTTTGAATTTGGTTGAAAGCATGAAAAACAACTGATGCCATTCTGTCTTTGTGATATTCGTTTGGTCCGTACACATTGAAGAATTTAAGTCCTGCCCAAAAAAAAGGTTCTTTTTTTTGCGCCAAAGCCCAAATATCAAAATTATTTTTGGAATGCCCGTAAGGATTTAAAGGCTGGAGCTTGGGAATTACTGCCTCATTATCATCATAACCTAAATTTCCGATACCATAGGTGGCAGCAGAAGAGGCATAAATTAAAGGAATATAATAGTGGCAACAGGCTTGCCATATTTGCCGGCTATATTCAAAATTTAAGTTTCTTAGCACGGCTAAATCAAATTCTGCTGTGTTGGTACGTGCACCCAAATGTATGATAAACTCTACTTCTTGTTGGTTTAATTCTAACCAGCTAAAAAAATCATTCCTGTGTACTTTTTTCTTGATTTTCTTATTGCTCAGGTTTTTATTTTTTGCTGCGTTCGAGAAATCATCCACTGCGACAATATAATTAAAATTTTCTTGATTCAACTTCCCAATCATACAACTTCCAATAAAACCTGCAGCACCGGTTACTACTATCATAATTTCTATTTTTTTTGTATTAAATTCTGTTAGCTAACTGTCCGCAAGCGGCGTCAATATCTTTACCACGACTTCTTCTGATATGTACATTCACTTGTTTTTCTTTTAGGTAAGCTACAAAGTTTGCTAGTTTATCTTCACTGGTATTCACAAAAGATGTTTCTGCAATTGGGTTATACTCAATAATATTTACTTTACTAGGCAGGTGGCGGGTAAAGTTGTAGAGTTCTTTAGCATCTTTTATATGGTCGTTAAAGTTAGAGAAAACAATATATTCATAGGTAATTAAGTTTTTTGTTTGGGAAAAATAATATTTCAGAGCCTCTCGTAACGTTGCTAGGTTATTGGTGTCGTTAATAGGCATTATTTGGTTGCGCTTGCTATCGTTGGCGGCGTGTAGTGAGAGTGCTAGGTTAAATTTTACTTTTTCCTCCCCCAAACGCCGAATCATTTTGGCAATTCCCGCTGTAGATACCGTAATGCGTCGGGGGGAGATGCCCAAGCCTTGCGATGAAGTGATATGCATGATTGAGGTAAGTACATGGGCATAATTCAGCAGCGGCTCTCCCATGCCCATATATACAATATTGGTCAAAGACTTACCATAAATACGCTGTGCTTGTTTATTAATATGCACTACCTGGTCGTATATTTCTGCAGTTTCCAAATTGCGCTGCCTTTTCATGTAGCTAGTCGCGCAAAATTTACAGTTCAACGAACAACCCACCTGCGAAGAAATACAAGCAGTTAGATGTGTAGCGGTGGGAATTAATACACCCTCTACTAAATGACTGTCGTGTAGTTTGAAGACAAATTTGATGGTATTATCATAGCTTTTTTGACACGTGTGCAAAGTGAGTGGTAATATGATAAAATGATCTTGTAAGAGTTGGCGTATGCTTTTAGGAAGATTTGTCATTTGGTCAAAATCTACAACACTTTTTTTCCATAGCCATTCATAGATCTGTTTGGCTCTGAAGGCTTCTTCGCTCTGATCTTCTACGAATTTGATAAGTGTTTTGAAATCTATTTTACGAATATCTTTTTTCATAACTATTTGCAAAGGTACTTATAAAATATGTGAATAATGGGTAAATATAGGCTGCATAATCACAGGTTAAAAACTCCCCAGCTGTTTTATATTTGCTCGGGTAAAATTAAGTCTGTGCAATAAGTGTTTTTGCGTACTTGATGTATGCAGCATCGCATCTTTAGGCTTACGAAAACAAAACTTTTATTTTTTATTTTTTATTTTTTTCAACATCTTTGTCCCCTGAAATTATTGTGTCCCGTTCGTCTAGGGGTTAGGACGCCAGGTTTTCATCCTGGTAACACGGGTTCGACTCCCGTACGGGATACTTGAGAGAGCGGATTGCCAAAATAAGCAGTCCGTTTTTGTTTTACCTCTCCAAAATCGTTGATATTACTGCAAATAAGGGTTAATGCTTGGTTCAATTGGGCAGTTCGATAGTTTTTCTGTTGGTAAAGCAATTTTTCGGGGAATATCTTTTAACTAACCGTTTTATGCTTTATTTCAGTAGGTGCTTTTTGGTAGTATTTGGGTAAGTCTTTGAGCGTTCAAAAGCTATACTGTATTGAGTAAGCAAATCACTCGTGTATTTATCCAGTAAGGCATTCAATTTGTCGTTCTGTATTTGAATAAATAATTAGCGGTTTTACATTAGAATTACTGCACATCAAAATAATAAACACCCCTCAAAGGACTGCCATTTTCTGCAATACCTTCCAATACCACTCGAAATTTTGAAGACTTATCAGCTGTGTAAAAAGATAGCTCGGTGGCACTGCCGCGTGGTATCTTTACATTAGGCTGCCAATGTAGGGTAGTGCGGTAGTCAGGCTTGATGTGTTCTTCTCTTTTCTTATCATAACGAGGCTCATAAAAAACTCTTGCTTTATAATATCCAGCATGAGTAAAATTTTTAGCATTTTGAGGAGTATTAATTCCTGCATACCCTTTTCTGGTATATATAGCAACAACGCTTTTGCCTTCGCTACCATATGCAGTAGCTTTAATTCCCCTAATAATGTCCATATAGGCAACACGTGGAATTGGCAGTACCCGCACAAATTGAATATCTGCTATGGCATCATCTATTAAAATATATGGGCGATGAAAACCCGCTGCGTGAAGTCCCACTACGCATCAGTACATCTTGGTTTGGGAAAAAACCTGTTACTCGTACGCCAGGCAGCAAAGCAAGCAAACTAAATATACTGACAGCTACCTCTGGATTTACTAGAGAATCAAGTACTAATCGGTTATCGGGTTTATCATACAGTCTGCTCGGACTATAAAAAGGGTCTTGGGTCTTATCTTTTGCTGCTTTTACTTCTATTGTTTCTAAAACCTTTACTTTTTTATCAAAATCAAAAGTAGAGTCTATTTTTTGCGCTTCTGTGCTTCTTTCCAAATATGCTAATATATGTGCTAATGTGTCTGACTCTAAAGGCTTAAAAAGTGGCATATCTATCAGTGGTGGCTTGTACTCTTGCAAATGAACAACAACATTTTCATTAACTTTCTTCTTGCCGTTTTTTTTCTCTTGCTCAATTTGCACTCGCACCGATAGGCGCGTAGAATCAGTAAACTGATAGCCTGTAAATAGGAATTTGCCTTGCTCGTCTGTTTCCATGCTGTGCATCTGCAATACATCACGAATACTTAAAACAGATACTGTGGCTTGTGCACGCTGCTGGCTTTTGTATAAATGCGTTACGTAGCCTTGTATGGTAAAACCCTTTTCAAGGTGGTAATCTAATTGAGGAAAAGTATCATTGAGTATCTTTTGCCATGCAAATTTTCGCCAGCCTTGTGTGAGCATCAAAAAATCAAGTGCCCGTCTTCTTTCTGGTGTATCATCAATAAAATAATAGCCCGGGCATTGAATTTTTCCTCTCAGCTCAGAAGATAGCAATAAATAGCTTTCGATATTGTTTGCAAAATCATCATTACGTAGTAAGTTAGCATCTATTACTGCTACGGAGGCAATTGCTGCCAGCGATTGATTTTGCTGGTTATTCACTTGAATATCAAGCGATACTTTTTCTCTTTTACCATAAGTGGCCTTATCAGAAGAAATATTGACTTGCAGGTTATTACGAGGATTATCTATAAAAACCAACCGCTCGCAGTGATGCTCTCTGTTGCTATCAAAAAAAGTAAAATTTGCTACACCGCTTTGTAGTTTGTCTTTGGGCAAGCCAGCTAATAAAACAGGTTTGCCGCGTGGCGTGGGTATTGTGCAAAAAATATTGCCCCTCATCTGTCCAATTACGACACCGTTATTCATTCCATCAGGTAAAGAAGTTTGTACCTTTATCTTGATTCTGTCTTTGAGGTTATCAATGTGCATGACATAACCTTTTGGTAAACTGGCGGGCAGTGGATAGATTTGTATGCCGTTAGGAAATTGAAACTTGGCAAAGTATTGTTTTTTAGGTTGTGGCACTAAAATAAATGCACCGATACCGAAACGAAAAGTCTGAATAGAAGTAACTACCTCACCTGTTCCATCTATGATTTCGCCCGCCATATCAACACCGTCTCCTGCTGCATTTATCACCTTAAAACCGATATGATTAACCAACCCGTCTACCATATTTCCCCCTTCGGGGAAAAAATCGACATGAAAAGTATTTTTAATACCATCCTTATATATTGGCAATTCTTGCTTTTCAGCTGCGTAGGTATTCCATATAGTTATTTTTTTATAAAAAAAATAGGCTGCATCAAAATTACGCATATAATGGGTGTAGGCTCGTATGGTATATGTCCCTTGTAATAAAGTGTCAGGCAAAGCAAAATCACCGGCTGCTGTACCCTCTTGTATGTGGAGGGCTTTTCTTTCTGTAATTTCATTTTGCGGGCTAATGAGTTCTACATATAACAAACTACTAAGAGTACTATCAGGCAAGTGAGTAAACCCATTGACTAAATAGGCTTGAAACCATATATCTTCGCCAGCAGAGTGATAAGGTTTGTCTAAGTGCAAATACACCTTTTCCTGAATATAACAACTGCTGAATGCAAGAAAGGCCTGGTGCATTTTTTCTACATTATTTTCTGGCAGCCTAAAATAGACAAAAATTAGTATTGTAAATAATACGAAGGCGAGGTATTTCTTCTTTCGAAATATAAAATTTCATCCAGCTAAGAGGTGGTTTGTGATTTGGCGGCGGCCATCATACTTTTCAGAGAAAGGATTAAATATATCAGAATAATTCCTGAAACAGCAATGACTACTATGGGCAAAAAGTATTTTCCTAAACTTTCTCCACTACCCTTTGCAATCTGAACAGTTTGGTATTTAATATAAAAAAAACTACCAGCCATAACAGTATTGAGTACTTTTGCCAGTGTAATCAGTGCGGCACTGACAGAATCAGGTTTGTTATTTTCCTGAATTTCCTCTGAGGAATTGCCTAAATATCCTGGCAGAAGATAACCCATTTTATACAAATACTGGTTACAGAAAAAGAATATCAAGTAAGCAGCAGTACCTACAATAACAAGTGTCCAGATATGGCTTTTACTTCCAAAATTATCTGCTATTCCCAGTTCATTAAAATGAATAGGAATAGTATCGGGAAGCTGGGGATAAGAATAAAGCGTAAAACCAACCATAAGCGCAATAAAGCTAAATCCGATGGTGTTGATTATTTTGTCCATAGCCTTTAATTTTTCTGAGAGATATTTACGCAGTAGTAAGGACAACCTTATTTTTAGGCAAAATACGCATTGGTTGATGAACGGGGTATAAATAGAGTATTAAAGCCCCAAACATGGCTAAAGCGAAAGACCCTAAACCATGAATAAAAAATATCATGCCGTGAAAGGCGAACCCTACTATAAGCATCAATTTTCTAAACTTAGCATTGCCAAATAATGCACCAAATAAACAAAGCTCTACCAATAATACCGACCAAGTTACAGAAGTAACAATAATATTATTACTGAAAAGCGGGATAATAAAAGGGCTGATAAACTCATTCAATCCAAAATTATTATGCGTAAACCAGTAATAAATAACTGTACTGTCTACCCACTCTTTTACACCTAACTTTGCAACCGTAGCATGAAAATAGATAATTGCTACTTGTATTCGTATGACGCGTAAAGTGATATTAGCCACAAGGCATTGCCAAGGTTTATTTTTTGTAGTACTTATCCAGTGTGATTTTCTATTATCTAATAGCGTTACAGGAAGAAGCAAAAGTGATAAAATACTACACACCTGATCGCCGCCGTCAATATATGGGCAGGATACAAAAAAACTAAAACTTACCCACCAGTGAAAGATACCCGTAATCCGCGGATAAATACCCCATACAACTAAAATCAGCACAAAAACCGATAGCCATTTAGCCAGTAAAATATGCTCTTTACCTAACAAGCAATATATGGATAGCGATTGTAAACCTCCAAAACATAGAGGCTCTCCGGTAGTGTTTGAAAAAATAAATGCTGTATCGTTCGCAAGTAAAGTAGACAATAAAGATAATGCCAGCAGCGACCTGGCCACACCGTAAGTATTGGTAAAAGGTGAATGAAAAGATAAAAAATGAATATAACTATTAATCCAATCTTTCATGAGGGTTTACCTTTACAATAACTGCTTTGAGGGGCATATCTTCGCTTTTTTTATGTTTAGACCATGCCCAAGGAACGCGTTTTGTCAAGGTGATAAGATAAGAGGTATTATCAAAGAAAATTTTAGTTTTGTAAGGGTTGCTTACTGCTACCACAGGTACACTATCTAATATAATGCTATAAAAATCATTAAAATTTTTCCATTGTTTCTCTGGAACTTGTTCCATAAATACCCCCAAGCGGCTACCGCCAAACCTAATGCCTCTGTTAAATCCATAAAAATATTTGGCACTGGCATTAGGGAGTATCATTTTCTTTAACTGTTTATCTTCTGCAATAGCATATATATCTGACATATCTTCTCTCGGATTACGCGTAAAGAAACCCCATCCCTGCGGTGATATGGAAAATGCAGAAGACCTAACTTTATGTGGAGTTTGTATAGGATTAAAATTAGCAGAAGAATCAATAATTACAAATAATATAATCAGCCATACCGCACAGTTGACAAAAAATATACTTTTCAACTTAGTGAAATTAACTGCTTTTCTTTCTCGGTTCTCCATTCCATTTGAATTTAATAATTAAAATAATTTCAATGATAACTGTCAAAACTCCTAAACCAAACATAAGTACTTTTATAGAATAAACACTAGTCAACATAAAGTCAAAAGTGAATAGTAAGGCAACAAAATGAACAAACACAGCTGCATATACAAGATAGATAGCCCACATACTCGCTTTTTGGTGAGTATATAACCAGGTTTGCTCACTTCTCATAGACATAATAGTACGGATACCTGCTGTCAAATTTCTTTTCTGTGCTAATTTCCCTTTTCTAATTAATCGAAAAAATATGTATGCACATATATATAAGACCAGAAAAATAACCCATACAAATAAAAATAATATATTTGTTGTCATAATTACCTCATTTTCAGGTTTTCAGCAATTGCATTAATAAACATTTCCTGAGCTAAACTTTGTGTTGATTTGGCTATTCTCTGGCTGCTTCCAGAACCTGCCGAATCTTCAGGGCAATCTGCATCTTCGCTGGCACAATCTCCTAGACCATCGCCTGGGTTAAGATATGCACTTCCCCCCTGATAAATACTCGTAGCGGACATAATTACCCCTCCTGTATCTCCTGTTGCATGGAACCAGCTATATGACACAATGGCAATATTCATTCCTACAACTAAATTCATTGAAATTGCAACATCAAAAGCTCCAGCAGCTACTACATAAAGTACTACACCGGCTACAAGTGCTACACCTAAAAAAGTAGGAGATAAGCACATCTTTTTACCATTATCATGAGATCTTGACTGTTGCAAAAAGTCTGTTAGTAAAAATTTTGTCAGAAGTGTTTTATCAGATTTAATACTTTGGATATGCTCAATATCTGCTGCTATGCTCTCACCAAGAATTTCAATAATTTCTTCTTCGCTACCTTCTTGTATTTGATTCACTAAATCTTCTGTAGCTTGGTCTGTCAGTCGTTTACTGGCTCTAATTAAAACTGACATGCCTTTTTCCATAGCAGATTCTATTTTAAAATGATCTCCACTTTGCATGTCTTGTTGGAAAGAGGCAAAAAACAATGGTTCTTGCTGTCTAATATCTTCAATCAGCAGGTTTCTGACAGTATCTATATGTTGAAATACATACGCAGACTGTTCGTGTGCTAAAATTTGTTCTTTTAAACTAACCAGTTGGGGGAGCTTTTCAACAACACTTCCTTGTAAGAAGAAAATGCTACTAAATAATTCTTCTCCGCTATACTTTTCAATGTTTGTTACTTCTGTGCTGTTTTGGCAACTATTTAAAAATACGGTTGCTAACGGTATGGTAATTAACCATGATAATTTTTTCAGCATGAGTAATATAAGCCTTGAAATGTAAAAAAATAGAGGATAGGCAAACTTATAGATATTTTTATTTTCTGGCAAATTATTTTTAGGTAAAAAAAATATTTGTTTTATAAAGTGAAGCGAACAGACTAAGAAGTTATTTTCTCTAACTCGAGGTCAATAGCTAGGATTATTTCTTCTGCCAGCTTATTCACCTCAGCAATTTTTTCCATAATACTGCCTTCGGAAAGTTCCTTTTTTTTGTAATTTTCCAAATGTGTGAGTACTTGATTGATAGGAGCATTATCCAAATAGGCAATACTCGATTTTAGTGTATGCGCCAAAGTCCTTACTTCTGTATAGTCCTTAGCTACAGAGGATCGTTGCAAAAGGATAGGGTATTCCGAACAGTTTTTTTTAATAAGCTGTAAAATATTTATCAACATACCCCGATCGTTATCAGCAATTTTATGTAAACGAGAGAAATCAATCATCATTTAGTTAAATGTGCAAGGGGGTAAGCATCGATAAAACATATGATTCGCTTTTTCGCCGTATTAGGCAAATGTTTACTAAGCAAATGATGGAGTTGTTTGAACGATAAAACAATACGATGTGGTAGCTTAAACGGAGTAAGCACAATCAGCTTAGTGCTTTGAGGGCAGCTTCGTAATTAGGTTCTTGCGTGATTTCGGCAACGAGTTGAGTGTATTTTATTACTGCTTCTTCATCAATAATTATAACAGCTCGCGCCAATAAATTAGCTAAAGGGCCGTCCGTCATTTCCAGCCCGTAATCTTTAGCAAAATTACTTCTGTTCATGTCCGACAGCATCACAACATTTTCTATACCTTCAGCACCGCAGAAACGCGACTGTGCAAAGGGCAAATCTTTAGAGATACATAACACTGTGGTGTTTTTTACCGTACCAGCCCGTGCATTAAACTGCCTAACAGAAGCTGCACAGATGCCAGTATCTACGCTAGGAAAAATATTGAGAATAAGTTTTTTACCGCTGTAATCTTTCAGCGTAACTGTTGATAGATCCTTTGCTACCAAGGCGAAGTTAGGAGTACTGCTTCCTACTGCAGGTAGCTCTCCTATGGTATGAACAGGATTTTCTTTAAAAGTAATTTGAGCCATGATATTTGATTTTTGCTAAAAAAATTCTACAAGGTTGATAACTATTTATGTTTTTGCAAATGGCAGTGTGAGGTTTCATGAAAAAGGAATTGCCTAAACACGGGTATATTAAAAAAAAGCCAGTTGACGTCTGGTTTCTTTGCGCTGTTCTAACTGCAACAAAAAAGATTTTTTTGCAACACCTCCGGCATATCCTACCAACTGATTTTGTGTGCCAATTATGCGATGGCAAGGGATTACGATCGGTAGTTTGTTTTTTCCGTTAGCCATACCAACTGCCCTTGTTTTTTTGCGGTCGCCTAGCATAATAGCCAGTTTTTTGTATGAAACCGTTTTGGCGTAAGGAATCTCATACACTAATTTCCAGACGGCCTGCTGAAAGGCCGTCCCTTCAATAGCTAAGGGTAAATCAAACACTTTTCGTATGCCTGCAAAATATTCCGACAGCTGTGTAATACATGCTCGTAAAGCTACCGCTTGCCCATCGAATGATTCCTCTTGTTTTTGGTTTTTTTCAATAAACATAATACGGCTGATACCTTTGTTATTTCCCAAAATCTCAATAAGACCAATGGGTGATTGATAGTATCCTTTAAAGGGCATAAAGACAGTGAGTTGGCAATGCTTGAAAGATATGCTTATTTCCCGTATTTATCTTTGTATTTTTTATATAAGTCCTGTTGTTTACCGTCGAGCTTTACTTCATTACCTTGAATGAAAAGCCTAATAAGTCGATTGGTTCGCATATCGAGTGCATCGCCTTCGGAAACAAATAGCGTGGCTTGTTTTCCTTTTTCGAGTGTGCCTAATTGTTTATCGATGCCCAATATTTTGGCGTTATTGGCAGTAATCATTTGCAATGCTTCTTCTTTTCCTAGCCCATAAGCAGCGGCAGTGCCAGCAGCAAAAGGAAGGTTTCTACCACTGGGCATTGGCCCGTCACTATAGACGAGACCTACCATCAAACCAGCTTCTTTTAATAAATACGGCAGTCGAAAAGGCAGACTCAGATCGCTTCGTTCATAATAAGGCATTCGGTGTGTGTTGGCGAGTAGTACAGGAATTTGATGTTCTTTTAAAAAATCTTTTACTTTTAAGGATTCTTTCCCTCCCACTAATATAATTTTTTTGACACCATATTTTTTAGCCAATAGAATGCTTTTGACAATTTCCTTAGCTTTGTTGACGCGAATAAACAACTGAGTGATGCCCTCAAAGAGTCCTTCCATGGCAGCTAACTTCGTATTATTTTTTTCAATAGATGCCACTAGGCGATAGCTTGCTGCGTGGGCAAAAATATCATCTAGCTCTTGGCAGATTGTTTCATAGTTTTCATTCACTCTGGGTTCAGTCTCTCCCAACCACCACCGGGGAGGGAGCATGCGCCTAGGCCAGTTTATATAAATACCATCGTCAGCTTTCAGTGTAGCATCTTCCCAATTCCAGCCACTCATGGACATTACAGCAGACGTACCCGAAATAACACCTCCCTGCGGAGCCACTTGCGCAGTTAAAATACCATTGAAACGAAAAGTAGGGATTAGCTCCGAATCAGTATTATAAGCAATCAGCGCACGGACATTAGGGTTATACCTACCGACTTCATTAAAGTCTAGTGTAGCCCTTACAGCACCAATTTCGGCGAGACCCACATAGGTGTCGGGTAAAATGAAACCCGGATAAATGTGTTTGCCCGAAACATCAGTTACGCGATAAGCCTGCAAGTCAATTGCCTTATCGGTTACTTGAGTAATTAAGCTCTTCTCAAAAGTGATAATCGCATTTTTCAATACTTTGCCATTACCAACATGTATGGTAGCACCTTTCAAAGCCACAGCCTGACCTTTCACTTGGCTTAAAGCCAAGGTATAGGTTAACATTGTCAGCAAGTAATAAATTATCTTTTTCATTCTGTATAATATTTAATATGTTACTTTAATTTCTTATTATTTTGTTCAATTTCTTAGTTTCTAACACGCTGGAAGCTATAAAATTAAAGCCTTTTCAACTAAAAATTGTCACATCAAATCTGTTGATTAAAGCGTAGAAACTACTTATTCATTGGCGTGTTCTGTAGCGTATTGCCCTTGATAAAGCTGTTGGTTAATCAGTTGTTATTGCTCATTATAGCCCTTACGATTTTTAGTTTTTAATCAAATGATCACAGTGCCAATGGTGCTTATATTTACCTTTCGGCTTTTGGGTAGGTTTGCCCTCTTTTGTTTCTTGTAACATTTTTTCTATCAGTCTGGCTCTTTCTACTTCAATTGCTTCTTGTTTCTGCCGATCTCTTTCTCTATCGTAATAAACAATACCATCTACGAGCGTTTTTTCTGCTTTGGCATAAACAGAAAGCGGATGATCTGACCAAAGTACTAGGTCGGCATCTTTTCCTTTTTTAATACTGCCCATCCTATCGTCAAGGTGAAGTAATTTTGCAGGGTTTAGGGTAACCATTTTCCAGGCATCTTCTGCTGACATATTACCATATTTGATAGATTTTGCTGCTTCTTGGTTTAATCTTCTGCCCATTTCGGCGTTGTCAGAATTAATTGCTGTTAACACGCCTTCTCCGTGCATTAGAGCAGCATTGTATGGGATGGCATATTGCACTTCGGATTTGTATGCCCACCAATCGGAAAAAGTAGAACCACCTACTCCGTGTTTTTGCATCTTATCAGCTACCTTATATCCCTCCAAAATATGCGTAAAGGTATTTATCCTAAAACCAAAATCTTCAGCCACATGCATGAGCATATTGATTTCTGATTGCACGTAAGAGTGGCAGCTGATAAATCTCTTTTTACTCAATATTTCTGCCATTGCTTCGAGCATTAAATCTTTTCTGGGTGCATTTATTTTTTCTTTTTCTCTACTAGAAAATTTGTTATAAGTCTTCCATTTTTGATCATAAGATTTTGCTCGTTCAAAGCCGTCGCGATAAACTTGTTCTACCCCCATTCGGGTTTGTGGATAACGGATAGAACTTGGGTTGCTCGAACGCTTGACGTTTTCGCCCAATGCGAATTTAATGAAACGAGCAGCTCCTTGAATTAGCATTTGTTGTGGTGAAACCCCCCAGCGCATTTTCACAATAGCCGACTGACCTCCTACCGGATTAGCAGACCCGTGCAGCAATTGCGCTGCCGTTACTCCCCCAGATAGCTGCCTATAAATATTAATGTCGGTGGGGTCTACAGCATCTTCCATACGGCACATGGAGGCAATGGTGGCAAAGTCGTTTACATTGCTGAGGGCAATATGCGAATGTTCGTCAATTATGCCGCTAGTGAGGTGCTTGCCCGTAGCGTCAATGCTTAGTGTGCGGGCGGGTACTGTTAGGTTTTTACCTACTCGGCTAATTTTTCCCGCCTGTACAAGCACGTCGGTATTTGGCAGGATACCGTCCGACTCGTTGGTCCACACCGTAGCATTCTTAAAAAGAATATCTTGCCTGCTCGGTAATTTTTCATTACCATAAGCTACAAAAGGATAAATTACTTTTCCCAGTGTCTGTTGGGCTTGACCTGATTGAACTTCTTTTTTTTGATCTTGCTTTTGTTCGCTCTTACGGGTAGCCGTCCAGTTTATCCATGTGTCGTTATTTTGCCCTATTCCTTTCATATTTCCGAGCGGGTCCAACCAACCGGAAAGCCGTATCAACAGACTCTTTTGAGCATCGTTAAAACAAATAGAGATTAGCTCGCTTTCTTGTTTTATCTGAACTTCCCAGGAAGTTGTATCATTAACAATTATTTTGGCATCGGGTGCGAGCAGCTTTTCTTTTACAGATAAGCGATAATTGGTATTCCCTACCGAAAGTTCATACATACCTGCTAAAGTGATTTTTTCCAGAGGCTTAAAACGAAAAATTTCTCCTTGTACCCAGTTTTGTAATATTTGTGTTTTTTCTTCAAATATATTTGCAGAAGTGATAATAAAATTGGCTATTTTTCCTGCCTGAATACTACCTAAATCGTTTTCTGCACCGATGAGTTTGGCAGGTGTGTGGGTGATGGCTTTGAGTGTATTTTCTTCGGAAAGTCCATGTTTAATAGCTTTTCTGAGCTGTGCCATAAATGTTGTTTTGTCTGATAAACCCGAAGTAGTTAGCGCAAAAACAATATTATTGCGCGCAAGCACGGCAGGGTTAGTAGGGGCCAACTCCCAGTGTTTCATCTGTTCGTAGCTTACTTCTTTGGCATCCAAAGGATCGCCGACGTCGTAAGGTGTAGGAAAATTCAGTGGGACGATCAAAGCAACATTAGCATTTTTAATATCTTGCACCCTGTGGTATGATCTGCCATCCGATTTGATGAGGTAATTTTCTCCGAATTCATCACCGATTTTATCTGCTCTAAGCAGGTCTAACCAACTACGGGTTTCGAAGATTTTGGGTAAATAGGCAAAGCGGTTAAAAGCGTCCAAAGAATTATCTTTAAACATTTGCCGTTTTTGCTTTTTATACCATTGGGCATCAAAATACGTTTGCCTCAGCAGTGCTACACAGCCCATGACAGAAATAGGATAAAACTGAGCAGAAGACCCTTTGTCGAAAGAGTAATGAGTAGCGGCATGGGGTTTTAGCAAAAGTTCGTTGTCGCTACCTTTTCCCAAGCTGACTAAAGCCGAAGTACCTCTTGCAATACCATCAGGGCGAAAAGTGAGTACTGCTCCAAATCCCAATTGTCTCATGGTTGCCGCCTCTTTATCCTTAGCAGTAAAATGCCGGGCGGCAACAAAGTCAGATTTGATAGCTTCGTTGGCATTATGGGCACCTGCTCTTTTGGAGCTTAGCTGCTCGGCAGAGTTCCAAGCTGCTGCTTTGGGTTTATCTACGGGCTTTAGACCGTATTGGGTATATAAATCAATGAAAGAAGGATAAATAAATTTTCCTTTCGCATCAATGATTATTGCCCCTTCAGGAGGCGTGATATTTTGCCCCACTGCCTCAATACGTTCGCCCTTAATAAGCAAATCTGTATTTTGAATGCGGGTGCGGTAGTCGGTAAAAACAGTGCTTCCCTTAATTAGGTATACACTAAGGCGTTCATCACTGACACCATTTTTGGGGAAATATTCTTGTGAAGAAGCCGATACAAAAAGAAAAGCGATGTAAAAAAATAGTAAGTAGTATTTTTTCATAATTAAAATGTCAGTTAGTGTTTTTTCTTGCAGCACAAAAGTAATATATATTTGTTAGTATAGCGATGTATTTTTGCACGAATAAGTATTTATTTTCAACACTAAGGCACTTTAAATCGAATAATTTTTTGCATATCTTTTATTTCTATGAGCCATATACATAGCACAAATGCTAGTAATAATGTGTTCTGTATGAGAAGATTTTTCCAGAAATCAGTCTGCTTGATATATGCGGAAAGTATTAAAATTGATAGGGTCAGGAAAAAATAGAGTAAAGCGTTTAATATTTTGTAAGGAACAGGATAATATTTTTGCCCCAGCCAATAGCTAATAAAAGTCATGCCTGCGTAACATAATAATACGGAAATAGCACTGCCGTAATAACCGGCGACAGGAATTAAAAACAAGTTACCTAGTAGCGTTATCAGTGCTCCTATTCCTCCTATAGTGGCAGCGTACTCAGTTTTATCGCTAATTTTAAACCAAACAGACAAATTATAATATATACCTAGAAAAACATTGGCGAAAAGTAGTATAGGAACTACTCCTATTCCTTTGCGGTAGGCTTCATTGCGAATGAGTATTTGGCTTATCCACTCCAAATTTACTTGCAAAGCCACAATCATTAGTAAGGAAAAGATGATGAAATATTTCATCAGTTTAGCAAATATTTGAGGTGAATCTTTGCGTTTAGCTTGTGAGAAGAAGAAAGGCTCAGCAGCAAACTTAAAAGCCTGTACAACTAGCGTAACAAAAATAGGGAGCTTATAGCAAGCCCCATAAATACCCACTGCTTCGAGGCTATTCAAACCGGGGTAGAAATCTTCAGGCAATAGCCATTTAATCAACGGTTTATCTAATACTTGATTAATCGCTGCTGCAAGGCCCGAAAAAATTAAAGGATAGGTATAAATATATAGGGGCTTTAATAGAGTGAAATTCAGATTAAACCTAAAATTTCTAAATACAGGGTACAAAAGCAGTAAATTCAAACCACTAGATATAACATTAGCTAAAAAAGCATAGCCCAGCCCAATACTAGGGTCGTAAAGTTCGAGTAGTAAAGGTCTTAAAAAAGGTAACCATTGCTCACTGTAAATTTTAGGACAAATGATAAAAAAGAAAATATTTAATAATACATTAAAAACAATATTAATTATTTTAAGTGTAGCAAATTGAAACGCTTTTTGCTGTATCCTCAGCATAGCAAAAGGAATAGCAGTAATACTGTCTGTGCCAATGAGTATAGCAAACAGCAGTACATAAGTTCCGCTATTAGGATATTGTAATAAAGTAGCAATGGGTGTAGAAAATAAAATCAGGATACTCGATAAAATAATAGAAGAAACTATCAGGGAGGATACGGCGGCGTTGAAGATAGCTTGAACGTTGTTGTTTCCTTTAGCGGCAAACCTAAAAAAAGTTGTTTCCATACCATACAAGTAGAGTACAGCAAGAAAAGCAGCGTAACTGTAAAATTCAGAAACGAGTCCGTAATTTTCTGTTTCCAACACTCCCGTATGTATGGGTACTAGCATATATCCTATTAACCGTCCGAGAACAGTACTTACTCCATAAATTCCCGTTTCGGATGCAAGTTTCCTAAACATTAATACAAATTTCCGACAGTAAAACCATCGAATCGATTATTGGTAATAAGAATAATATACTACGTATTTGCTATAGTTTTTTCGATGATTACGCTGAGAGAAAAGCCATATAATTGTATTTCTTTCCATAAAAACAAGAGCAATAGTGATAGCGTGTGGTAGTTAATTGTCAACGCAAATTCATGAAGAAGGAAAGACTATTAATCGCTTAGGGGCTTTGCAGGAGGGCAGTGTGCTGCTTGCAGTACGCATTTCAAGCGAAGCAGTAACGCCTTATTTATTTTGATATTAGCATCTGCAGCAGTTAATTTTTTTTAATTAACTACGTCATAAGGTACTACCTAATATTTTGTTTTGAAATATATCCCTGCTTGCCGCCCAATAGTTTTACCAGCACCCAATTATCTGATTCTTCGATAACTGTAAAATTGGTTCCTCCGGGTACTTTTAAAAGGACATTAGACTTGTTACTTGCCTCTTCATATACTTCGTAGCGGTCTTTTTTACTGCCTTTCGTTCTTATTTTTCCTGCTAAGGCATTTGCTTTTTTACCTTCGACTTGGGCGTAGTCGCCGGGTATAATATTAATCCCTATGTCTTGCCATATTTTCACTTGTGTGGCAGCTTTTTCCATGCGTTTTTGCGCCATTCTGTAAGTTCTGTCACTTTCGTTGATTTCTCTTGCCACAGCATATTTTTCAGTAGCTTTGGCATGATTGCCAACTACTTCGTATAGTATACCCAAATTGTAGGCGGCTTGTTCGTTGTATGGGTCTTCTTCCTGAATAGCAGCATAGATGGCAAAGGCCTTACTAAATTCGCGTCGCTTGATGTAATTAACTGCTTCTCTGGACTTGCTTTTGTGTGCTTTAGTTTTAATTTTTTTAATCGGATAATTCACCAGTCGGAACCTCGGGCAAATATGTGTGGCTAGAGCCTCTCCAAGCTGGTTCAAAGCCTGCGTAAGTAATACCTCTTCGGTGGCGAGCTTTGAGCGGTTAGCATCGCACTTTTTATCTTTTTTAATAGCTTGTTTTTCAATATTGGTAAGTATCTCTCTAGTACTTACCGACACTATCCGCATAGTAGCAAAGGCAGTTACTTTTCTGGTAGTACAATACGAATACTTTGTGTTACCTTCTTCTTCGTATTCTTTTTTCTTCTTTTCATCTTTTGAAGTGTGGCTTACACTACCCAATATAATGGCATCAGCACCTAATAATGCGCCTACTTCGGCAGCTTGGCTCTCATCGACGAGTCCGCTTAAGGCAAATTTTTGTTCTTGTAGTATTTTATCTAATTCATCTTTTTCAACTACTTTAAACAGCTTTGTGTGAGCACCTGTTAGGTAAGAAGTAATGATCCTTCCGAAGATATCTTCACTCTCGGGTTTTTCATCTTTTAAAATAGAGGCAGTTAAAAAATCAGCTAGCTTTTTACCGCTGTCGTTTTTTTCCTCTCGCGTAAATACCTTACCCTCTACCACCACGGCTTCTTTGGTATCTTGGGCTTCAAAACCAACAACTGCCAGCGTGCGAATGTCAGGTAGGGCTTTTTCAGGTCCGGTTAGCATCATAGCAGGGAGCTGTGGTCCGAATAGTTGCCCACATAGTGGGTTAGCAGATAAGAACCCAAACAGCCAAATAAATAAATACCTCATTTTTATATATTTTAGGTAAAAACATCGGCAAATATAAATTAATTATTCCGCAGGCAATGTTTTTGCAGTTTATTTATCGCGTTTTTTGATTATTAAAAGCTCATATTTTGAAATTTCACATTCAATGCCAAGATACTGCAACCCATGCCAGAGCAAGTGTTTTACACACTGACCACGGTACTATTCAGATGCCAATATTCATGCCAGTGGGTACTGCTGCAAGTGTAAAAGCTGTACACCAGCGAGAATTAACATATGATATAAAAGCACAAATTATATTGGGTAATACTTACCATTTATATCTGAGACCAGGCACGCAAACCCTGGAAAAAGCTCAAGGTTTACATGGTTTTAATGGCTGGAACAAGCCAATACTGACAGATAGTGGTGGTTTTCAGGTGTATTCATTAGCAGAAAATAGAAAAATTACTGAACAAGGTGTTACTTTTCGTTCTCATATAGATGGTAGTAAAATACAGTTTAGCCCCGAAAAAGTTATTGATATTCAAAGAAGCATAGGGGCAGATATCATCATGGCTTTTGATGAATGCCCACCCTATCCCTGTCCATATATTTATGCTAGGCGTTCTATGGAACTGACACATCGCTGGCTCGAACGTTGCTTTAGGCATTTTGACAATACAAAACCTTTGTATGCACACCAGCAAGCACTTTTCCCCATCGTACAAGGAAGTATTTACAAAGATTTGAGAGTCATCTCTGCTGAGACTATTGCCGCTAAAAATAGTGTGGGAAATGCTATCGGGGGGCTTTCGGTAGGCGAACCTAAAGAAGATATGTATGCACTCACCGAAGTAGTCTGCCATATTTTGCCCAAAGAAAAGCCACGTTATTTAATGGGCGTTGGCACTCCAGAAAATATACTCCAATGTATTGCTTTAGGCATAGATATGTTCGATTGCGTGATGCCTACCCGCAATGCACGCAACGGCATGTTGTTCACTACCCAAGGCATTATTAATATCAAAAATGCCAAATGGAAAAATGACTTTAGTCCGCTGGACCAAAAATTAGGGGGCTACGTGAGTACTTTTTACAGCAAGGCTTACCTACGTCACCTAGTAGTAAGCAAAGAATACCTTGCAGGACAAATAGCTAGTGTGCATAATCTTACTTTTTATTTGTGGTTGGTCGGGGCAGCCAGAAATCATATCATCGCAGGGGATTTCCGACAGTGGAAAACCAAAGCCATTAGGCAATTTATGCGGCGTCTTTAGTGTTCCATGTCATTCAAAGATGGAAATTTGCGCAGAGAAATGACAAAATGCGCATTATCAATTAAAGCAAACCAACTGCTGGCAAGGATATCCTCGAATGAGCAGCAGTTTTTAATTGCGCGACTAATCCATCTGGCACATGAATTGCCTTTTACTCATAGTACTTTTGCGTTTTTGTACTAGCTCAGCCGAAAAAAGATAACATGTTCTTCGTCCTATTTATACTGTCTTACTTGTTTTTAGTAGCAAAAGAAATTTATTACATTTTTCTGAAAGAATTCTGCGAAACATCTGAATTAACAAAAATTTAAGTATTTCAAAGATCAAAATCCTATCGGTTAAATATTTCTTCAAGAATTTCTTTCCCACCCTTTTGTAAAACTACTACAGCTAATTGCCGACCAATTTCCTCTGCTTGCTCTTTATTGCCTTTTGCTTGTTCTTTGACGTATTTTTTACCGTCTAAGCTAATAATTCCCGCTGTTAATAACAGTTGATTTTCTTTGATATTGGCCAGGGCAAAAACCGGAGTACTGCATCCGCCGCCCAATTCTTTTAGATAAGCTCTTTCGGCTAATAAGCAATACATGGTTTTATTATGATTGATTGCCTTGCGGATAAATTCCATATCTTCGGGTGGCATATCTTTATAAATTTCTACTGCTACACTGCCTTGACCGGCCGCAGGTATGAAATCCCTAAGCGATAGATAGCTGATAATGTGCTTTTGCACTTTCATGCGCTGTACGCCAGCATAAGCCAGCACAAGTGCATCACAATCTCCTCGTCTCATTTTCTGCATTCTTGTCTGCAAGTTTCCTCTCATATCAACAAGGCGGGTATGGTCTGGGAAGAACCGCTTTAACATAGCCACTCTCCTAGTAGAGGAAGTACCGATAGTAAAAGGTTGTTTATAGCAAAAAATATCTTTTCGGAAACTGACCAACACGTCATTAACTTTTTCCCTTTGAGTAAAAGCAATAATTTGAAAGCCTTCGGGCAAAGTGGCTTGTAAATCTTTAGCACTGTGTACGGCAATATCAATGATTCGCTTGCTTAGTTGAGTTTCTATCTCTTGAGTAAAAACTCCTTTACTGCCAATCTTGGATAAGGCTCTGTCAAGGATTTTGTCGCCCATAGTGCTAATAGTAATAATTTCTGTTTTAGCCCCTTGCGTTGTTAATAGACGTGCAATGTAGTTAGCTTGCCACAAAGCCAATTGGCTTGCTCTTGTACCTATCCTGATGATATTATTTTTATTACTAAAACTCATTAACTGACCTTTGCGCTATGTACGAATAATATTTAAAACAAACTGCTGACCTAATGAATGAATAATCAAGCTAAGAATAAAGCTCCAAAGTGCAGCACTCACCCACATAAACAATATAATTTTTAGCGGTCTTTCGCCAAAAGAAAGTGCTATGAGCGTGCCTACGGGAGGGGTGAGTATGAGTGGGGTGAAAAATGCAATACCATACAATCCGTATTTTTTCCATATAATAACTAATCGTCTGTTTTTAGCTGTAAATTTCCTCTTTTTTTTTAAATACTTATCCAATACTTTCACTCGTAGCAAACCGCCAAAGTAGCTCAGCGAGGTAACTGTAAACATCATACCCAGCATACTAAAAATAGCAGTTTCAAATATATTTAACCCTGAAGATATACCCAACAAAGGTCCTCCCACAAATTTTATGGTACTAGAAACAGCCACTAATATATATTTTGTCAGCATGTTTTATTCTTCTCTTCTGTAGTTAAACCCTAAACTTGGTAATATTTCTAAAAGTACCCTATTCGCTTCTATTTGTAATAAGATATTAGTTGTCGACTTAATTAAGCTACTATAATCTATATTGACCTTTGTAATGTTTACTTTTTCGTGTTTACGCACAAAACTTACTTCTCCTCGAAACGAGCTATTTTTTGCTGACTCAATATTAGGACATTTAGCCTACCATCTAAACTTGTGTGTTGATTCTAATCTTATATCATGGGTCTCTAACTACCGATAAAATGATTTTATTTTTATCCTTATCAGGAATATCATCGCAGTAATCGTGTTGGTCTTCTTCAAACTCGGGATGTATTGGAGATTTAACCGTAATTTCTTCATAACCGATTGAATTAAATCCGAATTTGCAAAACTCTTTTATAAAAAAATCTCATTTCTTCTTTCTAAGAATATGCTTTTAATCACTTTATGTACAGATGAACTCTCGGTTTTGGAAAAGTTTAAGGTTACAAAATTTTCAGTTACTATCATTTTTAATGCTCAAATTTTTACTAATTTTTTTTGTTTGCTAGAATAAAAGCCGTCTAGCAGATTCAGATAGAGAGTTTTTTAACTTTAATTATTGGTTTTGTCAAAAAATTGTTAAGTTAGCAAAACTCATCGTGTGTAACATCATCAAACAGCATAAGAGCTATCTATATGTCTGCTTGCTATAGACTAATCTTCAACCTGTAAAGTTATTATACGAAATGAAAAAAATACTACCATTTATCGTCTACTTACTCGTCATACATTTTCATACAAATGCTACACATATAGTAGGTGGAGAGCTCATGTTAAGGCATATTCCTAACGTAATGGGAGGTTCTAGCAATTTATACGCTTTGGATATGGTCATGTATTTTGATGACGTGAACGGCAACCCCGATGCTTTAGACCCTGACGTTCAAGTGCATATATTTGCTCAATCGACAGACCGACTAGTCAACTCTTACACGCTTCCGCTGCTTTCAAATACTTTCGTATCTTATACAAACCCCGAATGCACAAACCCCATATTGCGTACCCGAAAGTTATCATACGGACTGTCAATTAATATGCCTGCCGCTACCTACAACGACCCATTGGGATATTATATTGTTTATGACAGATGCTGTCGCAATAATATAATACAAAATATTGTGTCGCCCGAAAGTGCTGGACAGTTATTTTATTTAGAAATTCCCCCAGTAGTTAAAAATGGTAAGCCACTCGTCAATTCTTCACCGGTTTTGTTTCCTCCGTTAAGTGATTATGCTTGCCTAAATAGGACATTTAGTTTTGATTTTAGTGGTACAGACCTTGATGGCGACTCGCTAGTCTACAGCTTGGCAACCCCACTGAATGGACATAGCAGTCCTGACCCCGGTTTCATTATTCCGCCTGCAACTCCTGCTCCCTACCCCGAGATAACCTTCTCGCCTAGCCATGATGTGAATAATATGGTACGCGGCGATCCTAGCCTTTCCATTGACAGTAACACAGGATTTTTAACCGTCACGCCTAGCGAAGAAGGCCTCTTTGTTTTTACTGTTAAGTGCGAAGAATTTAGAAATGGTGTAAAAATAGGGGAAGTCAGAAGAGACTTTCAAATGATAGTTCTCGACTGCCCGCCAGCAGCAAAACCACAGATCCAAGTGCTTCATCAAGGCGTAGAGTATGTGGAAGGAAATATTATTACGCTTTATGAAGGAGTAGCCGATCAATGTCTTGAAGTCCGTGGACTTGATAATGATGCCGACTCTAAATTATTCCTTGAAACACTACTGGATGGCATGCCAAATTTTAAGGATTTTATTGTATCTGGTGATGTAAATGTAACGATACAGCCGGGTGAAGTTGCCAACTTTCGCTTATGCCTTAATACGAATAATTGCCTTGAAAAAACAAACCAGGTATATGAGCTCAATGTATTATTGGGCGATAATACCTGCGCCAAACCACTTTACGACACTGCTACTGTCCTGATAAACGCGGTGAGTTTGCCTAATAATCCCCCCCTTATTAGCAGTAGCCTGAGCTACAATTCCCTTGAGCAGCGTTATGAAGCAAGAATTCCCACAGATGAAGTTTTTGAACTAAACGTACAAGTTACTGACGCAGACGCAGATGATGTATTAGTTTTTCCTAATCCGGCAATTTTTGACTTAGAAACAATTAATTTCCCCAACGACACCTTAGTAAAAACAGCACCAATGGATACTTTATACCGCTGGACACCGAGTTGTTTACTACTCAGCCACCCGAGTGAGGAGCGCAATATAGATCTGATGTTTATTACTAGCGACCTTTCTGTAAAGTGCGATAAGTCCGCCTACGATACTATGCAGGTTCGATTGACAGTTTTTAATAAGCCCAACCCAAACAATGCTCCTACAACAACTAACGATATACTTAATTTTAATAGCTCACTCAAAATGTTTTATGACACTATTACGATAGGAGAAAACTACTCGACTACTTTTTCAACAGCAGACCCAAATAACGATAGTGTAAGCATATCTTTTGAAGGTGTTGGTTTTGATGAAAATGCAGTTCGCGCACGTTTCACTGGTTTTTCCCAACCACTTCCCGTTCTTTCAGAAGCTACTTTCACGTGGTCGCCCGGCTGTGATGTCTTAGATATTGAAAACGGAATACTATCGCAAAATTATGCCTTTAACATCTACACAACCGATAGCAGATTATGCGATGTACCCCTAAGCGATACAGTGGTATTTAATGTTCTTGTCATCATAGACGGCACTAATTCGCCGCTTATTCGCCCTGACCTAACTTATAATCCTACCACCTACAGTTATGAGGCCAAAGTAGAAGCAGAGACTTCCTTCACAATGGATTTCTTAATTACAGACGCAGATAACGATTTAGTTTATTTCAAGGCAATGGGTGTGGGTTTCGACTTGGCAGATATCGAATTTTCTTCCAAAACTTTTACCGGTACCGTACCTTTAAATATTTCGTATTTGTGGCAACCTAGTTGCATATTGTTAGGCAATTTTGAGAAAGATAAAGATTTTGAAATCGATTTTATTGCTTTCGATACACGCGATAAATGCGAACCCATATTTTCAGATACAGTACGCGTAAAACTAACTTTATTCTATGATTTACCTGAAAATAATGCGCCAATAGTATCTAATAGCACGTTAGTATTTAATGCGGAAAATAAGGTTTTTTACGATACGCTTTACTTAGGACAAAAGTACAATACAACATTTACTATTGACGATACTGAAGCAGACAAAGTTCGGGTAAGTGCTGCGGGTATTGGCTATGAAATGGCTGATTTGAACATGTACTTTGATACGGGTAGTCAAAATAATCTTACTCCTTTTCAGGCTAAATTTACATGGACTCCTAACTGCGATATACTGAACTTTGCGGCAGGAGAAACCCAAAGAAATTATCCTTTCCAGATTTATACCTTAGATACTAAAGACTGCAATAATGCCCTGTCTGATACTTTTACGGTCAACTTATTAGTGATGCTAAAACCGAATAATAACCCGCCAACACTACATTTTCCTACACTCATCTACGAACCTGAAAGTGATATTTTTATTGCCGAGTCGGTAGTAAAACAAAGATTATTTTTCGATGTAATTGGCAAAGATAAAGACAATAACACCATAGAGATTACTGCACAAGGAGATGGTTTTAATCTCAACGATTTGAATATGAATTTTCCCCGTGTCAGTGGATACGGAACAGTTCGATCAATATTTAACTGGTTGCCCCAATGTGAAATGCTCGATAAGACCTCTAACGCAAATAGATATAAGGTGCAATTTTTTATTAAAGAAATACCAGCGTGTGGGCAACCAAGTATAGATACCGTAGGGGTACAAATTACATTAGATAATATTACCAGAAACACGACACAAGATTACCCCAACGCTTTCACTCCTAACGGGGATACTTTTAACAATACCTTTTGCTTAGATAATATTCCATCGGACATTTGTTCTGATAAGTTTTTGTATATAGTTATTGTTAATCGGTGGGGTAAAGAAGTATTCCGCAGTGAAAAAAGAAATTTTCAATGGGCAGGTGAGGCATCGAGTGAGGGTGTTTATTTCTACACTTTGATCTATGAACGATCTGCTTTTAAAGGGACAGTACAACTATTAAGATAATTCTTATGAATACATTGGGTAAATTCAATACTTTTCAAGACGTATATGATGTGGTTTGCCAAATTCCTGAAGGACGTGTAAGTAGTTACGGTGCTGTAGCTGCTTATTTGGGTATAAAAAATGGTGCTAGAATGGTTGGTTGGGCTTTGAATCAGCCTTTCATCAAACAGAGATTACCTGCGCATCGAGTAGTTAACAGAAATGGACTATTAACAGGAAAACACCATTTTGCTACGCCCACGCTGATGCAAGAGTTATTGGAAAAAGAAGGAGTAGTTATTAAAAACGACCAAATACAAAATTTTGACAAGATTTTTTGGAATCCTTTTTTGGCACTTGAGGTTTGATATTTTCTGAATAAATCAACTCTAATAATTTAGCTAAAAACTAATGAGCTCCCCTACCCTAAGTTTTGCACTCCGCGCTCGATTGTTTGCAGCAATTTCTTGCTTGGACGCAACAACAGGTTTTCGGGTAATGGG
>CBDATB010000008.1:0-13291 GCA_965199745.1 Flammeovirgaceae bacterium | reverse complement strand
GCTGTTGCGAAAGCTATACTAGTTATCTTGGCACATATTAACTTTGCCACGATTATATGAGTAAATTCGTGCAAGGACATCAGTATCGACACACTTACTATGACCATCCCTACTGTATACATATTTAGCGACTGATTTTATATCTGTTAAAAACATAAGAAAATAATAATAAAGGTAGTAAGCACCACATGAATACAGGCAACCAGTTTACCTCAGCATAACCTGCTCTCATGATAGATAGAACAGGGTTAAAAGGTAACAGACCGGCTACCTGGCCTACATAGTCGTTTAGTTGGGAAGCAAGCTGGATAAAAAGAATCGCTGGTGAAAAGGAGAATAAAGTATACAAAGTTGATTAATCCTTTCTCCCCTCCTTTATTTTTTATGTCTATGAAATGAATACACAAACCTAAAAATGAGAAAATGATCATACCCAATAAGGCACCTACAATTAAATTATTGAGATGATAATTAAGTATATTTAGTTCAAAAATGACACTGGCTAAAATACATAGTATGAGTATTTCTAGAATAATAATAACAAATCGGCTAATAACTAATGAAAAGAAATATAGCGATATAGGAGTCGGTAGCTTATTGATATATTTCATGAAATCTGATTCATAGTATTGCTTGAGTACAGCACCTATCACAAAAAATCCATCAGTTGCCAATGTCATACAAATTACCCCCGTCAACAAATAGAAAATATATTCTTGTTGACTATTTCCCCATAAGAAACTAAAAACTACGAAGATTAAAACAGGAAAAAATACCGTAAAGAATATCGCTTGTTTAATGCGGAAGGCAATGTTGAGGTTGTAAAAAGCATTCCAGATAAAAAATTTCAATTGCTTCATTTGCTTTTTTTAATTAAAAGTTGGTAAAGGTCTTCTAATTTTTTATCTTCTACAGAGTAATTTAAAGTAATATTACTTATCTGATTAAGAAACGTTCTTTCTGTCTGATATTTTGGGAGAAAGTGGTATTGTGTATCGGTAGTAAAGTATGTTGTCTCGCTTATGATATTATCAGGTAGTTCAACTTGTTTGGAAACACTTACTTTCTTACCTTGAATATTTTCTTTTTCACTCCCTGAAAGTGTACTAATTATTTTTCCCTTATGGTAGAAAGACAACTTTATCGGCATATTTTGTGCTTCTTCCCAGTTATGCGTAGTAAAAAAAACTGTTCTATTTTCAGCAAGTATCAGTTTCTTCCATAAATACCTAATTAGAGGGATATTATGTATGTTTTGCAGATGGCTTTTCTAATTATCTGCTTTTGTGAGTGCTTCTATTTCTTGTAGGATCTTATGGGCTTCGGCAGTTTTTTGGTCGCTTTGCATTCTGTTTACAGTAGACAATGCATGTGCTTCTTTGAGTAGCTTTTGGTACTTCTTCTGCAAAACATCAATTTTTGTTTTTTTTCTAAATAGATTGAACATACTACTAATAAAATGTTTAGATAGTTTAGTTTTTAATTCTTGACATACCGCCATCAACAGGAAGTATTTGCCCGGTTATCCAGTTGGCTTGCTCGCTCAGCAGGAAAGCAGCCATTGCGGCAATATCAGATGTGTTACCTATCCTTTTCAAAGGATGGCGTTGGGCGTTGGCTTGTCTTTTTTCTTGGCTATTTAGTAACTGTGCAGCTAGGGGCGTATCAGTAATGGATGGGGCAATACAGTTGACTCTTATCTTTGGTGCTAACTCTGCTGCTAAGGCACGCGTTAGTCCTTCTACAGCACCTTTTGAGGCAGATACTTGTGCATGAAAGCTAAAACCATGCTGGACTGCTACGGTAGAGAATAACACAATAGAAGAGGCCTCACTGGCTTTCAGTTTAGGAAGTACAGACTGCATTACACGGATAGCCCCCCCCACTTGTAGACGAAAATCTTCGATGAATGATTCAGGCTTTATTCGGGTAAAAGGTTTGAGGTGAATACTGCCCGGGCAGTAAACAAGTCCATCTAAGCGATTGGGTAAAAAATCTAAGTTTAGTGTCTCGTCTAAAACATTTAAGGCATGGTAGGACAAGTTGGCGTGTTCACTTTTTGAATGGTGTCTGTAGAACGTTGCCCATACAGCATGGTTGTTTGCTGCCAGTGTATTGGCCAGTTGTTGACCTATTCCCGATGAGCCACCAATAATTAAGTAATTGTTCATAGCAAATGAACCACTCAGGGCAAAAAATGTTCTCACTATGTACACTTAAGTAGCTTTTTAGAATAAGTTTTTATGTATCTTTATTATTCTTTTTAAATAATCTAATTTTCAACACTAATTAAAATGTGTGTGGTGATAAATTTTTTTTTAGATATAGGTAGGTCAAGGTATGCTTTTGCGCAACATTTTTTGTTTGCTTCTGAAAGGCTACTTGCTCAATTTTGTAAAAATTCTTTATTAGTTTTATTGTTTATTGTATGCTTCGTTAGGCTCGGATACACACAAGAGACTATTTCGTACAAACGCAAAGCACTTTCTTTGTATAAAAGGGCGCAAAACCACCACAAAAAAGGGAATACAGCTAAAGCAAAATACTACTATTTGGAAACTATTAAAGAAGATACACTTTTTGCAGAGGCTTTCTATACATTAGGTAATCTTGCCTTTGAAGACTTTGAGTTTGACAGGGCATATAAATTTTATTTAAAAGCTGTCGAATTACAAGTCAATAAGAAGGGTTTTGAAAGTGCTTATTTTCATGTAGCCAAGTATAGCTTGCGGCAGTATGGTCATTACGAGTCTGCTTTGCATTACGCCCGCGTATTTTTAGCTCAAAAACCCTCTGTAAAATATTACTACAAACAGTTAAAGGAGGCTTCTTCTTTAATTAGAACAGCAGAATACGCCATTGAACAAATTGCCGAAAGAGATGCATTTGTTTATAAACCTGAGCGGTTGCCACATCCGATTAATCATTTTGAGCAGCAGTATTTTCCTTCTCTCACTGGTGATGAGCAAACACTTATTTTTACTGCTAGAAACAAAGGAGAAGATGAGAATATTTACGAGTCGCTTCGAGAGGGAGATCGATGGGGTATTCCTAGGCTGCTCTCTTCAGTCAATTCAAAGTCGAATGAAGGCACTGCAGCTATTTCTGCCGATGGTCGTGTAATGGTATTTACAGTTTGTGAAGGTGCTGAAGGTCGCGCCATTTTGGGTGCTTGCGATCTTTTTATAGCCTTAAAAGAAGGCGAACAATGGACAGGGGTTAAAAATTTGGGTAGAAAAATAAATTCACCTTACTGGGAGTCTCAACCGAGCTTGAGTGCAGATGGTGATAGGCTTTATTTTGTTTCTGACAGGCCTGGTGGGGTAGGCAAAAAAGATATTTGGGTAAGTAATCGTGCCGAGGATGGTAAGTGGGAGTATCCCGTAAACCTACAAGAACCTGTTAATACACGGGCAGATGAAATATCGCCTTATATTCATGCCAATGGTCTTGCTTTGTATTACTCTTCCGACGGTATGCTGGGTTTTGGTGGGCTTGATATTTTTCACACTGAACAAACTAAAAATGGATGGACTACTCCCCAAAATATTGGCTACCCGTTGAATAATCATCTCGATCAGGTAGGTTTGTTTTTTACTGCCGACGGTAAAAAGGGTTATTTCAGCAATGAAGAAATAACGAACAGAGGACTGAGGCAGAGCAAACTCTATACTTTTGCTGTGCCAGAGGAGATGCGTCCTACTAAAAAAAGTTATTATGCCAGAGGAAAAATTTATGATAAAAAAACCAAAACTCCACTTCGTGCCAGTGTTATACTAATTGATTTAAGTACGCAAAAAAGGGCTGCGCGTACCTATTCGGATAAGCAAAGCGGTATGTATACAGTTTTTTTTACTCAAGGCGGACAATATGCACTTTATGTACAAAAAGAAGGCTATTTGTTTAAGAGTCTTTCTTTGGATTTTATCCGAGATGCTGAGTATGATTTTAAACAGCTTCATATCCCGTTGGAGCGTATCGAAAAAGGTAGCCTCATTACCTTAAATAATCTTTTTTTTGCTTCTGGCTCATACGAATTAGCCTCAAACTCGCGGGTAGAACTCAATAAACTGATTGAATTTTTACGCAGGCATCCAAAAGTGATTATTGAAATTGCTGCTCACACTGATAATGTGGGTACAGAAGCTGCTAATCTACAACTATCAGAGCAACGAGCAACAGCCGTAGTACGCTATTTATGCGTTCATGGTGTTCCTACAAAACAGATAAAACCCAAAGGCTATGGCGATCAATTCCCTGCTGCAACGAATAATAGCGAAATTGGTCGGGCGATGAACCGGCGAGTAGAACTATGGGTTTTGACAACAGAGTGAATGCATCGGTCTTTTTCTAAGCAATTCAAAAAACCTGTGTTTTAAGACATTTTGCAATATAATCACCGACGGCTTCGGTTGTGTGCTTTCCATCTTTAATATCTTCAGTTATTACGTTTTCGTTCATTGCTTTTTCCACTGCTTTTTGAATTATTTGGCTTTCTTTCACTAGATGAAAAGAATACTCTAGCATCATGGCGGCGGAAAGAATAGTGGCAATAGGATTCGCCCTGTTTTGCCCGGCAACTTCTGGGTACGAACCGTGAACTGGTTCGTAGAGAGAAGTATGTATGCCAATAGATGCGGAAGGAAGTGTACCAATAGAGCCAGTAATTACTGAGGCTTCATCTGAGATAATATCTCCGAATAGGTTTTCGGTCAGTATTACGTCAAAGTGTTGAGGGTTTTGGATGATTTTCATGGCAGCTGTATCGATAAACATAGTTTCAAAAGTAATATGGCTATGCTTCTTGGCATATTCGCTAACTACTGAACGCCATAATCTTGAAGTAGCTAATACATTAGCTTTGTCGAGTAGAGTAACTTTTTTGCGTCTATTGTTAGCATATTCAAAAGCGAGTTGAGTAATGTGCAAGATTTCTTCTTGGCTATACACACATGTGTCGAAAGCTTGCCGCCCGTTTTCTGAGCGTCCGCGGGGTTGGCCAAAGTAAATACCCGAGATAAGTTCGCGACAGATAAGAAAATTTACTCCTCGGATAATTTCCGACTTTAATGGAGAGGCTTTGTGTAGTATATCATAGCTTTTTACTGGACGTATATTAGCGAATAGTCCCAAGCTTTTGCGCATTTTTAATAAGCCTTGTTCAGGTCTTACTTTAGCTTGAGGGTTGTTATCATATTTCGGGTCGCCAATAGCACCGAATAATATTGCATCTGACTGCATGCAAAGCCGGTGCGTTTCATCAGGATAGGGGTTACCTGTTACTTCAATAGCTGCGGCACCTATCGAGCCTTCTTTGAAAATGAAAGTATGACCAAACATTGTTTCGATGGCTTTTAACACTTTGATAGCCTGCTCAATAATTTCGGGGCCGATACCATCTCCGGGTAATACGGCAATTTGTTTTGATATATTCATATTTTTTTTAAAGAATTAATATTAATGAGTTGTAAGGATTGTATCTCGCGGTTGCCTAAGGGTTCAAATCAGTTTTTTTATGTAAGTCAAATAAGCAATATACCCTTTGTAGAAAAAGCTGAGGTTAATGCGATAGTTAATAATGAGCAAGGTTAAATAGTCTAGCAAGCTGGGTTTATGCACTTGTTTGAGCAGTGTAAAATAAGATAAGGCTGTTTGAAAATTAGCGGTAAAAGTGGACAAACGCAAGTGGTATCGTACACTGAAAGCCAGTGCTTTGTTTTCAGCAGGGTTTTTGTTGAGTTGCTGGATTTTTCGGCAAACGCGTAATGTGGTGGATAAATGTAAATTTTTACCTACATCATATATTCTAGTGTATTGAGATCCTGACACCACTCGCTTAATACTAAGCACTTCGTCCTGAAATCCATAATGATAATTTCTACCCGACCGGGCCACAAAATCATAGTCTTCATAGCTGATCGTATCGTCATAACCGCCTAATTTATCCAGCGTACTTTTGCGCATCATCATAGTATCAGGGCTAAAAAAAAATTTTTTAATTAAGTGAATATATACATCACCGGAAGGGACATGAACTAGAATATTGCCTTGTTTATCTCTGTGAAAATAGGTTTTTTTCTTATTATTACTTTTGTTTATTAAGTAAGTATCTGAAAATATAACACCATAATTATCATCAAGGCTTTCAAAAAAAGCCACTTGTTTGTCTATTCTTTGTGGCAATAACATGTCATCTGCTGCTAAGTCAATGACATATTTACCTGTGGCGTTTGCTAAAGCTAAATTAAAAGCACGACAGTGTCCTCGGTTAGTAGAAAGTTCTAAAAAGTTGGCTATTGGATGATGGTGAATATAAGATTTGATCACTTGTACGCTACGGTCGACACTGGCATCGTCGACCACAATAAGTTCTATATTTTTGTAGGTTTGTGCAGCGACAGAAAGTAAACTTTCTAACACATATTTTTCGTGGTTGTAGCAAAGGCATATAACTGTTACGGTGGGTTTCATGAGATCTAGTATTAGGTGTAATAGTCTAAAACAGCTTTTATTTTTAAATTGCTTTACTCTGCTTCACTTGTTGAAAGATTTCGGTAAAGGCCTCCATCAAAACCTTTTTTTGTTCAGGTAGTACGTCTTCTTCTGCTAATTTTTTTTGAAAAACTTTTTTCACGTTGAGTATTTGAGGATATTGAAAATCACCTGCCATTTGATCTATTTGTTGCTCTTGCTTATCAACATGTATTTTGGTGTTGACCACTTGTATATTTTTTTGCACTTGCAGATACTCATTCAAAGAAATTATTAAAGATGGGGTAGCGCATCGTTGTTTGATAACGATTTCCGCCAAGGCAGGCAGAAGTTCTTTTTTATTCTTAAAATCGTGTATTTGCTGCTGTATTTCTTCAAGGGTTCCTTCGTACACCTCCAATTTTCTGAAGCAGGGAATTAGAAGCTGCTGAGGTGAGGAGAGTTTTCCTTGAGATAAAACCAACAAGCTGACTGCATGAGGATATAAGCGTTCTTTAAAACTCAAAGAAATAGGCGAACCAGCATAATGAACAGGTGGTGTGCCGGGAAATGTTTGTCTACGATGGATATGCCCTAAGGCTACATACTGGAAACGGCTCGGCAAACAATTGGCTTGTAAGGCAACTTGGTTGCCTATTGTGTGTATATCACGTATGTTGTTGGAGTTGTTAGTAACACCTCTGGCATACAGGTGCCCCATGGCAATGATAGGGACAGTATCATCATATTTTTCTTTACATAATGTATCAAGTGATTCATAATGGTGTATAATGCCTTGAGAAAGTGCAGTGAGGTTATCTGTATAACTCCTAGCGGCAGAGGCTTTTTTAATATCTTTATCTCTTAAAAAAGGCACTGCGCAAACGACTAATAACAAATTACTTTGTTCGTCTTGAATTTCTATACATTCATCTGCTATGTTTTCAGGTACACAGCTTAAAGTGTGTACGCGAATAATATCCGCCCATGATTTATGCATCTGTAAAGTGGCCACTCCATCGTGGTTACCACTTGTAATGATAATGTTTTGGCAATCGGTTTCTCGGTAAATACGTTTGATTAAGTCAATATAGCATTTTTCAGATATTTTAGAAGGATTGGCTTTGTCAAAAATATCTCCTGCAACCATCAGCACTTCTACCGCTTCTTCTTTTATTGTCTGTACTAGCCAATGAAAAAAGCGTTTGTGGTCTTCTAACAAATCATAACCGTACAGTTGTTTGCCTATATGCCAGTCGGCCGTGTGTAGTATTTTTAACGGCTTTGTCAATTTTTTTAAAAAAGAACAAACTGTTTAAAGTAAATTTTAAAATTAGTATTGAGGTTAATTTTTCTAATTATACTAAGAATTTTGTATTTAATGTCCAAAGTTATATGAAAAACCATTAATATTTTTGTTTTTGGTATTGTTATTCTTTGTAGTGAAAGTAAAAGCGTAAAATTTTGTATTTTGTATTTTTAGGCAGTAGACTTGCTGTAAATGTAACGCTAAAGAAAGAATTATGGCATTAAGTATCGGTTCTTCTGCTCCTGATTTTACGTTGCCTTCTACTTCTGGCACAACACTTACATTATCTAAGCACCTGAAAGGCAAAGCTTGCATCATCTATTTTTATCCAAAAGATTTCACTGCTGGTTGTACGAGGGAGGCTTGTGGTTTTGGCAATATATACCATGTACTCTGCGGGTTGAATATAGATGTATTCGGTATTAGTCATGATTCAATTCAATCCCACAAGTCATTTAAAGAGCGTTATCAACTGCCCTTCGATTTACTTTCGGATTTAGGGGGGAAAGTTAGTAAAAGCTATAATGCACAAATTCCTTTTATTCAAAAACCTAAGCGGGTTACTTATCTACTAGACAAAAACCATGAAATAGCGGCTGTATATCAGAACATGATGAACCCCAGTGGTCATATCCGCAAAATGATATCAGCGTTGAAAAGTAGTAGTTTTAAGGGATAAAATACTACTCTAATTTTATCATTTGTAAGCTACTAATAGTGCTGGGTTTTTGCGTAGTGGGGTGTTGTTGGTTGTTAGTAAGTTCTACTACTTTTTCATAAACGTAATAATCCAGCTCTCTCAAATAGATTAAATCATCAGCTTTAATATTGGCCTTTCCTTCGTTCATGCCTTGCAACAGTGCGTAGGTAAATACGCCATGCCCCCAGTCAGCGTTTTCTAGAGAGCTTTCATCACCTGTTGAGGCAGACATGATAACTACGCCGTTGCGGTCGGAAGACATATGGCGCAGGGCTTCTGTGTTGTTTTTCGACACGTTATCGCCAAGTTTACCACTGTGGCAAGCGTCGAGGTACATAATTACTTTTGAGGGCAAATTGCCAAGTACATTGGCAAAATTTTCCCAACTAATCAAGGTTTCTTTCAGGCGGTTTACATCGCCATCATGTGGTAAAACATAGAAATCACCTTGATGATTAATACCGTGTGAAGCCATAAATATCACTACTATATCGTCTTTAGTAGCTTGTTGTTCGAGTTGCTGAAATGCTTGTAAGATATTGGCTTTTGTCGCCTGCTTGTCGGTTAGTTGTGTTATTGTTGTGCTTTCGAAGAGCAGGCCTTCTTGTCGGCGGTACAGATCACTCATTGACTGGGCGTCGTCGTCGGCAAAATCGAGGTTATAGCTGCTATTGGCGAAATCTGAAATACCCACACTAAGCATATAAAGATTAGGTTTTGCTATAAAATCATCGATATCGAAATCTAATTCTTCTGCTTCGTCATATGTGTTGTGTTGGGCAATATAATATACAATTTTTTCTTGAGAAACTGCCTGGGCATATTCATTTTCGGCAAAAATTCTGATGCTGTTTTTATGGTTGACTAAATCAATTTCATATTCCACGAGTTTTTCAGTAGGTGTATCTGTTTTAGCTAATTTCAAACCTCTTTTGCCTGCTATTGGTCGCCCGTCTATTAGCAACTTCACTTGTTTGATGGGGCTTTTAGAGCTTACTTTTGCTCGAACTCGTATGCTAGATTTTTTGGTCTCTGTTTCAAAAACCGCGGGTTCATACCAGGAGACTTCTGGGGGCAGTTGTTGGGTGATACTTTCTTGATACTGCGCTAGTTTGAAAGTACCTAGACTAATAGTTGCTTTCACTAAGTCTGGCTGATGAAAGTGCTTGCGAAAGACGTGAGAAGGGAAAAATTCTGCTGTTTTATTTTTGCCCTTATTGACGTGCCAACCGATGTATTTTTCTCCTCCTGCAGAAGCCTCGTAATAGCCTTGTGGTGTCCAACATACCCATTCTTTATCTGTACTTACAAAAAGAGTTGCGAGAAGTTCTGCACTGGCAATATTCCAAATTTTGACTGTTTGGTCGCTACTTGCAGAAGCCAACAAACGATTATCGGCAGAAATTGATACTGACCAAATCTCACCAGTGTGTCCCACAAAGCTATGTAGAAATCTACCTTGGCGGTCATACAGCTTCAATGAGCCAGCACTTCCAACGATCATATTGCCGGTTTGGGTATAAGTATAACACCGCAGTATTTTATCTTTGTTATGGTCATTTTCGATCTGAATAGCACTGCCGTATTGTATAGTATAAGCATTTTTTCTAATTACTGGTTGATTTTGAAAGACAGAAAGTGTTCTATTAAAAGCATTTTCATCGGGTTTTTGTAGTGAAAAATGAAAATTTTTCAAATCAAAACTAACTTCCAGATCGCCGCGCCAAGCGTCGTTTTTTTTTTCGCTTGCGGGTGTATAACCTATTGCCAGTTGCTTATTGCCTGAAAAAGCAACTGACCAGGCACTTCTACCTTTTCCTACAATTTTCTTTAAAGTTTGTCCGGTGTAGGCGTTCCAGATAAAAATCACTTGATTATTTCCTCCTGCGGTAGCTACTGGTGCTACATTTTTTGAAGCAAGAGGCATAAAGGCAGAGGCACTCACTGTATTGTCATGCAACTTGAAAGAGGCGTATTGATGCCCATAGGGAATATCGTATACCTTACCTATGTCGGTCATAGCAAGTAATTTGGTACCTTCGGGGGAAAAAGATAGGCTAAGGATACGTCCAGCTAGCTTTTCTATGATATTGTGTAAATTGCCATTAGTGTCCCAAAGTACTACTTTTCCGTCATATCCTCCTGAGGCAATATATTTTCCGTCAGGGGAAAAAGCTGCAGTATATACATAGTCGCTGTGTTCTTTCATTTTTTTATTTAAAAGAAAAGTATTTCCTGAGCGATGCCAAAGGATCAAATGTTTATCGAAAGAAGCTGAAATAAGCTTATTGCCATCGGGGGAAAAATCAACGCTATATACTTCAGCATGATGACCAGACAAAGTACTTATCGGTGTATTAATATGCGTGAAAGCACTGTCTTGGTTAAAAATAGGATTGGTATCCCATATTTTAATTGTTTTATCTCCACTACTACTTGCGAGCAGTCGATTATCGGGGGAGAAAGACAGTCCTGTTATAATATTTTTGTGGTCTGTAAAAGTGGCAATAAGTCGGGTGGTAGGCAAATGATAAACACGGATAGCGTTGTCGGGTAGATTTCCTGCAACAGCGATGTATTTTTCATCTGAAGAAACAGCTAAGGCATATAGTTTGCCAAGGGGACCTGCCCCAATTTGTCCGCGAAGTGTTTTTTTTACTGCACCCGAGCTAATATTCCACAATCTGATTGTTTTGTCGTCAGAGACAGAAATTAAGGTTTTACCTCGATCGATAAAAGCAAGATCGCGAATAGCAGCGGAATGCCCTTGCGGATCGATAACTAATAAGGGTTCGTGTTCTTGAGCGAAGGACGTATAGGCAATGCAAAAAAAGACAGATAGTAAATGTATCTTTTTCATAGCAATTAGAAAATAAATAAGGATAGTATCGTATTTGAGTGCAAAGTTATGGTTGTTTAATTTCTTTGACAAAAAAACAAAGAACCATAATTATTGAGCTAAGTGTATATTTTAAGTAAGTGATGTATTGCAAACTGTCTGCCAAAAGTTTTTTGCAGATATATTTTAAAATATTTTGATTAAAAGAAAACTATATAAAAAAATATATTTGTTCATTATTTTTGCTGTTTAGGATTTTAATTAGAATATTAATATTATGAAAGCATTAAGCCAGCAGGAGATTTTAAGAAGAGAAAAGAGGCAGCAGTTAATTGATATGGGCATCGATCCTTATCCAGCTGCTTGTTTTGCAGTGAATATGAATACAGGATTGATCAAATCGCACTATGAAGGATCGAGCAAAGCATTTGATTGTGTGCAACTCGCAGGTCGATTGATGAGTATTCGTGTTATGGGAAGTGCTTCTTTTGCAGAGCTACAAGATGATTGCGGTAGGATACAACTGTATTTAAGGAGGGATGATTTGTGTGCTGGGGAAGACAAAAGCCTATATAATGTAGTATTTAAAAAACTACTAGACATTGGCGATATTATCGGTGTTGAAGGATTTGTATTTAAGACACGGGTGGGTGAAATATCGGTTCATGTAAAGATGTTTAAACTGCTGTCTAAATCGCTCAAGCCGCTGCCAATTGTTAAGACTAGCATCAACGAACAAGGACGAGAAAAAGTACATGATGCTTTTACTGACTCGGAGCAAAGGTATCGGCAGCGCTATGTGGATTTAGTTGTTAATCCGGAGGTAAAAGAGATATTCCGTCAGCGTGCAAAACTGATGAATACTATGCGCGATTATCTGAATGAAAGCGGTTATATAGAAGTAGAAACGCCTATTTTACAGCCTTTGTATGGTGGGGCATCAGCACGCCCATTTAAAACGTACCACAACACTTTAGATACGACTTTATATTTGCGTATTGCCAACGAGCTTTACTTGAAAAGGCTTATCGTGGGCGGTTATGAAGGTGTTTATGAATTTGCCAAAGACTTTCGTAATGAAGGGATGGGTCGTTTCCACAACCCTGAATTTACACAAATGGAGTTATATGTTGCCTACAAAGATTATGAGTGGATGATGTGTTTAGTAGAAGAAATGCTAGAAAAGATAGCTTTAGCACTTCATGGAAAAACAACTGTTCAGTTAGGCGACTACACTATCGATTTCAAGCGGCCTTGGAAACGCTTTACTCTATTTGAAGCTATTGAGCATTTTACGGGTATTAACATTTGTGGCATGGATGAGTGTGCTTTGAGAGAAACGGCAGAGAAGCTCAACATACCAATCGATTCTAGGATGGGAAAAGGTAAGCTTATTGATGAGATTTTCGGGGGATGTTGTGAGTCTAAACTTATAGATCCTACTTTTATTATGGATTATCCTGTGGAAATGTCTCCATTAGCGAAGAGGCATCGTTTGAAGAAGGGTTTTGTCGAGCGTTTTGAGGTTATCTGTAACGGCAAAGAAATATGTAATTCTTTTTCAGAGCTGAACGACCCTATCGAGCAGCGTCAAAGGTTTGAGGATCAACTAGAGTTAGTGAATCGGGGGGACGAAGAGGCGATGTTTTTGGATGAGGATTTTTTGCGTTCACTTTCATATGGAATGCCGCCGGCGTCTGGTCTAGGTATTGGTATTGATAGATTGACAATGGTTATGACGGATAGTTTTTCTATTCGGGATGTAATTTTTTTTCCACAAATGAAGGCTGAAAGGCGATTACAGGTAGCTGGTATAAAAGATTATGAATCTATTGGAGTAAGAGAGGAATTAGTACCTATTTTACAGGGGCTAGATTTGTATACTATAGAAGACGTACAGAGGTATAACCCTAATAAGCTTTTGAATGATTTATGTGTGATGCGCAAAAAAATGAATCTTAAAAATGTAGTT
>CBDATB010000007.1:0-69354 GCA_965199745.1 Flammeovirgaceae bacterium | reverse complement strand
TTGTCAAATTGCAAGGGGCTAAAATTCACCGTATCTGCCAGAGTTATCTGTATTTGCAGGTAAGGGTAAGTATTGGCACTAATGCCAGAAACATCGTATTGATTAGCCGTGATGTTTTGTGCTAGTAAAAGGCTATTTTGTTTGTTATTATCAAAGCCATATATATTGATTTCTCGGCGATCTGCACTGGTATCTTTCCCTTTGAAGCGTACTAACATATTTTGCCAGTTCTGGGCAGGACCGATGAAGGGAGTGGTAATTGTTCCGCTTGTCTCGGTAATACTAAAAGAAAAATCGCCTTGTACTGTTCGTTCATTAATAGGCAAGATCTGCGAGGGAAAAGCCGTTAATGCGCTACCCGGTACTCCTCCTTTAATGCCCAAGGCAATAAAAGGATCACCGCTTTCCAGCATTTTGAACTGCGTGATATCTATACCAATTGTTGCTAAGGCATTGAATTGCCTATCATCGTATAGTTGAAATTTGTTATTTCCTATTGCCATTAAAAATACATAATCGCCGTTTTTAACGGCGTTGATGTTTAAGGCCAAGTCATTGCCGAGATTCGGGTCGACCAAACGGATAAACTGATCGCGCAAGCCTAAGATAATAGCTTGCGGAATGAGTAGGCCACAAGTTTGTACGGGTGTATTAAAAATTTCTAAGGGAATGTATGGTCTGCCAGTAGTTTGGTCAAAAGCAATCATTAATATTCGATTGTTTCCAAACTCATTACATAATCCTTCTTGTGTAATATTCAATCCATTATATATTATTGCATACTTGCGTCGGTCGGGGTTACTACCGTTATCTCCTATGGTGCGTGCCTGAATGCTGACAGTTTTCTTGTCAAATACTAATGCTGTTTTCGGGGCATCAACGGATAAATCTTTGAAATTATTGCTGTTGAGTTGTTGCAAGTTTACTTGCGCCCAACCTTGTGTATTGGATTCGGGAATGTAAGAAAAAGTAGTGTTGATCCAGGCAGTATCATCTTCAGTGTCGAGGTCTTCTGAGGCATAACGGCCTCTCAGGTAGTAGGCAATAGTATCTCCCGGGGTACCTACAGGCAGAGTAACCTGCCATCGGGTTGTATTGCCACCTCTGGCAGTACCTTGCGTAAAGGCCGCACTTTGGAAATTTACAGAGGTATCTAATTGGAAAATATAGTTTCTATTTCTTTCTAAAAAATCAGAGTTATGCATGTATACGCTTAATTTAGCTTTATTGGCTATGCTGTAACGATAAGGTTTAACAATACTTAAACCGCTCCGGGGAAGAAATAGCTTGTACGTTGCTATGTTATTGGTTGTACGAAGTTCGGGGATGGCATTCTCGGGATCGATGATGAAGGTAAAAATATTGTCTCCAACAGCAATTTCTCTGTCTTTTTCTGCCTGCTTGATTTTTATGCTAATACTGTCTCTATAAAAAACTGGTGCTATTTTGAATTGCGATACTTGTTGGATTGTTCCATTGGGAAAAGTACGTTTTACACGTAGAGTAACACTATCGATGTCTACTCTGCCAAAGTTACTTATGGGTAGTATAATTTGAAAAAAATCATTTTGTGCATTTACCCGATTACCAGATTCATTTTCTAAAACATATATTCCTGATTGGTCTGGCATATAGTCAGGATTGGGTGCATTGAATATGCGTACAGCTGGATCGCCTTGTAATACAAACTGCTGAGCATTAGACAAAGCACTAATATTGTTGCTATTAATAGCGGCAAAGCGTTCGATAGCTTTTTGTACACTCTCACCAATGGGGCGATAAATGAAAGCACTGTCGGCGTAAAATGTCGTGTACAAAGAGTTATTGTATTGGGCTTGGAAAAGGTCGAAGGCGAAGTAGCTGTGTGCCATAAAAGCAATGGCACCTCTGTTCGGGGTGAGTACCCAGTCTTCGCCTAGCGTTCTTGTGTCATTACCGCGCTGAAAAACATTACCTGCATTACAGCCATTAACCAGCATGAAAGGATATTTACCTTGGTTATTATATCCGTACACATCATTACTAACATTTCCTACACTAAAATCCGTGAAAGTGGTAGAAGAATGGCCAAACATATAAATTAAACCCACTCCTTCATTCAGCTGATCCGAGACTCGGATTATTTCGGCAGTGGCTAGTCCTCCTTTTTTGAACGGAGTTATCTGCGCACCCATATACTTATTTTCAGCAATATTTCCTACACTAATGCCAAAACTTGCAAAGCGTTCTTGTTCAGCGTTGGTTTTTCCTCCCGTCAGATGCAAAAATCTTTTATGCCATAAATCGCTGGGTAAAGATTCTTCGTGTTCCTTCACCTTATTAAAATAGTTGACAATTTGTTGGGTATTGGTAGCGCAGAGTCTTCCCGTTGGAATAGCAGGTACGTTAGGCAAACCATTTAAGCCTTCGGTAATAGCAAAATCTGAAGGTGGAAAACTGTAAGCAGGTACAAGACTTTTGAAGCCCCATGATTCTGAAGCTGGTCGATTATGTTCGTATCGGTGTAATACATCTAAACCCCTACCAATGATAAATAAAAATGCCGGATTGCCCTGTTCAATCATATAAGTTGCATATCTTCTGAAAGCCAAAGGGCTTACTTCTCCGTAAGTAAATTGGTTATACAAATGCTCTACTGTTTGGATGTCGGTATTAAAACTGCCCCCTTGGACAGAAGCGCGATAATTAGCATAATTAGCAACAGCATTTCCACTCAACAGAGTACTGTGCGTTAGTATCAGGTAGTTCTTTTGTGTGTCAATAGGCGATAGAGTCACTCGTTGGATACTGATTGGTTGGGAGGGTATACTTTGTATATGTACTTTTACTGGTTTAGTACTTTCTGAGGCAACGCTAAAAGTAACTTGCCCGGCTGAAGGCTCAGTGGTAGATATATTTTTTACCTGCATTGAGTCAACAATCAGGAAGGTAGTTGCATTATTGAGAGCATTGTTAATAGTGGCACGAACTCTATTATTGTAAAACATAAATTCTCGTAAAGGTTGGTTTTGCATATCAAGTGTTTTGGGGTAGTTCACCTCGATAGCTGATAGCGATACGAATTCATAGTTTGCAGGTGTTGCACGTAATAGCACATAGCTGACAACCAGCTGTCCGTCATTAGTCGGAAAGTCTGATTCGTTGAGTGCAGTTTCAAAAAGACCATTTTCAAAACCGCCAAATTGTAGTGTACCTACTTTTCGCTGGTTGTTTGCCGAAGTACCCACCCAAATTTCTACCGTATGCTGTGTATGAGAACGTCCGGTCATAAATACTTTAATACTCGGTTGATCGGCGGCATCGTAGTAGTAATTTGTGATGTTCAGGGTATGGTCTACTTTTATTTGATTGGACTGATCGTGTGTGAAAAAACCTCTAGCTGCCCCTGTGAAACCTTTTGCGCTAGACCAATTAGCGTCAAAAGCTGCAATATTGGTTGTTTGAAGGTTTGTAGGATATACGGTTCCAAAAGCAAAATTACTAGGATTTTTTTCAGATAATATTACTTGTCCTTTATAATAGTCAACCTGCGGGGTACTTGCCGCTGTGGGTGCATCTTGAATTCTTAGCCCGAGTGTACCGTCGCGGCTAAAGGTAAGAAAATAAGCAGTCCTGTCGCTATATAAAGTTTCATAAGGGTTGGTAATATCTGCTTGGTTTTGGTAGAGTGCTTTGTCCAAGGCGTTATCATTGCCAATACCATAAAACTCTATATAGTCTGCCTCATCAATAATATCACTTGCTCCTCTATCAACAACACGGATAGGAATCTCTTGCCCTCTGAAAAACATTTGTATATTTATTGGGTCGACTTGCCCTACCGGAAAATTGACACTGATTAGGTTTTGGTACGTTAAGCGGTAGATGCCTTCTCGCTTTAATTCAATTTTGTAATAAGTTTTATTAAAACTAATCCAATCGTTAGCATATTGTGCAGATAATGAAAATATTGAAGCGATGTATAGATTTGCTGAAAATATAATTGACTGCCAAAACTTCATTTGCTTACTTGCCATATCCGATAAAAAAGTTTAGCTAAGAAATTAAAAACTACTCGTGTTCTTTCTCATATCTAGGTATATTACTGCTGGATTTGTTAAAACTTACTTTTACAGAGAATATATGAGAATATATTGCCTCTCCGTCAGCCAGCGCGTTGCTCAACGTATAATCTAAGATGATATTTTTAACGCGAAAGCCTATTCCGAAAGCAGGCTTTAAGCTGGGCTGAAAAGTGCCATCAAAATTTTTAATCTCCTGATATTGTCCGGCTCCTGCCCTTAGAAACAATATTTGCTTAAAATCTAGTTCCACCCCTGCGTGTGGATCAACTGAAAATATATCAGTATTTAACAGCGTATTTCTTCTACCGTCGAAAGTAAGATCGGCACCGATATTTAGTGTGAGACCAACGCTCTGCAAGCGCGTCTTGTAAGCTATGTCTGCTAATAAGCGCGGCAGCGTTACTTCTATTGAGTTATCAGGTATAGTGTTGCCTGTGCTAGAGAAAACGTCGTATAGCGTTTCAGGGTTTACAAACCAAGTATTGTAGGTGCCAGTAATATCTCGTGCCATAAGTCCAAAATTCCAATTCTTGCGCGTATATTGTAGGCCTGCATCCAAACCAAAGCCCCAAGCATTGGCAAAGATGTCGGCACTTCTATAAATAATTTTAAAATTAATGCCTACTCGCAATCCCCTGATAGTAGCAGAGCGTCGCGCATAGGAAAAAAGCAGCGCATAGTCGGCAATAGAGAAAGAGCGAATATTATCAAAATCGGGTATTGCGCTGCCTTGGGCAAACAAGAAACGGGTGTCGGGTATATTGTCCACACCCAAACGAATAAGCGAAAAAGCTACCCTACTAGCCCTGTCGACAGTTGTGGCAAAACTTATGTAGTCGTAGTTGGCAATGCCACCAAAGTAAGTAGCGTGCATAGCTGATATTTCGTATTTGGTATGTACCCCCATGAGTCCTGCCGGATTCCAATAGGCTGCTGTTACATCATCTGCCAGTGCTGCTCCCCCGTTAGACATGGCTAAAAATCTGGATCCTACCCCAATAGATAAAAATTCGTTACTGTACTTGGTTGTATTCTGAGCTATCGAGGTAGTGCCTAAAATTGAGCAAAAGAGCAGGTGAATAATCGAACGATACATTTATGAAATTAATAATAAAGTGACTAATTTAGTTATCAATGCTCGTTTACACTTTTTATTTTACAAAACACAAAATTTTCGTGTAAAGGTTCAATTTTTTCAGTGTGGCTTTGCTAAGTTGCGTTGAGTTTAAGTTTTGCAAAGATACTTCTCACAATGCGCTGGCAAGTGTAGTACTCGCCGGGGTATGACTACTGCACAAGCTATATTTTGTTTGATTATTTTTTTACCAATATTTTCTCGGATTTACTTTTTTATTGCCTTTAATTACCTCGTAATGTAGGTGGTTTCCGGTGGCCATGCCCGTGTTGCCTACGCGTCCGATGATCTCGCCTAATTTTACTTTTCGTCCTTTTTTTACCACTATCTTGTCTAGATGTGCATAGGCAGTTTTGTAGTGTCTGTTATGTTTAATAACGATATATTTTCCGTAGCCATTGACTCGTCCTGCACTTAATATTTTTCCTTTGGCAGTGGAATACACTTTAGTTCCTTTTGGAGCACTGATGTCTACTCCATTATGAAACCTTTTTACTTTGTATCTGGGATGTACGCGGTATCCGAAATTAGACGTGATGGCTGTACCATTTTTGGGTAGTGGATAGCGTGAAGGAATCGCTGACTGCTCATCTATTTCTTCTGTTTTTTGCTCATTTTTTTTATCGTTTGGTCTGGGGTTAATTTCTATTTTTTCTTTCGGTTGATCACTCTTTTTTGGAGGGATAATATTGTCCCTTTCTATTTTTTCTTTTGGTGACTTATTACCCTTTTTGATAGGAACTACATTGTCTACTACTATTTCTGTTGGTTTGTTCGGTTTTTGGGAACTTGTTTTTTTATTTTTTATCCAGTCAATTTTGTCAATATGAACGGGATCAATAGTCACTTCATCGATAGTAATTTTATTCCATTCTTCTTCGATTTTTTCAAGTTCTCTGTATGCATTTTGGTCTTGTGCAAAGGATAGATGGGCTAAAAAAAGCAGCAGCACTAATAGCAGTGGTGATGGTTTCATGATTGTTCATTTTTTTAATAACTCAGCGTGGCGTTTTTACAACGCTATACGTACACGAATCAAAGGTTTTGCTCCTAACGGAGGTGTGTTTTATTATATTTGATGAAAATAATCATTGTTTTTATGTATGAATAATCAAAGATCGGCAATTCCAGCCATTTTAGCCTCGTAAAAACGTCATTTAGAATTATCCTGTTCAATATTCGTGCAAAACTAGTATAGCAGCAACAGTAAACATATTTATTGAGATAAATTATTTAATCATTTCCATATCAACACATTCCACCCGATTAAATCGGCTTATATGAACCTACTTGCTAAGGCAGCTGTAGGCACACGGCAGGACTGTCTTTTGCCAAACCAACGATATCTATTTTTGGCAACAAATACATAGAGTTTATCTCTGAGACACTTGGGTATAATGAAGAATATCTGTAATAAAGGCCAAGGCCTATCCATCCTTTGCGCAATGCTTAGCGCAGCACTCGACTTTTGAAATACCTTATTGTTACTTATAAAAACTAAACTATCAAAATCTTTAGTAGCTAAACCATAGCTGTCTAAAAGCTGCTGACCTATTTCCGACTGTAAAGCAGCAAAAGAAATTTTACCTTTTTTATCCCTATCGATAATGAAATTAACCGACCAGTTGCATAGGTTACAAAAACCATCAAATAAGATAATATGTTTGTGTACTATTTTATTCAAAATAAAAAATTAATTATAATCAGGTAACATTTTGGGAGTATATTTTCAAATGAAATATATCTTGAAAGGAGGGTAATTTTGTGTTTCACAGGTATACATAAAACACTGTTATATGCTGTAAAAAATGGCAGAAAAAAACTTATTTACTTGCTAAAAGTCTACTTTTTGGTAGAAATAGGGTTTTAGGAAACTCTCTTGAGTAGTGAGTTATAGTTTATTTTACACAACTTCGAGATATAATTTTTCCAATTCATTTATATTAATTTCCGACGGATTAATAACAGATACTAATTCACCGTTTTTCATAATTCCTATTCTACTCGCAAGGTTCTTTGACCTAAACAAATCGTGTGATGACATTAGGACGGTTGTTTTTTTATTTCTTAAATCTGATATAATATTACAAAGCTCGTTAGAAGATTTAGGATCGAGAAAGCTAGTAGGTTCATCCAAAAATAAAACCTTTGCTTTTTTAGCTAAGGCTATTGCAATACCAACTTTTTGTTTCATTCCTTTGGAGTAACCGCGCAAGGGCTGTTGTTGGAACTTTAATGGTAGCCCTACTTCGTTCAGAAAGTTTACAAGCTCCTCTTTCTCATAATGTAGGTCTGCCAATGAGCAAAAAAATGATAGATTTTCTATGGCATTAAGCTCAAGGTACAAGCTTACATTATCAGGTATGTAAGCAACTTTTTTCCTTATTTCAGTAGTATTGTATTCTACATTTAATTCATCGATAACAGCTTCTCCGCTTGTAGGTTTTGTAAAGCCCAAAAAACAATCAATGGTAGTAGTTTTACCTGCGCCATTATGTCCTAAAAGGACAAAGATTTCTCCTGCCTTAATATTCAGATTCAAATTATTTAAAGCTATTTCAGCCCCGTAGTATTTACATAAATTTGTGGCAACTAGCATTTTATGGAGTATTTATTTTTAAAAGTTTTCTAAAATTAATTATTGACCAAATATTCAGAATTAATATCGCTGTAATCAAAGGCAAAATTAGCCTAACAACGCTAATCTTTCGCTGCTCATTGAAAAATTTTAAGGATAAATCCTTCCAATCATTAATATCTATACTATTTGTAGTAAAAATTTTAGGATAAAAATGTATTCTTTTTCTTTCGTGAAATTTTTCTAATTCAATTAAGTAGTTAGTATAATTTTTTGCATCAGATTTTGCTAAATTATTGAAACCTAGCTGCGTATGTATGGGAGGGATAAATAATCCTGCTAGCTTTACGAAGCTAGTTCTTTGGTTTAGTTTTTTTATTAATTTTTCAGCACTATCTCTAGACTCAACATCGCCCATGTATTGCATAGCATAATACCACAGCCAACTGAAGTTTTTACCTTCAGGATGTTGATAATGAGAAAATTGGGGATACTCTTCATGGAACCTTTTAACAGTAGGTTTTTTTTCTAAATCTCACTTCTTATGATAACCTTCCCTACTTTCTATCATTGTATCATAGGTTTCGTGAAGAGGAAATAATATAATTGTTACTGATTTAATGATCGCTGGTGCAATTAAACAGAGTGTCACCCATAAAAATAATAAGCTAAGCAAGTTTGTGTTTGATCCTTTATTAAAACTAATAACAAGCCAGCATAAAGCAAACCAAAAGGTAATATAGAAAACAGATAAAATACTGTGGATTCCAAATGCCAGACTTAGTGGGATACTCAAATATAAACCACCTATCAATAGTAGCATTAGTGTGATAATCAAAATAAATACATAATGAATAAGAAACTTAAATCTGATAACTTTTAAAAAATTGCTTGATTGCATGACTATCATTTTCCATCTTCCACTTTCTTTTTCTTCAGATATAATACTGAAACAGAGGGTGATAATAATTAGAGGGAAGAAGTAGATAAAAACAAAACTTAGATCCATTTTTCCCAGTAGCTGATAATAGGGATTAATCAGTTCGCTCGCATATTTTTGTTCTTCCAGATTGCGAATACTGACGCTCTGAGTGGTGGGATTAATATCTCTGACTCCTATTGATAAACCAGCCAAATGAGGCATTTGGTTTACCAAACCAAATTGCGCATAATAAAGTAGTAAGCCCAAGTCATCGGATGCGTTTTTTATATGTTTTTTGATTTTATTTTCTTGGTAAACGGCAGTATGATTTACCAATTTGGTATGCTTTTTTAAAAAGTTTTTACCAATATTAAGACTGATAATACCCAACAAAAGAAGTATACATAAACCTGATAGGGAAGCTTTAGAACGGAGAAAACTTTTAAGTAAAATTATTTTCATCTTATTTGTAATACTCAGTAATATTTAGTGAATCTGGTTGTTAGAAAAGCTAGCCCTATAAACCACATAAATAGTGCTGAAACTGAAGCTACTTCTTGTTTGAGAATTATCCTAGTATCTATAAATTTATAATTAAAATCCTTGATTTCTTGCCAGTACTTTTTACTTAAGGCCGCTCTTTTATCAGCCGATGATTTGATATCATTAGCAACATATTTTATGTGTAAGTCATTTAATGTTTGGGCTAGAAAGTATCTGTAGTTCTCTGCCTGGCTTTGAAAGTTATCGTATTCTTGGTAGTCAGTGCCAGATAAAGCCATTGAAATACTATTTATGGCTATATATGGATTAATTAAAGACATCCATTTGACAAAATTATACTGTTGGAGGTAAGTCTGTACTAACTCAGACTTATGTCTGTTATAAATCTTAGAATTTAACTTTTCTCCCTCTTTCATTATAAATCCACTATAGTTGAAGGGAAGTTCTTGTACGGAACTCACACGATGTACCAGCAGTAATGAATCTTTGATGTTTTTAAAGTATGAATCATCTGGGTTATGGCTATCACCGTGTTTCAAGGTTTCATTTTCTACTGCTATATCAAATTCGACTTTTGAAGATGAAGGAAAAATAGACTGTCCTATAACTTGAGAGATTTTAGGAAATGCAATAATGAAGCACAGCCAATAACCCAACAGTAAGCTAAGAGATAACTTTGAAGAGCGAGTTATGGTTGATGTTAATACTGTAAACAGAGAAAGTGTTGAGAAGTAGATGAAGTAAAATACTACTATTAGACCATACCTAAGGTAGGTCTCTGGTGTAATTAGAGAAGTATCGTTGAAGACAAGTAGAAATATGTTTAACACCATTATGGGTAATATAACAGTCAAGCTTAAAAGAAAAAGACCTGTTGATTTACCTAATAATATCTTTTGCCAACTAGCACCTTGAATAATCAATAATTTCAGTGTTTCACTCTCTCTTTCTCTTGCAACTATACCGTATCCACAAACGAAAATAAGTAGTGGTATCAACAGCTGAAATATCATACTTGCCGATATATCTCCAAACCTTAGTAAATTATCTGTAAAACTTGCTTCAGAGAAATTAACAGTATTTTGTTTATGAGCTTCAAGAAATATTGAGTTACCAACATAAGTATCCAACCCAGTATCAAAGAAGCTCAATGGATATTTAGTTCTAAAAACCACATAGCCATAGTGAGCCATGCGATGAGGGTGTTTATCTGGGTTATTTTCCCAGTTTCTTCTTACTTCCTTTTTTAATTCTTTAGCTCTGTCGTTGTGCTTCACTACATTACTATTACCCATATATGTTACTATGAGTAATACAGTATTCAAAAAGACTATCATCCACTTTGATGCCTTTCTATCTATTATTTCCCCCCAAGTTTTCTTTGCAATTAATATAATGAGTTTCACACTTAATAAAAGCTGATAAGTATATAAATACTTAAGGTTTAAAAATTATATGTTACCGAAGCTACGTAGTTTCTCGGTGTACCAGGAAATAAACGAGTATAATTTTGAGCTCCTATCCAATAAATTTCGTCCGATATATTATTTACATTCAATGCAATTTGTATATTAGACCTTGTTGGAGAGTAATACAATGCAAGATCAAAAGTTGTAAAAGCTGGTACTTCAAAATCTCTAGTGAACCACGGAACCCTACTTCCTTGGATTGTTGTTCCAAAACCTAGCCCTAAACCGTTTAATTTTGATGTTCTATTGAAATTATATCTCGTCCAAATATTACCACTGTGTTGAGGTGTGTTTTCTTTTCTCTGACCAATAAGAGACTCATCAGCATCATTAGTAATTTCAGCATCAATAAAAGCGTATGAAGCATATATCTGCCAGTTTTGATTAATATATCCTGTTACGTCTAATTCAAATCCTCTACTTCTATCTGAACCCCTTTGTGTGAGCAAATCAGGTTCATTCGGATCGTTTGCACTTATTAAGATGTTTTGTTGATTAATTTGATAAACAGCAGCATTTACTAGTAGTTGCTTATTCAATAGTTCCATTTTAGTACCAACCTCTATTAAGTCACTAGTTAGAGGATCAAATCGTGCAGCAGAATTACTTGCCCAGAAAAAATTAGCAGTACTGGGCATCAAATCTGTAGTATTTGATTGTGGTTGAAAACCCTCTAAATAGGTAGCGTAAAAATTAATATTCTTGTTTAAGCTATAAGTCAGTCCGATTCTTGGAATGAGTCTACTATTCTTAAAAGAGGCTTCATCAGATCCTTTATAGTTAGTAATATCTTCAAACCATTCTTGTCTCAAACTTAGTAACAACTTAAAGTTTCCTAAGCTGAGTTGTTCTTGAATATATATGGCATTAGTAGTGGTCAATACTGAAGGAATCTGGAAGCGAGAGTTAATGACATAATCATTAATATTTGCCAGTGAGTTATCTGGGCTGCTCAGATTGAAGTAACTTACGTTAGGTCTGGGAAGTGTGACACCGTCTATCTCAATAGTCTGGTAATCCCCTGCATTAGCTGGGTCAAATCCCTTTGTCGCGCTGCCATCATTGAGTAAAAAGCCACGTGCCGAGTTCTGACCTGCACCTTTTACCTTATGCCACCATTGTAAATCGTACCCTATTAAAAGCTTATGCCTAGTTGCCCCTAAGTCAAATACGAAGTCAAAGTAAGTATTTAAATTATTTGTATCCCAGAATTGTTGTCTTTGTACAAAACGCATCTGGACTAAACTTGCTACTTCATTACCGTCAATATCAGTAGCAAAAGCATTAGTTGTTCTATGTTCTTGTAGATTTTCCTGCCATGTTTGTTTCATGTATCTAAGGTTGAAAATACTTTTTTCTGTAAATTTATGTGACAGACTTGTCATGATAGTAAACTCTTTCGAATGATAAAAATCATTAGGTGCTCCCAGATTCAAGCTAATTGGTGTACTATTAAGATTAGTAACACCAGCGACTGCTCCAAAAATCGGTTGTCCTCTGTCCAGGTAACCTATCATATCACTGTAAATCAATTCTGTATTAATGACTGTTTTTTCGTTTGGTATATAACTAAAAGAAGGTGAAATTAATATAGAGCGATTTTCTATCAAGTCGCGATATGAGCCTGCTTCCTGATATGCACCGTTGAATCTATAAAGCAATTTCTTGTTATCATCGAGTGGTCATGTCAAATCAACAGATCCTCTGATAGTATTAAAACTACCTGCACCTAAACTGACTTGAGACCTTTTTTCTTTTAATGGTTTTTTTGTTACCATATTGATACTTCCTCCCGGGTCTACACTTGAAAATGTTACACTGGAAGGACCTTTAATTACTTCAACTCGTTCGATATTAGACGTTAATGGTTGTAAAAAATAAAACTGACGAGTACGCATACCATTTATAATTTGCCCACTTTCATTTTGACTAATACCTCTTATAGCGTATTGATTATAAAAACTTGAGGGAGTTACGCCACTCACTACTTTTACTACATCTGCAAGCTGAAATGCTTGTCTATCAGTAATTAATTCCTTAGTTACAGAGCTTATGGCTTGAGGCAAATCTATATTTTTGGTTGCAATTTTGGTCGACGAAAAGCTGTATTCACTTTTATAATTCTTAGGTACTCTGCCCAATACTTCCACTTCTTGTAAATTAACAGTAGGTACTTTAAGCCTGATTTCAAGTAATTCCTTCATATTTTGCCTCGAAATTTCTTTCTCATAGGTTTCAAACCCAAAAGCGTTGACCTGCAACTTGCATATCTCACTTGTAGTAGTACTGGCAATATTTTCTATCAAGAATTCACCATTTGACTTACTTACTGTTTCTTTATCATTTGAAGAACACGTTAATTTGATGTAAGCACCAGGAATGGGCTTGCCATCTTCACCTAATATTTGCCCTTGTATTCTATCTTGAGCATGAACTGTATAGGAGAACATACTTAGTAAAATAAGTAGAAGTATAGTACATTTCATCTTGTCTACTTGTTTAGAGTAAAAACTGACGCAAATATATTGGTATTTGTATTCTACATGCAAATAAATTGCATGTAGAATACACAACCGTGTTAAAAAAAATTACTTTTTTAACAAATAACTTGCTGACTATTAATTATTTATAATTAAATGTTAATTTTAGTTAAAAAAATATCACTGTATTTTTTTAGGCAAAGCAATTTATTTGTTCAGTGTCTATTAATCAAATACACCATAAATATTACAGTATACTCAATCTGAGTACTTTTTACCCTTATTCAAGTTTTTAGACAGCTTCTTAGAGCATGTTTGTTAAATTTTTTTACTTTTGCAGAAAATATGTAGGTATACAAAGTCGATGAAAATAGACAAAAAAATTGTACAAAAAACAGCCCATTTAGCTAGGCTCTACTTAAATGAGCAAGATGTGGAGGAAATGCAAAAAAGCATGAGCGAAATTACTGATTGGATGGATAAACTCAACCAACTCGACACTAGCCATATAGTGCCGTTGATACAAATGAGTGAAGAAGAAAACATCCTTAGAGAAGATGTAGTGAGTAATATGTTACCACACGACAAAGGCTTATTCAACGCTCCAGCAAAAGACTCTAATTATTTTCGAGTGCCTAAAGTATTAGAATAGGTGTAGTCACTGAGTAACTCTTACTGCTAAATTTAACTAGTATTATGTCGAATATGGTCGCTATTGTAGGAAGACCCAATGTGGGTAAGTCTACGCTGTTTAATAGACTCACCGAAACGCGGCAAGCAATTACGGCGCAGCAAAGTGGTATCACGCGTGACAGGCACTATGGCAAAGCTGAATGGACGGATAAAACCTTTACCGTTATCGACACGGGGGGCTACGTAAAGGATGGAGAGGATATTTTTGAATCGGCTATTCGCAAGCAAGTTCATTTAGCCATTGAGGAAGCTGATGTCATCTTGTTTGTTGTGGATGTTTATGAAGGTATTACTGATTTAGATAAAGATTTTGCCAATATATTAAGATGTTTCCAAAAACCACTATACGTTGTTGCAAACAAAGCAGATAATACACAACGTCAGCAGATGTTTGGTAGTTTTTATGCCTTAGGCTTGCCGGCCGACATTTATGCCGTATCTGCTATCAATGGACACGGTACAGGAGATTTGTTAGATGCTGTCATTACACATTTTAAAGTACCTGAAAAAAAAATTACTCAGATACCCCATATTGCCATTATTGGCAGACCGAACGTAGGAAAATCTTCTTTTATCAATGTGTTGCTGAATACTGACAGAAATATTGTAACCGACCTTGCAGGGACTACCCGTGATTCGATAGACACCCATTATAAAGCCTTTGGGAAAAACTTCATGTTGACCGATACGGCAGGAATCCGAAGGAAAATCAAGGTAAAAGAAGATATAGAATTTTACTCGGTTTTGCGAGCCAGAAAAGCTATTGAGCGTTCTGATGTTTGTATCATACTCACAGATGCTACTTTAGGAATGGAGGCACAAGACCTGAACATTATTAGGATAGTATTGGAAAACAAGAAGGGAATAATGGTAATGGTGAATAAGTGGGATTTAATTAATAAGGGGAACCAAACGGCTTACCAAACAGAACGACAAATAAAGGAAAAGCTAGGCTCCAACGCTTTTATACCTATTGTTTTTACTTCTGTGCATCAAAAACAACGAATTTTTAAAGCCATCCAACTAGCCATAGATATATATAAACGAAAAACCACTAAAATAGCTACTTCTGTCCTAAATAATACTCTGTTAAAAGACATCAACACACATCCACCACCAGCCCATAAAGCCAAATATATTAGAATTAAATATGTTACCCAATTGCCTACCTACTCGCCCGTATTCGCCTTTTTTTGCAATTACCCTAAGTATATCAAACAGCCGTATATGCGTTTTTTGGAAAACAGAATTCGGCAGCATTTTGACTTTGAGGGAGTGCCTATCAAGTTGGTATTTCGTGAGAAGTAATCATCGATGATTAAAAAAAACCCGCAAAACTTTAAAAAATTTTGCGGGTTTTTTTCGCTAAAATTTTTCTTCTATCTGACCAATACCCGCAGAGATTTACTTTTGTTACGTCCGTCTAATCTGATAATATATATTCCTTCTTCTCTATTATTTACATTCCACTGAACTGTATGTTCTCCAGCTTGTCCAACACCCAAATCATCTTGGTATACTAATCTGCCATCTATATTATAAATACTTAAGGTTACATGATCTGCAGTAGGCAGATAGTATTTGATATTTGTTTGGCTACTTACTGGATTGGGATACACAGACATGGAGAATCGCTTATTGATAATATCTTCTTCAAAGCTCAGCGGAGGATCTGTTTCGGGCAATTCATCAACTTGTACTGACCAGATGCCTCTTCCATGTGTGGCAGCAATCACTTCCTGATCCTGAATTTTTAGCTCCCAAACTGAAACACTAGGTAAATTGCTATTTTGTAATGCCCACGTTTGCCCATTATCAGTAGACTCTATAATGCCTATTTCGCTGCCGACCCAAATCATATTCGTGTCGTGTGGCATCACCAATAGCGAATACACAGCTACATCGGGGAAACCATTGCTGCTCGTTCCGCTATCATAAGTATTAGTACTAAAACCTGATATATCTTCCCAACTTTGCCCTAAATCTGTGGTACGCAATACTTTTGGCGAATTAGCAAAAGAAAAGAGCGCATAAGCCGTATTAGCTTGAGTAGGGTGCGTACCAATCGCCGAGATGTTTCCGAAATCATTTGTAAAATTTTTAGTAGCATTAAAGGTGAGACCGGCATCGGTAGAAACAAAGAGATTGAGAGTTTGCGACATGCCTCCGCCACCCCAAACTATGTTGGTATTTGCTTCAGAAACCTCTATGTCGCTAGCATTCCATCGGCTGGGAATAGCCGCCAGTGTCCACCGCCCGCCAAAATCTTCCGAGCGGTAGACACCACTTCTGCCAATAGCAAAGATAAGATCGGGGTTTGCGCGAGCATTAGCAAGCCTTGAAATGAAAGGACCGTCATTTTGTAGGCCATTGACAGCACTTTGCCAAGTAATCCCTCCATTTAGTGTTCTAAAAAAACCATTATTTTGTTTGCTGCCGATGATTTTATTGGCATCACGGCTGTGCCATAACACTTCAAAGCCATCTCCGGAAATACTGAATACATAATCCGAATTACTGCCAGCTATCTGAGAAGTAGGAGAGCGCCAAGTTCCGTTATCCTGTGCTCCACCAATATATTCGTTAGCCCCTGGCTTTTTATCTGCCCCGTAAAATTGTGTAGTATTATACCCGTTGGCAGTAGGTTGCCAGTCGCCATCATTAAAGCCCGGATTTGTACTAGTATTTGATATGAAAATCCCCCCGTCATTGGCATTGAGTATTTTGAAGGTTTCAGCTGCTTGATTTACTTTAATAGCTACTAAGTTGTGGTGGTCGGGGTGTTGCTGGCTAATGAATCCCGAATTTTTTTTTGAAAATTCCTGATAAGCATCCGTCATATTTTCTGTAATTCCGCCGCGGCCCGGAAGATTTTTTTCACCCAACCAATTAATGCGTAAAAACAGGCTTGGTAAATTGTTGGAATCCCAAGTTTGTCCTTGATTGAGCCTGGGCCATACAAAGTACATCATTTCATGTTGTAGTCCTCCATTTTTTGCAATATTCTCATTCGGAGTGCTTGGGTTATAATCAAGTGTACTAATCGATATATACTCTCTTCCCTGTTGTGAAAGTTCGTAGCCCCCGTCTTCTTGCTGATCTCGGAAAGAAATCATTAACTGACGGTTGTTGTCTGTATCCCATACCTCAAAAGGTACATCTACATAATCAGCATACTGATAATCTCCGATTGCTACTCCAGAACCCTGTCCGTTCACAGTAAATCTGTGTGCTCTCTGACTTCTACCACTACCAGCTCTAATTTCTATAGTGGAGAAATTACCGAGTGCGGCTTCTCCCAAAGAAACAGTGCGGTTTCCTGATCCGGTCACAAACTCTACCAGAAAAAACAAATCGCTGGGTAGGTCCACGCCAGTAACTTGACCAAAGCTATAGGTATTTGAAAAGTCTTGCGTAGTGTCTACGGTTATTTTCCAAAGATTAACCCCGCCCACATAAACAATATTTTCATCATAAGGATGCGCGATGATGGTATTATTATACCAGCCCTGTCCGGCGAGCCAATCTACATTGGTACTGCTGTTTTCCCCCCTAACGAGTCGCCAGTTTGCTCCCTCATCAGTAGAAAGAAATAAATCTGATCTATTTCCAGAGAGAGTTCCTTGCGCGCTTGCATAAACATAAGAAGGATTGACTGGTGAAATGGCGAGTTCTATTCTCCCTCTCGATGTTAAACCAGCCGAAGACATCGACCATGTTTGTCCGGCATCAACGGATTTGAGTATACCTTGGCTGTTTACAGTAGCATATTGAATATTAAAGTTTTCGGGCTTCACTACAATGTGCTGTATTCTATGTTTACTGGCATAGATTTCTGCCCAGGTATTGCCTCCATCTACCGATCTGGCAATAAACGAGGAGTTGCCGTTTTCATCAGCTCCTTCGCTGGATTGTGTACAGGCGATAACAATATCCGGGTTATTCGGATCAACAACAATTCTGTTGACATAGCCAAAGTAAGTATTGTGTACTGTGTTGCTGAGCTGTGTCCAAGTTTCGCCCCGGTCGATTGATTTAAAAATGCCATCTCCTGCAACGGCATCGGTATTAAAAAAACCCTCTCCCGTGCCAGCGTAAATGATGTTGGGGGCAGCTGCTGATGTAGCCAGCGTACTAGTAGATAAGTTAGGTAAATCAGGGGTTTTATTTGTCCAGCTTTGTCCGGCATCTGTCGTTTTCCAGATGCCTCCGCTTACTGAGCCTACCAACCAAGTGTTAGCATCGGTATCTGCCGGGTCTACCAGTACACCTCTCGTTCTGCCCGGCACATTACCAGGACCGCGTTCTATCCAATTAAGTTGTTGGGTTTTTGCGTTAGCATGAAATTGCTGCGCATGTTTTCTAGCTAAAGCCAGTGTACGGAGTTTGTAGTTGGCTGTATATTCAGGAGCAGACCTACCTTCGCGAGTGCGTATGCTGCCGTGGTATTTAGCAAATTCATTTGGTTGATCCATTTTTGCATAACCCTGTTGCTTTCTTACCCTCTTTTTTGCTATTTCCTGTTTCCGGAGTTCCCCTGGTGTATAGGCTTTTTTATTTTGTATTTGGTTAGCTGCTTGTTCCTCACGATAATTTTGGACTATGCCCCAGCTTATGCACAAGCAAAGTATAGCAGCAAAAGCCATTATAGACGATGTTTTTTGCATAATTTTTTAGTTGAGATTAAATGAAGTGAATTTTTTGTATTTTTCTACCTTCGTACCAACCGCAAAGCTGCTAAGATAGTTCGTGAAGTTTTAAAAAACCACAAAAATGTTTCCTGTTTTATACGTATATAACACTAAAGTTTATCACAAACAATTTTTTAAGACGATAACTTGTAAACTTGCTCACTTGATGATCTTCCCAAAAAGATATTTTCTTTTGTAATGGGAGAATATTTCTCTAGCTTTGCCTGTCTTGTGTCGGGCATTGCTTACACTTTTATTAATTAAATTTTAAAATTACTGATGAAGATGAAAAATCTACTATCGGCTTTACTGTGTTTTTTGTTATTTGTTTTTGTAACATGTACTAAAAAACCTTCAGAAAAAAACAAAGAACAAGTAAACGTTTATACACATCGACATTATGATACGGATAAATCTTTGTTTACACTTTTTGAGCAAAAAACAGGTATACACGTTAATGTCATCACGGCTGGTGCTGACGAGCTAATCCAAAAACTTGAAATGGAGGGAAAAGATTCTCCTGCCGATATATTAATTACCGTAGATGCCGGCAGGCTGTACAGGGCCAAGCAGAAAGGACTGCTACAAGCTGTTTCTTCACAAGTGATAGCGCAGCATGTTCCCGAAAAATTTCGCGATAAAGATAGCCAATGGTTCGCCATTAGCACTCGCGCAAGGATTATTGCTTATGATAAACAAAAAATACAACCCGAGCAATTATCTAATTATCAGGCTTTGACCGATCGGGTTTGGAAGGGCAAAATACTCGTGCGTTCTTCCGCAAATATTTATAATCAGTCCCTATTGGCTGCTATGATAGCAAATTATGGCGAAGAGTTTGCTACTCGTTGGACGTCAGGAGTGGTAGCCAATATGGCGAGAAATCCCAAAGGAAATGATAGAGACCAAATGAAAGCTATTGTTGCCGGACAGGGTGAACTAGCCCTCGTGAATACTTACTATTTAGGTAAATTATTGGGTTCGGACAAACCCGAAGAAAAAGTAGTGGGAGAAAAAATAGCAATTTTTTTCCCCGATCAGGAAGGTAAGGGTACTCATATTAACGTGAGCGGCATAGCTGTTACGGCAAATGCACCGAACAAAGAAAATGCCGTCCGTTTGATTGAGTTTATGACTGATCAAGAGGCACAGACAAAATTGTCTACTGCCAATTATGAATACCCTGTTAATCCGAATGTGAAATGGCCGCCACTGTTGCAAAAATGGGGTAATTTTAAGGCTGATACTATTGACTTTGCCCTTTTGGGTGAATATAATACCAAATCAGTAGAAATATTTGATAATGTAGGATGGGAATAGTTTTGTACTTGTTTTTTTTCAAAAAAAACCTTAACTTCGTCCTTTTTCGTTCTCTGATAATTTTTTATGGGGTCGACTGGAATTGACAGGTTGTGTGATTGCATATGTAAGCATGCCGGGTGTTGAAAGCTACATCCGTAAAAAATGCTTTTAGACTATCAATCGGCGAATCTAACTACGCCATGGCTGCCTAGTCCGACAACGGAGTTGTTTGATTAAATAGGTTTAAAGTGTGAGTGCTAGGCACTCGCGGCCATCATCTCGCTCGCTGTCCGTATTGTGCGGTGGGTATACGAGGTGTCAGACTACGATACTAGCTAAAAGAGTGTGCTGTAGCTCTCAAGCGAAATTTTAGCAGCTAAGAAATAAAGTTTTGGCCGTTGCTTGCCTGCTTTTTTCCGACAATTCAAAAGCCACTAAGCATGTAGAAGATATGTCGGTTGCCTGCACTGGACCAGGGTTCGAATCCCTGCGACTCCACCATCTTAACCTCACATATAAAATTTTTTATTTGTTATGTTCTCTAATCAAAGATTTTATTTTCTTGACTATTTTTTTTTAATTCTGCATCTACCCACCCATAATTTGCCTTAAAGTGTTTATGCACTTCTGATTCTATTTCTCTATAAAACTCAGTCTTTGCTTAACATTTTTTGCAATACCAACCTTATATCTATATTCAGCAAAACGAAAAGTGTAACAAAACGAAAAATCAAAAAATTCAATTTAAATTATTTAAAAAAAAATTTGCAAAAAACCAGTAAGTCTTTAGCTTAGTGGATGAATGCAAACAAGCAAGGCATTAGCCTTGCTGTTGGATGTACTTTTGAATGGTATCGATAGAAGCGTTACCTACAGAAGATACAAAATAGCCATCAGTCCAAAATGTATGCTCTTTCCAAAAGTGCTTTTTTAGGCCGTTTGACGATAGAGAGGGGTTAAAGTGTAGGTTTGCTATTGATAAGCAGATGGATATGGTCTTTGTCGGTTTCCATATTTAGAGAAGTCATTAAAGAAGTTGGCAAAGCTACAAAAATGGCATAGCCGTAAAAAGCGAGTGTGGATAGAAAATGAAGATGGGACAAAACGAAAGATCAATAGTAGCAACAGAGATAAGAGTAGATTAAAGATAGCGAGGCTACATGAAAAAATAGCGAATCATCGATGAGACTATATCCATAAAATCACAGATGAATTGACGCACGATAACCAAGTGCGTACAATATGTATAGAGGATTTGCATGTGAAGGGAATGATGAGAAACAAGCGTTTGGCAGGTCATTTAGCAGATGTAGGGATGGGTAAGTTTTTTGAGGTATTGAAGTACAAATGTGAGTGGTATGGTATCCACTTAATAGAGATAGGTAGGTTTGAACCCAGTAGTAAGCGATGCCATGTATGTGGGTGGAAGAAAGAGGATATGAAATTGAGTGATAGAGAGTGGACGTGTGAGTGTTGTAAAACCAAGCATGATAGAGATGTGAACGCAGCGAGGAATATCAAAGCGTTTGGATTAGAGAAAATAGGGCAGGGACTGTCCGAATCAACGTCTGTGGAGAGTACATTGTCGGGTTCGCAGGGTGCAAACTTTGTAGGTAGTCGTGGCTCTGTGAAGCAGAAAAAAAGATAAGCCCTTACGGGCTTTGAAGCCTCTAAATCTTTAGTTTAGAGGTAGTTCACATATTAAATCTGAGGCTTTCAAAACAAAACACATAAATGACCAAAAAATACAAACATTACAAAAATAACGCTACCAAACCAATCCAACACCAAAAGAAACTACGAATAATAAACTTATTAAGGCCATTCGTTTTAAATAAGCATCTAGCTTACTAGGTTGCTGAATGCTACTAACTGCCCACCCGTTTTCGGCTATTAAAGGTATGCAAACTAAAAAAGATAACTGCGAGATATCCTCGAAATGAACTAAGGTAAATATTAAAGCGCAAGCTAAGCCACCCACTAATAACAGCCAATGATATGCTACGGACCACTTTCTACCTATTCTGACGGGTATTGACTTTTTCCCTGCCTTTCGGTCAGATTCAATGTCTCGTATATTATTAACATTCAATACGGCAGCAGCAAATAAGCCACAAGAGGTAGCAGGTAGGAACAAACTAAAGTCTGTGAGGTATTGAGTACATAAAAAATAAACGCCCAAAACCGCTAACCAACCAAAAAACAATACGACTGACAAATCGCCCAGACCTACATAACCATAGGGCTTCGGGCCAGAAGTATAAGTAATAGCGGCAATAATTGCCAAAATACCTAAACTCAAAAAAGTGGCAAAAGCTTTAACTTGCCAGCCCAAAGCCACATAAAGCAAGCATAAACCCGATGCCAACGCCAATAAACTAAATAGGTAAATAGCATGTTTCATACTCTGTAGACTGATATATCCTTGTTGTACGGCTCGTTGAGGACCGTGGCGTTCACTACTATCGGCACCGTGAACGCTGTCGCCATAATCGTTGGCAAGATTGGAGAGAATTTGCAGTAGCAGTGTGGTCAGGATGCAGAAGACAAAGACGTTGAGGCGGAATTGCCCGTGATAAGCTGCCAGAAAGCCACCCATCCCAACACCCGAAAGTGTCAAAGGCAAAGTATGCAAGCGCATAGCACTTATCCAGTGTTCAATCATATTCATCAACTGTTTAACCTCTGGTTGTCAAAAGTATTTACGATTTTTGATATTAAGAAACAAAAACACTTTAATTTAACAGGTAATCAGCTAGTTTCTAGCTAAAAATTAAGTACTCACAACTAGAAAATAGGTAAAGTTTATGGCAAAAAAGAAATTGGTTGTACTGTCAGGTGCAGGTATTAGTGCAGAAAGTGGTATTGCTACTTTTCGCGATTCTGGAGGCTTGTGGGAAGGGCATGATGTGAATGAAGTAGCCACTTTAGAGGCTTGGTATAAAAACAGGTGGCTAGTACTAAATTTTTATAACCAACGCAGAAAAAAAGCTTTGCAAGCACTGCCTAATCGCGGGCATAAAATATTAGCCGAATTAGAAGAACAATTTGATGTAACTATCGTTACCCAAAATATAGATGATCTACACGAGCGAGCGGCATCTTCTCATATCATTCATCTACATGGGGAGCTTTTCAAGGCTCGTAGCACTCGCGACCCAAACCTAATTTATGACGTACAAGGCTGGGAAGTTAACGAAGGTGATCTCTGTGAGTTGGGTTCGCAACTGCGTCCGCATATTGTCTGGTTTGGTGAGCCTGTACCGATGATGGATGCTGCCATAAAAGAAACCACGAAAGCAGATATATTCATCGTAGTAGGTACTTCACTATTAGTTCATCCTGCAGCAAGTTTGCTTGATTATGTAAGTGCAGAAACGCTTACCTACATTATTGACCCGAATATGCCCGAATTATCCCCACGCCCCAAGTTACACCTAATAGAAGAGGTCGCCAGTATAGGATTAGCCAAAACGGCTGCAATGCTTAATAATAGATAGTGTTCCTAATTTTATATTTTATTCTTTACCGGTTATTTTTGTCCTATTTATGTATGAATTTACCAACATAGAGCGTATTGACCCTAATGTGAAACCCTCTAATGAGCGTATTCAGAATTTTGAAGAAATTAACCTAATTTATGATGAAGAGGAAACCGCCTCTCAAGCGAGCCGTTGTATTCAGTGTGGTAATCCTTATTGTAGTGCAGTAGGTTGCCCTTTAGGTAATAATATTCCACAGTGGTTAAAGCTAATTGCCGAGAGAAACCCCGATACGGCTTTTAGTATGTCGAACGAAACTTCCCCCTATCCAGAAATTTTAGGACGCATTTGCCCGCAGAGCAGGTTATGCGAGGGTGCTTGCACGCTTAATGATGGCCATGGTGCTATTACCATAGGTGCTATTGAGGTAGCTATCAATGAAAATGCCTTTGATAAAGGTCTTCGCCCTAATTTTTCAAAAACTATCGGCAATAAAAAAGTAGCTATTATTGGCTCAGGTCCTGCGGGTTTGTCTTGTGCAACTTTTCTGCTACGTGCTGGGGTCAAGCCCGTCGTGTATGAAAAGTCTGACTTGGCAGGGGGTCTACTCACTTATGGCATTCCAAATTTTAAGCTGGAAAAAAAGTCGGTACAGCGTAGAATTAAATGGTTGCTTGAAGCAGGCATGGACTTGCATACGGGGGTAGAGATTGGCAAAGATATTTCTTTTGAAAAAATTTATACAAAACACCATGCGGTTTTTATCGGTCTCGGTGCTATGGACGGAAAAGTATTAGGTAGTGATTCTTACAACCAAGATTCTATTTATATGGCAAGGTCTTTTCTGACCAATATTCAGCGAAAGCTTAACGCTAAAAACTACGACAGAAAGTATCAGGTGAAAGGTAAGCGCGTGTTGGTAATTGGTGGTGGCGATACTGCTATGGATTGTGTACGTACCTCTGTGCGTGAAGGTGCTAAAGAAGTAACTTGCGTGTATAGAAGAGACGAAGCAAATATGCCGGGCAGTCCCAAAGAAGTTTATGCAGCTAAGGAAGAAGGTGTGAAGTTTACTTTTATGACCACTCCCAAAAATTTTGTTGCCGACAAGTCGGGCAACATTTACGGGATGAAGTGTATACATACCATGACGGACGAGAAATCAGGTAGAGGCAAGCTGGAAGAAGTAGCTGGAAGTGAACATATTTTAGAAGCTGATGTAATTGTGCTGGCTTTGGGCTTTAATAATGAAAAACTCACTTTCCTCACTAAAAATGGTATCGAAATAGATAAGTGGGGTGCCATTAAAACCAACGAACGTAATGAAACCTCTAAGCCACGTGTTTTTGCCGGCGGCGATTCGGTGCGAGGTGCCGATTTAGCCGTTACAGCGGCACTAGACGGAAGGGAAGCAGCTTTACATATTCTTGCAATGATCTTCAAAGAAGAATATGCAGCTTTTTAAGCTAATAGGAATAAAAATTCCCGATACAAAATGCTCATAAAAATGTTAAATTTGTGTTTTGATAAAAACTCAAAATCAATCTCGGAATAGCGAAATCTGTGCAGAATTTAGCAGATTTGAAGAAAAATAAAAAAGCCAGTGGTCGTTATAAATATTTAGAAATGATGAAGAAAACAGGCTTGTAGTGCTTGTTAAAAAAAATTAAAAACGTGCTTTTATATAACTTTTTCCCTAAAAATTGTATTTTTTAATTAATCAATTAAATAATGCACAAACTCACGATAATATTGTTATTGGCACTCACGCTTTCGATTGCGGGATGTGCCAGTGAATTTACTAGGTTATTGCGAACCCCCGATGCAGAAACACGTATTGAGGCAGCTTTTGCTTATTATGATAAGGAAGATTATGCAAGAGCAGGACTCATTTTAGAAGATTTATTACCCAATATTGTCGGCAATAAATCTTCTGAGAAAGTGCAGTTTCATTATGCTTATTGCCACTATTATCAAAGTCAATTTGAGCTTAGTACCCATTATTTCAAATCTTTTTATGATGTATATCGTCAAAGCATACACGCTCAGGAAGCTTATTTTATGTATGGTTACTCGCTTTATCGCAATACCCCTGCTTTTTTCCTCGACCAGTCTAATACCAATAAAGCAATTGATGCCATGCAAGAATTTCTCAATGAATATCCCAAAAGTGAGTTTGCCCCGCAGGCAACAGAAGTCATACATGTGCTTAGGGTTAAACTCGAACAAAAGGCCTACCAAATATGCAAGCAGTATCTTAAATTGAGATACTATAAAGCCGCTGTTATATCCTTAGATAATTTTCAAAAAGATTTCCCCGATTCTGATTATAAAGAGGAGATCAGTTACTTGAAATTAAATGCTCAGTACGACTTGGCAAAATTGAGTATTCATAATGTTAAAAAGGAGCGTTTCGAAAAGGCAATGGAATATTATCGTTACTTTATCGATAAGTATCCCGACAGTAAATACATCCAAAGAGCAGAGCAAACTTTTGCAAATTGCCAGAAGGGTATTATTTCGCTGAATAACTAATTTGAAATGATATTTAAAATAGGCTTCTCAACATACAGTTTAGCACCATGAGAAAATATTTATTTATCCTGCTGTACAGTTTCTCCTCGGTACTGTATGCGCAAAAAGTAAGCGTTAGGCTGGGCAAAAATCAGATAGCAGCCAACGAGGCTTTCCAGATTGTATTGACAATAGAAAACCAGCGTTTGCAGAGTTATTCTGCTTTTCCCAATATTGACGGTTTCAGTAAAGGAGGAACTTCTAGCTCTACACATACCAATATTATCAATGGTAGTGTGAGTTCTACCCAAAGTGTTACCCAAACTTATTACCCAACTAAGCAAGGAAATTTTCGCTTAAATGATTTTACTATCAAAGTAAATGGTAAAACTGTACAAGCTCGTGGCATAACCATTAAGGTAGGACCCCCATCGCAGCGGCAGCAATACGACCCATGGGCAGATTTCTTTGGCAAGCCCAGAAGAAATAACAATAATATCCAGGATTTTATCGATGTTAAAGACAACGCCTTTTTCTCAATTACTAGCAATAAAAAAGAAGTATATGTAGGTGAAGGACTGAATATTTCTATTTCTTTTTTCGTCGCTATAAAAAACAAGGCAGAAATGGAATTTTATCAGATCGGCGAACAATTAGCAGATATGTTAAAAAAAGTAAAACCGGCTAATTGTTGGGAAGAAAATTTTGAAATTGAGCAAATATCTCCAAAGTATGTTACGATTAATGGTGAGAAATTCCGCGAATATAGAGTCTATCAAGCAACCTTTTATCCCCTCAATACACAAGATATTGTTATTCCTGCTATGGGCTTAAAAATGATTAAATATAAGAGAGCCAAAAGGCGTAGCAGCTTCTTTTTTGGTTCGAATAAACAGAAAGATTTTAAAACCTTTTATTCTAAAAAACACACTATTAAAGTGAAACCTTTGCCAGCACACCCGCTAATAGATAAAGTAAATGTGGGTAATTTTGTGTTGAAAGAAAAAATTAGTACTAAGCAAGTACACACTTCCCAGAGTTTAATTTATGAATTTACCGTGCAAGGAGAGGGAAATACTGCGGCTATTAAGCAACCTCAAATCATACCAAATGAAGATTTTATTTTTTATTCTCCCAATATTGAACAGCAAATTAATAGGGGAAATGATAAGGTTTTTGGTAGTAAAACTTTCAAGTTTTATACAGAGCCGCAAGAGCCCGGCGATTATTCTCTGAGCGACTACATGTATTGGGTTTATTTTAATCCCATTGAAGCATCCTACGACACACTCAAGCCTAAAATCACCTTGAATGTGAGCGGTCAGAGCAAAAAAAATGCTGCTATTGCACAAAACGATTTAGGAATCTTTTACAATGATATAGATAATGAGAGTAATATTTTGAAAAAAACTACTGAGCGTGCTTGGGTGTCCGTTGCATTAAATTTAAGTGGTTTGCTATTTATTGCAGCTTGTGCGTTCTTACTCGTGAAAAAGTAAGCATTTTGGTGTTTTCTAATCGCTTTTATTATTGAAAAGTATGACCTGTCAAGACTTTGTAGCCCGTATTGGCGAGAGGTTGTCTCAGCCTCTACCCGGTGCTATTGCCCATGAGCGCATGAGTTCAGAAGTACGCAAAAAAGCAGGTTTGGCTATTCGCTCCGATGCGCGAAGTTCGGCAGTATTGCTGCTTTTATCTCCTGATCAGAAGTCTTTTTCTTTTCCCCTTATTTTACGCCCCGAGTATGACGGAGTCCATAGTGGACAGGTTGCTTTGCCTGGCGGTAAAGTAGAGGAACAAGATATTTCATTGGTACATACGGCACTCAGGGAGGTAAAAGAGGAAATTGGGGTTTTATTAGATCAAAGCACCGTGTTGGGTACGCTTTCTACATTGTATATTCCACCTAGCAATATGTTGGTGACGCCCGTGGTGGCTTTTAGTGAACGAAAGCAGCATTACCTGCCAGATGCCAGAGAAGTAGTACAAGTTTTTGATGTACCCTTAGTCCTTATACAAGATGAAAGTAATATAGGTTTGCAAGTAATACCTACCGGGCCTGGCTTAGAAGTAAAAACTCCCACTTACGATATTTTTGGGCAAACTGTGTGGGGTGCTACTGCAATGATACTCAGTGAATTTTTGTATATTTACGATGAAATAGCTAAAAAAAATGAGTGAGTGTATTACTATCTCTTACTAATTTCATCTCTTATTTTCGCTGCTTTTTCGTAATTTTCTTCTGTAACAGCTTGTTGAATCATCTGTTGTAGCTCTTCGATAGATTTTTCATTAAGTACACTAAGGTCGACGGTATTGACCTTTTTAGCTTTTATATTTTCGGTTTCTTGCCCTAGATTTGTTTCTGCTTCTTCCTGCTCGACATCACTCATATCAATACTTGCTTCATCCATTACCTTTTTGGTTGCGTATATAGGAGCATCGAATCGGATGCCAATGGCAATGGCATCTGAGGGACGTGCGTCGAGTTCTACGCGTTTGCCACTTTTGTCTTTACATACTAATTTGGCGTAAAATACGCCTTCTTTCAAATCCGATATAATGATTTGCTTTATTTCAATGCCAAAACTTAATGATATAGATTTGAATAAGTCGTGCGTCATGGGACGCTTAGAAACGATTTTCTCCATTTCTATGGCGATAGCTCGCGCTTCAAACATGCCGATGATGATAGGCAGCCTTTTGAGATTTTCCCCCTCTTCCAAGACTAACGCAAACGATCCTGACTGTGAGTGGCTCGTAGATAAACCCAATATTTCCAATTTTATCTTATCCAATTTTTATTTATTCATTTGGTACTAGCTTGATTAATAAATCTCTTACTCATCGATATGGAGTGATGAGCTTTAGTTTTTCTCAAATATGGCACTCGCATAAAAATTTTGTGGTGATACTGTAGTGAAAACGAAAAATTTCATCGAACATGTATAATCTCGATCAACTATTTTTTAGAGAAAAATGTTTGCGTTTATGCATTAATATCTCAAGTAAAGCCCAAAAACATGTGCTAAGCAATTTTACCATCTACGATTTCAAGTGTTTTGTCTGCCAAACCAGCAAAGCTGCGATTATGTGTAACAATAACAAAAGTTTGGTTGAATTTGTCTCTTAAATAGAAAAATAACTCGTGGAGTTGTGTGGCATTTTTCGAGTCTAGGTTGCCGCCTGGCTCATCTGCAAAAATGATGGAAGGGTCGTTGATGAGTGCTCTTGCCACGGCTACCCGCTGCTGCTCGCCTCCAGAGAGTTCTGAGGGTTTATGTGTGCTGCGGTTTTCAAGCCCGAGTAAATTAAGTAGTTGTTTTGCTTTTTGCTTGAGTTTTTTTTTTGAACTACCACCGATCATTCCGGGTATACAGATATTTTCTAGCGCAGAAAATTCAGGCAACAGGTTGTGAAACTGAAATATAAACCCTATTTCTTTATTTCTGAACGATGCTAAGGCATCTGTTTTTAATTCAGACAATTTTGTCTGATTAATCCACACTTCTCCGCTATCCGCCCTATCCAGCGTGCCTAAAATATGGAGCAAAGTGCTTTTTCCTGCTCCTGATGCCCCGACAACAGAAACAACTTCTCCCTTTTTTACAGATAAATCAATGCCTTTCAATATAGAAATTTGCCGATAGTTTTTGGTAATATTTACTGCCTTTAGCATCATTTGTTCTGACAAGTTTTTTATGCTTTATTAACTAGTTGCTCTTCAGCACTGTATTGCATCCCAATAATTAATATATCATCGGTTTGATCTGCATCTTGTTTCCACTGGCGCAGCTCTTGGTCAAGCATTTCTTGCTGCTTATGGAAATTGTATGATGATATGCTGTCGATAAATTTTTTAAAACTACTGAGTTTGTATTTTTTGTTGTCTTCACCTCTGAATTGATTATAGAATCCGTCGGAAAATAAGTAGATATTGGTTTGTATTGATAGGTCTATGGTGTGGTTGGTAAACTTGGATTCAAGTCCTTTATACTGCAATCCTATACTAGCAAAATCTCCTTTAATAAGTTCCAAATTATTATTTTGTACATAAATCAAACGACTACCAGCACCGGCAAAGGTCATTTGGTGGGTTTTTTTATCAATTTTACAAAGTGCTGTATCCATTCCTGCGTTGAGTTGCTTTGTCGCCCCTGTGGTATTGAGTGTACTACTTATTTTTTCATTAAATTTTACTAGTATTTCAGCTGGGCTTTTTGCCGCATCCTTTTTGAGAATATGCTTGAGATTTTCCGAACCAATGAGCGACATGAGTGCACCTGGAACGCCATGTCCAGTGCAGTCGGCTAAGGCAATGAAAATGCTGTTTTTTACTTCCCAGGCCCAGTAGAAGTCACTCGTTACAATAGATTTACGTTTTAAAAAGACAAAACTTTTGGGGAACATCTTTTTAAAAATATCTTCAGAAAAGATAATAGCATCTTGAATTTTTCGGGCATAAATAATATTGCCTGTAATTTTATCGTTCACTTTAGTGAGTTCAGAGTTTTTGCGATCTATTTCTTTTAATGCTTTGCTTATTTTAATAGTTTGAATTTCTATTTTGCTTTTTTGTTCTTCAATTTCTGCGGTTCTGATTCTTACTTGCCTCTCGAGTTTTTCTTGTCTGTTTTTCAATGCTATCATTCTTTGGCGGGTGTAGCACACAACAATGACAATAGTTACCAGAGATAAACCAATGATAAAAACTCGTGTTTGGTAGAAAGGCTCGTTAATTTCAAAAGAAAACTCGGCAGGGTTTTCGCTGCAAATACCTGCTCCGTTACAAGCTCTGACCATAAATGTATAGTTGCCCGCAGGCAGCCCTCTATAAATAGCTATATTGCTTTTTGTGGCTTTCGACCACGAGGTCTCAAAACCTTCAAGTTTCCACTGGTAGGTAATCATTTGTGGAATATTATGGTGGATAGCTTCAAAAATAATCGTCAGGTGGTCTTGGTGGCTCGATAAAGTGGCACTCTTGGGAATATTGCTTCCAGCAACAATATCATCGGTAATATCCTGCCAGTTTACTGTTTGATAAAACAACTTGACATCGCTGATCTGCACTTTAGGGCCCTTAGCGGAAAATATATGCTCATTGTAATTAATTACTGCTAAGCCGTTGTGAGTGCCAACGTAAATATGATTCTCTCTGTCGCCTGTAATGGTATTATGGTTGACTTGTAGACGGTTAAATGCCTGTATTTTTTCGTAATTATTGACCCTGACTAGGTCGTTTTCGTAGATAGTAATTTTGTTTAAACCTCTATTAGTCCCTGCCCAAATATCATTATTTCTATCGCAGTAGAGTGCATATACATTACTTGAGTTAATCGACAGGTCATCAAATCTGGTGAAACCATAGTGCGTATTGCTTTGCCTAATTTTAAAAACCCCATTTCCGGACGTACCCACCCACAGGTTATCGTTTTGGTCTAATGCAAACGAATTAATTATATTATTAGGTAGTCCGTTTTTCGCAGTAAATTGATTGAATGCTTGCTTGTCTAGCTTAAATAAACCCTGACCTTCTGTACCTATCCAAATAATGCCATTACTGCTTTGTATGATTGCGTTGATAGTGCTGCCTTGAAGATCTTTTTTACTAATAAAACTGTTGAGTTTGTTGCCGTCGAAACTTTTCAAGCCATCGTTTCCCCCGAAAAGTATTTCTCCTGAAGACAATTCAATAGCGGCATTAAAATACTCGTAATTTTTGTTTGAAATAACCTTTGTAGGAATGCTTCTGACTAATTTGCCATCTCGCCACATATCGAGTGCTTTGTCAGTACTGCTCCATATGTTTTTTTTGCTATCGTGTAACAGAGGCTTAAAATTGGGTGAACTGCGTAAAATTGTTTTAATTTTTCCTTCAAAAAAAGTATTTATTCCTTTTGGGCTGCCTATCCATAATTGATTTTTTTTGTCTAGCAAAATACCATATACATCGTTGTGGAGCAGGCCAGATGTGGTAGTATATACTGTTAAAAATTCATTATTTAGCCTGAAAATTCCCGAACCAGTGCCAAACCAAATACCTTGTTCTAGGTCTTCTACAATACTATAAACCGGAGTGCTTAGCCCGTTATTTTCATTAAGTAAAAGAATTTTTTCTGCTGCTATTTGGTAAGCACCTTGATTCGTACCAAACCACAAACCCTTTTTTAAGTCACTACTAATACAGTACACTTTTTTTCCTTCGAGTGCTTGATAATTGTCTGTTTTATATACTTTATGCCCGTCGAAAATTCGGACTCCCTTTGCCGTAGCAATCAGTACTTTTGCTTCTGATAAAGGATAAAAGCTGTAAACTTCATTATCGGGTAGCCCTTCGTTTTTGTTAAACCAAAGTGTTTTATTACCTTTTATCACAAGGAAGCCTTTGTCCTGTGTACCCACATATATCTCCTGTGAGGAGTCAATAAGTAACTGGTTTACTAGCAAACCACTGAGTTTTTTAGATTTTAGCCATGAAATTTGTCCTTTGTATATCATACCTATGCCTTTGTTGAAGTGATAGAAATACAATGCAGTGTCTCCTTTGGCAAATGCACTGATTTTAGCACTATCGTCCTCAGTGAGCAAAGCTTCAAAAGCGTGACCGTTGTATCGATTAATGCCCTTACCTGTCGCAAACCACAGTGCGTTTTCATAGGATATTATATCGAAAATACGGTTATCGCTGATATTATCTTGTTTGTCTATGGCATAAACATTGTTCCCTGTGAGCTTGGTCAGTCCATTTTTTCTGCTGGCAGCCCATAGGTTGCCAGCCTCGTCGCAGTAGAGCTTGCTGCAATGGTTGTCAACTAAACCGTCTTTAACTGTAAAATGGCTGATGTCGTAGTATTGAGCGAAACTTTTGCTCGCGAAAAAGATCAAGCAGATCAGGATGTTGAGTAGTGTTTTCATTAGACTGACATATCTTTATGCACCAGAGTATTTCATGTAGCATTAAGGATTAGTGTATTATGTGCCGACAAAATTAAAAAACTTAATCTACTAGCCGTAAATATTCGGTGAAAACCTGTGTTATAAAAATAACAAAATATACATTTAAAAAAATATACTAAAAAATAATATAATAGTCCTAACTTTATGCTGTAATCAACTTTAAATACTTGGTTAGCACAAAATAAAAGCCTAATTACCATGAGTTTATGTATACAAATATAAAAATGTATGCAAAATGTTGATTACTATAACCTTGCACCAAATTATGAAGGTAAATGAAAAACTTTGGAAATTGTTACTTCTCCAGAAAAACCATCAGGTAGATTCCTCTTTGCTTGGCTGGCAATATAATGGTAAGTCTATCACAAAAATTAAGTGTATTGATGATGCTGTCGTTTTACCCACCTCTTCTTTAGCATTGTTGTTCAATAAAGCCAACCCTCAGGTTAAGTCTCTAGTCTATAAGCGTCAGTTCAAAAAAATAACTCTTCCTTACAAGGGTTTTTCTCTTTATGCCAACAGCTGGATTATGCAAGATGAACTTATTACATTACAAAATTATTGGGTTCCTAGTATTTTAGGGCAAGTTCAATCAGGATTACCTTTTGTATTTATTCACTCAGCTATATCATTAGATGGCTATTTAGCTACAGTTAACGGTGATTCTAAACAGATAGGTAACTACGAAAACTTAGTCCATGCGCACAGGCTTCGTGCACTTTTTGACGCTGTTTTAGTAGGTAGCCATACTTTTTTCAAAGACAAACCCTTACTGACAGTCAGGCATGTATCGGGTAAAAATCCGAAAAGGTTAATTTTATCGAATAAATCTCGGGATTTCTCTGCCTTGAACTCAATTTCTTCGGATAAAACTTTTTTACTGAGGAGCTTGAAGTACCAATCTACTACCAAGATCAATTGTTTTGATAAAATTATTTTTTTTGATGGTAATTCAAAAAAAGAATGTATGCTAAACTTGCTGCAAAAATGCAAAGCCGAAAAAATTGATTCCATATTGGTAGAAGGTGGCGGCACTACGCTCAGTGCTTTTATTGAAACTGGCTTGGCCGACACTATTCAGTTTCACCTATCACCCATTTTATTTGGAAGTGGTATAAAAGCCGTACAGTTATCTAATATAAATTCCGTAAATGAAGCACTTCAGCTTGAGAATATACTTTTAACCCATGTTGGCGATTCTTTTATGGTAACTGCTTATTTGCCGTGATCACTTCACTTTGGCACACAGCATCAGGGTCGGAAATCAGAATTTCCCCCGAACCCAAATGTATTGGATCTCAAACTTGTTGCGTTTTTAGTAAATACTCCATGATTAGTATAGGTACTGAACAATTGGTTCTCGATAGGAAAGTACCCAAAGACATAGAAAACTACATGCGTGTCCCTTTTCAGCAAGGTACTTTTGATTTGCCTATCAGTTACGGTTATGCACTTTGCGGCGTACTCGAAGACAGTACAAAAGTTCATCTAATGCATCCACATCAGAATAAGTGTATTGTCGATAAGGCGTCTATTTTTAGCCATTGCCAAGATCTTCCACTGCACAGAATACCACTGATAAGCAATATGGAAACAGTTATTAATGCCATTTGGGATGCCGGACTGAAAGTAAATTCACAAGTAGTTATTTGTGGTTTTGGCAGTATAGGGTCTTTGTTGGCTACCACGCTCAAACACCATTACCACATTAAAGTGAAAATTGTTGAAAGCGATGAGTGGCGACAAAAAAAAGCTGTAGAATTAGGTTTTGATCTCCATGAAAAGCAAAACGGTTTTGATATAGCTTTTAATACCACAGCCAACGAAAAAGCACTGCAATTTTGTATTGATCATGCTAATGAAGAAGGGAGAATTATAGAATTGAGCTGGTATGGCTCTCATTCGTCAACATTGAAACTCGGTGCAAATTTTCATAAGAATAGATTGCGGTTAATAGCTAGTCAGGTGTCCAAAATTCCACTAAAAAAACAGTGTGAATTTGATTTTTTTAAACGCAAAGCCCTAGCAGCTGATTATTTGCTAAATGATAACTACGACTCGTTGATTACTCACGAAATTTTATTTGAAGATACGCCGCTATTTTTTAATTCACTAAGACGCAACAGTTTTCCGCAAGGACTTATACATCTTATTAAATATTAAATATAATGTATGGAGTAAAAGTTAGGCATTCCATCATGATTGCCCACTCTCTGAATGATTCGTTTTTTGGCCCTGCGCAATACATACACGGTGCCACTTATGTGGTAGACGTTTCGTTCTTATCAGCAAAACTAGATGAACACAACGTGGTGATCGATATAGGAAAAGCAAAGCATTTGACCCAAAAAGTACTCGACCAACTTAATTATAAAAATTTGGATGAGCTGCCACAATTTAAAGAAGAGTTCACTACAACAGAGTTTATGGCAAAATATATCCATGACAAAATAAAAGAAAAAACCGAAGACTTTTTCCATGGTCGTATCAGTGTTTCTTTGGGTGAAACACACGACGCTTGGGCAAGTTACTCAGCATAATATTTCCTATGTTGTTGTCACCGAATTCTAAAACCATTGAAATGTGGAGTGTTTACAATGCGCTAGCACTCACAGCTACTAGCTGCGCTGTCTTACTCTTTAACAATCTGTATGTTTTATTGCCTGTTTTTTCCATCTCTATTGCGGTACTTATTTTTCTAAATCGTAAATTGTTATTGTATTCAATGCCTGTCTTCGGTATTGCCAACTCAATTACTCTCACCCGGTTTTTAATTATTACCTGCAGTTTTTTGCTCATAGATTTAGACAATGCGCAGACACTTTTCTGTCTGCTTTTAGTTGCCGTACTATTAGATTTTTTCGATGGTAAGGCAGCACGGCACTTCAAGGAAAGCTCTTTTTTTGGACAATACTTTGATATGGAAATTGATGCTTTTTTTGTGCTGCTGATGTGTTTTTACTATTATTTATGCTACGATATATCATGCTGGATTTTAATTCCTGCTCTTCTTAGGTATTTATTTAGATTATACACCTTTCTATTCCCTAGAATGAATTTTGTCGAAAGAAAGAAAAAATACGCTACTTTTGTCGCTGCCTCATATTTTGCCGTGCTTTTGATTGGGTTAATTACCAGTGGGTCTCTTCAGTTGCTTGTTTTGATGATAGGCTCTTTGGCTGTCATGCTATCCTTTTTTATTGGTATCGTTGAATATTATAGGCTGTGAAAATTCAATGGCTCAATACCATCAGTTTTGATACTATCTCCGGTGGAAACCGATATAATACAGAAGTTATCGAAGGGTTAAAAAGAGAAAATTTTTTGGTAGATTGTAACGCCTGTATCTCAAAAAAATCCTATGATATAAGCATTATAGATAGCTTGGCTTCCCCTAAATTACCTTTATTTGGTCTTAAAAATCTAGGTAAGTTATATCTTCTCGTCCATGAAATACCTAAATTGACAAGTGAGCAAATTCAATTTTATAAACAGCACTGCTATTTTATATGTACTGGACCACCCGCTGAGCGTTGGCTTGTTGATAACTGGAAGATAAAATCAGATAAAATAAAACTAATACGACCAGGGCTGCCAAGCTATTGGAAGAAAAAAAAGACTTTTAATAATTTCGCTAGAAAACTTGTAATTAATGCAAATTTTACAAGGGGAAAAAACTATGAATGGCTCATACCTATTTTATATTATATCAATAATAAGGCAGTGGAAGTCAATATAATAGCAAATAATAATTTAGATCCGCAATATACAGCATTTATTACCAAAGTTTTTGAAAGATCAAAATGTAGCCAAAGATTACATTTTTATTTTAACATTGCGCCTAGTTTGGTGTATACTAAATTACTACAGGCAGATCTATTACTCAGTCTATCAGGTAGTGAAACTTTTGGAATGGCCATATATGAAGGCCTTTCGGTTGGGCTGCCCTGCTTAGCTTTTGAAACTGGTGATGTAGATTTTTTTAAACAATTTCCTAATTACTGCAGTATACAAAACTGTAACATAAAGAAAATGGCGCGTATTTTAAAGTTATTATGTGAGAGCGAAAAAGGCTATAAAGCACTATGCCATACGAAAATACCCTACGGTAGAACATGGGAAAAAGTAGCAAAAGAGTTTACCCGTTTATTCAAATAAAATGACAAATTATTTAGAAATTTTCATAATTACTCTCTTTTATGCCTCATTGTTTTACGAGATATTTTTTGTCAACATTCCCAGTGTGGCCTCTACACAAAAAATTTTTAGCCATACAGCAGTTGATCCGGAGAGTTTCTCAGGTAGAGTACGTCAAGTTTTTGATTGGCCTTATAGCAAAAAGATACTCATTTTTATACCCCCGTTAATTTTTGTTTATACAGTACATCTAATGCCCTTGATATATTATTTTGATTTATTCACATATTTTAATTTGCATCATTCATTTCTATATCTTGGTCTAGTCCTCGTTTTGTTCGGTAGATTAGTAAGCCTGAATTTTCTATTAGAAAGTAATCATAAAATTGATGAATTACTTATCACTAAAGGTGTTTTCAAATATACAAGAAATCCCGGTCTAGTAGGTTTATATATTAGCTTTTTGGGACTTTTGTGCATTTATCCGTCGTTATTTTTTCTGTTTTCTTTTTGTGTCTATGCCATCTATATGCACCTAAAAATACTTATGGAAGAAAATTATTTAGAAAGGAAATTTGGCAATAATTATTTTACTTATAAAAGTAATACGAGGCGTTACATATGATGTCTGACAGGCAAAAAGAAATTAAAAATTGGTTTGACCATACCTATGCCCAAAGAGGTAGCTGGTACCTGAGACCTAGCAAGGCATATTATATTTTTATCGAGATTTTAAAAGCAAAAAAATCCGAAAAATTGCTAGATATTGCTTGTGGTTTGGGTCGGCTATTGGAAGTAGCAGGTAGTTATTGCACAGAAAATTATGGTATTGATATTTCGGAAGTTGCTATAAAAAAAACGAAAGAAAAATTTCCAGCACTTAACGTTTTTGTAGCAAATGCCGAACAACTACCCTTTGAAAATGAAACTTTTGACCTAGTAACTTGTATTGGTTCTCTCGAACGCATGATTCATATTGACTTGGTTTTGAAGGAAATGCATCGCGTTGGCAAGGCGCACTGCAGGTACTGTCTGTTAGTTAGAAATTCTGAGGCATTTAGGTGGAAGTATATAAAAATTTTACTCGGGTTGAGAAATAAAAGAGGTAACCAGAATGCAAAAAAATTGGATGAATGGAGGACTGTATTCCAAAATTTTGGATTTAAAATTCTTGCTGTATACCCTGACCAATATAACCTGGCAAAAAAAATGAAGAGGCGTTCTCTATGGCTTAAAAAGATTAATTATAAAAAGTTAATTCATACAGAACGACCCCTTACTGCTTCTGCAACTTTTATATTTTTACTGCAAAAAGATGCCTAAAACAGCAGTAAAAGATATATATAACCAACTTTTCCTTTTTGAAGGAAAATGGGCAAAAAGTGCTTACCCGATTCATAAAAAGTTAAATAAACACACTTTTGCTTTTACCGATGTTTACCAGTGGATCGCAAAAAACTATCCTGCCTCAGAAAAAAGCCATATTTTGGATGCGGGTTGCGGCGTAGGGTATGGTAGCATTTTTTTTGCCAAGCAGTTTAACTGTAATGTTACTGGAATAAGTTTAAGCGAATGGGAAATAGAAAAAAGTAAAAATTTTGCCAAAAACGAAAAAGTACATAATAAACTCTCTTTCCACCTGAAGTCTTACGACACACTTACTCCCAATAGCTATGACCTAATTTTTGCTGTAGAATCTATAAAACATACCACAAATTTGGCAACTACATTGCACTCACTTAAAACCGCACTCAAGCCAAAGGGATTATTGATCATAATTGATGATTTTTTAATTGACGATGAGAGTGAAACAAATTTGAAAAGATATGTTCACGATTGGCAGCTAGATGTTGTGCTAAAGTATGGCGATTTTAAAGATCAGTTCAAACTAAAAAAAGATTTGACCCCATTTGTTAAAACCAAAAATACCGTAATACTTCAAATAATAAAATACTCTATGTGCCTTGTGAAACCTTTCTATCCGATAGCTCAAATCATAAGAGGAGGCATATATTTAGAGTACCTTTTTAAACACAACTTGATGAGATATTACATTTTAGCGTTTAAAAAAGTATGACAAATGTATAACACTGTTATTTTTTTACTTAGTTTCCTCAGCATTAATTTTTTAGTATTTTTACCTGGTTGGTTCGTAAGCAAATTTTTAAAAAATAGTCAAACAAAAAATACTTTTTCTCAAAGCAATAAGCTGTATTATATTGTCATAAGGCTAATTTATGTAAGGTACACAGAGGATTTCTTCAGGTTTGTTCTCGAAATACAAGTACTCGTGCTACTGGCACTGGTACTAGGTCTACATCAAAATTTTTTTCTACAACTACTACTTGTAGTAACCGCACTGTTTTCGTTTATCTATAACGCCTATGTCTTAATTTTTACAAAAATTTTCAAGAGGATACCCAATTTAATCAATGATATAGGCTTTATAAAAAAAGGGTTTCTGTTTTACAAGAAGACATCTGTTTTGACACTAATCGGCGTATTCGCTCTATTAGCTCTAGTGCTATTACTCAATATTTATTTGGCAAATACTATGCTTAAATCCATGGAATTTATTCGCCTAAAATGGTTTATTGCAGGGCTGCTAAGCATAGGTATACCCTCTTTTTTAATATCTGTGAAAAGAAAGACCTATGATAAATACCACAATCACGTCAATATATCTATTATTAGGCATTTGTACATAAATATAGTAAAGACTATAACACTAAAAAAATCATTATGTAAACTTCAGCAAGACTATCCCTATGACTATACAGCACACATAAAATTAATCGATAAGCCAAACATTATTATAGTTTTTTTGGAATCTTATGGAAGTTATGCCCTAACTAATGAAGTTTATGGCAAAAGACTAAAAAATAAGCTAAAAATATTGACCAAAAAACTTTCGGATAGTGCTTGGAACTCTGTTAGCTCATTGAGCAAAGCACCCGTGTCGGGTGGTGGGTCATGGTTAAGCCATTCTAGTGTTATTTTTGGCACTAAAATTAGTGATGATGCTGCCCACGAACTAATATTCACCTTCAGTGACTTTGTATCTAAGCTTATATCTTTACCCAAATTCTTACAATCAAATACTTATGTTACAAGACTAGCCAACACCCTTTCACATGAAAAAAACGAAGTCAATTGGGTTAAATTAAAAAATACTTACCCTTTTGAAGAAATAGCATTAATCGATAGCTTTAATTATAGTGGCAAAAAAATCTCTCTTGGCGGAAGGTTTGCCTTACCAGACCAGTATGCTTTGAATTTTTCATACAACAGCTTAAAGAATAAATTTCCATTTTTCCTCATGTTAAATACTACAAATTCGCACTACAATTTTATCTCGCCTATTAAAGCTTTAGATTCTTGGCAAGATTATAATACACAAGATTTTGCATTGACTGATGGTCTGAAAAAAAATAATCTTAAAAACTATTTTACAGCTATTAACTATCAATTTGATTATATAGAAAAATTCCTCCTTCGCAAGGATCTGCATAATACTATAATTATTTTAATTGGCGACCACCAACCCCCGGTCATTACTCCTGCAAATGTTGATAAATTCACGCCAATACATATTTTTTCAAAAAATAAGGTATTCACAGATACTTTTGAGTCTTTGGGTTATTATCAGGGTTTAGTCCCACAAGATAAAATTACTACAAGGCATGAGTCGTTTTTTTCTAAGTTTTTATTTGCTTTGAACAAAGCATATGGAGAAAATAAAAACCTAAATTTACCTATTTTGGAAAACGGGTCGCAGCTATACTGATACATGAAATTCTTCAATTTTAAAAACCCAATTAATTCTACACTGTTTTTTGCTGTTTTTACCCTACTACAATCCAGTATTTCGCTCCTATTACTTCCTTTTTACCTTAATTATATTAGCCCTAAAGAATACGGCATCATTATTATGTCCTTTGCTTATTCTAACGTTATTTCCACCATCGGACCTTTGGGCCTAAAAAGTGCTTTATACACTTTCTATTTTGATTTCGACAAAAAAGAAAGGCTGTTGAATTATGTTGGAAATTTATTTACATTACAATTTATTTGTTTTTTCGCAATAATAGGCATCCATTTATTCTTAGGTGATATTATTTTTTCTAATATTTTTAAATCTAACGAGATCTCTTTTTTTCCATATGGCTTGATGGCACTTGCATCTACTGCATTCACTGTTATGAACAGCCTGTATTTTATTTTTCTCAAAAATGCGCTGAACCTCCGAATATTTAGCCTCTATTCACTGCTTGCTATTTTGCTTACAGCTTCGCTTCAGTTTGTGTTAATAACTGAGCTTGAACTCAGTATATTTGGTTTTTTGCTGGGTACACTCATACCCCAGGTGATTATCTTTATTTTAATTTATAGCTTCAACACCTATATAATTACCCTAAGCTTAAAAGAAGAGTTACTCTATCCATCTGTGAAATACAGCATAAAATTGCTACCCTTTTTATTCTTTTTCACTTTTGAAAGCCACGTAGAAAAATACCTAATTGAGTCTATTTTAGGCTTAGATAGTGTTGCTTTATATACTTTGTTGATTAAAATACTGGGCGTGTTAATAATAGCTATCAATACAATGGATGAAGGTATTAGACCTTTTATGTATAGGGACTTGAAAAGCAAAAAAAAAACACTGAGCATATATTTTAATATGTATATAGGTTTTGGTATTTTGACCTTAGCCTTCATAAATGCTATTGGATATAATATACAGTATATTTTTAAAAACACAGCGTATTATATTATAAAAGATTATTTTTTCATTGGTTCTATTGCTTTTTTGTTGCTTATTCCCGCTAGGTATTACGGATTAGTCATCGTATATTACAAAGACTCTGCTAAATTATCTTATCTCAGTTTGCTCAAGGTAATTATCCTGATTATGTTCATGCTATTGCTTATACCCGTTTACGAATTATATGGCGTACTATACGCGTTAATTATCTCTAATACTGCTAATACCTTATTTTTTGCAATAATCTTAAGAAAAAGAGTTGCCATATTTCCTCATGTAAAAAATCTATTTTACATCGCTATATTTTTAGCTGCTTCAGCTTTTATGCACTTTAATTTTTATGCGACTCATGAATTTATGGGTTCTATCGTATACTTTATTACTTTGTTAGGATCGTTTTTTCTCATTTACCTCAAGGACTCCTACACAGTCATTAAGCCAAAAATCAAGTGAGATAGCATATTTTATTAGCTTCTCTCCCGTGTTTATATTTGCCCCTGCTAATTTACTTTTCTATACAATGCTGATACGAATAAACAGGTCTTATGCTTCTACAAAAACTCGAACTTAAAGGTTTTAAAAGCTTCGGCCAGACAGTTACTTTTCATTTTGATAAAGGAATTACTGCTGTAGTAGGTCCTAATGGCAGCGGTAAATCTAACCTGGTGGATGCTATTCGCTGGGTGCTTGGCGAGCAGAGTAATAAAACGTTGCGTTCTGATAAAATGGACAATGTCATTTTTAATGGAAACAAAAAAAGAAAACCATTGCAAATGGCAGAAGCATCTATAACTTTTAAAAATATAAAAAATCTTCTACCCACCGAATATTCCGAAGTAACTGTCACTAGAAGATACTATCGCTCTGGAGAAGGTGAGTATTTACTCAATGGGGTAAATTGTCGTTTGAAAGACATCAATGACTTGTTTCTAGGCACTGGTATCGGCTCTGACAGCTATGCCATTATTGAGCTTAAAATGGTTGATAGTATTCTTAGTGACCAAAACCACTCTAGAAGAACTTTATTTGAAGAAGCTGCCGGTATTGCTAAGTTTAAGAAACGTAAGAAAGAAACCATACGCAAATTCTCTAGTACTGATGAAGACCTTGAGCGAGTGGAAGACTTATTGCATGAAATTTCAAAAAATATGCGTTCGCTCAAAATACAGGCCAGGCAAACCCAGCACTATCTCAAGCTGAAAGAAGATTATAAAACCAAAAGTGTGGCTTTAGCAAAAAAGTCTGTTACAGAGCAGTTACAGGATTTGCAGCAAATGACCGATCATTTAAAGGTAGAAGAAGACAAAAAAATTAGTTGGCAAAAACAGCTTGCCCACTTAGAAGCAGTTTTAGAAAAACAAAAAGCTACACTGATTATATACGAGCAAGCACTTGCCACAAAACAAAAAGAGTTTAATGAATATGTATACAACATCAGGGCTACAGAGAGCGATAAGCAAATCAAAAATGAGCGCCTCAAATTTTTAAACCAACGTGCAGATACCTTGCGGCAGCAGATAGACAGAGATAGGGAGCTACTAAGACATACAGAAACACAGCTGCAAATACTCAATATTCAGCAGGAAGAATCTCGCGTTTTGTGCGATGAAACCTCACACATGCTCAACCGCCTGAAAACCGATTATAATCAGCAGCAAGAAGTGGTTGAAGATCTAAAAACTACTGCCGATGAGCTAAAAAAACAAATAGATACTAATCAAGAGCACCTCTATCAATGCAGCAGGAGAATAGAAGTGGCACAAATTCAAAAAACTGCTCTACAACGAGACATTGCAGGCAAAAAAAAAGAAAGTGCCGACCATGCCACTAGCTTACAAAACTTTCAGACTAAAATTGCCGAATTAGCTGTTAAAATAGCAGAAATGCAGCAGATATTAGACAATGATAGGCAGCGTAAACAAGTATTGATACGAGAGAAAGAGACTTTGCAAGAGTCAGTGAAAATATTGAAACAGGAATATGACCGCCTCAGTAGGATGATGGATGCGAAAAATAACGAATATAGCCTAACCAAGTCAATGCTAGAAAATTTGGAGGGTTTTCCCGAAGCTGTTAAGTTTATAAACAAAAATATGCGGTGGGCAAAGCAAGCCCCTTTACTGTCTGATGTAATTAGCTGCGATGTGCAGTATCGAATATGTATTGAAAATTATTTGCAGCATTATCTCAACTATTATATTGTATTAGATGAAACACACGCCCTTGAGGCAGTGCATTCGCTCAACGATGCTGCCAAAGGAAAAGGTTATTTCTTTTTGCTCAAAAGCTTTGAAAATTTTCAGTCAAAAACTTTCAGGCAATTTGAAAATGCGATGTCTGCTTTCGAAATCGTTGAAACAGAAACGTTATATAAAAAACTTATAGCCAGCTTACTAGAAGATGTGTATATCTTGCTAGGTCGGCACGAGCAAATACCTGCTGACAGCCAGGCTATATTTATTGCACGAAACGGCACTATTGTACACAAACCCCACAGTATTTGGGGTGGCTCAGTAGGGTCTTTTGAAGGTAAGCGTATTGGCAGAGCCAATAATATTAACAAATTAGCAGAACATATCAAGGAAATTGAGGCGAAAATCAATCAACTCGTCTATGAAATTCAGCAGAAAGAAAATAAAATAGATGAACTTGGAGTAGCTGCTCTACAATCAGCCATAGAAAAATCTCAACAGCAGTACAATGTGCTAAAGCAAGAGCAAATTACTCTAAAAACCAAGCGAGACCAACTTACTGCTTGGTGCAAAAACCACACGCAAAAACAAGAGGCTATGCTCCAGCAACTGATCGCTTGTGAGCAAACTATTGCTGACTCTACTCCTGCCACAGCAGAGGCTCAGAAACGCGTAACTATTTTGCAAGAACAACAAACATTGATGAACAGCGATTGGCAAAATGAAAATGAACTTCTCTCCGAAAAGTCAAGTGCCTACAACGAAAAACATATTCTTTTTCATCAGCACAAAAACCACTTGGAAGGTATAGAAAAGGAAGTTATTTATAAAAAAGAAGGCTACCAACAAAGCCTGAAAAACATCGAAAAAAATGATTTGCAGCTACAAGAAGTATGTAGTGAAATTCGAGAGCTTGAAAATAAAACCGATGAACACGAGCAGCAGATAGTTGTTATGTATACGCAGAGGGAAAATATGTCAGCAGAAGTTTCTACATTAGAAAAATCCTGCTATCAAGCAAGAGGTGATATTAGTGAAGTGGAGAAAAAGATAAAACTGCTTAATTCTCAAAGAGAAAACACTACCACATTACTGATGGAATATCGCCAGAAAATCAATGAAAAAAGAATGGAAATTAACGCTGTGAAAGAGCGGGTACTCGTAGAATTTGAAGTTAATATAGAAGAAAATAACGAACCACAAGATATCTCTGTGGATTTGAATACTCTAAAAGACGAGCTTGCAGCAATAAAAGCGAGACTCGATAAAATGGGGGCTATCAATCATATGGCTGTCGATGCTTACAATCAGGTAAGAGAGCGTTACGATTTCATTATGGGGCAGAAAAAAGATTTATCAGAATCCAAAAACTCCCTTTTGCGAACTATTCACGAAATTGATACACAAGCCCGTCAGCAGTTTTTAGTTGCTTTTCAGACCATAAGGAAAAATTTTATTGAAGTTTTTCAGTCTCTATTTGAGCTAGGTGATACTTGCGACATTATTTTGGTAGATGATGAAGACTCTCTCGAAGCCCGCATTGAAATTATTGCTCATCCCAAAGGGAAACGTCCTTTGAGTATTAGCCAGCTATCGGGAGGGGAAAAAACCCTCACTGCCATAGCTTTATTATTTGCTATTTATCTATTAAAACCAGCACCTTTTTGTGTATTTGATGAAGTAGATGCTCCTCTCGACGATGCTAATATTGATAAATTTAACCGAATTATTAAGAAATTCTCTGAAACCTCACAGTTCATTATCGTTACGCATAACAAACGTACCATATCAGCAACTGATGTGATCTATGGTATTACAATGGTAGAGCAGGGGGTAACAACTGTCGTGCCTGTGGATATTAGCGATATTAAGTGATGATTAAAATTATTATTTAATCAAGTCTTATTAAATTTAACCACCAAAATCATCAAAGGCTATATGTTCGGGAGGTACGCCAAAATCGTCGCACATTTTTATTACTGCCGCATTCATCATGGGAGGGCCGCAGAAGTAAAATTCAATTTCTTCTGGGTCAGGATGGTTTTTTAAATAATTATCGATGAGGGCTTGATGAATAAACCCTGTATATCCGTCTTTTTCTGTCCAATTATCTTCGGGCAGGGGTTCAGAGAGAGCTATGTGGTAAGAGAAATTGGGAAATTCTTTTTCTATTTTTCTGAAATGGTCGGTATAAAATAACTCTCTTCTCGATCGTCCACCATACCAGTAAGATACTTTTCTATCGGTAGTTTTTAGCGTATGAAACAGATGGAAAATATGTGAACGCAAGGGTGCCATTCCTGCGCCGCCACCTACATAGATCATTTCTTTTTTAGTGTTTTTAATAAAGAACTCGCCGTAAGGGCCGGAAATTTTTATTTTATCGCCTGGTTTGCGCGAGAAAACATAAGAAGAGCAAATGCCTGGATTCACATCCATCCATACATTTACGGACCTGTCCCAAGGCGGAGTAGCCACCCGAATATTTAGCATAACGATGTTTCCTTCTGCCGGATGGTTTGCCATAGAATAGGCCCTGAATATAGGCTCATCATTTTTCATTTTCAAGTCCCAAAGTCTATATTTATCCCATTCGGCTTTAAATTTATCTCTGCCAGCTGGGTCGTTGGGGTATGGAGCTATATCGATAGTTTTAAAATCCACTGATACCGTAGGTACATCTATCTGAATATATCCTCCCGATTCAAAATCGAGCGTTTCTCCTTCGGGGAGTTTGACAATAAATTCTTTAATAAAAGTAGACACATTATAGTTTGAAATTACTTCACACTCCCACTTTTTAATACCAAAAATTTCTTCCGGTATTCTAATTTCCATATCTTGTTTTACTTTCACCTGACAGGAAAGACGTACTTTTTCGTGCTGCTCTGTTCTACTTAGGTGTCCTACTTCCGTAGGCAATACCTCTCCGCCACCGGCATCTATCTGACATTTGCACATGGCACAGGTTCCTCCGCCACCACAAGCTGAGGGTAGGAATATTTTTTGCGCAGACAGCGTATTCAGTAGGGTAGAGCCTGCGGGCGTAACAACCGGATTTTCTTTATCACCATTGATAATTATTTGTACATCGCCGCTCTGTACAAGTTTTGATTGGGCAAATAGTAGTACGACTACCAATAATAAAATAACAGTTGCAAAAGCTATGATCGCCGAAATAACAACCCCTGTGAGTTCCATAAGTTATCAGATTTGAATTTTAGATATAAATAATGAGTTTTTTATGATATGCTTGGCATGTAAATAACTATTGTAAAATTTTAATGTTTGCAAAATAGTTCAGAAAGTGGGGTAACAAAAAGAATTGAGCAAATCAATTATACAAATGCAAAAAATACCAGCCACACAATGAAGAGTAGGGGCAATAATATAGGAATAGAATATCTGATCATATATCCGAAAAAAGCAGGCATTTGTATGCCCACCTGCTCGGCAATAGATTTTACCATAAAATTCGGACCATTACCGATATAAGTCATTGCACCAAAAAATACTGCAGACACGGAGATAGCAGTTAGCTGAATACTCGAATGGTTAAACCCTCCGGTCCCGTAGGCAAAGTCAATTACTTCTTTGATGTTATTAATATTTCCGCCTTGGGCAGCGAGTGCAGCGGCCAAGAAGCTTAAATAAGTGGGCGCGTTATCTAAAAAACCTGATACGATGCCAGTACCCCAGTAAAGTACTTGGTGATTAATCAGGTCGCTGCCTTCTCCTGCAGCATAATTAGCAACAATTTCTAGGGCTGGCATCATGGTGCCAAAAATACCGATAAAAATAAAACCTACTTCGCGGATGGGTTCAAAATTAAATTCATTTCTTTTGATAGCTTTTTGGTTGGCAAAACGGAAAGAAATAAAACCGGATAGAAGCATAATAATTTCTCTGACGAAAGAAAACTTTTGCCCGTGGTAATTAATTGCTGGTACCCATTCAAAACCTTCCATGTTGGGGTCTATGAATACTGCCGCAATGATTAAACACAGCCAAAGAAAATTTTTGCCCCCGCTAATAGCAGTACGATTAGAATAGCTGTCTTTTATTTCATGCCTAAAAAGTGGATTAACCGTTTTGTTTTTGCTGTCATAAACGTAAAAAATAATGCTGCACAAAGAAATAGCTAGCAGCCAGGGCAAAAAATTATGTGTAATAGCCCATGCGAAAGGGACTCCCTTCAAAAAACCTAAAAACAATGGAGGATCGCCAATCGGTGTGAGACAACCACCGATATTACTCACCATAAATATAAAGAAGATAATATGGTAGGGCTTAATTCGAACTTTGTTCAGGCGAATGTAAGGTCGGATGAGCAACATAGAAGCCCCCGTAGTGCCAACGACATTAGCAATAATTGCCCCCGCTATTAGCAGCAGCACATTTGCTAGAGGTTTACTCTCTGCGTCAATATCTATTAATATGCCGCCTGAGGCAGTATATAATGCGGAGAGCAGTGCAATAAACTGAAAATATTCAAAAAAAGCATGGATAGGTCCTCCTGTATTGTTGAGTAGTAATAAGTAATACAAGACGACCACACTTGCCAGTGAAACAGCTATTTTAGGGTAATGCTTATGCCAGAAGTGTTCGTAAAATATCGGTCCGGTGGCGATCATGATCAGAAGGACAACAAAAGGCACAACCATCCATGGAAAAAGTTCTTCTGCTAAATAACCCATATTTTTGAGCTTTTTTTAAATGGTAACGATCTTGGAAAAGGTAATCGCTGTTTATACTTAAAAAACCTCTTACTAAGCATAGGCACACTGTCAAGACAAAAGATGGCAATAAAAGGTTTTCGATTATATATAACACTGATGTGAGATTAATCTTGCAGTTTTTAATTTTGAAGCTTGCCGATCTACTGCTAGCAGTATTTTGAGTAATTCGATACGCAGTAGACAAATGTATTGAAAAAGAGGAATAACCAAAAATAACTTTTGTATTTTTCTTTGTTTTGTACTTTTATTTTCACGATAAGCCTGTATGTAAGGTATTATTCAATAAATTCATTTGAAGTATTCTGTTGTAGTAAGGCTGTGTGCTTGCCCGCTGCATCATTTCCAGATGTTGCAGCTTGTGGCAGTCACTGCCTATGAAAGAGATGAGCTTTTTATCGATGAGTCGCTCTGCAAAAACTCTTGCCCCTTTAGCATAGTAGTTTAACAGTGAATTTATATTCATTTGCAAAAACACCCCCATTTCTTGTATTCTAACTACTTCATCGAAATTGTGGTGGAGGTAAATATACCGTTCGGGATGGGCTAAGACCGGTTGGTAGCCCTGCATTTTCATCATAAAAATAGCTTCATTCATATAAGGGTTTGCACTTATGTAGGATGTTTCAAATAGCAGGTATTTTTCACCGAAAGTCAGTAGTGGTGTTTCTTTCCTTAGTTTATTCATCAAACCCTCGTCAAGATAGTATTCTGCCGCTGCTTGAATGTTGATAGGTATTTGCTGTTGGTCGATACTCTCTCGGACAAGGGCTACCTTTTCTTTAATAATTTCCGGTGTGTTTTTATAAAAATCAGCCATAATGTGGGGGGTAGTAATGAGCTTTTGATACCCCATGCTGCTAAATGTTCTGATCATTTCTAGCGACTGCTCAAGACTTTCTGAACCATCGTCTATTTCGGGCAGGAGATGGGAATGCATGTCGACTGTTATGGGACTACTAACTCGTAGATTATTTGCTGGCGATTTTTCTTTTTTCTTTTTGAAGAGTCCAAACATGATTTTTTAGCTCATGAGAAGCGAGGCAATAAATTAACAGGCTGCTATTTAATCATCAACCAAATTTTTCTTTTCTTGAATCTGGTGCTGATACATTTCTTTGTAAACTCCATTTTGCTTTAATAACGACTCGTGTGTGCCTGTTTCTACGATACTTCCTTGATCGAGTACTACAATTTTGTGGGCGAGTTTTGCTGATGATACACGATGTGAAATAATTACAGAAGTCCTGTTTTTCATGATGCCACTCAAATTATTGAGAATTCTGTTTTCCGTTTTTGTGTCTACTGCTGAGAGGCTATCGTCTAATATCAATATTTTGGGTTTTCTGATGATGGCACGTGCAATAGATACTCGCTGTTTTTGCCCCCCTGAAAGTGTAATTCCTCGTTCGCCGCTCAGTGTGTCGAAACCATGTTTAAGCGTAATAACATTTTCGTATAAGTCTGCACCTTTACTAGCTTGCACAATTTCTTTTTCGGAATGTTTTACCGTATTTCCTCCAAAGGAAATATTGTTTCTTATAGTGTCTGAAAACAGAAAAACATCTTGTGGTACATAACCAATCTGACTTCGTAACGCACTGATATCAAAGTCTTTAATATTTTTTCTGTCTATTAAAATACTACCTTTGCTAGTGTCATATATTCTGCAAAGTAAGGCGGCAATAGTACTTTTTCCTGAACCGGTAGTACCCAATATGGCAAGGCATCTACCTCTTTCTATTTGAAAAGAAATATCTTTAAGTGCCTGAATACCTGAATCGGAATAAGTAAAAGAAACTTTATTGAAAATAATATTGCCTTTAATTTTTTGCTGCATATTTTTTAAGGAAATAATCTCATTTTCTTCACGCAAGAATTCATTGATACGTTCTTGAGAAGCTGCTGCACGTTGTATAATGCTGGTTATCCAGCCCAGAGAGGTAACCGGCCAGGTAAGCATATTGACATAAATAATAAATTCAGCAATATTTCCTGGGGTAATAGTCCCTTTAATGACTTCCACGCCACCAATGTATACAGTAAGTATTGTGCTTAAGCCTATCATTGCCAGCATGAGTGGAAAAAATAGCGAGTTGACTCTTGTTAGTCCTAATGATTTCATTTTATACCAATCACTTTCATCTGTAAATTTATTTAGGGAGTCTTCTTCGCGAACGAAGGCTTTAATGACACGAATTCCCGAGAAGACCTCTTGTACGAAAGTAGACATACTCGATAGGCTTTTCTGTATTTGCTCGGAACATTTGTTAATAAGGTTGTTCACATAATAGATGCTAATGGAAAGGAATGGCAGTGGTAAAAGAGCATAGCACGTAAGCCGTCCGTTAATAGTAATCATGTAGCTAATGACAAGTACAAAGGTAACTACCAGATTAATACCATACATGATTGCCGGTCCTACGTACATGCGTACCTTACTCACATCTTCGGAAATACGCGCCATTAAATCTCCTGTACTATTCTTTTTATAAAAACTGAGAGGTAAGTTTTGGTAATGTGTGTATATTTCATTTTTCAAATCGTATTCTATCAGCCGCGACACCACGATAATCGTTTGCCGCATAAAAAAAAGGAATACCCCCCTAATAAGTGCCATAGCTACAATAAGCGTTCCGTAGAAAAATATAATATAGCCAAATTCGTTGTACAATACCTGTTGGGTTTGTGCTAAGCTCGTTACTTGGTGAATATTTTTAGTATGCGTAACCAAATCCAGTGTGTCCCTTACCAATTGAGCCGGTATGATAGCCGAGACATTTGCTAAGGATACAAATATAAATCCTAATAACAGCCTATATTTGTATCTCAGTAGGTATTTGTTTAGGTAGGCGAGTTCTTTCAATGACTATTTTGTTTGTTGAAGTATTTGGCTTGCAGAGTAGTTAGGTAGTATTTATTTTACTCAACTACCTCATCGATTAACTGCTCGGTCTGCTCCGAAGTAATTTTGCTGATTTTTATATTAAAATAGGCATAAACAATTGTTGTAAGCAAGCTGAAAATATTAAAAAAACAGTAGGAGGCATACATCATTGTATCCACTTTTAAAACGCCCGCCTGCGCTGCCCCGCAAGTATTCCATGGGACGAGTACAGAAGTAACCGTAGCCGAATCTTCTAATGTTCTGCTTAAATTTTCTGGTGCGAGTCCTCGATTGCGGTAGGTTTGTGCATACATCCTTCCCGGAATGACAATGGCTAAGTATTGATCCGAGGTCGTAATATTAAAAAACAGGCAACTTCCCGCCGTAGAAGCTATCAATGAGCCCGTAGATTTTGCCCATTTAATAATCATATCGGTAATAGCATACAACATTCCGCTACTTTCCATAACTCCTCCAAATATCATTGCACAAATAATTAGCCATACTACTGTGAGCATACCTTCCATACCGCTGCTCGTCAATAATTTATTCACCATATTGTTAGTGGTAGTTAGGCTGATTTCTCCGTAGAAAGAAGTCATTACCGCTTTGTATGCTCGCAGGGTAAAACTTCCTCCACTTGTTATTGTGTCAATGACCTGTGCCTGAAAAATAATGGCAAATATTCCACCCAATAGTATGCCGATTAAAAGAGCCGGTAAAGCAGGTGTTTTTTTTACAATTAGAAAAACGACAACTATGGGTACAATAAATAATAGGGGGGTGATATGAAAAGATTCTTCTAAGGCATTCAATACTTGATTGACATTAGTGCTTTGTTGAGCAGAGTCTGTTGTAAAACCCAAAACCAGAAAGGTAATTAAGGCTAAGCTCATGGAAGGAAAAGTGGTGAGTGTCATGTAGCGGATATGTACAAATAAGTCTGCACCCGAAACTGCTGGTGCTAGGTTGGTTGTGTCGGATAGCGGCGACATTTTGTCTCCAAAGTAAGCCCCTGAAATAATAGCACCTGCCACCAACCCCTCGCTCATACCTAAGGTTTTGCCTATGCCCAACAAAGCAACACCAATAGTAGCTATGGCAGACCAAGAGCTGCCCGTAGCTAGAGAAACTACCGCACAAACAATACAGGTAGCAAATAGGAAGATCGTTGGGTTCAGAATTTTGAGTCCGTAATAAATCATTGTAGGAACAATCCCACTTATTAGCCATGCTCCCGACAGGGCACCAATAGCCAATAAGATAAGTATCGAAGGAATAGCCGTATAAAGTGTTTGCTGCATACCCTTCAATATATCTTTCCATTGCATACCTAAGCGACTCGCCATCAGGGCAGCAATAGCAGTAGAAAGCATTAGAATAATTTGGTTAGAACCCGAAAGTCCATCATCTTTAAATGCAAACAGTACATTAGTACCTAAAGTAACGATGAGAAATAAAATAGGGGTTAGAGACTCCAGAACAGTAGGCTTTCTCAGTGTTTTATTATGGTTCATGTTGGGTGGTTTAAGCCAGTTCTTTTTTTAGGTGTTCTGCTAATTTACTACAGAGATTTTCCATTTCTGAAACCATATATTCATCTCCGGTAGCACTTTTCAGGCTACTGGCTAGACCGGCGATTGTGTCGATATAAAACCTTTTCATTTCGTCTATGGGCATCTCTTTCGACCATAAGTCAATTCTTAGCGTTTCTTTTTTTTCACTATCCCATAAAGATAAATTAACAGATTTAGCTTCTGCTAAGCCTTCAGACGGGCCATCGCTAGCATTCCAAAGTATTTTTTCGGGAATATTGTCTTCATCTAATTCTATTTTAAATTTAATTTCAGAAAATTTCATTGAGCAAGGTTTCATTAATGAATGACTGCTAAAGCAGTAAAATTTTGTTTTTGCGAAGTGCTTGCAACGAAATTACCAATTAGTAATTTGCGTAAGTTCATTTTAGGTCTTCCATAATTTTATGAGCATTGTGTTGTAGCATCCCTACATAAGTACCCTCTGGTGTACCCTTTGTACCCATGGCATCGGAAAATAAGGGGCCTCCTAGTTTTACGTCCCTTCCTTTAGCCTGACAACCTTTCACAACTGCCTGAATTGCTCTCTGCGAGACGGAGGTTTCTACAAAGATAGCTTTAATTTTTTTATCGACAACCAGATTGACCATATCGTTGATATCTTTTAGTCCAAAATCTGACACGGTAGAAATACCTTGTAGCCCTTTAACTTCTATGTCGAAGGACCTACCGAAATAATGAAAAGCATCATGAGAGGTGATTAACACTCTTCGTTCTGACGGAATTTGTGCTAGCTGATTGCGTATACTATCTTTGACTGCTGCTAGCTGTTTTGTATATTTAGGGACGTTTTCTGATATGGTATTTTTTAGCTTTGGAAAGGTTTTGGTTAATTCACCGGCTACATATGCTGTTACCTGTATCCATATATCTACATCAAACCAAATATGCGGATCGTACACGCCGGGCGTGTTGGGGACTTGCAGCAAATATTCGCGAGACACCCCCCTAGCTACTGCTTTGGTGTTTTTTCTTTTGGCAAGTTTTTCAAATACTTCTGCCATTTTTCCCTCTAAGTGTAGTCCATTGTAAAGAATGAGGTCTGCGCGGGTTAGTTTTTCTAAGTCTCCCTGTGTAGCTCTATACAGGTGAGGATCGACTCCAGCACCCATTAGAGTGTATAATTGTACCCGATTACCCACAAGGTTCTGCACCACGTCCCCAATCATTCCAGTAGTGCAAACAACGATGGGCGATCTATTCTCTTTTTTATCTGCACTTTGGCAAGCACAGCAGCAAGCGAATAGCAGGTAAATAATTTTTTTTAACACAGCAGATAAATTTGAATAAACTTATTTTTTAATATCTACCTTATTTAAAATCTTATCAATAACCTGTTTGACCATAATACCATCTGCTTCGGCCTCATAGTTTAGAATAATTCGGTGATTGAGTACATCATAGGCAATATCTTTAATGTCTTCGGGAAGTACGTAATCTCTGTCGTCCATAAATGCAACGGCTTTAGCAGCACGATGCATGTTGATGCCAGCTCTCGGTGAAGCACCAAACTGAATATAGTCTGCTTCTTCTTTCAGTCCGTAATCTTTGGGCTTTCTGCTAGCAAAAACTAATTCGACTATGTACTCTTCTAATGAAGGATTGATTTGCACTTTATTTATTTCGTCTCGGATAGCAAAAATATCTTTTTTAGTTAGCACTTTTGCTACATCTGCCTCAAAAGAAAGATTGGACATTCTGCGTACCACTTTCAACTCGGAGGCTTTGTCTGGATAGTCGACAAAAATTTTCATCATAAAGCGGTCGACTTGTGCTTCAGGCAGTGGATACGTTCCTTCTTGCTCTACAGGGTTTTGTGTGGCAAGAACTAGAAAAGGTCTATCTAGCGGGTAGGTTTTCTCACCAATGGTTACTTGTTTTTCTTGCATCGATTCGAGCAGGGCAGCTTGTACTTTGGCAGGAGAGCGGTTTACTTCATCGGCAAGAATTACGTTGGCAAATATAGGTCCTTTTTTCACCTCGAAGCGACCTTCTTTCGGGTTATAAATCATCGTACCGATTAGATCGGCGGGCAGCAGGTCGGGCGTGAACTGCAGCCTTTTAAAATCCAGACGTAACACGTTTGCTAAAGTGTTGATAGTGAGGGTTTTTGCCAGACCAGGTACCCCTTCGAGTAGGATATGACCATTGGTAAATAAGCCCACTAATAGCCGACTCACCATATAATTTTGCCCCACAACGACCTTGGTAACTTCTGTAATTACTTGCTTGATTTTTTCTTGTAATGAGTCTTTACTTTCCATTTAAATTGTTGATTTGACAGTTGAATTGAGGGCATGCGCGGCTATCTAAAAAACCAAGCATTCAACATAAAAAATTACTTAATAAACTCGCCCAAAAGTAAAATTCTTCTGCTGAAAACTAAAATTTACCTCAGGGCTTTAACAAATTTTTACACTTTGCCGCAAGCTGTTCTATTTTTTTGAGTTTTTAACCAACTCAAAGCTTTCTCCTTTTTTGGGAATGATAACGCTGTCGTAGTTTTCTGCGTGTAGGCCTTCTTTGAAAGATTCCATAGACTTCTTCTCCCCGTGTACGAGGAAGATATTTTTGATTTTTTCGGGGTCTTGTCGGCCTATAAAATTCATCAAATCATTTTTGTCTCCATGCCCGCTGAGAATATCTGTGTATAATATTTGGGCATGGATAGGAATATTTTGTTTGCCGCTTTTTAGGCTGCCATTGCTGTTGAGTAGAGTATGTCCTAGCGTACCTTCTGCACAAAAACCGATGAATAAAATGCTACAATAAGGATTTTGTAAATTTTTGTAAATATGATGTCTAATCCTACCACCTTGCAGCATGCCCGAAGAAGAAATTATAATACAGGGTTCGCTATAATTACTTACCTGTTTACTTTTTTTAATATCTTCCAAGTATGTTAGGTTATCGAAGTCAAAAAGGGTGCCGTTTAGTTTTTTGAATGCTCTAGCTTCTCCACTGACAAAACGGGCATATCTTTCGTAAATACTGTTAGCCTTAAAAGCCATAGTGCTGTCGGTGAATATTTTAATAGGCGGTAATTTTCCCTTCTCCCACAAGCGGTTGAGTGTGTATAAGATAGCTTGCGTTCTACCTACACTAAATGCCGGAATAATTAACCTGCCCGGCACATCAACACATGCTTTTTGGATAATCTCTCGGATGATTTTGTCGTCCTCATCTCGATGGTGGCGGCTGCTATAAGTTGTTTCGCAAACCAAATATTCTGCCTGTGGGCAGGGAGTAGGGTCGGGTAGGAGCGGATAGTTTTTTCTACCTATATCTCCAGAAAATAGTATAGATTGCTGCTGTCCTTTTTCTTTCCATTCGAAATATATATTGGCTGCGCCGAGCAAATGCCCCGTTGGTATAAAAGTAACCGCCAGGTCATTCTTGATCTGAAAACGCTTGTTGAAAGCAATAGGGACAAACTGTTCAATCACCTCGTTGACGTCTTTTTCCAGATAAGTACTTTCGGTTTTGAAATTATTATTTTTTTTCTTTCCTGCTTCTTTGTATTTATGTTTATGATAACGTTCGAGTTTTTTTTGGTTAATTTTTGCCGAGTCTAGCAGCAAAAGCTCTGTAAGTGCTATTGTGGGACTCGTACACAAAATCTGTCCTTCATACCCTTCTCTTAGCAGATTGGGTATTTTGCCCGAATGGTCAATATGGGCATGGGTTAGCACGACCAAATGTATATTGTTGGGTTCAAATGGGAAGAGTGAGTTTGGGTAAGCAGGCTGGGTTTCCGTATGGTTTTCTATATCTATTCCACAGTCTACCAGCACCTTGTAGCCATCGTCAAATGACAGTAAAAACATACTTCCTGTTACTTGCCTGGTAGCACCCCAAAATGTAATTTTCATTAAGCAAAAAAAAATGTTGTTAGATTGTAACTACTTAGCAAATGCTCATATTGTTTGTTATAAAATTATGTCCCTTTAAAAGCATCTTTAAGTTCTTTGAAAATGTTGAACCGTTGTTTTCTGGTCGTAGCGATGGATTCGATAATACGTACATAGACATGAACACCAGGTGGGTTCTGAATGAACCAGCGACGATTTGAGCCTGTTGAGAGGCTACTCCAGCCTTGTTGTTTTTCTAACAACGCATGGCAGGACGGTATGTCAGTAGGCAAATTCAAACAACTATTCTTTTTTCAAAAACAAATTTATGCATTTTTAACAGTACTCAAAATTCGGTGCTAAGTAATTATGTTAGACTATAATTATATTCATGCAATTACCTTTCTGTGTAATATATTTGCCCAATAGTGTAGAATATCCGTATAACTATTTTTTTTGATAGCTGTTTTCAGAACATCTTTTACGGCACAAATATTTTCCCGATTGTAGCTTAAACCAGGCAACTAACTCAGTTGGCACATGAAATTTAGTTGGGGTTTAGGTTTTAGGTAAGAAATTTTCTACATTTGCACCCTACTATATTTAATAATTTATTTTTCATTTTTAATTTGTTTTTCTTATGGAAAACTTAGTGGCTCAAAAACTTGAAGCATTAGAAAATCTTCAAAAGATAGACTCAAAATTAGATGAAATAAAAAAAATTAGAGGAGATTTGCCACAAGAGGTACAAGATTTAGAAGATGAAATTATCGGTTATCAAACACGTATTGATAAACTCAATGCCGATATAGATCAAAATAAAAAAGCCGTTGAAGACAAGAGAAAGGCTACTAAAGAATGCCAAGCCCTCATCGCCCGTTATGAAGATCAGCAAATGAATGTTAGAAATAACAGAGAATACGATGCATTTAGTAAAGAAATCGAGACGCAGCACCTCGATATCAAATTGAACAATAAGAAAATAGAAGAAATATTCAAATTAATAGAGGACAAAGACAGCCGCATTCTCGAAACTAATGCAAGAATGGAGGAGAAAAAGAGAGACCTAGAAGCTAAAAAAGAAGAACTAGAAATAATTATTTCAGAAACAGAAGTTGAAGAAAAAAAGCTCAATAAATACAGGGATAAGGCGCGTAAAACAGTAGAAGACCGCTTGTATAAATCTTATATTCGTATTAGAGAAAACTCGCGAAATGGCTTGGCAGTAGTTGTAGTTAAGCGGACGGCTTGTGGAGGTTGCTTTAACATGGTTCCTCCTCAGCGCCAGGCTGAAATTAGAGAACACAAAAAAATTATCGTCTGCGAACATTGCGGAAGGATAATGACTAGCGTAGAAGAAGAAATAGTTGCTGAGAAGCCTAAACGCATGAATAAAAAAAAGAAAGCCACAGCTAAGTAATTTTTTATTTCTGTAAATCATTATTTAGACGATATTATGAATGTACAAATTGCTCCTTCGTGGAAAAAATATTTAGAACGAGAATTTGAAAAACCTTATTTCGCCAAGCTGGCGGCTTTTTTGAAGTCAGAAGTTAGCCAACACACTATATATCCACCCGGTTCTTTGATTTTCAATGCTTTTGCTCATTGTTCTTTCGAGGCAACAAAAGTAGTAATTATTGGGCAAGATCCTTACCACGGACATGGGCAGGCAAATGGTTTGTCTTTTTCCGTAAACAACGGTATATTTTTTCCCCCTTCTCTTCAGAATATATTCAAAGAAATCCAAAGCGATCTAGGTAAACCTGTGCCGACATCCGGTAACTTGGAGCGTTGGTCTAAGCAAGGAATATTACTATTAAATGCTACACTCACGGTGAGAGCAAGACAGGCTGGCTCTCATCACAATAAAGGCTGGGAAGAGTTTACCGATGCAGTAATTAATTTGGTAGCAAAAGAAAAAGAACATGTTGTTTTTATCTTATGGGGAGCTTATGCACAGAGAAAAGGAGCGATTATTGACACTTACCGGCACTGTGTTTTAAAGTCTGCGCATCCTTCGCCTCTTTCTGCAAATAAGGGTTTCTTTGGTAACAAACATTTCAGCTTAACAAATAAGTACCTATTAGCACACGGTAAAGAGGCTATAGGTTGGTAGAAAAATGTCGCCATAATGACTTCTCTGTCCAATAACTCAAATAATACAAAATCCGAGCCCCCACGTTGCCATCCCAATCATTACCGACTCCAGCTACTTCACTTAAATCGAAACCGACGATACACCGTTTGCTTTCCACTAGTTTTTTAATTAAGAAATACATCTCACAGAAATGTAGACCACCGGGTACAGGCGTGCCAGTATTAGGGCAGTTCTCGGGAGACAATCCGTCAATGTCAAAGCTCAGGTATACATTTTGCGGTAGCTCGGCAATAATCTGCTCGGCAATATGAGTGAAGGCAGTACCTGCGAATAGCATTTCGCGGATTTCTTGATCGTAAAAGACCTTTATTTTCTTATGATTTTTGGTTAGTTCGGTTTCTTCTTGGCACACGTCCCGAATGCCTACTTGTACTAACTGACTGATGTTTTGCAACTGCATGGTATGATAAGAAATAGAGGCATGAGAATATTCGAAACCCTCATAGCAACGAATCAAATCTTGGTGAGCATCAATTTGCAAAATACCAAAGCTATCATATACTTCGGCTAATGCCTGAATATAACCAAGACAAGTACTGTGTTCGCCGCCAACCAGCCCGATGATTTTTCCTTTAGCCAAATATTTTTTTGTTGTTTGAAACACCCATTGCCGTAGCTGCTCACAGCTTGTATTAATTGTCTGAAGAATAGCAGCCATTTCAGTGTTTTTTTCTACCTCACCACCTTGCGACAAAAACTCGATATATCGCCTAGCTTGTGGTCTTAATGCTCTGTTTTGCCTCAGCCAGTAATCATTTGTAGGTAGCATACAAACACTGGCTATTTCGGCAGGGTTTATATTTTTTTCATATACTTCGGTATAGTAAGAAGCAGATAAAATATTCATTCCTGCGGTGGCAGTACCGCCTTGTGTGCTAACTGTTACTTCCCAGGGTACAGGTAAGAGAATAATATTGGCATTTTGTTCTGTAAAAGGTAAATCGAAGAGGCGTCCACTCTTAATGGTTGGGCCGAGAGGCCTGCTGCTTTCAGTTGCTTTGGAACTCATTTATTTAGTTCATTTAAAGTAAAATCAACTATTTCAAACTTGAAGAATTGTAGGCTTTATTTCTACTTTCAATACGTTTGGCAATTGTTGAAAAATCTTGCGTCGGCAGCAAAATAGTATAATCTTCCCAAAATTCAGGATTGTAAATACCTTGTCGATCTTTAATGAATTTGTGCTTTGCCAAAGTCTGTTTCCGAGGAAAAGCTCGGCAGTTCTGAAGTTTTATGGACGTAACCAAATAGTTGAGGCGGATATTTGCAATAAAATCATATTTTTTTCCATTTCTGAATCTGAACTTCAAATCCTTGACAACATCGTTCAGATAATATTTGTTACCTATTTTTTTATATCGGATTTGCCAATTATCTTCTAATACACTGACATGCACGCCGAACAATTTCAGTAGTGTCCTCTCAGCAATATTTCCGTATTTTTTATGAGCAACTCCCTTTTCACTCAAACCGAAATCGAGATATAAAAAAGCAAAAGATATTTTATCGATGAGTATTTTACCTTTATAGCCCGCTTTTCTGATATTTTCTTTTTGGTTAAAGGCAATTTCGTAGGCTTCCCTGCCGTCTATAACTTGTGTGCCGTTTAGCATAAATTCATGTATTTTTCTTCCTTTTTTATTTATTAGATCGATACTGTTTATATGATTTGCTATATCAGTAGCAAAGATACCCTCTGGCTCTATGCCTAACTCTAGCCCTTGCGAGGATTTTTCGTCTTTAATTCCCCGTACTTTGTTGAGCCTAAATTGCTTACTTGGTGTACTTATCTTGGACTGATACAACTCAAAGACAGCTTCTGATAAGTGGATATATTTCTGTCCTTCTCGGGAGCTAATCCGATAAAACCCTTTGGAAATATAAGGTTTTCTGAAGTAGTTATTAGGAATATTATCGATAGCTTTATCGATAATATTCGCAGCACTTAAATCAGTAATCGTAATAGCTGATAGCTCTTTGGTATTTGCTTGCAGCGATACGTGTATGGTGTGGTTTAAAATAGCAATAGAAAAAGCTTTGCTTTCATATCCGATGAAAGAAACTATCAGACTGTCGTGCTGATATTTTTTCGGTATAATAATTTTAAATCTCCCTTCGCTGTTAGCGACTGTACCGAGCGGATAATTCTTCAAAAAAATATGGGCGTATGCTAATGCTTCTTTAGTATTTGTGTCTTTGACAATGCCAGTGAATGTCGTATTTTGGGCACGGGTGGCAGCAGTATATAGGCAGGTAATGAGCAGTATTTTGTAGAAATGCTTCAAAATGTTGATAAGTTCGCCGTAATCAAATTTATCGTTTTTAAAATATGTTTGCCTGAGTTCAAAATTAAAAAAAATCCTAGAATCACTCCACCCGTTTCCAAACTTGAGTTTGACCGATAAAGGAAAAACCAATATAGCCCCTCACTTTCAGGGTATTGTGATTGATCAAACGAAGAATGCAGTGGTAAGTTTTTCCATTATTCGGGTCATAGATAGTACCATGTTCCCAGATGTTGTTACCATCAAAGACGAAGTTTTGGAGTATTTCTAGTGCTAATATTTTTTTGTTACGCAACTTGGGATCTGGATTTTTTGTATCAGTAATTTCTTTTCCCTGGTCATCATAAAGATTTTGCAGCCAAATAATTTTGCCAAAATATTTGCTGTCTTTTTGAAATATTTTCACTCTGCCTTGTTTAGATTCTGTCAGCCATGTACCCAGAATATCACCCGATTTATTTTGAGCACACGCCGCTGCAAAACTCAGATAAACAATACAAAATGTTGTTATTCTTTCTGTCATAAAAAACGGTCATTTTTATGTCTTTTGATTATTGAGGGCATATCTTCAAATATGTAGTGCTCTATTTGCAGTAGCTGCCAGACAAGCCTCTTTAGTTGCTTCCGTAAAAGTAGGATGTGCATGAGACATTCGGGCAATGTCTTCTGCTGAGGCGCGGTATTCCATTGCTACTACTGCTTCGGCAATCATATCAGCTGCTCTGGGTCCTATCATGTGTACGCCCAGTATTTCATCGGTTTGTGCATCGGTGAGTACCTTAACGAGTCCGTCCAAATACATGCTTGCCCGTGCCCTACCCAAGGCGCGAAATGGAAAAGAACCCGACCGGTATTTACGTCCTTGAACTTTTATCTCTTCTTCTGTATAACCTACCCCCGCCACCTCTGGCCAAGTATATACAACGCCGGGAATAAGTTTGTAATTAATATGTGGTTTTTGCCCTGCTAAATGTTCTGCTACAAATACGCCTTCTTCTTCAGCTTTATGTGCCAGCATAGCTCCTTGCACCACGTCACCTATAGCATAAATGTCTGAAACATTACTCTGTAGATATTTATTTGTTTTTACTCTGCCTCTGTCGTCAAGTTGTATGCCAGCATTTTCCAATCCCAAACCTTCTGTGTAAGGCCTTCTGCCAACAGCCACCAGGCAATAATCGGGTGCAAAAGACAGTGCTTTACCTTGCTTATTTTCAGCAGTTACTGTTACTTTATTTCCCTGAGTTTTAGCACTGGTTACTTTGGTATTAAAATGAAAAGTAAAGCCGAGTTTTTTCAAACTGCGCTTCAACTCTTTACTCATGCTGCTATCCATGTTAGGAATGAGGCGGTCTAAAAATTCAACCACAATAATTTTCGTTCCCAAGCGTGCGTAAACAGAACCTAATTCCAAACCTATAACACCGCCACCGATAATGGCTATTTCTTTCGGAATCTCTGGAAGGTTTAAGGCTTCTGTAGAAGTAATCACTCGTTTTTTGTCGTACGCAACACCGGGAATAACAATGGGCTTTGATCCGGTGGCAACGATGGTTTTATCGGTGCCAATTTCTTGTATTTTAGCATCTTTCCCCGCAATGCGTACTGTATTTTTATCTATAAAAGAACCCAATCCGTGAAATACATCAATTTTATTTTTCTTCATCAGAAAAGCAACGCCCTCGCAGGTTTGTTTCACTACCTGGTCTTTGCGTTTAATCATTTGGGCAAGGTTTGCTTGTAGGTTTTCTAGCGCAATGCCGTGCGTGGCGAAGTTGTGCTGGGCATTATGGAAATGCTCAGAAGAATCTAGCAAGGCTTTAGAAGGAATACAACCCACATTCAGGCAAGTGCCGCCCAAAGTGTCGTATTTTTCAATAATAGCTGTTTTCATCCCTAATTGGGCTGCTCGGATAGCTGCCACATACCCTCCAGGACCTGAGCCGATAACTGTTAAGTCGTATTTCATGTTTTTCTTTAGTTTAATTTTTTAAAGTCAGTGATTTTTCTTTGTTGTTTTCTTGTTAATGAGCTCGTTAAACTACAATAATTCTGATTGAACTGTTCTCCTTGAAGTATATAAATCTTCATACGCTTCTTTTATCTTTTGTTTCGCTTCATTTATTTGACCTATATATTTTCCAGATATGACTTCTTGTTTCTTTGCTCCGTATTTTATAATGTCAATATTGAAAAAATCATCCGATAATAAGTTTTTTATACCGGTAGTTTGATTTTGTATAAATTCCATATATCCCATATGATACAAAGTTTTTAAGTAGGAATAAACATATTCAGCTTTTATAATATCCTCGTTGACTATTATTTTTTGTAAAAAATTTGAAAATATAACGGGTTTATCTGTTGGCAGTTTTTGGATTATTGCAACCCTACCTACTGGTTGAATTGGACTACCACCAGATTTTTCAACAAGTATTTCATTTTTTTTAAGAGCTAATTTCTTAATCTTATTATCAGGGATATATCTCAATGCAATATCAGATAGGTCTAAATTAAAATCATTGTCAAAATTTGTGTTTCTTAAAACATAGCATAGCGTATGTTTTTCGGGTATTTTATCTGCGTTTATATCAATTCCCCATTCACCGGAAATTGTATCTATTAAGCAATCTCTTAATTTAATTTTCTTGTTTTTATTTTTTTCAATCTTGTTTTGTAGCCTTTTGAACGCAGGGGAATAACCTTTTGGGTCAATTCTTTTTCCTTTTATTTCTTCTCGTGAGACTGAAAATATATTTTCTTTAAAGTCTTTGTCTATTTTAAAACTATTTGGATTACTCACAAATTTTCGATAGTGTTCTAATATGTTTTGCAAATCATTTACAATATCGTGTTTTCCAGAAGCTGTATAACCTATTCTTTCTGAAATTGCCATAAAAAGATTATAGTCATTTAATTTCTCCGCTTCTCCTAATCTCCTTATAAAAAAAAGTGAAGACTTAACATTTGCACCATAATGGCTGAAAGTAAAATCAGGTAATGAAATAACGCCAAGCAATTGAGTTTCATTAAGAATAAAATCTCTAACAAATTGTAAGGATGTATTGATGGCTATGCTATCAGGCAAAACAACTCCCATTATACCAGTTCCTTTTTTCAAAAACTCAATACTTCGTTCAATAAATAAAATTTCTGTTTTTTGATTTTTTCTTTTTTTCGATTTACCACCAAGTTCAAATTGTTCTATAAAACCTAATTCTTTTTCTGTGGATTTAACAGTTGCACCAAATGGCGGATTTGTTAAAATATAATCAAATGAATTTTTTTTAAAATCCTTATGTTGATTTTTAATTTTTTCAAATCTTTCAAGGGCATCAAAAGCTATTACGTTTGTGTGTCCGTCATCGTGAATAATCATATTCATTTTACAAACACGTGCTATTTGATCGTTTATTTCTATCCCAAAAAGATTGTCTTTTGCAAAATTGTGCCAAATAGAATATGCTTCAAGTTGGTCGTGATTTTCTTCGGTATATTTTCTAATAAAATCTAATGAGTTAAGTAAAAAGCCACCACTCCCACAAGCTGGGTCTAATAGTTTATCGCTGTGTTCAGGTTGAATTAAATCAACCATAAATTTTATAATATTTCTTGGCGTAAAAAACTGCCCCATTTTGCCTTTAAAAAAATCTTCCATAAACATTTCAAAAGCAACACCTTTTGTGTCTAAATCCGTTTTGTTTATTGAGATTTCTTGTAGGTGTTCTACGACAGCATAAACTATTTTTGATTTAAGTTTTATTGGTTCATTAAAAACTTCACCATTACCTTTTTTTGAAGCTTCATATATTGCATCTATTCTTTCATAAACTTCTGTTGATGTTTCATTTGTCCCAATTTGAAAATCGTAATATTTTCCTTTTGGTTTTGTTTTTTCATCTTTTAGTTTGCAAAACAATAATTTTGATACTTCATCAAATGCAGTTGTTAAAGCAAGTTTGCCACCTTGCCAAACAGTATTATAACACTTTTGAAGTGCTGAAATTAATTCTTGTCTTGAAACTTCCTTCAAATCCTTTTGAATATCACCTTTTGTAAATTTATATTTAGGTGCTTTTCCATATTTTACAGGAATATCTGCAATAACATTCTTTTCTCTTTCACTTGATTTAAAACCCGCTACATCAAAAGCAGTTTTTGTATTGCCCGCTACAACGATGGCGTATTTTGCTCTTTTACTATTTGCATTACCAAATGCTTGTTCGATAGCTTGTTTAAATTCTGCGTCTGTTATTCCGTCTCGTTTGCTTTCTACAATAAGAAATGGTTTTTTACAATCTTCGTCTTCATATACAACAATATCTGCTCTGTCATCAGGTGTCCGTCTTTCTACTTTTACTTCTATATCAATTCTGCTATTTGGATATTTATAGTCTCTGATTAACTCGACAAAATATGAGGCTCTTATTTTTTCTTCTGGATTTTTGAAAGTTGTTTCATATTCTCTTGAACAGTTGTATTTTACTCTATTTCTCTCTTTGTCAATTTCAATCAAACTATTGTTTAACCCATACTGTATGTTTTGCTCGACCAATGATTTTAGACTCCCCATAATTTTTTTTCTTTATAGCTACACTCAGACAATTACAAAAGTAACAATTATCCAAGTGTCAAAAAGTAATTATTTCATTATTTTAGTTCTTGCAAACAACTCTCAGCATGCTATTGGGCTTTATATATTACTAAAGATCGAGAGCAAAATATTTTTTCATTTTTCACTTTTTATATGTAATCATTTAGTTTTGTGCAAACATTCTTTTTATTTCCTATGGACAAATATTCTTACATTAGCCACGCACACGGGCAATATATTGAAGAGCTTTACGAAGCCTATCGCCGAGACCCAAATAATGTAGAAACATCGTGGCAGTACTTTTTTCAAGGCTTTGAGTTTTCGCTGCAAAAATTTGGAGAAAACGGCTCAGACCAATCGATAGACACCGAAAAACTCAAGAAAGAAATTGCTGTAAGGGAGCTAATAGACGCTTATCGATCGAGAGGACACTTGGAAGCGAAGACAAACCCTGTCAGAGAGCGTCTCGATAGAAATGCCTTGCTGGAATTAGAGCATTTTGGTTTGAGTGATCGAGACCTAGACACTGTATTTCAGGCAGGTGAGTTATTGGGTATTGGTGCCACTGCACTCAAAGAAATTGTTAAAACATTAAAATATATATACTGCGCTACTATTGGCTTTGAGTACACTTCTATCAGAGAGCCAGAAGTATTGGCGTGGTACAGACAAAAAGTAGAAAGTGATTCGCTCAAGCACAATTTAGCCGAAGACCAGAAAAAAAGAATACTCAGAAAGCTTAATGAGTCGGTAGTGTTTGAAAATTTTTTACATACAAAATATATCGGGCAGAAGCGCTTTTCTTTGGAAGGCGGCGAGTCAATTATCCCCGGATTAGATGCTACTATCAATAAAGCAGCTGAGTTGGGGGTCAAACAGGTGGTTATAGGGATGGCACACCGCGGGAGGCTCAATATTTTAGCCAATATCATGGGAAAGACTTATGAAGAAATCTTCAGTGAATTTGAAGGACAAGTGATGCCTGATGAAACTATGGGCGATGGTGATGTTAAATATCACTTGGGTTTTTCCTCGCAAATTACTGCTGAAAGTGGAGAAAAACTATATTTGGAACTCACTCCCAACCCATCACACCTGGAGGCAGTAGATACAGTAGTCACTGGCTATGTTAGAGCAGAAATGGAAGAGATGTACGATAGTGATAATAGCAAAATATTGCCTATCCTGATACACGGAGATGCCGCCTTGGCAGGGCAAGGAATTGTATATGAATTGGTGCAGATGTCTAAACTGTCTGCCTACCAAGTAGGCGGAACGGTTCATTTTATTATCAACAACCAAGTAGGTTTTACCACAGACTTTCACGATGCTCGATCCAGTATTTATTGTACTGATATTTCTCAAATAGTAGAAGCCCCCGAAATTCATGTGAACGGCGATAACCCTGAAGCAGTTGTTTTTGCCGCTAAACTTGCCATAGAATTTAGGCAAAAATTTAAACGAGATATATTTGTAGACATTGTGTGTTATAGAAAACATGGGCATAATGAAAGTGATGAACCACGCTTCACACAACCTAAACTCTATGAAATTATTAGCAAGCATCCTGATCCTAGAGAAATGTATATCAAAAAGTTGCAAGAAGGTGGAGAAATGGATGTGGCAGTAGCTAAAACAATGGATCAGGATTTTAGAAAGCTTCTGAACGAACGCCTCGGAGAAGTCAGGCAACGCCCGCTGCCCTACAAAGTACAAAAATTAGAAAAACAGTGGGCTAAATTAAGAAAATCTAAAAAAGAAGATTTTCTGCAATCGCCTGTAACCGGAATTTCTAAACATACTATTGAAAAAGTTGGTAAAGTACTCACTTCACTTCCAGAAGGATTTAAGCCGCTCAAACAAATTTCTAAGCTCATTAAAGAACGAAAAACAATGTTTTTTGAAACAAAAACGTTGAACTGGGCAAGTGCAGAACTATTAGCTTATGGCTCTTTGCTACTTGAAAAAAAGTCAGTCAGGTTTACTGGTCAAGATGTAGAAAGAGGTACTTTCTCACACCGACATGCTATACTGACTGACACGTCCAGTAATGAAAAATATAATAATCTCAACCACATAGAAGCCAATCAAGGTAAGATGATGATTTACAATTCATTGCTTTCTGAGTATGGTGTTTTGGGTTTTGAATTTGGCTATGCAATGGCTAACCCCGACATATTGGTCATATGGGAAGCGCAATTTGGCGACTTTGCTAATGGTGCTCAAGTGATTACAGACCAGTTCATCACTAGTTCAGAGTCAAAATGGCATCGAATGAACGGACTAGTTATGCTACTACCGCATGGTTATGAAGGGCAAGGTCCTGAACACTCAAATGCCAGACCCGAGAGGTTTTTACAACTCTCTGCCGAGCAAAATATCGTGGTCTGTAATCTAACTACTCCTGCAAATATCTTTCATGCCTTGAGAAGGCAACTAACTTGGGATTTTAGAAAACCTATGATACTCATGTCGCCAAAGTCTATGCTTCGACACCCATCATGTGTTTCGCCAATAAGTGATTTTGTGGGTGAGCGTAGGTTCAAAGAAATTTATGACGACACCGATGTAAATGCTCAAGAAGTAGTAAAAGTATTAATGTGTACTGGAAAAGTATACTATGATTTACTACAATATAAAATCAAAGAAAAAAGAAATGATGTAGCTATTATTAGAATAGAACAACTGCATCCTTTTCCAGCAGAGCAGTTGGAGGTGGCACTTTCCAGTTACAAAAAAATGAAACAATTGATTTGGGTACAAGAAGAACCCGTGAATATGGGCTATTGGACATATATTTTGAGGACTTATCACCAAAGAAAAGACCTACAACTAGTTACCAGAAAACCGAGTGCCTCTCCGTCTACCGGATATGCCAAAGTGCATTTGCGTGAGCAAGAACGAATTATATACGCCGCTTTTAACAGATAAACAAATATTATTAAGCATTTACTATATAAAAAAGCTAAACAGTCAATCTCATGGACACACCAATAAAAGTTCCTGCTGTAGGAGAATCCATTACGGAAGTTACTATCGGTTCGTGGCTCAAAGCCGATGGAGATTTTGTATCGCTAGATGAAACTATCTGCGAACTTGAATCAGATAAAGCCTCTTTCGAGTTGACGGCAGAAACCGAAGGCATACTTAAAATACAAGCAGAAGAAGGAGACACACTGGCTATTGGAGATTTAGTTGCTACTATTACTGCTTCAGAAGACCAAACCCAAGCTCGGAAAGCACCTGATGCAGAAGAAACAAAAAAACAATCGTTTGCCGAGGAACCCGCACCTGTCAGCACTGGTGAGCAAGTTATCACCATGCAAGTGCCTGCTGTAGGAGAGTCTATTACAGAAG
>CBDATB010000006.1:0-53138 GCA_965199745.1 Flammeovirgaceae bacterium | reverse complement strand
AAAAGAATGGAATGCTTACGTTTTGAGTGAAAAAGACAAAATCATTATTGTTAAAGCTACTCAAGGAGGTTAAATAATTTCTGCGCCTATCACTTGATAGCTTTTCTTTGCTAAAAGAGTACTTTTATAGTTAAACATTAAAAATTAAAACCTATGAGAGCAGATAAAACACCCAATCAAGACGTCATTAGCAGGGTGCCATTTCCGCGTTCAAAAAAAATTTATGTACGTGGAGAGTTACACGATGTGCGAGTTCCCATGCGGGAAATTGCTTTGTCCAAAAGCCGCTCCCAATTAAATAATCAGGTAGAAAAAAACGAACCCGTCACCATATATGATACCAGCGGTGCTTATACCGACCCTAGTGCTAAGATTGATGTAAGAAAAGGCTTGCCCAAAGTAAGAAATGAGTGGCTAATAAAGCGTGCTGATACTACACAACTCAAGGATTTTAGCTCGGCACACTGCAAGAAAAGATTAGTAAATCGCTCCCTCGATTCGCTGCGTTTCGAGCATATTAGCAAACCACTTAAAGCCAAAAATGGGTGCAATGTCAGCCAGATGCATTATGCTAAAAAAGGTATTATCACAGCAGAAATGGAATATATTGCTATTAGAGAAAACCAACGCGCGAATGAAATTTACGAGCTGGGCATTCAGCATCCAGGCAATAGCTTCGGAGCAAATACTCCCAAAGGTTATATAACCCCCGAGTTTGTCAGAAAAGAAGTAGCTGCTGGCAGGGCTATTATTCCTGCTAACATAAATCACGCTGAAATAGAGCCAATGATCATCGGACGCAATTTTTTGGTAAAAATCAATGCCAATATCGGCAATTCTGCAGTTAGCTCGAGTATTGAACAGGAAGTGGAAAAAGCCGTATGGGCTTGCCGCTGGGGAGCAGATACTATCATGGATCTATCGACTGGTAAAAATATTCATGAAACTCGTGAATGGATTATCCGTAACTCTCCTGTGCCTATTGGTACTGTACCCATTTATCAGGCACTTGAAAAAGTAAATGGTAAGGCAGAAGCACTCAACTGGGAAATATTCAAAGATACACTCATAGAACAGGCAGAGCAAGGAGTTGATTATTTTACCATTCATGCAGGGGTCTTATTACGTTATATTCCAATGACGGCCAAGCGCCTTACGGGTATTGTATCGAGAGGAGGGTCTATCATGGCAAAATGGTGTTTGGCACACCACCAAGAAAATTTTTTATATACACATTTTGAAGAAATATGCCAAATTATGAAAGCCTATGATGTTTCTTTTTCACTTGGTGATGGGCTTCGCCCGGGTGCTATTGCCGACGCTAACGACAGCGCACAATTTGCAGAGCTTGAAACACTGGGCAAACTGACTGAGATAGCTTGGAAACACGAGGTGCAAACCATGATAGAAGGACCCGGGCATGTACCTATGCAACTTATTAAGGAAAATATGGACAAACAGTTGAAAGAATGCCGAGAGGCACCATTCTATACGCTAGGTCCTCTCAGCACAGATATTGCTCCTGGTTATGATCATATTACCTCTGCCATCGGAGCATCAATGATTGCTTGGTTCGGTACAGCTATGTTGTGTTATGTAACGCCCAAAGAGCATTTAGGATTACCTAATAAAAAAGACGTTAAAGATGGTGTTATCACTTATAAAATCGCTGCTCATGCTGCCGATTTAGCCAAAGGACATCCCGGAGCGCAGTACCGCGACGATGCCATAAGTAAAGCGCGTTTTGAGTTTCGCTGGCAAGATCAGTTTAACTTGTCGCTTGACCCCGATACAGCCCGTGAGTTTCATGACGAAACCCTGCCTGCAGAAGGTGCTAAAATAGCACACTTCTGTTCGATGTGCGGTCCGCATTTCTGCTCAATGAAAATCACGCAAGATGTTAGAAAACATGCCCAGCAACAAGGACTAGGGCAAGAAGAGGCTATCAAAAAGGGATTGGAGGAAAAATCAAAAGAATTCAAAAAATCAGGCTCGGAGATTTATTTATGACAACCAATGTTTAGAATAATTGTTATTTCTCCGCCAAGGCAGATGGCTAATGAAATAGCATTGATTCACGAATTGTTTGATAAGGGGCTTGAAATTTTCCACTTACGCAAACCAGAATGGTCACAAAAACAGCATCAGCTATATCTAAAAAAGATAAAGCCAAAATACTTGAACAGGGTAGTCGTACATTATAATAAGCATATATGTAAAGTATTTATATTTCCGACAATACACGAGCGATTTTCGATACTAGCCCATTCAAATACGGGTAATGATAGCGTTTCGTGTTCCACACACTCTTGGTCAGAGTTTAAGCAAGTACAAAAACGAGTAAAATATGCCTTTATCAGTCCTTTCTTCAACAGTATTTCAAAAAAAGGCTATCAAGCAAACCGTACCCTGTGGCACATACCCCCGGATATTATCAGAGAAAAAGCCATTGCTTTGGGAGGAGTAAGTACCGATAATTTAGCGCAGATAAAAGCGTTGAATTTGGGTGGAATAGCTGTCTTGGGTGCTATTTGGCAAAGCCCTGACCCGGTAGAAACTTTCACCATACTCAAAAGTATCAGTAGTGAATAAACGAAAAAAAATATATGTAGCAAGCATTGCCGGTCACGACCCCTCGGGGGGTGCTGGCTTGCTTGCAGATATTAAAACTTTTGAAGCCCACCAAGTGTATGGTTTGGGCATACTCACAGCTATTACCTGGCAAAACGACATACAAATAGAGCGAATCCAATGGCTTGATAGCGAGGCAATCATTCGACAGCTTTCTCTGTTGATTCACCGCTTTGACGTGGATTATTTTAAGGTAGGAATTATTAAAAATATCCAAACACTAAAAGAAGTATTGGCATACATACGCTCGGCAAGAGCCAATAGTAAAATTATCTGGGATCCAATTTTACAGTCCTCTTCCGGTTTTGATTTCCTGCGTGAAAGTATTGATATACAAAGTATCATTGAGCAACTTCACTTAATAACACCAAATATACCCGAGTGTAAGCAGTTATTTAAAAATAAAAAAGAGATACTCAGCTGCTCTGAAAAGGTAGCTATTTACCAAAAAGGTGGACACTTAGCCAACACACCCGGAAAAGATATAATTTATTGGAATAGAAAAAAATACATTTTAGTAAACCAAGGTGAAAATATGAGACCTAAACATGGTTCAGGTTGTGTATTCTCAGCTGCATTGTGTGCAAACTTAGCGAAAGGTTATAATTTACATGATTCCTGTTTAAAAAGTAAGCGTTATATAGAGCAGTTTCTCCATTCTGATATTGACTTATTGGGCTGGCATAAAGCAATTGATTTAAATGGCAACAATTAATAAAATGCAAAATGTATACTTTATATCGCAAGCATATAAAACAATAACTCATCTCGATAGCATCATCAGGGCTTGTGAAGTAGGTATAAAATGGATACAACTGCGTATTAAGGATGCAAGTGCTGTCGAAATAGAAAAGATAGCAAAAGCTAGCAGAAGCATATGCAATTACTACAAAGCAAAATTAATTATTAATGATGATCCTTATTTAGCCAAATCTATTGGAGCAGATGGTATTCATGTAGGTAAAAAAGATATGCCTGTTGCAGCGGTGCGTGAGTTTGTAGGTAAAAAAATGCTGCTCGGGGCTACTGCCAATACCTTTGAAGATATATGTATACATTATAAGAACGGTGCCAACTATATAGGTCTCGGTCCTTTTCAATTTACGAAAACAAAAGAAAATTTAAGCCCAGTGTTAGGTCTTCAAGGGTATCATAAGATTTTGCATCTATGTATGAAAAAAGGCATCAACATTCCAGTGTTTGCCATAGGCGGCATTCAAATGGAAAATATTACCGATTTGATGCAAACGGGTATATACGGTATTGCAATTTCATCTTTATTAGTTTTTTCCGAAGATTATAAAGAAAAAGCCGCAGCCATTGATAAAAAAATTAGTGACTACCACCAGATATAAATCATATGTTAAAAATAGCAGATAAAACCTTCCGTTCGCGCTTATTTACAGGAACAGGTAAATTTGGTAATGGGAAGATAATGGAAGAATCCCTTTTGAAAAGTGGCTCCGAGTTGGTTACAGTAGCACTCAAGCGAATAGATAGTTATGATAAACAAGACGACATACTTTCACACCTAACACACCCCGAGTTTCATTTACTACCCAATACCTCAGGAGTAAGAGATGCAGAAGAAGCTGTATTTGCGGCACAGCTGGCGCGCGAATCAATGGAGACCAACTGGCTAAAACTCGAAATTCATCCTGACCCTAAATACCTGATGCCCGACCCAGTAGAGACTTTAAAAGCTGCTGAAAAGCTTGTCAAACTGGGTTTTGTGGTACTTCCTTACATTCATGCTGATCCAGTACTTTCCAAAAGGCTTGAAGAGGTAGGTGCTGCTGCTGTGATGCCACTAGGTGCACCCATTGGTAGTAATAAAGGCTTGAAATCTTTAGATTTTTTACATATCATTATTGAGCAAAGTAACGTGCCAGTAATTGTAGATGCTGGCATCGGCGCACCGTCAGATGCCGCTAAAGCACTAGAAATAGGTGCTGACGCTGTCCTAATCAATACTGCTATTGCTGTTGCCAACGACCCAGTGAGTATGAGTCTGGCTTTCAAACTGGCAGTGGAAGCAGGTCGGATAGCCTATGAGGCAAAATTAGCAAAACCTGCCACACATGCAGTACCCAGCAGCCCACTAACAGCATTTCTGGATGAGTAAATGTATAATCAGCTGATGAAATAGCAAAAACATGGAAAGGCTAAAACATAGTAATTATCTTGAAAAAATATTTTACATTATTTAGATAAATGTTTGACTCAAAATGAGCAGCAAAAACTTTGGTTTAATTGCGAAGGTTATATCCACTCTGAGCATGAAGAAATTATTAAGAAATTTATTCTTGAGTTTAGAAAGATTATAAAAGAAAAATACCAAAGTCAGTTATAGATGATTTCATCTGGGATAAAGGAGAAGTACAATCACACAGGCATAAGAATGGCGGTATTTTATCTCCCATGTACCAATATCCCTTAAATTGTTATGAACATATCCTGGTTTTTGCTAAACATAGAAATGACCCTACTTTATACCCTTGTCCTGTCTGTGGTTGTTTAAAAGTCAATGGTAACGCTTACTCAGGTGTAGTTATTAAATCTTGGGAATACAAAAATTTAGCATGTTTTGAAAGATCTAAATCTAATAGAGGCAAAAGGTTTTCATTAAGAAGCGTTATGATGGATGAATTAAAAGAAAATCAAATTGATACGAATTTAATAAAAAAGTGGAGGAGAGATATTGTAAAGATGAACCCCATAATTGAAATAAACAGTAAAAGAGAAAATAAAATAGGTCATACAGCACCATTCCCACACGAACTGGCTAATTTTGCCATTAACTTTTTTCTGGTAAAGGTGAAGATATTTTGGATCCTTTTGCAGGTAGTTTTACTACTCCTATTGAAGCTGTTAGGTGTGGTAGAAACGGCATAGGGATAGAAATTAATAAAAATATATTTTATGAAGCAATAACAAAAAATATCAGCAAACACAGTCTATCATATAGTCAGTATGAAAAAGAAAGATAACAAAAGAGTAATTGGTCTATATGGAGAGATGTTGTTAGCAATAGAATTACACGAAAGAGGTTAGCAGGTTTATAGAGCCTATATTGATGAAAATAATGATTGTAATAGCACAACCGAATTATTTGAGCATACCGATACATATTTCAAATGTAGAAATACTAATGTAGATTTTTTTGTTAGATTTATTCAAGTAGAGACCTCAGAAGGCATATCAAAAGATAATCCTGATATTAGGCAGTATAGTTTTCATGCAAAACTGAGAAGTAATATAGGAGAAAATAGTTTTTATTGTTGGATAGCAGTTACTACTAATAAAAATAAACAAAAAGAGCCGCAGTTTTATATATTTCATCATGAAGAAATAAACAAGTTTAACGACCTAAGTCTTGATAGTTATCAAAAAAACAGATAACCAAAAAACAACATTGAAGGTTGATAGTAAAGGAAAAGTATTAAACAGAGGTAGAAAACATTCGTACGAGTGTTTTGAGGAATTCCATAATAACTTTGACAAATTAAAGCCATTCAGATAATATTACCCACCTAAAAAAATATCTATTTAGATAAATTTGATAAAAGCTAATTATCAGTCTTCACTATGTCTTTTGAAAAACATTTCCACCAACATGAATGGCGTGAGGTAAAAGCGAGTATTTACGATAAGCAAAAACATGATGTACTCATTGCTTTAGACAGAAAAAAAAGAGATGCAGAAGACTTTAAGGCACTTATTTCGCCCGCTGCCGCTCCCTTTTTAGAAGAGATGGCACAGCAAAGCTACCAGCTTACGCAAAAGCGATTCGGTAAAACTATTCAGATGTATGCGCCGATGTATTTGTCTAACGAATGCCAAAATATTTGTACCTACTGCGGTTTTAGTTTAAACAACAAAATCAGAAGAAAAACACTAACTGATAAAGAAATTTTAGCAGAAGTTCGTGCCATTAAGCAGTTAGGTTATGAGCATATTTTGTTAGTAACTGGAGAGTCACACTTGGTAGGTATTAGTTACTTTCAACATGCATTGGCTTTAATTGCGCCAAATTTCACACATATATCTATGGAAGTACAGCCGCTGGATACTGTTGATTATGAGGCATTAATTCCTTTTGGGCTTAATACAGTATTAATTTATCAAGAAACTTACGACCAAGAGAATTATAAAAAACACCACCCAAAAGGGAAAAAATCAAACTTCTATTACCGCCTCAATACCCCGGACAGATTGGGGAAAGCCGGTATCCATAAAATCGGTCTTGGCGTGTTGATTGGCTTGGAAGATTGGCGTACCGACAGTTTTTTTACCGCTCTACATCTCGCTTACTTAGAAAAGCATTATTGGAAAACTAAATATACGATTTCTTTTCCGAGGTTAAGACCACATGCAGGCGGGTTAAAGCCAAAAGTTGAAATGAACGACAGGGAGTTAGTGCAACTCATTTGCGCTTACCGTTTGCTCAACGAGGAAGTAGAACTTTCGATTTCTACACGCGAATCAGAAAAATTCAGAGATCATATTATTAAGCTGGGTATTACTTCAATGAGTGCCGGTTCAAAAACCAATCCTGGCGGTTATGCAGTAGACTCCCAATCGTTAGAACAATTTGAAATTAGCGACGAACGATCGCCACAAACTATTGCTGCTATGATAAAATCGCAGGGCTATGAAGTAGTTTGGAAAGATTGGGATAAAAATTTTTATATAAAAAAATAAAATTACCACTTCCGACTACTAAGTACCAGGCACGTGGCATAAATCAGCCCGCCCGATAAGCTCATGAGGTATACGATATTTCTGGAATCTATCAAACCTCGGCTGAGTGCGTCGTAGTGTTTATCTACTGCTAGGTAACTTAATACTTCTGCATATGGAGACCAGGCATCAATGGCGGCTACACTGCCAAGTCCTTCATAGAGGATAAAACAAAGAAAGACAGCTACTATGAAAGAGCCTATTTGATTGCTGGTTAAAGAAGAGGCAAAAATACCCAAAGCTGTGAAGACCCCACCTAGCAGTACCAGACCGATGTAAGAGCCAAAAACAGCCGCCGAGTCGATATTACCCTTAGGCGAGCCTAATTGGTAGACAGAGCAGTAGTAAATGATAGTGGGCAGAATTGAAAAAAACACTAAAAGTAAACTGGCAAAATATTTACCTAAAACAATCTGCATGTCTGTCAGTGGCTTAGTTACCAGTAGCTCCATAGTGCCAGTTTTTTTTTCTTCTGCAAATGTACGCATCGCAATAGCTGGTATCAGAAACATATATACATACGGCGTTAGTGAGAATAAGGTATCGAGCTGTGCATACTGCCCGTCTAATATACTAGATTGTGGAAATACCCACACAAACAATCCTACACCCGTGAGGAAAACTCCAATGACAATATAAGCTATAGGCGAGTTAAAGAAATTATTTAGTTCTTTTAATAAAATATGGAACATGTCTCGAAATAATCCTCATCGGCTTGTAGGTGGCAGTTGACGAGGTTTTATGAAAATTGTTAAAAATGCAAGATCACATCTTTTATGATTTCCAGTGCGTGATTCATTTCTTTTTCGGTGATCACCAAAGGCGGCGCAAAACGAATAATATTACCGTGTGTAGGTTTAGCTAGTAAACCTTTATCTTTCAAGGCCAAACAAATGTCCCATGCTGTGCTGCTCTGGGTACTATCGTTAACCACAACGGCATTTAATAAGCCTTTCCCTCTAACGAGCTCAAGCAAAGGCAACTCATCGACAAGCATTTGCATTTCTGATCTGAATATTTCACCCATTTTTCTTGCATTTTCCACTAAGTCTTCATCAATAATTACCTGAAGTGCTGCTCGTGTAACGGAACAAGCTAGGGGATTTCCTCCAAAAGTAGACCCATGTTCTCCCGGTTGAATGGTAAGCATAATCTCATCGCGGCACAGCACTGCCGAAACCGGGTAGACGCCTCCTGAAAGTGCTTTGCCTAAAATGAGTATATCGGGTATGACCGATTCGTGGTCGGCAGCCAGCATTTTACCCGTGCGTCCTATGCCGGTTTGTACTTCATCCAGCATGAGGAGTACATTATATTTTTGGCAAAGGATCGCTGCTTTTTGTAAGTAACCTGCATGCGGCACATACACACCCGCTTCGCCTTGAATCGGTTCCATCCAGAGGCCACATACATTGGGATTTGCTAAGGCTTCCTCCATAGCTTCTGGGTCGTCGTAGGGAATTACCTGAAAACCGGGCATATAAGGGCCAAAATTCTTTTTAGACATCGGGTCGGTAGATGCCGAGATAATGGTAGTGGTGCGTCCGTGGAAGTTATTTTCTACGGCAATAATTAGCGCTTCATCGTTTGGTATACCTTTTTTTTGATAGCCCCATTTTCTGGCGAGCTTAATGGCTGTTTCGTTGGCTTCTGCTCCTGTGTTCATCATGAGTACTTTATCATAAGCAAAAAGCTCACAAATAAACTGCTCTGTTTTTCCGAGTTGGTCGTTGTAAAAAGCTCTAGAGGTGAGTGTAAGCTCTCGGCTCTGTGCTATCAAAGCCTCAATAATGCGCGGATGGCAGTGTCCCTGATTGACCGCACTGTAAGCAGATAAAAAATCGTAGTAAACATTTCCTTCTGTGTCCCATACTTTTACTCCCTCTGCTTTGCTGAGTACAACGGGCAGGGGGTGGTAGTTATGCGCTCCGTAGCGATATTCTAAATTAATCACCTGAGTTGATAAAGGAAATGTTGTACCTGTTAGCATGATCATTTATTTTTATTTCAATGTGTTTTAAAATATTGTACCAGCACGCATTCTCACACAAATATAGCAAATCATTATTAATTTACCTAAATTTATATATTGTTAGAAAGATATTTATCACAATAAGTATATAATTAAGTACATTATTTTTTTTAAATCATAGTGCTTTGTCATATGAATATAGTAATATTTATAATAAAAAATATGGCATTTATTTAAGAAGTATTATTTTTGTCGCAAGTAAATAGGAAGCTAGGAAGCGCGCAACGTTTTTTGGCATCCTTTAACTCGCTAATGAAAAGTAGCATAAATGAACGATTTGAAACACTAGTAGAATATCTGAAAAAAGAACACATAGTAAAATCCCTCAAAGAGTGAGCAGTATAATTGATAAATATTCATTAGGAAAAAATGGCTATTATTAAATCTGTAAAAGGTATTAGTCCGAGTTGGGGAGATGAGTGTTTCATTGCCGATAATGCCACCATTGTAGGGGACGTACAAATAGGGCGAGCTTGTAGCGTATGGTTTAATGCAGTAGTGAGAGGAGATGTCAATAATATCAGTATTGGAAACAAGGTAAACATACAAGACGGGGCTGTCGTTCATTGTACTTATGAACAATCTGCTACTGTCATCGGTGATAATGTTTCCATTGGTCATAATGCTATTGTTCACGGTTCTACTGTCCACAGCAACGTCATAATTGGTATGGGAGCCATCGTCATGGATCATGCTATATTAGAAGAAAATACCTTTATTGCGGCAGGAGCAGTAGTTTTAGAGCATACAGTACTCGAATCAGGATATTTATACGCTGGAATTCCAGCCCGAAGAGTTAAGCCATTAAGCGACAAGTTACGCAACACTTTTTCCCGAACAGCTGATAACTACGTGATGTATGCGCAATGGTTCAAATAGCCTATATATTTTACATACAAAAAAGATTAATTTACGTTAAAAGCATGTAGTACTATGGATGAGCAATCATTGAATTTATTGATAATAGCAGCCATTGTCATTGTGGGTATGATTTTTCTTTGGAAAATCACCAAAACCATTTTGGGTTTAGCACTTATTGGACTAGTTATAGGGGGAGCTTATTATTTCTGGTCGAGAGACACTGTTGATATGTTGGGTGAAAAAAGCTTAACTTACTTATTCGGAGAAGTAAATAAGGTACAAGATATTAAGACACTTTGTAAGGGCAAGGCTAGAAATGAAGTAAAATGTTTGTGCGTTTTACAACCCATATATGAAGATATGAATAAAAGACTCTCGGCAAAACAACTCAGAAAACTCAGAGAAAATAAAGCAGCACTGATAAAAGCCATGAAACAAAGTTTTCTGAACAAAAAACAGGCTATCAGTGAGTGCTTGATTAAACACAAAGGCTCTGCATATATAGACGAAATGATTAAGCTGACAGAAGCAGTTGAATGAAGTTCAATTATTTTTTATTACCAAAATAAAAAGTGACGTAAGCGGCAGGATAAATAGCTGCATTATTTGCTCTCTGTAAAATAGTCAGCTCACTAGTGAAGGCGTCAGCCACAAGCCCCATTTCGAAACCCAATACGCTCTCTTTAAAAGTACCAAATTCAAAGCTAACCGCTGCTTTTACGGAAAAACCTATCCTAAAGTTAGCTTGAAAAATGCCTTCTAAGATCGATCCCGTACCCCTAATAAATTGCGCGGGATGCATCGTGTAGTCTTGTTGTACTACCCTGACTAAGTTAGCAGCAGTATCTTCAAATTCAATTAAATAAGGTGCCAGTAGTGCAATAGCCGGACCTGCTGCCAGCATAACGTTTACCTGAATGCCCTGCTGGTCGGCTTTCCTAAATAGAGTATATTCTCTGCCGTATTGAGGACGTAACATATACAGACAGTTATATTTAAAAGGTATGAAAGAGCTTCCTGTTAAGGTTCTTCTGCTTGTTTCTTTAGGATGCTTGATATTGATAATATCCATAGAAAAGCGATGGAAGTGTCTATGCTTGATTCTTTTGGCAATTTTAAAAGAAATACCGCCTGGCGTTCCACCATAAGTATTAAAATTGACTCCAAAGACTATTTCTCTTTCATATAAATCCTCGCTAAATTCTTCATCTGCTCTTATCTGCCCTTGTACATTAAGACAGTAGCATAGCAGCAGGCTGAGCGGACAAAGGAAATAATTCTTTTTCAAAACTTCTATCAAATTAAGTAATGCTAATAAAAAATAAAGTATTAAAATGTTCTTTTAAATTTCGCTCTTCGGCTGTCAAATATACAAATTTATTAACATGCCAATGTAAGAAGTAAATATTATTTTTTCTGCTAACTTCCTTTTACTTCAGCTTTGAAATAATTTTTATATCATTTAAGATAGTTTTATGCACAGGACATTTTTCGGCAATAGCTTTCAGTCTTTCTCTCTGATTTTGATTTAATTTTCCACTTAACTCGATCTCTTTTTCAATTAGGTCTATCTTGGCTCCCTGCTGCTGGCTATCTTGGCAATCGCAATCTTCTGCATGTACTTTATTATGATGAAGATGTACTTTTACTTCCTGCAAATCCCATTGCTTGCGCTTGGCATACATTTGCAAAGTCATAGTAGTACATGCCCCTAAAGCCACCAGCAAATAATCGTAAGGAGTTGGTCCGAAATCATTGCCACCAATAGCCTCAGGCTCGTCGGCGGTCAGGTGATGCTTGCTTGCGATAATATCAGTGGTATAAGAGTCATTTGCTGTACGTGCAACTACCTGCTTGTCGGTATGCAAACCCGCTACTTCAGGAATGGAAATATAACGTTTTACCCAGCCGGCAATCACATTGCCTGTGTATAAGGAATCGGATTTATCTGTTAACAAATGATCGGCACCATCTAAAGAAATAAAACTTTTGGGCTGTTTGGCGGCTTTGTAAATCCGAGTAGCATTTTCTATTTCCACCGTACTATCCTGTGGAGAATGCAAAACCAGCAAGGATTTATTCAATTCATGAATTGCTCGGTGGGGTGTATCTTTCTCAAGGTCTTGTAAAAAATGTTGCTTAACAGTAAAGGGACGACCTCCAATGTCTACTTTGGCCTGCCCTTCCACATCTATTTTTTCAATATTTTCCTTGAATAAATGGCTAACATGTAATGCGTCATAAGGTGCTCCAATAGTGGCAACAGCCTTTACCGAAGGAAGATAATGAGCGGCTCTAATAACAGCAGCACCTCCTAAAGAATGTCCAATGAGTACGCTAGGGGCTTGGTAATTTTGTTTCAGAAAGTCAGCTGCTGCTATCAAGTCTAAAATATTAGAAGAGAAATTAGTATCGGCAAAATTACCATCGCTATCTCCTAAGCCTGTAAAGTCAAAACGCAATACAGCGAGTCCCTCATTGTTGAGTGTTCGACAAATATTTTTTACGGCTGTGAGGTTTTTATTGCAGGTGAAACAATGAGCAAAAAGTACGTAATTATGAGGGTGACTGTCAATGGGGAGCTCAATTTTACCAGAAAGCTGATAACCATTTGAGTTTTTAAAGCCTATTTTAACAGATTTCATTTTAATGGAGTTGCGTTTTTAGCATTTCAAATTCTATAGTGGGTGATATTTTTTCATAAAGGACATGATAGATAGCTGCAGTAATGGGCATATCTACTGTATATTTTTTATTAATTTCATAAATACTTTTTACTGCATAGTAACCCTCAGCAATCATTTGCATTTCTAATTGTGCTGACTTAACCGAGTATCCTTTGCCAATCATATTACCCAAAGTGCGGTTTCGGCTAAATTGCGAATAAGTAGTAACAAGCAAGTCTCCTAAGTAGGCAGAAGCATTCATATCGCGAGAGACACCACTGATTGCCTCCACAAAGCGTTTGATTTCTTGCATAGCGTTGGATACTAGCACTGCCTGAAAATTATCTCCGTACCCTAAGCCATTAGCCATTCCGCAAGCAATAGCAATAATATTTTTCATCACAGCTACATACTCTACTCCATACAGGTCGTGATTGGCAGTGGTGCTGATAAACCGACATTTAAATAACTGGGCATACGTTTCTGCTAAACTGGTGTTGTTTGATGCCAAAGTGATATAAGCCTGTTTTTCCATAGCTACTTCCTCGGCATGGCACGGACCGGCAATAATGGCTAAGTCAGCTTGCAATATATCAAAATATCGCTCTAAGTAGTCTGTAACTAACATATTTACTTCTGGAATCATACCTTTAATAGCGGAAATAATTTTTTTTCCTTTTAAGGCTCGTTTATTTATCTTCAATAGCACATCTACAATAAAAACTGCCGGGATAACCAGTAAAATTATATCGACTTGGCGTAAGCACTGCTTCAAATCGGCACTTGGCTTGACTTTTTTCATATTGATGCGTGCTGCACTCAAATAACGAGGATTTCGCTGGTAATTGACCATGTATTTAATGTCTTCCTCATTGCGAATCCACCAACTAATTTGTACTGGTTTTTCACATAATATTTTGATAAGTGCCGTTGCCCAACTGCCTCCTCCTAAAACAGCAATTTTGTTGAATTCTTCCTTATTTGGCATATATATATTGTACTTTTAGAAAAACCAAAGAAATTTAACTACTCAAAGTTATTTTTCTCCATTGCCTCTAATCTTTTTAATAGTGGAGGGTGAGAATAGTGGAAAAATACATAGGCAGGATGTGGACGTAAATTGCTGAGTGAATCTACAGATAGCTTTTTTAAAGAACTCATCAAAGAACTAGCTGAGGAGGTTTGTGCGGCATAAGCATCAGCTTCAAATTCATTTTTTCGTGAAAAAATATTCATTAACAAGGCAGTTGCCGTAGAAAGAGGGCTATATAGGATAAAAAAAGCGATTAACCCCAGATGAAATTTGGGCGTTTGTGCACCCAAAGCAGCCGACAATAAAGGATTATCTACAACCAAGTGCATGATATATAAGGTTAGTAGCATAATTAGAGAGGAAATAATAAAGCTTTGAAGGATATGTTTTTTCTTAAAGTGTCCTACTTCGTGTGCCAATACGGCTACCACTTCGGCTGTACTTTGTTTTTCAATTAGTGTGTCGTACAACACAATATTTTTTGAACTGCCTAAACCACTGAAATAAGCGTTGGCTTTGGTACTTCTTTTAGAACCGTCCATCACCATGATATTTTTGAGCGGAAAATTTACTTTTTGAGCGTATGCTTCAATAGCACTTCTTAAATCATCGGATTCTAGCGGGGTGAGTTTATTAAAAATAGGTGCAATAAGGTTGGCATAAAACATCATCATAAGCAAGCTAAACCCTGTGAAAACCATCCAAGCGTACAGCCAATACCAATTAGGGAAAGCACGGTGAAACCAAATGAAAGCACTCAGCAAAAGCCCCCCGATAATTGCAGCAAGCAGCCAGCCTTTTATTTTATCAACAAAGAAAGTTTTAGTTGTCATTTTATTGAAACCAAATTTTTCTTCAATACAAAAAATACTATATAACTCAAAAGGGATACCGATAATATCAGAAACCACAGCCAAGAAAGCAAAGAAAGACAAGGTAGACCACATGGGGTGACTTGTGTAAGCCGATACTAAGCTATCTACCCAAGCAAAACCCCCAAAAAACAACATACCAATCATCACGACAAAACTAAAGGTACTCGACCAAAAAGAGAGCTTGCCTTTGGCAGCATCATACTCTTGCGAGTTTTTGTATTTTGCTTGGTCGTAAATTCCCTTTAAGGTTTCGGGGAGTTCGCTAGTCCAGTTTTTATTGTTGAGCGTATCTAAAATTCTTTCTAGTAAAAACTCCAGAGTAATGATAGCAATGATTATGTATAGCACGGTAAGTTCCATAATTTTTTAACGATAGGTCAATAATTAATTTTTTTATTGTTTGACAATTTGAAAAATAAAAACAGTTCAACAGTTAATAGTACCCCTGATAAAGTCTTCAATTTCTTTTTTCTTGTACTATAACTTCTATGATTTCAAATATCTACAATCAGTAGGTTTTAACATGATTTTTATTGAATTAATGCTTATCAATTTGTATAGTTTTTTTGTATTTTTTTCTTCTCATCTCTATTTCATCAAGAAATATTAAAATTTTCTGATTACAGCATGTTGCACTGAAATTGTGAAAAAGACTGTGTACTAATTTGTTTCGTATTTTTTCTGAACACACACTAACAACTGGAGATGGTGGGTGAAATTAAAACAAAGTACTCAAAAATCAAAGCAAATTCAACGGCACGTATTTCAAATTGTCGTTTTTTTAGTCTTTCTCTGACTTTTGGCATTTGTATGACCTCACTTGGCAAATACTTCCGCCAAAAGGATTCGCTGCAAAGCCTAATTTTTTCATAAAAATAGGTAATTTATGAAGTAATGCAACCATTACTTAAAGCAAAAGGTCTTACAAAAAACTGAACAGCAATAGAAAATGAACTAGCCATATCATGCAGCCACTATTTAATAAACTAGAAATCACAAAACAAATATTACAACAGCCATGAAAAAATTAATTATATTATGTGGTTTTTTATCGGGTATTTTCACCCTCAATGCACAAACTGCCGGCTCTCATATATTTAATAATAAAATACTTCATGAGATTCGCATTGCGTTCAGTACGGACAATTTCTGGGACAGTCTGAATAATTATTATGATGCGGGTTCCCGCGATTTTGACGGTAATCGTTCACAACCTATTCAGTATTTGAAAGCTAATATTGACATAGATGGCAAGATAGTGGAGCAGGTAGGGGTAAGAATAAAAGGTTTCTCATCTACCTTTTTGCAGGGAGAAGATCAGCGGAAGCAACCGCTGAAATTAGATTTCAATGAATTTGTTAAAGGTCAAAAATATGATGGGTTGAGAAAGTTCAATTTGAACAATGGCGTACTAGACCCAACTTTCTTAAGGGATGTACTTGCTTATCATCTTATGCGCGCAATGGGTATCAGAGTGCCCCGAACTGCTTATGCAAAAGTTTATATGAATGATACTTACTGGGGGGTTTATCTGATAGTAGAGCAGATAGATAGAACATTTGTAAAAAATAGTTTTGACAAAGGCAGTGGTGATTTATATAAAAATCAGGGAGGGCATTTTTTGGTCTGGGAGGATAATTCTGTCGAATCGTACCGACCTGAACTAGAATTAAAAACCAATGAAGAAAGCTCTGATGAGAGGGACTTGATCGGCTTTCTCGATACACTCAATAATATATCAGACACGGCGTATGAAGAGGCTATTAGCAAGGTATTTAATATGCCCTATTATCTAAGAACACTCGCTGTTGATGTCTTGCTAAACAACTGGGACTCATATCTCGATCACGGAAGAAATTACTATTTTTACCACGAACCAAGCTCTGATTTGTTTCATTGGATACCTTGGGATTATAACCTATCCTTTGGTGGTAGGTTTACGCTGGACTCGGCAAAAGCCGTACAAAGTTTCGATCCGCCTGATTTTCGCCCACTCATAGACAGAACTTTAGGCATACCAGCTTATAAACAGCAATACCTCGATATAGTAGATCTACTGCGCAGGAAGCATTTTACAAAAGAAAAGCTCAATGTGATTATTGATGCTAATATGAGCTTAATTAGGAATGCCATTGAAGAAGACAATAATTATTTCTTCACTATGCAAGAGTTCGACCAAGATAAAACTATACTTAATAATTACATAGACCAACGTCTTGAAGAGGTTAGAAATGAATTAAACGAGCTAAACTTTGAAACCACAGGAGCAGCAAATAGCTTTGACGTAGCATTTCAAGATATTGTTATCAATGAATTTTTAGCAGCCAACAGCGGCGATGCTTTAGTAGACCAAAACGGAGAAGCCAATGATTGGGTAGAATTATACAACACTACCCCAAAGGCTATCCGGTTGGAGGGTTTTAGCCTAACAGACATACGACATCAAGTCAATAAATGGGTTTTTCCCGATACAGTTATCTTGCCCAACGAACACCTTATTGTATGGCTGGATAATGACACAGAACAAGATGGCTTACATGCTAATTTCAGGTTAGCTGCCGATGGAGAAAACCTAGCACTTTATTCAGATCAGTATATTTTGCTCGATTCCCTGACCTTCGGGCAGCAAGAAACTAATATCAGCTATGCCCGTATTCCGAATGGAAGTGGTAATTTTCAGAAAACTGCACCTACCTTTGCCGCAGCTAATCAAGCACTTACAGGAGTGCCGCTCATTCCTTATGTGTTGGCAGCAAGCAATATTACAGCAAACACTTTTACTGCTAACTGGCAAGCTGTTCCAAATGCTTCGGATTACCAAATAGACGTGGCTACCGACTCGAATTTTACTAATTTACTAACTAACTACAGCGAAAGACAAGTTAATTTAACGCGTGAAAATATCGTTGGATTGCAAACCAATACAGTCTACTACTATCGGGTAGTGGCAACAAATGACCAGGGAATATCGGATTATTCCGATACAATTAGCCTCACTACTACCAATAATAATACATTTTCTTTTGGTGATATTACCATCAACGAGTTCATCGCCAGAGGCAACGAAGAAGGCGGTATAGCTGACCAGGATGGTGAATATGACGATTGGATAGAATTATATAATAATACAAATAGTGCTATTGAATTGAAAGATTTCTATTTGACAGATGGCAAAAATCCTTTAAAATGGAATTTTCCCGACACACTTATCGCAGCTAACGGTTACTTAATAGTTTGGGCTGATGAAGATGGCGAACAAGCGGGATTACACGCTAACTTTAAGCTGTCGGGTTCGGGAGAAAATATCAAACTCTCTTTTGCTGATGCCGCCCCCGTAGACTCGGTGATCTACCCTGCACAAGACAAAAATATAAGTTATGCCAGAGTACCCAACGGCACAGGGTCATTTGAAAAAACTATCATCACTTTTGCCGCAGAAAACAGAAGTAGTGCACCCACTGCTTTGGCAGACGAATCTGTTGCTAGCACCAATCAAGTTACGGTATATCCAATACCCAGTACACAATATTTGAATATTACCGTAGAACAAGCACAAGGTGAACCTTCTGGCTTGCAAATTACTGATTATACAGGAAGAATTGTCAGTGAAGAATATACACAAACAGCCCCAAATCGCTATCGCATCGATATTAACCATTTATCACCTGGTGTTTATATATTGTCGATACGAATAAAGGGAGAAAGATACAGCAGAAGAATTTTAAAATATTAAACTTGCAATCACCCGCGAGGCTTTCAAACTATGCGAGCCTTGTGGGCTTGACCTATTGAGTTATTATGTTTAATTCACTGTATTTTTATTTCATATTATTATCAAGTAAAAAAATATTTTTTATATGAAATACCTTTTATTATCAACACTTATCACATGTTTGATTATACTATCTTCTTGCCAAAATGAAGAGGGAATTGGTGGAAGTGCTACTATCACAGGAAAAGTAAGCGTGCAACTCTTTGACAAAAACACCGGTGCATTACAGGGTCAATATGATGCACCTGAAGAAAGAGTGTATATCGTTTATGGGGATAATAATATTTATGACGACGACACCCGAACGCATCACGATGGAAATTATCAGTTTCAAAATCTTTTTGAGGGCAACTATACTATTTACGCATATTCAGAATGCCGGTCTTGTCTCTCTGGTGTGGAACCCGTAAGTATTAAGGTTAATATTTCAGGTGGCAAGCAAACTATTACCGCCGACAGTATATCTATCAGAAAATTTGATTGAGCCATGCGTATATTATCATCTTTTGAACCTATATCGCTGCAAGAAACCGACCGGGTGCGACTGCTCAAACGCATCGACACCAAATATATTTTTCATCAAAATAAGTTATACAACCTGCTGTCTATGCTCCCAGCCCACTATCGCATACTGGAAATTAACGGGCAGCATATTAGTAACTACGAAACAACCTATTTCGATACAGCAGATTTTGTGTGCTATTATGCGCATCACGCCGGCAGGCTCAACCGCTACAAAGTACGCTTCAGGAAATATGCCGATGTAAATACCTGCTTTTATGAAATTAAGAAAAAGAACAATACAGGAAAAAGCGATAAAAAACGCATACCCATCGAAGAAAAGGCTATTGATGGCACAGAAGTTAAAGATTTCTTACAGATACACACACCTTTGAAGGCAAAAGATTTATCGCCCGTATTGCAAAATAATTTCCGCAGAATTGCACTTATAGATAAGCAGTTCACCAGTCGTTGCACCATCGACTTTATGCTTAGCATCCACGGCAACCACCGAGATATTACTTTTGATAATTTAGTAGTTGCTGAAGTTAAGCAAGAAAAATTTTCCTTGAAGAACCCCCTGAATGCTGCATTGAAATCTCTAAAAGTATATCCCATGTCATTCAGTAAATACTGTATGGGTGCGCTTTGTACCTATCCACAGCTAAAACATAACCGATTCAAATACAAAGCATTAAAAGTAAAAAGCATTATCAATACAAGCACTAAGCTTTAGTTCCTCATATTTTAGATACCATCATTTACATTCACAACCCACAACTAATTAATTAAAATGGACTATTTCATATTACTAGACAGCGAACCCATCCGCTACTTTGGCATCAAGCTATACGATAAGGATTTTTGGGAATTATTCCTCAGACTCGCCTTAAATATGGCAGTGTCAATGACGATTATCAAATACATTTATCAGCCTACTCGCAAAGACAGTGAATACCTGCTTACCTACATGATATTCAGTCCTTTGATATTTTTTGTTTGCCATCTATTCTCGAAAGTAGATTTAAGTATCGGTTTTGCCTTTGGGCTGTTTGCCGTGTTTTCTATTCTCAGGTATCGCACTACCACCATACCGGTTAAAGAAATGACTTATATGTTTGTTATCATTGCAGTGGCAGTTATCAATGCTTTAGCAACAAAAAAAGTTAGTTATATTGAACTATTCTTCACTAATGCATTTATCATTGGGTTTATTTTTCTGCTAGAAAAACAAACTTATGGAACTGGCATAGGTGTAGAAAATATATTGTACGAAAAAATAGAAAACATCAGACCAGAAAACGAATACTTAGTGTTTGAAGATTTGCGGGAACGCCTGGGAAAAGAAATTATCAAATATGAAATTGTGGAAGCTGATTATTTGAAAGACTCGGTTAAAATGCGGGTTTTTTATAAAAATTAACTAATAACAATATCTTTATAGATGAGATAAAATTTGTTTATTTCGACCATTTCAAAAATTACCAATGAAAAAGTATATATATGTACTGTCAATGCTCTTTTGCATAGCCACTAGCCATGCCCAGCGCAAAGATGCTATGCTTTGGACAGGAATTTCTCTGAAAAAATCAATCAATAAAAGTCTCAGTGTGCAGCTAGAGCAACAACTCAGGTTTAATCAAAATATTTCTAATGTAAATAAGGTATTTACTGAAATGTCGATTACTTATAAGGTAACTAAGTTTTATAGAGTCGCTGCTTCTTATCGCATTAATACTTTAGAATTTTCCAAAAGACACCGGATCGATATTGACAATATCTTTAGACTTAAAATAAAACCTTTTACTTTTAAGTACAGAATCAAACTACAAATCAACAAAAGAAAAAACAAGCCAATCGATTATCGGTGGCGCAATAAACTTACTGTTGAATACAGAATTAATAAAAGGCTTACTCCCTACCTACAAACTGAATTATTTTACCGCTCTAACCCTACCTTCCGAAATTTTGACACACGACGCTTTGGTGTAGGTATTGCCTACCGAATATGGAAAAAGCATACAATTAAAGCATTTTTTATCCGCGAACAAGAGTTTAATGTAGAAACCCCTGAAATCGGGTTTATTAATGGCATAAAATATTCATTTGAGCTGTAAAGACTTCCCGTTTGTAGCAAAATCTTTATGTGTTTTTTTATAGCAATTTGTATAGAATCGAAAAATTGACTTCATCAACAAAGTACTCGCTACAAAACGCCATTTCCATTGTTAATTTTCATAGTGAACGTTTTTTTAATTTTATTCAGAATGAAGGCTGAATATGCATTTTTTAAATGAGCTACCAAGCAAAATAAAAGAAAAAAATAATCCAAGCAAATGATCTACAAACGTCTAATTCGGGCAATCTTATTTTGTCTTGACGCAGAAAAAGCCCACTATTTTGCTACACAAATGCTGTGCTTAGTCCTGAAAATACCGCTTGTGAGGATGTGCATAAAAAGATACTATCAAAAAAACAACCAACTCAATAGCATTACACTATTTGGCTTAACCTTCCCAAACCCAATTGGTTTGGCTGCTGGCTTCGATAAAGACGCTAAAATGATAGAACCCCTAAGCGTGTTGGGCTTTGGATTTGTAGAAATAGGGACTGTTACACCAAAGCCCCAGGAAGGAAACCCTAAACCCAGACTTTTCAGATTAAAAGAAGAAGAAGCACTCATCAACCGAATGGGTTTTAACAATCAGGGACTGGCAGCAGTGCTTGAAAGACTAAAAAAAAGAAAAAGCAAAGTTATCGTTGGAGCTAATATCGGAAAAAATAAAACCACTCCCAACGAGCTAGCTATCCGAGATTACCTACAATGTTTTAATACATTATTCAAATATGTAGATTACTTTACTATCAATGTTAGTTCACCTAATACACCCGATTTAAGAGCATTACAAAACAAAGATCCACTGACAAAGTTATTGCAAACATTGCAAGAGCACAATCGCCGACATACGAGGATAAAACCCGTCTTTCTAAAAATAGCTCCTGACTTAAATAATCGTCAACTCGATGATATTATCGAAATCGCATTAACAACAAAAATACAAGGTATCATTGCCACCAATACTACCACAGAAAGAAATCAACTCAAAACACAAAAAAAAATACTCAATCGCATTGGAGCCGGTGGCTTAAGCGGCAGACCACTGGCAAAAAAATCCACTGAGATGATTCGACACATCTACACAAAAAGCAAAGGAAAGCTAAAGGTTATTGGTGTGGGAGGCATTCATAGCCCGGAAGATGCTATCGAGAAACTTCGGGCAGGAGCCTGCCTTATACAACTTTATACAGGTTTTATTTATGAAGGGCCAGAGTTGGTCACAAAGGTGAATAGAGCAATCTATGATATAAAAAATACCACGACTTGATTTGCCTCATGTCAAATTACGCATATCTAATACCGCCCGATAAAGGATAAATACACCTATACAAATCAAAGGAATACTGAGAATTTGCCCCATATTCAGATAAAAATTGTTTTCAAAAGCCACTTGATTTTCTTTGATAAACTCATAACAAAATCGAAGCCCAAACAACACGATCAGGAATATACCAAAAGACAGCCCTCTGGGAAAATCGCTACCATACTTTTTGTATAAACTGTAAAGTAGAAAAAACAACAGCAAAGAAGAAATAGACTCATATAATTGGGCGGGATGACGCGCAACGAATCCGGAATCAGGATTGTTTTTGAAAACAAAACCCCAAGGCAAATCGGTAGGAATACCTATGATTTCGGAGTTCATTAGGTTACCAAAACGAATAAAAGCACCACCAAGCGCAATAGCAATAACCACTCTATCTAATAACCACAAATAGCTTATACCAAATGTATTGTGCTGGTATAGCCACAGAGCAAACAGGATGCCTATAGTAGCCCCATGGCTTGCCAGTCCGCCTTCCCTAATATACAATATCCTGACAGGATCTTGCAAATACACCAACGGGTCATAAAAGAGGCAATGCCCTAATCTAGCACCTACAACTGTACCAATGACCATATAAAGCATGAGCTTGTCAATGTCTCTTTCATATCTACCCTCTTGTTTGAAAATATGCAGCAGAATGTATTGCCCAATAACAAAGCTCAAAGCAAATAGTAAACCATACCAACGTATGGCAAACCCCCATAAGGAAAAAATCTCAGGTTCTACATTCCAAATAATTTCATTGAAAAAGTGCATAGTTAAGTAATTGTAGTGATTGGTTTTATCGTGCAAAAAGATATGCGCTATCGTCTAGCAAAGATATAAGAAAACCCTGCAAGTCTTTAAAGTTTATATGAAAATACATACATATATTTCATATCGATAAGGATTTACTCAACTTGATACTCTTTTCCTGTATTTATTCAGCGATGAGTTGTTACTTGTAAATCAATATTTTTTATTCATCTTTGTAGAATGAAACCTATTGTAGCTCCTTCTATTTTAGCGGCAGATTTTGCGTACTTACAAAAAGCAGTCGTAATGATAAACCAGAGTGCTGCCCAGTGGATTCATGTAGATATTATGGACGGGGTATTTGTTCCTAATATCTCGTTCGGACTCTCTGTATGTAGAGCTGTTGCAAATCACGCCAAAAAGCCCTTAGATGTACATCTTATGGTTGTACAGCCAGAAAAGTATTTACAAGCCTTTAAAGATGCTGGTGCTAAGCTCATTTCCGTGCATATTGAGGCCTGCATACATTTGCACCGAGTAATATCGGAAATTAAACATATTGGCTGCCAAGCAGGAGTGGCAGTTAACCCACATACTCCCATTGGCTTGCTAGAAGATATTATTACGGAGCTAAATTTTGTTTGCCTGATGGGTGTGAATCCCGGATTTAGCGGCCAATCGTTTATTGAAAATACTTATGAGAAAATTAGAAAACTAAAAAATCTCATCCGAGAGAAAAAAGCAAAAACACTTATCGAAATTGACGGAGGAGTTAACGATAAAAACGCGAGGTCCTTAATAGCAGCCGGTGCCGACATACTGGTAGCAGGGAGTTATGTATTTAAAGCACATAACCCACACGAAGCAATCTCAAATTTAATGGCTGTCGAAAAATACCTTTCAGTATAATTTTAACCAATTCGTATATTACTATCGATTAAGTAAAAACATTTTTATCTGGTTTTCTAATAAAATAGCTTGAGAAAAACTATGGTCAAACCAGCACACATTGAAACACTGAAAGCTGTTGCTGGGGCTTTTACCACGGGAATAACCGTGGTAACTACTAAAAAAGAAAATGACGAAATACATGCCATGACAGTCAGCTCTTTCGTCTCTGTTTCTTTTTCACCCCCACTCATACTTTTTTCAGTAGACCAACGAGCAAGACTTTACAATATGCTGAAAATTGATAGATTATTTGGCGTTAGCATCTTATGTGAAGGACAACAAGCAATCAGCGACCATTTTGCTGGTTTTGGAACCCTCAATGAGACAAATATTTTTGAAGAAGTAGCTGGCGTACCACTCGTTAAAAATTGCTTGGCTTGGTATGTAGTGAGAGCTACAAAAATAATCCTTGCCGGCGACCACAAGCTAGTTTTATGCACTATTAAAAATCTACATAGAAATAATGGTAAACAACCATTGTTATATTTTTCGGGAAAATATTTTTCATATCCTAAAGAACAAAGCAACACATTTTCCGAATAATCATAGTAATTTTTTTCACTTTTCACTTCTTTATTTTGCAACTCACTAGGCAAAAATTATCTACCCCAAAAAAATTTATAAAAAACTTTTATGCTGTTACAACAGTATCTTTTTTGCTGTGGATCTTATTTTTTGATGCCAACAGCATATTATTCTGCTGGCAAATGGACAAAAAACGAAAGGAATTAAAAAAACAAGAAGAGTTCTATCAATCAGAAATACAACGCATTGAGAAAATTTTGAAAATACTCTCGTCAGATACAGCCCAGTTGGAAAAGTTTGCCCGAGAGAAGTATTTTTTCAAACGCAAAGGAGAAGATATTTTTCTTATAGAAAGAAGAAAGGCAGATAACTTTTAAGCAAATCAACTCATCAACTTTTCAACTAAGAGAATCATCAGGTGAATTACCTTAATATGCACTTCTTGTATTCTATCAGCATAACCAAAATGAGATACATTAATTTCAATATCTGCCATACCCGACATTTTGCCGCCGTCTTTTCCCGTTAGCGTAATCACTTTCATACTTTTTTCTTTGGCAGCTTCAACGGCGCGAATAACGTTTTTGGAATTGCCACTAGTGCTAATACCCAACAATACGTCTCCTTGCTTGCCTAAAGCTTCTACATACCTAGAAAAGACATATTCATAGCCATAATCATTACTAACACAAGAAAGGTGGCTGGGGTCAGAAATGGCTATTGCTGCCAATGCTGGTCTGTTTTCTCTAAATCTGCCGCTAAGCTCTTCAGCAAAATGCATGGCATCGCAGTGTGAGCCACCATTGCCACAAGAAATTACTTTGCCACCTAGCAAAAAAGTATCCGCTAATAAACGAGCAGCCTGCTCAATAGCCAACCTGTTTTTTTCCTGCGACACAAAGTCAGATAATACTTCTGCCGCTTGTGACAATTCCTGTAATATAATACCCTGCACTTTCATATTTTTATAATTTGTAAGTTTTAGTACAAAGATAGGTCGAGTGATGGGTAATGAATGATAAGCAGTTGTTTTTTTCTCAATATAGAAACAATGGACAGTATCAACTGAAAGAAAGTAAGACATATTACCTCGCTGCCTCGCAGCAGAAAATACTTAAAAAACTACTGAACAATTATTAACATTTAAGTATAAAAAATAAGCATTACATTCCGTCGAGAGATTCGAAAATGGTAGGATTCTTATCAACGGATGGAAATCGAGACTACTACCTCTCATTGAATAAAAACACCGTTGATACAATAACTTTGGTCATTAATTCTTCAATTCGAACTGAAAAAATTCTGATTAATGGAGTTGAGACCGCACCGAATCATAATTTATTAACGATCTATAAATGATAGGAACGGAATACAACAATAAAATGAAAAAGATAATCTACTATTTGCTGTTGTTTGCTATGATTCAAGCAACAGCAATTTCTCAGGCACAAAGCCAAAAAAAGGCAGATAAAGCGTACAAGTACACACAGGCAGAAATTTCTCCTCTGGGAGTAGTCTTCAATGGAAACGGAGATTCTTTTGCTTACCTTTTGGGAACAAACGTAAAAAGAGCATTTTCAAAAGTATTTTATGCACAACTAAGCACTCAACTATTTTTAAGTTCTTCAGAGTTTGCTCCTGGTAGTCAGATCACCTATTTGGTAGATAATAACCTGCTAATTGGTATCAAGATGTTTAACAGGAAAAAATGCCAGCTCAGAGTGGCAACAGGCGTCTATTATTTATTTGGTAACGAAATGGTCCTAGTGGTTCTCAAGCTGTTACTGAACCAGGAATGTCTTTAAGAAGATTTGTAAATACTAATAACAGTGGTATAGGTAACACTTCATCTTTTGGAATGGCTATATCTATAGGAGTAGAAAGGGTGTTTAAAAATAGATTTATCACAGGTGTTGATATTATTAATAATAATGTTTTTATTTTTGTTAATAATGGTTCTATGACAGGTTTCAAGCTAAGATTCGGCCTAAAATTATAAAGATTATGAAAAAATTATTATATATATCCTTATGGCTCTTTCTTATGGGCTAGAAGCCTATGGGTAAAATAATAAGAATAGCTTTGAATTATTTTATGATAGAGCATATAGTACAAAAACTGCCAAATGGGGTAGCTACTTTGAAGTTTCGTATAGCAGAAAAATTGGTAAACTGAGTGAATTATTCGTTCGAGTAGGCATGCTTAATGTTAAAAACTATCCTACTAATCCGAACGACCTGATTAATACTTTTCAATACAATACTATCAACTTCACGGCAGGCGTACAGGAAAAATTATTTAGTATAAAAAAGCCCAGTTCAGCTTAAAAGGTGGTATAGGTTATAGAATCAGAAAAGAGCTAGTCATTGATGAAGTTCATTTTCAAACAATACCGGAGCTTGTAGGCGATCTCTCTTATCCTGGTTATACTTTGGAATATAGAGTTTTTGATCGAAGAGATGTAGGTGGAATAATAGGCTTGGTGACTGAGTACTACTTGACAGAAAGGATTCACCTGCTTGCCAAAGCACAAGCATCTTTATACGGCAGTGGAGGAAATATTTTTTTTTACTGGTTTAGGGGCATCTATAAATTTCTAGTTTTACATAGAACTTCCAATTTTTTTTTGTTGATACGCAAGGATAGTTACTTCTGTGTTTCTCTCAGCTAATCTGTAGCATGAAGAGAAAAAGCCTTGCAAATATTTAAACTTATAAGGCAAAAGAATACTTTTTGTTTTTTCTAAAAAAATCTACTTTAAATATTTATATATGGTGATGAATAGATTCCTGAAGCAACGGGTGGTTTTTAGGTATCAGCGCAACTTTTGACAGAGCATTCATCACGATATAAGCAAATACGGAAACGTAAATAAGTACTAGACCAATTTCAATGCCCCCTAGTCCACCTTGCTCGTTGAGTGTAGCAGGTGTAATCATCTGATAAAAATCAAACCAATGACCTATCACTACTGCCAAGCAGACAATTTTCAGTATGCTGACCTTTCTCTTAGCATCTCTAGTCATTAATACTAAAAAGGGGAAGAAGAAGTTAAGTATAAGTAAAACAATAATAAACTTGAAGTAATAATCACTCTCGAGTCTTTCGAGGAAGTATATGGTTTCTTCGGGGATATTGGCATAATAAATAAGCAAAAACTGAGAAAACCAGATGTAAGCCCAAAATATACTAAAGGCAAAAACAAACTTACCTAAGTCGTGTATGTGATTTTCATTGACAATACTTAGGTAACCTGCTTCTTTCAGTTGAATAACAGCATAAGTAATAGCTGCCAAGCCAGCAACAAACCAACTGGCAAATACATACCAGCCAAACATAGTACTAAACCAGTGCGTGTCAATAGACATGACCCAGTCCCATGCCGATATAGATGAAGAAACAGCAAAGAAAATAATAAAGAATAAGGAAATATGAATCATTTTGCGGTAGTGCTTAGTTCCTCCGTTTAAGTCTTCTTTTAAAGATTCTTTTCTGAGAAACCACGCCATCATCATCCAAGTTAGAAAAAAGATAATCATTCTAGCGAGAAAAAAAGGTATATTCAAGAAGCCAGCTTTTCCGGCAATTATTTCATCGTAGTGTTCAGAATCTGGGTTGGTGATGCCTTCATGTGTCCAGTGGAATATGTCGTGGTAGCCAAGACCAAATACAGTTAACATCAAAATAAAACCTAAAGGAAGAAATTGGCTAAATGACTCTGGTATTCTTTTAATACTTGCCGACCACCCAGCATTAGATACATATTGTATAGCTACGAAAAACACGCCGATAAGTGCCAAGCCCGTAAAAAATATGTTATTAATCCACATATTTACCCATATTCTTTTGACCCACGAGCCTCCTGCTGCTTCATGCCCACTGCCGTGTCCTTCTGAGGACACTGCGTTTAATGAGGCGAATTCTTGATGCCCTTCTTCTAAAAGTGTGTGAGAAGATTCATGGCTGCTTCCCACCGAAAATATAATGCCTACTATTAATAATAGTAGGCCCGAAGCAAATAATATTCCGAGTTGTTTTTTGGCTTTTACACTAAATGCAAAGTTTTTTTCTTGATTGATATTAACATTAACTTCCATTGAGGTTTTTTTAATTTGTATGATCAAAGTTTTTTCTATAAATAGGTACTTTTTGTGCTTGTGCTGAGCAGGAAATATATTTTTTACTTTTTAAACCTTACGGCTGTTCCGTACATCTGTAAATAGAAGCTATAAAAGCCATTCGTGTCCATGTCAATATCTTGCCTCATCCCAATAATAGCATTTGCACCTATTTGTTTTGCTCTGGTTTGAATTTCCTTGACTGCAACAAAGAATGCTTTATCAAAGTTATTTTCCATTCCAAGCGAAAGCTCTCCATAGAGAAAACCCCAGTCCATCTCGCGGTTGGAAGTTTGTCCATATTTTTTTAGCTCATCAATTTCCTTCCTGTATTTCTCTGTGAGTTTTGATAAGGCACGCGAGGAACCTCCTTTGTAAGAAATTTGGAAATAAACAGGACCAATTATCTCATATTCTTGCTTTAAATCTGTGGTTGTTACAATCATTTGTTCTAAATTTAGAAATTAAATAGGGGTAGCTATTGATGATGTAATCTATTTTCCTTCATCTCGCAGCTTTTCTACATAGCGTACTATTTTCCACCTTTCTTCTGGGTTTACTTGTGAGCCGTGAGGCCACATTCTTCTTATACCATGTGTAATCACGTGAAAGATATGCCCTTCTGTCCATTCTTGTGCTGCCCTCGATTGATAGCTAGCTACACCTCCATAAACTTGCCCTACTTTGCCTTGTCCGTTACCGTTTTCTCCATGGCAGTGTGTGCAATAAGAGAGATAAAGTTCTTTACCATCTGCCAGAACTGCTTCTGTTTCTGGTAGTGGGTTTTTCAAGGCATCCGCCTGATTGACACTGTCTTTATGCAAGTTATAATATAAAATAGGCTGGTCTATGCTTGCCGTATTTTTGTTGGTTAGCATCGAGTAGTTTTGTCTTGGAATAGTACCTGCTACGGGCTCTCTCATATTCATGGGTTGTTTACCACCATAATCATTATAAGGAGTAGAATTTGGGACGTAATACCATGAGCCAATAATTCCATCAGGTGCCTCTATCATTTGGGTGAGGGGTTCGTATGGAACCGAATGGTACATTTGTGGGGCGTATTCTACGCCTGTATCGTTACCTCCAGCTTTGCAGCCAGTAAAAATCAGGACAACTATCCAATATCGTATATTAATGTATTTCATGAGAGAGAATGACTACATTGCAGTGAAATTTGAAAAATAATTACTCATATCCCTGTATATTTTAAAGTACTTATTTTTGAGCCGTACTAAAATTGGTTCAAGGGGCGGCTTGAACTGGTTACGCCATTAGTAAATAAATCGACTAAATAATTAACGAAAGATCCTTTGTTTTCTTCATCACTAAATTCTTTTGTATAAACTTCTTCTGCTGCTACTGCTTGCAGCATATCTTTTATCTTCTCGGCATCTGTTTGTGTATTTTTAGCTAAATCTATCGCCATCACATGCTTATTATCTGTGCTGCGCCGGTCAAAAATGCGGGGTACTTTGTGCGGTTTTAAGTCTCTTGTGCCAAAAAAGGTAAAACCCATGCCGAAGGCTGCCAGTAGCACGGTAGATTCAAAAATTACGGGTATGAAGTCAGGAATAGAAATATAGGGTTTGCCGCCGATAATCATCGGCCAGTCAACACCGAGCATCCACACTTGCATCAGGGTTGCTAGCAACGTTCCTACAACGCCAAACACAAAAGCTGCTGTCGGCATCCATGAGCGTTTATAACCCAAGGCATGTTCTACACCATGCACCGGATAGGGCGAAAAGACTTCATAGATTTTGATACCTTGGTCTCTAATATTTTTAATTGCTTCCAATAGAATGTCGTGGTCATCGAAAATGCCTACGACAAAATGTTTATTCGCTTCCATTTACTTATGTATCAAGAGAGTTTGTAATTACTTAATTTATTTTCTTTCAACAACGAACAGATACTTATGCTCAGAGCTATCAAGCCATTTCACTCGCTGGTACCCTGTCTTCTTCGGGTACAAGATCATTGGAGATAGTTCTTCTGCCTTTATATACCTTTGAGTCGGATTCTTTCAGTATTGCTTTTACTTCAGCCATATTAATGACAGGAAAGAACTTAGCAAATAACAAGAAAGCAGTAAAAAACAAGCCAATGGTAAATATATAACACATCACGTCGTATACAGTCGGTGTAAAGTATACCCAGCTCGAGGGCAAATAATCTCTGTGCAAAGAGGTAACAATAATCACGAATCGTTCGAACCACATGCCGATATTTACTATAATAGATAAAATAAAAGTAGCTACAATGCTGGTACGTACTTTTTTAATGTAAAATAGCTGTGGCGAAATAACATTACAGGTCATCATAGAAGCATAAGCCCACCAATAGTCGCCGAATATTCTGTTTACGAAAGCATACTGCTCATAAGGTACTTGCGAATACCAAGCAATGAAAAATTCAGTAATATAAGCGATACCTACAATAGAACCCGTTACGATAATGATGATATTCATCATTTCGATATGCTCCATAGTGATATAGTGTTCTAGTTTGTATATTTTTCGGGTAATGAGCATCAGTGTCAGTACCATAGCAAAACCTGAAAAAATAGCCCCCGAAACAAAATAAGGGGGAAATATCGTGGTGTGCCACCCCGGAATAACAGAGGTAGCAAAATCAAAGCTTACGATTGTGTGTACTGAAAGTACTAGCGGTGTGGATAAACCAGCAAGAATGAGCGATACCGATTCGTAATGCATCCAAGTTTTAGCAGAGCCGTCAAAACCTAAGCTCAGCATACCGTAAATCAGGCGGCTTATTTTGGAGGTGGCGCGGTCGCGAATAGTAGCAAAGTCGGGTACTAAGCCAATGAACCAGAACAATAGAGATACAGAGAAATAAGTACTAATGGCAAATACATCCCAGAGCAGCGGCGAGTTAAAATTTACCCATAGCGAACCAAAAGTATTAGGTAGTGGCAAAGGCCAGTAGCCTAACCATGGTCTGCCCATGTGTACGATGGGCCAAAGAGCAGCACAGATAACGGCAAAAATAGTCATTGCTTCTGCTGCGCGGTTGATAGAGGTTCTCCATTTTTGTCTGAAAAGCAGTAAAACGGCAGAAATAAGTGTGCCTGCATGACCAATACCTACCCACCAAACAAAGTTGGTAATATCCCAAGCCCACTGCACCGTTTTATTGAGTCCCCATTTTCCGATGCCTTCCCAGAGCATTTCTCCTAAATACTTCCCGCCGGCCAGCATCACAATAACAGCAATACTGGTTGCTAACAACCATGATTTTGGCGGTTTGCGTTCTATCGGGCGGCATATGTCTTCTGTAATATCCTGATAGGTCTTTCCCCCTGTTATTAGGGGTTCTCTTACGTTGGAAGTGATTTGCATAGATGAAATTTTGTTAAGTGCTTGAGTGATGAATTGGCTACAAAGCCTTGGGTACTAAAAGCCAAGTATCCCAACCGATTTGATTGCCTGGCTGCCGAATATTTTTTAGATCAACCAGTAGAGTGTACTAAGTTTTATCTTTATTTCTAATTTTAGTCAAATACCAAATATTAGGGTTGGTATTAATTTCTTCCAATACATTGTATGCCCTTCCGTCTAATTCGCTTTCGAGCAATTTTCTCACCCTGCTATTTTTGTCATTTAAATCCCCAAAAACGATAGCATCACTCGAACAGGCTGTGGTGCAAGCTGTAGAAATATCACCATCTTTTAAGTGGCGCTTTTCTATTTTAGCTTTGAGTTTGCCTGCCTGAATACGTTGCACACACATAGAGCATTTTTCCATCACGCCTCTTGAACGCACTGTTACATCGGGGTTGAGTACCATTTTGCCCAAGTCGTTGTTCATGTGGTAATCAAAATCACTATTATTATTGTATTTGAACCAGTTGAATCTTCTTACTTTGTAGGGGCAATTATTTGCACAATATTTTGTTCCCACACAGCGATTATAGGTCATTTGATTTAGACCTTCTGAGCTGTGGGTGGTTGCAGCTACGGGGCAAACTGTTTCACAAGGGGCATTATTGCAATGCTGGCACATCATTGGCTGGAAGACTACTTCCGGATTATCATCGGGTTTTTCCAATGCTGTATAATGCGTATTCTTGGCGTTGAATCCCTGAGGATTGCTGTAATAGCGATCAATTCTCAGCCAGTGCATTTCTCTTCTGTTTACCACTTCTTGTTTACCTACTACTGGTACGTTGTTTTCCAGGTTACAGGCTACTACACACGCGGCGCAGCCCGTGCAGGTATTCAAATCAATGGCCATTCCCCAGTGGTGCTGGGGGTATTGGTATTCGTCAGCTTTTAACCCTAAAACATCTCTCCAAGTTTTATTTTCGCTTTTCGACTCCCCTCCTGTTTCGGAGGATGTGGGATAACCATCTGATCCTACGTCCCATATGGATATATCATTAGGATTTCTTTTACCTTTATAGCCTGAAATTTTAGGCAAATATCTACCTGCCTGTTCGTCTTTCAGGTATTCTGATAAGGTTGCTTCTTGGATAATAGTTTCTCTATCCATAATGGTGTGGTGCGTCTGTGTTTGTGCCACATTTTCTTTTCTACCTGCTTGTTCAATACTCACACCCGAGGAAATGACATTACTTAAACTGCGACCCTTCATCAGCAATAGTGGGAAAGCATTGATGCCTCCGGCTTCTGCAGCTACTTTTCCGGCATTTTTTTTATTTCTTCCATATCCGAGCGAAACAGCAATCGTATTTTTTTCCTGCCCCGGCTGTACGATCACGGGCAATTGGTATTCCTGATTGTTTACTTTTATGACAGCAACATCCGTTTCTACTTCAAAGGAGGTGAATCCCCGCTCACGAGCTATTTGTGGAGAAACCGATATAAAATTCCCCCAACATACTTTGGAAATAGGCTCGGGTGTTTCCTGTAACATAGGATTGTTAGCTTGGTTTCCGTTACCCATAATCGTATGGGTATACATGATTAATTCCAAACCTTCATACTTTGGGTCTTCTGCATGACTTATCTGAGAAGAGACTTCTGACCAATCAATTTCGTCGCCTTCAGTAGGTGTTTTGTCATGTATACTCGTGTAGTTTTTGGTATTGGATAGTTCTAACACGCCGTTATGTAAAGACCTCACCCAAAAATCTTCAAAAGTTCCGTACTGAGCTTGTCTTGCAAAAAAATTTTCTTTCCAGTAGGCCTTTACGTAATCGTACATATTACTTTCTTTTCCCGCCCATTTCAGTAAGGATTCTTGTCCTTGTCTGGTGTCAAAAATTCGTGAAATAGCAGGTTGTATCAGGCTGAGATAGCCTTTTTTAATTTCCGCATCGCCCCATGATTCGAGAAAATGGCAGTCGGGTGCATGGTAGGTACATAAACTGGCTGTTTCGTCCAACCGATCTGCTGTGGCAATACTCAATTTGGCTTTTTTAATACCCGATTCAATGAGCGAGCTGCCTGGGTAATTATAAACAGGATTACAATTATAGAATATAACAGCATCTATTTTTCCGTTGCTGAGGTCTTGCGAAAAGCTGTGCATTTGTTCATCATTCCCTTGTCTTTGGTAATCGGGCTTTGATAAGTCGATAATATTATCGTAAGCACCCAGCAGGTAATTGAGCCTGTTGACTACCATTTGGATTTGTATGTCGTTAGATCCTGCTACAACTAGTGCTTTACCTTGGTTGACCAGCAGTGCCTGTGCTGCTCTTTCAAAATTATCGACAGACACATCAGGTGCTGCTAAGGTTTCTTTTCCAAACCGCGAGGCTATTAAGTTGTATAATTTAATAATTACCAACCCTTCAAGCGAAGGCCTGATAGGAGTTCGATAGTCGGCATTAGCACCTGTGAGAGAAAGAATACTTTCAAACTGGAAGTGCCGAGACATGGTTTTTTTATTTTTTCCTACTTTTCGTCCACCCGAGAACTGTGTGCAGTATTCCATAGACGATAGCCAGTTACCTAAAAAATCGGCTCCTATACTGACTACTACATCGGCTTTTGAAAAGTCATAAGAAGGAATAACGGCACTACCAAACTCAATTTCATTGGCTTTTAATATACCATAGGCTGACTGTGGGTCGTAGCTAATGTGTTGTGTTGTAGGATATCTCTGTATAAAGTCTTGTATTACTTGCTTGGTAGAGGGGCTGACAATGGTATTCGTAACAATTCTTATTTGTCCGCCTGCGTTGCTAATGTCCTTAAGTGAGGTACTCACCTCGCTGTCTAAAGTATTCCAGTCAATAATACTTTTACTTTTACTGGGTTTTTTCGTTTTTTCATTATCGTACAATGACAATATGGAGGCTTGCACTCTGGCACTGGTTTTTCCTTTGGTAATAGAAGAAAAGGTGTTTCCCTGTAAAAGTATTGGTCTTCCTTCACAAGTTTTCACAACTACGGGGCAGAAATCAGTACCGTCCACAAAGGTAGAAGCGTAGTAGTTGGGTATACCCGGATCGATTTCTTCGGGTTTGTTCAAGTAAGGGATTGCTTTCTTTACGGGAGTTTCACAGGCGGCCAGCGATACAGCCGCTACACTAAAGCCCATGAGTTTGAGAAAATCTCTTCTGTTAGACTGTAAGTCTTTGTTTTCATTATTACCGAAAGCATCTTTCAGGGGCAGAGGACTGGGGAACTCATTCCGATTGTTCTCGGCGAATTCGGTGGGATTAGTAAGCTGCTCAATGCCCTGCCAATAAACTTTTTTAGGTTTACGAACTTTCATATAGCTACTGATATGAATTTACAATTTAAGTAATAATTATTTAAAAAAAAGACAAAATTAGTAGTGGCATCTGGCACATTCCAAGCCACCTATATTTTCCACCTTTAAAGGCTCTTTGGTATTTTTTGCTTCATGTAAAAGTACGAGTTTATCGTAGTAGGCATTGTCTTTTGCATTGACTTTTGTTTGTCTGTGGCAATCGATACACCAACCCATAGTCAGTAGTGAAATTTGCTGTACTACTTCCATCTCTTTGATATTTCCGTGGCAATTTTCGCATTCCAGCCCGCCTACTTTCACGTGCTGCGAGTGATTAAAATAGGCCAAATCAGGCAAATTATGTACTCTGACCCATTGAATGGGTTCATCCTTTTCGAGAGCTACATAAATTTTTTGTATTTCCGGAGAAGTTGTTTTGATAGCATTATGGCAATTCATACATATATTTGCTGAAGGAATGTTGGCACTTTTACTTTTTTCTACACCTGTGTGGCAGTATTGGCAGTCTATTTCATAGTAACCCGCATGTAATTTATGCGAAAACTTGATAGGTTGTTCGGGAGCATAGCCCTGTTGTACGCCAATAGAAAACAAACCGTCTACGATAGTTTTAGAGGCTAGTACGATAAAAATGAAAGTAACAATATTAATAAAATAGGCACTTTTTAATACGCTACTGAAACTAAAAGTTTGCCCTACATAAGCTTTATCTTGTTCGCTCAAGCCTTCTTTCTGACTCAAATACCTTGATAAAACCGATAACATAAGTATCACTACTGCCAATAATAGCATCAGTAGTATGACGAGACCCACGATAATTGCTTGAAGAAGAGTAGTATTGGCTTCTTCTGCTGGATTTGTACTAAGTGCTGTAGTTTCCACGCTTGCTGCTGTAGCATTGGGAGGGCCTTTAATAGTTTCGTCCTTAATATAAGCTATTATAGATAAAACTTCTTCATCACTAAAGAAATCGTGGTTGGGCATGAGTTGTGGTTTATATTGTTCATACAAGGCTACCGCATACTCATCGCCACTTTTAATGACTTTTTCGGGATATTTGATAAAGTTGATTAACCAAGGAACGCTTTGCCGCTCGTAAACGCCGGCAAGCATCGGACCTACAACCTTGTTATGTATGTTATGGCATTGTTTGCAATTACCACTGAATATAGATTTCCCCTTCTTGATAACTTCCGCATCGGAAGGTATTTGATCTGTGGCATCGCTTTCCTGTGCCATTGCACAGTGAGCAGCTGTCATAAGTATAAGGAAGAAACACTTGATTAGGCTTTTACTTAGGCTCATAACATGAGGGTTATTTGATTTAAGTAGATTTATGACCGCGTGTCTGAAATTCGCGGCAAAACTAAATATAGAAAACTTTTTTATCAAAAAAAATAATGTTTTTTAGCTGCTTAATGTAAAACTAAGCTCAGTACTGATTTTTATATGAGATTGCGGTGTTCCGTACTATTTTTTAACCGTCTTGCCAATGTAGCAGCAAACACGGCAGGAGTGGAATTGAATCTTACAGAAAAATAGCTGTGATGCTTGTTTGCTTTACAACGATTTTAGTGCTTGTATAATTCCGAACATTTCATTTTCTCTTTTAATAATCGCTAGTGGAATTTTACTATTCTGATGAATGAGTTTTTCTGAAAAACTGCCGAGAAAAATAGAAGCCGCAAAGGTGCGTCCTTTCGAGCCTACAAACACCATATCAGCATGAATGCTCTCGGCAGTTTCTTTGGTGAGCTTAGCTGACTCTCCGGTTTCGTCTAGGCTGAAAATAGGCGTCACTTCTATACCTTTGGTATCTACTTGACTCATAAACTCTTTAAATTTTATTTTGGAATTTTTCTTCATAATGTGTGCTGCTTCTTCAAATTTTTTCCCAGTTTTATGGTAACCTGTCGGCACGCGATAAACGTGATGACAGTAAATAGAGGCCGAGTCTATGCCTTCAGCGAAGTGAATAGCAGCGTTGAGCGCGAACTCGGAGTTTTTAGAAAAATCAATACAAACTAAGAGGTTATGTAATAATAACTGCGAATCGTAAGGCACAATAAGGACTGAGCATTTTGAACGCCGCGTAAAGCGCGCCAACATATTGCCACTTCCAGCACACTCACTCTTTTTACCAACCATCACCCAGTCAACTTTTTCGCGGGCAGATGCATGAATCAGGCGGTCGAGTGGAGAACCTTTTTCTAGTAAATATTCTATGTTATATCCCTGATTATCAGTATGGTAAGGAGCTACTTCTTTTTTGATTTGATTAATCAAATGAGTCTCGATGTCAGATTCAGGCATTCCGTATATTTCATCCCTTACCTCATCGGGTATACCTCTGCTATCATCGATGTGAATAAAATAAATTTTATGGCACGGCTGTCGTTGTGCAAGAAAAATAGCGTATTTGATGATTTCATTATCTTGCTCAGAAAAATCTAACGCAGCCATTATAGTGTATAATTTTTTCATATTTGAAAAGGTTTTTACCTCGAATAACGCCATATGCTGCCACTGTCATTACTTTAATGTGATGGGCTTATCAAGTTTTGGACGCAAACGATTCAGATGGTTTGTATAATTATTACGAACCATTTCATAACTATTATTGCAATACAAAAGTTGGTACAAACAGAGATTTTGGTGCTGAAATTTTTCCATTTGTGCTAGGGGAATATTCAACAAAGAACATAATAATATTTTCATGGCTCTGCCGTGCATACATACTAGTATGATATGTTCATTTTGTTGAGACATAATATATCGCCATATCTTGCATTGCCTATTTTGTACTGCTAAAGGACTCTCTCCGCCTTGTACTTTATATGCTAGATTTCCATTTTTCCACTGGTTCAAAATATCGCCATATTGTATGTCATCTTTTGGAGTAATTGCCCGACCTTCCTTATCTCCCCAACTGATTTCGTCCAAGCCCTCCCGCTGTTCCCAAGGTATGCCATCCTGAATAAAGGCTGCCACCGATTGGTGGGTCCTTTTTAGCGTAGAAGTGTATATTTTGTCTAAGTGAATAGCAGAAAATTTTTCATAAAAAGCTCTCGCCTGCATTCTCCCTAGCTGATTCAGGCCGGCATTAACGAAGCGTCCCTGCACTATCCCAACGCGGTTATACTCTGTTTCACCGTGGCGAACAATATAAATTTTTTTCTTATTCATACTTTGGTTAAACTTGTGGCGAAGGTGATTTTTTGTGTCAAAAGGTAAATAACAAAGTGATTTTCAAAAAACAAATCAATATTGAAAAGTTAAACCAAGAACGCACTCATATGATTCAATATCTCGATATTATTTTTACCGAGGTAGGTAATGATTATCTATGTGCAAAAATGCTTGTGAACCATAAAACACAGCAGCCTATGGGTTTGTTGCACGGCGGGGCTTCCGTTGTTCTTGCCGAAACATTGGCAAGTACGGCCAGTAATTTTTGTGTAGATGATAAAAAGCAATATTGTGTAGGTCTGGATATTAATGCCAATCATATTTGCAGTATCCAATCGGGTTTTGTCATGGCAAAAGCTGCTCCTTTGCACTTAGGTAAAAGCACACATGTATGGGAAATAAAAATTACCGCCGAATCAAGTAAACTCGTTTGCATTAGTCGCTTGACAATGGCGGTCATGAATTTTTAGCTAAGAGCATATTTGCAAATAATTTTTGGTGCTATAGGCATAGAAAACTACAAAATACTTCTGCATATATGTCGGCTTGTGTATTCGCTTAGCACTTTTATCCTAATGAACCTGCTATTAAATTGACACATATTTCATTAAAATAACACAGTAGTAATCTCGAATTTACGCCATATTTAAGTCGGCAAACAATAGCATTCGCCCTTGCTTGAATACTTCAGCCTTAGAGTAATACAAAAAAATCTTTTAAGTTTGTATGCCGTGATTTTTCTATTTTTTCACATCAATTATTTTTTTGCCCTTTTTATCCCATTCTTTTCTCACGTAAGGCTTTGTATTGTCGTAAGGTCTTCTGGGGTAAACGGTTTCTCTTTTGCTGTTTCTCCTACCCTTTCGATCGTAGTATTCCCACCACGATTTTATTTTTATACCGTCTTTGTACTCTCCTTTTTCTTTTACATTTCCGCTTTCATAATAAGAAAGGTAAAAGCCTTCTTTTACGCCATAATGTATGGGTATGAGTTCTTTAATTCTAGTTTTTTGCAAATCCCAGTAAGTGATGATCGACTCTTTGGGAAAGCCTCTGTAATACTTTTTCTTATCGATGAGCAAACCGTTTTTACTGTATTTTTCCCACCTACCTGTTTTTCCTCCGATATAGTAGGATCCCTGCTCTATGACTTGACCGTTGAGAACTTTTTGGTAGCTGCCGTGCAAAGGCATACCGGCACTGGGCTTATATTTTGACGAAGTCTCTATTTGGCGCTTTTCTTTGTTGTAGTAATACACTTTTTGCAGGTAAGTGCTGGGGGTTTGATAAACCTTTAGCACATGAAAGGTGCTGTAAGTAGTATTTCTCCCTTTTGCATCCTTGATAAGAAAACGTTTGGTTTTAATATTGAAAAAAAACTTTCGCTTGGTTTTCTTCTTCTTTTTTTTTTCTTTTTCTTTTATTTCGTTAGGATTCAAATCAACGGTCGGTATTTCTTTTTTTGTATGTAACAGTGCTGTATCTTCTGCAAGGAATGCTTGTCCATGCAGAGAATAAGCCATACAAAACAGCAGGAAAAATAAAGATAAGTACCTCATAATCATATGTGTTCTCTGCTTGAGTTTTATTTAGTGACTAGCAGTCTTTTTGTTGTTATAGCACCTTTATCAGTAGTAATATGTAGCAAATAAAGACCCGCTCGATAATTGCGTATATCGCATAAAAAGTTGTTGTGCTTGGGGAAGAATTCTTGCATATTTTTGCCCAGCGCATTATAAACGATAATATGACTGATATTTTGCCCACTTGTATAAATATTTACAAAACTTCTGGCCGGGTTTGGAAAGACATTAACATTGGTAAATAATTCACTCTCAACTGCATCGATTGACACCTGATTAATATACATTTTGTCGGCACTAATACTGGTATTTGTGAGTACTATCTGAGTATAAGGTACATTCATTTGCCCTAGTGGAAACGCAACGTTTTCCCACTGTTCGCTTGATGGCTCAAAAACCTGAGTAGTGGCTACGGCAGTAGCTAACTTACCCAAGGCAACTCCCCATAAGCGTATAGTCGTGTCTTGGCATACATCTTTAACTTCAATTGTCAAACTATCTGTTTGGCTCTCTCCTGCACGGGCTGCATAGGACATATCGAGTCTTAACACTATTTGCTGTTCCTTGTCAATACTAAGAACGGGTGAAAGTAGACGGTTTTCGTTATTATTATTAAGTTGTGCGTGATCGATAGCAATTGCCGACTCTGTGATGCCGTTTTTTTGCACACTGGCCACTTGCCAGTTTCCGCTCATATCTCGCCAGCCTGTATTGCTGAGTGAGTCGGTTTCAAAGGTTTCTATCAGGGGTAATAAACGGGCAGTTTGGCTATGGTCTGTGGCGGTGATATAGTTGCTTTTATGTATTGTGTCAGTGACGTTGTCGTAGTGAATTAATAAAGTAATATCGTAAGTACCCGCTTGAGCATAAGAAACACTTGGGTTAAGTTCATCAGAACTTGCAGGTATTCCTCCCTCAAAAAGCCATTCGTAATGAAAATTTACAGCATTGTTCAGCACAACAGAATTGTTTTGTAATTTTATTGGTGTACCGACACAATTTTCAGTTTTGTCAACAGTAAAAAGACCCACAACACCGGATCCGGATTTTTTGAGTGCAGGCGACTCACTCAGATCGCTTCGGTTACGGGCTGTTTCGAGTGCGGCGTGCATACGTTTTACCTGTTCTTTAGTAAATAGGTGCATACACCGATCATTGACATAACCCATAAAGTTTTCTATCATATCCATACTTCCACAAGAGAACACAGGCTCTTGTGGGCAGCCTGACAGATAACGTTCCATGAGAGGCGTATCGGCACAGAAATCATCTTTATCGCAGCCCGACCCTCTGCCCCAAGGATGTAACAAACCCAACCAATGCCCTAGCTCATGCGTGAGTGTTCTGCCCAGATTAAAATTAGTTTCCGAAGTGTTGAAAGGAGGGCGACCTACTGTAGTATAATCCAATAATATGCCATCTGTTGCATCAGCACCCTCGTCCACGTCGAAGCCCGGTAAATTTGAGTTGCTGGGAAATTGTGCATAGCCTAAAAAACTCTGCAATATATCAAAAACCCATACATTACAATACTCTTTAGGGTTCCATGAAGTAATAGGAGCTATTTGTTTGAGAAAGTCGCCATGACTCCACTGGGCTGTACTCAGCTCTATTCGGTTGATACCGCGTTCGGTAAGCAGCTTACCATTTGGCTCAACAGAGGCAGGACAAAATTCTATTTGCGCATCTGTAGCTACAGAAATAAATTCGTCTGAAATATTGTCTTTACCCGCATTGGTAAAACGGAAGTCTTCGTTGAGTATACCAATTTGAGAGTATATCTGTTCTGCACTTAAGTTTGTGGCCGTTCCTACTGGTTCACCAGTATGAATAATATGAAAAATAATAGGGATACGCCTGATTGTATCTTCTGTAGTACGGTTACTTTGGTCTGTGTTTTTCGCCCCTATATAAGTGCTAATACTCTCTTGAAATGCTCGCTGTTTTTTTTGCTGACTTTCTGAGACTTCATCAAAAGCACACCGTTTGATATTTTGCGCTTTACTGCTAGTAACGCGAAGGAGAATTAAGGACACTATGATAAATTTGAGTACTTGCATGGTTTCTACTAATTTTTTCAGTCTGATTATTACAATAAATAGTCAAATAACTCAACAGGTACGGCGATTCGAGCATCAAAAATAACAAGTCATACGTGTCATCGGTTCCATATTTGCCAAGATTTTTCTGCCTGTAGTGCTAACATCTCCGACCCGTTTTTAGTCTTTGAGCCATAGCTAATACCTCTTTGCATAAAGCGTGTTTTCTGTGGATTATATACCAAGTCGTATAGATAATGTTCTACGCCACAATACTCATAGGCGATGTCAGGGCATCGATGTATGGCAGGAGACATACCCAGTGGCGTACAATTAATAATTAACTGATGCTCTTCGATGATTTGTTTGTCTACTTGTTTGTAGCCGAGCATGCTATTGCTGGGTTTTCTCGAAACAACCCAGTAGCCGATGTCCATATCTTCCAATACGGCTTTTGCTGCCTTAGCAGCCCCTCCAGTACCCAAAATTAATGCTTTAATTTTTGTTTTTCCACCCAAAAAACGTTTTAGAGAAGTATACAAGCCATAATAATCCGAGTTATATCCCGCCAATTTACCGTTGGTTTCAAATTTAATTACATTGGCTGCGCCAATTCTCTCTGCCGAACGATCTAAACGATTCAGATAAGGCATCACAGCCTCTTTGTATGGTATGGTTACGTTAAGCCCTGTAGGAGAAATTGTTCTCACCAAAGGAAGAAACTCACTGATTTGCGATAATTCAAATAATTCGTAGCGGCAGTTTTTAATTCCTTCCTCAGCAAATTTTTCAGTAAAATATCTTTTTGAAAATGAATGTGATAAACTGCGGCCAATTAAACCGTAAATTTTTTCAGTTTTCATTTTGGTATAACGATAAATCATCTTTTAAAAAATACTTTCTAACTATAATTATGCGACATATTCTATTACAGCCTCCCGAATTGCCATAAATGTCTCTTGCAAAAGATTTTCATCTTCTTCTAATAGAGTTACCCTAAAACCCAACAAATCGGAACAGAAAGAAGATACTGGTACTACGCAAACCCCTTTGGCTGCGAGTAGATAATAGACAAAACGCTTATCAAGAGCAATATTTTCTTCATTATCCAACCATTCGTGTAAGCATTTTTCTATTTTCTTATTGCTTATTGTAAGAGATTGTCGATGATTGAGTATATTCTCTTTAAAGATAATTGTATTGTAAAAAGCTCCACAGGTTTCATTAAACCGCAGTGCTGGAATGTCTTTAAGCAAAGAGGTAATCACTTTGCTGCGCTTGCTAATGGCTTTATTTTTTTGTGCTAGGTAGGGGTCATAGCGTTTGTCTTGCATTATTTTAGGAATAACAAGTTGAGGCAGTTTGGTAGCGCATACTTCCATCATTTTTGCATTATCAAGCGTTTCGCAAAGCCTGTCAAACTCCTTATCTGCCTGACGATTATAATATTCTGCCCAACCACAACGCGCACCGGGCCAGGGTAATTCTTTGGAAATACCTTTCAACGAAATACCCGGCACCTCTCCGATGAGAGTCGAGAGTGGGTGAGCAATAGCATTATTATAGGTAATATGCATATAAATTTCATCACAGACGATAAACAGCTTAAATGTGCGGGCAATATCAACAATTTGCTTTAATATTTCGCGAGGATATACCATACCCGTAGGATTATCGGGGTTGATAACCAAAATGGCTACTACATTGGGATTATATTTCACCTTATTGTACAAGTCCTGTATGTCTGGCAACCAAAAGTTAGCGGGATCGAGGTGATAGGTAAGCGGCTGGTCGTTGGCATGTGCAGCTTCAGCAGAAGAGTGTGTAGAATAGGCTGGAGAAGGACCAATCACGCGCGAAGTGGGCAAAATAAACTGATAAATGCGTGAAATGGCATCGCCAAGCCCATTGAAAAACAAAATGTCTTCGCTAGTGATTTGTACTCCATTGCGAGCATTATTTAATTGGGCAAGAAATTGTCGGGTTTCTAGTACTCCCTTAGAGTCGCAGTAGCTAAAAGTATGGTCTTGCTCAATCAAATCTATTATTATCTGTTTAATCCATTGAGGTATTTTTGCATTCTTCTGCACAGGATCGCCAATATTTTCCCAGTAAATTTTCTGGCCTAGTGCTTGAATTTGCCGGGTTTTTTTTACAATACCTCTAATTTCATAAGAAAGCTCATTTGCTCCTGCCCGCAATAATTTTTGTCTCATAGTATTTTTATCTTGGTTTTTAATTCTTGAGCTTACAAAATTTGCCTGAAGGAAAATTAGTAAAAGCTTCGGTTAAGTTGTTTTTTAGTACCCGTGCTTGCGTTCGTAAGCATCTGCTTTTTGTGGACGCTCTTGCTCTCGGATTTTAAATTTCGGTAACCTTTTGTCAGGCTCACTGAGTTCGTGGGGGGGAATAAATTTTGAATCGGGTTGATTGATACAGTGGATAATTTCGGGCTGGTTTTTTTCATCGAAGTAAATAACCATATTGCCGCAGTCTGACTTATTCATGCCTACTGTTCGGTATGTATCATTGTGTTCTTTCTCTTGCTTAATGGCAAAGTACAAACTCTGTGCGTTGCCGTCTACATAAACATGTGTGATATGGGAGTTTTGAAAAATAGCTACTACTTCCCGTCCTTTAATTTGGTTATAATTACCCAGTGTATCCTGGATAATCATGAAGCAGTTTTTTTTCAGAAACAACCTATCTATTTGCTTGTCTTTTAGTTGTGCGTATAGTGTATCGGCAGTGATTTGTGTTTTTTCGTTCCACAGCACTGGGTCTCCGTAAAAGTGAATGGTGGAGTCATCAAAATGATAAGCCAAAGAATCGCACACCCCCCGCATTTGATGCATAAGGATTGCTACTTGGTGGAAAGCCAACAAATTACTCGCTTGCTCTTCTTTACCGTCTGAAGAAATAAGTGTATCGGCAATGAGAAACAGCGTATCTTCTGTCAGGGGCTTGACCATGAGTGGTCTGCCGTGTATTTTTGAGTAATTTGTACTGCTCCCTACGCTGCATCTCTTGCCCGTATATGGTTATAGAATCTTTTTTATTAAATAGCTTGACTTCATCGCGGGCAATAGTGAGATTGTTTTCGGTCTTTCTTATGCTTTTAGCACTTAAAATATAGTCCTCATTTTCGGTAGAGGTGTTGCCAGTAAAATTGAAAATACCCGTACGAGTATTGTACTCACCGCTTTGCGTGTTGAGCGTACCCTCTTCGCTGCGTATAAAGGCATGAGAAGGAAAAGTAGCTATTTCAGTATCGAGGCAGTAAAAAAGTGTGTCGCAGGTAAGGTGTTGTTTTTTTTTTAAATTATCCATTACTACCTCTTCCTTGAAAGATATTTGCCGCGCCTTATTATCGATATAGCCTCTCCGACTAGTAAGCTGAGTATCTTTCTTTTCTACTTTGCCCCCCTGTGTGTAGTAGGCATTTCTGGTTTTGGTATTGTAGTATAATACGTCGGTAGTCAGTTGAGTGTCCTTTTCGTCTACTTTTACATTTCCTCTAATTTCTACCCAATTTTTTCTTTTGAAGTACAGCAAAGAATCACCTTTTATTCTGCTGCCTTTATTTTGCTTAATTACTACTTTTCCGTAAGCTCTCACACCACCAGTATTTTCGTTTCTGATAGCGTGATCGCAAAAGAGTAGGTCTTTTCCAGTACTAAATACTACACGCTTAGTAGCTGTACGCCTGAAAATCGTGTACTGAACACCATTGACTTTCTGTCCTTTGATGGAGCCTTGCCTGAGCTTAAAATCTACATCTTTATTTTTTTGTGCAAGAGCAATTGGCACAAAAAACAGCAGCGCGGCTGATAATACATACTGGCTGAGTAATAATTTGTGCATGGCTATTGGGTTTATATACAAATAAAGAACATATTAAGGAAAAATCATTTGGACTCAAAAAGTGTTTTTTTAATTTGAACGCAAAAATACGCTTTATAAACGGCGTTCTATACTTTTCGCCACCTGTTCTCAGCACTAGCTCTATTGGGAAAGCCGGTATTTGCGCCCGTCATATTTTTATTTCTTTTTTTGTTGCCCGTCCCTGTTTGGTGCAAAGTGTCCCTTTTCCTATATATAAACATACCTACTGGCAGGAAAAAAAGAACTTGATTTTTCTTATTTGCGTTTCTAGTCATTGGGCGTAAATGTAGTTTTAAATTTAGTTATACTAGAAATCAATTAATTACAACAAAAAAATTGTGCGATGAATACAGTATCTGAAAAAAAATACGACCATATAATTATTGGCTCAGGCATAGGAGGTTTAACCGCCGCAGCCATACTAGCCAAAAAGAAAAAGAAAGTCTTAGTACTGGAAAGACATAGCCTAATTGGAGGTTGTGCGCAATACTTCACACGAAAAGGTTATCATTTTGATGTGTCGCTTCATCAAATCGGGAGTGTACACAAAGGTTTTGTAAAACAAATGTTAGTTGATACAGGTGTGTACCATAGGCTCAAATTTATTAAACCCAAAAATTTATATGTGTCGCATTTTATAGATAAGCAAACGCAACTGGCCTTGCCTAACGGAGATATTGAAGCAATTAGGAAAACCTTAGTAGAAAAATTTCCGCACGAGAGAAAAAGTATTGATAATTGGATTTGGTGGATAAAACTCGGCGGCAAGCAACTTCAACTCTACGATAATCGTTTTAAAAATATGTTCTACAGAGTTCTCAGCGAATTTTTTGCCCCCTTAATATACCCTTTTATTGTGTTTAGTGCTATGTTTTCATACAAAAAAATATTAAATAAAATTAAAAATTCTATTGCCTATACAACAATAAATCAGCTTTGGGGATATTATGGCTTACCTGCAGAGAAATCAAATTTGTCGTTCAATACTTTGGCTAATTATGGTTATTATGTGCATGGAGGTTATTATGTACATGGAGGAGGATACAAAATTTGTGATGAAATGAGAAAAGTCGTAGAAGAAAATGGCGGCAAAGTGATCGTTAAAGCCAATGTAAGCAAAATACACGTTGTGAAAAATAAGGTTACAGGTGTACAACTCGCCGATAAAAAAAATTATTTTGCTCCCTACGTCTTATCAAATGCAAGCCCTGAGCTTACCTATCAAATGCTTCCAGAAAACGCTGACATAACAGCTAAACTCGATACACTTAAAAAAAAGAAAAATAGCATGTCGTGTTCTGTGCTATATCTAGGACTGAAAAAACCCATAGCCGAAATACAAGCATCATTGGCAAGAGAATATGAAATCTTTATAAATAATAGTGAAATACACGAAAATCAAGTCTATAACCAACTCGTTGAGCAAACAAAAGAGCATGAATTTATGCCCTCTAATGCTTACGGGGTGATTACAATACACAGCAATATAGACCCCGAAATGAACCCTGATAAAGGCGTATTAAACTTTTTTATGCCTGATAATTATCACAGATGGAGCGGGCTTGATAGACAAGAATACAAAAAAAGAAAAAAAACACTTGAAAAGTATATTATTTCAATCATCAAAAGATATATACCCGATATAGAAAACTACATAGAAGTAAGTGAAATGGCTACTCCTATTACTGTAAAACGCTTTACAAACAACCCTTCGGGAAGTATCTACGGTTATGCACAAACCATTTCTCAGGGCGGATTAGAGCGAAGTCGTATGCTAAAATCTCCGGTTAAAAATTTATACTTCTGCTCTGCCTGGGGCTTTCCAGGAGGAGGGTATGAAGGAAGTATGCGCGCGGCTAGCTATCTGGTCAAATCTATTACCGAGCGTTTCCAATATTGGATGACATGGGCAATTTGGATTCTCGTGTTTTGCGGCTCGTTAATCTATCTTATATTTTAGGCTCATCGTAGCCAAATTTTTATCGTTCGCAATCCTGAAAAAAACTCTCTCTAAACATGCTCCAGACCAGAAGAGTAGGCTTATTTGATTCTCTGCCCCTGTATTAGTCAGTCCCTACCGATTCTTTTCTCTCAACAGGGAAAGAAAGCTGAGCTAAACAAAGATAGCAAATAGCAAAAATTGAGTTTTTGACAAAAAAAACTCCGCAACGCAAAACCTACACGTCTTTAGCCTGTGTGTTTTACCACACATTTTATAAATTTACACCCTCAAAATAGCACCTATTTTTTTCCATATACAAGCCTGTTGTTAAACCCACCCAACCCGGTATGTTGAACCTAGAACAAAGATTTAATAACTTCCTTTACAGCGTACATAGCAAAGTATTTGCTGTCGTAGGTATTGTATCGGTAATTAATCTTTTGATTGGTATTGCCTTGTTAATTATTCGTTATGGCTCCTATATTGACGAGGAGCAAAATGCCCAAATACTGAGAACTTTTGATATTTTACTTTTTGTCTTTTTCATCAAGTATGGCTTGAGTTTTGTTTTTTCTCATAAAAGTATTGAGTTTCTGAAAAAAACATGGTTTGAAGCTTTTTTAAACTCTTTTATATTCTTTCACGGGGCTCTCAACTACCTGGGCAATTTCAAACTCATGCTCAGTCTGTTTGCTTTTGGTCAGTTTCAATACCCTTTATTCGTTTATCAACACTTTGTCAGCTTTTATCTGATGGTTCTCATCGGCATTGACTTCACTAAATTGAGCACTAAAATATCTGAGCTGAATTTTACACCCGCTCTCACTTTTATTTTCAGTTTTATTTTTCTTGTTTTGATAGGCACCGGTTTGCTCATGCTGCCAGCCATGACCGAGGGCAGGGGAAGTATAGATTTTTTGAACGCCTTATTTACGGCCGTCAGTGCCTCTTGCGTTACTGGGCTAACAGTAGTAGACACGGGTACCTATTTTACCTTTAAAGGACATGTAGTTATTATGTTTTTGATACAGGTAGGCGGCATAGGAATTGTCTCTTTTGCTACCTTTTTTGCCTCATTTATGTCGCAGGGCGTAGGCATTAAGCAACAGTCTATTATTCAAGATTTTCTCAGTAGTGAATCTTTGATATCGGCAAAAGGCTTACTCAGAAAAGTCATTATCATTACGCTGTTAATCGAGTTTTTGGGCTTTGTTATTATCTTTTTCTCTTGGAATGAAGAACTCAAATTCAACAATCTTTCCCAAAAAATATTCTTCTCACTTTTTCATTCTGTTTCAGCTTTTTGTAATGCCGGTTTTAGCCTGTTTTCGGCAGGCCTATATACCAATGAATTGAGCTCGGATAGTCCCTTGTTTTCTAGCGATGGCGATATTAATATTCAGTCTATGTATGGGCTGCATTTCACTATTTCAGCCCTCATTGTCATGGGAAGTATTGGCTTTACTACTATTGAAGAAGTATTTAGCTGGTCTAATTTAAAAAATAAAATTAATCAACCCTGGAAACGCTGGAAAATATCCACCTATATTGCCATTTACGCCACAGGGATTTTACTGCTTTTGGGTACTATAGCTTTTATGGTGCTAGAGTTTGAGCAGCTTACTGACAGAACCATTGTCGAGGCGGTAATTACCTCTTTTTTTCAATCTGTTACCACCCGTACTGCCGGATTCAATACCATGGATTTTAGCATGCTGAAAGTACCGACAATTATTGTCTGTATTTTCCTCATGTTTATCGGTGCTTCACCCGGCTCGACGGGAGGAGGCATAAAAGGCTCTACCTTTTACCTCTTACTTTTATCTGCCATTGCCAACATCAAAAACCAAGAACGCATAGAAATTGTCAACCGTACCATTCCCAGTGATTTGATACACAAGGCCTACTCTATTTTTATGTTTGCCACTACCTACAATTTGGTAGCTACTTTTTTGTTGACCATTACTGAAGCAAATAACGAAAATATTTATGTAGATGGCGTTTTTCCTATACTCGAAATTGTATTCGAACAAATATCTGCTTTTGCCACTGCCGGATTGAGCATGGGCATTACGGCAGGCTTATCTTCTATGGGCAAGGTGATTATCATTATTTCTATGTATATCGGAAGAGTAGGGACACTAACACTAGCCCTAGCACTAAGTAGCAAAGTAGTAACCAACTCTTACCGCTACCCCGAAGGGCATGTTATGGTCGGGTAGAAAATAGTAGTTATTTGCAATCAAAATAAGATGGCTGGTATTTACATACATATTCCTTTCTGTCGGCAGGCTTGTCATTATTGCGATTTTCATTTTAGCACTTCTATGGCTATGAGAACACAGATCGTTTCGGCCATCTGCCGAGAAATAGCTCTGCAGCAGCATTATCTCGACGAACCCGTTGAAACCATTTATTTTGGCGGCGGAACGCCCAGCCTTTTGAGTGATGGTGAAATAGCACAAATCATGGAAACACTTTTTCGCTACTTTCAAGTGTCTGAAAAAATAATTGAACTGACCCTCGAAGCTAATCCCGATGATTTAACTACCAAACAATTACGCTCTTTGAAAAGCCTAGGTATTAATCGTTTAAGCATCGGTATTCAATCTTTTCACCCGGCACATCTGAAATACCTGCACCGTACGCATACTGAACGGCAGGCAGAGCTTTGCGTGAAAAAAGCCCAAGATATTGGCATTAATAATTTAAGCATCGATTTGATGTATGGAATCCCTGCCCAAAGTCATGCCCTATGGGAAAATGATTTGCATAAGGCCTTAGCCTTGCACATACCACATATTGCCGCCTATTGCCTCACCATAGAAGAAAAAACCGTTTTTGGGAAAAAACTCAAAAATGGTAAGCTAACACCAGCCGATGAACAATTCTGCGCCCAACAAATGCAAATAGGTATGCAGCAATTAGAAAATGCCAATTACCAACATTATGAAATCTCTAATTTCGCCCGCTCCGCCGCCTACGCACGCCATAATACCGCTTACTGGCAACAAGTGCCTTACTTGGGCGTAGGACCCTCAGCCCATAGCTACAATACAAAAACTAGGCAATATAATATCTCCAACAATCAACGCTATTTACAGGCGATTCACTCAGGTACGATACCGGCCGAGCGAGAAGTGCTGAGCCCGCAAAATCATATCAACGAGTATATTATGACATCTTTAAGAACCATCTGGGGATGCCGCAATGAACTCCTCCGCAGCCAATATCACTATGACTTATTGCAAAAACAACAAGAAACCATTAAACTATATAGCAAAAAAGCTTGTTTGCGTGTGGTAGATGATGTGCTATATCTGACACGATCCGGTAAATTAATTGCCGACAAAATCGCAGCAGATCTGTTTGTTTTCTCACATCTTAGCAATTAATACAAAATAATACAAACATGACAAACTATCCCTCCGTTATATACCTAGTCATTGCACTTTCGTGCCCTGCCGCTTGTGGGCAAAAACAGGAAAAAACAAAAAAAATACCTTATCAAAAACAACCAAGTATGGAAATAGCAACATTTGGTGCAGGGTGCTTCTGGTGCGTAGAAGCAGTTTTTCAAGAGCTGGAAGGAGTACAAAAAGTAGTTGCCGGATACGCCGGAGGACAACTGCAAAACCCCTCTTATGAACAAATATGCTCGGGCAACACCCGCTACGCAGAAGTATGTCAAATTACTTACAAACCCAATATCATTACTTATGACGAACTGCTCGAAGTGTTCTGGCAAACACACGACCCCACCACCTTAAACCGACAAGGCAATGATGTAGGTACTCAGTATCGTTCGGCAGTATTTTACCACAACAACGAACAAAAACTCTTGGCAGAAAAATATAAAGCCAAACTCCAAGCTGCCGGTGCCTGGGAAAATGCCATCGTTACACAAAATTGTACCCCTGTCAAATTATTACGAAGCAGAAAGTTATCACCAAAATTATTACAGCAATAATGCTTTTCAACCTTATTGCACATTTGTCATCAAACCCAAATTAGACAAATTCAGAAAAGCTTTTAAGCATAAGCTAAAAAAAAAATAATATTGAATTAAAACGCAAAAAATATATATTTTTCAGCAATGCAAATCTGTATTTTATCGGTATAATTGCAATTATTTGTTCATCTTTGCTCTAAATTTAGCCGATATTTCCCAATTATGTTTTTTGTATCGCCGAAACGCGGCAAGAAACTTTTTATATCATATTCCGCATAAGCAAACAAAAAATTAATATTTACTCTAAATAAAAATACCTATGACACTGCTGTTTATCAATCGCCTGAGAAAGTATTTTGCGACTGTACCCCCCCCCCCCCCCCCCCCGCGTGTCTTCCTAGCAAAGCACGCTATTTTTTTTTGTCCTGTTTATTACTCTTCTCAAGCCTTAGCCTCACCGCTCTAGCCGACCCCCCTCGGCTGGCTACGCCCATTGCCGACGTATCTATTAGCTCTGGAAGCGCAGCTCTTTCACTGAATTTACGTACCAATTTTACTGACCCCGACGGAGACGCACCCACCTACACTGCCAACTTAGCCGATGGTAGTGCTTTGCCCTCTTGGCTCAATTTTAATGCTGCCGTACCCTCTTTTTCGGGTATTCCTTTCAGCGAAAATGTCGGTACTTTCGACCTCGTAGTTATTGCCAATGATGGCTCAGCATCTGTGAGCGACACCTTCGCTTTGACCGTGACAGGCGGCACAGGCCCCGGCGGCATTGGCTCTACCGATGGCAACAGTAATTTAGAGTTGTGGTTTGATGCCAATGCGGGCATCACAGGTACTGCACCCGTTACAGGCGTAACTGACCAATCGGGAAATGGCGTAACTTTCACAGTGACCGGTGATCCTGCTTTGAATGCAGGGTCTGTCAACGGCATAGAT
>CBDATB010000005.1:0-147271 GCA_965199745.1 Flammeovirgaceae bacterium | reverse complement strand
GATGTGTACGTAGGAACTTCTGTTTATATTGGCGAAAATGTAAAAATAGGAAAAAATACCCGAATACATTCGCATACATATATAGGAGAGAATAGTGAAATTGGCGAAGACACCCTCATTTGCTCGGGCGTAAAAATATACTCTAACACCAAGATAGGGTATGCTTGCTTCATCGGCGCAGGAACAGTTATTGGAAGTGATGGCTTTGGCTTTGCTCCCCAGCAAGATGGTACGTATGTTAAAGTCCCTCAGGTGGGTAATGTTGTTATTAAAGATGAGGTGTTTGTTGGTGCTAATACCGTTATAGACAGAGCTACAATGGGTTCTACCGTAATTGGCAAAAAAGTAAAACTAGCACATTTAGTGCAAATTGCCCATAATGTAATTGTAAATGATTATACGAATTTGGGGTCTCAGTCGGGAATTTCTGGGTCTACTGTCTTAGGCGAGCATTGTGTGGTTGCTAACCAGTCAGGAGTTGTAGGGCATTTGAAAATTGCTAACGAGTCGGAAATAATTTTTAAATCAGGTCTAATGAGTAATATAAAAAAAGAACAAACAAAATGGATAGGTGCTCCTGCAACCAGCATGGAACAGTTTTTAGCAGCAGAAACATCCTTTAAACAATTACCTGGCTTAGAAAAACGCATTGAGCAACTAGAAAAAAATACGGAGTAAATAAAGACAATTAGAATTGCGATATGTTAGGTTCAAAAATATAAATATTTCATGAGAGTATGAATGAAAAGCAACACACTATTAAAAAACCTACCACTATTTCGGGAGTAGGACTGCATACGGGTTCATCTAGCCGAATGACTTTCACGCCCGCCTGCCCGAACCACGGCATAAAATTCCAACGCACTGACCTTGAGGGGCAACCTGTCATTGACGTTGATGTTGATAATGTAGTAGACGTATCTAGAGGGACAACTATTGAGCAAAATGGTGCAAGAGTAGCTACTATCGAACATACATTGGCAGCACTGGTTGGGCTAGAAATAGACAACGTGTTAGTACAGTTAAACGGACCAGAGCCTCCAATTATGGATGGCAGCTCGCAGGCTTTTGTAACTGCTTTACAAAAAGCAGGTACCCAAGAGCAAAATGCGTATAGAAGTTTTTTTGAAATCACAAAAAGTATTTTTTACCAAGATAATGAAAAAAGTATTGAAATTGCCGCTTTGCCACTCAATGATTACAGACTAACGGTAATGGTTGATTATAATTCTCAGGTCTTGGGTAGTCAACATGCTTCGCTAAACCATATTCGTCATTTTCCTCATGAGATTGCTTCTGCCAGAACTTTCTGCTTTTTACACGAGGTAGAAGCACTCAAAAAAAATAACCTCATCAAAGGGGGCGACCTCAGCAATGCTATTGTAGTGGTGGACAAAACCATGACGGAAGAAAAGTTGGCGAGTTTATCTGAACTTTTTGATATACCTCATATTGAGGTTAAAAAAGAAGGAATTTTAAATAACATAGAACTCAGATATTCTAACGAACCCGCCCGCCACAAGCTGCTGGATCTAATTGGCGACTTGGCACTGGTCGGCCGTCCGCTGAAAGGGCAAATATTAGCTGCCAGACCAGGTCATGCTGCCAATGTAGAATTGGTAAAAAAAATTAAGCAGGTTATCGAAAAAGAGAGCGATCCTGCCAGACCCCAGTATAATCCTGCTCATGAGCCTTTGTTTGATGTTAACCAAATTGCACAAATTCTCCCACACGAATATCCGTTTAGATTGTTAGATAAAATTACCTATCTTGATAAAAAAGAAGTGGTAGGTGTAAAAAATGTTACAATTAACGAACCCTTTTTTAAAGGGCATTTTCCCGGCAATCCGGTCATGCCCGGTGCTTTGCAAGTAGAAGCTATCGCCCAAACTGGAGGTATATTAGTGTTGAATACCGTTGACAAGCCACAAGAATATTGGGCATATCTTTTGAGTATTGATAATTGTCGGTTTAAAAAAATGGTACTGCCCGGCGATACGCTCATCATCAAATGTGAATTACTAGCACCTATCAGAAGGGGAATTGCGAAAATGAAAGGACAGGCTTATGTATTTGATAAATTAGTTTGTGAAGCAATTATGTGTGCAAGTCTTGTAAAAAAAGACAGTATGGCTTAGAAATTATGTTTGCAAGCAATTAACAAATTATTGGCAATAATTAGGACTATCCAGAAAAATTATTCAATAGTTTTTTCAACTTAACCAAAGCACACAAAAACATTTCAATGAACAACTCTCTAATGCATATACACCCCAGTGCAGAAATAGCAGATACAGTGATTATAGAACCTTTTGTTACAATACAAAAAAATGTTGAAATAGCAGCAGGTACGTGGATAGGTCCTAATGTAACCATTATGGAAGGTGCTAGGATAGGAAAGTACTGTAAGATATATCCGGGAGCTGTTATCTCTGCTATTCCACAAGATTTGAAGTATAAAGGTGAAGATACCTTGACTTATATCGGGGATAATGTAGTAGTTAGAGAATGTGTAACGGTTAGCAAAGGCACCGCCGATAGGCACAAAACTGTAGTGCATGAGAATTGCCTTCTGATGGCTTATGCGCATATCGCTCATGATTGTAATATCGGCAAGCACTGCATTATTGCCAATAATGTACAGATAGGAGGGCATGTTCATATTGACGAGTATGCTGTACTAGGAGGTTCTAGTGCCGTACATCAGTTCGTAAAAATAGGTACTCATGCTATTATATCGGGTGGGTCGATGGTAAAAAAAGATGTCCCCCCCTTTACGAAAGCTGCCAGAGACCCCTTACGTTATTGTGGTATTAATACCATAGGACTCAAAAGAAAAGGATTTTCTCAAGAAATACTCACCGAGATTCAGGAAATATACAGAAAGTTCTTCCTACAAGGGTATAATTATACCAAGGCAATTAAATTAATAGAACGAGAAGTACCTGCCAGCATATACAGAGATGAAATATTATCTTTCATAAAACGCTCTAGCAGGGGGGTGATGAAGGGGTATTGAGAAAAACAAGAAAATAAATGCTAGTTTCAGCACAACGGGCAGGAAAAAAATTTGCTAAACAGTGGATATTCAAATCTTTTTCTTATACCTTTGAAGCGGGAAAAAGGTACGCTATTATCGGACCTAACGGAAGTGGAAAAACCACACTCCTGAAAGCTATATCAGGCATACTTAGTTTGTCGGAAGGTTTTATCCACTACTCTCTTACCAAAGAAGAGCAGCCCTTTGCCAGTGAAAACCTATTTCAACACACTGCTTACGTGGGCGTTTATTCTAAACTTCCCGAAGAATTAAACTTGAAAGAATTTTTTTATTTTTTTAAAAAATTTAAACAGACAACTACTTCCCTTGCTGGCTTTGCCGACAGCCTTGGTTTAAATAATGATTACGAAAAAGCAATTAAAGATTTTTCTTCCGGTATGCAGCAAAAACTCAAGCTAGGTTTGGCACTTTGCACAGACGTTTCCCTGATATTATTAGATGAACCTTGTACAAATCTTGATACAAGCAATGTTAGTTGGTATCTGAGCCAGTTTAGTACTATTTCAAGAGGTAAAACACTTATTATATGCTCCAACCAAAAACATGAGTATGATTTTTGCGACGATATTATCGATATTACTGGCTATAAAAATTAATTTTTAAATAAATTTGACGTTTAATAAACTATCTATCGGCTAATTACGTATAAATAAGTAGCCGTTGCTATGCCGATTCTTTAACTATTTAATTAACACAAAACTATTATTCAATTTTAAAATCCTATTCTACTATGAAAGTTATCAAATATGCCTTCTCTGCACTTGCCAGTCTTGCTTTATTAGCTACCTTTGCCAACTGTGGCGGAGGAAACGGTGATCCAGATCCAACAACTGTTACTTTTTCGGCGAATGCTAGTTCCTCCACTCTCAACGGAAATCCTCTGCCTGATAGTGAGGCAGCTAAAGTGGCAAACTTCCGGATATCATTTACCTTAAATGGTAGTACGCGGACGTATAGAATTACCAACCCAAGTAATGCTCCTACCCCTGCAAACGGCAACAGTGGAAACTGGAGTTTGAGTGGCACAAGCATTACTTTTGCGGCTAGTAGTGGTGCGGCAACAACCGCTACAGTAACAGCTAATCCTACTTCGGCGGCATCTGGTGCTACCATCAACTTGACATGGCGAGATGAAAATATATCAACGCCTGCTCCCGACGGAAAGATATCCGTAGTAGCTGGTGATTACGTATATCAGTTGACAGCACAGTAGGAATATAAATATAAAATGTTCAAACAGAGGGGATCTTACGATCTCCTTTGTTTATAAACCTTAACGGCACGCTGATATTCAGAGGTGTTCCTTAGTGATTACACTAAATATAAAAGATTCATACCTCGCCAATCTGAACGGAATGCCATCTTTTTGTGGTTCGGTTACTTCTAGTATGTAGTTTTTTTTGTAAAGTAAGTCAACAACTTTCCAGCTGCTGTTTTGTTTTAGCTGATTACCAGTCAATTCAAAAACTTCCTGTGGGATTCTTAACCTGATTTGCTTTGTGTGTTCCCTGAAATTGACAATGACTAAAAACATCTGCTCAGAAGTATAACGAAAATAACTAAAAACATCGTGTTCGGGATAGTGCGGATTGTCTACATTAAAATACTGTAGGTCGTATAATTGCCCGCTCGAAATAGCCGGACAGTTGCCGGCTGTGTGTAGTAGGTTTCTGTAGAATAAGCGCGTTTCCTTCTGCTTTTTGCTCAATAACTCATCATTAAACTTCCCTGAATTTACCCACTTATTAAACTGCGTCATATTCCCATAGTCAAAAATAGACGTTTTGCCGTCATCTCTGCTAAATCCGTGAGGTCTTTTACCTTTTTCTCCTACCTCCTGCCCGAAGTAAATAATAGTAGCACCTTTCGTAAGTGTAGCAGCAATGACCATAGCCGGAAAAGCCGGTCGAGGGTCTTTGACAAAAAAAGCTGATGCAACTCTTTGTTCGTCGTGGTTTTCTAGGAAAGCCAGCATATTAGCAGCTACTTTTTCAGTAGCCTGCCAGCATGAAGTGATGCGGCTTGCTGAATGCTTGTGTACGATAATTTCTTTCAGCGTGTCATAAAGATTAACCTTATCATAAAGATAGTCAAATTTCCCTTCCTGTACATAACTTACATATTGACTGGGTTGGTAAGTTTCAGCAATAAATATAGCTTCGGGGTAGGTTTCTTTAATTTGAGGGATTAGCCATCGCCAAAATGCTAAGGGAACCATTTGCGCCATATCACACCGAAATCCATCAATTCCCTTTTGCAGCCAATAAATAAGTATATTTTTCATTTTCTTCCAAAGCGGCGGAGGTGGGTCAAAATGTGTTACTTGATTATTAAAGTAATTGACACCGTAATTTAACTTAACAGTTTCATACCAATCATCTTTATCGGGTTGTGCGCGAAAACAGTCATTTCCACTAGCTTTGGCAGGTACTTCTCGGTAGCTGAAAAGCTGCTTAGAAGATGTTCTTTCACCTAATGGTTTGATATTTTCCGGTACTTTGAACGCTTGGTCTGTTAGATAATAAAAGTCATTTTTCTGGTCAAAACCTTTTTCTACATTATCATTTTCACCTAAATCTGCTTCACCATCTGGTTTTTTGTTTGAACGATAGTTTCTTGCCACATGGTTAGGAACAAAATCGATTATTACCTTTAGTTTGTTGCTGTGGGTGCGTTCTATCAACCGCTCAAACTCTTCCATTCTTTTATCAACATCTTTTGCCAAGTCGGGACATACGTCGTAAAAATCTTTAACAGCGTAAGGGGAGCCTGCCCTACCTTTGATAATTTCGGCATAGTCTTTTGCTATACCGTACTGTGCATAATTGGCGGTACTGGCATGTGCCAGCACGCCTGTATACCAAACATGAGAAATACCCAGATCCTGTATCTCTTGTAGTGCTTTATCGCTAATACTGTCAAACTTACCTACTCCGTTTTCTGTAATAGTTCCCGAAAGACGGTTTTTGACGTTAGTGTTACCAAATAACCTGACAAGTATTTGATAGATTGTAATATTATTATTTTTCATTGAGTTACGTGGAGTTAGCCAGTCGTCTAATTGATAGGCAATAAGTTATTTTGGCGGATATACACTTTTTTATCTTTCCATTTAATGCCGCACCAAATATCTTTTTTATCAATAACTTCTACCCGGTGCCCCTTATTTAGAGTATCAATGAGTTTAGCACCGGCAGAAGGAGCTTCCATTAAATGAACCTGATCGGACTTAATAATAGCTTTTTGTGTGTTGATACGGTAATTGGTTAACCATAAAAAGCATATTAATGAAGAAGCAAATAAACCTAGCTCAAAATTAATATTAGAAGATTTTCGCTTTTTATACAATATGAATACCCAAAAAGCTGACAGAACAAGTAACAAAAACACTAGGATGTAGTTTTTATAACTCTTGAAAAACGAAATAAAATATTCCTTATCCGAATAAATATAGCCTGATAATTCATGTAGTTTGGACAATTCGTCCATTTTCTTTAAAACTTTTCTATCTGACTCAAAGTGATAGTATTGGTTGAGATAGTACAATGCGCCCGTGTAGTCTCCTAAGGCTTCTTTTACATAAGACATTCTAAGGAGCATTTTCGGGGTATAATACTGTCGGCTTGTCAGTAGTTTATCATAGTATTTGAAAGCTTCCGTGTAATTGCCTTGCTGAAAGGTAGAGTCAGCGTGATGTAGGAGTAGCTCAGAGTTTTGTGCTTTTAGGCAGGTAGTATACAGAGTACAGACAGACAAAAATAAGCAGCTCATAGTGGTAAAGTAGCTTTTGCACAAATTTGCCCTTAAAAGCAATGAGTGATAATAATCTTTTGCTTTCTTTAAAACCAAATAGCCGTAAAAACTAAATAAAATCGTGCTGAGTTTTTGCATAAATATTTATTTATATTAAATTTGCAGCGTTTTGAATAGTAGCAGCTACTAATCCATGTGTTGCCGCTCATTACTGCCCCGATTCCGTAGCTCAGTTGGTAGAGCATCTCCCTTTTAAGGAGAGGGTCCCGGGTTCGAGACCCGGCGGGATCACTTTTTTTTACCCTTTTTATCAATTCTGCCGATACACCTAAAAACGCGTTTTTTGCTCATGTGGTGGAATTGGTAGACACGCCAGCTTGAGGGGCTGGTGGGCTTCGGTCCGTGGAAGTTCGAGTCTTCTCATGAGTACTAACTAATGCATCGCCTTGCAAAGCTAAAGCGGTGCATTTTCTTTTAGGTATCTTATAAATTCATTTAACATATTTTAACTATGAACCATGAATTAGTACTGTGTATCCGCCAAACAGGTGTAGATTAAGTAACTTCCGCAGATTGATTATTTATTTTTTTATAAAATATAAGCAAACAATAAAATTCTTTGGTACTTATCAACGTTAATTAATATTAAAAAGACCAAGCTGTTTATATGAAATTATTTGCCAATGGCAGTTATATATATAAATTTGTACTTCTTTTATATCTGGCAAAAATGAAAGAAATACTCGATGATAATAATATACCTCGCCACATAGCAATCATTATGGATGGTAATGGCAGATGGGCTAAAAAAAAAGGTGTCCAACGATTCTTTGGTCATAAAAATGCTATCGAAGCCATTAGGCAAGCAACTGAAGGAGCGGCCGAAATAGGAGTGAAATATTTGACTTTATATGCTTTTTCCACCGAAAACTGGAACAGACCTGCTAATGAGGTAAATGCCCTGATGAACCTGCTGGTATCTACCATTAGGAAAGAAACAAATACGCTTCTGAAAAATAATATTGTACTAAATGCTGTAGGTGATATTGAAGACTTACCCGAAAGTTGCCGCAGAGAGTTAGAAGAAGCTATCGAGCATACTTCTCATAACGGCGGTATGTTGCTAACATTAGCTCTGAGCTACGGAGGTAGAAAAGAGATATTGAATGCTTGTAAAAAAATAGCCCTTGATTATGCAGATTATCCTGACAAAATAAGTGAGATTGACGAAAAAGTTTTTCAAGGCTATTTACATACAGCTAACATGCCTGACCCAGAAATGATGATCCGGACAAGCGGAGAGAGTAGAATTAGCAATTTTCTACTTTGGCAATTAGCTTATAGTGAATTAGTTTTTGTTGATACACTATGGCCTGACTTTAGGAAAAAACACCTTCATCAGGCAATTGCCGAATATCAAAAAAGAGAAAGAAGATTTGGCAAAACGGGCGAACAAGTGGCCGATAGAATATAAATTTGTATGCTTTGATGAACCATCATAAAAAATAAATATTGGTACTTTAATCAATTTTAAGCAATAATGGTAAGACTTACTCATGTATGCGTAGCTTGTTTTATGATATGTGACTTACAAGCTCAGCTTGGTCTGGATTTTACTAACCACCAAGATAAATATCGTATTGACTATGGTAACCCGCGAGAGTATACTATTGGGAGCATCAAAGTAGAAGGAGTGAAATACCTTGACAAAAACTCATTGATTTCAATATCAGGTTTGAGGACAGGTGAAAAAATCAATATTCCCGGCAGCGACATATCAGACGCTATTAAAAAACTTTGGAAGCAAGGAATACTGGGTGATGTGCAAATACATGTTACTGAAATAATACAAGAAAAGGCATATCTACAAATAGATTTGAAAGAGCGTCCTCGACTGTCTCGTTTTACTTTTTCGGGAATCCCCAAATCACAACAAACAACCTTATCGGAAAAAATAAGCCTTATACGCGGGCGCATAGTTACAGATGTGGCCCTGAAAAATGCTAAAAATGTTATCTATAACTACTATGCAGAAAAAGGTTTTAAAAATACTCAAGTAACTATATCACGTCAAAAAGATACTATTTTTTCCAATAGCACAATTCTCAATATTGATATAGATAAAAAGAAAAAAGTAAGAATAGCAGCTATCAATATTGAAGGTAATACCGCTCTCAGTGATAAAAAAGTGAAGAGAAAATTAAAAAAGACCAAAGAAAAGCACTTTATCAGAATTTTTAAGCCTTCCAAATACATTGCTGATACCTATGAAGAAGATAAGAAAAAATTGATAACTTTCTATAATCAGCAGGGCTATAAAGACGCCAAAATATCCTATGACAGTGTCTATGAGGTCAATCAGCAAAGGGTAGCCATCAATATAAAAATTCATGAAGGACCTAGGTTTTACTATAGAAATGTTTATTGGACTGGTAATTATAAATATGACGACCAAACGCTTGCCAGAATATTAGGAATTAAAAAAGGAGATGTATATAACCCCGAAGATCTCAATAAACGTCTCAACTTTAACCCCACAGGCACCGATGTTACTTCGTTGTATATGGATGATGGCTACTTATTTTTCTCTATCAGACCCGTAGAAGTCTTAGTAGAGGACGACTCTTTGGATATAGAAATGAGGGTATATGAAGGAGAGCAAGCTAATATTAACAAAGTAGTTGTTAATGGTAATACCAAAACTAACGACCATGTTGTTTATAGAGAAATTAGAACGCTACCGGGTGAGAAATTCAGCCGTTCACAACTCATCAGAACACAAAGAGAACTCTCTACTTTAGGATACTTCGACCCTGAGCAAATGGGACTTAACCCCAAGCCCAACCTCGCAGACGGAAGTGTTGATATAGAATACGACCTCGCCGAACGTCCCAACGATCAAATCGAACTATCTGGCGGATGGGGTGGTGCCTTTGGTTTTGTGGGTACAGTGGGTTTGACTTTTAATAACTTTTCGATCAGAAAATTTACTGATTTTAAATCTTGGCGGCCTCTACCCGCTGGCGACGGACAGCGCCTTTCGCTGAGGTTACAAGCCAACGGACGTCGGTTTCAGACTTATTCTCTAACTTTTACCGAGCCTTGGTTAGGCGGAAGGCAACCCAATTCTTTTTCGGTGAGCTTGCAAAATTCCCGTCAAAGAATATTTAACAGAAGCGGTCAAGTAGATAGAAGTCAGGTCATTTCCGGTATTACACTGGTGTTAGGTAAACGACTAAAATTTCCTGATGATTTTTTTACAATGAGCCACTCTTTAAGTTTTTTATTGTATGATAATAATAATTGGTTTAACTTTTCAAACAGTGATCCACTAAACGGAGAGTCTCTAAATTTTACTTATAACCTCACTTTTGCCCGTAATAGTATTGATAACCCTATTTACCCCAGAAGCGGTTCTTCTATATCACTAAGTGCTACTTTTACTCCACCTTATTCTCTTCTTTCCAGCACTAATAACGGCGAGGTTAACAATAATAACTCACAAGAGAGACTGGTAGAATATCATAAATATATTTTCGATAATTCATGGTTCCTACAAATTGTTGACAAACTAGTATTAAATGCTAGGTTGCACTATGGTTTTGTCAACTCATATCAACGCAACTTACCAGTAACCCGATTTAATCGGTTCATATTAGGAGGTGATGGACTTACGCAAAATGCGCAGTTTTTGGCAACCGACATTATCGGTTTGAGAGGCTATAAAAATAATTCTATTGTTCCGTTAAATTCATCAGATATAGGCGGTGTGGCTTTTGCCAAATACGTTTTAGAGTTACGCTACCCTGTTTCACTAAACCCAAATGCTACTATTTATTTACTAACATTTTTAGAAGCAGGAAATAACTGGGGGTCAATACAAGAGTTTGACCCTTTTCGTGTAAATCGTTCGGCAGGTCTTGGCGCAAGAATTTTTATGCCGGCTTTCGGCATGCTCGGCTTCGATTATGCAATAGGTTTTGATAACATACCTGGTAGAAGTGAGGCTAACGGACCACAATTTCACTTTACTATTGGGCAACTTCTCAGATAATGTTGCGGGGTCTTCTATATTACCAAGTGTGTGTGCATAGCGTTGATATGAGGTCTTTGCTCACCCTGTGCTGCCGCTTGTTATTAACAACAGTATTTTTTTTATGCCTTTATATGCCTGCTACTGCACAAAAATTTGGCTATATAGATTCTGAAATTGTTCTCGAACAATTGCCTGAATATAAAGTCGCCCGGCAAGCACTGCAAGAACAAGTATCGAAGTGGCTTAGGCAGATAGATGATAAAAAAACAGGACTGAATCAACTCAGAGACGAGTATTACGCTGTTAAAGTCTTACTTACGAAATCCCAGCAGATAGGCAAAACAGAGGAAATTTTTCGTACAGAAAAAGAACTACAAGCATTAGAAAATCATGTTTTTGGCTACAAGGGCTTACTATTTCGCAAGCGGTTGGAACTTATGCGGTTGGTAGAAAAGAGAGTATACAACGCGGTAAGAAGAGTTGCCAGAAATAATCGTTTGGCAATTATGTTTGATAAATCTGCCGGCTTACTCATGATTTATTCCGACCCCGGATACAACTATACAGAAGATGTTTTAGCTTTGTTACTGCCCAAAAAACAAGAAAAAGAACAGTAATGATAAAAATATTAAAGTATGTTAATATTGTCTTAAAAAAGCTCATCTTACTTAGCTTTATATTTGACTTATTACCTTTGCATGCCCAACGTTTTGGCTATATAGACTCAGAATATATTATGAGACAAATGCCCGAATATGCTGAAGCCTTGACAGAAGTAGAACGCTTAGCAAAGAAATGGAATAAGGACATACTCTCACAAAAGCAGCAGCTAGATAGCCTGGAAAGATCTTATCTAGAAGAAGAGGTGCTGTTTACGAAAGAAATGAAATCCACTTACCAAATACGTATTACAGAAAAAGAAAAAGCATTGAGAGACTACCAAAACAGAACTTTTGGATATGAAGGATTACTGTTTTTAAAAAGACAAGAATTGCTGAAACCTATTCAAGAAAAAATATTTGAGGTCGTAGCTAAAGTGTGTAAAGAGAAAAGAATACAATTTATGTACGATAAGGCTGCCGATTATGTGATGATATACACAAATCCGCGTTATGATTATTCGGATTATGTATTGGAAGAGCTTGGTTATGGCGACCCGGCAGACAGAGGTAGATGAATATATAGTTTTTAATACAAGTACAGTTTACATGTTTTTTTAAAATTTTCAATAAACAAAACAATGAAAAAAATATTACTCTTATTGAGTTTTTGTGCCGCAGTAGAAATCTTATATGCTCAGTCGCCCCTAAAAATAGCCTACACCAACGCCGACAGTATTGTCCTCTCTTTACCCGAAACACAAGGAAAACTAAAAATATTAGAATCTTATACCAAGCAACTCTCCACACAGGCTGAAAATAAGCAAAGAGAATTACAACAAAAATATCAGGATTATCAGACAAACGCTAGAGATTGGATACCTGAAATTGTTAAAGAAAAAGAACGAGAACTGCAAAAACTCGACAGAGAGTTGGCAGAGTTTCAGCAAAGAGCGCAAAGGCAAATACAAGAAAAACAAGGAAAAGAATTTGCACCGCTATACAAAAAAGTAAAAGAAGCAATTGCTGAAATAGCCAAAGCAAGCGGTTATACTTACGTAATTCAACAAGAGCCAGTTTCTGGTTTTCCACTGCTTTATGCAGAAGAGACTTATGATATTACCGATGTTGTGATAGAAAAGTTAGGCGGAAAAAAATAAAGAACACCCAAACGTAAATATCTTCTATTTGTGTTTGTATTATTTAAAATTCACCAGCCCAAAATTGTCATTCATATGTTGTTATATAAGAAAATAATTATTAGTTCTTGCCTGCTTTTTCTGTTTAGCTCTTCGTATGCACAAAGTACCTTAAAAATTGGTATTGCTAATACAGATAGTATCTTAGTTGCACTACCCGAATATACCGCCACCTCAAAAAACTTAGAGAATTATACTAAACAATGGCTGGGGCAAGTAGAAACCAAAAAAAAAGAACTAGAGTCGAAGAACAAAGATTTTGTTGACAACCAGCGAAACTATATTCCTGAAGTCTTAGAAGAGAAAGCAAGAGAAATTCAAGGGCTTCAACAGAGTATACAAGAGCTGGAACAACGAGCACAGGCAAGCGTACAAAATAAGCAAGCAGAATTATTGCAGCCTTTGATAGATAAAATCAGGGAAGGTATTAATCAGGTAGCTAAAGAAAAAGATTATACTTTTATCTTTGCGCATAACGCAGCAGCGAACTATCCTTTTCTTTATGCAGATGAAACGGAAGACATTACTGAGGAAGTCATCCGAAGGCTATCTAAATAATTGCCAGTCTTTCAAACATCCCCTAACTGCGGGCGGATAATAATATCTTCCAGTACTGTAGTATTAGGCATTTGATAGCAGGTATATATCGTTTCGGCTATGTCTTCCACTTGGATAAAACGCTCGGAAGGCAAGTCTACTCCCTCCCAACTCTCTGTCAGTGTAGCACCGGGCAACAGGGTAGTTACACGAATGCCGTGCGGCTTTAGCTCTTCACGCAAGCATTTTGAAAAACCGTACATTGCATGTTTAGCAATGCAGTAGGTGCTGCCATTGGGGTAGGCCCTAATGCTGGCCACAGAACAAATGTTAATAACATGTCCTTTTTTTTTTGCCATCATCTCAGGTAATAGGCTGCGGGTCATGTCGTAGGCACTGTAAAGGTTGGTAGCTATCATTTTTTCCAATGTGCCTTCTTTCTCCCGATGTATTTCTCCCGGAATAAACATACCAGCATTATTGACCAGCAAATCAATAGGCTGTTTTAGTTCTAACACATATTTGCCAAAAGCCTTACACTGTTTTTTATTGGATAAATCAGCGGGAAAGGTGTAGACTTGGTGGCTGTATTTTTGTGCTATGGATTTTTTTAGCCGATTTAGGTTCTCAATATTTCTGCCGCAGGTAGCAATAGGATATCCCTCTGCCGAAAAGCGTCTGACAATGGCTTTGCCAATTCCCCTACTTCCTCCTGTAATAACGATCATAGTAAAAAAATACTTAGTGAATAATTGACTTTTTACCGTGCAAAAATAACGTATTTTTATTACTATTTTCGCTTGAGTTAAAATACATTTGAGAGAGAATTTTCACTCCTGTTTTACCAGAAGCATGGTACTCTTTCAATATTTGCTATACCCCTTTGCTATACTCTATAACGGAATTACTCGTTTCAGGAATCACTTATACAACATTGATGTCCGTCCGGTCGCCCGTTTTGATTTACCCATAATTGCTGTGGGTAATTTACGGGTAGGTGGTACAGGTAAGAGTCCTCATATCGAATATTTAATCCGTTTGTTGTCGAAACGGTATCGAGTGGCTACACTCAGCCGAGGTTACGGAAGAGAAACTAACGGGCTAATTGTAGCTACAAATGAGGTAGATGCCAGAATAATTGGCGATGAGCCTATGCAGTTTTACCAAAAATTCGGACCTAAGACAACAGTGGCAGTAGCCAATCGCCGAGCAGAAGCAATTCCTCATTTGCTTATAGACAAACCAGTACCTCAAGTGATTTTATTAGATGACGCTTTTCAGCACCGAGTACTTATACCGGGATTGAATATACTATTAACAGAATATAGTCGTCCTTTTTACCATGATTATGTACTTCCTTATGGTCGGCTTAGAGAATCCCGAAAGGAAGCTAAGAGAGCAGATCTTATCATTGTAAGCAAGTGTCCTGAAAAGATTGACAAAGACAAAAAAAGTGAAATTAGTCGGGCTATCAGAAAATATTCAGCCCATAATATTCCGGTGTTTTTCAGCAGCATACAGTATCAACAGCCCATACCTTTGGGCAAACACTCTCGAAAATTCAGGCAGCAAATTATTTTGCTCACAGGTATTGCCAACGATGGGCCGTTTATCAGATATCTATCCACGCGATTCAACATATTAAAACACCTAAAATATCCCGATCATTTTAGGTACGATCTAAAAAGTATAGAAACCATCCGGTCGGTGTACGGCAAGTTTTCCAAAAATACAAGTGTCGTCACTACTGAAAAAGACGCAGTGAAGTTGCAGAATTTTGAAAAAGACTTACAGGGTATACCGCTTTTTTATGTACCTATTGAAGTATATTTTCCTAGAAATGAGCAAATGCTAAAAGACATAATTTTTAATTATGTTACTAAACAGATTAAACAAACGGAACTAAAAACTTAAAAAAAGTGGTTGCACTCATTCAACGCGTTTCGCAAGCTTCTGTAATAATCGAAGGAAACATACAGAATAAAATAGGAAAAGGTTTACTGGTTTTACTGGGTATCGGCAAAGACGACACGCAACAAGACATTGACTGCTTGAGTAATAAAATTGTCCAACTTCGTATTTTCAATGATGGGCGAGGCAAGATGAATTTTTCACTCAAAGATATTGATGGAGAAATCCTACTTGTTAGCCAGTTTACCTTATGCGCCAATACTAAAAAAGGCAGTAGACCTTCTTATATTCAGGCAGCCCGCCCTAAGGTAGCCATCACCCTTTATGAGCAAATGATAGCAGCACTGGCAAAAAAAATGAATAAAGATATACAAACCGGTCAGTTCGGTGCCAATATGCAAGTACATTTAATTAATGACGGACCGGTAACTATTCATATTGATACAGTGTCTTTACAGCGATAAAGTTTTCACAAGCAGGCCATCAATCAATTTCTGTTACACGAGCAGCTGATGTTGCATAATTATTTTACTATTACTTTCAATGCTTTAAAATCTTGTCCTCTAGAGACTTTCAAGAAGTATACCCCTTGTTTTAGAGAGGAAATATCTATTTTTTCTTTTTCATTTATTACATTGATTTTGGTAAGCACTTTTTTGCCTAATATATCATATAGGTGAGATTCTTGAAAGTTACCTTCTATGATGAGAAAGTTTTTGGCAGGATTAGGGTATACTTTACAGCTAATATTTTTTGGCTGAGGATTTAGTGCAGTTATCACACTATTCAGCTTAAATACAGGTCGGAGCATCAAATGTCCGGTATTTCTTTCGTCTAATATCCATTGTCCTTCGGTATTGGTAAAAATACGGGGTGTTGAGTTAGTATTGGCATCGTAGCCTATTGGCACCAAATCGGCAGAAATTTGCTGGTAGCCGATATAGAATTTTCCTTTTGATAAAGGTATGGCTTGATTGAGGTTAATTCTTCTAAATTCATTAATACCCGTATAAGCAATTGTAGTACTCAAACCATTGAGCAGCACTTGGTTTGCTTGGTTCGTTGTTGTACTAATATTTTGCCAAACCATCAAGTTGAAAGTTTCATTAGAGAGGTCTTGTCCTAGCCTAGGGATATAAATATCTACTGCCGTGAGTAAGTCCTCAGTGTCAAGTTCATATTCATAGGCTAGCGTAGCAAAACGCTGCTTTAGCTCATAGCCAAACTCGGCACTACCATCGTCATAGGCTAAATAATCGCCTACGGGGCTACTAAAACGTAAGGTATCATTAGGAGAAGAGAAAAAAATAGTATCTTTTTTTTCATCTATTCGCCACAGGGCGGTTTGCTGTTTTTCATCACTGCGCAAATAAAAGGTAGCGTTTAGTGCTGCCGTTGAGTCTTGAGTTAGAGAAAAATCACGAATGATCAAATCAGATAAAAGGCTGGGCATACCGTAGAGGCTGACTGTTTCATTGCGCTGTAAAAGTGTGCTACTATCACTGAGGTTTGTACCCGAAGTAATGGTGGTCAAATCGTGTGTAATAAACCTGTCGGACAAGGTATAGCTCAGCGTGGCATGGTGTACGACAGTATCGGCCTTGAGGTGCTGTAAACTTCGCATATGCAAGGCAATTGTATCGGCTAGTGCTTCTTGGTCGCGTGCGAGTAATTGTTTTTTGGGTATTGCGCTGTATTTCTTAAACAAAGATCTTGGCTGAGAGGTAAGCGTGGCATCAAAATAAGCGGGAATGCTGGCAGCAAGTGTGTCTGCATAAATATGTATATAATCAAGGTGCCAGTGATCGAATCCACCTCCTTGTCTGCCAAAATTCATAAAGCGAAAGCAAAATGCATTAGAAAAATATTGTAGACATATATCTATAGACTGGCGGGAAAATGCACTGGTATTTTGTCCTGCTGCCTGCCATTGCCGCACCCAGTTACCAGCAGTATCAAGGAAATCTAAAAATAAGGAATCTTGACTTTCAGGTTGCTCGGCAAAACCGGCAGACTGCCAATAAAAAGTAAAACGAAGGTTATGGTTAGGCTTGGCATTAGCTATATTGATGGGAAGAGATACCAGTACATCATTGGTATCTATATTAAAAACGTTTTCGGGCTTGTACGGCACACCATCGGCATCTGCTCCGTCAAATATTGCCGTATTATGTGAAGGTGCTATTACTGCTCCACTATTATTTACGGTAACACCGCTTGCAGGCTGCCATAAAGCAGGATTGGGAATAGTAGCTTGCCGATAGAAAGTATCTGTAAAATCTTCAAAAAAAGGCAATAGTAAAGTATCTTCTGCTACGCTACTCATACGTGCAGCCGAGTGCAGTGCTTGTTTTGACAAAGGCACAAGCTGCTGCCCAAACCCAACAGCTATAAAGGAAGAAAAAAAAACAAATAAAATAAACCGATAAAGCAATATGCGATACTTAATTATCATTGTTTGAATTAAAAAATAATGTTTAATTAGTTAGTATTGTCCTCTGTTACCCATAGATCTATTTTAGCTCCTACACTCAACGTATGTACACTGTCGGCAGCAGGCATCTGGTCTATTACCTCACCTACGGAAGCGTTGGCTTTCCTATAACGGATTTGCCCAACTCGTAGTCCTATATTCGTCAGAATATTTTCAGCTTCGTCTATAGGCCTACCGATTAAATTTGGTATATTGATAACATGTTTCTTATATCCATCGCCTACCACTAAATCAATTTGCGCGTTAATGGGTACTTCATAACCCTCACTTATCATTTTTTTAGTTATTTTCTTTCCTTTTATTTGTATGGCTAGAACAGCATTAATAGCTAAATCGCGTACGTAAGTAATATTTCCTATTGTCAAATGATGACTATTTAAGCGCAGCCTAGCGTTTTTTAAAGAACCATCTATAATATTAGGAATTATTATATGAGGTACTCTACTTTTATTTAATGTTAAATATATCTTTCTATTTTTTTTTACCGTATCTTGCTTGCTAGGGTACTGTAATAACACGGCTTTTGGCGGCCAATCGGCATAGTAATCAGAATCAGCTATTTCATATTTCAGGTCATTATTTGACAGCAACGAAACAGCTTCTTCAAATGATTTACCCTGCACATCGGGAACAACTACTAAGGCTTTGGGTTTTGTTGTGTAGGGTAAGTAAACAAAAAAGAAAATAATAATGGTCAGAATAACTATCGATACCATAGCACCTAGGTGTAAAGAAGCCTTTTTTATATGATATTTAGATATTTTCATAAGTACCTTGATTGTATTAACATAAATTTGGGATCAAAAATTCGAAGAAAGAAAGCTAAAATATATTATTTTGCTCAACAAAAGTTCTTGAACCGCAATTAACAAAGGTATACTATTTGGTGAGAAACCGCTCACGGCGTTATTTATTTTTATGAATTATAACTGCACGAGTATGAAAAAATTTGATGTTCCTTCATTTTATAGAAGTTCGATTATCGGTAAAATAAAACAGCTCAGGAAATTAAAAGACCCCAAAAAACAAGACTCCAAGCCCTTTCTACTAGACCTTGGTCCGGTAAAATTTTATATACCGCGTCATTTTGGTTTCTGCTATGGCGTAGAAAATGCCATAGAAATTGCTTATAAAACCATTGAAGAACATCGGGGTAAAAATATCTTTCTGCTCAGTGAAATGATTCATAACCCAGCTGTTAATGAGGATTTGATGAGTCGCGGTGTACGCTTTATTAAGCAAACAAATGGCAAGCAGTTGATTCCTTGGACTCAAATTAAGCCCGATGATATTGTGATCATTCCGGCTTTCGGCACTACGCTCGAAACAAAAAGTATACTTAAAAAAATAGGTGTCAATACCGAAGTATATAATACGACCTGCCCTTTCGTAGAAAAAGTATGGAAAGCTTCTAGCAAGCTCAGCAAACGAGGTTATACAGTTATTATTCATGGAAAGGCTACACACGAAGAAACTCGGGCTACTTTTTCGCACACTCAAAAAAATACGCACACACTGGTCATACGCGATATAGAAGAAGCGCGCCAGCTTGCTAGTATTATGCTAGGACACTTACCCATACAAGATTTTTATACTATTTTTCAAGGTAAGTACTCACAAGAATTTAACCCAGCGCGACACCTTCAGCGCATTGGAGTGGTCAATCAAACTACAATGTTGGCAACCGAAACACTCAAAATATCTGAGTTGCTTAAAAATACCATAGCTAGCAAGTATGGTCAGAGTAACTATAAAGCACATTTTGCTGATACTAGAAACACACTTTGCTATGCCACTAATGATAACCAAAATGCCACATATAAAATGTTGGAACAAACAGCAGATTTAGCTTTAGTCATTGGTGGTTACAATAGCTCTAACACATCACACATTGTAGATTTATGTATGGAAAAGCTACCTACTTATTTTATTTCTTCTCATGAAAAAATACTTGACAAGAATACTATTTGTCATTTCAATTTAAGTAAAAAAGTAGAAGTACTCAGTAAGAACTTTTTACCCAACAAAGATCTTGTCAGTATTCACATCACTTCTGGGGCATCCTGCCCTGATAGTACGGTAGATGCTATCATACGGAAGCTCGTGTCGTTTTACCCGAATAGTAAAAGCGTTGAGCAAGTGTTGAGACAATATCCATTTAGTCAAACATAAAAACGCTGTACCATTGTCTTCTTTGCATCCATTAATACTTATCCTTGTCGGTCCCACGGCTGTGGGCAAAACGCGCATTTCTATTCGTTTAGCCCAACATTTTGGGACAGATATCCTATCGGCAGACTCGCGGCAATGTTATCGTAGAATGGATATCGGCACAGCAAAACCCACCCTACAAGAGCGGGCATCAGTTAGGCATTATTTCATTGACTCGCATGATCTTACCGAAACCTTGAGTGCAGGTATGTATCAAACCTGGGCCTTATCTTTACTCAAAGAGAAATTTAAAACCAAGCCGCTGATAATAGTTAGCGGAGGCTCGGGTTTGTACATAAAAGCCCTCTGTGAGGGCATAGACGAAATGCCAAAAGTAAGTGTTGAAACCAGAAAAAAATGGATGAGAATATATAGAACAGAAGGCTTAAATTTTTTACTGAAAACACTCGAAAAAAATGATCTAAAATACTACCGAGCAGTAGATAAAAATAATACACAAAGAATTATTCGCGCCTTGGAGGTTATCGACGATACAGGTAAACCTTTTTCTTTTTTTAGAAAAAATGAAAGAGAAAAAAGACCTTTCAACATGATTAAAATCGGGCTGAACATGGAGCGTCAGTTGCTTTACAAGCGAATACACCAAAGAATAGATACGATGATACAAGCCGGGCTGCTCGAAGAAGTCAAATCATTATTACCTTACAAAGCGTGCCAATCTTTGCAGACTATCGGTTACCAAGAGCTGTTCTGGTACCTGGAAAGTAAAAATACTTGGGAAGAATGTTTAGCTTTACTGCAGCGCAATACGAGGAGGTACGCCAAAAGACAAATTACCTGGTTTAAAAAAGACGACAATATCCGTTGGTTCAGTCCAGAAGATTACGATAAAATATTACAATATATTGACGACACTATGAATAGTTTATCTTCCGACTATTAATAAAAACAATGAGGGTTCTAATGCTGTTACTTCGTGTAATTCATCTTCTGGAATATCAAATGCTTCAAATTTTGCCAACTGTTTGGTGTTTGATTCGGCTACATACTCAATTTTACCTTTTACTACAAATATCTTAGCTCTGTCGGGAGCTACATGTTTTTTTAGCATCACGCCTGTATTCAACCCAATAGCTATCACTTTGAAGCCATTTCCTTTTTGTATTGACCTAATGACGGGACTGTTGCTACTCAAAATCTGGTTTTCTATTTCATTCACTTTATTTATTGATTTTAGTACCTAAATTTTTTTTGTGCTACAAGTATAACAGATTTTTGCTGCTGTGAGGGTTATTTTTTGTATTTACTTTTGTTAAATTACTTACTTTTGAACTTATTCATTTATAGCTTTGCTGGGTAAACTATTGATACATTTAACTGTTCAGTTTAGATGCTGAAGCAAATAAAAAGAGGGCAAAAGCTCATTGGCAAAGACCCTTTCGGTAATGTACTCATATTGAAAAGATTACTAATAGGGGTGATCGGTGTTGCCACCTATGGGAGGTTTAACCTGGTAAATAAGCTAAAAATAGAAGGAAGGGAGCATTTAGAAGGTCTGCCCGACAATAATGTAATGTTTATATCTAACCATCAAACATATTATGCCGATGTGATTGCCCTCTATCATATATTTTGTAGTGTGAAGTGGAATTTTAAAAATATCAATATCCCTATTTACGCACTCATACCAAGAGTAAATACCTACTACGTGGCAGCCGAAGAGACTATGAAAGAAAGCGGCATTATTCCCAAGATACTTACCCTTGCGGGTGCCGTAACGGTCAGAAGAGCATGGCGCTCAAAAGGCAAATCCGTAGACAGAGCTGCTGATACTACCGCCCCGGAAAAAATCAAAAAAGCACTTTTGCAGGGCTGGGTGGTTAATTTTCCGCAAGGTACTACTGTCCCTTATGCTCCTGTCAGAAAAGGTACTGCCAATATTATTCTTAAATTCCAACCTGTTGTGGTACCCGTAGTTATCGACGGATTCAGAAGAGCTTTCGATAAGAAGGGTCTCTTTTTTAAAAAAAGAGGAACTATCCTGAAAGTGCGCTTTAAAACCCGCATGGACTATCACTCCAATGACAGCATCGAAAGCATCATGAGAAAAGTTAGGGATGCTATTGAACAAAATCCTGACAGCATCTCTACGTACAAAAAAAATAATTTTTTTACATAATTATCCGCCTAATGATTAAATATTTAGGTTGATAAAATTTAATATTTTAATATGTTAGTAATTAAACGAGATGGCAGGCGAGAAAGTGTTAAATTCGATAAAATCACTGCCAGAATAGACAAGCTATGCCATGGTTTGAACGCTCAGTACATCGACGCGGTAGAAGTTGCCAAAAAAGTAATTTCAGGGCTTTACGACGGTGTTACAACCGTAGAATTAGATAACCTCGCAGCAGAGGTTGCTGCTTCTATGACGACCAAACACCCCGATTATGCCACATTGGCTGCAAGAATTGCCATTTCCAACCTACATAAGGTTACACCACAATCTTTTTCTAATGTTATGAAAAGATTTTATACTTATGTAGATCCCAAAACCACTCAAAATGCTTCTATGCTATCTAAAGAAGCCTACCGAGTAATACGCAATAATGCAGCTTTGCTCGACGAAACAATTGATTACCACAGAGATTATAACTTTGATTTCTTTGGCTTCAAAACATTAGAACGTTCCTATCTTTTAAAAATAGACAATAAGGTAGCAGAAAGACCTCAACACATGCTCATGCGCGTGGCAGTGGGTATCCATATGGACGATATTGAATCGGTGGTAGAAACCTACCATCTCATGTCAGAAAAGTGGTTTACTCATGCCACACCTACGCTATTTAATGCAGCTTCACCAAAACCACAGCTTTCCTCTTGCTTTTTGTTGGGTATCAAAGAAGACAGTATTAAAGGTATTTATGATACTCTACAGCAATGTGCACTTATTTCGCAATCCGCTGGGGGTATCGGCTTGAACATTCACGATGTTAGGGCAACGGGATCTTATATCAAAGGAACTAACGGCACTTCTAACGGCGTCGTTCCCATGCTAAAAGTTTTTAATGATACTGCGCGTTACGTAGACCAAGGGGGTGGCAAAAGAAAAGGTGCTTTTGCCGCTTACCTAGAACCCTGGCATGCCGATATATTTGAGTTTTTGGATTTGAAGAAAAATCACGGTAAAGAAGAATTGCGCGCCAGAGATTTATTCTACGCTCTTTGGGTATCAGACTTATTTATGAAGCGAGTGGAAGCCAACGAAAAATGGTCATTATTTTGCCCCAACGAGGCACCGGGTTTATCTTCTTGCTATGGTAAAGCATTTGAAAAATGCTATGAAAAGTACGAAAAAGAAGGCAAAGCCCGTAAAGTAGTGAAAGCACAAGAACTTTGGTTTGCTATTTTAGAAAGCCAAACCGAAACTGGCACGCCTTATATGTTGTATAAAGATGCCGCCAACAGAAAGTCTAACCAAAAAAACTTAGGAGTCATCAAGTCTAGTAATTTGTGTGCTGAAATTATCGAATATACCGCTCCCGATGAGGTCGCGGTTTGTAACCTTGCTTCTATTTCTCTACCCAGGTTTGTACAAAACGGTCGTTTTGACCACGAAAAACTATATCAAGTTACTTATGTAGTTACTAAAAACTTGAATAGAATTATTGATAGAAATTATTATCCTATACCCGAGGCGAGAAATTCCAATTTGCGCCATCGTCCTATTGGTATTGGTGTACAGGGATTGGCAGATGCATTGATGATGCTCAAAATGCCTTTTGATTCGGAAGAATCACAGGGGCTTAATAAAGATATTTTTGAAACAATTTACTTTGCTGCAATGACAGCCTCCAAGGACTTGGCTATTAAAGAAGGAGCCTATGAAACTTTTGTTGGTTCGCCTATTTCAAAAGGAATTTTTCAGTTTGATATGTGGCATGTACAACCGCAATCGGGTAGATGGGATTGGGAAGCACTCCGAGAAGAAGTGAAAACGTACGGCGTAAGAAACTCGTTGCTGCTCGCGCCCATGCCGACGGCTTCTACTTCACAGATACTAGGTAATAATGAATGTTTTGAACCTTATACTTCTAATATCTATACCCGCAGGGTTCTTTCCGGTGAGTTTGTAGTAGTTAATAAGCATTTGCTTAAAGATCTAGTGGCTCTGGGTATTTGGAACGATCGGATTAAAAATCAACTTATTGCCAACAATGGTTCAGTACAAAATATTGAAGAAATTCCACAAAATCTCAAAGACCTCTACAGAACGGGCTGGGAAATTAGCCAGAAAACCATTATAGATATGTCTGCTGACCGCGGGGCTTTTATTTGTCAAAGCCAGAGTTTAAATATTTTTATGAAAGAATCTAACTTTGGTAAACTCACTTCTATGCACTTCTATGCCTGGAAAAAAGGATTAAAAACAGGCATGTACTACCTGCGTACTACTGCTGCTAGAGATGCCATTAAGTTCACTGTCGACCAAGAGCAGCTGCAAGCAAAAAAACAACAGCATATAGAGCCTGTTGCTTGTTCATTGGATGACTCGGAAGAGTGTGAGGCTTGCTCTGGTTAAAAATAACCCGTAAAATGAGCTTTTCGCTAATCTAGGATACTACTGTATTTTTCCCTAAATATATCCTGTCCGATAATACGCTTCATAATTTCGGAAGATCCCGCATAAATTCTGTTTACGCGTGCATCTGTAAACATTCTGCAAATTTCATATGCTTTCATATAACCTGCGCCGCCGTGTAGCTGTACGCCTAAATCCATCATACGCCACTCGATTTCTGTAGCTTGCAGTTTTGCTTTAGCAGCCTGATTAGCAGTAAGTTTTTGTGCATTCACAAGTGTAACGCAATGATCGATAAACACTTGTAATACCTCTATTTCAGTGTCTATTTCTGCCATTTGAAACTGTACGTGCTGTAAATGCGCTAAAGGTTTTCCGAAGGCATGCCTATCCATAACAAAGCGGCGAGTAATATTGAAAGCATGACGGGCGTTAGCAGCAGACTGGCAGGCAATAATTAGACGTTCTTCTGCAAGTCCTTCCATCAGATAGTAGAAACCTTTGTTCGGTTCGCCCAAAATATTTTCTTTTGGGATTTTCACTTGGTCGAAAAATAGTTCTGCTGTGTCTTGAGCAGTTAAACCCATCTTTTCTAGGTTTTTTCCTCGTTTGAAGCCCTCCATGCCCTCCTCAACAATACACAGGGTGATATCGTGACGATTATTACTCGGTACGGTCTTAGCCGCAACAATGATATAGTCAGCATTAATACCATTCGAAATATAAGTTTTTGAACCATCCAATATATAATGATTTTCTGCTAATTTCAGTGTTGAACGGATGCTTGAAAGGTCGCTACCGGCATGGGGTTCTGTCATCGCTATGGCGAGGATTTTCTCACCGCTGACTGCGCTGGGCAGAAACTTTGCTTTTTGTTCCTGAGAACCAAAATGTTCAAAATAAGGACCTACCAGTCGGCTGTGAAGGCTATTGAAAAATTCTAGACAACCGGCGCGGGCAGTCTCTTCGATAATAATTTGCTCATAGCGAAAATCGTTATCGCCCAAACCGCCATATTTTTCTTCTGGCCAAATCATCAAATAACCCAATTCACCTGCTTTGCGAAAGGCCATACGATCGATGATACCCTCGGCGCGCCACTTTTGCATGTTGACTGCAATATATTTTTCTAAAAATTTACGATAGCCTGCGCGAAACAAGCCCTGTTCTTCAGTAAAATTTCTCATAATGTGTTTCTTTGGGTATATACTTTGAATAAATTACATTGTGCTTATCAATTCCTTTGCTTTGTCTAATGTATACGCCCCACGGACTTCTTTTTTGTCAAAAATCATAAAGTAAGCAAAGTCTTTTCCAGCTTGTTTTTCCCATTCGTTTCCAAGTCTGCATTTTCCTTCGCTGTCTGAACCATCCAAATGGTCGCCTTTAGTTTCAATTAAAATGGTTGTTCCCCGTTCGGTTCTCAAAATAAAGTCAGGATAATGATTTGCCTTAAATCCGTTAATATAAAATCCTTTTCCTCTTTCTAAATTTCTATGCCAAAACGCAATGTTTGAGGAAGTTCCAATTTCCACAATTACTTTTTCCTCAAAGTTGTTCATAGATCCTTCTTTTTCGTATAATGAATTTCCGATTGAAGAGCCAATTTTTCCTGGAACAATTTCCTTTCCTAATTTCCAGTTTTGCTTTGTAATTATGCGTTTAGATTTTACCAAATCCATAAATTGTTTTTCGGCATAAATATCGGTAAGTTGTCTAATTTTAGTTTTTATTTTGTCTGTATAACTCCATTTTCTGACTAAAATATCACGCATTTGTTCTGCGTTCATTCCTTTTAAAATTCTACCAACGTAAACTTTAATTTCTTGGTCTGGAATTGGGTACATATTTCCGATAATCTGCATAATTTGGTGAGTAATATCACTTATTTGTGCATCTTTTGGTTTAGCTAAAATGTATTCTGTAATTGGGTCTTTTACTTGACTTTTTTCAATTTTTACCCAATCTGGTGTATAATTATCTTTTACAGTTTCGGTTAAATCTACTTTGTACAAATCAGACGAAATTTGGTCAAAATCAGTTTTAATATCTTCCTCAGAAAGTTTAAAATCTTTTAATAACGATTCTCTGTTAAGCAGTTCTTTGTCTGTACCAAAAATTTCGCTTGCTACAACTTTTATAAAGAATTGAGGAAAATTTATCTGTTCAATAATTTTTTTGTTCGCTTCTCTGACTCGATAGCGTTTTACTTTATCTCCCATTTCTTGAAATATATTTTCGTCAACAGGTTGTTTTTCTTGTTCCTTTATTTGCTGTTCTAATTCTTTATTTTGTTCTTCTGCCATTGATTCTATTTCGTCAATGACTGAAGTATTTTCAATTTCTTCTTCTTTCGCATTTGGGTCAAAAGAGATTCTTCCTTTGTCAATTGTTTCTTCTTTTTCCTCTCTTTGTTTCTCTTCTTCAGTCATTTTATCTGCAACTCTGTGTTCGTTGCCACTAAATCCTGATGCTTTTAAGCCTTCAACAATGCTTTGTAAAGTTTCGTTGAATTTTGCAGAAGCGGTTAAAACATAAGAAAGGTTTAATTGAAATGCTTTGTGTTTTTGAACATAAGGTTGACGTAAAACTCTACCCAAAATTTGCTCTACATCTACTGCACTTGATTTGTCTGCCAATGAAGCCAAAATGTATGCAAAAGGACAATCCCAACCTTCTTTCAAAGCATTTATTGTAATAATATAACGAACTTCACAATCTTTACTTTGTAAATCTGGAATGCTTTTAAGTTCGTCAATATTTGCTGTTTTAATTTTGATTTGATTTTCAGGAATACCTAAACTCAATAATTGTTCTTTTAATTTCTCAAAAGTTGTATTATCGTCATTGGTTTTTGGTTGAGCCTGAAATAATACAATGGGTCTGATATATTTTCCACCTTCGGATTCTTGTTTTTTGGCTAAAATTTCCAATTTACGTTGTAAATGCAACGCATTGTTTATCACTTCTGTTTTGTCGTGATTGTTGTAAACAATAACAGGAAGTTTAACCATATATTCCTTTTTCAATTCTATTGCAGGAACTAAACTCACAATATTGCTATTGTCTTTTGGTGCTGTTAAATCTAAAATGAAAGACGGATTTAAGTTCTTTAGCATATCTACACTTAAATCACTTTCTGCGTTGTGACTTTCGTCAACCACCAAAAAAGGATGTAAACTTCTAATCACATTGATTAAAGCTGTATCATCAACATCAACTAATAAATGTTTTCTATTTGCGTATTGAGGTACAAATGATTCTAATTGTCCGTTTACTTGATAAACTTTTCTGTCTTCTTTGTTTTTGGCTCTTAAACTTGCAAAACTCAAAACAAAAATGCTTAGTTGTTCTTTTACGACTGTTGGATTGAAATTAGAACCTTGTAATAAATCTTCTTTTTGATAAATCTCAACTTTGTGGTTAAAAAGAGCATTAAGTTTTTGACGATAAGGATGCTCTGGATTTGATAACGCATTTACGGTTTGTTGTAATAAATTACTCCAAGGCACTAACCAAATAACAGCTTTTGTTTTGCTTGTGTCATAGGCTGAAAAAATAGAATGCAACGCATTTACAGCAATAAATGTTTTACCACCAGCAGTTGGTACTTTTACACAAACGTGTGCAGAATTTGGAACGTTATTTTTATAAGGTTGCATTCCTGTATGGTCAATAGGATTGTAAGGGCCAATTTTATCTGCCCAATATTGGTTGAATGCAGTTGCTAGGTTTTTATGTTCTTGAACATATGCTAAATACTCTTCAAGATTTTCTATTACTTTTTGTTGATAGCTTTTTAATTCCATAATCTAAAATCTTGTAATGTCTCTTGGTATTTTTTTGAAAATAATGTTGTTTTTTGCCATAAACTCTTTAGGTAACAAACAATTATCTGCATAAATAACATATTGTTCCCCTTTAGTTTTTATGAGTTGTAAAGCATCAAAATCTAACGTGGTTAATTGGGCTTTTTCGTAAATAAAATAGTAAACAGATTCTTCCTTTTTGCCTAAAAAGTAGTTTGCTTCTTTTGGTTCTGTAAATGGTGTTCTGGTTTCTGAAAACCAAATGTATTCTCGTATTTTTTCTACACCAACTTGCTCATTTAAGTTTTGGTTATCGTCAAAAAGTGGTTGACCTAATTCGTAAAAGTCAAAACCGCCATTTGTTCCTTCAATTTTTTTATCGCCTTCTCCATAACCTGTGGTTACTCTTTTTACTCTTTCTGCTGTAATATCATTAGCATAATCTTCCATTTCTACTAAAATAAATTTTCGGTTACCACCATCTTGCTTGTTCAAGTTTAAAACTGCGTGAGCAGTTGTTCCTGAACCTGCAAAAGAATCAAGAATGATATCATTTTCAGCTGTAATTATACTACATAGGCTTGAAATAAGGTCATAAGGTTTTGAATAGTCAAATATTTTTTGCTTACCGAAAATTTCAAAAAGCAATGTTTTCGCGTCTGAATTTGTACTTAAATCTTTTAAGACTGAACGTGGTTTTTTACCTAGACTCGCATATTGCTTGAAATGAACAGTCCATTCATCATTTACTTTAATAATTCTGACTTCATCTTTTTCTAAATCAGAATAAAATCTTGCCTCTGACCTCAACCAACTCAACGGGTTTCCATTTTTATCTTTTTCTAAAACTGTTCCATCAGGACAAGTTATAGGGTAATATTGCTTCCCTGAAGCACGCATAAATGTATCCCAAAAGTATTTTCCTTTTTCGTCTTCTTCTTTATATCTTTTAATATACTTTTCGTCATAAGGCAAAAACCATTTGGCTAAATCTTTTTTGTTTTTCACATAAGTAATAACATATTCGTGTTCAATAGCAACGTAACGACTATCATTTCCACCACCTTTCTTTTTTTGCCAAATAAAGTTGGTTACAAAATTATTAACCCCAAATATTTCATTTAAGAGCAAAAGTAAATTAGAATGTTCGTTATCGTCTATTGATATAAAAATAGCACCATCATCAGCCAATAATTTATGTAGTAACTGCAATCGAGGGTACATCATACACAGCCATTTGTCGTGTCGTGTTAAATATTCGCCATCTTTACCAACAACTTCTCCCAGCCATTTTTTAATTTTTGGGTGATTAACATTATCGTTATAAACCCAACTTTCGTTTCCTGTATTATATGGTGGGTCAATGTAGATACAAGTTATTTTTCCCTCGTATTCTGGCAACAAGCTTTTTAGAGCTTCTAAATTGTCTCCGTGAATTATTTTATTTCCGCTTTCAGTTGGCTGTTTCTGTTCTCTGTTTTCATCTGTAAAACCGTATTTGTGTTCCAAAACTCTGTAAGGTACATCTTGGTGGTGACTTATCACTTTATCTTTTCCTATCCAATTGAGTGTTGGCATGTTTTTGTGATTATACTGATGGGCTTACTACAATATTTTTTCAACTTGCGATCGCACGGAATAAGGGCCAATTTTATCTGCCCAATATTGGTTGAATGCAGTTGCTAGGTTTTTATGTTCTTGAACATATGCTAAATACTCTTCAAGATTTTCTATTACTTTTTATTGATAGCTTTTTAATTCCATAATCTAAAATCTTGTAATGTCTCTTGGTATTTTTTTGAAAATGATGTTATTTTTTGACATAAAATCTTTTGGTAACAAACAATTATCTGCATAAATAACATATTGTTCCCCTTTAGTTTTTATGAGTTGTAAAGCATCAAAATCTAATGTGGTTAATTGGTCTTTTTCGTAAATAAAATAGTAAACAGAGTCTTCCTTTTTACCCAAAAAGTAGTTTGTTTCTTTTGGTTCTGTAAATGGTGTTCTGGTTTCTGAAAACCAAATGTATTCACGTATTTTTTCTACACCAACTTGCTCATTTAAGTTTTGGTTATCGTCAAAAAGCGGTAAGCCTAATTCGTAAAAATTAAAATCTCCTCCAGTTCCTTCTACCTTTTTATTGTCTTTTCCATAGCCTTTTGTAACTCTTTTTACTCTTTCTGCTGTAATATCATTAGCATAATCTTCCATTTCTACTAAAATAAATTTTCGGTTACCACCATCTTGCTTGTTCAAGTTTAAAACTGCGTGAGCAGTTGTTCCTGAACCTGCAAAAGAATCAAGAATGAGTTGAGTTTTTTCACTACCAATTTTTAAAAGAAATTCTATTAATGAATATGGTTTTGGATAATTGAATAAATCTTTACCAAATATTTGTTTAAGGACTTTTTTAGCACCTTCATTAGTATCTACATTATCTTCTAACTTATTTATTGTAGTATTTAAATATTTGTCTTTAAATAAGTTTGTAGGTGCTTTAAATGATTTATTTGCTCGTAAAAACCTGATTGAAAATTTATCACTTTTAATTATAAATTCCGTTCCCTTCTCAATCTCTGCATTTACTGTATCTTGTACCCACTTGAATTGTGCTGTAAGCTCAAAATCTACATTTGAGTAACCATCCTCAATTACAATATCATTATGAAGAAAAGCTTTGTCATATTGTCCTGATTTATAGGTGGCATCAGGTAGTTTAAAGTAAACTTTGTCTTTAGGAAGTAGTATTTTTGCATCAGGGTTTCCTGAATTAAGTAGTGGTGCATCTCCACCATCTGAAAGTTCAGCATTATATTTTAAGTTATCTTTCTTTTTTTCATAGCATACAACATATTCAACTGTTTTTCTTGATTTATTAGCTAAACTTGGTGGTGTTGATGTTTTAGTCCAGCAGAAATACTCTATAAAGTTATTCCTACCAAATATTTCATCCATAAGTAAACGTAGATGTGCTAATTCGTGGTCATCAATTGAAATAAATATTACACCATCTTCTGATAAGAGCTTATGAAGCAATTTTAATCTTGGATACATCATACACAACCACTTGTCGTGCCTACTTAAATCTTCTCCATCTTTTCCAACTACTTCTCCTAACCATTTTTTAATTTTTGGATGGTTTACATTGTCGTTATACACCCAATTTTCATTGCCCGTATTATAAGGTGGGTCTATGTAAATACATTTTATTTTTCCTTCGTATTCAGGTAGCAAACTTTTTAGCACTTCAAGGTTATCTCCGTGTATGATTTTGTTTCCGCTGTTGGTTGGTTCTTTCTGGTCTCCATTTTCAGCAGTAAAACCGTATTTATGTTCCAAAACTCTGTAGGGTACATCTTGGTGGTGGCTTATTACTTTATCTTTTCCTATCCAATTGAGTGTTGGCATGTTTTTGTGATTATACTGATGACTTACTACAATATTTTTTCAACTTGCGATCGCAAGGAATATCGTATTATTAGTGTAGCTGTTCAAAATGTATAATATTAACTTTCTCAGACTTGTTTACTCTGGTCAGCAATTGGGTGTTTAGTACCTGATTTTCGGAGCTTCATATTCAAAAACTCTACCGACACGGAAAAAGTAATGGCAAAATACACATAGCCCTTTGGTACATGTTCACCAAAAGATTCTACTATTAGTAAGAAACCAATAAGTACCAAAAAAGACAAGGCGAGCATTTTCACAGTCGGATGATTTTCTACAAACTCACCGATGACTTTGGCAAAAAAAATCATAATAAATAATCCAAAAATAACTGCTAGTGCCATAATAGGCAAACTCCTAGAGAGTCCCACGGCAGTAAGAATAGAATCAAAAGAAAAAATAATATCTATTAGGATAATCTGAAAAACAACTTTTTTTATACTTAATTTCTTTATTTCGGGAATATTCTCTTTGCTTTCAAATTTATTGTGTATTTCAGAAATACTTTTAGCAATAAGGAAAAGTCCACCGCAAAAAAGAATTAAATCCTTGGTAGTAAAGTCAAAAGATAATATGCTGATTAAAGGTTTTTTATCAAGTTGGGTCATCCAAGTAATACTACCTAACAAAATTAAGCGAGCTACTAAGGCGAGCATTACCCCGGCAGTTCTCGCTTTATTTTGCTGATTTCTTGGTAGTGCAGAGCAGACAATGGCAATAAAAATAACATTATCTACACCTAAAATAATTTCAAGGATAGTAAGTGTTAGTAAACTTAAAAGCCCGTCTGTTGTCAGCAGTTCTTGCATATAATTTAAAAATTCAAAACTAAACCCAGTATTTGAGCTTTTCGTAGAAAAAAAATATTAAAGCATAATGTTTTTCTCTCAAAATTTCGGCAATTAAAGTTAGTATCAATCAATTTTTGGTGGTCTTAATTGACTTTCGCATTAACTAATCGAACTCATAAAGGAATATTTCCGTGCTTCTTTTTGGGTAGTTTCACAGCTTTATTTTCGAGCATTGCATAGGCCTTGATGAGTTTTCTTCGAGTATTTTCGGGTGTTATCACTTCGTCGATAAAACCGCGTTGTGCTGCGCGGTAGGGAGTAGCGAATTTTTGGGCATATTCGGCTTCTTTTTCTTTGAGCTTTTGCTTGGGGTCTTTTGCGGTGTTAATTTCTTTTTTAAAAATAATTTCACTCGCACCTTTAGCACCCATCACAGCAATTTCTGCCGATGGCCAGGCATAATTCAAATCAGCTCCTATATGCTTGGAGTTCATTACATCATAAGCACCTCCATAAGCCTTTCTCGTAATGACCGTTATTCTTGGAACTGTTGCTTCACTTAGGGCATATAATAGTTTAGCTCCATTAGTAATAATACCGTTCCATTCTTGATCTGTACCTGGTAAGAACCCCGGAACGTCTACTAACACGAGTAAAGGAATATTGAAACAATCGCAGAATCGGGTAAAACGCGCTGCTTTTTTTGAACTTTCTACATCCAATACTCCTGCTAGACTGATGGGCTGGTTGGCTACAACACCTATACTTTTACCTGCTAGTCGCGCGAATCCTACTACAATATTCTCGGCATAACCTTGGTGTATTTCAAAGAAGGAATCTCGGTCCATAATACCGATTATGACTTTGCGCATATCATAGGGCTGGTTGGGATTTTCGGGTATAATATTTTCTAAAATTTCACGTGTCTCTTCGGCAATTTGATAGGATAATACAGGAGTGCTGTCCTCGCAATTTTGTGGTATGTAACTGAGTATTTTTTTTACTTTTTCTATACAGTCAATATCATTAGCGGCAGTCAGGTGCGTTACGCCTGATTTAGTAGCATGCGTGTGTGCGCCACCGAGTTCTTCAGAACTTACTGTTTCGTTAGTAACAGTTTTTACGACATTGGGGCCTGTGACGAACATATAACTTGAATTTTCGACCATAATGGTGAAGTCGGTCATTGCAGGGGAGTACACCGCCCCGCCAGCACAAGGTCCCATAATTGCCGATATTTGTGGGATTACTCCCGATGAAAGTACATTGCGGTAAAAAATATCGGCATATCCGCCTAAAGAACGAACTCCCTCCTGAATTCGAGCTCCACCACTGTCATTTAGCCCGATGAGAGGTGCGCCTGTTTTCAGAGCCATATCCATAATTTTACAAATTTTTTCGGCGTGTGTTTCTGAAAGCGAGCCGCCGAAAACTGTAAAATCTTGAGCGAAGACATAGACAAGTCGCCCATGAATAGTACCATAACCTGTTACAACACCATCGCCGTAAAAAATCTGCTTATCCATACCAAAGTCAGTAGTTCGATGTGTAACCAAAATACCTATTTCTTCAAAAGAACCATCATCTAAAAGAAAATGAATTCGCTCGCGTGCGGTGAGCTTGCCCTTTTCGTGTTGCTTGTCAATTTTTGCCTGTCCTCCGCCCAAGTGAGCATCGATTATTTTTTCGTTTAATATTTTTTTCTTATTCCTCATCACTCATATAGTTTATCATTTTTTCTAATATTTCTATTGCCGCTTTGGCAATAACGGTTCCTGGTCCGAATACTCCTGTTACACCAAGCTGATATAAGAAATCATAATCTTGTGGTGGAATTACGCCTCCGATAATTACCAATATTTCTGCTCTATCAATGTTGGCTAATTCTTCCATAACTTGTGGTATTAGGGTTTTGTGTCCTGCTGCTAAGGAAGAGATACCCAACACATGTACATCATTTTCGGCAGCGTGTCGCACTGCTTCTGCTGGCGTTTGAAACAAAGGACCTACATCTACATCAAAACCTATATCTGCAAAACTGGTAGCAATTACTTTAGCGCCTCTGTCATGTCCATCTTGCCCTAGTTTAACTACCATTATTCGCGGTCGTCTACCGTCGAGTTGAGCAAATTTGTCGGAAAGTATTCGAGCCTTTTGAAAACTTTCATCCTTATCGATAGCACTGGAATAAGCACCCGAGATAGTATGGACAGCTGCTTGATACCTTCCGAAAGCCTTTTCCATTGCTAGAGAAATCTCTCCAAGTGTCGCTCGTTGCCGGGCAGCTTCAATGGCAAATTCTAGTAGATTTCCACTACCCGATGCTGCATTGTTTTCGAGTGCAAGTAAGGTTTTCTGAATTTCCTGCGTGTCTCTTGTCAGTTTAACTTGCTTGATATGAGCAAGCTGTTGATTTCGCACTGCCGTGTTATCTACACTCAACACGGCTAGTTGTTCTTCTTGATCTTGGTTAATGAAGCAATTGATACCGACAATTTTATCCTGACCGCTGTCGATGCGTGCTTGTTTTTTGGCGGCAGCTTCTTCTATACGTATTTTGGGTAGGCCTTTTTCTATGGCTTTTGCCATACCCCCCAAATCTTCAATTTCTTTGATAAGTGTCCAAGCCTTTTTACTCAGTTCGTGGGTCAAATATTCTACATAGTAGGAGCCACCCCAAGGGTCGACCACTTTGGTGATACCAGTCTTTTCTCGTAAATACTTTTGGGTATCACGCGCAATTTTAGCAGAAAAATCTGTTGGTAATGCAATGGCCTCATCTAAGGAGTTTGTGTGCAATGATTGTGTGCCACCGAAAACTGCAGCCATTGCTTCAATAGTTGTTCGTGCAATATTATTAAACGGATCTTGAGCGGTCAAACTCCAGCCGGAGGTTTGGCAATGCGTACGCAGTGCCATAGATTTAGGGTTTTGGGGGTTGAATTGTTTCACAATTTTTGCCCACAATATTCTAGCCGCGCGCATTTTGGCAATTTCCATAAAATAATTCATGCCAACACCCCAAAAAAAAGACAGACGCGGTGCAAATTCATCAATGCTCAAGCCTGCTGCAATGCCTGCTCTAATATATTCTAAACCGTCAGCTAAGGTATAAGCTAATTCAATATTTGCCGAAGCACCTGCTTCGTGCATATGATATCCACTGATACTTATGGCATTAAATTTAGGCATATTTTTAGCCGTATATTCAAAAATATCACCAATGATGCGCATAGAATGTTTGGGGGGGTAGATGTAAGTATTACGCACCATAAATTCTTTCAAAATATCGTTTTGAATAGTTCCGCTGAGCAGCGAGGGATTTACGCCTTGCTCTTCCGCTGCCACAATATAAAAAGCCATAATAGGTATTACTGCCCCGTTCATAGTCATTGAAACAGACATTTTATCTAGTGGAATCTGATCGAACAGTATTTTTATATCTTCTACTGTATCAATGGCTACCCCTGCCATTCCTACGTCACCCATCACTCGTGGGTGATCGCTATCATAGCCTCGATGAGTAGCTAGGTCAAAAGCTACTGATAGACCTTTTTGTCCTTGTTCAAGGTTACGGCGGTAGAAAGCATTACTTTCGGTAGCTGTGGAAAAACCTGCATATTGACGAATAGTCCAAGGATGGCGGGCATACATGGAGCTGTAAGGACCCCGTAAAAAAGGCGGTATGCCTGCTACAAAACCAAGATGTTCAAAATCTTTATTGCTCTGCTTATCGTAAAAGTTATGAATAGTAATGCCTTCTGGTGCTGTACGGACAGGCTTGGGTTTTTTGCTGCTATTTGCGGGACATTGCAGTGATATTTTTTTGAAATTTGGTTTCATGTCTCACAAATTATCTATTTTGCTTCCACATAGAAGGTGGGTTTTCAATGGTTTTTAATTGTTTCTTACTTTCTAAAAATAAATGTAGACCAACGGCAGCGGCTATCTGTTGTTCATCAGTACGCTGCTTCAGTATATGTTCAGATGAGTAGTATTTACTGACAAAATGCGTATCAAATTCTCCGCTGGTAAATGCCTCATGTTCACAGACAAATTTGCCAAAGGGCAGTGTGGTCGCAATTCCCTCGATCTTATATTGGTCAATGGCTTCGAGCATGCGTTGGATAGCTTCTTCCCTAGTTTTGCCATAAGTAATGAGCTTGGCAATCATCGGGTCGTAGAAAATAGGAATTTCCATATTGGCTTCATAGCCATCATCGACCCGAATACCCTCACCTGTGGGCTTTTCATAAGTAGTAAGTGTGCCGACACTAGGCAGAAAATTATTTAACGGATCTTCGGCATATACCCTAAGTTCGAGGGCATGTCCTGTGATATGTAAATCTTTCTCATTGAAAGGCAGGCTTTCTCCTCTTGCTACGCGAATTTGTTGTTCTACCAAATCTATGCCTGTAATCATCTCAGTAACGGGATGTTCTACTTGAAGCCTGGTATTCATTTCTAGGAAGTAGAAATTTTTATTTTTATCGAGTAAGAACTCTACCGTGCCGGCTCCAACGTAACTACAGGCTTTGGCCACTTTTACGGCTGCTTCTCCCATGGCTCTTCTGAGTTTGGGTGTTAGCACGGCAGAGGGTGCTTCTTCTACTACTTTCTGGTGTCGCCGCTGTACGCTGCATTCTCGCTCGAACAAATGCAGTACACGACCATACGCATCGGCAAGTACTTGGACTTCTACATGTCTGGGGGATGTTACGTACTTCTCAATAAAAACCGAGCCGTCGCCAAAAGCAGAAGCAGCCTCGCCAATGGCACGTTCCATCTGCTGGGGCAAATCTTCCAGATTATCGACTACGCGCATGCCCTTACCGCCACCGCCTGCAGATGCTTTGATGAGAATAGGAAAGCCAATTTCAGCAGCTACTTTTTTTGCTAGGTTAACATCTGTAATAGCTTCTTCAAGACCGGGTACCATTGGGATACCATAGCTTTTTACAGCTTCTTTGGCAGCTAGTTTACTACCCATTATGCGAATTGCGTGAGGTTTCGGACCGATAAAGATAATTCCGTTATTAGTTACTTCTTGGGCAAATTCAGCGTTTTCACTCAAAAAACCATACCCCGGATGAATAGCATCGGCATTGGTTTGCTTTGCTGCCTCAATTATTTTGTCTATGGCTAAGTAAGATTCTGAAGAGGGTGCTGCACCCAAAAAAACTGCTTCATCAGAAAGGCGTACACAAGGGGCGTCGCGATCGGCTTCGGAGTAGACGGCTACGGTTTTTATGCCCATTTTGCGGGCAGTACGCATCACACGAATTGCTATTTCACCCCTGTTGGCTATTAGTATTTTTTTCATGGTTTAAAAAAATTAAACTGTGTCATTTTCTTGAAATAAGCCCCACGCTTTTTTTGCTAAATCTTGTGTCAGGCATTCAATAAAGTAGCTGCCTGCGGCCGGGTCAATTACCTGATCTATATAACTTTCATTTTGCAGTAAGTGATGAATATTTAAAGCAATACGGCGCGAAAAAACAGAGCTATTTGCTTTTTTGAATGCGTCTGAAGGGGGGATAACCAGTCGGCTCACCCCACTTGCTGCTGCCGATATTGCTTGGACACTCGATTGTATCTTGTTATAATGCTCATCTGCTGTTTGGAATTTTTCACTTAGTTTTACTTCAATGAAAGGAGGTAAGTGAGCAGCTATGCCCCAAGCAGTAGCAATTTGATGCCAAAGCCATTTGAAAGCTCTGATTTTTGCTATATTCAAAAAATAATTATCTGATAGAGCAAAAGAGAAATATAGTGTCTGTGTGTATTCCTGGAGGTTTAGCCCTTGCTTATCTATTTTAGTGAGCCACGTATTTGCTTTTCTGATAGCCCACAATAACTCTGTAACGACATGGTCGTCTTGAGTAAATTTTGTAGTAGCATCAATAGCTATGAGTCGGGCTTTGGGTAGCTGTTTTTGCCAGGCAGCTACTTTTGAGACAGGTAGATCTTCTATATCAAAGAAACAAGAGACAATTTTAGCATCCTGTTTTTTCTCCTTGAGTATTTCTGTAAAATTTTCTAACCCCTGCAACGCAGCATTACGCCTGACGACAAAATGTGTACTTATCCATTCGTGCTGAATATTTTTTAATAAAGTAGCTAGATACTCGAGAGAAAGCTCATTACGAAATTCAAAACACAGCGCATTCGCCCCTTTATTCAAGCTATCTAAGGCTTGTGCATTAGCTAGTTTACAATCTGTAACTACTAGATATTCACCTATTTCCCAAGCATTATTACGCTGATGAATAAAAGTTTGGTTGGCAAGAGCGTCGCTCAGATGATAAAAAGGGCTGAACTCAAGGTCGCCTATTTGCCAGTTTAGTGTCTGAGCAGGCTGCCCTCTCAAATCTTTTTCAACTTGTTCTAGCCATTGCGTTTTTGTTGTTTTGTTAAAATCTGCAAACATTTTTTTGGTAATGACAGGTGATACAGAACAAATAGTAACAAAAGTATTTATGGTGAAACAATTAAAGTAACTCTATGATTATCTGTCCTTTATCTACGGCTGTTTCCTTTTGTACTTCGATGGACTTAATAGTACCTTCTCCCGCAGATTTTAAGATATTTTCCATTTTCATAGCTTCTAAAATGACTAATGGTGTTCCGGCACTAACTTCCTGACCTTCTTTTACCATAATTTCTAGTATCATTCCAGGCATCGGGGCTTTAATGAGTTTCATCTGTTGTACCTTTGCTGAAGACAAGCCCATCTGGTTAATTAATTGGTCATAAGGGTCTTGAATCGCAAGGTCATACTGATTGCCATTAACATTGATCTTTAGCTTTTTATTAGAAAAATCGGCTTGTAAAAGTTCAACATGGAACGCTCGGTTATTACGCAGTACATGAAAATTCCCTGGACTTTTACTTATCAAATCCAAATTATTTAAAGATTCTGCCTTAAGCGTAATAATTTCTTGTGCAATTTTAATCACATAATTATGCTTCATTGCCAAATTGCTGAATTAAAAAATGATCAGTATATTCGAAAATTTATTAAAGACTTTATCAGTTTGAACTTTCAAAATTTAAATATATTTAGGCATTGGGCAAAAATTCAACAAAAAGTCTTGCGCAAGAGTAAACCTTTCCATAGGGGGAAGGTTAAAAGTGGTGTCCAAAGGTAAATAATAACTGACATTTTGGAGTACAAACATCAATGTTGTGAGATAATTTTCAAAAACGACCGAGTTTACCGAGAAATATTTGGCATCTGTTGTAAGAATAAACAAAGTTAAGAGTTTATCTTAAAACTACAACGATGAACAATTCTTCTTCCCAAAGTAGTAATAATAAATGCGTATTAGCCAATACATAGATAAAGCACTGGCATGGAGAAGGAAATACGTATCGGAGAGAAATTTCCTTTTATTTGCTAGTGCTATTACAGGAATTATTGCAGGGTTAGCTGCTATTTTACTCAAACAAGTTGTTCATTTGATAGACCAACAGCTGACTGCGCAGACCTATCTAGAAAATTATTTTCAATTAGCCTATCCTATCATAGGCATTCTACTCACCGTCCTGCTTGCTAAACTGCTTTATAGGGAAAAACAAGGACATTCTATTACTGATATTCTTTATTCTATTTCCAAACGCTCGGGACTAATGGAAAAGCGCAAAACCTATTCCCGTATGATTACTAGTGCTATCACTGTTGGCTTTGGTGGTTCGGGTGGGTTAGAATCTCCCATTGTGCTAACAGGGTCTGCTATCGGTTCAAATATTGCTCGTATTTTTCTACTAAATTACAAAACACGGGTATTGATGATTGGCTGCGGTACGGCTGCTGTTATATCGGCTATTTTTAATGCGCCTATCGCCGGTTTAATTTTTAGTATTGAAGTTATTTTTGTAGATATTACCATTTCTAATTTTATACCTTTATTAATTGCCTCAGCTACTGCTAATCTCACTTCTATTATCTTGCATAAAGATAGCACTTTATTTGCTTTTAAACAAGTCGACAGCTTTGCCGCACAAGATTTGCCTTATTATTTTGCTTTGGCAGTAATTTGTGGTTTTACAGCTATTTACTTCACAAAAATTCTACTACAGTCGGAAAGCTATTTTAAAAAAATTAAGAATAACTACACCCGTGCACTCATAGGTGGAATCTCTCTTACTGCAATGATTGTATTATTTCCACCTGTGTACGGAGAAGGATATATACATATTTCTGAAATCCTCAATTCGCAAGAGACCAATATATTAAAACGCAGCTTGTTCATGAGCAATATGCAAAATCAGTGGTTTATTTTAGTTTATATCGCTGCCTTAGTATTCATCAAAACGCTAGCATCTTCTGTAACTATTGCTTCAGGTGGTAGTGCTGGCACTTTTGCTCCATCTTTGTTCTTAGGAGGTTTTGCCGGTTTTGCTTTCGCTAGGTTAATCAATCTATTTGGTATTGCCCAAATATCGGAAGTAAATTTTGCACTGGTCGGTATGTGCGGCGTACTGAGCGGGACACAATATGCACCTTTAACGGCTATTTTTCTCATTGCTGAACTGACGGGCGGTTATACTCTATTCATACCACTCATGATAGTCTCAGCTATTGCTTTCACTACTGTGTCTTACTTCGACGCGCATTCTCCTTATGTAAGAGAATTGATAAGAAGAGGCGACTTAGTGAGGGGTAATAAAGATAAAAAAATACTGAATAACCTGCAGATACACAAAGTGATAGAAACAGACCTGCAACCTATTCATCATGCGGCAATGCTAGAAGATTTGATTAAGCTAATCAGCAAAAGTAAAAGAAATATATTTCCAGTAATAGATGACAAGGGCAAGCTAGTAGGCATTATTACATTAGATAATGTGAGGGAAGTTATGTTCAGTGAGACAAAACAAAAAAGCATCAAAATTGCTTCTTTAATGGAGCAACCTCCCGCACTTATCTCACATGGTGAGAATATGGAGCAAATTATGCGTAAGTTTGAATCTACCCAAGCATGGAATCTACCCGTAATAGCAGATGGCGTCTACAAAGGCTTCGTATCGAAGTCGCGTATATTCAATATTTATAGAAAAGAATTAATTATGCAGGATTGATATTTTCCATAATTGAAAAATATTTTTTTTTGTAAAAGTAACGTTTTTTATACAGCTGCATTGCTCTGCTTTCTTACAGGAGTGCCATTGAATACAAATATTGTGACACTATCATGGAATTAGCCGAAAAACGGTAAAAAAAAGAATTCTAAAACGATAAACTTAATTACGACAGCTTCATATATGGTCGAAGAAAAGCTAAAAAAATATAAAAAGAAATATTATATCAATACAGTACTCAGAGGGGCTATTCTTGCCTCTATATCCTTACTGCTTACTTGGTTGATTGCAGGTACTACAGAATACTTCGGAAGGCTTGGCACTTGGGGCAGGGCAGGTATTTTCTATCTATTTTTGATCTTATCGCTGTTTGTGCTATGTATATGGATAATCAAACCTCTCATCAAACTGCTAGATACACGTAAGCAGCTTTCTAACTTGCAGGCAGCTAAAAATATCGGCAACTACTTTCCAGGTATCCGTGATAAACTATTGAACACACTACAGCTCAAGCAAAGTTATGGCAGCACTGAACTCATAGATGCCGCTATTAATCAAAATACTAATGATTTTAATCAAACTGATTTTTCGCAAGCTGTTAGTTATGCATACAATAAACAATATTTAAAATACTTGGTAGCTGTTTTCGGCTTGCTGGTAGTTTGTATTATCTGGATACCAGAATTACTCACCGAAAGCACTACCCGCATTATTTATTACGAGCGTAAATTCGAACCCGAAGCACCTTTTTCTTTTGAAGTGCAAAACTCACAATTACAAAGCTTTAAGTACGAAGATTTTTTATTAAAACTCCGCATCAATGGCAGTGCCATTCCTGATAAAGTATATCTGATAACACCTGATAATAGGAAGCTAAAAATGGCAAGTGTGCAGGGAGTTGGACAGTTTGAATATTTATTTAAAAATATACAAAGAGACCTCGATTTCCATTTTGAATCATTGGGATTTTCTTCTCAAAATTATCGCATAAATACACTCCCCCGACCGGTTATGAAAGGCTTTACAGCTTTTGTCAACTACCCGGACTATACGGGAAAAACCGACGAATACCTCGATAATATAGGTAATTTAATTATTCCCGAAGGAACGCTCATTAGCTGGAATATTAATACGCTAGCAGCCGATTCAGTCAAAATGTTTTTTGCTGAAAAAAATGAAGTATTCAACGCTTCGGCACAATCTGAAAAATCTTTTTCTTTCTCCAAGAAAATACACCAATCACAAACTTATCAAATACAACTCATTAATCAGTATAGTAAAAATAAGGATGTTATTGAACACTATCTGGAAGTAATTCCAGACCAGTACCCCTCTATTGATATGAAGCATTATGAAGATACGGTACTTTATAGTTATATTGCACTGGCAGGAAATATTGATGACGATTACGGTATTGCCGCTTTGAAACTTTATTATAAAAATATTGAAAAAACAAACCCGCAAAACCCACGTTATCAGCATATTGACTTATCTTTTGACAAAAAAGTGACTAACCAAAGTTTTTTTTATAGGCTTGATTTAGATAGCCTTTTACTCAAGCAAGGCAGAGCCATTGAATATTTTATTGAAGTAACCGACAATGACCAAGTAAATGGCACTAAGTCAGCACGTACACCCATTATGAAATTCCGCCTGCCCAATAAAAAAGATATTAAAGAAACATTGGCAAAAGACTCGCAAACAACACAAGGACAGCTCAATAAAGCTATAGATAAAGCAGAAAAACTACACGAAGACCTTGAGCATTTACGCAAACGCTTGAAAGGAAAAAAGAAAGCCGATTGGAAAGATAAAAAAGCAATAGAAGAACTCTTAAAAAAGAAACAAGAACTGGCCAACGAAGTAGATAAATTACAGCATTTACAGCAGCAACTCAATGAAAAACAAAGTAAATTCAATGATATAAACCTAGAAACACTCGAAAAAACCAAAAAACTCCAAGAGCTTATCAACGAAGTATTGGATGAAGAAACACAAAGCCTTTATGATGAACTTGAAAAACTGTTAGAGGAAAATATCAACACAGATCAATTACAAAATTTATTGAAAAATATTGATCTAAAACAAGAAAATATCGAACATGAACTCGATAGGGCATTGGAATTTTTTGAGAAGCTGAGATTTGATATGAAAGCCAAAGGAATTGTTAAAGACTTACAAGAATTAAGTGAAAAGCAAGAAGAGATTGCAGAAAAAACAGCCAAAAATCAAGACCGCCCAGATGAAGATGCTGAAAATAAAAGTGGACAATCGGATAAACAAAAAAATAATACCGATAAAAAATCAAGCCAAGGAAACAGAAAGGAAATAGATGAGATTGAAGATCAACAGAAAGCTATTAATAAAGAATTCAAAGCTATTGAGAAAGATTTTAAAGAGCTTAAAGAACTTAATGAAAACTCAAAAGCAGGGCAGGATTTAAAGCGATTCGATCAATCTACCGAAGAAATCAAGCAGTCGCAGCAGGAAAGCCTTGAGCAATTACGAAAATATGATCAGAAAAATGCCTCGCGCTCTCAAAAAAGAAGTGTGCAAAAAATGCGACAAATGGCAGAAAAAATGACGCAGATGCAGCAGTCGCAAGAGGTAGTTCAGCTCATGGAAAATTATGACGACCTCAGGCAAATACTCGATAATCTGATGACACTATCTTTTGCTCAGGAAGATTTGATGAAGTCTTTTAAAGAAGTGCGAAGAATAGATCCAAAGTTCATCGAATTGAGTCAGCGACAGCTAAAACTCAAAGATGACGCCCAACTAGTAAAAGACAGTTTGCTAGCCCTTTCGAGGCGGGTCTTCCAACTGCAAGCAACAATTACCAAAGAAGTAAACTTAATGAATAAATACATTGAGGAAAGCCTTGAGGCAATCAGAAAAAGAGTTCCTTATATTGCCTCGGGAAAACAACAGTTTTCGATGACTTCTGTTAACAATTTGGCTTTATTATTGAGCGATGTATTGCAACAAATGCAGTCTCAAATGAGCCTCAGCATGGGGGGGCAGCAAATGAATCAAAAACAAAAAGGACTGCCACAACTCAGCGATTTGCAGGAACAACTCAACCGACAAATCAGTCAAATCAAAAAAAGTGGAAAGTCAGGTGCTGAAATATCCAAAGAATTAGCCAAATTGGCAGCCCAACAAGAAATCATACGCAATGATCTTAGAAATGCACAGCAAGGACAAGGAAAAGAGATATTTGGTGAACAAAGCAAGCGAAAACTCAATGGAAAAGAAAATAAAGAGGGAAAATACGCTGATATACTTCGTAAAATGGAACAAACAGAAGAAGATTTAATTAATAAAAGAATTACACAGCAAACTCTTTTAAGGCAAAAAGAAATACTTACTCGCCTGCTGGAATCTGAGAAAGCCTCCAGAGAAAGAGAGCTAGATGAGGAAAGAGAAGCAAAAACAGCGCAACAAGACTACAAAAAAGTAAACCCCGACGCTTTTTCGGAATACTTAAAGCTAAAAGAAGTGCAATTAGAGTTACTAAAAACATTACCCATATCTCTGAGTCCCTACTATAAAAAAGAGGTAAACGAATATTTTGAAGTTATTAAAAATAACTACCTTACAAAAAGAAGAAGGTAATGAAAAACTTAAAACTTAAAGTGCCTTCACTGATTGATAGTGTTACAATGGTGCAAGGATTTGTCGACATTGTTAAAGATAAATTCAACTTTGACGATAATATCTACAGTAATATAGTGGTATCAGTTACTGAATCTGTGAAAAATGCCATCGTACATGGTAATAGATCGAACAAAAGTAAAAACGTGTACCTTACAATGAATATTGACTGTAGCAATATCAGTGTTACGGTAGAAGATGAAGGCAAGGGTTTTGATTACAACAACCTACCTGACCCTACTGCTCCAGAAAATATTGAGGTGATTGGAGGAAGAGGAATATATATCATTAAGCATCTGGCGGATGAAGTAAATTTTTCTAATAGAGGTAAAACTATCACAATGACTTTTTATAAAATGTAGAGTCTCTAACCACAACAAGCCTTCAAAATTCGATTTATTCAACGTTTCTACCTACCGGAAATATCAACCACACCTCTCATATCATAGTTAACTGCCCAATGTATTGGAAAAAAATATAAACAGCATTTGCTTCTTTTATGAAAATACTTCCTTTAGGCTAAAAAACACCCAAGATATCTGTCTATGGATACAGAAAGCAATCACTAGCCACCACTTCATCATTAGCCACCTGAATTATATATTCTGCAATGATGAATATCTTCACGAAATTAACCTCGTCTATCTCAACCACAATACCTACACTGACATTATTACTTTCAATAATAGTGACAAAAATAATATACTCGAAGGCGACATATTTATCAGTATCAGTAGAATTGTAGAGAATAAAAGCATCTTTAATATTCCTTTTGAAGAAGAACTATGCAGAGTAATTATCCACGGTATATTACATTTGCTCGGCTTTGAAGATAAAACAAAAAAACAAAAAATATGGATGAGGAAGTACGAGCAGAAATATATCAACAGCCTAAACCCACTGGCGGTAGCTCGACCTGATATATAGTGGAGAACAACTTTAAATAACGCAAATATGTCAGAATTAAAAAAAAATAATTTATCTATTGACAACCATACGGAAGAGGGCTTACCATTTGATATAAAAAAGCAACTGAGTATATTGCCTGCAAAAGCTCAAGAGGAATTTTACTATGAATATCAAAGAGTTAAAAAAAGAATCGGCTGGGCATATATAGCACATTTCATGGTTGGTGGCTCTTATGCCTATTTGGGCAAATGGCTCAAACAACTGCTCTTTTGGGCAACAGGCTATGGCTTCGGAGTACTCTGGGTAATTAACTTGTTCAGAATACCCTATTTAGTGAGAAAAACTAATGAAAAAATATCTTCAAATCTTTTGCGGTATTTACAAAAGAAATATCCTCCCACTAAAGACCGACAACACACTTCAGTGCAAAAATATCCTACTCCCAGAAAGATTCACATTACTTATGATCCAATAAATCTTTCTATCAATAATCTGAAAATAAATTTTATTCTAGATTACAAACTAAAAACATGGAAGGTGATTGATGAAGAGCAATTCGACTGGAGCAATGGACAGACCGATAGGCTGTTTAAATTGGTGAGTGGTATTGAAGCACTATATATTTTAATCAAACAGGCAGAATATTATGCATTGAAAAAAATAAACATTTACGCACTTAACACCGACATGGATAATCACATCGAAACAGAAGGAAAGCCACCCAATTTAATCACTTACCAAAAAGAAGTTTTTTACAGGGAAAGCATATTAACAGGCTTCGTATTTAAATTTACTGACAAAAAAAAGCCCAACCTAACAAGGCATTTAACAGGATGGGAGTATTTTAATGAAGTACAAAATAAATATATTGTGATCTACAAAAAAAATAATCAAAACTATGACGCATTGGTAGGGCAAGTAGAGGCAGATTATAATTTTTCAGATATATTGCCTTCAAATGAATAATTTCTTAGGTTATTAACCGAGTTAACGCATGAGCAGGAAGAGTCGTATAGTAGAAAATCTATTAAAAAGAAAAGAAGGTATTTGTCGGTTGGTATAAGTATGAGTTGGCTACTTTACTAGATGGTCCTGGCGGCAGCTAAATCTGGAGAAAACCAGCACTACTTCTGAGACACGAAAACCATATAAAAAATGAAAATTTCTCTGATAGGGTACGGAAAAATGGGTAGAACAATTGAAAAAATTGCTCTTAACCGCAGACATGAAATACACTCCGTTATCGACTTAAATAATGTAGAAGATATAAAAAGACTTTCACCTGAAAATACCGACGCGGTTATTGAATTTACTCAACCTGAATGTGCTTTTGAGAATCTAAAAAAATGTATGCAGCAGCAACTGGCTGTTGTATGCGGCACTACAGGTTGGACAGATAGAAAAGATGAAATAGAAAATTTTTGTCATAACTATGGAGCTGCTTTTATTTATGCGTCAAATTTTAGTTTGGGGGTCAATATTCTTTTTGCTATTAACCGATATCTTGCTCGTATAATGGATGGGCAACTACAATATGATATTGCGATTGAAGAAATACACCATACCCAGAAAAAAGATGCTCCCAGTGGCACTGCCATCACACTAGCAGATCACATACTTGAAAATTTAGGCAGAAAATCCACATGGAAATTAATACCCAAGCTTATCCAGACAAAAGATATTCCCATCACTGCTATTAGGGAAGAAGGTGTAACTGGCACACACACTATCACTTATGATTCGGATATAGATAGGATCCAGCTCAAACATACAGCCCATAGCCGTGAAGGTTTTGCTTTGGGTGCAGTAGTTGCTGCGGAATGGTTGTTACATAGAAAGAAAGGTATTTATACTATGCAGGACGTGCTAGGAATATAGTGGGAAGGTAGTGTGCCAAAAATCGATCTATTGGAAATTTATCAGAAAAAATGTGGCACGATTCGCATCAGTGCCACACTTGGGGGTATTAAAACAAAAACTATTTTGAGTATTTAATCGGGTGAAGCAGGGTGGTTTACTTCTAATTCAAGCCTAAAACAGCATCTAGCTTGTCTTGTATCAGGTCAGTTTCTTCTTCAAGTTTCTTTCTAAGAACTTTTTTTGCTTGCTCGGTTGCTTTTTCTTGGTTATAAAAAACTCTTACTTGCACTTCTACAGTTTTGCTCTTTTTGATATTTTTTATAGCCTCATACACGACAATTACCCTTCCCAGTGAGGATGAGATGATATTTTTAGCACCAGCTACTACTTTGTTAACGCTAGCAGCCTCTTCAGTATTTAATTGCTGGTTAGCAATAGAAGTTTCTACAATACCTCTTATTTCTGTTTGAACGAGGCCGCCTAGTTCAAGCTTGGCTACTTCTATTGCTTGTAGTTTAGCAGCCGTTTGCGTTTGCCCTACACCGTTGCCAGCAGCGTATAACCATTTAGGGTAGCCTGTTTCTTCATCTCTCTCTCTTTGCTTATACCAAGCTTCTGCCAACTGGTTTTGTAGGGGCAGTCCACCCGGAATGTTTTTCCATCCTTCTTTCTTTAATTGCTTGGCTTCTTTTTTTACTGGACCAGGTACTTTCAGATCTTTTCTACTTAATTGTGCATAAGCAGCAGAGCTAAATAATAATAAGCAGAAAAGTAAGGTACTCATTACGTTTAATCGTTTCATGGTTTTTAAGATTTTAATGTAAGATAAATATGTATATGAGAATGTTTAATTGGGTTTTTCGTCTATTAGGTAATCAACAAGCGTGCCATTAAACGATAATAATAGAACTAAAACAAAAGAAAAACATATTTTTATGATACAGTTTACTCATAATGAGCAGAATAGACTATTAGCGCATAGTAGTGATGATTGTTCGTTTTTCTGCTCGATACATTTCTTTGTTGTCAGCTCGTTTAAAACCTCTGGTTTTGGCAACTATTTCTTTGGTATCTTCAGTAATAAAATCATAACCGTAATCTCTTTTGATTTCTAGAAGATCGAAGGGCTGGGCTTGGGCATTTAGTTGCAAGGTTTCTACTCCAAAGGGTTCGGCACATTCAAATTCGTAGGGTATTTCATACACTTTATTAACCTTACTCCCATCCAGATGATAGTTATCAAGCAGTAGGACCTTTGAACCATCAGCTAGGTAATAAACTACTCTCAAATAGCAAGCTCTATTTACTTTTACATAGAGTTTTAAAATCTCTCCTTCAAAGAAAATCAGATTTTTTTGCCCCTTGTTTGTCCATAAGTCTATTTGTAGGCCTTTTTCAGAAAAGTCATTTTCTGTGAAGGTTTTCAAGTTGTTTATGGCATCTTCGTAATTAGGTGGTTTAAAGGCAATTTTTTGCTCTGATAATATTTCTTTGCTGATAAGCGTCTCCATACTTGCTAAAGAGTTACCTTCTTTTTTATTTTTCAGTATTGAAATCACCCGAATATTGTCTCCCTCTTCCCAGTAAGTACCTGTCAGCAAATATTGCACTTTATCCTTAGCAGTGTTTTTGTATGGTAATACCACAGAGTAATCAGCTACATCTATTAGTTTTCGCTCTAGAACAGCCGTCAGTCGTTTTGAAAACGGACTTGCCATTTCCGTATCTTGGTAGGTAAAATGAGACAAGATTACTCGGTTTTTGAGTTTTCCTGTTTGCACCTTATAACCCTGCGCCATAAGATAGCTCAATTCGTTTATATCGAGGTCTTGACGCTTCTGAAGGTCTACAATAGCTTCTTGTACTTTTGTTTTGAATGTATTGATTCTAACAAAAGAGCTGTCCTGATATAGCTTGGCACCATCTAAAGCAACCAACACTGTTTGTAGCTGTTCTATCTCTCTAAAAGAGGGGAGCGTTTCAAAATAATTTTTTAATACGAGTTCTTTGTTATTTTTCTTTAAAAAGCGTTCGGCATTGGCAATTTTTCTTTCAATAATATCTTGGTGTTTTCGGAGAGTAGCCAAGTAATCCTGCCTAATATCGGCTATCTTAGCATAAGCAACGGCATAAGCTATGCGCTTTTTAGCATCTTGATACCTATCAGTTTTGAGCCCCGTAATAGTAAGGTCGGCATATGAGACACTACTTTTCCTGAACTCCTCATGCGTATTTGCATTCAAATTACTAATATTGAGCAAGGAAATGCTCTTGACCGTTACGCGAATAGATTCTACTAGTGAAGTTTTAGCATAGGTTTCGAGGCGATCGAGCAGATCCTTAATATCAGTATTTTTGTTGTACTCTTCCGAGCTAAATCCTGCGATGTATTCGTTCTCGGGAAACATGGTCTTTCGTCCGTAATAGTCAGTCCATCCCGGTGCTTGCTGGGCATATACATTATCTACCCAGCAAAATAGTAAGGCAGAACAAACCCAAAGTAATTGATGTGTTTTCTTCATAGCTGTTTATTCTGAATTGTTGGCAAACATGCTGATACTAAATTTTAAAAGAGCATATGACTATTTAGTATCTATAGCTCCAAAGTACAACAAATTTTATTCCAAAACTATCTTTTGATAGTGACGCACGGTTATATACCTTTGACGTTTCTAGTACTGTTTCAGTACAAATTCAGTCCGTAAATTTCACCTTCCTAAACTTAAATAATATATTTCAATTATGCAATTTTTAAAGAACATACTAGCTAGTTGCCTTGGTGTTTTTGTAGCATTGGTACTAATAATCATTAGTGTGAGTATTATTGCTGCTGCTTTTTCCTCTTCTTATGAAGAGCGGGTAAACGTATCAGATAATTCAATTTTAGTCCTTAAATTGAATGAACCAATTCGGGAGCTAGCAGCAGAAGATCCCTTCAAAAATTTAGATTTGCTTTTTCCCATTCCTGTTGATAAACGATCTGCTATCGGTCTAAAAGAAATGAAATTGGTGATTGCGCGAGCTGCTGAAGATGACAAAATCAAAGGTATATACCTAGAGCTTACCGATATATATGCCAACTTCACTTCCATAGAAGAAATCAGAAGCTCACTGCTTAGTTTTAAGGAAAGTGGTAAATTTATTTATGCCTACAGCGAGCGACTAAGCGAAGGAGCTTATTATTTAGCTTCTGTAGCCGACAAGATTATGTTGCATCCCAGAGGCAGCATAGAGTTTAACGGACTTTCAGCCACTAAAGTTTATTACAAAGGTATTTTTGAAAAAGTAGGAGTCAAGCCACGAGTTTTTAAGGTAGGAGAATATAAAAGTGCTGCAGAGTCCTATACGAGCGATCATATGAGTGAAGAAGACCGGCAGCAGATCAAAGCCTATGTTGACGCTTTGTATAGCAGCTATCTTGAAAAAGTATCTGAAAGCAGAAATATTGCTTTCAAAAGCTTAGAAAATATTTCCGATAGTATGCTCATACGAAATGCTGAGGATGCCTTGCGCTGTGGATTAATTACCGACATCTGCTATCATGATAGTGCCTTCAGTGCCCTAAAAGATAGTTTGCACCTTGCAGAGGGCGACGATATTGAGTCTATTGATTATAACAAATATAAAGAAATAACGGCTAGTTCACGCAAATTATCCAAAAATAAAATTGCCGTTGTAGTCGTAGAGGGTACAATAACTGAGGGAGAAAGTAAAGACAGCAACGTAGGGGGAGAAACCGTGAGTAAACTACTGCGCAAAATCCGGAAAGATGATAAAATTAAAGCCGTTGTGCTGCGTGTAAATTCACCTGGCGGATCGGAATTGGCCTCCGACAAAATATGGCGTGAAATACAGTTGATGAAAAAGAAAAAACCTGTCATCGCTTCTATGTCGGGTGTAGCAGCCTCTGGTGGTTACTACATAGCCATGGGCTGCGATACTATTGTAGCTGCTCCCAATACGCTTACAGGCTCTATCGGTATTTTTGCTATTCTACTAGAAACTTCGGAATTATTTAACAAAAAGCTGGGAATTACCTTTGATGGGGTAAATACTGGTTTGCTCTCCGACTTCCCTGCATATAGCCGACCACTAAGTGAATGGGAAGAGCAAATTATACAACAAAGCGTTAATGAAGGCTATGAAAACTTCACAAAAAAAGCTGCCGAAGACCGACAAATGAATATTCAAACACTCAAAGCCGTTGCCAGCGGGCGTATCTGGTCTGGCACAGATGCCAAAGAAAAAGGATTAGTTGACGTGTTGGGCAATATGAAAGATGCTATTGTTATTGCTGCAAAAAAAGCTGATATTAATGATGATTACCAGCTTGTTTATTACCCTGAACCAAAAGATTGGATAGAGGAATTGATCCGCTCGACAAATGTGCAAGCTTTTAGCTGGTTTGGTATAAAACAACAAAATCAGGTTGATGCTACAATACAGCAGTTTAAGCAGCTAAAAGCAATAGAGGGCAAACCACAAGCGCGCCTTCCTTACGATTTGATCATTGAATGATGAGTTCTACGTGTATCAAGAGGTACGAAGTAGAGAGTATTGGTTGGTCTACGCGGCAGAAAAGCTGTGCTTACTATACACACTAAAGCGCGTAGAAAACCTAGAGTGTTGTTTTCATCTACTAGCCTACTAGCAAACTTCCCCGATATTGTAGTCATATTGCAAGGCAGTAAAAATCCCGTGAAGAAAAGTTTCAGTACCAGAACTAAAAGACACAAAATGATGTATTGAGTTACTACATAGTGATGTGATAAAAGGCATGTTTACTATTTGGAATATATCTTTTTGTCAGCGACAAGTGTTGAACCTAAAGTTGAAGTAGGATGAAAAACAAGAACAGCTGTCGGTTAGTAATTTTAACTCTATAATGCAAACAACAAAGATTCCTCCTCTGAAAATCAGTTTGATAATGAAGAGTTGCAATTTTTTAAAAAGCAGTCCGACTTACTTAGTGGAGTAGAAACATTAACCAAAATTGGGATAGTAATTTATTCCTGTCAAAATGAATTTGAAACGAAGGCTACTTCTCCTGCACAACAAATTGAAACTAAAAATATGACTAAACTTGGTAAGCAATTTGAAAATCCTTATTCTGTGGTCAATATGCAAAGAGCTTTAGATACGATTCTAAAAGAAACAAAATTATCAAATACGCAACAAGCCAGAGCATTTCGACAAACCTCCGAGACAATTGAGGTTAAAGCTACAGATTTGTATGTACGCTTCCTTCCCAAAGATTCTTTGGAATTAGATATTATAAAGAAAGACACGACTCTAGTTTTATATGACCATCCTCTTGACTATGAAATTGAAGAGCAAGGAGAACATTACCATGATTCCGATTTAGCAGAAAATCAAATCACTTGGCAATATACAGTAGTGAAACCCGACTATGAATTTCCTGAGATTGAACACGAAGTTTTATCAGAGCTATTCATCCCTGAAAACAGCGAAGGTTATTGTGAAGAAGAAAGTACTCAAGGCAGCAGAATGTACTCCAAAACATATAATCTTGATAAGTTAGAAACAGTTGCTTTGTATTTGACTGACAATTTATCAGAACAGAAAAAAATACAAATAGAAGAAGAGAAAGAAGCAGCTATGCGAGCAAGACGAGTATGTATATGGTTTATATGTTGGAATGAACCAGACCCTTGGCATCCCTCTGGAACAGTACGAATTCAAGATACAGAATTGGGATGGAAACCTGTACAAGGGATAAAAGTAAGAGCAAGCAGATGGTTTACCACTAAGACAACAAGAACCAATAGTAACGGATATTTTAGAACAGGTTCACTCAAAAGACCTGCCAATTATAGTTTGGTATGGGAACCTATCAATTTAGCATTCGAGAGAAATGGTGGTGGTTTTTTGCAAAACAAGCATGGATAAATAGTCCAAAGGAAATCACCATGGAACGTAAATTTATACAAACATTCAAAGCATTGGTTTCATGGAACTATATTTCAGGCAGCTTATCATTACTATTATCAAAATATCAAAGGCTTAAAAAGACCTCCAACCAATTCGTTTTGGAAACCACAAATGAAAATCAGGGCACATTTTGAGCAGAATAATGATAAAAACGGGAGTCATTGCAAAGACTGCAGACTGTTTGGATTTTTTGCTAGATTGAGAATTTACAATCCTCAAAACAGTAGTTCTGAAATTTATGCCACTACCATACACGAATTGGCCCATGCCAGCCATTGGGAATTGAGAAGAAGTAATTGGAATAATGGAGGAACGTCTGATAAAGTGATAGAGTCATGGGCTAGAGGCGTGGAATGGGAGCTTACTAGAATGAAATATCCTAGTTCTAAATACAAAGGAAGAGAATGGAATAATAACAATTATACTTTAGTTGTTGCCGATATGATAGATAGTGAATCTACTGCTTTCACTAACAACGGATTTAAAGAACCAACAGACGAAGTCTCTGGCTACAACACCATAAGGCAAATAGAAGACGTTTTAAGCTATACCTCCTCTTGGGATAGTTGGCGAGATAATCTTAAAAACAGATATAACAATGCTACAGAAAATAAACTTGATAAACTATTTAAGAATTGGGATTAGTTTTATTCTTAGCCTATTGTTTCTAACTTGTAGTGAAAACGATTATGTTTGGAATGCAGAAATGAAAGTGTATTTTATTAATGAGACAAATGACACTATATTCACTAATTTACATGGTTATACATCTCATTTAAACTGTCCTTTTCCTTATATTTTGCCAATGGAAACAAAACGATACTTTATTACACAAGAATTTTATGGTTCTGAAAAATCAGATATTCCTACAATCCAGAATATTAATGACGTTAGAATAGATTGTGATTTTTTCTACGGAGAACCCACAACTGTGAAAGGAGAATAAGAAATATAGAAAATTACGAAGACAGAAAAGAAATAAGTCCGTTAGTTTTTGAATTTACTTTATTTACTTTTAGGTTTACAGAAGAAAAGAAAGCAAATGCAGAACCGTGTAGTTAGAAGACACTTTTGCTAACAATATATAAATACCATTAAAACACCGTTTAGCCTAGCTGCTATTCTTCTATTCTGGCTTTGCTCTGCGTTGATAAATTTACCAAAATAATCAAAACTATGCAAAAAAAAAATTTTATTCCTAAGGGCAGTATTGCTTTCTTTATCATTCTCATAATAATATGCACTCTCATCTGGTTTGGTATTTACGCCATTATGCTGTACCGTGCCTGATTTTTCTTTCTAAAGATTACTAATAATTAATTAAAAAATGGATAAGTACGAGAACAGAATATTAACTATTACGGGTGTTATTTTGACAGTATTTTTATTTGCAATACTCTGGTCAAGTAGAGGTTCACAAAACGACTTACCCGAATGTATACCTTATGATGTTACCTATACCAAACCCAAAATTACCCAATTAGACAGTACTACCTTCCAGGTCTTTTGTGTAGCGAAAATGTGGTCTTTTGAGCCTGCTGAAATCTTTTTGCCTGTGGGCAGCGAGGTTGATTTTTTTCTCACCTCTCAGGATGTGGTACATGGCTTTCATATTTCTGAAAAGAATATTAATATGATGGCAGTATATGGAGGCATTAATAAAACTACAGTAACTTTTGATAGACCGGGCGTGTACAAAATTCTATGCCATGAATACTGTGGAGTAGGACACCAACAAATGCAAGCTGAAGTTATCGTTAATTATAGGTAATATACTTGGTCAAAAAGAAAAATATCTAACCTGAAAGAAATGAAAATTAGCAAAGCATTAAAAAACATTATATTAGCAGAAATCAGCATACCGATTGCCTTATTATTATTGGGGATATATCACGGGCTTCTACAGGTGATATATCGGGCAGGTTTATTATCGCAGGCTGCTTATGCCGGATTAGATTATTATCAAGGTTTAACCCTCCACGGCGTAATTAATGCTATTGTATTAACTACCTTTTTTGCAGTGGCTTTCGGCCATGCCTGTATGGCGTATTTCTTGAAAAAAGAACCGAATATCGGTTTGGTCAGAGCATCCATGTTGTTAATGCTCGTTGGCACGGTAATGGCTGCAGCGGCCACTCTGGCAGGGAAAGCATCAGTATTGTACACTTTTTATCCTCCTTTGAAAGCACACCCTACATTTTATCTCGGTGCTACTTTGTTGGTAGTAGGCTCATGGGTGGCATTTTATAGCTGGATAAAGCTATATGTGCAATGGAAAAAAGAAAATGCTTTAGTAAAAACTCCTTTAGCTGTTATCGGCACTTTAGTTAATTTCACTTTGTGGTTTGTCTGTACATTATCGGTGGCGTACGAAATTTTAGTGTTACTCATTCCTTGGTCTATGGGTTGGACAGATACTATCAATGTACCACTGGCACGTACTTTATTCTGGTTTTTTGGTCATGCGCTGGTTTACTTTTGGCTTTTACCTGCCTACACTATGTTCTACACTATGCTACCGAAATTGGCGGGTGGTAAGCTCTATTCGGATTTAGCTGGACGCATAGCTTTCTTTATCTTCCTGATTTTGTCTATTCCAGTGGGTGTACATCATCAATTTGGCGATCCAGGTGTTACACGCGGTATTAAAATGGTACAGACAATCCTTACTCTTGGCGTTGCTTTACCCAGTTTTATTACCGCTTTTACCGTTGCAGCATCTTTGGAATACGCCGGACGCAAAAACGGTGCTAAGGGTTTATTTGGATGGATATTTAAACTTCCTTATTTTGACAAAGATCGCTACTTATTCGCTTATCTCATATGTGGTTTAATCTTATTTATATTCGGAGGATTTACCGGCTTGGTCAACGCTTCGTACAGCCTTAACAACATGGTACATAATACAGCTTTTATTCCCGGGCATTTTCACATGACGGTGGCAGGTCCTGTTTTTCTAGCAATTATCGGCATGAGTATTTACCTGACAGAAAAATTAACCGGTAAAACTATTGTTATGCCTTACGCCAATACCCTAGTACCTTATTTGTGGACAATAGGCATTTTTATCTTTTCCAGCGGGCTGATGTGGGGTGGTTTACTCGGAGAGCCTCGCCGAACTAATACGGGTATGACTTATTTAAACCCCGAAAGCCCACTTTATACTTCTGATTGGGTACCTACAACCACGCTTGCACTTATCGGAGGAATTATTATGACGCTGGCTTTTGTGCTGTATTTTATTAGTTTTTTTAGCATGTTATTTTCAAAAACTAAAAGTGTAGGTAGCCTTGTCTTTCCCGTCAGTGATGCCTATCATGACGAGCCGCGTATTGCATTACTTGACGGATTTAAACCTTGGCTAGTATTAATGATTATTGTTATTTTAATAGCCTATATTCCAGCTATTATGGATGTTCTTAATTATATTGGGCCAGAAGCACTGCCTTACGTACCTGAAAATCCTCTACCTGTTAAGTGATAATGATAAGGGTATTTCAAATAGCAGTTCCTTTTGTTTGGGCAGGCTTACTAACGGGTATCTCTTTTATAGAGGCACCCTTAAAGTTCAAAGCACCTGGCATTACTTTGGCTTTAGGCGTAGGCATAGGAAGATTAGTATTTAGTACCTTAAATAAGGTAGAACTGTTTTTGATGCTAATTTTAGTTGTTAATTACTTTTTTTCTTATCCTGATAAAAAGGTATTATTTGCTTTCATACCCATAGCTTTTTTGCTCTTGCTTCAAATTTTCTGGCTGCTGCCTATATTACACCAATACGCCTTGCAAGCGATAGAAAGCAAACCGTTACCAAAATCTTATACTCATTTTATTTATGTTGTATTTGAAATAGTTAAGCTGATATTGTTGATTGTACTTGGTTCGTTTTCGAGCAAATAATTTACAAAGAAATTTGTACAGACGATTTCTTTTAGTAGTAGACACATATAGAACTTAGAAAAATATCGAATACTTATACAGAGTCTGGCTTGTGTGCGTCTCGAAGTGAATATTATCACCACTTTAAAAAAGCATTGTTGTGCAAACAAATGAAAAAAGACATCGAAACAAGAGAGGATATTAAAAATTTGGTCGACACCTTTTACACAGCAGTAAGAAAAGACAACTTGCTGGGCAGCATCTTTAATGATATAGCACAAGTAGATTGGCAAGAACACTTGCCAAAAATGTATGATTTTTGGGAAACCGCCTTATTTCATTTGGCAAAATACAAGGGTAATCCGCTGCAAGTACACGCATTGCTTCATCAGAAGACTACGCTTAGAAAAGAACACTTTGATAGATGGCTTGCCCTATTTAAGCAAACCATAGACGAACGCTTTAAAGGGCAGAAAGCATATCTTGCCAAAACGAGAGCCAATTCAATTGCCGTAGTCATACGGGCCAAATTAAATACGATTAAATAGAAAAAGATATGAATAAGAAAATATATTTGTTTTTGGGCATTGTTTTGACATTTCCCTCCGTCGTGTACATTGCTTTACTCACCTATGAACAGAAGTTTGAGTCATTGTCTATTTACGGTCCGATAGATGAGGTAACAGGAGAGACACGGCACACTATTCCCTATTTTGAATTAGTCGATCAAAAAGGACAAAAGCAAACACTTAACAATTTTAAGGGTAAAATTATGGTAGTAGATTTTTTCTTTACGTACTGTCCTAGTATATGCCCTAAAATGTCGCGCAATCTTCAAGATGTGCAAAATAAGTTTCTCAATGATGATCAGGTAGCGATTGTATCTTATACAGTAGATCCTGAAAGGGATAATGTGGAAAGATTGGCCGAATATGCTAAAAATTATAATAGCAAACCTGGACAATGGTTTTTTCTCACTGGTAACAAATCAAGTATATATAGGCTTGCCCGAAAAGGCTACTTTATTACTGCCCAAGATGGCGACGGCGGTTCAGATGATTTTATACACAGTGAAAAACTAGTACTCGTTGACCAGCAGAAGCGTATCAGAGGGTACTATGACGGCACAGATAAAGCGGCGATAAAACAATTGGTATATGATATAAATAGATTAAAACAATGAAAGAGTCATATTTATTATTAATGTGTTTTTTAGCTTTGCAAGCTCAAGCACTGCTTGCCCAAACACCTGGAAGAGCTTTATTTAAAAGCAACTGCTCGCCCTGCCATATGTTAGATAAAAAACTGGTGGGACCTCCCTTAAAAAATGTTCATGAAAAATACGAGCAGGAATGGTTAGTAAGTTTTATTCAATCTTCCCAAACACTAATACAAAAGAATGACCCACAAGCAGTAGCTATTTACAATGAGTACAACCAAATGATTATGCCAAATCAGGCACTTAGTGAAGAAGAGGTTTTGCACATCATTGATTATATTAAAATTGCTAGTGAACAACTTGCGCAAATTGCCACAAAAGAGGCGGTCATTGCTCGCCCACCACCGCTTGCCAAGCCCAATTACATTCCTTTCTATCCTCAGAAGTATCCTCTATTTTGGTTTGTAGTGGTTTTTGGTATCTTACTATCTGCCACTATCTTGTATCTGATTATCCGTTTGTCTGAGCTTCTGCGTTGGGCAAAAAAGAGTGGTGGTACTACGATGAATTGAAAAAAAGAACGTCTGTGAAGGCAGTCTTTTTTATTTTCCATATTTAATTTTTGTGATTTTACGAACCTGAGGAGTTGCCCGTGCTTGGCACTACAGAAAACGCTTATTTTATTAATGATAAAAGCACACATATTTATTACTCACTTGAATAAAATTATCCGACTTTCTGGTGAGCCTCACTATTGCGTTTACTTTAAAATGGTCAGATTTGCATGGCAAAAAACGAAATATCATCTAATTGTGGTTCGTCGCTGCGCCAATTATGGAGTGCTTTTTCTATATTTTGTTTTTGCGCATTCAACCCATTAGCATGTATATTTTTGATTAACTCTATTAATCGCCGACGTTTAAATTTTTCTATTTTACCTTTTTCATTTTTTCCAAACTGATCGGTAATACCGTCGGAATAAAGGTAGATTTTATCTCCCTTGTCCACTTCAAATACGTGATTAGTGAAGGGCTTTAGCTGTCTAGTATAAGAGCCTCCCAAGCCCCTCTTATCACCGCGAATCGTATTGATTTTTTCTTCATTAGCAATAATAATTTCATGATGTGCGCCGGCATACTCCAACGTCATATCCGAATAGTCAATCAGACAGAGTCCAATATCCATACCGTCATCACTCAAATTATTCTCTTCATCTTGGTTGAGTAATTCTTTGATCTTTTTATCTAGCAGAAACAAAACCTCGTCGGGATGCTTTACGTTTTTGCTCACAACAATTTCCTTGAGTGAAGACGCACCCAATATAGATAGTAAAGCACCCGGTACGCCATGCCCCGTGCAATCGGCAACGGCGATGTAGACTTGATTTTTTTCTTCATGCACCCAGATAAAATCTCCGCTAACAATGTCTTTAGGCATATACACTTGAAAAAAATCGGAAAGTTTACCCAACGAGCTTTCGCGGATTTGAAACATTGCATCTTGTATTCTCTTAGCATAGCGTATACTTTTGGTTATTTTATAGTTTTTTTCTTTGATAATCAAGGTAGAATTTTCGATGAGTCTTTTGCTATTTTCTTCATTTTTTAATACTTTAGATAGTATGCGTATTAAAATAACAGAAAGCCCCAGTATAGCTAAGGAGAAGATAATCATATCCTTATAAAGCACCTTTTTGGCTTCTTCATTAAAATGTTCAAACATACGATCGGCTTGCACAACACCCAATGTTTTTCCATCTGCCGACTTGATGGGAGCAAAGGCAGAAAGCCATGTGCCATTCTCATCTTCATAAATAGGTATTGTCCCTCCTTGCTGGTAGTTGTTTGCTAAAATTTCGGGGTAGGTGTCATAAACGTGCCTGTAATAAGGTTTTTCAGCAGAAGTAACCCCGAAGAAGTACTCATTTTTATTATTTCTGGTAAGTGTATAAATAGCAGTATTTAAATTATTATTTTGTTCAAACATTTTAAAAATATAATGAATTTCTCTATATATGCTATCATCTTCGGTGTTTTTGATGTCATCTATATTCGGATATTTCTTCAGCAAAGTCTCAAAGTCTTTGGTATCGACAGTTGCTGCAATGGTTGCCACTATGCCTTTGAGTCGCTCGAGGTTATCTTTCTCTTTAATTTCAAGTAGTGAGCTATAAGCTGTATAAATATAGTAGATAGAGGAAAAAACCAGAAAACTGATAACCAATAAATAAATCCGCGTAGACAGGCTTTTTACAGAAATTGGCATAAGTAAGGTAGGTAATAATGAAAATAACTAAATGGGTAAAATGTATTCGCAAAGATTATTTGAGTTTTACCAGTGCTGTTTTTATGTTGGCTACCGCTTTTTTTAAAGATTCATCGGAGGCGGCAAAAGAAATTCTCACACAGTTAGGATCGCCAAATGCCGTACCGTCTACTACAGAAACGTGCGCCTCATTGAGTAAAAACATCGCTAAATCATAGCTGTTAGCAATTTTGCTATTATCGTAAGATTTTCCGAAGTAAAAACTAATATCGGGAAATATATAAAAGGCACCTTCGGGCGTGTTCATTTTCACACCTTCTACTTCAGATAATAAACTTTTAACCAAATTTCTTCTTCTCAAATAAGCCTGACGCATTATTTCTGCTGCTGAACGATCGCCGTTAATAGCAGCAACAGCAGCTTTTTGCGCAATAGAGCAAGCCCCCGAGGTAACCTGCCCCTGAATTTTTTTACAAGCCTTAACAATCCATGCAGGTGCAGCAATGTAGCCCAGGCGCCAGCCAGTCATGGCAAAGCCTTTGGAAAAACCATTCACTAAGATTACTCTGTCTTTAATACTTTCAAACTGCGCAATACTTTCGTGTTTACCTTTAAAAGTAATATATTCGTAAATTTCATCAGAAATAATAAAGATATTGTCGTGCGGTATCAATACTTCGGCAAGTGATCTGAGTTCTTGTCTGCTAAAAACCGAACCGGTAGGATTACAAGGTGACGAAAAAATAACTATTTTAGTTTTTGGGGTAATTGCTGCTTTGAGCTGCTGCGCAGTTACCTTAAAGTCGTTGTTGATGTTGCCCTTTATATAAACTGGCACCCCTTCAGCCAGTTTTATTTGCTCCTGGTAGCTCACCCAAAAAGGAGAAAATACGATAACCTCATCTGCTTTGTTGAGTAAACTCAACATCACATTAGTAATAGAATGCTTAGCACCTGTAGAGACGATAACATTTTCCTTTCCATAAGTTAAACCATTATCCCTTTTCAATTTGTTGACGATACCTTCAATTAAATCTGGGAAACCTTGTACGGGGGGGTAAAAAGTGTAGCCATCTGTAATAGCTTGCTTAGCTGCGTCTTTAATATATTCGGGCGTTTGAAAATCGGGTTCTCCTAAATTGAGCTTAATGATCTGAGTACCCTGTGCTTCTAACTCTCTGGCTTTAGCTGCCATAGCTAAGGTCTGCGATTCTGCCAAAGACCGTGACCGATTGGATAGATGCTGTTCCATTATATACTTAGAATGTAAATAAATGATTAAACCAGAATGGCAAAATTAAGATTATAATTAGTAATTAAGAAACGTATATCGTTGCAAGCGGCTATTTATTTTTTACATTAGTTATTATGGACTACCGAATCCCTGCTTTGTTAAGTGCTCTGCGGTATTTCTGTGCATTGATATTATGTTGTGTAAAGTGTTTTGCAAAACGATGGTAGCCAGAAAAATCTTCGCGTGCACACATATATAAATAATTGTGCTTTTCATAATTGAGTACGGCGTCAATAGAAGCTGGTGAAGGAATATTGATAGGTCCTGCAGGCAAGCCCTTGTGTAAATAAGTATTGTAAGGTGATTGCACTGCCAGATGTTTTTTCAACACTCTTTTGAGCGTAAAATCACCGACGGCAAAAACAACAGTTGGGTCGGCAGCCAAGCGAATATTTTTTTTTAACCTATTGATGTATAGCCCCGCTACTGTCCTCTTTTCATCAGATTTAAGCGTCTCAGCTTGTACAATAGAAGCTAAAATAGCTGCTTCTATGGGGGTAAAGCCTGCTTTTATAGCTTTTTGTTTTCTCTCTTTAGTCCAGAAGCGCTCATATTCTTTTATCATCCTTTTCAGCAAAGCCTCTACGCTAACTGTCCAGTAAACTTCGTAGGTATTAGGAATAAATGCGCAGGCAATAGTAGTAGTATCAAAGCCATATTTTTTAGTAACTGCCGGATTATTCATCAACATGAGCAAATCTTGTGGCTGTATTGCCAAATAACGGCATAATTTATTGGCGATATCTTTTTTTGTCCGAGCATTTGATAGCGTAATTTGTAAAGGCGTTTGCTCACCCGACCTTAGCACCCTGACGGCAGAAAGATTGTTGAGTTTCTTATTGAGCAAATAAAAACCCGGCTTTACATTTTCGTGGTAATTCAGTAGTTTGGCAACAAACATAAACGAAATTCTATCTTCTATATACTGATATTTTATCAGTGTATCTAATACTTGGTAAATGGTAGCATTGTGAGGAATATAAACCCGTGCCTTTTCTTGCTTAATAACTAAATTGGGGCTATAAAAGATTTGGTAAAAGTATACAGAAAACATCATAAACAACATGCTAAGACCTACGAAGGCAAGCATGGGAACATTTTTTTTTCGTATCATAAATATTCAATAAATAGTGGTAATACAAAATGTGCGGTGCCTTCTAAGGTATCTCATTACCAGAAATATAGATATAGAACCCTTTGATAAGCCATTTTAAGCAGTTCTAAATAGTGGAATCATCAGCTTGTAAAAAGCTCATCATACATTTTACATCATCACTAATAAATATTTGAGTGCTTTTAATCAGTAGTTTGCTCACTATCATATTCAGTGATAGCTAATTTGTTGCAAAGTTAGTTAGTTTGTATTTATCAACTAAAAAAATTATTGTAAAAGGTCTTGACACGCTTGAATCTTTAGGTTGCAAGAATAGTTTTTTATTAAATAATCATAAAAAGAAAATGAAATTCTTTACCTTTGCATTTTTTATATTTAACACTCGTCAATATATCGATTTATGAAAACTACAGCTATTGAAAAGGCATGTATTGATGCCCATAAAAAGTTTCAAAAACTCAACATGGTAGAGTTTAATGAAATCAAATCAAAATTAGCCTATGTTATAGGAAGTTATAATTTTGATAAAAACCCCGTTGGTTTGTATGAAATCGGCGCACAAGCATTAGATATTTTGAAGACCATCAAACAAAAAAAACCGAGGTCAATAAATAAGAAATTACTTACAGACCTTGAAAATGCTTTGCAAACGCAGCACAAATAACTATTTTTAGGAGATATAGATTATTACGTCTCTGATTTATGGCACAAAGTACCTGACTTTCCTCGCTAATTTAAACATATACAAACCCACTGACCCAAAGTTTTGCAGTATTTTCAGCTTTTTTTGTACCCTAGCAATATTAAGTCCATAATGCTTATTTGTGGCGTAGCTCAGTAGAGATTCAATATTTTTTTTGTGGATTTCAGGACAAGCTAAACCTATCTCTTTGCACAGGGTTCTCGTGTTTGATGTATTGAATAACTTCAACTCACCTGTCAAGTAACACTGAAACAAACTACCTATTTTTTGGTAGTAAAAACGCTCAACAAAATTCATATTGCTAGGAATCTTATCTACGGCAGTAATTCCCTGAAACTTCATCACACTTCTTGCCACGCTTAAAAAGTCCTTAAAGCACGCATTTTTTTCATTGACAAGATGAAAGCTATCACCTTCAATATTGTGTATACAGATGGCATACATCAATTTCACGGCATAATCTACGGGAACAATATTGATAGTGCCATTAGGCTTATAAATAGCCCGAAGATCGATATACGCCGGTTGGTTTTTTACCGCTGCTATATCGCCTCTCATCAGGCGTAGCTTTTCTAAGAATAAAAAGGCAAAAATCTGATAGAACACATCAAACTTAGGGATATAGCCTTTGGTAGATTCCATGAGTCTTCCGCAAATGATACTGGGTCGAAAGTAGCGGCACTTAGTCTTTGTTTTTTGTGCAAAAAGACGTACTTCTTTTTCGGCCAGTACTTTAGAACGCTCATAAGGATTATTAAAACCTAAGGCTTTGTTTGGTTGGTCATCGGGATGAATTTTTCCCGCTCGTTTTCCCACGAGAAAAGCCGTGCCTACAAAGTCAAATTCTTTTACCTGACAAGTGGCTATAAAATCCATTAAATACTTCGTGCCGAGATAATTGCTTTGCATCACCAAGCGTTCTGTTTTTTTCGTAGACCTAATATCGGTTAAGGCAGCCAGATGAAAAAAGAAATCGATGGGTGTTTCTTTAAATACTTGCAGGGACTCATTATTTTTTGTTGTCAGTGGTTTTCCTAAATTAAAGGGTATGTAGGTGATGTTTTGAACTAAAAATTGGGCTAATGTTATTTTTTGCTCTTCATTTGGCCCGATATAAGTGTATCCTGAAGATTCAAAAATAGTTATCATGCGTTCTTTCAGGCTAGCATTAGTACTGTCTCTGCCGAATAAGAAAAATTTTAAACCTTTAAGCGAAGAAAGGTTTTGTTTGATAATTTCGAATAACAGATGCCCACCCAAAAAGCCCGTTACCCCCGTAATTGCAATAGTCATAATACTTAATATTCTAGGCTTCAAAGTTACTACCTGGTAGTATGAATTATGATATGATAATTTTTTTCTTTCGTCCTGAATGAGCCTGAACATCAAGGTCAAATACTTTGCTTACTCTATCGTTAAGCAGAGATGATTAACCTACAAATTAAAACCTGCCACTAAGTACTACCTTAGCTTTATAGTGCCGAATTTGCCCAAAAGTATCAAATAGTTCGGCATGGATAATATAATGCCCAGTTAATACCTGTCTGCCTTGTTCATCCGTACCATCCCAAGTAAAAAAATCCTGTGCAGTAATTGTTGTACGAGGCAATAACTCTGTGACTAATTGCCCCCTCAAATCATAAATATGAATAGTGGCGAGACGATTAACGCCGGCGCAAGGCAATGAAATACTCACATAATCATGATTTCCATCCTGGTTAGGCGTAATAATTTGGGTAGAAAGTTTTATACAACCTTTAGGATATAGTGCTTTTTCATATCGTTGGTATTGGGAATTTATTCTGCCTGGCGTGGCATAGCCTTGCGTTGCTGCTGCCGACTTCCAGTTATCAGTATCACTTTCGGCTACTTCAAAATTAACTCTTTCTAAAGAAACTCCCTCCCGGTTGCTCAACAAACTCAGTTGCATAGATTCGTCATAACTAAATTGTTGCATGACCACAGCCGCTGAGTCCGATAAAACGACTCCTCCCGCTTTGTCGGGAAAAGAAGGAAGTGTAGTATTCCATAAGGCATAATCAGGTGTGTTTGGATAAAATTGTTGTAACACTGCTGGATCGCTGGTGAGTACCCGAAAACTACGCGGCGGAAAAATAAAAATACTATCGCTAAGGCTTTGCCCCTTGCCAATAGTTCCATCGGTAATATTAGCAAGTTGCCAGCCCTGTAAATCAATGTACTTATCAGAAGTATTATAAAGTTCTAAAAAATCAACTCCGCCTGTCGGTGGATTAAATAAAATTTCGCTGAGTAGTATATCCTCTTTTAGTGCCCGTACAGGCAAGACAAAATGGATCATCAGTGGTATTTTATCAATATTCCCGTGGCAGTCTGCTAAACCGCTAACAGACAAATCATATAAATAACTGTCACTGAGTGCTTGTGATAATACTAGCGTTATTTGAGAAAAATTTTCTGAGAGATGAATGTCCGATATTTTGGTGGCTTTGCTAAAAGTATAACTTGCCTGACGTGCCGAAAGACTATCAATGCTTTCGTTGAAAGTAAGTTGAATATGGTATTTGTCGGGAATTTCCAGCACGAGTAATTGAGGGGCTAGAGTGTCTTTTAAATTTTTTTGTAAAGTGTTTGGAGAGCCTGGCGTACCTCCTTTGGGGGCAAGAGAAGCATCCCACAAAAAGCTCTCATTTACTAGACAACTGCGCTCAAAAGATATTTTTTCCAAAGCATAGCCACCATCCCGCTGACTAGTTTCGGAATACCACTGGTCGCTATAATAAAGTTTATCGATTAATTTACCTTCTTGAGAAATAAGCCGAATGCTATCACTTGCATTATTTAAACTCGGCCAAATAGCTAAGCCCAACACCTGCCCATAAGATTGAAACAAGGGTACGGCAGACTGCTCACACAAAACCAAATAAGTATGGGCAGGAAAGGTATAATTTCCTAATACTGCTACTTTACTTCCATCAGTTAAGCCGACACCCGTAAGTCGATAATCGTAATTGCTGCGGTTATATAGCTCCAAATACTCTACTTCTGGTAAGCCGCGTGAAGGAGAGGGGTCAGCTAACAACTCGCTGAATACTAAGTCTGCATATTGTGGGAAGCGCACTTTTTTCAACTCGACTTGCTGTGTCTCCAAGCACATTACCCGATATATCTTCCACTCTTTGAACAAATAGTTTATAAGCATTATTTTGAACATCGAGCGGCAATATCCAATCGAGTGTTACTGCTGTATCGCCATACATTTCAGTAGTAGAAGGAACACCCAAACCCTCTGACAATGAGTAATTATTAGTAGATAAGGCACTAATTTCACCTACAGGCTCTGAAAAAAACTACGAGCAAGTGCCGTAAACCGATGGCATAGGCTTCTTTAATAGTAGGTTTTTTATCATCAATAAGAAAAGTATAACTTTCAAGTGGGCTTACTCTATCGCCCAAGTTCAGATTATCGACAAAAAGCCGGTAGCTAATATTGTGTTTGAACGCTGTTGGAAATATTAGATATAATATTTCAGGGCTTTCTTTATCTAAAGTAGCTTGCACAGGATGCCCGACAGACGGTTCAACTGAAAATAAATGAGTAGGCAAGTCGTACGCTAGCGGATGATGAAAAGTCAGCCGCAAGGCATAGTCAGAAATAACTGTTACCCCTTCAATAAAAGAACGGTATTGGAATGTGTCCGAAGTGCTGCTGCTACGATTACCTTGTGTATCTTTAATGCTCTTGGCGGTGAGCAGATAGGTTTGTTCATCCGAGAATCGCTGCGCAAAAGTAAGCGATATGTGCGTTGCTCGTCCTTTGTACGGTGCTGTTTTCTGTGGTTGACCAATGCCTGAAGTATAAAAATTTTCAGTGTCTATTAGAAAAGTATCGAGGGCTTTGGAAAATACAACTACTAAAGAATTTGTGTCATAGGTGTTTATTTGGGCAATTGTGGGAAATTTGGTCGAAAAAGAAAATCTTTGTTTGTCCTGCATCACATTTCCATATAAATCGGCTAAACCCGATACAGACAAAGTATAAGTAGTATCGGTTAAGGCTTGTGAAAAAAAAAGCCTGACTCTTTCAGAATATAATTGATTGAAGTACACTGAATCAGCATCAAAAGGCGTTTCATTGAGCCAATAACGACCGTGCCGAGCTACAGAATCTGCCAATAAAGCTTCGGAAAAAGTCAGTTGTAGACTCGTATCAGGGAAATCTTGCACTTGCACAAGAACAGGGGGACTTAGGTCAAAAACAAAACTACGACTGGTTTTATTAATCATATTTCCTACTCGGTCGGCTATGTTCGATACTTGTATATTATATGTCTGGTTTTCGGTAAAATTTTTGCTAAAATATAAGCAAACACCTGTAGCAGTGCTGTCCAAGACCACCTTATTTGGATGAGCAATATCAGGTGTAATATGATAATGATTAATTGCAGTGGCAGCAAACAGCTCGAGTGGCTCTGAAAAAGTAAGCTTTAGGCTCGTATCACTCACCACTTGTAAGCTCTCAGAAACAATAGTTGGTCTTTTAGTATCGTAAATGAATGTTTGGGTTATTGCCATCTCCATTCTATTATGCAAAGTATCGGTTAGTCTTTCTACCTGCAAAGACAAGTTTTTATTTTCTTTAAAAGCCGAAGTAAAAATCAACTCGACAAGCTGTGCATTTTGCAAATCTGTGATAGCCGCTACAGGTCGGGTGCTTTCAACGGCGTAGTGAGCGGTGTTTTGCGCAGTAGACAGATCGAGCGGTTCAGAAAAATAAAGCCTCAGTAAATTTTTCCCTCCCACTTCCAAAGTTTCGAGACTTGGTGGAAAAATATCATATAAGCTAAATGACAGCTTTTGACTTTCTGCAATATTTCCGATAAAATCACTAATATTTTTGGCCTCAATCTTGTGCTGCTTCCCTATTTGCAAGCTATCTGATAAAGTCAGTAATATTTGTGTGCTATCGTTGGATAAAAAATGGGCGGCGATAATCTGCAAACCAGCGTCAATCACATAATGGTTTGTAGACAATGCTGAATCGGGCAACAAGTTTTTCAGAAAAATCAAGTAGCAAAGTTTGATAATCTATTGCAGTAACAGTTGCCAAAATTGGTGCCTTTAAATCGGGAGCAAAATAAGTAAAACTCACCGATTGTGTGTCGGTCATCGTATTGCCATGCACGTCTCGAATACTGTGTACTGACAAATTGTAAGTCGTTTTATCCTGAAAGGGTCTTGGAAAACGAACGCGAATATATTGTGTAGTATTAAGCGAGTGATAAATCGTATCGGGGAGTATATCCGGGTTGACGAAAATATAATTCTCAGTTTGGGTAGTACTCAGCCCACCAAGTGCTTCATCGAAGTGCAATTGTATATTTTGGGAGTCGAGCAGTGAAAGGTTAGTCAAAACTGGAGGTAATCGGTCGGGTATTGCATCAATAATAAAATTGTCGAAAAAAAACAGATTATTTCGGGTTGTAGTATGCTTACAGTAAATACCCCAGTAGGCACTGCTTTGTATGAAATTATCTTGTGCATTGCCAACTAGCGTAAAATTTGTTCCGCCGCTCAAATCTGCTTGCACTTCCCAGCTACCCCGCCGGTCACGCGTTATGTGAATATGCAAGGGGCTATTAGCATTAGCGGCTTGTCCGTCAGGGCCATCGATAATTTTTGTATGCTTGTTGCCTTCCTGCCTAAACAAATCAATACCATCGCGTTTCCCTGACTCGCCAATGCCAATATAATAACCGTTGAGTTCGGCAGTTAAATCTGCTTGGTTGCTTAGTAGATAAATTTTTACGGCATTGCTACTGCTAGGGCTAAAACCAAGCTGAAGCCAAAAACTCCAGCTAAGGTCAAAGGCATGGGTATTTTCGGTGCTGAGGTAAATAGTTTCTGAGGCAGTACGCCCCTGACTTTGTAGTTGTTTGTCGCTATTGACAATAAAAAGCGTTGTATTGCCCGACCATGTGGGTTGCTGGTCAAAATTGCCGTCAGAAAAATTGTCTTTAAAGATTTGCCCTTGTATAGAAAAGCTAAAGCAAGTACACAAAAAAAATATCAATCGTTGCATGAGATAATTTTGTAATTCTTTCAGAATATATTTTTTAGTTCAACTAAAATTAACAAATATTACTCGCTGTACTTAAGAAACTGCATCTTTAAACTGGATGTTATACAAATATGTATAATAGCCATTCATAGCTAATAGCTCTTGGTGTGTACCTGCTTCTTTGATTTCTCCTTTGTCGAGTACAATAATTCTGTCAGCTTTCTGAATAGTTGCCAGTCGGTGAGCAATCACGATGGCTGTACGTCCACGCATTACATTTTCTACGGCGTGTTGTATGAGTGCTTCGGTTTCCTGGTCGACAGAAGAAGTAGCTTCATCTAGAACGATAATCTGTGGGTCGTATACCATTGCGCGCGCGAAAGAAAGTAACTGGCGCTGCCCTACAGAAAGGGTGGCACCGCGTTCCATCACGTTATAGTCGTATTTCCCCGGTAGCTTTTCAATGAAGGATTGAGCACCCACTAGCTCAGCAGCACGTTCTATCTGTGCCTGAGTAATGCTAAGATCGCCTAGCGTAACATTGTTGTAAATCGTGTTAGAAAACAAAAAAACATCTTGAAAGACTACTCCGATATACCGCCTTAGTCCGTCAAGTGTGTATTCTCTGATATCGCGATTATCTAATAAAATAGCACCGCTATTGATTTCATAAAATTTTGATAATAAATTGATAATAGAAGACTTACCAGCTCCTGTGGCTCCTATAAAAGCGAGTGTTTCACCCTGTTTCACCTGAAAAGAAATATCTTTTAGGACATAGTCTTTTTTATTATAGGCAAACCACACATGCTTAAATTCTACCCAACCCATGATTTGCTTGGGGTGGTAAATTCCTTCTTCCTGCACATAGCTATTATCATCTAATAACTTCAAGATTCTGTCTGAACTAACAATACCTAGTTGTAAGGTATTAAAACGGTCGGCAAGCATCCTAAGCGGACGGAAAAAGGCAGCAATAAACATGATAAAAGCCACTAATGTACCAATATCCAAGCGATAATCTAGCACCTGGTAAGTACCATACCATACGAGCAGCCCAGTGCTAACGGCAGTGATAATTTCAGCAATCGGAAAGTAAACCGAGTAATAAAACACTGTCTTGATGTTAGCCTGAAGATGTTCTTTATTAATTTTTTTAAACTTCTCGTACTCTCGTTCCTCGCTATTAAAAATCTGTACAACACTCATACCAGTGATATGCTCCTGTACAAAAGTATTGAGCTTGGAAACAGCATTGCGTACTTGGTTATAAGTAACTTTAATTTTTTCTTTAAAGATATAAGTAAAAAATACCATGAAAGGAAAAGTAGTCATGGTTATTAGTGTCAATCGCCAGTCCATCCAGAGCATGACGCAAAAGATAACTACCAGTTGTAGCAAATCGCCAATGATGGCTGCCAGCCCGTTGGTAAAAACTTCAGAGAGCGTTTCAATATCGGATATTACGCGCGTAACCAACTGACCAATGGGGGTTTTATTGTAAAATTGCAAGCGCAATTTCAGAATATGTGCATAAAGTTGCACACGAATATCTTTAATAATATATTGCCCCAGCCAGCCCGAAAGGTAGGTATGTGCAAACTGAACGAAAGCCTGTAATACAGCCGCCGCTATCATAATTCCAAGCATCATAGTTAGCCCTTTAAAGTCGTCTTTAAGAATATAATCATCCACGGTAACTTGGGTGAGCAAAGGGCGTACGGGTGCTAAGGCAGCCAAGGCTATTGTCAAGAAAACAAGTAAGTAAAAGTGAAAAAGATAAGGCTTTACAAATGCAAATATTCTGATCAGTATTTTACCATCGAAAATTTTACCGCTTTTTCCTTCTTGCTTTTTGTTTATCACTTGAGTAGAAAATTTTTTGATAATTGTAAAATCTGTTTTTTTAATTCTATTAATACAATAATATAGGCTTCAAATTATCTTTGTACGTGATATAATACAGTGACTTAATCATTATTTATCTGATAATATTTTAAAAAAATACTAACTGCTCTTTTTCATTTTTGCCCGTTTTTTTATTAGCAGCGTTTTCAGTGACATTTTCTTCTTCAATCGGGTCGTCAGGCGAAATCAGGATTATCTTATTTAACTTACCAACTGGTAATTTGTTGCCCATTGCTCGCCAGCCTTTAGTATCTACCAACTCATCTAAGTGGTAAGTCATTTTTTTTGATTCACCTCTGTCGATTTTCATTTGCACCTCAACAACTGGTTTTTGTTGGGTGCTTATCAATATCAGTTTAGAATTTGGGCTATTACTGATAAAGAGAAAACGCTTGTTTAAAGTAGTCGTTTCTATTCTGAAACGCTTTATATAGTATACCTTCGCTTTTCCTTCGTAATAAATAACCGATAGCGGTTTTTTGGGCTTAAATTTTTCTAGCAGCAGAATATTTTTCGTATCATAGCGATTCGCAATCTCATAATTAGTTAGTTCGTATTCACCATTTTGATAAACGACCAGTATTTTCATATCATCTTTAAACTTGCCAAGATACTGCCCCACACCGTCTTTATTTAGTTTACCCACTGGTTCGTCATACCAAATGGGTGCGGGCGGCAGCGTAGAAACCCCTGCTGTTTTGAGCTGAATTTTTCTAATTGGATATTTAGATAAAATATTCCCTTGTGAATTACGTCCCTTGATTTCCAACTCACTAAAATCATAATCGAAAACTTTATTGCGTGCTTTGCTATCGGCAGATAAATAAACAGTAACTATTTCAGCTTCTCCGTTGGGGTTCTCCGTAAAATAAAGTACCTTATTTTTTTTATGGCCAGTAGTCAGGTCATACACCTTGTCGCGTGTTATACCTTTCACTTGAAAACGCTTGATCCTACTCACACCACTTTTGGCATCTAGGTAAATCATATTATACACTATTCGATCGTCAGTTTTGAGGAAAACGCTCGTGTGTAGGATATTTTTGCCAACAAAAACTTTATCTGCTATTTTATTAACAGTAAAACAGCCGTCTTTCCTGAAAGTAATAATATCGTCTATATCGGAGCATTCCTGAGCGTATTCGTCTTTTTTGAGTCCATAACCGATAAAACCTTCTTTTCGGTTTACGTACAACTTGGCATTATTAGCCGCCACTTTTGTTGCCTGAATAGTATCGAAAGACTGTATTTGTGTGCGACGCTCTTTGCCTTTACCGTACTTTTCGAGTAGCTTGTTGAAATAATTTATTGAATAGTCAATGATATTTTCCAAGTTGTTGTTGACAGTTTCTAATTGCTCTGCTAAACCTTTTAGTAAGTGATGCGCTTGAAAGCTATTGTATTTTGAGATGCGTTTTATTTTGATTTCTGTTAGTTTAATTATGTCTTCTTCAGTAATATTTCTGTAAAAACTTGCTTTGTAAGGTGCTAAGCCTTTGCCGATAGTAGCAAGCACTTGTTCCCAACTACTAGCTTCTTCAATGTCTCTATATATACGATTTTCGATAAATATTTTTTCCAATGAGGCAAACAGTATTTTTTCCATGAGCGTTTTATGCAAAATTTCTAATTCGCGCTTGAGTAGGCTGAGCGTAGCATGAGTACTCAAACGCAGCATCTCATTTACGCTGATGAACTGTGGTTTTTCCTCAATAATTACGCAGGCATTCGGAGAGATGCTCACCTCGCAGTCGGTGAAAGCATATAAGGCTGCAATAGCTAGGTCAGGGGATTGACCTGCCGCTAGTTGAATTTCTATCGCTATATTTCTAGCAGTGTTGTCAATTACTTTTTTAATCTTAATTTTACCCGTATCGTTAGCTTTTACCACCGATTCTATCAAGCTTTGTGTATTGATGCCGAAGGGAATTTCTCGTATTAGCAGCGTTTTGTTATTGATATTTTCTATTTTGGCACGAACCCGTATTTTTCCACCCTGCTTGCCTTCGTTATACTGTGTAAAGTCTGCCATACCGCCACTCGGAAAGTCGGGTAAAATATTTATTTGCTTATTTTTCAGTACTTGAACTGAGGCTTTGATCAGTTCGCAAAAATTATGGGGCATAATCTTGGTTGCTAGGCCAACAGCAATACCTTCTGCACCTTGCGCCAGCAGCAAAGGAAATTTTATAGGCAAAAATACAGGTTCTTTTTTTCGGCCGTCGTAGGCAAATTGCCAACGGGTGATTTGTGCATTAAAAGCTACTTCCAAGGCGAATTTGGAAAGGCGCGCTTCAATGTATCGGGGGGCTGCTGCCGAATCGCCCGTGCGTGCGTCTCCCCAATTACCTTGTGTGGTTATTAATAAGCCTTTCTGACCCAGGTGTACAATGGCATCGCCAATAGAAGCGTCGCCGTGTGGGTGGTATTGCATCGTACTGCCAATAATATTAGCTACCTTGTTGAACCTTCCGTCGTCCATTTCTTTCATAGCGTGCATAATACGGCGTTGCACGGGCTTCAATCCGTCCGATATGGCAGGTACTGCGCGCTCCAAAATAACATATGAAGCGTACTCTAAAAACCAATTTTCGTACATATCGTCAATAGATAGCACAGCAGGCAGTTGGTTTTTATTGCTATTTTCGAGACTGGGCATTGGTTTTCTTTTTAGTTTTATTTGCTTTTCTGAATAAGGGTGCCGTGTAATCGTTGTACAAGTCAAATAGAAATTCAATCCGAGTCATTTCATTGCTAAATGCTTGTGGTCTGTAACACAAATCAACTGCCTTATCTAACTCTTGATGGGCTTTGACCAATTTAGGTGGCATAGTCAAAGGGTCATACAAATCTGCCAAACTACTTTCTGGGAACTCGGCTCTTACATCTAATATTTTCTGTGCTTTGATTTCAACTGCTTTTTTGTTTTTGTCACTTGGTTCTTTTGGCCACGGGTAGTTGTTATAAACCAAATCTTTAGAATATCGAAAGTCACTCTTTAAACGACCACAAGTATATTTTACCCAAGTCATATGCATTTTTGAAGTCATTACACCAAATTCATATGGACTAGCTTCAGGAACAGAAAAGCATGAGTTGTTTAGTATATCTTCCTTTGACATGTAGCCAATGGGAATATATGTTCTATGCTCTGATGAGTGTGAAGGCACTAATACATATCTTTTCTCTGGTTGCTTTATCCAACCAAATAATGTTGGAAATGCAGCAAGTTTTTGAGTAGCAAGCCTTGTGCTTTTTAGTCTATGTTGCTTTACATTTTCAACTCTTTTACAGACCTCCTTTAGTTGTCTAAGCAAACTTGGAGGCACATCTTTCAACCAAATGCAATATTTCTTTTTGCCATTTAAAAATTCGTGAGCACTGAGTAGTGGTTTTATAACTTGTTCTGCCTTTGGCTCAACTCGCAACAGGTTGTCTTTTTCCTCTGGGCTTAGCAGAAAGTTACCGCCATCATTCGGCATACTGCCAAATGAAATTTCTGAAGCATCACAAATTGGTTTACTTCTCTTAGAAACTACAATATTTTTTCCTTCAACCAAGTATGGATTGATATTTTTTACGTTAATTTCTAGTGGTTCTCCTTTTATATCTTCATAAAACCAAATTGACTTCTTCTTTACGTCAAAGTTTCCAAAACCTATTATAACTACATGAACAGCGGCTTTACCTTTAGCTTCATTAGACCAATTAAATGTCCTGTGAGCAAAATGAATTTTAACGCCATAGTTGCTAAACAACTCATTCCACAAAATTCCTGTTTGTTCACCTTGTGCAATCGAGTTGGTTGAAATGAAGCCAACTTTTACATCAGAGTTTTTGATAAATTTTGATGCTTTTAAATACCAAGCCGTTACATAGTCTAAAACGCCTGCTCCTTTTACACCATTAAAAACAAGTGCCATATTTTGTTTTTGCTCTTTGCTTTGGTATTGCTTGCCACAAAAGGGTGGATTACCAAGAATGTATGATAGCTCCGTTTTTGAAACCAAATCTGTCCATTCAATGCGAAGAGCGTTACCATGTACGATAGTTGCGGATTTTTTAAGTGGTAAACGAGCATAGTACATCCCGAATGCTTCTGAAATACGCAAGTTCATTTGGTGGTCCATGAGCCACAATGCTACTTCTGCAATACGGGCGGGGAATTCATCATACTCAATACCATAGAACTGGTCAACATCTACGAGCATAATTTGGTCAATTTCGAAAACCTGCTGACCACCGTACAACTCTTTTAGCACTTCTAATTCCAAAAGTCGTAATTCACGGTAGGTGATAATTAAGAAGTTACCACAACCGCAAGCAGGGTCAAGGAATTTTAAACTGCCGAGTTTTTGGTGAAATTCTTTGAGTTTGTTTTTGTTGCTTTTCACCTTTTCAAATTCTGCTTGAAGCTCATCAAGGAAAAGCGGTTTAATCAGTTTGAGAATATTTTTTTCGGATGTGTAATGCACTCCAATATTTCTGCGTTCTTCTGGGTTCATGACACTTTGAAACATACTCCCAAAGATGGCAGGCGATATTTTGCCCCAATCCAAAGTGCTGCATTCTAAAAGAATTTCATGCATTCTTGAATTGAATGAAGCTATTGGCAAAGGTTCTTCAAAGAGTTTTCCGTTTACGTACGGAAAAGCAGCTAAATGTTCATCAAGGTTTTTAAGACGTTTGTCGGTTGGTGTATTTAAGACTTGAAAATATTGAGCAAGCCACGCTCCAAGATCACTTCCGTCTTCATTGGTTTTTACTTCGATAAATTCTTTGAAGGTGTCTTTTTCAAAAATCCCTGTGTCGTCTGCAAAGAGACAAAACAGCAATCGGACCAAAAAAACTTCCAAAGGATGACCCACGTAACCGATTTCTTCCAATTGGTCGTGTAGCTTTCCCATTAGCTCGGCTGCTTTGATATTTACGGGGTCTTCATCTTTGAAGGTACGTTTTTGATAGCCAGCGATAAATCCAAAGAGTTTGATGTTTTTGTGGAAGTCTTTTATACTGAATTCGTATTCTTTCTTGTCGTCTAGGTCGTAGAGTTTGAAGTTTTCAAAGTCGGACACCAAAATGTATTTTGGTAATTCATGTTCTTTGATTCGGTGAAAGTAGTCGGTTGCTTGTTCAAAGGCAGCGTCGAGATTTTTCCCTTTTGATTTGTGTTCTACGAGCAGTGTTCCTTTCCAAAAAAGGTCAATGAATCCTTGTTTATTATTTAGTTTTTTAACTGGTTCTTCAAAAGTGGCAAGTCGTCTCCTTGAAATACCAAACACCTGAAAGAAGTCATTCCAAAACGTATCTTTTTCAGCACGTTCTCTGCTTTCACCTTCCCATTCCTTCGCGAATTGTAAGGCTCGGTCTTTTATTTCGTTCCAACTTAGTGCCGCCATGTCATTTTACAGTTTTCTAAAATTACTTGCTCAAAAGTAGTGAAATTATGAAAAGAAAAGCTGATTTTTGTCTCTATCAAAGGTATTATTTATTTTCATTTTTCTTATTTTGACTGAAAAAAAATATACGAGAAAACCTACAGCTAAGAAAGATAGCGATATGGTTTTTGGTGTCAGACCTATTATAGAATTGATTAAAGTAGGCAAAGAGATAGACAAAATATTAGTCAATATGCAGGGGCAAAGTATGCAATTCAAAATCTTGAACGATCTAATTCGAGAGCATAAAATCCCTTGCCATCAAGTGCCTATTGAAAAACTCAACCGCATCACTAGGAAAAATCATCAGGGCGTGGTTGCTTATTTGTCTGCTATTAGCTTTTCCTCTTTGGATCATGTTGTTTGCTCTGCCTTTGCCAGCGGTAAAAGTCCTTTGCTGCTCATATTAGATAGCATTACAGATATGAGAAACTTTGGTGCTATTGCCCGAACGGCACTTTGCGCAGGCGTGGACGGCATTATTACTGCTGATAGAGGGTCGGCCCGAATGGGCAGCGATGCTATGAAAACCTCTACGGGTGCTTTGGCACATATTCCCGTATGCCGTGAGAAAGACTTGAAGCAAACCATCCGTTATCTGCAATATAGCGGGCTGAAAATTTTTGCCTGTACTGAAAAAGCAGCACAAAGCATTTACACTGTCCATTTTAATATACCTGCTGCCATCATTCTGGGTTCGGAAGAAAAGGGTATTTCACAAAGTTTGCTCAAACAAGCTGACCATCTTGCCGGCATACCCGTGTCAGAGAAAATGGATTCGTTGAATGTCTCGGTAGCAGCTGGGGTAGTGCTTTTTGAGGCAGTTAGGCAGCGAACTTTTATGTGAGTTTAATCGAGATGAAAAACTATGAAAATACTTATTTTGCGTTTTTCTTCTATTGGCGATATTGTGCTGACTACGCCAGTTATTCGGGCTGTTAAAACGCAGCGTAAAGACATAGTATTGCACTATTGCACCAAGCAGTCGTACAGGAGTATTTTGTCTGATAATCCTTATATAGATAAAATTCATATTTTACAAAATAACTTCAGTCTTTTAGTTAAAACCTTAAAAGCAGAAAAATTTGATTATATCATTGACCTACACAGTAACTTAAGAACTCGCCTGCTGAAAATCCGTCTGGGCGTAAAGAGTAAATCTTTTAAAAAACTCAATGTAAAGAAGTGGATTTATGTTAATTTTAAAATTAATTCCATGCCTGCTATTCATGTTGTGGACCGTTATATGGAAGCTGTTCGTGTGTTGGGTGTAAAAAATGATGGCTTTGGTTTAGATTATTTTATTCCTGAAAAAGATCAAGTGGAACTCGAGTGGCTGCCCGAGCCTTATCGTAAAACTTATGTAGCTTTAGCTATTGGTGGGCAACACCAAACCAAAAAATTACCTCTGCAGCAACTCATCAGGCTTTGTGATAGAATCAATAAACCTATTGTGTTGTTAGGTGATAAAAACGATGCAGCAGTTGGTGAACGTGTGGCTGCTTTTTTCAACAGAACAACCGAAAATACAGACTGGGAAGAAGGATTAAAAGCATTAAATAAAAATACTGTTGTTTTCAACGGTTGCGGCAAATTCAACCTTAATCAATCGGCTTCATTGATAGCACAAGCTATTTGTGTGTTTACGCATGACACAGGCCTTATGCACATTGCAGCAGCTTTCAACAAAAAAATATTCTCTATTTGGGGTAGTACCACGCTTTATTTTGGCATGTATCCTTACAAAACATCCTTTACTGTTTTTGAAAACAATAAGCTATCTTGTCGTCCCTGCTCAAAAATTGGCTTTAACAAATGCCCTAAAGGGCATTTCAAGTGCATGAACAATTTGATTTTTGATTTTTATTTGCCCGATTGATCTTATTTGCATAAAATGTTTTTAAACTGTGCTTATTATTTTTATGAGCAAGGCATGTAAAATATTGTAAAGAGAGAAAACAGAAATGGCATGACTCTTATTGTCAAAAAGATTTTAAAATATTTAAATTTTGTAGAAGAGAATAATTTTTTTACAAAAAAAATTAATGAAGAAAGTTTACAAGTAGATTTTGCTAAGCAACAAATAATTTACCCCAAAGATTTAAAAGTAAACGAACGGCAAACTCTAAATTTTTCATCTCCAGAAAATTTTGTTGTCTTTGAATGTGTTCATCGGCTTTTAGAAAAAGGCTATCATCCAGAAGATTTAGAGCTTGAACCAAAATGGAAATTAGGACATGGAGCGAGTGGCGGGCGAGCCGATATTTTAGTAAGAAAAAAAAGTAGGGGGGAGCAAGAAACAGGGGAACCTTTATTAATCATTGAATGTAAAACTTGGGGCGAAGAATACGACAAAGAAAAAAATAAAATGCTTACTAATGGAGGACAGCTTTTTTCTTACTTTCAACAAGAGAGATCTACCCGTTATCTTTGTTTGTACAGTTCTAATTTTGCGAATATAGAAGAGGACAAACTCTTATACGAAAATGCTATCGTCAAGGTTGTAGATAGAGAGCAGGATAAAAAAGATTATGAAGCAGGGGACAAAAAAATCAAACTTTATGAAAAAGCCAAAAATAACAAAGAGCTTTTTGAAGTGTGGCAAGAAACCTTTAATTGTTATTTTCATTATAATGGAATTTTTGAACAAGATGTTAATGCTTATGAAATAGAACTAAAACCCTTAAAGAAAAAGGATTTAAAGCCTCTTACTGAAGCCAGTAAAATTTTTAATTCGTTTATGGAAATACTAAGGCACAATAATATTTCTGATAATGCCAATGCCTTTAATCGTTTTTTATCACTTCTTCTTTGTAAGATTGTGGATGAAGAAAAAGGTGAAGAGCAAGTGTTAGAGTTTCAAGTCAAAGAAGGAGAAGATACTCCCGAAAGAATTCAGGACAGACTACAAAAACTATATGCTAAAGGAATGGATGAGCATTTAGGACAAAAAATAGTTTATTTTGAAGATGAGAAAATAGATGAAATAGTAAAATCTTATTCTAGAGTTTCAAAGACAAAGCAAATAGAAAATATCTTTAAACAAATTAAATATTATACTCAAAATGAATTTGCCTTAAAAGAAGTTCACAACAAAGAACTTTTTACTCAAAATGCCAAAGTCTTAAACGAATTCATTAAAATGTTGCAAAATTTTCAATTTCGTTATACCAAAAAGCAACAAATTTTAGGAGATTTTTTTGAGTTGCTTTTAAATCACGGAGTCAAACAAAATGAAGGACAATTTTTTACTCCTGTGCCAATTGTTCGTTTTATGATTTTGTCTTTAGGACTTGATGAAATTGTTACAAAAAAACTTGCCAAAAGAGAGAAGAAATTTTTACCCAAAGTTTTAGACTACGCTTGTGGAGCGGGGCATTTTTTAACGGAAAGCATTGACGAATTACAACACTATATTGATCATTTGGAGATAGATAAAATCATCAAAGTTTTGAATAAAAATAAAAATTTAGAAAAAAACGAACTTGATAATATCCTCAGAAATGCCGAACGATACAAAGAAAGCACCGAATGGGCAAAAGATTATATTTACGGTATAGAAAAAGATTATCGTTTGGCAAGGACTTCACAAATTGCTTGTTTTTTAAATGGTGATGGTTTAGAAAATCACAAAAAGCTAAATTGCGAAGAAGAAAAAAATCTTTTTGATGTGGTTCTTTCTAATCCCCCTTATTCTATTAAGTCCTTTAAAAACTACCTCAATATAGGAAGAGACGACTTTACTCTTTTTGAAAATCTAACAGAAAATTCTAAAGAAATAGAAAATCTCTTTATAGAAAGAACAGCACAACTTTTGAAAGAAGGGGGTAGAGTGGGAATTATTTTGCCTTCTTCACTTTTAAGTAATGATTCTGATTTACATTTTGCAACAAGAAAAATTTTATTAGAGCATTTTCACATTAAAGGAATTGCTTCTTTTGGTAGTGGTACTTTTGGAGCAACGGGAACTAATACAGTAATTTTATTTTTAGAAAAAAGACATTTTTATTTTGCTCACGATAGAAAAGTAGTTGCAGAAGAAATTTTTAATAATGGCACAAAAGAAAATTATTTAGATAGAGACAGATTTTTACAACTATTTGTTGATTATAGAAAAATTAATCTTAACGATTATAAATCGTTGATTAATAAAGAACCTAATGAAGAAATTAAGAATTCTTCTCTTTACAAAGACTATCAAAATTGGTTTGATAGCTTAATTGAAATTAAAAATTTAAAAACAAAAAATAGTTTCAAAAATTTATCACAAGATGAAAAAGAAAAAGAGCTACAAAAAAGATTTTTTCAAAAAGTATTAGAGGTGGAACAAGAAAAATTTTATCTCTTTATGCTCACCTTAAAAGACGACTACAGAAAAAAAGAAACTATAGAAGAAGCATATAAATATCAACAAACGGTTATCGTTCAATCGGGAGAAAAACAGACGGCAAAAAGTTTTTTAGGCTATGAATTTTCTAGTCGTAAGGGAAGTGAAGGAATTAAGATTAATCGCAATTCAAAAGGACATGCCATTAATAAAATGTGTGATGAAGAAAATCATCATAATCCTCAAAAAGCAAATAGTTATTTATTGAAATCTTTTAAGGGAGAAGAGATTAAAGATATTGATAAAGAGATACAAGAGCATGTTAAAGTAGCAAAATTGACCGATATGCTTGATTTTGAAAAAGTAAAAGTGAATACTACAATTAGTTTGAATCCTAAAATAAATAACGAGGTGGTGAGTAAGTGGGAGATGGTGAAGTTGGGAGAGATTGTAGAAAATATAGAAAGTGGAAATAGACCTATAGGTGGGGTAGGAAATATAAAAGAAGGTATTTTAAGTTTAGGAGGAGAGCATATCAATGCTAACAATGGTTATATTCAGTTAGATAATCCTAAATATGTTTCATTAGATTTTTATCAAAATAGGAATAAAAGTCAGCTAGAAGAAAATGATATTTTAATTTGTAAAGATGGAGCTTTGACAGGAAAAATTGCTTTATTAAGAAAAGAATTAGAAAATAAAAAAGCAATGATTAATGAACATGTCTTTATTTTAAGATGTAATAATTTAAGAACACAAAAATATATTTTTAACTTTTTATTTTCTAAACAAGGACAATCTTTATTAAAAGAAAATATTACAGGAGCTGTGCAGGGAGGTCTTAATTCAACTAATCTTAAAAATATCAAAATTCCCCTTCCTACTTTAGAAATCCAACAAAAAATTGTCTCTGAATGTGAAGCGATAGACCAAGAAGTAAGTCAAGCGCAAGCAGAGATAAGCACCTGTAAAAACAAGATAGAAAATCTTTTTAAAAATGCTTTCAATCAAAAAGAAAGTAAACAATTTAAGTTAAGTGAAAAAAGTTATTTTGATGTATTTATTGGTAAAAGAGTATTAAAAGAAGAAATAGAAAATAATGAAGGGAAAATACCAGTCTATAGTGCAAATGTCTTTGAACCCTTTGGAAAAGTTAAAAAATCTTTTATAAAAGATTTTTCAAATCCTTCCATCCTTTGGGGAATAGATGGTGACTGGATGGTTAGTTACATTTCTGAAAATCAAGAATTTTTTCCAACGGATCATTGTGGAGTAATTAGAGTTTTAATAGATAGAGTAGAAGCTAAATTTTTAGCTTGGATTTTAAATAAAATAGGAATTGAGAAAAATTTTTCAAGAACTTACAGAGCATCTACGGATAGAATAAAAAATTTATCTTTCAAATTTCCTATTATAAAAAACCAAAAATCCCTACTACAAAAAATAGAGGAATTAGAGCAACAAATAAATAAAAATCAAAAAGTAGTAGACAGTGGAAAAAGTAGAAAAGAAGAAATATTAGAAAGAGAACTATATTAAAATATTTTAACAATATTTTAATAATGTTATAATAATAGAGAGTTATTTTCAATAAACTTTTGTTAAAAAGCTCTCGTATCCATTGCAAAAATTTCCACAAAATACTTTTTAATCAACTCCTTAACTGCCGTAGTATCTTGGTATTCACCTAATTCTTTTGCCAAGGAAGTAACCGCCCTATTACTGATTCCACAAGGGACAATTCGGTCGAAATACGACAAATCTGTATTCACGTTCAGTGCCAGCCCATGCATAGTTACCCAGCGTCCAGCTTTCACACCCATTGCACATATTTTTCGAGGGGCTTCACTTGTTACATCTACCCAAACTCCAGTAAGTTTTTCCACCCTGCCAACATCAACTTTGTAATGATTCAGGGTGCGAATAATCACCTCTTCTAACAGACGAAGATAGCGGTGAATATCGGTAAAAAAATTATCTAGGTCTATGATAGGATAGACCACAATTTGCCCCGGTCCGTGATAAGTAATATCTCCCCCCCGATTAATTTTATAGTAGGCAGCCTGTGCCTGTTTTAAACCTAATTCATTAACTAATAGATTAGACGAATTACCATTTTTACCCAAGGTATAAACGTGTGGATGTTCACAAAAAATCACATAGTTTGCTGTAGGTTTTAGGGCTTGTCCGCGAGTAACTCTCTGCCTATTAGCCAGCTTAATAGCAATTATTTCTTCAAAAAGTTGCGTTTGATAATCCCAGGCTTGCTGATAATCAATAAGTCCTAAGTCTTTGAGTATGGTTTTCTTATTTTTCAATAGTCAGATTTTTTTGTTGAATTACTTAAAAGTGTGTATTGTTATTTAATGATACTTCACTCTTGCTTATCAACTTATTCATTTATTTCCAGATCTAACGCTTCTTTAGAGCTGCGGTATTAGGACTTACTCTGTAAAACAACAACGATACTCGTACAACAAAATTAAATATTAACTTAATATGAATAAATTATTAATAAATTATGTATGTTTGTGATTAATAGGAATTACTGATGCGCTATTTATTATACCACATATTGTTATTGTTTTGTTACCTACCCGTATACACCTATGGGCAGGGTATGCAAATAGCAGGTTTCAGCCCATATGAATATTTAGCTTTCAAAAACATCTCTCCCGAAAAATCCGATTTTTTGGATATACTTTTAGCCGCCTCTCCGTCAATGAATGCCAGCAAATTTGATAAATTTAGGAAAAGGCTTAATAACTTCACTGAACAATTTAGGAAAATGCAGCACAAAAAAAGTGGTGTGGTTCTTATCAGGAAAATATACTGCCAAATTTATCGTACTTTCTTAAAAAATTACTGTCAATACGCTACCTTAAGTGAGGCGTTTGAGCAAGGTGATTACGATTGTCTGTCGGGTACTATTTTGTTTACTTATGTATTGAAAGGTTTGGGCTATCGGGTGCGAGCTATCGAGACTAATTATCATGTTTACTTGAAAGTTGTTTTATCTAGTAGAGAAATTTTGATAGAAACTACCGATCCCTTCCACGGCTTTATTATTGGCAAAAAAGCCATTAGCCGCCGCGAAAAAATTTATTTATCCAATAATACAGCCCCCGCCGAGACGAATGTGTTCCAGACTTCTCTGAATATCCAAAAGAAAGTAAATTTAAGACAATTAACAGGTTTACAATATTACAATAAGTCAGTAGAATATTTTAATGCGGGAAAGCCTGCCAGAGCAATTCTTTATTTAGAAAAATCAGCTTACCTTTACAATTCAGAAAAACAAAAAGAGCTACGCGAAAAATTAATGATTCGTCAGGTGTTTTTCACTACTAAGGCTTATTAAAAATACATTAAAAACATTATAAAGATGAATTATTTTGAAAAGGTAAAGAAATACCTGTTAGAAATAGAATGTGAAATTATTTATGAAGACCCGGCAGAAGAATTATTCCTCGTTAATAAAGAAGAAGTAGGCATTCAAAACATGGTGGTAGACTGTGAAGACCCTATTCTCTTGATCGAGCAAGCTCTGTTCGAGATCCAAACCGAGTCTATTGATTTATATAAAAGCCTCCTGAAAAAGAACCGCGAAATCGTGCATGGTGCTTTTGTATTAGACGATCAAGGGCAGAAAGTGATTTTCAGAGACACTCTACAATTAGAAAATCTCGACAAAAACGAATTGGAGTCTTCCATTGCTTCTCTGAGTCTGCTACTTGCAGAGTACTGCGATGAAATTTTAACCTTTTCAAAATAAAAATGATCTATAAATACCATGTCAATATTTAAGAGAATATTTCGTATTGGAGCTGCCCAAGCCAACTCATCCCTCGACCGCCTAGAAGACCCAGTCAAGATGAGCGAACAAGGCATCAGAGATTTAAAAAAAGACCTTAATGAGAGCCTGAAAAGCCTAGCCGAAGTAAAAGCAGAAGCCATTAAGAGTAGAAAAGAACTAAACGCTACGCAGGGGCAGGCTGTTGAATATGAGCAGAAAGCCATACTATTGCTCCAAAGGGTGCAATCGGGGCAATTAGATGCTGTAGAAGCCGATCGATTAGCAAGCGCATCATTAGCTAAACAAGATCAAGCCCTCAAACAACTGCAAAACCAGCAACAATTGGTAGCTTCCCAAGAGAACTCTGTGGCAAAAATGCAGCAAAATGTCTCAAAACTAAAACAGCAAATTGATACTTGGGAAAATGAGTTAAAAACTTTAAAAGCCAGAGCAAAAGTAAGCCAAGCAACAAAAAAGCTCAATAAGCAATTAGCCAATATAGATTCTTCGGGTACTGTTTCGCTACTGGAAAAAATGAAAGAAAAAGTAGCGCAACAAGAGGCACTCGCAGAATCTTACGGGGATATGGCAAACACCAACAAAAGTATTGATGACGAAATTGATCATGCCTTGTTGGGTGAAAGCACACAGTCGGACTCTCTACTCGCTTTGAAAGCAAAACTAGGATACAATAATAATAAATAATACAGGCTAACGCAGTACGTGCTAGTTTAGCTGCCTCAAATAAAGCTGAATAGTGTTTTCCAAACCATAATAAATGGCATCGCAAATGAGTGCATGACCTATAGATACCTCTAACAAACCCGGTATATTATCTTTAAAATAACTCAAGTTTTCCAGACTCAAATCGTGTCCGGCGTTTACTTGTATTCCCAGTTCCTGCGCTAAATCAGCCGCTTTTCTATAACTGCTAATAGCTGATACTTTATCTTTGCCATAATTGACGGCATAAGCCTCAGTATATAACTCAACTCTTTCTGCTCCTGTTTCTTTTGCCCCTTCAATCATACTTTCTATAGGGTCGACAAATATGGAAGTTCTAATACCGTACTGTTTTAATGCTGCAATAATATCTTGTAGATATTGCTGATGTTTTATCGTATCCCAACCAGCATTAGACGTTAAGGCCTTATCTGCATCTGGTACGAGGGTGGCTTGGGTGGGGCATACTTGCAATATCAATTCCATGTAGCGTTTTTGTTGGGGGTTGCCTTCTATATTTAGTTCAGTTGTTACTACTTCTTTGAGCTTGAGTACATCGCCATAACGAATATGGCGCTGATCAGGACGTGGGTGTACAGTAATACCTTGTGTCCCGAATCGCTCACAGTCTTTAGCAACTTGTATTAAATCAGGGTTGTTACCTCCTCTAGCATTACGCAGGGTAGCAAACTTATTGATATTAACACTTAGCTTAGCCATATGATGTTTGTAGGTTAGAAGCATCTACATTTTATCCTGTGAACACGGCAATTGCTACTGCATACAACTTTACTTGTAGTCGGGCATTTTTTTCAGCCCACCCATATCAAGCAGAAGGATATTTGCTAATAGAAAACTTATTATGGCAGCAAGCAAGCGGCTGTGAAGCACGAATCCCGTCAGTCTTCAGCTAGTGGGTGGTTCACCTAATTGCCTAGCAATCTGTATGCCCATCTTGTGCGAAAACAGCTTTAAAGGGGCTTTGCAATCATAGCAAAAGCTATTATATGAAGAAATCGTGCTGCATTATGGAGTTACAAACACAAAATACTCGCAGCATTTTGACTGTCAAAGATTGACACCTGTGGTCTGCCCAGGACTCGAACCTGGAACCTACTGCTTAGAAGGCAGTTGCTCTATCCAGTTGAGCTAGCAAACCCTTGATTTTACCAAGAAAACGATAGAGACCAGAAATATCTCTATCGTTTTCTTGGTAAGATGGTCGGGGTGGCAAGATTCGAACTTGCGACCCCCTGGTCCCAAACCAGGTGCGCTAACCGGGCTGCGCTACACCCCGCCGTAATGGCTGGCAAATTTAACTAGAGAATTTTAAATTTTTTATTACAGGTGTGGAAAAAATAAACACTTTTATTCTTCATCTAATTTATTCAACTTCTCTTGCTTGGGTTTATAGTCAAAGTTCATATAAAAAGTAAAGCGCAGTGTGTCGTCTAAAGCATTTCCTTGTTTGTTGGCAACTAAATAAGAAAAGTCTAACCCTAGTTTCTGATATCGTAAGCCCAGGCCCATCGTGAAGAATTTTCTGTTGCCTTTATCAGTACTTTCATGAAAATAGCCTGCCCGCACGGCAAGAATTTCATTGTACCAATATTCTAGACCGGTGGAAATAGTAATTTCGGAGAGTTCTTCAGAAAACCCTCCGGGAGCATCGCCGAAAGAGCCAAAAATACCAGATAGGAGTGGTGGATTGCCGTTATTATTGACAACAACAGAACCGTTGGGGGTGGGTACTAGAAGTTTATTAAAGTCCATAGTAAAAGTAATTTTATTAAAGGCGTCTATTTCGGTAGTTAAAGCACTACCAATACCGAGATTTGTAGGCATAAAGTCTATGTTATCACTATTGACACTGACATAGGTGATTTTGGGGCCTATATTAGAGATATTCAATCCAAAAGCTAATGTGCTACTTAATCCGCGTATTTGAAACCGGTTGTTCTGATAAAACAGTGAGATGTCAGCAGCACCTGTATTAGTTGGTCTAATATCAACACTACTTGCCGCAGCAGTGATATTACCTGCCAAATTTGAATGGATAAACCTAGCTGTCACAGCGGTGCTGAGGTTTTCAGATATCTTTCTAGAGTAAGTAAAATCAAAAGTATATTCTTTTGGGTCAAAATCGTTGATGGGTCTGCCCGTGCCATCGGTAAATTGTATGCTCCCTAAGTCAAAATAAGTAAAAGAGGCGGCAATCACTTGGTCTTCTCTAAATTTTTTATAGCCCCCAAGATAAGAAACAGACATGTCTGCTGCTATTCTAGGTAACCATGGGCTATAAGACAAGGACCATCCGAGTCCTTTCTCTATGAAAGCCAATTTGGCGGGATTCCAATGAACGGAATTAGCATCGGGAGAAGTAGCAATGCCGGTCTCGCCCATAGCACCACCTCTTGCATCTGGGGCGATGCGCAAGAAAGGCAAGGCCGAGATGACCGGATTCCGTAAAGTATCCTGCCCTGTAATCAAGCCCTGCTGGGCATTTATACGCACAGAATAAGTAACGATTATTAAAATTAATACACAAATTTTCATTTTTAGACGCCACATAACTTTACACCTTTTTTAATAAAATAATCTTTGATGATGGTATTAATAAATTCTGGATTCAGGCTATTTATTGATTGTAGGAAATCGTCCGAATGATTTATCTTCACCTAAGGTTAAACCTTAATAATTAGTTAATGAGTACTTTGAAATAAGAAAACTCATATCACAAGGGGACTCTCGGCTGTGTAGAGAGTAGAGCAGCCGATGAGAAAAAACTGTAACAAAAGTTTAGTAGAGGTAGCTCGTATAAGTGGGTATTTTAGTATTAATTTGCAAATATAAACATTTTTTTTAGTCAACGATAAATATTTTTCCCATTTTTCGGTTAAATACATTGTCTTTCAAAGATTTCACTAGCAGTCGGTACAGGTATATACCTGCGCGTATTTTCTGTCCATTACCGTTGGTTCTGTCCCATCTAATGCTGTCTACCTTGCCCGAGCTTCTTACCACTCTGTCGGTTAAAGTATGGATAAGCTGCCCTTGAGTATTGTATATCTGAATCGTTATATCAAGCTCTTCATCTTCTCTATTGTGTGTAAAAGTAAAAGTAGTTTGGTCCCTAAATGGATTGGGATAGTTGAATGGCTGACCGAGTTCGAGCAAATATTGCGAATCAATAAAAAACTGCAATTCTGTCTCAGAAAAGTTATTATGTGTGTCCCATGCTCTCACTACCAAAAGATGTTTTCCCTCTGATAAATCGGGAAACTGAAAAGCTAATTGCCCATGCTTATAGTCGTTGAGCGATGCCTGAAAAAAGTCATTGAGTACAAAAGCATTGTCTTCGTCGCCATCGAGCACAGCCACTAGGTCGTGTCCAATGCCTATTCCAGTCGTATTGATACCATTTTCATCAAATATAGAAGCATACAAAACCGGATCTGCGGGTACTTGCATCCCTTGCTGGAAGTGCGGAGTTTGCAAGTAAGCATTAATTTGAGGCGGCTTATTATCTTGAGGTACTGATATACTGCCGCCAACATAGATATCTTCGCGAAACCCTGCGGCATCTTGGTGCCTGGTAGTGTCATAGGCGTATAGGCTTATTTTGCCTGCCCCAAAATAATAACTAATGTCTTTAGCTACAACAAAAGAAAAGCTAAACTGACCAAATTCTACCGAAGCTCTACCAGTATACAATATATTGCTCCTGTTCTGAAAACTCAGTTGGCTGGTATTTTGATTGCCTAGCGTAGTTAAAGTTGTTTTTTGCGCATAAACCACTATTTCTGCCAGCCCATTAAACTTCGCATCTGTTATGCCATTTTTATTGACTACTCCGTTGATTGTTACCTTACTCAGTGCCTGAATAGTGTCGGTAGAAGTATGAGCAGATATAACATCTGTTATGGCAATAGAATCTTCTGTATAGGCGAGCTTTAGGGAAGGATCACCCAGAAGTGTAAAATTTCTATTAATCACTCCATTGCTACCACTGCCAACTGTAGCGTTTTTGGTAGTACGCATAAGATCTCCTAATCTAGGCATTTCCCCGTCTGTCGGTTCAAAGACATGATCGTAAAAATCTTTATTTAGAATACGATTGGAAAAAGCATAAACAGGACGGGTGGTGGTTAACAGTGCAATAGCACCTCCTTTATTATTGAGAATTGCCCGCTCAGCACCTGAGCGTAAACCAGGATTATCATAGCGTCCAAATTCACAGGTAGCAGTAACAAACAAAGGCATGTTATCGTAATTATCCCAGTTTTCTATTTGCACACTACTCAAAATACTTTCTTCTGCCCATCCTGTTTCTGCGCCATGCCCACTGTAATTAATGATGAGTGCCCCCCTTTCTACATGTTGGTTCAAGGCCTTTCTTACAATAGGCGATCGCTCACCCAAAGGAGTACTTTCTTGTGGATAGGCATCAATAAAAAGGCGGTTTATATTATAATTTTGGTAATTATTTTCTACAAAATTAGCCAGAAAATTAGCATCACGTTGATGGACATTAGCATCTTCGTCATCAGCTATGAATACCAACTGCTTGCGCCACTTGCCAAAAGTACTCGGACTCGCGCTATAATGGATAATCTTATCAACAAGATCTGCAGCTTGGCGTATATTAGTTACGGGCAACCTACCGATGCCTATATCTAAGTCGTGGTCGGTACAAGAAGCACATTCTTGCCATTCACCCTCATGATCGTCGAGAAACCCGTAGAAATCGTCAGATGAGTAGCTATTAATCGGGTCGAAGGATGTTTTTGCCTCATATACAGGAATAAAATTAGTATTGTTATTGACCCGGTTTTTATAATCATAAGAGGCATCGCCAAACAGTAGTAGATATTTCAGCTTGCTATCATTTTGATAGAGCAAGCGGATAAAATCTCTGATAGCACTGATGTCTTGCTTTCCGGAAGAAAATTCATTGTAAATAGCATCCGGAGATACTACCATCACCTGCAAACCATCGTGAAAACGCCTAAATGCTGCCAAACGCTCAGCTTCGGAAAAGAACTCACTAGGGCTAATAATAAGCAAGTCAGGAGTAGCCGACTGATATAAATTCTGGTTCGTTACTCTTCCTTCAAAAGTAGGAGCAGGTAGATTGGCTGCATTAAAAGCAACATATTTGCCGTTAGCTTCACTGGTAAAAACGGCATTATCTGCCGATAAACTAAAACGGTAATTCACCGGTATTAAAGGATTGCTGATGTCCCAAACCATATCAATTGCTGCACCATTTGCTATGCGATATTCAGTAGGAATATTGTCGGCAGCCATTTTTCTAAACACAGTCTGATTGCCATAAAGACGAAGAGAACGCTGAAAACTTAGCCCCAGATAGTCGATATAGCCCGATCCAGAAATGCCAGCAGACTCTTGCGTATAGTTGAGTGACAGGGCAAAGTTGGCTTGCCCAACTAAAGAGGTGGCATCTATTTGAAAGGTTCGCACAGCCTCAAATGCCTTGATTGAATAGGTAAAGGCACTGCCTGAAGGCACAGGAGGTATAAGAATTTCGGGTAAATTAGTGCCATTAGCAGCAAAATGAAAGGAAACCTCCGAACTACTACTTGAAATTACATCTATGGACAAATATAAAGGCGAATAAGTAGTAATCCCTGTTATATCAAAGTTAAAATTTTCTTCAGATGGAAGGCTATACCGTTCGCCAAACCACTCTCTTCCCGTAGATAAAAGATTATAAAAATCATTTTCATGATGGATATAATCAAAATAAGTAGTTGAAATTTTAGTTGCTCCACTAAGCGCAGGGGCGTCCTGTACGGCAAGTGATGGCTCTGGAGAAGGTTTAATTTTTAGGAAGTAAAAATTTTGGTCTGAGTATAAATTTTTTTTATAAGAGAATACTTTATTTTCGCTATCATAATGATAGGCATCAGCACCTTCGGCAAAAAACAATAAATAATCAAACTGGCTACCATTAACTGACTTAAAAGTAGCTATTTCTTGTAGTTGATCATATCGGGCGGCATTATTTTCTTGAGGTAACATGCCTGCGGGCAGTCCGTATAATTTAACTGCCTCAGGGCTTAAGCCGTTTAGCTGAGCACCATTGGCTTTGAGGTAAGCAGCCGTAATTTTATACATGCCTTCCTGAGAGACAGATATTTTATATATATTTCCGTTTGCCAGAGGAGAAATTTGTGCCGTTGAGTATACTACGCGGCACACACACAGAATAGAAATAAAAAAGTATCTGTACTTATAACTTAAATGCATAATCAATTGTATAAAGTAGCTAGTTATCCTTTATTCTGTATTAAAAATGTATAATAAAGAACTAAATATGCAACGCATTCGATATGTATTTTGGTTCACAGAATTGTGTAGCGGGTTAAATAAGAGTTTTCCGATATAAAAAAGCAGCCTGAACTTATCGAAAAATCCAAACTGTTTTTTTTAGCAGCCAAGAACTACTCACCCAAAGCATTGCTACTTTCCTCCACCCGAAAAAGACCTAGAGCGAGAGCTGCCTGAACGAGATTGGGAACGAGAGGTTCTCGACCTGTTTGAGTTTTGAGAGTTTCCCCCGTATCGGCTGGTTGAAGAGGAACTTCTCGAAACACTGTTGTTTACTTTATTCCTAAATTCACCTTTGCTATTATAACGAGAGTAAAAGCTCGGATTGGACTTACTCACAGCAGCAGAACGAGTGCCGTAAAGTGCTTGTCCGTTTGCTGCTCTGCCGTAGTACGACTTACCAGTATTGCGGTAGTTACTATGATAATTGGTATAGGGTTGCCTATAAATAGGACCGGCGATAAGCCCCATCATCGAACTCATAAAAGCATATTGTCCATAAAAATGCCAGAAAGAACGCCCATCACTACCTTGTTGCCATTGTCCATAGCGTTCATTACCCACATAGTTGGAGTATCCGGGAGGAGCAGTTTGCTTGGACAGCTTTCCATCGGTTTTTGAGGCAATTTCCATACCCATATCATTGACATGGCGGTCAAACTCTGTTTCGCTCACTTCATACCAATCGGTCAGTTGTTCTTCGGGTAGCAGCATAGTGTAGGTGCTATCTCCTGTCGTTTTTTCAACTTCTTTGTTCGTAATGATTTTATAGCGATGCTTATAGGTAGAAAAAAAGCTACCTTCTACATCCATATCGTATAAAATAATAGTAAAATTCTCTTTTTTGCCCATGTCGCGTGCCAATATGTCAACGCGTGATTTAGTAAAATCATCGGACGAAGAGCAGGCTTGCAAAGCCCAAAGCGCAATTAACAAATAAGGTACTTTTTTCATAACGTTTTTTTATTGTTTTTCAATTAGTAGTTATACTTGTTCCATTTATCAACCCATACTGTGCGAAGATAGTTAATTTTCTTTATTTGGCATATTTTTTTAAAATGATTTTATCGATTATTACTTTCTCGCCATCACGTTATAGAAAATATCGGTAAGGGTTTAGTATCGTCTTTTTTTCTCAAATTATTCTCGAAATCGGAAACAGGTTCTAAGGCGGCTAGCCATAAAAATCTTGATCTACCCATAGATAAAACAGGGATTATTGATAAATTCATTATATTTTTCTGTTGACATGGGCAAGATAATTGTTTTATTCACTCGAGTTACACACTCTTTTTACTGTCTTAAATTTTTATCACATTTGGATATTAAGCGATTATACAAAGAAAAAGGCGATGAAGGCTTGATCGATCTCCTTAGAAAAGGAGATCGAAAAGCCTGGAACTTTATTATTGAAGAATATTATGACGGTTTGCTCATTTACATTATTTGTATCACTAAGGAAAAAGAAACTGCAGAAGAAATTTTGCAAGATGTATTTATGAATTTTTGGTCAAAGCGCGAGCAGCTTAATATTATTGTTTCTATAAAGGCTTATATTTATCGCTCAGCAAGAAATACGGCAATTAACCATATTAAAAGGAAAAAGTTTGAAAGAGACTACCATAAAGGGCTAGAAAAAACAGCTAATTGGCGTAAAAATCTTACAGAAGAAACATTTAATTATACCCAGTTGGAAAAATTACTTTACCAGGCTATTGAAGAATTGCCTGATCTAACCAAAGAAATCTTTAGGCTCAGCCGCTTTTCTGCAATGAGTTACAAAGAAATTGCGGACACTTTACAAGTACCCGTTCGTACAGTACACTATCAAATAGGCTTAGCTTTGAAAAAGCTACGGCAAATTTTGAAACAAAAATACGATTTTGACTTGATGGTTTAGCACATATTAAATAAAAGCATGAAAGAAATAATTTAAAAAAAAATTTTGGCTCACTTATGGTATGGTTTGTCTTTTGGACAGCTAAACAAATGAAAATAGCGTCATTATTACCTTCCTAATAAAATTTATCCATCTTAACAGATTATTGTTTGCACACTTAAACTTAAATGATAGTACGCTAAGCCGAGGCATAGTTATGAAATATGAAAAAAAGAATTACGAAATTATCGGAGAGTATTTCAGTGAAGATACTAACGAACAAAAGAGAAAAGAAATAAGCACGTATCTACAAAAAAGACAATCCACAGCCAGCGATTTAAAAGCAGCACAAAAAATATGGAACGACTCTGGTCTATTATTTCGAGTTAACCATCACGACAAGAAAAAGCATCTTGCAAAGATCAATGCAGCAATATTTAAAGATACTTCGCAAAAAAACATTATTCTCAGGCGTTTTATCAAGCCCTACCGTTATGCTGCCGCCGTGGTTTTACTCGTTCTGAGTAGCATTGCTGCTGCGCTGTATTTTAACCGAGCAAATCCTGCAAGAATGGCTTGGGTCACAAAAAGTACACAGGCAAATGAAAAAATATTAGTAAGCCTTAATGATCGAACATTAATTTGGCTCAACCACCACTCAAGCATTAGCTACCCGCAAAACTACGGAAAAGAAAACCGAAGTGTAAAACTCAAAGGGGAAGCATTTTTTGATGTTGCTGAAAATAAAACACAGCCTTTTACTATTTACACCTTTGGTGCTCATGTCAGCGTATTGGGTACATCTTTTAATTTGCGTGATAGGGATGAAGAGCAAAAAATTAGCCTCAATGTACTAAGCGGAAAAGTATCTTTTGCAGATAATGAGAACACAAAACAAGTGATCAGTGCTAATCAAAAATTGTTGTTTGATAAAAACACCAAAGATTTACAGCTAAGTATTGCAGACAGGGAAAGTAACTGGAGAGATATTGCCTTGACTGTGGTGTTTGAAGATACAAGGCTCGATTTAATTGTCAACACACTGTCGATCCAATACGGCGTACCCATCGTATTAAAGCCCGGACTTGACAAACAAAAATTAACTGCAAAATACTCCACCCAACGCTCTCTAGAAGATATTTTAACATCGATTAGTATTGCACTGAATTTACACTATAAATTTCAAGAAGGACAATATATAATTTCACAATAGAACCGAATAATTGATTTGCAAAATATAACAGAAACAAAGCCTCATTGGTATAATGAGGCTTCGTTTCTGTTTATTTGTTTTTGGCTTGAGAATAACTTTATACATTTTGCCACAGGTGCCGTGTAAAAAAAGAATCCAACTTATGCTATCTTTGTATAACATATTGAGTCTGACCAATTCACTCATTGGTTTATCTCAACAAGTAAAAGTACAAACATAAAGTTTTTGGATTATTATATTATTATGGAAATAAATGTATTTGATATACTGAGAATTGTAGGTGCTTTAGGTTTCTTTATTTATGGGATGAAAGTGATGAGTGAGGGTATCCAGAAAGCGGCAGGTGATAAAATGCGCCAAATACTTAACACCATCACCGCTAATCGTTTTATGGGGGTGGTTACAGGTTTTTTACTAACCAGTATCGTGCAGTCTTCCTCTGCTACTACCGTAATGGTAGTCAGTTTTGTCAATGCTGGTTTGCTCTCTCTTGTGGAAGCAATTGGGGTAGTAATGGGTGCCAACATCGGTACTACTATAACAGCTTGGTTAATTACTATTTTTGGTTTCAAAGTTAAAATTGTATCGGTGGCTTTGCCTATCATCGGCATAGGCTTTCCAATGTTGTTTTCATCTAATAATAAGGTCAAGTTGTGGGCAGAAGTATTTATTGGCTTTGCTCTGCTTTTTATGGGTTTGGATGCGCTAAAAGCTAGTATGCCAAACTTAACAGAATCGCAATTAAGTTTTTTGAATGGCTACACTGACTTAGGTAGGTTATCTGTCGTACTTTTTGTGTGTATCGGCACTATTGTAACAATATTGGTGCAGTCTTCTAGTGCAGCAATGGCTTTAACGCTTGTACTATGCCATAAGGGTGTGATCCCTTTTGAGATGGCTGCAGCTATGGTATTAGGAGAAAATATTGGCACAACGATTACAGCAAATTTAGCCGCTTTAGTGGCTAATACACATGCTAAACGGGCAGCCAGAGCGCATTTTCTGTTTAATATAATCGGTGTTACTTGGATGTTTATCATGTTTCCATTTTTTATTAGCTTCATCAAAAGTTATGTTCCCCTCTTTATTAATATAGTAAATGACTATGTTTTTTCTGTACAAAGTACCTCCGATTCGGGTTCGCAAGGCTATACGGCCGTGCTTTTTTCTTTATCTATTTTTCATACTTTTTTTAATATCACCAACACAGTATTATTGATATGGTTTGTCCCTCATATTACCAAACTATCGATTAAAATGGTGCCAGCTAATAAAGGGGCAGATGAGGAATTTCAGCTCGAATTTATCGGCAATACATTCTTTGGTAAACTTTCAGAAGTTTCTATGTTGGAGGCTAAGAAGGAGATATATAAGTTTGGTAAAATCACTAAAACGATGAGTGACAATACGCAAAAAGCTATCAATGAAACAGAGAAAAAAAACAGAAAAAAAACGCTATCTAAAATTAAAGAATACGAAATATTAACTGATAAACTGGAAATTGCCATTGCTGATTTTCTTACTAAAGCCTCGCAAAATAATATTACCCATAAATCTTCAAGAGATATTAGAATTATGCTCAGTATTATTAATGATTTAGAAAGGATAGGCGATCTTTTTCAGAGTATTGCCGTAACGATTACAAAAAAATACGACCAAAAACTTTGGTTTTCCAATCTGCAGAAAGACAAGCTTAATACAATGTTTGACAAATTGAACCGCGCTTTAAGCATTATGCTGAAAAATCTTGATCTATCCTATAGTCAAGTAAATAAGATGGAGGCAACGCAGGCTGAGCAGGATATTAACCTACTAGCTAGTGAGTTGAGGAAAGACTACCTTAGTCAAGTTCAGCAAGGAACAGACAATCTGACAACAATAATGGCATACTATGATATTTTTTCAACCTGTGAACGCATAGGAGATCATATTATTAATGTAACTGAAGGAATTACTGGAGATATATAAATATTAACTTCTGAACCTCTTCCCTCTCACCTCTTCATTAAAGCCACAAAACGATCGAACAGATATCTCGAATCGTGAGGCCCAGGCGAGGATTCGGGATGGTATTGTACAGAAAAAGCTTTTTTACCCTTAATGCGAATGCCTTCAATAGAGCCATCGTTGAGGTTGGTATGCGTAAGAGCAAGACCTTTATGTTTTTTTACCGATTCAGAGTCGATGCCAAAGCCGTGGTTTTGGGAAGTAATCTCACAGTGGTTAGTTTCAATATTTTTAACAGGATGGTTCAGTCCACGGTGTCCGTTGTGCATCTTAAAGGTTGGTATGTCTTGCGATAAGCACAGCAACTGATGGCCGAGACAAATACCAAATAGCGGTTTATCATCGGCAATAATTGCCTGTATGGTTTCAACAGCATAATCCATCGAAGCAGGGTCGCCAGGTCCGTTAGATATGAAATAGCCATCAGGCTTGTAGGCTTGCATTTCGATATAGGTGGTTTTAGCTGGAAATATCTTGCAGTGACAATCTCTTTGTACAAAGTTTGAGAGAATATTTTTCTTAACCCCTAAATCCAGTACTGCTACTTTGTAAGTACTGCTCGAATTGCCAACCGTATAAGGCACTGCAGTAGAAACCTGAGAAGCTAACTCTAGTCCGCTCATATCAGGGGTTTTTGCCAATATTGCTTGAAGATCTTTTTTGTCCGTTATTTCTGAAGAAATCACTGCGTTCATTGCACCTTTCTCACGGATATGCCTGACTAATTTGCGGGTATCTATACCGGCAATACCCACAATATTTCCTCCTTGAAGATAATCTTGTAAGGAAGCTTTTGACGTCATACGAGAATAGACAGATGAAAAATACTTGACCACCACACCTCTAATTTTGATATTTTCAGACTCGGTTTCTTGCGGTAGAATGCCATAATTACCGATGTGTGCAGCGGTGTTAACGATAATTTGTCCGTAATAGGAAGGATCGGTATAAATCTCTTGATAGCCAGTCATGCCCGTATTAAAACATATTTCCCCTGAGGTAGTCCCTTGTTTTCCAATAGAAATTCCTTGAAAACAAGTGTCATCTGCCAACAGAAGAAGTGCTTTTTGATGAGTGCCTTCCAACATTTAACTTTTTTATTTTCTTAATTTTTCTGAAAACACAAAACTAGAAAGAGACTATCTAAAAAGTAATTTTCAGATATTTTTTTTATTTATAAAATGGAGCGTAAAAGCCAAAAATATTTAGTTTTTGGGCAATTCACTACTTAAAAGAAAAGTAACTGGTATGTGTAATCGTTTTTTCCACGAAAGCTCAGAATGGTCTGCTCCGACAAATTTTATTGTCTTCCAGCTCGAAGCATTATAGCCTCTGTTTTTCATCGCACTATCTGCCTGCGCCTGAAAAGGCTCATACATCGCATCGAGTGTTTCTGTGCCATAATCAAAATATATTTTATGCGTGGCAGGCTCGGGTAACTGCTTGTGCAGATAAGTAATAAAAGTTGCTGGAATTGGGTTGTTTTTATCGCTAAAAATGCCAAGCCAATGCGTAGAGATACAAGCAACTCCGCCGAAAATATGTGGATATTCGCAAATAGCATACATAGAAATTAGCCCGCCCATGCTCGAACCTGCCATGTATGTATTATCTTTGTTGGAATGCGTTGAATAATGTCTATCTATGTAAGGTTTGAGCTCTTGTGTAATAAACTTCAGGTAATTGTCTGAATGAATATTATTTACAAACAAAAGGCTTTGTTCATCTCTTTTCGCCTGTTCTACCAATGAATCTCTATAAGCAATCGGTAGGCTTTCAAAAGGTTTTTGGGGGAAATACTCGGCATGTCTTGCTTTGCCTGCGTTCCAGACGCCTACTACAATAGTGGGTTTAATTTTTTTCTCTTTAATAAGTTGACTCAATATTTCGTCTACACCCCACTCCTGACCATTCCAAGTAGTAGCAGAATCAAAGAGCATCTGACCGTCGTGCATGTACAAAACCGCATACTTTTGCTCACCGCTATACCCTTCGGGTAGCCAAATATCCACATGGTGCGGTGAAATAAATTTTGAAAAGAAATTCTCAAGACGCACTATTTTACCACTCGAAACGGCAGGCATTGGTACTTTTTTTTCACTATTTCCACAAGCATTTAAAATAAATACGCTAATGGAGATGAGCAGATATTTTTCCATCTTCAGTGAATGATTATTTGAAATAACTAGTTTTTTACTTTATATTTGCTCTTTGTAGTTTCGTGCAAGCGCAAAGTTAGTAAATATCTTCATATCTGTCTTTTATGCTTATTTTGAAAAAAAAATTTAATTCTCTTCAGAGATTTAAACATAGAAAAATTAGAAGAAAATTAAGGGTGTATGCCTATAACTGACTAGAATATAATTCAAAATTTTTTATAAAAAAAGTTTGCAGAAATCAAGTAAATCTTTAGCTTGGCGTATTCTTGCAACGCAGCGAAGAACATCAAATATCTGAAATTAGATATGAAAGTAATTCAAACAAATGGTGCTGGTCTGGACAATTTAAAAGTAGTAGAAAGAGCAGATCCCACCCTAGAGGCAGGCAAAATTTTGGTGCAATGGCACGCCACTTCGCTAAACTTCCACGATTATTTGGTGGCTATAGGTGGTATAACCGTCCCCAAAGGTAGAGTACCTATGTCAGACGGTGCCGGTGAAGTTATTGCTGTTGGCGAAGGTGTAAAAACGTGGCAGGTTGGCGACAAAGTGATGTCGTTATTCTTTCCAAATTGGCTAGATGGCGAGCCTAGCTCTAATAAAACACAGTTCATTTCAGGGGAAACCACTGATGGATACGCAGCAGAAAAATCGTGTATTTCAGCCTCTTCAGTGACGGCTATACCCAAGGGGTATACTTATGCGCAGGCAGCTACCTTACCTTGTGCTGCACTAACTGCCTGGCGCGCACTAGTAAATGAAGGAGGGCTAAAAGGCGGTGATACTGTACTGATAGAAGGAACGGGGGGTATGTCTATTTTCGCTTTGCAACTGGCTCAAGCGGCCGGGGCCGTTGTTTATGCTACTTCGTCATCTCACGAGAAATCGGAACGCTTGCAAGCGATGGGGGTGGCAGCAGTAGTTAATTATAAAGAAGATATAACATGGGGAAAGACCATTAATAAAATGACCGGTGGCGGTGTCAATCACGTACTAGATGTGGGTGGTGGATCTACTATGAACCAATCTATTGAAGCAGCAGCAATGGGTGCACATATTGCCTCTATTGGTATTTTGGGTAACGGACGCAAAGGTGAAATTACTTTTCCTAAGCTATTTTTCAAGCATCTGCGTATCACAGGGCTTGCCGTAGATAGCCGCTCATCACAGCAAGCAATGATTCGGGCAATTAATGCCAGCGGTATCAGTCCTGTCGTAGACCGTAGCTTTGCCTTTGGCGAATTAGCTGAAGCTTTCCGATACCAAGAGAGTGGTCAGCATTTTGGTAAAATTGTGCTAGAGTGGTAAAATAAGAATAACGACTAAAGTGAGTTCTGAACTACCTCAGTGTCTCTAGTTTAAAAAAGTTTGCAAAAATCCACTGAGCTAAAGACTCACTGGATTTTTGCAAACATACAAGGCGTTAGCCTCGCTGTTGGATGTATTTTTGTATAGTATCCGTAGAAGCTATTACCGACAAGAAAAAATAGGGCAGGGACTGCCCGAATCAAGGTCTGTGGAGAGTACATTGGCAGGCTTACAAAGCAATAACTTTGTGGGTAGTCGCGGCTCTGCGAAGCAGAAAAAAAGATAAGCCCTCACGGGATTTGAAACCTCTATATCTTTAGTTTAGAGGTAGTTCACAATATTTGGCAACTTACTCATTGGTTTATCAGCATAAAAATGAGCAGCGATCAACCACGGCAGCCAAATGTATCATAAACCTTTTTGTGTGATACTCGTATAAACAATTAATAATTAGTATTTACTCTAAAAAAACACTTATGACACTGTTATTTATCAATCGTCTCAAAAAGTATTTTGCAACTGTACCCCCCCCCCCCCCCCCCCCCCCGCGTGTCTTCCTGGCAAAGCACGCTATTTTTTTTTGTCCTGTTTATTACTTTTCTCAAGCCTTAGCCTCACCGCTTTAGCCGACCCCCCTCGGCTAGCTACGCCCATTGCCGATGTATTTATTAACACAGCAAGCGCAGCTCTTTCACTGAATTTAAGTACCAATTTTACTGATCCCGACGGAGACGCACTCACCTACACTGCCAACTTAGCCGATGGTAGTGTTTTGCCCTCTTGGCTCAATTTTGATGCTGCCGTACCCTCTTTTTCGGGTATTCCTTTCAGCGAAAATGTCGGTACTTTCGACGTCGTAGTTATTGCCAATGACCTCTCAGCCTCTGTGAGCGATACCTTCACTTTAACTGTAACAGATGTGGGCATCACAGGCCCTGGCGGCGTGGGTGCTAACAACGGCAACAGTGCTTTAGAACTATGGCTCGATGCCAATGCAGGCATCACAGGTACTTCACCAATTACAGGCGTAACAGACCAATCGGGAAATGGGGTGAGTATTACAATAGATGGTAGTGTTCGAGGCATTTCTTTGGATGGTGGCTCTGTAAACGGTATGGATGCGATAGCTTTTGTAGATAATTTTCTTACTACTAATTTGGGTATCAACGCGGGTAGTGTACCTAGACTAACTGTGTTGACAGTTCAGAGGGCAACAATATTTGGAGGGTTCGTTTGGGGGGAAGATCGTGGTCTTAGTAATAGTAGAATTCTTACCTCTAATGGTGCTAATGGCAGGGTTACTGATGGCACGAATACATTAACGGTCAACAATTTGTTCGTAACCGGTAGTTATTCTCTATCAACGGTAGTTCATCAAGAAGATGTTACCGGTGGCTCTGAGGTGTATTCGAATGGCGTTTCGCGGCTAACTTTTACCTCGAACCATGCTCCTCGTACTTCGAATCCTTTCCAGATAGCTGCACGTGGTAATGGTGGCAGCCGTTTTGATGGAGATATTGCCGAGATGCTTGTATATAGCGATACTTTATCTTCTGCGCAAAGGATAATAGCAGAGAACTACTTGTCGGCAAAATACGGTTTGTCTCTAGCAGCCAACGACCTCTACACGATGGATAATGCGGGGAGTGGCAACTATGATTTCAACGTAGCCGGTATTGGTGTAGCTGCCGATGGCAGTGCTGTGCTGGAAGCTAGAGGTACGGGTATTATTTCTATCCGCAGGTCTACGATGCCAGCAAATAGTACTTTTCTGTTTTGGGGTGATAATGGGCAGGAAGTAGCCTTTACTGAGTTTACAAATGTTCTCACCGGTTTTAGCAGCTTAGCTACAGTTTGGCGCGTGAGTGAAAGTGGCAGCGATGTAGGTGCTATAAATATGACTTTTGATTTGTCGGGCGTAGACCTAGCATTACCTGGTGATATACGCTTAGCTCTCAGTGCTAATAGTGTTTTCACTTCCGTAGATGACACGCTCAGGGGTAGCTTCAATGCTGGCAACAATACTTTGACTTTCGCCGATGTCAACCTGCCCGACAGTATTTATTTCACCCTATTCCAACCGCGTACGCAGCCGCCCGTAGTGGCTAATGCCATAGCGGACATAGCTATTGACGAAGATGCCGCCCCATATACTATTGTGCTGAGCGATGTGTTTTCTGACCCCGAGAATAACCCATTGGTATTTAGTGCAGTGAATAACAACGAGGATTTATTACTTGCTGAATTCAGCAATGACACCTTGTATCTGAATTATTTTGCTGACAGCAGCGGCACGGCACGGCTTATTGTCTCGGCACTCGACGGTTCGAGCGGTTCGGTAAGCGATACCGTTAACGTAACGGTGAATGCCGTCAATGATGCTCCCCGCTTGATTAACCCCACTGCCGATGTATCTATTACTACCAGAAATAATTTTTCTTTAAATTTAAGCACTAATTTTGCTGACCCCGAAGGTGCTGCCCTCACTTATACTGCAAATTTATCTGATGGTAGTGCTTTACCTGCTTGGCTGAGCTTTAATGCTGCCGTACCCTCTTTTTCGGGTGTTCCCTTCATCAACGACATTGCTAGGCTAGATTTAGTAATCCTCGCTAGAGATGCTTCCCTTACTAGCAGTGATACTTTTACGCTGACTGTGACAGTTGCAGCGGGGCCCGGCGGCATTGGCTCTACTAACGGCAATAGTGCTTTAGCATTGTGGTTGGATGCCAATGCGGGCATAACGGGTACTGCACCGATTACAGGCGTAACCGACCAATCGGGCAATGGCGTAACTTTCACAGTGAGCGGAGACCCTGCTTTGAATGTAAGCTCTGTGAACGGTGTAGATGCGATTACTTTTGATCGTGCAGGTGATTTTCTCACGACCAATTTGAGTATCAATGCGGGAAGAGTACCCAGGTTAACGGTGTTGTCAGTGTATAAGCCAAGAGTGGATAATGCAGGGGCCGTTTGGGGCGAAGAAGACACCGGTTTCGATAGGTCTCTCCTCGATATTTCTTCCGCAAATAATAGTGTTTCTAATGGTACGAGTTTTTCGAGCAATATCAACAATTTGTTTCGAGCAGGTCGTTATTCTTTATCCACAGTAATTTTTCAGGAAGACGTTTCTATTGGCAGTCAGGCGTATGTGGCTGGTTTCGCAGAGCGGATCTTCGTTTCAGACCATGCTCCTGAGACTTCAAATCCTTTGCAGATAGCCGCATTTGGTCGTAACGATTTAGTTTTTGACGGAGATATTGCCGAGGTGCTTGTATATAGGAGTGCTTTATCTGAGGTGCAAAGAATAATAGCAGAGAACTACCTATCGGCAAAATACGGCTTGTCTCTAGGACGCAACGACCTGTATGCGATGGATAATGCAGCCAATGGCAATTATGATTTCAACGTAGCCGGTATAGGTAGGGATGTGCCAGAGGCTAGAGGTACGGGTATTGTTTCTATGAGTAGGCGTACGGCCCCGACGAATGGTACTTTTTTGTTTTGGGGTGATAATGGGCAGGCAGCAGCCTTTACTGAAACTTCAGATGTGCTCACCGGTTTTGGTGGCAGGCTAGCTAGGGTGTGGCGCGTGAGTGAAATTGGAGATCTTGGAAATATAAGCATGAGCTTTGATTTGGCGGACATCGATTTTGCGGTGGCTGGTGCTGATATACGTTTAGCTCTCGATAATGATGGCGTTTTCGCTTCCATAGACGATACTGTCAGGGGAAGCTTTGATGCTGGCACCAATACGATAATTTTTGCCGATGTGAATTTGAGTAATGGGCAGTATTTTACCCTATTCCAACCTAGCACACAACCGCCCGTAGTGGCTAATGCCATAGCAGACATCACTGTTGCCGAAGATGCTGATCCAAGTACTATTGTACTGAGCAATGTATTCTCTGACCCAGAAAACAACCCATTGACCTTTAGCGCAGTGAGTAGCAATACCTCTTTAGTACTTGCCCAAGTGAGTAATGATACTTTGCACCTGCGTTATGCTACCGACAGCAGCGGCACGGCACGCCTTATTGTCTCGGCACTTGACGGTTCGAGTGGCTCTGTGAGCGATACTTTTAACCTAACGGTGAATGCCGTCAATGATGCGCCCCGATTAGTTAGCCCTATTGTCGATGTATCTGTTAATACAGGGAGCAGTTTTACTTTAGCTATAAACAATAATTTTGCTGACCCCGAAGGTGATGCCATCACTTATACTGCGAATTTAGCCGATGGTAGTGCCTTACCCGCTTGGCTGAGTTTCGATGATGCCGTCCCTTCTTTTTCGGGTGTTCCTCTGAGCAGCGATATTGGTGCGCTAGACTTAGTACTCCTAGCCAGCGATGGCACTCTTACCAGCAGCGACACTTTTACCCTGACTGTGATTGTAGCTACAACAGGTCCCGGAGGAATAGGCACTACTGATGGTAGCAGCGATTTAAACCTGTGGTTTGATGCCAACGCGGGAATCACAGGTACTGCGCCCGTTACAAGCATCACAGACCAATCGGGCAATGGCGTAACGCTCACTGTGAACGGAGACCCTGCACTGAATGCAAGTTCTGTCAATGGTGTCGATGCGATTACCTTTGATGGCACAGGTGATTTTCTCACTACTGATTTGAGTATCAATGCGGACAGTATACCTAGGCTAAGCGTCCTGGCTGTGTATCGGCCAAGAGTGAATGGTGCGCAGGCCGTTTGGGGAGAAGACAACGGCGGTTTTGATAGGTTTCTTCAAGATCATCCGACTTTTGCTGCTGGTAATAATAGTGTTTCTAGTGGTACGGGGTTTGTAGCGAATATCACCGATTTGTTCGTAACGGGTAATTATTCTTTATCCACAGTAGTTCATCAGGAAGATGTTACGGATGGCAGTGCCGTGTATGTGTCGGGTGGCTTAGCGCGTACGTTCACTTCAAACCATGCTCCTCAGACTTCCAATCCTTTGCAGATAGCTGCCATCGGTGCTGGTGGCAGCGCTTTTGATGGAGATATTGCCGAAGTGCTTGTGTATGGAGATACTTTGTCTGCTGCGCAAAGGATAATAGCAGAAAACTACCTGTCGGCAAAATACGGTCTCCCTTTAGCAGCCAACGACCTGTATACGATGGATAATGCGGCTAGCGGCAATTATGATTTCAACGTAGCCGGCATCGGTGCTGCTGCCGATGGCAGTGCTGTGCTGGAGGCTAGAGGTACGGGTATTGTTTTCATAGGCAGGCGTACATCCCCGCCAGATAACACTTTTTTGTTTTGGGGTGATAATGCTCAGGTAGCAGCCTTTGCTGAGCTTTCAGATGTTCCTGCAGGTTTTCGCAATAGGCTGAGCAGGGTGTGGCGCGTGAGTGAATCCGCAGGAGATATTGGCAACATCAACATGAGCTTTGATTTGTCGGGCATTGCAGTGGCTGGCGGTGATATACGCCTGGCACTCAGTGCTAATAGTGTTTTCGCTTCCGTAGACGATACGCTCAGGGGAAGCTTTAACGCTGCTACTAATATCTTGACTTTTGCCGATGTGAATTTGCCCGACGGTATTTATTTTACCCTATTCCAACCTGCTACACAACTGCCCGTAGTAGACAATCCCATAGCAGACCTAAGTGTGGAGGAAGATGCTGACCCAAGTACTATTGTACTGAGCAATGTATTCTCTGACCCAGAAGACAACGCACTGACCTTTAGCGTAGTCAATAACAATACTGATTTATTGCTCGCCCAAGTGAGTAATGATACTTTGCACCTGCGTTATGCTCCCGACAGCAGCGGCACAGCACGCCTTATTGTCTCGGCACTTGACGGTTCGAGTGGCTCTGTGAGCGATACTTTTAATGTAACAGTGAATGCCGTCAATGATGCACCCGTAGTGGTCAGTCCGATTGCTGACTTAACCGTTAATGAAGATGCTGCCAGTAGAGACAATTACGCTGCCCTCAATAGTGTCTTTACAGATATAGAAAGCGATGACTTGAGTTTTGCAGTGGCAAATAATAATACGAGTTTGGTAACGGCTGCAATAGACTCGGAAGATAACCTAGACCTGAGTTTTGCTGCTAATTCCGCCGGCAATGCGCAGATTATTATTACTGCCAATGATGGCAACGGCGGCACAGCACAGGACACTTTCGCCGTAATAGTTATTTCTGTTGACGCACCAGTAGTAGCCAATGCCATTGCCGATTTGACTGTTGCCGAAAATGCCGCTGCCAGAAACAATTACGTTGCCCTGAATAGTGTCTTCACAGACCCACAAGGTGATGAATTGACTTTTGCCGTGGCTAATACCAACACGAGTTTGGTAACGGCTGCAATAGACGCGGGTGATAATCTAGACTTGAGTTTTGCAGCCAACGGCAACGGCACAGCACAACTCACTATCACTGCCGACGATGGCAATGGTAATACTGCTTTTGATATATTCATCGTAACGGTGAGTGCCGTTAACGATGCACCAGTAGTGTCGAGTGCGATTGCCGATTTAACTGTTGCTGAAGATGCCGCTGCTAGAAATAATTATGCTGCCCTGAACACTGTATTCACAGACGTAGATGGCGATGAGTTGAGTTTTACGGTGGCTAATACGAATACGGGTTTGGTAACGGCTGCGATAGACGCAGGTGATAACCTAGACCTGAGTTTTGCAGCCAACGGCAATGGCACAGCACAGCTCACCCTCACTGCCAACGATGGCAATGGCGGTACAGTAAATGACGGGTTCACCGTAACAGTGAGTGCCGTTAATGATGCACCGAATGCTATTAATTTAAGTAATACCACGATTGCTGAAAATGAGCCTTCCGGCACGAGCGTGGGCACTTTCACTACCAGCGACGTAGACCCGACAGACAGCCATACTTATAGTTTGGTAGCAGGGGCGGGCGATACGGACAACAGCAGTTTTAGTATCAATAACGATGAGCTATTATCTGCTCAAGAGTTTGATTTTGAGGCAAAAGCCAGTTATGCTATCCGTGTGAGAGTAGACGACGGCAATGGCGGAACATTTGAGCGAGAATTTACTATTGCCATCACCGACGAGGACGAAGATCCAAATGCCATAGACTTCAATGATATTTCAGATGCTGTTAGCGTATATCCTAACCCTGTGGTTGATAGGCTGCATATTTCTGTAGTAAATGACTTATTCGGTTTGTTGGAGATATATTTATACAGCTCATCGGGTCAGTTGCTCAGCCATCATACGAGTGTCAAGCAAAGCAATACTCATCGTATTGAGCTAGATATTAGGGCAATTCCGAGAGGCACTCACCTGCTAGAGCTAAAAATAGGCGAACATCGGGCAGTCAAACGCATTGTCAAGTAATGTAGTAAACAGCAGTGCTATAAATGTAATTATCACGATTCAGAAGAACCGAGCTATAACTTTTTGCCCAAAAGTTTGTAGCTCAGTTCTTTTGTAATTCTACACCGCACAAAAACCGACGGTGATTTTCAAGCGATTTTTTTAGGTTTAATACAAGGTATCATCGGGTTGCTCTACTCTTTACCTTCTCTGAGTTGTTGTTTTAGTTTATCAAGTTCACTTATAGCACTCGGTGAAGAGTTGTCTGCACTTTCGGAAGAGCTACCACCGCTGCTGCCTTGTGCCATTTTGGCTTTTAGTTTTTTAAGGGCATCAGAGTCTCCAATAGCTTTTGTATCACTACCAAGTGCTTTATTAATTTCGTCATCTACACTGGTATTTTGATCGGATATTTCTTGATAAGATTCTGCTAAGGATTCTTGTTCAGCTACTTTTTCCCTCATTTTATCTAGCATAGCCAAGGTATCCTTAGAAGAATCTACTCTAGCTATTTGCTTATTTAGTTTTGCCGTTGCCTGGCTGACTTTTGAGCGGGCTTTTAGGGTTTTCAGTTCTCCTTCCCAATTAGCTATTTGCTGTTTAAGTTGTGAAACATTATTTTCCATTTTGGCAACCATCTGATCATAATGTTTGACATCTTTTTGTGTGGCTTGTGTTCTGGTGGCTAATTGTTCTTTTTTAGCTAGTGCCTGAGAAGCCAGACGGTCTGCCTCATCAGCGTTGAGATCTCCTTTTTCAGCTTTCTGTAAAAGTAAAATAGCCTTATTCTCATATTCTCCAGCTGTTCGCTGTGTTGCTTCCAACTCTTTTTTAGTACGAATGGCTAGTGCTTTTACTTCTGCAAGGCTTTGTAAACTTTGATTGAGGTCTTTTTTTAGGTCGCGAATGCCCTGTTCTGTCATTTTTACGGGGTCTTCCATTTTATCGAGTTGCGAGTTGATATTTGCTTCACCTATTTTAAAAAGTCGTGAAAACCATGAAAAAAGTCCCATACTTCTAGTCTATTTTTAGTAAATAATTGGAATATTAAAATTTTTTTACAGACACATTTTTGCAGCACACATATGCAAATCTATATTTTTTTAACTTATCGACAAATTGGACGTAAACAAAGCTATTAAAAGTCGCTTTAAAAGCAATCTTTACTAGTCTAGATTCGCGTTTTTATTTTCAAAATAACAGTATGCTTCATTAATTCTGGTCGTTACTTTTCTAGCCATTTCTTGCTTTTCAGGGCTTTGCGCAAATAAATCAGGGTGGTACATTTTGACTAATCTGCGATAAGATTTTTTTATTTGGACAAAAGAAGTACCAGGATAAACCTCCAAGTCTCTATAATAAGCTAATTCTTTACTCTTTTGTGTTTTGGTTGCCCGATAAGCCGAATGGTTTTGATTATTTTCCTGAGAATACTTTTGATTAAACTGCGATTCATCAAAATTAAATTTACTTTCTCGCCTATACCAATCAAAGTCTATATTAGGTTTTTGTTTACCTAATTCGCCTAGTTTTTCTAGTTGTTCGTATATATTGGCACGCAGTATGTTTTTAATTCGATCTAAAGGCATATATATAGTTTTTAGTGATGAATTCAAAATGCACGTCAATGAATTTATTTAAGCCTTCTGTCCATTTCTTCCTCAATGGATTGTCTGACAGCGGATAATTTAATTGCCTCAAATACGTCAGTAGCAAAGGCATACATCAATAAGGCTCTTGCCTTTTTTTCGGGAATACCTCTTGAGCGTAGGTAAAACATGGGTTGTTCATCAAGTGCGCCAACGGTGCAGCCATGTGAACATTTTACATCATCAGCCCATATTTTCAACTGAGGTTTGGTATCTATAGAGGCGTCCTTAGATAGCAATATATTTTTATTTGATTGAAAGGCATTAGTTTTTTGTGCGTTTTGTCGGACAAAAATTTTCCCGTTGAATACCCCTGCCGATTGTTCATCAAGAATACCTTTGTATAATTCATTGCTATAAGTATTGGGTTTGAGGTGGTCTACTGTGGTGTGATTGTCAACATGACTATCTGCCTTGAGCATATAAAACCCGTTCATATAGGCTTGACAATACTCACCGTTAAGAGAGATATTCAGGTTATTCCTGATAATTTTACCACTGCCAGAAATCACTATACTGTTAAATATACTATTTTCCTGCTGGTGAACATTCGTAGTACCTATGTGGTAATTGTTATGGCAAATTGTTTGTAGTTTATAGTGATTTACACGGGCTTGTTTCTGCATCAATATTTCTGTTACTGTATTGGTGAAGGCATTTTCTTTATCTAAGGCAATAAAATGTTCTATGATAGTGACTTCGGCATTTTCTTCTACTACTACCAAATTTCGGGGTTGCGAGAGGGTTTTACCTGCAGAGAAATTGAGTATCATCACTGGCTTTGCAAATTCTTTACCTTTTTTAATGCTAACAAAAGTGCCATCTTGCATAAAGGCAGTATTTAGCAAAACAAAGGGATTTGCTGCATTTTCGACATATTGGTTCAGGTGTTTGTCAATAGTATTCTGATGGGCTTTGTAGGCGTCGGTCATGTTCATAATGCTTACTCCTTTTTCAGGGCTTAGCGTTGAAAATTCAGGAGAGATACTAGAAAAATCACTCATAAATTTGCCATTTAAGAAAACCAAAAGAAAAGTGTCCATGTGTCCGAAGCGATAATTATTTAGCTGCCGATTGCTCAATTCATATTCACAGGCGAAATCATAGTTTGTATGCAAAATGTCCTTTAGGTTGGTGTATTTCCATTCTTCGTGTTTTTTTGTAGGAAAACCAGTGCTTTGAAAGCCCTTGAACGCTTTTTTTCTTAGCTGGTGAATAGGCTGTAATGAGTTGTCGCTCAGTTGCTTTTCAATTATCCTAAAGCGTTCGCCCATTAGGGTAGCAAAGTCAGCTTTGTACTCGTTCATGAGGAAAATATGTTTTAAAGAATGATATATTAGTTACTTAACACTTAATATTTTTAGCTTTACTCTTCGCCCAAGTCTCTTTTAGCCTTCCGAATTTGGAGGTCTAGCAACTCTTGCTCTTTTTGGGCTTTAATGCTGTCTTCTCGAGCTTTGACTCTGTCTTCTTGAGCCTTCATGCTATCTTCTTGGGCTTTGATTCTTTCCTCTGCGCGTTTCTCAAGAACTAATTTTCTATTCTTGAAACTCAAATACAATTGCCGACTGAGCCAAATAGTTGTAATGGCACCGACAACAAGCGTGCCCCAAGGTGCTAATTCAGCTATAAATAAAACGGGGGTTAATAACAAGACGAATAGGGTCGTTAAATCTTCATGGTTACTAAGCGTCATATAAGTACTTGAAGTAAAGGTATCAAAACTAATAAAAACTCTGGGCTAGAACTAAGTCGATAGGTAATTTGATAGATTAACCCGATGTTTCTCTATCCGAGTAGAGAGTGCAATATATTTATCATAAGGCGAAGATAAAAAGGCTCTTTGATATAATTTTTACATTTTAGAAATATTTGACATGCGAAGGGTCGGCTAATAATAAATAATCTCTGTATCTGGGTGGGTTTTCTTGAATGATTGTACTTTCCTTTGCGACAAGCGAGTATTATAACACTTTAGTATTTTTAATTTTTTGAGTGCCTCTATAGGTTTTAAACTTTTAATTTTTGTATTAAAAAACACCAATTCGTTGAGTTGCTGAAGTCCTACTAGGTATTTGAGGCTTTTCACTTGCGTACCCGAAAATTTTATTACCTGTAGCTTACCCAACGACGCCAGAGGTACTAAATCTTCTATAGGTGTATTTTCAAAATGGAGTGTGTGCAAAGCATACAAACTCGAAATTGGGCTTAAATCTGCTATGGGCGTACGGGAGAAATCCAGATAAGCCAAGTTCTTGGATTTAGCTAAATAATATAGCGTGGTTACTCGGGTATCGGCTAAAATTAGTTTTTTCAGATATTTTGCACCAGCCAATACACTTAAATCGCTAACAGCGGTAGAAGATATATCTAAGGTTTTAATGCGGTGGAAAGCTTTCAAAACTTTTAAAGAATTTATATCTTTTTTGCCTGCAATACTGAGTATTTCTATTTTAGCCATTTCGTGTAATTTCTCTCTGGAAGGTTCTTTGGTATCAGCCAAGTAGGGTGCAAATATTTTTTTCCACTCAACGGATATTTGTTCTACAATTTTTTTCAACGCTTGGGTCTTGTACACAACTAAACAGCTGTTGTTTTGATCTAAAAAAGCGTTAGCTGCCTGGTCGTCTACGGAAGTGTGGTCGCAGTAAATATATTTAAGGGTAGGAAGTTTTGCCAGTGGTGTCAGCACTTTCACAGGCGTGTGATCTACAGATAATTCTTCTAAACGAGTCAAAGATTTAAGGGGTGCAAGCTGTGATACTTTTGTATAGTTAAGTTCAAGTCTTTTCAGGGAGGTTAAACCCGACAGAATCCTTATATCTGACACCTGCGTATGGCTCAGATTCAGTACTTCCAGATTATTTAGTTTTTCTGTCCCTTCTAACTGTACGACTTTTGTATGAACACCGTATATATGTTTCAATTCTAGTAGCTCTTTGAGAGGTGCTAAGCTCCTAATGGGATTTTTATTGAAGGAGAGTTCTTGTAGATTAACAAATGCTTTTAGTGCGGACAAATCATTTAAGTTTTGAGCGTCAATATTCAACTTCGTTGTGTTCACTAGCTCTTGTAGTTTTTCCTTAGAAGGATTTTCTGGTATATCAAATGTCTTAATAAAATACTTTTTCCAGCTTTTTGATAAATTTTTCCACCACTTATTGAGGTAGGTGCTGTTGTAAATGACCAAAAATTTTGGATTACTATTGATGAGACGCTTGGCTTCTTTAGCATTTACTTCGGTATCATCACAATAAACTTTACTTAATGTAGGCAATTGCTCAATGCCAGTGAGAGACGCTATGGGTGTATGATTACAGAAAATAACTTGCAAAGAGAGTAGCTTACTAAGACCTTTAAAAGTACTTACTCGCGTACCTGAAAAATCTATACTGATGAGTTTATCCAGTTGGCTGATAGGACTCAGGTCGTTGATGGATGTATTAGAAAATTTGAGAAAAACCAGATTTCGCAGCGGTTTAAGCCCTTCTAATGTACTTACTTTTGTGTTTGAAAAGTATAGACATTTCAGGTGAGTTAAGTTTTCAAAACCTTGTAAAGTATCTACAGGAGTACGCGCAAACTGTAATTTTTCCAGCTTTTCAAAATATTGAATGGGTGATATATCTGCTAACTGGGTTTGGTTACAATACAACTCTTTCAAGCGAATAGCATATTTCAAAGAAGCTAATGTTTTAATAGCAGTACTATCGGCTTTTAATATTTCTAGCTTGTTCAAATTTCTTAAGGCAGAAAGATCTTCAATTGGTAGGTGAGTTATATTTAGGTACCGAAGTTGAGACATTTTGGCAACAGGAGCAAGCGTTTGCAAGTCTGTACCAGAAATATCCAAATCCTCAGCTTGCCATATATTTCTCAAATCATGAAAAATTAAATCATTGTTAAGTACAATGGTATCATTGGCAATTAGTAATGTATCGTTAAGTTTGGCGTCGGGGTATTCGTTGAAAATATGTTGCATGTTTAGCGTATCCCGTGTACGTACTTTCGGTGCCAGTAAGCTAAGCCATGCTGGTGGTAAGGTATTCCACCAATTAATCATATCTTCTTTCTCGCTGAGTTTGGTCGTATAAATACTCGCGACTTGTAGTTGACGCTCGCCAATATCTAAATTAATTTCTATGAATCTCTTTTGGCTGTTAGAGAGCGTATCTCCGGCTATGGTAATACCTTGAATATACCTAAACAGACTAACTTTGAAATACACATTTCCCTGATCACTGACAAAATAGCTAATATCATTTATTTCAAAAGTGAATGATACGTTTCGGAAAAAAAAATCAATGTCTTTCAGGTAGGCTTGTACATCTTTGTTAATTATTGCCTGCCGGGTATTATCGAGATCATCTTCAATCTGTACTTTGTTGTCGGTGAAAAACTTGCTGTAACTTTCATTAATAATAATATCTTTCTCAGCAGTGGGTACTTGATTACTACCAAGTGTATTGAAAGTATACTCTAGGAAAGAAACAAGGCTTTTTGTTTGCGCTGTATAACGCTGTATATCTTGGGGTGAGAGCAGGTCTTCGTCGGTCTCTTGAGACAAAGCCTTCGTAAAAAAGAAAAAACAAATAAAGAATATGCATTGAATAGTTTTTGTGATATTCATTATTTTGATAATTAGATTTTTCAAGCTGATGCATAATCTGCCGCCAGCAGATTGTCACCTGCGAATGCAAAGAGCAACCTATACTAGAGTGAAAATAGTTTTAAAATGACATCGCTGCGAAAGACAAACCTCAGGTCGACCTTATGAAAACTATTTTGTTATCATTCTGATCGTTGTAGCCAACTCACTAATCAATACTGCTGACATTTCCCGAGCCAGATACTTTTACTTTTTCTCTGTCGGGTGTACCGGTATAGCGAATATTTCCTGAGCCTGATACTTTTGCTTCAATAGCTTCACTAACATTTACACTGGCATTACCGGAGCCGCTGATGCTGATATTGGTTTCTTTAGTCGTCAGTTTAAGTGCTTGAATATTGGCAGATCCACTAATTTTAATATTGTTTTCATCGGCATTGCCTGTTAGCTCGGCTTTTCCCGAACCCGACAAACTGACGGAAAGTTTTTTGGTGTTTATGTCTAATGTAATATTTCCTGAGCCACTACAGCTTATATCCATCTTGTTAGTTTCAATTTTATTTTGACTGTAAATTTTTGTAATACCCGAAGATTCTACAACTTCCAAATCTTTACAGTAGACGTGAATTTTGGCACGAATATTATTCGAACGTTTGCTATATTTTTTGTCAATGTACACTTTTAGTCGGTTATCAGTTACTTCTGTAAGGATTTTTTTTAGGTCGTCTTCTTTACTTTCTAAAACAACTTCTTCTTTGTCGCATTGTGTCAAAGTAACATCGAAGATTCCTCCCCCTACCGACACCTGAGAAAAGTCGCTCACTTTTCGGATTTCTTTTTTTTGAGCAACTGACTGAAAAGATATACCCACAACAAGGGCAAATAAATATGCAACAAGTTTTGATTTTTTCATAATATTTTGTTTTGACAATTGAAGAAATAAAATAGAAATACGTGCTAGCTACTTTTTTTACAGAGCCACATGATTTGAAGCAATAGTAAACTACCGAAAAACTAGAGATTTAGCCATTGGCTCACATCCTCTACAAGAGAGGACGCGGCAAATATACACAAAAGTTTTTTTATAAAAAAACTTAGTCGCTTACATCCCATCGGCTAAAGACCATTGGGTCTTACACTCCACTTTACAAAAAAATATATTATTCAAATAATATCGTACATTTTTTAACTTTATGCTTTTGAGTATGTCTTCGTATCACGAATATTTGTACTAGAAATTGAAAGACACTTTAAATTCACCTCAAAGCAAAAATAATTTTTTCTTCTTTTGGCAGTTGCTTTTATTTTTAAAAAATAACTACTTTTAAGGTTTAATAAAAACAAACCAAATGTTCCAAAGCACATTCTCGAGTATACTGTTTATATCTCAATACACACTAAGCTTTCAAAATAATTAGGTATAATGAATATTAGTTCAAAAACATTAAAAAAAGAACTAAAAGATGTCTTTGGCTACAGCCATTTCAGGGGAAACCAAGAGGAGATTATTTGTAACTTGCTCAATAGTAACAACACATTTGTGATTATGCCTACGGGTGCGGGCAAATCTATGTGTTTTCAATTACCTGCCATTATTCTTGAAGGCACTACCGTAGTGATTTCTCCTCTGATAGCACTGATGAAAAACCAAGTAGACCAGTTGAATTCTTTAGGGATTAAGGCTGATTTTTTAAACTCTACACTCTCCAAGGCTGAAGTTAATAGAGTAATTAGAGAAACCATTAGTCAGAAAATAAAATTGCTTTATGTAGCACCTGAATCACTCACAAAAGAAGTGAATATTGAGTTTCTCAAAAAATCTAATATTTCTTTTGTTGCTATTGATGAGGCGCATTGTATTTCTGAATGGGGGCATGACTTCCGCCCCGAATACCGCAGAATACGTGAAATTATCGACCAAATTAAATATTTTTCTATTATTGCCCTCACTGCTACAGCCACCCCTAAAGTACGACAAGATATACAGAAAAACCTACGCATGGAGGATGCTAATGTATTTATTTCTTCTTTCCATCGCAAGAATCTGTTTTATGAAGTACAGCCTAAGATCGATAGCAAAAAACAGCTGATTCGCTTTGTGAGTCAACATAAGGGAAAAGCCGGGATTGTTTATTGCCTAAGTAGAAAAAAAGTAGAACAAGTCGCCGAACTGTTGCAAATCAACGGCTTTAAGGCATTACCTTACCATGCTGGCATGGAAGCAGCTACCAGAGTGAAAAATCAGGATGCTTTCCTCAACGAAGATACCGATGTTATTGTAGCAACTATTGCTTTTGGGATGGGTATTGATAGACCTGATGTGCGATTTGTTGTTCATTATGATACACCCAAGTCTATGGAGGGATATTATCAAGAAACCGGGAGGGCAGGACGCGACGGGCTAAACAGTTTCTGCTTGATGCTATTTAGCCCTAAGGATCTAGAAAAACTAGATAAGTTTAATAGAGATAAAACCGTTACCGAACGCGAAAATGCCCGATATTTATTGCGCGAAGTTGGTTATTATGCCAACTCTTCTGTTTGTCGCCACAAACAACTACTACACTATTTTGGAGAATATGTTGACCAAGACTTTAATTTTTGCGATAACACACAAAGACGAAGAGAAGAGTTTGCCGGTGAACACTATTTAAAAATTATTCTCAAAACAGTGCTACAAACACAAGAGCGCTTCGGTATTGTACACTTAGCTAAAGTGATTGTAGGAGATACAGAAGATGATTATGTTAAGAGTTACAACCACAATAAACTTGAGGTGTTTGGCTCAGGTACAAAAGAGAACCAAATCTTCTGGGAATCTGCTATCCGTCAAGCAATGATTCACGGCTTACTCGTTAAGAATATTAACAATATTAGAATACTTAGTATTACCGATAAAGGACAGAAATACTTAAAAAGCCCTTACAATATCATCCTCAGTCGAGACCATGATTATTCCACCTTGGCCGTTGAAGAAGAAGACAATATCGGCTCGGTGCCTAGTGCTAGTGCCTTTGATGAAACACTCTTTGAGATGCTCAAGTCGCTCAGAAAAAAGATTGCTAAACAAAGAAAACTTCCTCCTTATGTTATTTTTCAAGACCCTTCACTTGAAGAGATGGCTACCACTTACCCCAGCACTGAAAATGACCTAGCACAAGTCAATGGGGTGGGCAAAGGAAAAGTAAAAAAATTTGGTAATCCCTTCATCAAATTAATTGCAAAATATGTAGATGAGAACGACATCAGCACCGCATCAGACGTGGTAGTGAAGTCAGTAATTAACAAATCTAAAACTAAAATATACATTATCCAGCAGATTGATAGAAAGGTTGACCTGGAAGAAATTTTTGAGTCTAAAGGCATTACTCTTGAAGAGTTGCTCAATGAAATAGAAAATATCTGTTATTCGGGTACGAAGCTAAATCTCAACTATTATATCAATCAAATTCTCGATAGAGAACACCAAGAGGAAGTGTATGAATATTTTATGGAAGCTGACTCGGACAGTATCGATGCTGCTCTGGAAGAATTGGGCGAAGATGATTATACGAAGGAAGAAATTCGACTCATGCGTATTAAGTTTTTATCTGAACATGCAATGTAGCTTGTTGATTGATAATTACCGGTTTAAGATTTATTTTAAACCCTAACATATTTCTATTACTCAAAACTATTTTTCATCAAAAAAAATTATTATGAAACGATACTTATCATTTTACCTGAATGTTTTTCTATTATCTCTACTGGCCTTGCCCGCTTTCGGGCAGATTGATTTTGAGAAAGACTTTGAAAAATTATTCGAAGATGTGCAACTCAATGCGCTATTTCCCGATTCTAAAACCTTTGTCGATTGTATTCCGCGCGCTGAGCCAAAAAAAATTATGGCTATGTATTTGGAACAAAAAGATAAAAGCAGTTTCAATTTAAAAGAATTTGTTAATGAGCATTTTGACCTGCCACCCAACTATAGCACCAATTATAAAAACGATGGTACCACTGGGGCGAATATACATATTGCTCGCTTATGGCCTATCCTTACACGCCAGCCCGATAGTAAAGAAACCAACAGCTCACTCATTCCGCTACCCTACCCTTACATAGTACCTGGCGGTAGGTTTGGTGAGATTTATTATTGGGATAGCTACTTCACCATGCTCGGACTGAAAGCCTCCAAACAAGATGATATGATGGAAAATATGGTCAATAACTTTGCTTACCTTATCGGCGAACTCGGATTTATACCAAACGGTAACCGCACTTATTTCAGCGGCCGCTCACAACCTCCTTTCTTTGCCGTTGTAGTTAAACTATTAGCAAAGGTTAAAGGCACAGAAATGATTACCAAATATTTGCCTCAAATGGTAGAAGAACATTACTTCTGGATGGAAGGTTATCAAAATCTGTCTGAAAACAATAAAGAACATCGCCGTGTGGTTTGGCTAGAAGAAGAGGTGATACTAAACCGCCATTATGACGACAGATCTACTCCTCGCCCAGAATCTTACAAAGAAGATGTTCATTTAAGCCAAACAACCGAGCGTCCTTCCGAAGAACTATTCAGAGACTTGAGAGCTGCCTGCGAGTCGGGTTGGGATTTCAGCTCGCGCTGGCTCACTGATAGCCAAAAGCTAGAAACTATTGAAACCACCAAAATTATTCCTGTCGATTTGAACGCATTACTCTATTATCTTGAGCTAACTATTGCACAGGCTTATAACATACAAGGCAATAAGTCGCAGTACGATGTTTATACCGAATATGCCCAAAGACGAAGAGAAGCTTTATACAAATATTGTTGGGACGATGAAGGAGGTTTTTTTACTGATTATAATTTCATTAAAAAAAGCCTGACCAAAAGGTACTGCTTGGCAGGTATGTATCCGCTCTTTTTCAGGATAGCAAATTATGAGCAAGCTCAAAAAGTGGCACTAAAAATACGCAAAGACTTTCTTAAACCCGGTGGGGTAACTACCACACTAGTCAATTCTGGACAACAGTGGGATGCACCCAACGGCTGGGCACCTTTGCAGTGGATTACTATCCAAGGACTTAGAAATTATGATGAGTTCCGTTTGGCTGAAAAAATCAGATCAAATTGGATTAATAACAACCTAAGAGTATACAAAAATACTGCGAAAATGGTGGAAAAATATAATGTCGAAAATCTATCACTCGAAGCTGGCGGCGGCGAGTATCCAGTGCAAGACGGCTTTGGGTGGTCTAATGGTGTGCTGCTCCGACTGCTTGCTGAAGAAAGTGAAAGATAATTCACACAAGTATTTTTAAGTTGCATGGACAAAAGGATTTTTGTGTTGATAAAGCTCTTGATGGTTTCTATTATTATCACCGCTCTCGGCTGTGAGTACTTGGGGGTTTTACACCCTCACTTTTCGGTTTAGCACTTACTTTTAATTAAATGCATATATTTCGTTTAATCACCTAAACAACAATTGCTTATAGCTATTGTTGCCAGTAGTTATTATTCTTTTAAAAATTCGTATTCGTATATTTTAGGTTTGATTTTGTCGGCTAAAAAGTTCAGTTTGTTCCTTAATTCGCCTATCAATTCCATATAGGTTTCATCGTCGCTTTTGCTGTTCATTCTGCCTTTGGCGTTTTTGCCTTGGAAGTAGGCTCTAATGTCATACAAACTTGCGTTTACATTCACATTCGGCTTACTGTGATAATATTTCCAAAATGCTCTACCTGCATCAAAAACGGCTTTGGCTTCTGCTGAAAATTCTCTTTTTATGGATAGAGAAGTTTCATTATCAAACAGATTGCCTTCACTTTCATTTTTGATTTTTCCGTTGATAAAATCGGTCATAAAATGACTTTCAAATCTATTTTGGGCATTTACTTCTTGTTCTGTGAATGGAATCCAATAGTTTGTGCCTTCTGTACTTGTAATTCTCGTTTGTCCGTGAAATAGAGTAAATGCCAAACAGTCATTTTGAAAATCAAAATCTGTTTGCCAACCATCTATTGGATATAAAAATTGGTCTCTATCATTTAACCAAGTCGCTTCAAAACAATGACGAACAGTTAAATAAATAGAAACAGGAATTAAATTTTCAGCAACAATTTTTATTGCCCCACCACGAGCCATTGGTTTGATTTTAATAAAAACCTTAGCTTGATTTTGAAAGTCAGGTGGATAATTGGACAATAAACCAATATGATTTTCTGAAAGTGATTGATATTTAACAAACCATTTATTTATACTCTTTGGCAGATTTCCATAAAATGTTTTAACTCCTGAATAATTACCGTTTTTATCGTAAATATCCGTTTCAATCGTACTTATTTTTGATTTTACGGATGTATTCCAAATAGTAAACGCAATAGGAAATTTACCCTTTACATTGTCAAAAGTTTCAGCAGGAACAGCAAAACCACTTACATAATCAGCTAAAAAGAACTCTTTAAATTCCTTGAAATTTGAACCGTTTACAAACTTAACTTTTGAGAATTGTCCAAGAATACAACCTTGCATTCTTTCATAAATAACTGCCATAAAAAGGGCGAAAATTTCATTTGAAGCATTACCAATTTTGGGATTGAGTAGTTCCTTGATCTTAAAATTAGTTGTAACACCTGCCTTATTTTCTCCAGTTCCAGTTACAGTTTTAGATGTTGTTGCTTCCGCATAAGGCGGATTGATATAGATGACTAATTTTTTTCGTTTTACAGGGTCGTTGATGATGTCTTGCAGACTTTGTGGCAACTTGGTAAAGTCATCATTCAAAAAGTCAAATTGGAACACGTGATTTTTTAGTAGGTTGGCGCCGTGGTCTATACGCTCGTGCATTACATTGATGTCTGCTTGGTCTAAGGTACTTGCATAAATGTTGTATTTATTGTTTAAACCTGCCAAAAGGTTTCCAGTTCCTGCGGCACAATCCCAAATGTAATAGTCGTCTTGCCAATCTTCGCCCAAATAGTCGGTAAGGTATTTTTGTGATAGTTCTACCCACTTTCTCGGCGTGAAAAATGCTCCTTTTCGTTCTCGTATGTCTTGAGGTACGAGTAAATCTCTACGTTCAATAATGTAATCTTGAAACTCTTTTATGGGTGGTCGTTTGTAGAGTTTCCAAAACTGTGTATAAGCGTCTTTGTTGCGAATGTTTATTGTGGCATCAAACATTTGCTTGATGTTCTCTTTAGCTATTTTGTAACCTTGATTTTGATACACAACAAACAAACTATCTCGTATGGTTAAATCGTCATCAATGTTTTGAGTGTTATTATCATCAACAAATAAGTCTGCTAAATAAAAATCGCTGTCGAGAATGTTGTTCTTTTTGAGTTCGTCCCAGTTTACGTCAATGATTGGTTTTACAATTTTAATCCAACGCAAGTAAATAGGGATGAAATTGTTTTTGTCAATTTTGATTTTGCTTTTTGTGGTGGCTTTTGCCACATTGTTTTTGATAAAGGTTTTGAGTTCCTTTTCGTCTTTTTGGTAATCAAAAACGTAGGTCTTGACTTTTAAAACCGATTCTATCCGTTCCCTAATCAGTTTAAACTCTTTGGTATCGTAGTTGCTTGGTGTTACATTCCAGTTAAAATCGTTGAGAAAGAATATGTCTTGAACATTGATGTAATCTACAAAAGCAATTTTTTTAAAGTCAAATGCTCCCAAAAATGCAGGTGGTAAAGTTTTATCAAAAGTTCGTGCTTTTCCAATGGTCAGAATGAGTTGAACAAACATAGTAGGAATGTCAAAATTCCCTGTTTTAGCTTCAGCCCATAAAAGAGGTGTTCGTCCAAATAAACTGTCTTGTTTCGGAAAAACGGTGAAGTCAATATTTCCTAAAATCTCTGTTGTGTCAAATGGCTTAAACCAGTCTGCACCAACTTTATTTTTCAGTTCTTCTTCTCTTATGTTTTTGTACTTCATTCTTTCGTTTGTACACTATTAGGGTGAATATCAAAATACCGGTCTGTATATTGACTAGGCCGAATCAAAAACCTCACATACAAATCGGTAGGTAAAATTTCTATGCCCGCTTTCGGGCAGATTGATTTTGAGAAAGACTTTGAAAAATTATTCGAAGATGTGCAACTCAATGCGCTATTTCCCGATTCTAAAACCTTTGTCGATTGTATTCCGCGCGCTGAGCCAAAAAAAATTATGGCTATGTATTTGGAACAAAAAGATAAAAGCAGTTTCAATTTAAAAGAATTTGTTAATGAGCATTTTGACCTGCCACCCAACTATAGCACCAATTATAAAAACGATGGTACCACTGGGGCGAATATACATATTGCTCGCTTATGGCCTATCCTTACACGCCAGCCCGATAGTAAAGAAACCAACAGCTCACTCATTCCGCTACCCTACCCTTACATAGTACCTGGCGGTAGGTTTGGTGAGATTTATTATTGGGATAGCTACTTCACCATGCTCGGACTGAAAGCCTCCAAACAAGATGAAGGAGGTTTTTTTACTGATTATAATTTCATTAAAAAAAGCCTGACCAAAAGGTACTGCTTGGCAGGTATGTATCCGCCCTTTTTCAGGATAGCAAATTATGAGCAAGCTCAAAAAGTGGCACTAAAAATACGCAAAGACTTTCTTAAACCCGGTGGGGTAACTACCACACTAGTCAATTCTGGACAATAGTGGGATGTACCCAACAGCTGGGTACCTTTGCAGTGGATTACTATCCAAGGACTTAGAAATTATGATGAGTTCCGTTTGGCTGAAAAAATCAGATCAAATTGGATTAATAACAACCTAAGAGTATACAAAAATACTGCGAAAATGGTGGAAAAATATAATGTCGAAGATCTATCACTCGAAGCTGGCGGCGGCGAGTATCCAGTGCAAGACGGCTTTGGGTGGTCTAATGGTGTGCTGCTCCGACTGCTTGCTGAAGAAAGTGAAAGATAATTCACACAAGTATTTTTAAGTTGCATGGACAAAAGGATTTTTGTGTTGATAAAGCTCTTGATGGTTTCTATTATTATCACCGCTCTCGGCTGTGAACACTTGGGGGTTTTACACCCTCACTTTTCGGTTTAGCACTTACTTTTAATTAAATGCATATATTTCGTTTAATCACCTAAACAACAATTGCTTATAGCTATTGTTGCCAGTAGTTATTATTCTTTTAAAAATTCGTATTCGTATATTTTAGGTTTGATTTTGTCGGCTAAAAAGTTCAGTTTGTTCCTTAATTCGCCTATCAATTCCATATAGGTTTCATCGTCGCTTTTGCTGTTCATTCTGCCTTTGGCGTTTTTGCCTTGGAAGTAGGCTCTAATGTCATACAAACTTGCGTTTACATTCACATTCGGCTTACTGTGATAATATTTCCAAAATGCTCTACCTGCATCAAAAACGGCTTTGGCTTCTGCTGAAAATTCTCTTTTTATGGATAGAGAAGTTTTATTATCAAACAGATTGCCTTCACTTTCATTTTTGATTTTTCCGTTGATAAAATCGGTCATAAAATGACTTTCAAATCTATTCTGTGCATTCACTTCCTGTTCTGTAAATGGTATCCAATGGTTTGTGCCTTCGGCACTTGTAATACTGTTAGCACTAAAAAATAGAGTAAAGGTCAAGCAGTCGTTTTGAAATTCAATATCTGTCTGCCAACCATCAATAGGCCATAAAAATTGGTCACGGTCATTTAGCCAAGATGCATTTAAGCTATGACGAGCTGAAAAGTAAATCGATGATTTTATAAGGTTTTGCCTTGTAATATTGAAACAATATCTCTTTTGTTGTTTTGACAAAATTGCTAATTGACTATTATGTTGAAAATCTGGTGCACAACTTACGATTAAACCAATTTTATTATCTTCATTACCATCAAATGATTTTATCCATTTATTTATACTTTTTGGAAGATTTCCAAAAAATGTTTTAGCTCCTGAATAGTTGCCATTTTTATCGTAGATATCAGTTTCTATTGTGCCTATTTTCGATTTTACAGTCGTGTCCCATATCGTAAAACCAATAGGAAATTTACCTTTTACATTGTCAAAAGTTTCAGCAGGAACAACAAAACCACTTACATAATCAGCTAAAAAGAATTCTTTAAATTCCTTGAAATTTGAACCATTTACAAACTTAACTTTTGAGAATTGTCCAAGAATACAACCTTGCATTCTTTCATAAATAACTGCCATAAAAAGGGCGAAAATTTCATTTGAAGCATTACCAATTTTGGGATTGAGTAGTTCCTTGATCTTAAAATTAGTTGTAACACCTGCCTTATTCTCTCCAGTTCCAGTTACAGTTTTAGATGTTGTTGCTTCCGCATAAGGCGGATTGATATAGATGACTAATTTTTTTCGTTTTACAGGGTCGTTGATGATGTCTTGCAGACTTTGTGGCAACTTGGTAAAGTCATCATTCAAAAAGTCAAATTGGAACACGTGATTTTTTAGTAGGTTGGCGCCGTGGTCTATACGCTCGTGCATTACATTGATGTCTGCTTGGTCTAAGGTACTTGCGTAAATGTTGTATTTATTGTTTAAACCTGCCAAAAGGTTTCCAGTTCCTGCGGCACAATCCCAAATGTAATAGTCGTCTTGCCAATCTTCGCCCAAATAGTCGGTAAGGTATTTTTGTGATAGTTCTACCCACTTTCTCGGCGTGAAAAATGCTCCTTTTCGTTCTCGTATGTCTTGAGGTACGAGTAAATCTCTACGTTCAATAATGTAATCTTGAAACTCTTTTATGGGTGGTCGTTTGTAGAGTTTCCAAAACTGTGTATAAGCGTCTTTGTTGCGAATGTTTATTGTGGCATCAAACATTTGCTTGATGTTCTCTTTAGCTATTTTGTAACCTTGATTTTGATACACAACAAACAAACTATCTCGTATGGTTAAATCGTCATCAATGTTTTGAGTGTTATTATCATCAACAAATAAGTCTGCTAAATAAAAATCGCTGTCGAGAATGTTGTTCTTTTTGAGTTCGTCCCAGTTTACGTCAATGATTGGTTTTACAATTTTAATCCAACGCAAGTAAATAGGGATGAAATTGTTTTTGTCAATTTTGATTTTGCTTTTTGTGGTGGCTTTTGCCACATTGTTTTTGATAAAGGTTTTGAGTTCCTTTTCGTCTTTTTGGTAATCAAAAACGTAGGTTTTAGCTTTTGGGACAGATTCTATTCGTTCCTTAATGAGTTTAAATTCTTTCGTGTCGTGGTTACTTGGGGTAACATTCCAGTTGAAATCGTTGAGAAAGAATATGTCTTGAATGTTGATGTAATCGACAAAAGCAATTTTTTTAAAGTCAAATGCTCCTAAAAAAGTAGGCGGCAAAGTTTTGTCAAATGTTCGAGCTTTTCCAATGGTCAGAATGAGTTGGACAAACATTGTCGCAATATCAAAATTTCCTGTTTTAGCTTCTGCCCACAAAAGAGGTGTTCTGCCCAACAAGCTGTCTTGTTTGGGTAAAACGGTGAAGTCAATATTTCCTAAAATCTCTGTTGTGTCAAATGGCTTAAACCAGTCTGCACCAACTTTATTTTTCAGTTCTTCTTCTCTTATGTTTTTGTACTTCATTCTTTCGTTTGTACACTATTAGGGTGAATATCAAAATACCGGTCTGTATATTGACTAGGCCGAATCAAAAACCTCACATACAAATCGGTAGGTAAAATTTCTATATCTTCAAAATCCTCTACGCTGCCATCTCCCGATGTTTGCCCATTAGATTGCTGATTTTTAAGATACGTTTTGATACTATCAAGAGCCTTGTGCATATTCTCAGTGGAATGCGGTAATTCTGTGGGTTTTTAGTTGAGTTTAATTACCTTCTTGATGATGCTGATATTGCCTAATGTAATTTCGATAAAATATAGGCCTGTCGGATAATTTTGCATATCAAGAGTTTCTTGAAAACTTTCTGTATGTTTTTTACCGCTAATAGTTTTCAACAACTTTCCATATACATTACGAAGGTACAGGGTAAAGTATCCTTGCTCAGGTGAGGTAATTTGAATGAATAGCCGCTGGCTGACAGGATTGGGGTATAATAGGGTATTGGCAGTTAAGTCGTCATCCTCTTGTGAAGTAATAATTACAGGGGTTGACAGTATGCTACATGCCCCTATTTGTACCTTAATAGTATATGTTCCTACTTGGGTTGGGCGATAAGTTTGTCGGTTTGCTCCATCAATCTGCTGGTTGTTTACAAACCATTGATAGCTTGTACCATTAGAGGCAAGTAACCCTCCTTCACTCTCACTAAGGGTTACGATAGGACTGGACAAACTCAGCGTATCGCTTGCACTTGCTCCTTCGCTATCCATAAAAGTTAATGCTATTTCGTACGATCCGCCAACTCGGTTATTATTGCGAAAAATAGCCTGATCACCTGATACACTAAAACTGATTCCATCATTTGCTAGGTCTTCTGGGTTTTTGCTTAAAACTTGTATTTGGCGATCCATTTCGGCATAAGTATCTTCTGGCTCACGAAGATGGTCTGCCAAATTTATCGTTAAATTGTGTCCAGGGCATATTTCTGAGTCTGGTATATTTTTGAAGAATACTGGGGCATCGTTTTCTCCGTTTATTGTTATAGTAAATCTATCTTTTGCTGTAAACAAACTATTAGCTGCCGTTATCTCTACTTGAATATTGTCGTCAAAATCTTCTGGTGTATGCACTCTCACTTTGCTCTGTTCAAATATTTGTATCACAGTGTCGGGTAGTGGAGGGGAAAGTATATTTACACTAAAATCTAAAGCCCCCCGCTCTAACTCACTGAAGTATATATCGAGACTATCGATAATTACCTTAGCTCCGGCATCTTCGTCGAGTTGAAAGTTGGGGACTGGCGTTGTTAGTTTCAAGGCGTCAGGTAGTGGGTTTACTGTTATTAGAAAAGTATCGAATACGCTAAATTCATCATCGGAAACACTCAGATACATTGCTGACTGTCCAAAGTAATTGGGCACTGCACTAACGTAAAGTGCTGAATCTCTACCCACTCTGTTTGGAAAAAAAACGCCGCTCACCTCAGGGGCTGAAGAGCGTAGTTCAAAATTCAGAAATCTGTTATCAATATCTTTAAAAGAATTGAGTAGGTTTCGCGTTACTGTAGTACCTGGAGTGTCTTCATCAAAGCTGGCATCGGGTACAGGAATAGCTCTAACAGGAGGGTCGTTTACGTTAACTACCCGAAAAAGAACTAGATAAACAACAGTATCTTCAACAGTGCTAGCAGTCATTCTGATATGATAATTGCCAAAAGTGTTGCCGAAAGACTCTACATATATGCTCGTATCTGCCTCCAAAAAGGCGCGTGCTGCTGTTTCGGGTACTGGTACTAAATTTTCATCATTCGATACAGAGACCAAATCAACTGTGTAAGTCAATGCATTTCCAGAGGGTTCTTCAAAGATAGTATTAATATTTTCTTCGACTAATACGCGGTTATTTCCCTCATTAACCGACACGGGGTGGAGCTGTTTCACGACACGCGGAGCAGTTACAGTAATATCAGTGCAAAAAGTATCTGTTCGGCATTGGTTGCTTACGATCTGGCAAACGCTGTAATCACCTCCTTGAGCATAAGTATACGAAAAACCTGAAGGGGTTGCTTGGAGCGGACTACCATCGCCTAAATCCCAGCGATATCTTTGTGCGTATAAACTGCTGTCTTGAATGGTTAAATTTCTACCACTTAGTTCATAATCAAAGTTGGCAACTACTCCCTCAACGCGGCAATAGTCGAAGGGAAACACATTGGGAATACCCCATACTCCTTCGTTAGTTTTAGCTCTTACCAGCAGAAAATGTCTATTCCCAGGTACTAAACCTGTGCTACCCACCGTGTCGACCCCCACAGAGTCAATAACTATCACGTTTTCTGCGGGTTCAGCGACTTGCTGCTTTACACCTCGGTTGATGCCGGGGTCTGTATCATTGAAGAAGTATTCTATTTGGCTAATAACTGTGCTAGTAGTTGGCGGTTTTTGTATGGTCTCAGTAATAAAGAGTGGGCTGTATCTGGTAAAGCTCCATAGTTGGTCTTTGCCCTGCACGCGCAAGCCTATAGTGTGTCTTCCCAGCTGTAGCGACTGAATATTTTCTTGAATATCAAATACTGCCGCATCGTTGCTTTGCATTGCGTTTACATAAGTAGCATTTCCCACACCGGGGTCAGTATCAATGAAATATTCCAAACCTATTACCGAAATGTCTGTTTGTGGTTGAGCAGCCGATTGTATGTAGAATTTATGGCTAAGGGACAGACTCCATGCGCTATTTTCGTCTTTTGCCCTAACTACCAGCCGATGCGCTCCTGCCGATAAGCCGCTAATATCAATTTCAAAATCATTCTCAATAATATCATTAGGTGAGCTAACATTTAGTGCTATACCCTTGCCTGCGCCAGGATCTTTGTCAAAAAAATACTCAAAGGCGGTTATATTTTGCGCCTCAGTGCTATGTGTAATTATTGCAAACAGTAAAAAATAAATAATATATTTATATTGTTTGTTGAGCATTTTCTATTTGAGGTAGTCTAAATCTAATTTTTGGGATAGCTCGAACGTATAGAAAAGCGTAACTTCTCCCCCTGTCCTAAGACAGGATTTTCTATACTTACTGATTCTACAAAAGGAAAATTAAACCGTGTTTTTTGGTCGAAGGGGTAATTTCCGCCAGCAATACCTATGTCTGCACCCTCGGTGCCAGCTCCCTTTGCTGGAGAACTTTCGAGCAATTCGAAATCATAAGAAATAATATCATTGAGTTGGTAACTATTCATAATTTTGAAATTTGTGAACCCCGGTGTTTTTGTTATATTATCGATAAAAGAGTTGCTGTTGTTGGTTGTCGGAAAATTATCAGATGTTTTGAAAGAAAGATTATGGGACACTGTACAGCTCAAAATATCTGCTAATCCTATACCAATAGTAGCATTATCGGACCCGTAAAAAATATTATTGACAATGAGTAAATTACTAATATTGGCTAATGCCGACCGGAAAGAAATAGAGGCAGGAATAAAGAAATTATTGCTGAGAACTATCATGCTACCGTTTGCATTAGCAACCGAGCCAATGATGTTATTTTCTATATTAATACTTGCATTTGTACCACTGGCACTACTCCAATTTTGAAAACTAAGCGAGCCTATAATATTATTACGGATTAGTATATTATCACTGTTAAAACTATTGTTTTGATTAGCATGGATATCTATTCGCGGAATGTGGTTTTTTACCAGCGTAATACTTTCAAAAGTATTTGTAGTACCATTAAGGTTTCGGATATTTAAGCGTCTTATTTCGCAATTTGCAATTACTACATTAGTCGCTTTACCAGTAATATTGATTTGCCCTATTACTGTTTGTCTGCCTTCAAAAGCAAGGTAATTATTATTAAACCAACCCCCAATAATCACCAGTGATTTGTCAACAACTAATTCATTGCTAGCATACACAGTAGTGGAGGGATGCAGATAAATACTATCTTCTGGGCTTGCTGCATCAAGGGCAGTAGCGAGCGAAGTGTACTGTGCAGGAATACGGCTATTACTGCTCACTGTAAGTATTTGTGCTGTGCCTGTCCAAGCAGTAAAAAGGCACAATAATAAGAAGAGGATAAATATTTTTTTCATTATTGTCATAACCAGAAAATTTAATCTTTGGGATAGGTAGCTCGGACAGAAAATCGTAAAGTCTCGTCTCGGCTCAAAACAGGATTTTTTAGATCAATCAGTTCTGTAAAAGGAAAACTGAAACGCGCTCTCTGATCAAAAGGAAAGTTTCCTCCGCTGATTCCTATATCTGTTCCTTGTGCACCGCTATTTTTTGCTGGAGATGCTTCACTCAGTTGAAAATTGTAGGAAATAATACTACCAAACCCATAGCTATTCAGGCTTCGAAAATTAGTGAACAGTGGGTTTTCATTAGTTATATTATTACTGAAAAAGTTATTGTTATTTTGAGTTGGATTAAAACTATCCAGTGTTTCGTAAGAAAGGTTATTATCGACAAGGCAACCCGACAATTCTTCTGCGCCAATACCACCGCTAAAATTAGCGGCACCATAAAATATATTATTCACAATAACTGCATCAGTGATATTATTTAAGGCAAACTTAGAAAAAGCAAAACGTGGAATAAAGAAATTATTTTTAATAACGATCATGTCGCCACCTGCATTAGAAACAGACCCGATGATATTATTTTCTATATTGATAGATGCTTGAGCACCATTGGTATTTGCCCAGTTTTGGAATCTAAATGACCTGATGATATTGTTTCTAATCTCTATGCCATTGCTGCTAAAACTGTTATCATTATTAGCGTAAATATTGAGTTGTTGAATATAATTTTTCACTAAAGTAATATTTTCAAAAATATTCGTACTACCACTAAGGTTTTGGATATTGAGTCGTTCTGATATTTCGCAGTTGGCAATGAACACACGGCTTGCACTGCCTGTGACGGCAAGTCGGTCTATTCTTGTTTGTTGACCGCCGAAGGCACTGCCCTTGTTGTTGAACCACCCTCCGATAATTACCAAAGACTTGTTGATAATTACTTCGCTACTGGCATAATTAGTAGCCGAAGGATACAGATAAATGGTATCTCCTGGGTTGGCACTAGTCACGGCAGTAGCCAGTGAGGTATATTGCGCGGGAATACGGGCGTTATTGCTCACAGTAATCACCTGTGCTACGAGCATATGTACAGTCAGCAGGTATAAAGAAGTAGCAATTATCTTTTTCATCGTAAGTAGCATTTAAAAAAATTGATCAGTATCAACAAAACTAGCAGATAATTTCATACTACACAATATTTCGCATGGCAATAATTGGTTGAGTAGCATAGTAATAAAACGCAGGATAATAGCGATTATTGCACATAAAACAGTGAAGTAGCTGGTAGAGTTCTTTATTCATAAAAATTAAAATAATTTTAATTTTTTTTTGTTATAGCTTCTCCCGGTAGTGTTCATACCCAAAACGTCTTAAGCATTTGAACTCTCCTTGTTGTGTTAAAATACCTATAGATGGAAGATTCACCCCATTAAAAACTGTGTTTTTCACCATCGTATAATGCATCATGTCTTGAAAAACAATATTATCACCCACCTTTAAGGGTCTATTAAAATAATAAGAGCCGATAGCATCTGCCGCCAAACAGGTAAGCCCGCCCATAGTATATTCATACCGACCGCTAGCAGTTGATGCGCCACCAATTTCAGGTTGGTAGGGCATTTCAAGGCAATCGGGCATATGGGCAGCAAAAGATACATCCAGTATAGCAGTTTGTACGCCAGCGTTAATCACAATATCTAATATTTTTGACAAAAGAAAACCCGCTTGCCAAGCAATAGCACTGCCCGGCTCTAAAATTATTTCTAGGTGATATTTTTCTTTCATTTTTTTTATCAATGAAATGAGTAAATTAGTATCATAGCCTTTGCCCGTAATCCAATGCCCTCCGCCTATATTAAGCCATTTTGCCTGATGCAGTAAATGACTACATTTAGTTTCTACTACTGCCAACACTCTTTCTAAAACATCTGCGTGATTCTCGCATAACACGTGAAAATGCAGCCCTTCAATACCTTCTGGTAGCTGCTTTCCTAAGCTTTCTATAGCAATGCCTAACCTAGATCCTTTTGTCGCAGGGTCGTACAAACCAACTGATACCTCACTATATTCGGGATTGATACGTAGCCCACAATTTATTTTTTGACGCTTACTTGATATTTGATTTTTAAAAAAATTCCACTGGCTTAATGAGTTAAAAGTGATATGAGTACAAGCATCCGCTATTTGTCCGAATTCTTCGGGTAGATAAGCCGGGCTATAAGCATGAATTTCTCCTTTGAAACCCTCTTTTGCCAGTAAACATTCGTGCAGAGAGCTTACGGTAGCACCCGATAAATGAGCATCAATTAAGCCAAATACCTCATGCATAGCAAATCCTTTGAGTGTACAAAGTATTTTTGCGCCACTTGCCTCTTGTATTTTTTGTAGCATTTGTAAGTTTCTCAATAGTAGTGCTTCTTCAAGTACGTAACAAGGCGAGTTAATAAGATGTAGCATATTCTTGTAGTGTAGAAGTATTAAAAAATCGTTACTCGTAATTTAATGGATATTAAAATTGTTATATATTGTGTATAACACTTTTAGAAGTATTTAAAGTATTCCCTGATAACCAAAGTTGCTAAGCTTACATTATTTAAGGAAAATTAGATGGGATGATAAGCCTATCTGTCCTTACTGCAATTCAATATATAAAACCGACAATAAACAAGGCTTAGAGACAGGTGTTTTTATAACGCTTTAAGTAATATGACAATGGTATAGAAACAACTGTATTGTTTCTAAAATTATTCAGTGAAAAAACTGAGCAAGAGAATGACGAAAGATTACCAAAAATATACAGATGGAGTTATTTAAAAAAATTACCAATTGGAAACTCGTTAGATTATTTAAATTTTGACAAACAAAATAAAAAAATGTAGCTTCGCGCCATATACTCGGCGTCCCAATAAACCGCATGAAATTATAATTATTTATTGCCGATTATCTGAGTTTTTATGTACAAAAAAATTCGCTCTGCGCTAATTTCTGTTTACGATAAAAATGGCTTAAACCCTATTTTAAAACTGCTCTATGAGTACGACGTAGCGATTTATTCTACCGGAGGCACACAGAAATTTATCGAACAACAAGGTATTAGCGTTAAGTCTGTTGAGTCACTAACAGGATATCCCGCTATTTTGGGCGGTCGGGTGAAGACCTTACACCCTAAAGTTTTTGGAGGTATTTTGGCACGTGAAAACAATCCTGAAGACATATCAACGCTATCGGAATACGAAATTCCTTTGTTTGATCTGGTAATTGTAGATTTATATCCTTTCGAGCGAACATTAGCCTGCCAAGCGTCAGCGCAGGAGATTATTGAAAAAATTGATGTCGGTGGTATTGCACTCATACGGGCAGCTGCAAAGAATTTTAATGACACGGTAATTGTTGCTTCACAAGATCAGTATCAGACTTTAAGGCACTTGCTAGAAATACGTCAGGGGGCTACTTCAATAGCAGACCGCAATATGTTGGCGACACATGCCTTTCATGTGAGTTCTCATTATGATACGGCTATTTTTCAATATTTCAACGCTACTTTACCTAAGGAGCAGCACTTTAAGTATTATAAGACCAGCCATACACAGGCAAAAACCTTACGATATGGCGAAAACCCCCATCAACAAGGTATTTTTTACGGCGACCTCAATGCACTTTTTGAGCAGCTTAACGGTAAAGACCTTTCTTATAATAATCTACTCGATATTGATGCAGCACTGGCACTAATCAATGATTTTCCCGTTGAGGAAAAAAAGGCTTTTGCTATTCTTAAACATAATAACGCTTGTGGAATGGCAACTGCCCGCACTTGCCGAAAGGCTTATGAGAAGGCTTTACAAGCCGACCCGACTTCTGCTTTTGGCGGCGTACTCATCAGCAATTATATTATAGATTTGGCAACGGCAGACTTGCTGCATAAGCTGTTCTTTGAAGTACTTATCGCCCCTGATTTTAGTACAGAATCTCTGGATTTGTTGAAGCAGAAGAAAAATAGAATATTACTCAAGCATAAGCAGGCAGATTTACCGCAAGTAGTCTACAAAACTTTGCTCAGTGGAGTAATTGCCCAAAATAAAGACAACATAGCAGAAAAATTAGCTGACTTTCAAGTAGTAACTAAAAAAAAACCCTCAAAACACGTACTCGAATCGTTAGTTTTTGCAGTTAAGTTGGTTAAGCACGCCAAATCTAACGCTATTGTATTAGCCAAAGACGGTCAACTCTTTGCTTCTGGGACAGGACAAACTTCACGGGTAGATGCGCTGAAACAAGCCATTCATAAAGCTCAACTCTTTGGTTTTGACTTGTCGGTGGCAGTGATGGCTTCAGATGCTTTTTTTCCTTTTCCCGATTGTGTACAGATTGCTCACGATGTGGGAATTATGGCTGTGGTGCAGCCGGGTGGTTCTATTAAAGATAAAGCTTCTATTGACTATTGCGACGCTAATGGTATGGTGATGGTGACAACCGGCGTGCGTCATTTTAGGCATTAAAATGCATGAAAAACATGATACAAGAAAAAATAGAAATTATGCAGCAGCGTTTGCGAGAAGCTGCTGTAGAAAATGAAGAACAGTTAGAAAAATTTCGGCTGGCTTTTATCAGCAAAAAAAGTGAATTATCCAGCCTATTTGGAGTACTTAAAAGCCTTACCCCCAAACACAGAAAACAAATAGGCAAGCAACTTAATATACTCAAAAACACTGCCCAAGAAAAATTTAAAAGATTCTCTGAACACCTGAATAAAGCACAGCAAAATACCTATTTGCATACGGTACAAGACTTTACCTTACCATCCGTACCTCATCAGATAGGCACGCTGCACCCAATCACACAGGTGAGAAAGCAAATGATACAAATTTTTCAGCGCATTGGTTTTGGTCTTTCCGACGGACCAGAAATAGAGGACGACTGGCATAACTTCACAGCATTGAACTTTCCAACCGACCATCCGGCACGAGAAATGCAAGATACTTTTTTTGTGGAAAAAAACCCTGATATTGTTTTGAGGACACATACCTCTTCAGTACAAGTCAGGAAATTATGTAGCCAGCGTCCACCCATACGCATTTTGTCTCCCGGTCGTGTATACCGTAACGAAACTATTTCGTCACGTGCTAATTGCATTTTCCATCAGGTAGAAGGATTGTATGTCGATACAAATGTGAGTTTTGCTGACATGAAAGCTACTCTTTTATATTTTGCTAAGGAAATGTTTGACAAAGAAATAAAAATTAGGCTGCGTCCTTCCTATTTCCCTTTCACTGAGCCAAGTGCAGAAATGGATATTTCTTGCTTTATTTGTAATAGCAAAGGTTGTAATGTATGTAAACATACTGGTTGGGTAGAAATTATGGGTTGTGGCATGGTCGACCCCAAGGTACTAGAAAATTGCGGTGTAGCTCCCGACACATACACGGGATTTGCTTTTGGAGTAGGAATTGAACGAATTGCCATGCTGCGCTATCGTATCAATGATTTAAGGTTTTTTACCCAAAATGACGTACGCTTCTTGCAGCAGTTTGCAAAAATACATTGAAAATATTGTATGTAAATGCAAAATGTCTTTTACTCTCTCAATAAATAGGTGATGCCTAACGGAAGAATAACTGAAAATATTGTTAGAAATTATTTTAAAAATGATAACTCATCTAGCTTAAATAGAAAATTTAACCGAGATTTTCAAGAGTTATTAAAATATTCAAAAACGTTAAACGAGAAATTACATACACTCAAAGTTAAAGAAAACGAAAGGAGTTTATTAATTAGTGGTACTTCAATAGCTCTAACAGATAAAGCATTTATCAACGGTTATAAATATGAGGAACCTCAAGCATTAGCTAATTTATTAGTAACTAAGATTAATGAAAAATTATCATCTGTTCAAACACAACACATTGAAGGTATTATTACTTCTTATCATTTTATTAAAACCCATACTATACTATCCAAAGAAGAAAATAAACTCAGAGATATTTAAAAATTTCTTGTTGGGTGGAGCAGAAAATTGGATTAATATTGATGAAATAGATGAAAGGATAAATAAATTTATCAAAACCTATAAATATTTTGATACTTTAGGACAGTTTTACATAGAATTTCTCAGATACGCCAATAACGACAAAGGTTTAGGTATTGTCTTAACTCCTCCACATATCACGGAGTTATTTTGTGAAATAGCCAATGTTAATAAAAACAGTATTGTTTTAGATACTTGCACAGGCACAGGTGGTTTTCTTATTTCTGCTATGAAAACAATGATTAAAGATGCTGGAGGAGACAAGGAAAAAGAAAAACGAATAAAACAAAAGCAAATCGTAGATGTTGAGTTGCAGCACGATATTTATGCACTACTTTGCTCGAATATGTATATTCATGGTGATGGCCACAGTAATTTACTGAAAGGCAGTTGTTTTGGTGAAGATATAAGATCTGAAATTGCTAATTTTAGCCCTAATGTAGGTTTTTTAAATCCGTCCTACAAAGTCAATAAAAACGATAGAGAAGAACTAGAATATGTATTGAACAATTTAGAGCAATTAGAAAAGGGTAACTATTGTATAGCAATAATTCCCATGAGTTGTGTTATTTCCGATAGGGACATACATGTGTATGTGTTTTTAAAGCAAAAGAAAAACATCCGCAAAACTACAAAACATACTTTAGGCTATGGACTAATGATGGATTTGTAAAAATAAAGCATATTGGCAGAACAGATTATGCTAAATGCTGGAGTAGTATTAAGAATAAATGGTTACTGTATTACAAAAACAAAGACGAACTTGTGGGTCATAGTGTGAAAAGAATAATTGATATACAAAACAGAATGGTGTAGTGAAGCATTTATAAAAATTGATTATTCAAATGTTTGCAAACAAAACTTTATTGACTTTGTTACAAAATATGTTGGTAATTTGTTTTTAATGAGTAAAATTCAGAAAGTAGATCGAGAAAGTGTTTACCAACACAAAATAACTACCATTAAGAACAAAGAATTTAGATATTTTGATTTGACTGGACAACAAGGTATTTTTGACATAAAAAAGGTGAAAGAATAAATAAAACAGAAAGAAAAATTGGACAAGTTCCCTTACTGACATCAACTGCTTTAAATAATGGCGTAGCTGAATTTATTGATAGAGATTTTTTCCTATATAAGCATAAAAAGCTATTCAAAAATAAAATTACAATAGATATGTTAGGCAATACTTTTATCATGGTTACGAATACTTTAGCGATGATGATATCCATACAATGATATTTAAAGATGAATATAAAAAATATAGTAATACCTTTGTATATATTTTCATTGCAACACTACTACAAAAAATGAAAATTAGATACCAGTATGTAGACAGGTTAGATTAAAAAGGTTATACTCAGAGCAAATAGGATTACCTGTAGCTAAAGAAGGAAACCCCGACTGGCAATTTATACAAGACTATGCCAAATCGTTGCCGTATAGCAGTAACTTACTAAACGATAAAAAAATATTCACTATTTTTAATCCCTTAAATTTAATTTTATGCAAACGATTACTAAAATTTTATTACTGGCTGTAGGCTCCTTTTTAGTTGCTTGCCAGCCGCCCAAAACAGAAGAAAGTAAACAGCAAACGGCAGTAAAACCGCCTGTTGAACTCCCCCCTGCTGCCAATGATTTTGTTGCTGCAGTAGAAACCGCTCACAATAAAAAAGCTTTTATGAGTAAAAAAGCCGTTAGCTTCGATATTGATTTATCTTTCGGAGACAAGCAGCTGCTCGATGATGCAAAAATCACTATGCTCACCAACAGCGCAAAAATTCGTATCGACAGAAAAGACAGCGTGGCTGTGGTGTATGACGGTCAAAAGGTTTTTATCACGCCTGATACTGTGGAATATCCTAGTGCAAGATTTGATATTTTTACTTGGGCTTATTTTTTTGCTGTTCCTTACAAACTCAGCGATCCGGGAACAAAATGGGAAATCACGGGAGAAAAAGTCCTCAGTAGGGAAACCTATAATAGTGCTAAACTAAGTTTTGAAAAAGGTACAGGAGACGCACCCGATGATTGGTATATTCTTTATTCAAACCCTGAGAATAATCTCTTGCAAGCGATGGCTTATATTGTTACCTTTTTTGGCTCTTATGAAGAAGCCAGTAAAGATCCACACGGCATCAGCTATGATAATTATACGCGAGTAGAAGGCGTTGCTTTTGCCCAAGAATGGCGCTTTTCGGGTTGGAACGAAACAGAAGGCTTTACCGAGCAAGTTGGTCAGGCTACGCTCAGCAATATTACTTTTACAGACGAATTGGGTGAAGATTTCTTCCGAACACCCCCCAAGCATCGGCTAGTAGAAAGATGATTATCTATGCTGCAATTAGTACAGGTTTATGCAAACGAAGATTATCGATTTTTTATTCAATTTTCTCAGAAAGCATCTCGAAAAAGCTACACTTAAACATCTAATAGGTGTAAAAGAAAAAATATGTGCCACGGCAGACAAAAACATTTTTTTTCTACATTTCAGTACCTGTGTTCGTTTTCTTCCTAAAGAAGCTTGTGTATGGGAAGACTCGGAAATAGCCTCGGCAACTACACTGGTACATGGTTGGATGCCGAAGTACTGGACTTTACAAGAAATCAGCAGGGCGTATTTGTTATTAAATTTGCCACACGAAAACGAAGTACATTATGCGAAAACCCTCGACGAACTTTTTCAAACAGCTGATTTAGGAGAAAGTGTTGCTATATCCAAGGCAGTAGTCTTATTACCTTACCCCAAAAAACACTTGTACCGCAGCACACTTGCTCTGCGTAGTAACACCAAAATGCTTTTTGAAGCTATTGCACATCATAACCCGTACCCGGCTCTACATCTCGATGAAAATGCCTGGAACCATCTGATATTGAAAGCTATTTTTATAGGTAGCACACTAGATCCAATACAAGGAATTGACCTGCGTGCTAATGTAGCACTTAAAAATATGCTCATTGACTTTGCCAAGGAATGCCAGAGTGCTGGCAGGAAGGTCAGTCCTGAGTTGTGGCACTGTGTAAGTTCACAAATAGAAAAGCAAGATATTGATTTTTTGCAAGCAATATACCAAGACCCTCAGCGTCAAGATGCCTTGGCAGTAGGGCTAGCATTGAGTCAGTCTAGTTGCTCATCACAGATTAACAATATACTAAGTACAAGACCAACACTCTATCAACTTATCAAAGCACAAACAGTTACATGGAACAATATACTATCAACAAAACTGGCTTAAAATACATTGATGCGCATATACACATGAGTTCCCGCACAACTGACGACTATGCCAATATGGCTAAATCGGGTGTAGTAGCACTAATAGAACCTGCCTTCTGGCTAGGGCAGCCCCGCACCAACGTAGGCAGTTTTATCGACTATTTTTCGAGCTTAGTAGGCTGGGAGCCTTTCCGGGCTTCCCAGTTTGGGATCCACCATTTTTGTAGCATTGGTCTCAACTCCAAAGAAGCCAACAATGAAGGTTTAGCCAAAGAAGTTATCAGTTTGTTGCCGCGTTATGCAGGCAAAGAAAATGTAGTGGCTATCGGTGAAATTGGCTTTGACGAAATGACCAAAGCTGAAGAAAAAGCCCTCGGCCAACAGATAGAAATTGCCTTAGTATTAAACTTACCTATTCAGATACACACCCCTCACCGCAACAAAAAACAAGGTACTAGCCGCACAATGGATATATTGCAAGAATATGAAGTAAATCCTGCCCATGCCATCATCGACCATAATAATGAAGAAACCGTGCGGGAAGTACTAGACCGAGGCTACTGGGCTGCTTTTACTATTTACCCACACACCAAAATGGGCAATGAGCGTATGGTGAGCATCATTAAGCACTATGGTTCGCAAAAAATTATTGTTGATTCTAGTGCTGACTGGGGTATTAGCGACCCACTTGCAGTACCCAAAACTGCCAACCTAATGTACGATCACAAAGTGCCTTTAGCAGACATAGAAGCGAGTTGTTTTAAAAATGCTATTCTAGCTTATGGTAAGAATGGCGTTATGACGGAAGAAAAGCTCTTGAAACCTATCGGTGATACGCCTACTTTTTTTGAAGAAAATAGCATATTTCGAGGTCAAAACCAAACAATTTTACGAGACGTGATTCGGTAGTATTTTTATAAAAAATACGGATAAAATCGCTCCAGTTTCAAACTTTATTGATTGCTTAATAGTTTATGTTTGCAAATGTAACGCAATATACTTCACTTGTTTACCTAAAATATTTAAATAACATGAAAAAAAACTACCTGTACTTTTTGGCATTTATTACCTCTCTGCTCGCTTGGTCTTTTACTAATCCCGCCAACGACACGTATGAGGTTGACATTTCTAAAAGCGAAATTTCTTGGTTAGGCGAAAAGCTTTCGGGAGAACACAAAGGAAAAATTCAGATTAAAAATGGTACATTACTAATCAATGATGGCAAGCTGTCGGGCGGAGAATTTGTCGTAGATATGACTTCTATTACATGCACAGACATTGCAGATGATAAGACCAATGGGAAGCTAGTTGGACACCTGAAAAGCGATGATTTTTTCGGTGTTGAAAAACACCCCACAGCCACTCTAAAAATTATCAATATCAAAGAAAAGGGAGACAACACTTACGGCGTACGTGCCAATTTGACTATCAAAGCAAAAACGCTGCCCATAGAGTTTGTAACAACGCTCGATATGAAAGACACTTCAGTAGAAGCTACTGCCAAAATAGTTGTAGACAGAGCAAAGTATGACGTTCGCTATGGCTCTGGTAGTTTTTTTGACAATTTGGGCGATAAAGTTATCTATGATAATTTCGAACTAGATGTAAAGCTAATGGCTACGTACAAATAATAGCTTCTGGGCTTGGTAGACAAATGATTTGCCGAGCCTTTTTCTTACCTTCATAAGTTTGTTGCCAAGTACACCTGACTTCCTCATCAAGGAACACTTGCCCGAATTTATATAAAAAACACTTGTCCATGCACAACCAAAATTGAAAAAAGACTTATACGACACTGCTAAACCGAGTTCCACGGCTATACTGGTAGCTGTAGCAACAAAAAGACAGCCGACAGAACGAACGCGTGAATATCTTAACGAACTAGCGTTTTTAGCTGAAACCATGGGGGTCAGGACGCGCAAGTTTTTCTATCAACACCTCGATAAAATAGATCCGAAAACTTTTGTGGGCAAAGGTAAACTGCAAGATATTGCATTGTATGCCAAAGAATATGATGTAGATATGGTTATTTTTGATGATGACCTGTCCACTTCCCATGTACGTAATCTGGAAAAATATTTAAAACATTGCTTAGTTATCGATAGAAGTTTATTGATTCTACAAATTTTTATGCGTCGTGCACAGACTGCTCAGGCCAAAACCCAAGTAGAGTTAGCGCAATATCAGTATATGCTGCCGAGATTGACTAATCTGTGGACACACCATTCGAGACAAAAAGGAGGCATCGGAATGCGTGGTCCTGGCGAAACAGAATTAGAAACAGATAAACGTATTATCAGAGATAAAATCTCCTTGCTAAAGAAAAAACTGGAGAAAATTTCACAACAAAGCATTGTGCGAAAAAAGTTACGTGAGCGAATGGTACGCGTATCGTTGGTTGGATATACTAATGTAGGAAAATCTACCCTGATGCGTTTACTTGCCAAAAAAGAAGTTTTTGCTGAAAACAAACTCTTTGCAACCGTAGATTCTACTGTACGAAAAATAACTTGGAGGAATATCCCCTTTTTACTCACCGACACTGTCGGCTTTATTAGAAAATTACCCACCACTCTCATCGATAGCTTTCAATCGACTCTTTCGGAAATTGTAGAAGCCGATATACTTTTACATGTAATTGATATTGCACATACATCTTTTCACGAACACATTGCCGTAGTAGATCAAACACTCAAAGATATTGGTGCTGAAAGTAAACCTACTTTATTGGTTTTTAATAAAATTGACAACTATCAGACACCCACAAAAGAGCATGACTTACCTTTTGAACAGCCACAAAGCCCCATTACCATCGAAGACTGGAAACAGCATTATTTTTCCTTGGGTGAGCAAGCTGTCTTTATATCAGCAACAAACCGAGAATATATCGATGAACTGAAAGAAAGTCTTTTTCAGCAAGTCCAGTCTATCTATTACAAAATCTATCCCAATCATAAGCAATATAACTTCAATCAGTACTGACAAAATTCTTTCTCCCATAGTGGTCTATACTATACAGTCAATCTTCTTTATCTTTGTATCTTGTCGATGATGCCTAATAATTAAGTATCATTTACATGCTCAATAGCGATTTTGTCTGAATGCATATAAAAGTACTACATTTGATCTACTACCCAATCTGATGCAAAGACCCGAGATATCGATTGTGATTCCTCTTTATAATGAAGAAAATGTGTTTGCAGCCTTAACACAAAGACTAAACCAACTGAAGACAAACTGCCCATACCGTATTGAAATTGTACTCATAGATGATGGCAGCAAAGATGAAACCCCGATACTCATGCAGCACCAGGCAGAAGAAGATGCAAGCTATCATTGTGTCTTTTTATCGCGCAATTATGGACATCAAACCGCCATATCGGCAGGAATGCAATTTGCTACTGCAACAGAGGCAGTGATGCTAATGGATGGTGATCTGCAAGACCCTCCCGAGCTGCTAGAAACATTTTACGCAAAAATCAGAGAAGGCTATGAAGTGGTGTATGCTGTCAGAAAAAAAAGAAAAGAAGGGCAGCTAAAAAAACTGAGTTATTGGGCATACTATCGGCTGCAAAATATGCTGATACGCTACGATACCCCCCTCGACAGTGGCGATTTCTCTATGGTAAGTCGCCGGGTACTAGACCATATCAATGAGATGCCCGAGCAAAGCAGGTTCATTCGCGGCTTGCGTTGGTGGGTGGGGTTTAAACAAACGGGTATTAGTTATGAACGCGACAAGCGATTTGCTGGGAAAACAAAATATTCTCTCAAAAAACTAGTTCAGCTCGCTTATGATGGCGTTTTCAACTTCAGTGACTTCCCGCTAAAACTTATTACCCGACTGGGAGTTGTAACAATTACTTTATCTTTCTTTTATGCCGCGGTAGTTGTTTTACAAACAATATTATACAGAAATTCGCCAAAAGGTTTTACTACCCTAATCATCGTATTAACCCTGTTTAGTGGCGTACAACTTATTTCTATTGGTGTATTGGGTGAATATGTCTCAAGAATTTTCACACAAGTAAAACAAAGACCTTTATTTTTGATTAAAAAACGTATTAAAGAGAAACAGACTATTTATGGATAGACAGTACTATAGGGATTATTTTCATCTGGAACGCGGCCATTGGTGGTTTCTGGCGCGAAAAAAAATTCTTGAAGACCAAGTAGAAAAATTCGCTGCAAACCAACACGGTTATAAAATACTAAACACGGGCGCAGCCACCGGTGCTACCAGCGAAATGCTCGCTAAATACGGGACAGTTATTTCACTCGAATACGACAAAAGCTGTTGTTGCTTTTTGCGCGAAATATCCGGAATTCCTGTGGTTAATGATTCTATCACTGAAATGCGTTTTGAAGATAATTCTTTTGATCTGGTCTGTTCTTTTGATGTAATAGAACATGTTCAGGATAGCCAAAAGGCTTTATCAGAGCTTCAAAGGGTGTGTAGGTCTAGTGGGCATATTTTCATTACCGTACCCGCTTTTATGGATTTATGGAGTGAACACGATTTAATGAACCACCATTTTAGGCGCTATACCGTACCCGTACTCAAAAAGATTTTTCAAAAGAATAAGCACCTCAGTATTTCATATATATCTTACTTCAATACAATATTATTTATACCTATTTATCTGGTTCGGAAAACATTGGGAATGATAAGAAATACACAAATAGCAAAGCAAATCAATCGGAGTAGCTGCGCACCAAACTTTTCGATAATGAACGGCTTGCTTCAGCGTATTTTTTACATGGAGAGCATCCTGTTAAATAAACGCTGGTTCTTACCTTTTGGCGTTTCCATCATGGCTATTCTCAAAAAGTCCTAGTAATTATCTGTTAAAAAAATCTTTATATGTGCCAAAAAACAAAAAGTGTTTGGCATTTTCAGCAAGCTTACAAATACATTCCCGGTGGTGTAAATTCCCCGGTCAGAGCCTTCAAAGCTGTTGGCGGTACACCTCCCTTCATTCGCAAGGCAAAGGGAGCTTATTTGTACGACGAAGATGGTAATCAGTACATTGAATTAATTAACTCTTGGGGACCTATGATTTTGGGTCATGCACATCCAGCAATTGTGTTAGCAGTGCAAAAAGCTGCTGAGAGTTCCATATCTTTTGGCGCACCTACCGTTAAGGAAACCGAAGTTGCCAAGCTAGTTGTATCTATGGTGCCTTCTATAGAGAAAGTCAGAATGGTCAATTCTGGCACTGAAGCCACTATGTCGGCCATACGTCTGGCAAGAGGCTATACAGGACGCGACAAAATCATCAAATTTGACGGCTGCTACCATGGGCATGGCGATGCCTTTCTGATTGCGGCAGGTAGTGGTGCTACCACGATGGGTACTCCTGACAGCCCGGGCATAACCAAAGCGACAGCAAAAGATACGCTCATCGCTCAATTTAACGATCTAGATTCAGTATACTCACTCGTTGAGGCTAATAAAGGTAAGGTAGCGGCAATTATTTTAGAACCTGTGGCCGGTAATATGGGTTGTGTATTGCCTAAAGAAGGATTTCTGCAAGCTTTGCGAGAAATCTGCAACGAACAAAAAATCATTTTGATATTTGATGAAGTGATGACTGGTTTTAGGCTGTCGCGCGGTGGTGCGCAAGAGCTTTTCGGCGTATTACCCGATATAACTACTCTGGGTAAAATTATTGGCGGGGGTATGCCCGTAGGTGCTTACGGCGGTAAAAAAGAAATCATGGATTTTGTATCGCCGGCAGGTCCTGTATATCAGGCGGGTACACTTTCAGGCAACCCACTAGCAATGTCGGCAGGCTACACCATGCTGAGTTACCTGAGCGAACATGTAGAGTTATACGATTTATTGGAGGCTAAAACCAAAAAAATTGAAGATGGCTTTCGCCAAAATATGAATAAGACTAAACGTAATTATACTATTAATAGAATCGGCTCGATGATTAGTATTTTTTTTACTAGTGATCTGGTCACTAATTTTAGTGAGTCCAAAAAAAGTGATTTAATGCATTTTAAACGATATTTTCATGCTATGTTGCAAAGAGGTATCTATTTGGCTCCTTCACAATTCGAATCTTTATTTATTTCTCTAGCACTGAGCGATGAAGACGTTGAAAACATCGTCCGAGCCAATGGTGAGGCACTTGAACAGATATAAAGCAGATGATGCCACACTGATTGCCTTATATTAAACAATCAGGCTGTTCACTTTTTATTTACTTTGAACAAAGCTAGTATCTAAAATCCTAATTCTACTTCTGGCATTAATACTGAATTTTTTCCACTTAAACAGACGAATTACTTGACTCAATATTAGTAAAGAGCTGCCGGCAATTAAAGATTCTCGCGCTTCATACTGCGCATCAGCAATAGTGGGGTGTATCAAACCAGCAAACAAAAAGCCAGAACCCAAGTAATTGAAACCCGACCTGAAAACAGTAATTTTTCTCGGAAAATAGACAGCAGCGATCTGGTTTAAAGACAATTCATGTTGGCTACCCGCAAGCACCAATGATGTATCTTTGAGTTCAAGGATATGGGCTCGGTATAAAATTCGATTGTTTGTCTGTTTGAAATAAATTTGTTCTCCCTCAAAAAGTTTAATTCTCTTTTTCCCGTACCTGTCTAATACCAAAAATCTTTGCGCTTTCGCAGAGCTAACAAGCAATAAAATTAAGCAAACCAATGCTACTATTTGGTATGTAGGTATTTTTTTAGATACCATCATTGAAGCTTTCGGTTTGTAAATATTAATCTTTAACATCTGTACTTTTGCTGCGACCACAAGGTAATAAAATATTCTCCCTATTTTGTTGCTAAACTTCTGGTCATAAGGATTTCTTCTTGTACACTCTCAATAAAAATTTCATGAGCTTAAAAGCTAGTATAAAAAATTGTTATAAGTAAGTTTTTTATTACAAAATCTATTTTATCGTTGCTAAATTCTTGAAAACTTTGTGTCAAACAACCAATTCATTTTCTCTCAGTGCATCGTTAAGCGAAGTTTTTCGGTCTGTACTTTTCTTGCGTTTACCAATAATTAAGGCACAGCCAATCTGGTACTCGCCAGCGGGAAATTTTTTGGCATAGCTACCCGGTATCACTACAGATCGTTCGGGAACATAACCTTGATGGACTACCGGTTTGTCGCTTGTTACGTCAATAATTTTAGAGCTTGCTGTCAGTGTTACATTAGCACCCAACACCGCTTCTTTACCCACTCTAGCACCTTCTACAACGATGCAGCGCGAACCTATAAAAGCCCCGTCTTCAATAATCACAGGGGTAGCCTGCACAGGCTCAAGCACACCACCGATACCTACGCCCCCACTTAAATGAACATGTTTTCCTATTTGCGCACAACTCCCTACAGTTGCCCAAGTATCTACCATTGTACCTGAATCAACATAAGCACCAATATTCACATAGGAAGGCATCATAATAACA
>CBDATB010000004.1:0-30123 GCA_965199745.1 Flammeovirgaceae bacterium | reverse complement strand
TAGGCTCACTATCAACAACCTGGAAACCAACATCAGGTATTTGGGTGATTTAAAGAAAATGGGCAAAATAGCTACGGTAAAGAGTTCGGGGAGCGAAGATTATCTCATCAATCACAATATCAAACCAAACAATTCCTTCGATACGCCTCTCGAGGGCTTACTTTCACTGGCCGAAAACAAAGTAGATGTGTTTGTTTTTGATAAATCGGTAATGAACTATATGGTAGAAAAATATCAGTTGGGACAAAAAATCAAGGTACTACCCATAACTTTCAATCGCCAATATTTCAGCTTCATCATGCCCAGAAACAGCCGTTTTTTTAAAAAGATCAATCCGGAAATAGTCGATAAAATCAATAAAGATTCTTGGCAACAAATACTGAAAAAGTATAGTTTAGAAGATAAAAAATAAGCAAAAATAAACAATTATTTTTCTTCTACTTTTGAAAAATTTTTAGCTATTCAATCCTTAACTAAGCTCCATGATTTCACAATTAAAAGATTTAAAGGCAAGAGTAACAGCCTTGAGGAGGTATCTTTGACTACGATAGTAGAAGAGAAACCATCAAGCAACTAGAGCATACTACTGCCGAGTCGAATTTCTGGCTTGAACCCGAAAAAGCAGAACAAGTACTGAAAAATATTAAGCAACAAAAAAAATGGGTAAAAGCCTTTGAGCAAGTCCAAAGTCTTTGTGAAGACTTAGAGATTCTTTTTGAATTTCACCGTGAAGGAGAAACTGACTTGGAAGAACTCATCCGAGAAACAGCTCATACCGAATCGGCCATTCAAGCATTGGAACTGAAAAAAATGCTCAACCAAGAAGAAGACCATTTGGATGCGCTACTGGAAATTAACCCCGGTGCAGGCGGCACAGAGAGCCAAGACTGGGCGATGATGCTCTTACGCATGTACACCATGTGGGCAGAATCAAAACATTATACACTTAAGCAGATAAACTACCAGAGCGGCGAGGTGGCAGGTATTAAATCAGCAACGCTAGAAATTAGTGGCGATGATGCCTACGGCTACCTCAAGTCAGAAACAGGCGTACATCGGCTAGTCAGAATTTCTCCTTTTGATTCAGGTGCTAAAAGACATACTTCTTTTGCCTCGGTATACGTATACCCCGCTGTTGACGATACCATCAAAATAGCTATTAATCCCGTCGATATTACTTGGGATACTTTTCGTTCGGGAGGTGCGGGCGGGCAAAATGTGAACAAAGTAGAAACCGCAGTACGCCTCAAGCATGTACCCACAGGAATCGTTATTGAATGCCAACAAGCACGCTCACAGCTACAAAATAAAGAAAAAGCCCTAAAAATGCTACGATCGAAACTATACCACCTTGAGCTGTCAAAACACCATGCAGAAAGAGATAAAATTGAACGGTCAAAGAAGAAAATAAACTTTGGTTCACAGATTCGTAATTATGTTATGCACCCTTACAAGCTAGTCAAAGACACGCGAACAAATGCTGAAACTTCAGACGTACAATCGGTGATGAATGGCAAACTCGATGCATTCATTAAGGCTTATTTGATGAGTCAATGACATTTTTTGGTACCGAGTACTATACAGCCCCTTTTAATGAACGATGCAAACAATTGACTTTATCTGCCAAGAGGTAAGTACTCTGAAAGACATAGCCATGGCTATAGCAGACTTTGGGAAAGGAGAAAAAATCTGGGTATTTGAAGGAGAAATGGCAGTGGGAAAAACAACGCTTATTCGTGCTATTTGCAACGTGTTTGGTGTAAAAGACAATGTTAGTAGTCCTACCTTTGCTATTGTTAACGAATACTATTCGCCGCTAAACGGGTCGATATATCACTTTGACTTTTACAGAATAAAAGATCTTTCAGAAGCGATAGACATAGGCTGCGAAGAATATTTATTCTCGGGTGGCTATTGCCTTATCGAATGGCCGACAAAAGTTAGCTTGCTACTGCCCGATAAATGCCTGCACATTCATTTATCTTTTTTAAACGACAATAGCAGACATATTAAAATATCAAAACACGACTGAAAATACTACAGATTACCTCACATATCTGTTGCTCTACCAAAAAGAGATTCAACAAATATTTTCTTATCAAAATTTTGTAGATCCTGTACTTTTTCGCCCAAGCCAATATATTTCACAGGAATTTTGAATTCATCGCAAATACCCAACACTACCCCTGCTTTGGCAGTGCCGTCAAGTTTAGTAATAGCTAAAGCTGTTACTTGAGTTGCTTTAGTAAACTCTCTTGCCTGGATCACAGCATTTTGCCCCGTACTGGCATCAAGTACCAAAAGTACTTCATGCGGTGCACTAGGTATTAATTTTTGTATAACTCTTCTTATTTTTGATAGCTCGTTCATGAGGTTAATTTTAGTATGTAGCCTTCCGGCAGTATCGACAATTACCACATCAGCGCGATTGTCAACACCTTGTTTGACAGCGTCAAAAGCTACTGAGGCAGGGTCGGTATTCATGCCGTGCGATACCACGGGGACTCCTACCCTATCACCCCAGCACTTGAGCTGGTCGACGGCAGCAGCGCGAAAAGTATCGGCAGCACCCAACACCACTGGCTTGCCCTGTTGCTTAAAGCGGGCGGCAAGTTTACCAACAGTAGTGGTCTTTCCAACACCATTAACACCCACTACTAATATAACATAGGGCTTTACATCATCGGAAATTTCGGAAGATTTAAGGCCTGTTTCTTGTCCAACTATCAGTAAATCCCCTACCTGTTGGCGAAGAATATGATGCAATTCGGCTGCATTCATGTATTTATCTTTAGCAACTCGCGTTTCTATACTTTGTATAATTTTGAGTGTAGTACCTACTCCCACGTCTGAGTTGATAAGAATATTTTCAAGCTCATCTAATACTTCTTCATCAATACTAGTTTTTCCTAAAATCATCCGACCAATTTTAGTGAATATAAGCTGTTTGGTTTTTTTCAAACCTTTTTCAAGAGTTTCTTCTTTACTGCCGGAAAATATTTTTTTTAAAATTCCCATAAAGTAATGACTAAAAGTTAAATTAGTTTAGTGTTTTCCCGTCAGGGAAGAGAAAGCGCAAATATAGGCATAAGCCAATGACAGTATAGTGTACTGTAAAAGATTTATTTTTGTATGTAAAACTAAAACCTATATATTAGCTCCTCGAAAAGAAACTTAAATGAGAAAAACTATTATGACCAAAACTACATCTTTAAACAATACAAAAACTATGAGCGCAAAAATCATCTCTTTTGCAACGCAAAAAGGCGGGGTGGGTAAAAGTACACTGTTAATGCTAACTGCTGCTAGCATACATAATAGAACTGACAAAAGTGTATTAGTGATCGATTCAGACCCACAAAAATCTATCAAAGAAATTTTCAAACAAGAAAGGAAAGAAAGGAAAATTGACAAAAAACCTTATGATGTCATTTGGTTCGAGTGGCATCAGCCTAGGGCTGAAATAAACTTTCAAAAAGCCATTGCATTAGCCGAAAAAAAGTATGATATTATTCTGATAGACGTTCCCGGAAAAATGAGAGGAAACGAAATTTATTACAGCATACTCACTTCTGATATATTAATTGTACCAGTTGTTGGCAGCCTGTTGGATGCCAATGCTACCTATAGCTTTTTAGAGTCACTACCGGGAATCAGAGCAGAAAAAGAAGAAATGGGGTTTCCATTAGAGGTATATTGTGTCATTAATAAACGCGATAGAACTAGAGAATATGACCTGATAGAGAAGATAAAGCAGGTACCAAATATTAAATTTTTCTATTCTCCTATATCCAACTTAGTAAGATATAAAAGATATATATCGACCTATAAAGATATTACTGATCCTAGCCTTAAAGATGATGAGTTTAACAAATACTTCGACGAATTTATCACAAAATGTATGTCATAATCACCACTAGATAATAATATTTGTTCGCAGAAAAATATAAACAAAAAAAGCTATGAATAAATCTGATATAATTGCTAAAGCTGTTAGGAAAAATATGAAAAAAAAAAAACGGTCTGAACTATTACCTCAATGGGGAGAGATGGAAATATTTCCCAACACCTATGACATCGACATAATGAAATCTCAAAATAAATTTACCACGTATATCTCTGCGAAAATACAGGCGGAAATTTATGAAGGCATTGAAGCCATTGCCAAAAAAAATAGCATTGAACAAACACATAGTGTTATCAACGCAGTACTAGAAAAATTTTTAAGACAAGTGGAAAAAAATCATCAATGATCAATCATACCTTAGCTGATTTATAGAAAAGTTATTCAAGGGCAACTGCGCATTTATGAACATTACACATGAATACCTTCCTTACGTCTTATATTTGGCGGCTGGTATGAGTGCAGGTATCGTTAATACACTGGCAGGAGGAGCATCAGTATTTACCCTATCTGTAATGATTTTTTTCGACACACCACTTAGTGTTGCCAATGGAACCAATCGCTTGGGCATTTTAGCACAAAGCCTCACAGGCGCACTTGATTTTAAAAAAAGTGGATTATTTCGTATTGGCGAAAGCCTCCCCTTTGTTATTCCTTCCCTAATCGGAGCAGCTGCTGGCGCATTAATAGCCGTTGACCTCAATAGAGAAATACTAGAGAAAGCCATTGGCATAGTGATGATTTTCATACTCTTTACCATTCTTTATAAGCCTAAAAGTAAGACAACTACCGTGTTGAACCAAAAAAAACCGATAAACAGGTATTTGAATTTTATTGTTTTTCTAGGCATTGGGTTTTACGGTGGATTTGTACAGGTCGGAGCAGGACTTATTATTATTGTGGCACTAGCCAAGGTAGCCAAGGTATCGCTCATCAGAAGTAATGCAATAAAAATGGTCATCATATTATCATATACAATACCTGCTTTTATTATCTTTGTTATCAATGAACAAGTCAACTGGCTGTTAGGAATATGGCTAGCCACCGGGCAACTTATCGGGGCTAAAATAGCCAGTAGGCTTGCTAGTGATCACCCTGAGGCAAATAAAATTATCAAATTTTTATTAATTGTGATGATAGTCCTTTCTATTATAAAAATGTTTGCCCCACTGAATGATATTATTTGAACTGAAAATAAAGCATTAAAATTGCGCTGAAGCAACATGGTATTATACTTCATACAAGTATTAAACACGGGACACCACAAGTGGATTGTTCTCAGTGTCATTGTATTCATTATTATTGCTCTATACAAAGATTTTCTTCGTCCTTCGGCTGTCCTACTCTCAAGTACGGTTATCTTTATTTTACTCGGTATTATTACACCTGCAAAATTCTTGTCCAATTTTAGCAATCGCTCCATTGTTACTATCATCTTACTTATACTGATTACTTCTGCCCTGCGCAAAAACTATCAGCTCGATGTGCTTTTAGATAGAATATTTAGCAAGGCAAAAACAAGTAAGGGGTTTTTATGGAGAATGGGGGGCTTCGTGAGTTTTCTTTCATCTTGCCTAAATAATACACCTATTGTAGCTATCATGACGCCCTATGTGTATAACTGGAGTAAAAAGTATGGCGTACATCCCTCCAAACTACTCATTCCTTTATCTTATTTTACTATCCTGGGTGGTATGATTACCCTGATAGGCACCTCAACGAATTTAGTGTTGAACGGTTTTTTGTATGAAAATAATCTTCCATCACTACATTTTACGGATTTCCTTTATTTAGGCATACTGGTGACCATTTCAGGCCTTATATACATATACACACTAGGCTACCGGCTACTTCCTGAACGCAAAGATGCATTTGACGATATCGTTAAAGCAAAAGCACCGGAATATGTATTTGAGGTTTGCGTCGAAAAAGGCTCTAAAATAGACGGGCAAAGCATACGAACAGCCGGTTTGTTAGCTTTAGAGGGTGTTTATTTGATAGAAATACATAAAGAAAACGGAGAACACAAAACCAGTTTTGAAAATGATGAAGTTATTGTAGGCGGCGATATACTTATTTTTATGGGTAAATCGGAAACTATAATGAATTTGGTTTTGCACGGTGTAGGACTGACATTACAACAGCATGAAGAACAGCCCAAAATTATCGAGGCTGTAGTACCGGATAACTCTGCTATTGCGGGCATGCAAGTAAAAAATACCTACTACAATAGCGATTCAGCAAGAATTATAGCTATCCATCGCAATGGTGCAAAACTTAGTGGAAAAATTGAAGAACTCAACATAAACCACGGAGATTTGCTATTAATGTCGGTTACAGAAGCTTTCTTAGAAAATAAAACCTATGCGCGCGATGTGTATATTCTTTCAACATTTGCTAAAAATAAAAAAGAAACCAATGTGCCCAGCCGAACCCAGCTGAAGTCTTTCCCAGGTGTTTTTATCGGAGTTGTCATCTGTGGTTTTTGCGGTATTTTTTCCCTATTTACTGGCGTACTAACTATTTTCACTTTTTTATTCGCCTTTAGCTTATTCAAAGTGGAAGACTTCAGAAAAGAACTCGATATTGATTTGGTGATTGTTTTGGGTTGTACACTCAACATCAGTAGCGCACTTATCGATTCGGGGGCTGCCGATGTTATAGCCGGTTATTTTACCAATACTTTAGAGCCGTTCGGTGCTGTCGGAATGCTTATTGGTTTATTTGTACTGACTGTTTTGCTCAGTTCTTTTATTACTAACGTAGCAGCAGTATCTATGGTATTTCCCATTGCCTATTCTCTTATCACAGATTTATCTTTGCTAAATAGTACTCCTTTCTTTGTAGCTATCGCATTTGCTGCTTCCGCTGCTTTTATCAGCCCTATCAGCTACCAAACCAACTGGATGGTTTACGGTCCGGGAAGCTATACGACAAAGGACTTCTTTAGAGTTGGCTTCCCGCTAACTATCATTTATGCTATTGTATGTATTACTTTTATTATTCTGCGTTATAAAATCTAAAAAATAGTTTGGATAAGTAGTAGAACAACTATACTTTTACGAGTAGTAAAATAATTAACCTAAAAGCAGGAATTAAAATGAACAAAATGTATTTTAAAATGACAGCCATAACAATGGCATCAATTTTCTTATTTTCAGGTTGTGCTTCTATCGTAAGTAAAAGTACATATCCACTTTCAATAAATAGTAGTCCAAGCAACGCCCGAGTAAGCATAACCAATGAAGAAGGAACAGAAATTTACTTAGGCAATACACCTGCAACTGTAGAATTGAAAGCGGGAGCAAAATTTTTCTCGAAAGCAAAATACCAAGTCAAGTTTTCAAGTCTAGGCTATGACGACAAGATTGTGCCTATTACTTCCAAGATAGACGGCTGGTACTTTGCAAACTTGCTTCTAGGTGGAGTTATAGGGATGCTAATAATTGACCCTGCAACAGGTGCAATGTGGAAAATTGAAACTAAATTTCTCAATGAAACTTTAAGTAAATCGACAGCTTCAATTGACCCGCAAATGAGAATTATGAACATTCATGAAATTCCAGAAAATTGGAAAACTCATTTAGTTAGAGTGAATTAAAACCAGCTTATAATTTTAGACGACTAGTTGTGCAATTACTTGGACAAAAAGTGATAATTTGGTAGGTGTAAGTAGTCAAAGGACGAATAGTTACAGAGGTAAGTGGATAAAAGTGAAACCTATGATCGTGAATTGAATTACTCGTATGCTAGGGCAGGCAGGATGAGACCAAAAGGAATATCAGTTTTTATCAAAATTTTGTAACTGCTTAATCAAAGAATATTACTTTTTAAGCATGGAAAGCTTGCTCGTGCAGCAATGTAATCAACGCCTTTGAGACACAATTTTATTTTGCGTAAGCATGCAAACAAATAGCAGCTTTCTACACCGAATACTTAGCTTTATTTTACATCCTCTCTGGATGTTGTCTTATGTATTAAGCATTATTTTATTGTTTTGTGATACAGTAGTACTCGCCAATACGGAGGGTAAAATAGCTGTTCTAATTTCAGTATTCATCACGAGTGCTATCTTTCCTAGCATTGCAATCTATGTGTTGTATAGATGGCAAATAATAAGCAGTGTGTACCTGCAAAATAGAGAGGAAAGATTATTGCCTCTCATCATTACTATTCTTAGCTATCTCTTTCTGGCCTATACTTATATTAAAATTACAGTAAGTCCGTTATTAGTCAGCATCATATCTGCAACGGCTTTTACATTGACTGTTGCCACGATGATTACTTTCTCTCATAAAATCAGCCTACACGCCCTGGGTAGCAGCGGCGTACTAGCCATTTTACTCTGGGTACAGCTCCACACTGAATGCGATTTACTATGGTCTTTTGTATTCTTTTTGCTAATCTGCGGAATAGCTATGCATAGTCGATTAGCAATAAATGCACACCAACCAAAAGAGGTATTCAACGGATTTGCTACCGGTTTTTTACTTACTTTTGGGTATTTATTTTTTGTGTAAATTCTATCATGTTGTAAAATTTTGCGATTTTTTCATGAAACAGCTAATAGAATGTATTCCAAATTTCTCTGAAGGCAGGAATGAGCAGATAATTCATGAGATTGTAAAAACTATTAAAGAGGTATCAGGCATCAGGCTATTGCATACAGACGTGGGCAAAGCAGCAAATCGCACGGTAGTAACTTTTGTCGGAACACCTGAAGAAATCATTCAAGCTGCTTTTCTTGGAGCACAAAAAGCAAAAGAGAAAATAGATATGAGCAAACATACCGGAGAACACCCGCGTATCGGCGCAACGGATGTATGCCCCTTAGTACCTTTACAACATATTAGTCTCGAACAGACAACAGTTTATACGCACAGGTTAGCAAAAAAAATAGCAGATGAACTAGCCTATCCAGTTTATTGCTACGAAGCTGCTGCACTACAACCCAAAAGGCAAAACTTAGCTTATATCAGAGCAGGCGAATACGAACAACTAGCAAAACGCTTGACAAACAAAGATTTCCTTCCGGATTTCGGCTCACCTGTATTTTGCCCGAAAACAGGGGCGACAGCAGTAGGTGCGCGGAACTTTTTAATTGCCTATAACGTTAACCTCAACACAACTTCAGTGCAGGTAGCCAAAGAAATTGCCGCAGATATTAGAGAGACAGGACGTGTTAAGAAAGATACCACAACAGGGAAAATATTGCGTAATACACGGGGCGAGCCGCTGAGAATAGCTGGCAAATGCAAAAATGTGAAAGCCCTAGGTTGGTACATCGAAGAGTATGGATGCGCACAAGTATCAATGAACTTGACAAATATCCACATAACTCCTGTACACAAAGTTTTTGAATCCTGTTGGGAAAGCGCAGCAGCAAGAGGTGTGGAAGTAACAGGGTCAGAATTAATAGGATTGGCACCACTAGAGGTTTTTACAGATGCTGGAAAATATTTTTGCAAACAACAAAGATCTGAATCCATACTGACAGAGAATTACCTAGTTCAGCAAGCTATACGCCATTTGGGCTTAGATGACTTACAGCATTTTAAAGCTCAAGAACGAGTGCTAGAATATTTGTTATAATCTTGGTCTTCCTCCTGCTGCTTACAAGCAGCTTGCTGCAAAAAGTTAAAAAAAAATAAAAAATCTCTTAGTTGATTACTTATTTCAAATACCCTAAAATTCTAGTTTTTATATTTATCTTTTAAAGAAAAAATATTATGCATTATTTTCTAGGTGTTATCGGTTATTTAGGTATAGCTATCGCGCTGATCTTTTTCGTTGTTGTTTTTACAACTATTTTAAAGTTGGCTATAAAGCACAATGAAAAAAAAACGTTAGCTACTAAAATCACCACTGGGGAGCTTGATAAGAAACATTATGCTGTCGATTTGCAAAAATATAAGCTACTTGTGACTAATGTTAGCCTCAGTATTACTTTACTGATTGTGTTGGCAGTTTTTGAAGTTCCTGAACTAGATAAAGTTACTGTAGCTGATCTGCCCACGCTAGTAGACAATGTAGAAGAACAGATTATTGAAATACCTCCTACCCAACAAAAACTACGACCACCACCAACAATAAAGCACCCTCAAATTATTGAAATTCCTGACGAAGAAGAAATTAAAGAAGAAATCGAAGTTGACTTAGATATAGAGATAGATGAAGAAACAGCAGTAGCAGTAGAAGAGATTGTGGAAACGGAGTCCGAACCTGAACCCGAAGAAGAAAAAGCTGATGAGGTTTTTCAAATTGTGGAAGAAAGTGCCGAACCTGCGGGCGGATATACTGCTTTTTATAAATATGTAGGCGAAAATATCAAATACCCCAGTCAAGCACGCACAATGCGCGTAGAAGGAAGAATATATCTACAATTCATTGTAGAAAGAGACGGGCGGCTGACCGACGTGAAAATAATTAGAGGAATAGGTGCCGGTTGTGATGAAGAAGCAAAAAGAGTATTAGAGACAGCTCCTAAATGGAAACCCGGTAAACGGCGAGGAAGACCTGTAAGACAAAAAATTGTTCTGCCAGTTAGCTTCAAACTAGGCTAAACAAACACAAAAAAACCGACTAATTGTCGGTTTTTTTGTGTTTTTATTATAGCAATATATCGCTATTGCTTTTTATAATAAAGTCATATTTATTTGTTTATCTTGAATAGATAGCTTAACTTCGGGTTTTGGTTTTGATATTCACTTTTAAGCAAAAAAATATCATGTATCACTTTCTAGGTACTATCGGTCATGTAGGCGTAGTCTTGGTGCTATTTTTTCTAATTGTTTCTTTTGTGTTCATTTTCAAGTGGATTGTCAAGCATAATGAAGAAAAGATGCTGGCTGCTAAAATGCACACTGACAAGCTCGATAAAAAGCATTATGCCGTCAATTTGCAAAAATATAAACCACTGCTAGCCAATATTGGTCTGAGTATTACTTTGTTGATCGTATTGGCAGCTTTTGAAGTTCCTGAGTTAGATGGAATTAGCCTAGCTGATTTGGGTACGCTATCGGATGATGCAGAAGAGCAGCTTGAAATACCTCCCACCGAACAAAAACCGCCACCACCGCCAAAAATAAAGCAGCCTGAAATCATTGAGATTCCTGATGAAGAAGAAATTGAAGAAGAAATTGAAGTTGATCTAGATGTAGAAATAGATGAAGAAACGGTAATAGAAGAAATTGCTGAAGAAGAACCTGAAGAAGAAAATGCCGATGAGATATTTCAGGTTGTTGAGGAAGGTGCAGAACCTCCCGGTGGCTATGCTTCTTTTTACAAATATGTGGGCAAAAATATCAAATACCCCAGCCAAGCACGCAGAATGGGTGTAGAAGGAAAAGTATACCTACAATTTATCGTAGAAAAAAACGGGCGGCTGACCGATGTGAAAATAATTAGGGGAATAGGTGCCGGTTGTGATGAAGAAGCAAAAAGAGTGTTAGAGAAAGCTCCTAAATGGAAACCCGGTAAACAGCGAGGAAGACCTGTAAGACAAAGAATTGTCCTGCCAGTTAACTTCAAATTAGGTTAGATAAAAGTGACAAAAACCGACTGACTGTTGGTTTTTGTCACTTTTATCGTGTAGCGATGTGTCCTGCCCCACAGGGTTTGTAGTATGGCTTCACATCTGTCAAACGTCATGATTTATGAAAAAAAATAAATTTATAAAAAAAAACAAAGAAAAGAATAAAAAATCATCGAAATTTTTGCGGTTTAACCACAGTACATTCAAAGACAAACGCCTGACAGTTGCTTTTGGTCTCTTTCTGATCGTACTGTCTCTTATAATATTTTTATCACTACTCTCTTATATTTTTTCTGGAAAAGCTGATCAAAGTATAGTTGAATCATTGACTTGGGAGAATCTATGGTCTTCGGCGCAAGAAACCAAAAACTGGGTCGGCTTAGTAGGTGCTTTGCTCAGTCATTTTTTTATTTATCAAACGTTCGGTCTGCTCACTTTTTTAGTCAGTCCCTTATTGCTGTTTTGTGCCTTTGAAATCTTTGGTAAGTCTCTCATTCCACTACAAAAATTCTTCCAGTCTAGTCTCTTCATCATCGTTTGGTCAGCCATTATGATGGGCTATTTTGTGTTAATGTCAGAAACGCATACCGACTTACATTTTTTATGCGGTAGCATCGGTTTACGGTTTGCTACTCGGTTAGACAGTTTTTTGGGCTGGGGAACAGTTTTAATGCTGGCTTTCGTGCTGATTATTTTCCTGATTTATACATTAGATTATAATTTAATTAACTCTACAAGTAAGTTTTTTCCGAGCCACTTCACAAATAAAGGAAATATAACTACTCGAGAAAAAAAGACTCATGAAAAACCAAAAAATATAAAAGACGAATTATACGAAGAAGACAAACCTTTTACAGAAGAAGGTCTCAAACTAACCACAGCAGAACGAAATAGTACTTATACAGAAGTAGAGGAAGAGTTGGACTCAGAGGTTGATCCAAAGAGTGCTAAAAAAGAAACTAGTTTTAGCATTACGAATTTGCAGATACAGACGGAATTAGAAAAACATAGTACAGAAGAAAAAAATACCACACTAATGTCGCGTAATGCTGAAGTTACTCATATAGATGCCCTTAGCGAAGATTGCGGTTTTTATGACCCTACCCTAGAATTAAGTGCTTTTAAAGCACCCACATTAGAAATACTTAAAAATAGCGGAGATGCAAAAGTAAAGGTAACAAGGGAAGAGTTGGAAGAGAATAAAGATAAGATCGTAGAGACCCTGCTGAACTTTAAAATTGGTATTTCAAGCATCAAGGCAACCATTGGCCCAACAGTGACTTTATATGAAATCGTTCCTGATGCAGGTATCAAAGTTTCTAAAATCAAAAGTCTCGAAGATGATATTGCACTGAGCCTAGCGGCATTGGGTATCAGAATTATCGCACCGATTCCAGGCAAAGGAACCATTGGTATTGAAGTACCTAATAAAAACCGAGAAATGGTCTCTATGCGTTCAGTGCTTTCTACCAAAAATTTTGTTAATGCCGATAAAGACCTGCCTATTGCCTTTGGTAAGACTATTGCTAATGAGGTATTTGTAACCGATTTGGCAAAAATGCCCCACTTGCTCATGGCAGGATCTACTGGACAGGGCAAGTCTGTTGGGTTAAATGTTATACTAACTTCTCTATTGTATAAAAAACATCCTGCAGAACTTAAGTTTGTCCTAGTAGACCCCAAGAAGGTCGAACTTTCTTTATTCAGTAAAATAGAGCGTCATTACTTAGCCTCGTTGCCCGATGCCAAAGAAGCTATAGTAACCGATACGAAAAAAGCTATTTATGTACTTGAGTCACTTTGCACAGAAATGGATAATCGATATGGTCTTTTGAAAAAAGCTGCTTGCCGTCACATAAGGGAATACAACAAAAAATTTATCAACAGGCAGCTAAACCCTCAAAACGGGCATGATTATTTACCGTATATCGTATTAATCATAGACGAACTAGCGGATTTGATGATGGTTGCAGGAAAAGAAGTAGAAACACCCATTGCTCGTCTGGCACAGTTGGCGAGAGCTATAGGCATCCATCTTATTATTGCCACTCAACGACCGTCAGTAAATGTAATTACTGGTATTATTAAGGCTAATTTTCCGGCAAGACTATCATTTAGAGTAATTTCCAAAATAGACTCACGTACCATTTTGGATACAAGTGGTGCTGAGCAGCTAGTAGGGATGGGCGACATGTTACTTTCTAACGGCTCTGAAATTATTCGCTTGCAATGTGCTTTTATAGATACCGATGAGGTGGAGTACCTCTGCAATTATATCGGTGAGCAGCAAGGCTACCCTACTGCTTACATGCTGCCTGAGTGTGAGCAAGAAAATGAGACAAAAGAGGGAGTAGATATGTCAAACAAAGACGAGATGTTTAAAGAAGCCGCACGGCTTGTCGTCACACACCAACAGGGAAGCACCTCGCTGATTCAACGAAGACTAAGCCTGGGCTACAATCGTGCAGGCAGAATCATGGACCAGTTGGAAGCTGTTGGTATAGTAGGGCCTTCTGAAGGAAGTAAGGCCAGAGAAATATTAGTAGATGAATATGGTCTGGAACAATTATTGAACAGTCTGAATGATAATTAAATCAAAATGTTTGAAAACCTGATTTTTTATTACACAAAAAAACGATGCGATTACCTAACTTGCTCTTAGCACTACTAATACTCACCCTTAGCCCACAAGCACTTCAGGCGCAATACGATAAAAAAGCTAAACATATTCTCGACAAAATGCGAGAATACTACAAAAAAAATGAAGCCTTCCAAGCAAACTTTAGCTACAAAAGAGAGGATCCTACACAAAATTTAGCTGAGAGCTTTCGAGGATCTATCATGCTAAAAGGCAATCGCTACTATATTGACCTAGGCGACCAAGAGGTGTACAATAATGAAAAACACGTATGGAATTATCTAAAAGAAGAAAATGAAGTAACTATTGTAGACTATGACCCTGACCCCGAAGAATTATCTCCTGCGGATATTTACTATATCTATGAAAAAGGGTTTAAATATTTGTATGTCGAAGATAAAAAAATAGATGGCGACAATTATAGTATAGTCGATTTAACACCCGAAAACCTCAGTTTGAACTACTATAAAATCAGACTACTTATCCATAAAAAAGACCATACCGTACTACAGTGGAAGATATTTGAAAAATCTGGTATACGCTATAGTTACACTATTGACAAGTACGAAGCAAAATATATTTCTGATAGCGAGTTTGTTTTCAACGCTGATAAATATCCGGGAGTAGAAATTTCAGATTTGAGAGATTAATTGATGCATTCACTATTGTTTTGCTATGTCGGTGAATAACACTATTTTTCAAATTAACACTTAAGACACAATCCAAAATAATTAATACAAAATTGTCACCACGGCATTTAAAGTATTAGATTTTTCAGTCCATTTTCCAAAACTGTTTTTCTTTCAAAAGTACGATACGGTTTTGTTTTTTTTTCGCTTGCCTGTTTCTATCATAAGCCATGTGACTGGCGGAAGTAGTTTCCATCCTGGCCAGCTCATCATATTGCCATAGTATTTGTAATATTGATGTGTTTGCCCGTTGGGGTCTTGAGTTGTAATTAGCTGAACTTTGCTATTGCCTTTCTCAAATTCTTCTTGCTTCCATGCTGTCCATTCTTCGAGTGCCACTAGCATTTGCTCTCGCGTTTCTTTGTTGTTCGAGCCACTCAAAAGCGACAAAGAATTTTTGCTTCGTGAGCCGTATATTATGAGGTTTCATATTAAAGTTTAACCAACCGAGCCGATGCTGAGCCTTTAGTATAATGCTTTCTTGTAATAATTCTGCTCCCGGACAGTCGTTGGCACTGCCATAGGAATAAAAATGCAGCTTTAAACAGGCAGTATCTTTGCTATTGTACATCAGTCTGACTTGTATTTTTTCAATATGAGCAGGTGTTTTGGGTGTTTCTAACATCATGGCAACAGTACCTCTTCCCCGACGATTAGTATCAAATGGAAACACGCCGTCTTTACCTCTCATCCAGCCTAATCTGGCTTTTTTTGTTGTTTTATGTCCATAAATAACTACTTCTTTCAGCAGAACACTTTCAGGCTTAGATTCATCGGTTTTTTGATACAAGGTTTTTGTAGAGAGGTGAAAATTTTTGTTTATTATGGGATTGCAATTTTGAAAAGACAATGTTTTTTTTACTAATGAATCTAGCGATACCACGCAAGAGCCGTGCATGAATATATCTGATAAATGAACTTGAATAGGCTGGTTGAAATCTCTCTGATAATAGGTGGTAATGGTTTTGTTTTTGAGATCGTATATGTTCGAGTAAACTGTTAATTCGTTTTGATGGGTTTTCATAAGAATTGCCTGCATATTTTCAGTACTCACAACAGCGTTTTTTGCAAGATGGGCAACTGCCTATTGATAACGCGGGCGTACCGGTGCCTCGCTTAACTCTGGATGCCAGGGGTTAAAATTTGTTTGTATTAGGTATCTGGCTGAGCTTTTTTTGATAGCTATTTTGCCGTCTTTTACGCTGATAAGTGCAGCATTGCCTGTAGCATCTGCCAATACTACTTGTGTTTCGCTCAATGAAGGAAGCCGGTAATTTTTTAGCCAGGCGATAGCTTGTTCTACGTCGCTACATTGGTCTAACATGCTCTGCCAGATGTATCCTGGATACTCGTATAAACCTTTTTCAAAACTAAGCTCTTGGAAAGGAGTATGAGTACCGTCGAAAAATAAGCCTTACTCATTCATACCTCCTTGTGCCCATCCTTCATGTTGGAAGGTAAGAACTACCGACCCAAATTTACTGGGCTGTGGGATGTTAATTTTTATAGCAGCATCTTTAGTAAACCAATCTTCATGATTTGCGACAAGTGCTTTTTCGCCATCGTTCATAAAAAGAATGAAACAGGCTGCAAACGAAAGTAAGTGCATAAGACAAGGAGTAGAAGGCTTGTTTTGAGTAGGTTCATTGCAGTCTGAGTTAATTGATTTTTAGCACTTTTAGTACTTCCCATATAAGTAGTTGCGCAATATATCTTTCTGTTCGTCAGAGGCTTTTAGCAAGTTAGAAATAAGCCAACCTCTATTAAAACCCGATCGGTTAAATTCTGAAAGTTCAAAGTACCATCCAGGTATTTGAAAGAAGTGAAATTTTACATCAGCAACAGTTTGGAACTTGAACAAACCTTTTTTTAATTCATATATAAAAAGCGTTAGCATGTCTATTCGGTGTTCTCGGCTTCTGTATTCCTCTATTCGTTTTTTATTAGCAAAAATTTGTTTCAGGTTAATGAAGTCAAGCTCGTGGCTTAAAGGTGAAGGAATTTTTCGTACTTTGATGTATCCGTGTTGAATATATTGGCATAAGACGGAAAATACAGGTCAGTAATCACCCATTTAGTTCCTAGTTTTTCTTCCTGTAGCTTTAAATACAGCGTAATAGTTGTGCGCTGTTTTTTATACAAAAATTCTGTTTGTACCTCTGCAAACCAGCCTCCACCGTGAAAGGCTAAAAAAATGGGTATGTTGATTAAATCCTGTACAAAAGCCTGCTGAAGATTTGCATCAATCTGCTGGTTTTTGTTTATCGAAGAGTGTTGAAAGATATTTTTTTTCTTTGTGCAACATCTCGATATTTTGGGTTTTCTTTGTCGTACTTTTTACCTGTTTAAATCTTCTTCGTTATTAAAACGCCTGAAAAATTGACCAACTTGTTTTACTTCAGCATAAAAAGAGGATTCCTCGCTGTTTTGGCTGCCGATATGTTGCCCGTAAGTACTCGGTAGTAAGAAGAGATATAAAATAATAAAAAAAAGAGCAGAGCAACTGACTCTCTGTTTTAGCAAATCATTATTTTTGAGGGTTGCTAACATAACTTGATTTTTATCTATTAGTCTCACTCACCCTGATATCACCGAGCAATACGTCCCAAAAAACTGATAATTCTGCCACCGATTTGTGTTTGTTTTCTTTCTACATACACGGTAATGTCTTTTTTGGTAGTATCTATGTATTCTAAGCCTTCTTTCGTAGTTCCTTTGAAGCGTTGGTAAATGGTAATAACACCCACATAGCGTCCATCGGGCTGCTTTTCTAAATTGCTGATATATTGAATATTATACCACGAGATAGTAACTTTACTGTAATTGAGTTGCATCAATCGCTCCAAATATTTTCTCACAGCATAATACCTAATTTTTTTCCTGCTCAAGGATGATACGCCCATTTGTGCACCTTCGTCAAAAAGCTCAAGAGTTCGTTCAATTACGCGTTGTGCTTCTGACCACTTGGTTTGCTTATCGCCTATAATACTGATATATTTACTCAAATCTTTTACTTTTTTCTAAAGCCAGTGAATCGACAGCCTGTTTTTCTTTTGGGGCTTAGCTCGATTCCTTGAGCCATCAAGCTCATACAGGCTGAAAAGTACAACAGGGATGTGAAGAAAAATCTTTTTTTTCATAATCGTTCCTTTAGTTAAATTTATCTTTTAATGAGTTCTAATAATTTAATTTTCCCTTCATCATCGTACTCTACCGTCTCTATTTTCTTATCGTATTGTTTACTGTCTTTGATATAGTTCAAGTATTTTTTAATAGTAGTCGGTTCGTCGTAATCTTTATCGTTGTCTGCAAACTTGCTGACGACAATAAGTACATGTGTGTCATCAGAGGTGAATTTTTGTAAAGTTTGGTCAATGAGTTTATTGGCAACCCTAACATTGGGTGCTTGTGCGATTTCTGTGAGTAGCGTATTGAGGCTTTTATCTACTTTTACTACTGCTTCTTTTTTCTGTACCAATATGGTTTTCTAAACTTCGGATAGTGGCGTTAATTTCTTCACCTCCCAAGTTCATATTTTTTATATCTGCTAGAGTCTTTAGCTTGTCTTCTACAGAAATGGTGTTATCATTTTTAATTTTTAATAAACGTTCTTTAGCAGCAGCTACTTGCTGTTTTCTTTTTTCCTGAGCAGCTTTTTTTGCTGCTTCAGCTTCTTGTATCCTTGTTTTTTTCTTCATCTGCTTTCCTTTTGGCTTCTTCTTCAGCTTTTTTTCGGGCTGCTTCAATCCTTTCTTGCTCTGCTTTTTTCTTTTGCGTAGTGCATGAATTGAGTGCAAGTACTCCTATGGTAAAGCATATCAACAGGAGTTTACTAAGCAAAATGGTTTTTTCTTTTCATTTTCAAATAGTTTTTTTAAAGATAATTATAGTAAAAAAAATTGAATAAACCTCATTCTGAGCAGAGTATACAAATACTTCTCTTGATCGATCACAATAAAGGAATTATTCTTTAATAATATTGAAGTCTCCAATACTCAAATCTTTTGCTCTACCTTCGTAGTGTACTTTATTGCCTATCATAGAGTTATAACAGTTAACATACATGATAGTGGTATTCTCCTGAATGATAGAATTTTTGATAATACATCGCGACACGTCAGTACTTTTTCCAATGGAAGTATAAGGACCGATAATTGAATCGATAATTTTAGTATTTCCCCCAATATATACTGGTTTTAATATGACCGAATTACTTATTTGTGAGGATTTTGCAATCAAAGGACTGTCCATTTAATAAATCCATGTAGCGTTTATTTGACTCAACAGTAGCGTCTTTGTTACCATAATCGAGCCATTCGTCGACAATACCACTGACGAACTTCACATTTTTTGCTTTCATATTTTGTAAGGCGTCAGTGAGTTGATATTCGCCATTGCCCCTGATATTATTGTCGACTAAGTATTGTAACTCTTTGCGCAATATATTGGCTTCTTTGAAGAAGTAAATGCCGATAATTGCTTGGTCAGAGACAAAATTTTGCGGCTTTTCAATAAAATCGGTAATTATATTATTTTTCGTTTGTTTTTACGACACCGAATTTATCGGGGTTTTCTACCCGTTGCGTCCAGATAATTCCATCTTGGTGGCAGTCTATTTTAAAATTAGCTCTAAATAAGGTATCTGCAAAAGCAACAACTACGTTACCTTGCAAAGAGTCTGCCGCACACAACACTGCATGTGCTGTACCTTTAGGCTGTTGTTGGTAAAAAAATGCGCGACCGAGCACCTAAGTGATTAGCAATTTCATGCAACTGTTTCTCCACTTCGTTTCCAAAATCTCCAATGACAAAACATATTTCTTGAACTTTATTTGTTGACATGGCTACCAAGTCTTCCAACAAACGTTGTACGATAGGTTTACCGACGACTTTAAGTAAAGGCTTCGGTGTTGTTAAAGTATGAGGACGCAAACGCGTTCCCCTGCCTGCCATAGGGACAATAATTTTCATAGCTTATTTTTTTTATTTTATATACCAACATACAGTTATCACAAGCTACCCACACCGACACCGGTGCTTCCATAGCCACCATCGCTTCTGACAGTATCAGAAAGCTCATTTACGGCTTCCCATTCAATGCGTTCGTGCCGACTGACAACCATTTGTGCAATACGGTCTCCATTTTTTATGGTATATGCACGGTCAGATAAATTCACTAATAACACTTTTATTTCTCCTCGATAATCTGCGTCAACAGTGCCAGGGCTATTTAACACGGTAAGCCCATGCTTGTGAGCCAATCCTGAGCGAGAGCGTATTTGGGCTTCTGTGTCTGTGGGTAGCTCTAGGTATAAACCAGTAGGAATTAGCTGACGTTGTAGGCTTTTTAAAACGATATTTTTATCTAATACAGCCCGCAAATCCATTCCTGCCGAACAAGAAGTCTGGTAGGCAGGCAGCGGATGCTCCGATCGGTTGATTACCTTCACTTTCATAATAGCTATAGTTTTAGGCATTTGAGCAATTTCTAGCCTTATTTATTTGGTAAATATAATACGGGAAAATGGTATGGTACAAATTATTAAGTTTTTTACTTTTGTTAGCAAGTATACTGGCTCTTGCAACTGACAAATTTATTAATTAGGTGCTTGCTTCCAGTAGTTTGCCTAATTCAATAAAGTCTTGTACTGAAAGCTGTTCGGCTCTTTGACTGAATAAGTCTCGTTTTAGTATATGAGCATCAAAACCCAGAGATTTTAGGGCATTTCTTAACGTTTTTCTTCTTTGACCAAAACCTTGCTTAACAACACGCTTGAATAATTTTTCTGCACAACCCAAGTTCTGAACTTCATTTCTTTTTAAAGTAATTACTGCCGACTGAACTTTTGGGGCAGGGTGGAATACGCAGGGAGCTATACTAAATTCATAATTTACTTCAAAAAAAGCCTGCAATAGAATACTCAATATGCCATTATTCTTTTTGCCCGGTGCTGCTACGATTCTTTGGGCAACTTCTTTTTGTACCACGCAAACTACTTCTGTGATATAATTTCGTTGTTCGTAAATACTGAAAAAAATTTGCGAAGAGATATTGTAAGGGAAATTTCCGACAATGGCGCAAGATCCCTTAAAAAGCTCTTGTAAATTCAGCTTTAAGTAATCACCATGTAGCAATTGTTCTTTGCTTATTTTGAGCGTTTTGCGCAAAAAGTGAATAGATTCTTTATCTTTTTCTACCACTTTGAGGCACAAGTTTTTTTTGCTCAAAAGCAAATTTGTCAACATACCTGTGCCTGCCCCTATTTCCAATACATTATAACATGCTTTGTGAAAAGAGAATTTACCAACAATTTTCTCAGCGGTGTGCCGATCGGTTAGGAAATGCTGTCCGAGTGCTTTTTTAGGTCTGACTGTGTTCATACAAATGATTTATTTTTTTCTTTTTTTTATTACTTCCTATACTTGGTTGCAGTTAATTATGTATATACAAAGATATGGCAAACCTTAAGATCGTCCTTCTTAAACACAAAAAGAATAAACTCAAAATCTACTTGACCTCCCAACGTAAATACGAAGCCCATACCATTGCCGCACATTTTAATTTTTTCGTACATTGTGTAATATAGCAATACGTGAGGGTTTAGTGGATAAAAAACACTATCCTTTTGGTAGAGGTAAAATGTTGATTCAATTGCCTACCACCCACAAAGTAGGACTAAACCAAGAAGAGATAGAATTGATAGAACAATTAGAGCTAAAAGAAGGGAATACAATGGTACAAACTAAACATTTGTGGTTGTTTTCATTTTATTCTTCGTTCTCTTGCTCAAAAGAAAAACTGAGAATTTCATTCTCTACCCCTTCTCTGTAATTCTTCATTTCAGACTAAACGACCTGCACCAATTTCCTCATAATAGCGGTATTGGTAATACGAATCTTCTCGTCAGGTCCAGAGAAGAAAATAACATACTCCTGTGAGCCATCGGCTTATACCAAGAACGTCTTCATGTCGTTTTCCTTCTCCTTCACTGAAGAATACTTTTGTACAAGGATATGCAGATGCTCCAAACGAGAAATACGCTCCTGTACAGTAAAATCAGTCGGCAACTTCGTGAAACAATAGAAGTAAACTACTCCAAATAAGGCTCTATTGTTATTAGCCCTAATAAAGAGATTATAAACGTCTGAAAAAGGCTACTTTCTATCCTTCAAAGACTACAAAAAAATTTGTACTACTTTGGTGTATGATGTAAAAAAAAGAATGACATTATGAAAAATATTCAATAAAAATTTTACTAATTATGAACCAATCTGTACACAACAAACTTATCGGTTTTATATGGTCTATCGCAGATGACTGCCTTAGAGATGTTTATGTAAGAGGCAAATATAGAGATGTGATTTTACCAATGGTGGTCTTACGAAGATTAGATGCCGATACAAAAAGTAAAGTAGCTTTATAAATTGCTGATATACAGGCATTTTAGTTGCTTTTTAAAAATCAAAGGGACAAAATAGGGACACTTTTTGTAATATGACTTGTTGAGGTGGTAGTATCTGAATAAAGATAACCCTTTATGTTACTTTCTGTCCCTGCAAATATCAAAAATTTGTCTCACAATAATCATCTTTGGTTATTTCTCCTGTAATTTCTCCCTACTAAAGTTACTTTATTGGTTCTCCTTTCCATTTCCAAGTATTATCTACCAAATCATAATCAGCAATTTTTGCTCTGTTTATCAAATCTGTATCCTCCACTTTGTCATCCATTGTCCAATAATAGTTTTCATCTAACTTGTAGTAGTAACCCTCTCTTGTGTAATAGAATGCTTTAAACCCTTTTTCTCTAATAAATTGGGCTATTTTACTAAACTCCTCCTTATACTCATTGCCAACCTTATTTAAAACAATATATTCGTGTGGAGCTTTGTTGGCATAGGTTTTTGCAAAAATCCAAGAAAACTGATTAACAAAGTTTCTAAAACGGCTTTCTGTATATAGGCTTTCTTTCTCATTCAATCCCCTCAATCTCATCAATATCTGTCTCACAAGCCTTAATCAGTTTTTCCAAAAACAAAGAAATATAGATTACTGTTTTGCCATTTGGTTTTACTTCTCTCCAATGCTCATCTCCCCAAAATTGATAGTTGTTTTCTGGGAACTCTGACCACCAAGTATCAATTTTAGCGTATTTAATTTCTTTATATGAACATCCTGTTTGCTTACAATAAACCTTATTAAGTTTACTAAAATTATCTTTCGTAAAAGGAGCATCAAAGTCTATTTTTGGATAAAAACCTCTTAAAAAATAATTGTTAGTTCCTCTGCTATCTTTACCTTTATTGCCATAAATAACTTTATTAGAATTAACGCCAACACCTGAATTTTTCCAAAGTTTTTTTTTAATCAACCAGCCCCTAAGGTGTCGTTTATCAATATCAAAGTTCCCTTTTATATACTCCCAATTATTATCGATAACATCTCTATTTCTTAAATCCTCATAAACTAATTTGGGCAATTTCTCATTAAAGAGTTGGTTTATCTTTTCTGCATATACTTTTTTAAAATCTTTGTAACTGTCATTCCAAAATGCTACCAATTGATGGGCTTCTATTATATTCTCTTTCAAAGCTTTATTCATAGGCGTGTTTTTAAGCTCATTTTGTTTCCTAAATTCTAAATTGATATACTCTGCAAATTCTCCCAAAAGTTTGGTTAATCTTTCTGCTCCAGTTTCTTTTAATATTCCAATACAGTTATTTACCCAATCTCTGATTTGTGGGTATGAGAGAACCAAAAATTTGCTTTCTTTTTCCAGTTTACCTCTCTCATCCTTACTTAAACTTTTATCAGTTGGGTTTGAACCGTCTGCTGAAAGATATATCATTAAAAAATTATCCTTTCCGTACTCTCTTGCCATAAAATCACAATATCTCATAATTTGCCTTTCTTGGTCATCAGCAAAAGGCTTGTTCTCAATAGCAATGGCAAACTTATTTTCAAATACAATGAAAATATCTATTTGTCCGTCAAGAGATTTATTGGCATATTCAAGAGAAACATCAACACTTTTAGCGTTTTTGAAAAATGCTTTTTTTCTCAAAAAGCTATCAATAAACTGGTCTAAAAATATTTTCCCTTGTGCGTGTACTCCTTTTCTGTTTAGCAATTCCCCTATAAACCTTGATAGTTGTGTTTCTTTAGGAGATAAAACCTGAAAGGCATTAAAATCTGGTGTGATTACTTTATTGTTCTCTTTCTCCTCTTTTTGATATGTATGTAATTCGTTAAATAGCTTTTGAATATCCATTAAGACTGTATTTTTACTTACCCCAGTCCCAAAGGCATTATTTAATTTTTTCCAATAAAAAAGCGTGGGACAGTAGCCTGAAGTAACTGAGGTATCGCTAAACACCCACACAACAAATAAACCAAGCTAACGCTTCAATATTTTTATATCTTCATTTTGTCTATATCATAGGCATAAAATGTTTGTGCAAAGGTACTAATTTATCAGAGGGGGGTAAAGCATTATCCTTTTAAACTTTCCCTACCACATAGGAAAACTAACCCCCTTGTTTTACTGCTATGCTGTAAAAGTTAGGACTAAAACCCCTGCTCCATAAAGAAACTGGGGGTATGGTTTTGCAGAAAATAAATAACCATTTTGATATTTGGCTATCTAAATTATGGAATTGGATAAAACGCTGATTTAGTACCAGTCCTTATCTCTCAAAAGATTTGAAATTAAAGAGTTACTTTAGTTGCACTAACTTAGTTGTACTAACTCATTCACAAGCTCCTGTCTAATAAACCAAACCATTTGAGATAATTTCTTTTCCTCACTCTTTAATCCCTGTGTTCTTATCTCTGCTTTTTTTAGCCCTCTATTACCTACCTCTACCAACTCTGAAAGCGATAGCCCTTGATTTTCATATTGCCTTGCGATTTTCTCAACAAGTAGTTTATTGTTCTTTTCCATTCAAATACTCTAAGATTTTGAACTTATTTGCTTTGTAAAATCTCAATCAATTTCTGTTTTCCAGTTAATCCATTATTTGCTTTAACTGGTTTATTCCAGTAAGCTGAATTTGGATGTTGAATTGAATTTACTAACTCTAAAGCTATATTCTTAGGTTCAGAGTAATCATTACTTGAATAAATACTATCAAATGCTTTTTTTCCTTTTTTGCTGACGAATATAATTTTATCAGGATGCAATATTTCATTTAATCGTAATTTATACTCTCTCCTGTTATTTCTGCTGGTCTTAAAAAGTAATTATAGAAAGAAATATAAGGCAAACTATTTTCATAACCTCCTAACAGAAATACCTCACCAAAAACATTTCCTATATTTCTATAAATGTTATGTCCTTTGGAATAGCCCCACTTATTTATTACCCCATTAATTATATTCCTTGTATCAAGCCATCTTATTGCTTCTTCGTCAAATTCATAGTCTCCAATTTTTTTATTATACCAATTTGTATCAGAGACACCATTAATAGGTTTCAGGTAAATAATGACTTTCTCCAATAAAAAAGATTTTCTTTTTAGCCTTATTATATTGGTTGCCAACAAAAGGTTTAAGTATTGGATATTGTTTATAAATAGGGATGCTCTCAAACATCACATCAAACTCTGTGGCACAATATTCCATAGTATTAATTTTTAAGTTGTATAATATTTTCTTTTATCATTTGTTGTATGTTGGTTTTCTCTTTGTCATAAGTCATTATTACAATTTTCTCAGCTTCTCTAAAGTCTTCATATCTATAATGAGCCTTTTCTTTGCCTTTAGGTGGAATGGCTTTTGCTTTTTCATATCCTTTAGGTAGTGTTTTACTTAAATTTTCAAACCACTTTCTTAGTTCATTGCTTTCATTTACCCAAATGGAAACCATTAATTTATTTGATTTTAAAAACTTCTCATATCCTAACTCAAACTTCATAGGGTCTATATTAGTAACATCTAAACGGTAATTGACCATACTACACAAAGAGGTATGATTAGCAGAAAAAAGAGAAATATCAGTAAATTGCTTTATATTTTCAATCAAGTTATAAAGCACTAAAAAATACTCTATCCAACCTTTATCAGTTATTATTTTCAATTCTTTAATTAATCTCTGTTTGGTAGCTTCTTGTTCAGCTTTACTGTATTTTTTCTCAAATCCAATAAAAACAAGATTTTTCAAATATTCTTTTTTTTCTTTTTTCCTATTTGTAATTTGTAGGTTATTAGGCAGTTCTATTTTATCTATTATTATTCCCTCCCTTTGTAATTCCCCCTCAATGGATTTTGTGCGGTTAAGCGTTGGAAAAGTCAAGAAAATAGGTTTGCTTAGTTTTAATTCCATATTCCTGTATTTTTGTCAAATGAAGTGTACGAAATAGATTTTGCTATACTCCTCTGTTGTCATATTTAAACTTTCTAATGAATGTTTAAAATCTTTACTATTATAATATGAGGGTCTGTATAAGAAAATAGCTTTGTCTATTTGTGAGGTATCAATTCCTATACTCTCCAAATCTTTCGGGTTGGGTCTTTTATCTTCTCTTAGTTCTAATTGCCTATCCACTTGGGAAAGGCACACAATAGCAATGTTATAGGCTTCTGCTATCTCTTTCAATTTCTTTTCTCGTTCTCCAAAATTTTGGTTATCTGACAATAGTTGGAAATAGTCTATAAAAAACACATTACTATCCCTAAAAATCAAACTAAAATTTGAAATAACGTCTTTACTGGTTACAAAATCACCCGCTATATGATGAAGATTTGGCATTTCATATTTTGGAGGTATATCATATTCAATATGTTTACCCATATTGTAAAACTTTTCAATAATATCTCTTTCAAATGTTTGGTCTGAATTTTCTAATGTCAAATAAGCCGAACTTAGATTGTTGATATGATAAAATAAATGAGAAGATAGGGCAAAGGATGTTTTGCCCATGCCCAGTCTTCCAGCAATGAAAGTGAGTTTCCCTTTTGGGGAGTTCCCAAGATTTCTCAATTCTATTTTCATCTTTTGACCCAACTTCTACCGTCATTTTTACTCACATAAAGTCCTTTGGAAGTAGTGGCGAGTATTTCGTTGCCGTTATCGGTTAAGTCTTGAAAATCTCCACAAACGGAACCCGTAAAACGAATCGACCAGCTTCTCCCATCGTTTTTTGAAACTTCGAGATGCTGGGAGTTGGAAGGCTTGATTCTAATCAATTCACTTCCTCTGTCAATCATTTTTGCCATAATTTTTCTTGTTTTAAAAGGGTAAAAAAATAATTATGACGCAAAGATGAGAAACCCAATGACCAACAAACGATCATTGAAAATATTTTTTTTATATTTTAGAAAATGTTGCTTTAGACTTCGATTTGTAATTAGTCAAAAATATAATCTAAGATTTTTCTTGATTCTATTTCTAATCTTTTCTTGCACTCATCAACATTCCAATTAGCAAAGCTATAATCTTGTTCGTTAGACAATTTACGAACTATTTTATATTTGCTTTCCTTATATGCAACTTCTTTCTTATCCGAATTATTACCTATTCCTCTATTCAGACATCTTTCTAGAATTACGAGATTTCCTAACGAATTTTTTAAATGCCAATCCCATTTAACTGCATTTTCAGAGTTGTCAGTCTGTGGTTGAATATGCTCTATATCAATAGGTTCAAAAAATAACATTTTTTCGTCAGTATCTCCTTCCAACATGGCTGATAATCTACATATAAGATTCTTCTTCTTGGCATTAGAAAAAATATCAGAACTTAATACTTTTTTCAAAACATGCTTAGGTTCTCCTTTTTCATACGGCACATTTTCTTTTAGTTTTTTGTTAATGTCATTAATTAAATTTAATTCATTAGTATTATAAATAGATTTATAAAGCTGATACACATATGATTTTATATGACCTATGGATCTATCAAAAGAAATACTATACAAGAAAAAGAGTTTGTTAAGTTCTACTATCAACTTATTAAGTTTGTTGATTTCTACTTTACCATTCTTAAACCAATATACAAAAATGATATTCCAATATTTTGAATACCTTGAATGCCATATAAAACGGTAAGAACACTTTGTTTGATTTTCAAAGTTTTCCCATTCTTCTTGCCACTGATACCTATTATCTATTAATGTGTCTATATCTTCAATTGATAATTCTATATCGTTAGCTTTAGAGAAATTTTCCCATTTTTGATTTCCTAAAATTGTATCAAATAATCTATCAAAAAATGTGTTTTGATTTAATTCAAACAATACATTAGGCATATCATACTTTGAAACCAAAATATCTCTATATTCATAAAGCATATGGTTAATAGAAAAATTAACCTTATATTTTTGATTTAGTACATCAATCTTCTCATACAATTTGCTAATTCTATTGAAGCACTCTTCTTTTTCATTCTTTTTTGTTGTTAAATATTCATACATCCTAACCTTAAAAATATCTCCTCCGTTTAAATCTAATCCTGTCGTATTGATTGCATTAAATATTTGGATAGTTTTAGAAAGACCAGATCTAGTTTCAATTATTACAAAATAGATATTTGTAAATAGATGATCTATAAATTCTTCATGATCAAAAGTTTTTTCATGATTTTCGATTTGTTCTTCAAAAACAGACATTATTGTTTTTAAATTCTCAACATATCTATTATTTGTAAATTTTTCAGCATCAATTTTTTCAAAATTTATAAGGGTTATACAATCTTCATAAAGTGCTTGTTGTGTGCCATTGTTGACTTCTGTTTTTAATAACGACTTTAAATCAATATTGAGTATTTCATCTACATTATTAACTTTTAGTTGTAAATATTTAATCAGTAAGCAAAAGGTGGATATCCTTTGTTGTCCATCAATGATGTATTGTTTATTATCTGATTTTAACTCAGATAATTGCATTGTACCGATGAACATCGGCTCTTGGTTTTCAATTTCTTTCTCGTACCCCCAAAATGAAATAAAGATATCTTGAATAAATTTACTAACCTCGTTTTCTCCCCAAGAGTATGGTCTTTGATAAATAGGAATAATATATTTGGTATTATTATTTATGATTGAAGTTTCTAATTTATTTCCTTTAAAAGTATAAGTATTGGCATTTATTGAAAATTTATTTCCAATATTATAACTATGGTATTTCTCGTATAATCGTTTTATTTGCTCAAAGTGATTAGGCAACTTATGGAAACGTCCTATTTTTTTATATTCAAAAAAATCGTTTGCTTCTAAATCATACAAGTTTAACTTTACTGCAGATACCTTATCTGAATATTCAAACTTATTTTTATCTTCATTTTCTATTTCTATATCAGTTATACTACAAGAATTTTCAAGAGCTTGGGCAACTGCAATTATTTTAAATCCATCTGATAAAGCCAATAAATCACCTTTTTTTAGCTCATTTTTTAACTTATATTTATCGTCATATACAAAAGCTATTTTATATTTTCTGAATAAATCCAGTATTGAGGATTCGGCATTTCCATCATTACTCCATCTAGAAGCTATTTTCCATACATTCATAATTATTTTTATTTTTCATAATTTTAATATTCCTACAATGTTAAGAATTATAATTTTTAAAAACAAAACTATTTTTCATATTGCTGTAAATTACTTTTCAAATTATCAATAATTTGGTTTTTCAAAGCCTTTGGTTCAAGAACTTTAATTGAATTTCCAAAAAATAAAATCCACTGTTTTAGTTCAAAATTTAGGGTTACTTCAAAGGAGATAATAAAACCGCCCTTTCCTTCTTTTTCTGTTTTCTGGGAAATATGAAAAGGTAGTGTTTCAAAGTAAGGGTATTGCTGTTTTGATACCCACAATTTTACTTTTTCTATTGGTTCAGAATAATTGACCCCTATTGTATTGCTAAATGCTCTTGGTGTTACTTCATTACTCCTTTTAAATTTTGGTTTCAATATTTCATAATCTGAAATTCTATCTATGGCAAAAACATTATGCCTGTCTTCCAATTTTTCAGTTATCAAATACCAACGATTTAGGTATTCCTTAATGAATAAGGGACAAACTACCCAAGCTGAGAGTTTATCTTGGTAAAATGGCAAATAGTCTAATTTTACCTTTCTGTTTTGAATAATAGCACTAAGTAGGGGGTTTACATATTCAATATTTTTATTGTTGGTAGCAAAGCCAAAAGACAGATATTGATTAGTAACATTACTCTCTATATTACTCTTATGTAGTAAGTTTCTAAAATAAAGGGCTTTGTATTGATGGTATTGCTCTACAAAATTTAAACTTGTCTCTGTCTCATCTATTTCATAAATGAATTTTGACCTATTTACTTTTATTGAAATACCCATTTCATAATAAATGAATTTAAGTAGTCTGGTTATCGCTGACGGAGT
>CBDATB010000003.1:0-110984 GCA_965199745.1 Flammeovirgaceae bacterium | reverse complement strand
AGACAGCATCACGGGGCGATGATAACTTATTGAAGACATACAACGAGCTTGGTTCTTTCTCACACACAATAATCAACATTTTCAGCACTTATTTACCGCGTTGCCAAGGAGGCTATCCCCCAAAACTACGATACTGTTTATAGCCCTTATAAAATTCCGTATATCCCACCTTCAGCACCGTATAAGTTGGAATTGCCAGAATCATTCCCACGGCATCTGCTAGATTAGCACCAACAAATACAATGAGGAAAATCTCTAGTGGGTGTGCTTTAACACTTCTTGAAAAAATAAGCGGCTGTAATAAAATATTGTCTGTTAATTGTACTACTGTAAATACAGAAAGTATTTTGGCAACTAACACTACTACATTGTTCCAAATACTGATGTCAGTAGTAGCTGTAGACAAACCGACAAATAAGCCGAATAAACAACCCAATACAGGTCCTAAAAAAGGAATTAGGTTGGCCAGTGCGGCGAATAAACCGACAATAATTGCATAGTTTTCCATGCCAATTATTAGCATGCCAAAAGATACGACTGAGAAAATAGTCATCATCTGTACTAATAAGCCAAAAAGATAACTCCTCAGTAATATTTGTGTTTTGCTAACCGTAGCAATAGATACCTCAAAATACCTATTAGGGATAAGAGAGATAAAATATTTTTTGATAATCCCTTTTTCATAAAGCATGAAAAAAGTGATGAAAGTAACTGCCAAAAAGCCAATGAAAAAGTTGCTAGTAATAGAAATAACATTATTAAACAAAGTAGAGAGATAAGACTGTGTGAAGCTCGCTACACTCTCCACCAAGCCTTCTTTGAAACCACTCTGGATATCTATTTTGCGACCTAAAGTTTTTATAAAAAAATTTTCCATTTGAGTTAGTGGTGATGATATTTCTTCAAAAACTATTGTGTAATCAACAGCGGAAAGGAAGTTTATTTGATCTGAAATTAGCGGTACAAATAATGAAATAAATAAACCAAAAACACCGATCATAAATAAATAACAAACAATTACAGCTAATGATTTGGGAGAGCTGACATTAAAAAAATTAAGTCTAGTGATATAATCTACCGGATTTTTTAGGATAGCTGCCACAATGAGAGAAATAAGTATGTAAGTGAAAATATTCCTAAAAAGCCATATTAACAGACCCATCATAAAGAATATGACTATAATGGGTAAGAGACTTTTGAATTGTCTGGATGCATTCATGAGGCAAAATTCTCAAAATATACTAATAAATTAGTAGGTGGTGAGTAGGAAATTAAATTCAGTATTTTCCAACTCTCAACTGATAACTCAAAAATAATGTAGGGATTGTAAGTAAGAAACAAAAATGTGCCTAAATTTGCTATTTTTAGGAGTAAAGTACTGATCTCGGCCAAAATGTATTATGAGTTTGAGTGTAAAACAAGCAAATGGTTTTAAGTTTATAGACGAAGGAGAAGGGCAAATATTATTACTGATTCACGGTCTGTTTGGTGCTTTGAGTAATTGGGCGGATTTGACCCAGCATTTTTCCAATAGGTATCGGGTCATTATTCCCATGATGCCCATTTATGAAATGCCCTTAAAAGAAGCTGGTCTCGAGGGATTAACCGATTTTCTGGAAAATTTCATCGCTATGAAGCAATTAGATGAGTTTAGTATTATAGGCAACTCCTTGGGCGGGCATATTGGGCTAATCTATACTTTGAGGAATCAGCATAAAGTAAAAAATCTTATTCTAACGGGCAGCTCGGGTTTGTTTGAAAATACGATGGGCGGCTCTTTTCCGAGAAGAGGAAATTATGATTATATCAGCGAGCGAGTTGCTTATACTTTTTACGACCCGAAAATAGCTACTAAAGAGTTAGTAGACGAAGTTTTTGATGTTACTAAAAGCATCCCCAAATGCCAGCGGGTAGTAGTAATTGCACGCTCGGCGCAACGTCATAATATGGCTGCAAGCCTACACAATATTAAAATACCCACTTTGCTGATTTGGGGTTTAAATGACACTATCACACCACCACATGTAGCCCATGAATTCAACCAACTGATACCGTATTCCAAGTTGCGATTTATCGACAAGTGCTGCCATGCCCCAATGATGGAACGCCCCGAAGAATTTAATTGTTACTTAGATGAGTTTTTAGCAGTAAAATTCAAAAAAGTACCTGAGCTATGATTGCCGCAGAAATGATGGATATGCGAATTAAGCCCCTCACTATTGAGGAAAAAGTAGATAAAGCCTTAGAATTAATAACTTATGCGAAAGTCGCGTATCTACCCGTAGTAGATAATACGGAATATTTCGGTATGGTATCAGAAATAAATCTCCTGGATTTTAAAGGTACGCAAAAAACTATTGCTGAATTTATTGGGTATCTCAATACTTTTCATGTCCGTGAGCATGATCATTTACTTGAAATAATAAAAGCTGTTCAGGCAAACAAGACTGATATAGTACCTGTCTTAAATAAAAAAAAACACTTTATCGGTGCTGCAACTGTTGAAAAAATTGCCCACGTATTAGGTCAGCAGTATTTTATTCAATATCGTGGAAGTATCATTATATTGTCTCTTACTAAGTCCCGATATTCTGCTTATGAGATCAGTAGAATCGTAGAAGAGAATAATGCAAATATATTAGGGCTTTTCGTTGACCAGATACCTGGTGATGAAGAAAAAAGATATGTAACTATTAAATTAAATACAAACAAAATTGAACCTATTATTGCTACCTTCAAGCGCTTTGATTACGAAATAGTGGGGCGTTTTTCTGAAACAGAAGATGAAGATTTGGGGCAAGAACGACTAAATTTACTTTTTAGACTATTCGACATATAAAAGCAAATTTAAAATCGGTGGATTGTTTTTTATAAATATGACTGAATGAACCAGCAATAACCCATTACCTAAAAAACCACTATGTTTTTCGCCCTACACAGCAGATCTTATGATGTAGACCAGTTGCCTGCTTTCAAAATTATTTTTCAAGAATTACAGCAACGCCAATCAAAGTTTATTTATTTCAAAGACTTTGCCTTGTTTCTGAAAAAGTCCGGACTGGTCGACCAAAAGGTAGATACGTTCGAGGACTATCACAATTTGCCCAACGTCGATTTTATTTTGAGTATAGGAGGAGATGGTACGTTGCTAGAAACAGTTACTTTTGTCAGAGATAAGAATATTCCTATTATTGGTATCAACATTGGCAGGTTAGGCTTTCTTTCCACTATTTCCACAGATAAAATTCCACAAGCTATAGATAATATTTTTCAAAGTGCCTACACTTTAGATCGAAGAAATTTGATTGCACTTCATACAGAAAAAGACCTGTTTAATGGACTTAATTTTGCGCTCAATGAATTTGCCGTTTTCAAACGAGATACCTCTTCAATGATTATTATTCATGCCTATCTCGATGGTGAATTTCTTAATTCTTACTGGGCAGATGGACTAATAGTTTCTACACCAACAGGCTCTACCGGTTATTCTTTAAGCGTAGGCGGGCCGATAGTAATGCCACATTCTAATAGTTTTATCATTATGCCTGTTAGCCCACATAATCTTGCTATCAGGCCACTTATCGTCTCGAATGAGGCAGTTCTTTCTTTTGAAATAGAAAGAAGAGGCAGAAGCTTTTTAGCCTCTTTAGACTCTCGTTCAATAAAGGTTGTTGACCAAATGAAAATGACAGTAAAAAAATGCTGTTTTAGCATACAACTAGTAACCTTAAAGGATGTGAATTTTTTAAACACTTTGCGACTAAAACTAAACTGGGGTTATGATACGAGAAATTATCAGTAAAAAGATGGTTAGGACACAGTTCTGTCAACTACTTAACATTTCTAATAAATGGGTAAGTTTTTGTTTTAGTTCTTTTCTGTTAACGATGAAGTCTAGAAATCCATGATCGAGTAAAAATTCTGCACTTTGGAAGCCTTTAGGTAAATCTTTGCCAATTGTATCACGGATAACTCTCGGTCCTGCAAAGCCAATAAGTGCTCTGGGTTCTGCAATATTAAAATCGCCCAGCATGGCAAAAGAAGCTGTAACGCCCCCTGTCGTGGGGTCGGTCATAAGAGAAATGTAAGGTACTTTTGCTTGGCACAGCAGGGCTAACTTCGCACAGGTCTTGCCCATTTGCATCAAAGATAATCCTGCCTCCTGCATCCTAGCACCTCCCGATTTAGATATGAGTAGGAAAGGTGTTTTTTCAGCTAAAGAGTAGTTGATGGCACGGCTAATTTTTTCGCCTACTACCGAGCCCATAGACCCACCGATAAAGCTAAAATCCATGCAACATACTACTATATTCCTACCATTCATCTTACCATGAGCAGCGCGAGCGGCATCTTTCAATCCGCTTTTTTGCTGTGCTGTAGCTATTCTATGCGTATAATTTTTGGTGTCGGTAAATTTTAAAGGGTCTGCTGAAGATAGATTTCTATCTAGCTCGGTGAAATGACCCTCGTCAAAAATAATATCAAAGTACTCTTTTGACCCGATGCGTACATGGTAGTCGTCATTAGGACATACATAAGCATTATTTTTCAACTCGTTTATATGAATAATTTTACCACCGGGGCTTTTGTACCACAAGCCGTTGGGCGTATCCATTTTTTCAGCAGTTGGGGTGGTAATGCCCTTTTCTTGTCTTTTAAACCAAGCCACGATAAAAGAGTTAAGGATTAAAAATTGGTTATTATTTAGTGGTTAAATCAGCTAACTCTCTTGAATTTTGGGCAGTGAAACGAGCGGGTCAATCCACTGAATCATCTGTCGTTTGTAAATTGAATTTTACTTTTTATCTAGCGTTATTTCAGGTTCAGGATCTCGTCTCTTTCAACGATTTATTAAGTACGGCCAAAAACTCTTCCGTAGTTACATAATGCTCATTTTTGAGGTCTTTGCCATGTATGCACAGAGCTAGGTCTTTGGTCATTATGCCACTTTCTACGGTATCTATGCACACTTTTTCGAGTGTTTGGCAGAAATTTACCAAGTCGTCATTATTATCTTTTTTCCCTCTAAAAGCCAGTCCCCTCGTCCATGCGAAAATAGAAGCAATAGGGTTGGTAGATGTTTTTTTTCCCTGCTGGTGCATGCGATAATGCCTCGTTACAGTGCCGTGTGCTGCTTCAGCTTCCATAATGTTGCCATCAGGGGTAATTAAAGTAGAAGTCATCAAACCTAAAGAACCAAAGCCTTGAGCCACCGTGTCGGATTGTACGTCGCCATCGTAGTTTTTGCAAGCCCAGACGAAATTACCATTCCATTTTAAAGCAGCAGCCACCATATCGTCTATGAGTCTGTGTTCATAAGTAATGCCAGCAGCGTCCATTTTGTCTTTAAATTCATTTTCGTAAACTTCTTGAAAAATATCTTTGAACCGTCCGTCATATTTTTTCATAATGGTGTTTTTAGTAGACAGATAAAGTGGCCATTTTTTCATGAGTGCTTGGTTGAAGCAGGAGCGGGCAAATCCGTAAATAGAATCATCGGTATTATACATTGCCATAGCAATGCCATCATCGTGAAAATTATATACTACATGTTCTTGAGCGGCACTTCCGTTGGCAGGTTCAAAAATTATTCGCAGCGTTCCCTTGCCCTTGGTTATGAGGTCGGTAGCACGGTATTGGTCGCCGAAGGCATGCCGTCCGATACAGATGGGAGCTGTCCAGTTAGAAACTAAGCGCGGGACATTTTTCATAAGAATAGGCTCTCTGAACACTGTACCACCCAATATGTTTCTGATAGTACCATTAGGAGATTTATACATTTTTTTCAAGCTGAACTCTTCTACCCTCGCTTCGTCGGGCGTAATCGTTGCACACTTGATACCTACTTTGTATTTTTTAATAGCTTCTGCTGCGTCTACAGTAATTTGGTCACGGGTTTGGTCTCTTTTTTCCATACCCAAATCGTAATATTTAATGTCAATATCAAGGTAAGGGTAGATAAGTTTATCTTTAATAAATTTCCAAATGATGCGTGTCATTTCATCGCCGTCAAGCTCTACTATTGGGCTAGCAACTTTAATTTTATTCATGGTTGTTTTTGGTATTTTTTTTAATGAATATCTAAGTTATACTTTACGGTGTCGTAGAGGCAAATTTACAGCCAAAAATCAATAACAAAAACTCATTTCAGGCATGTTTTAAGTAATTATATCAACGGTTTTTCAGATTATACCAGTCTATATTACGCGACAAATACATAACCAAGCCCAATACAAGGAACAGCCCAATGCTTCCTATTAGCAGCGCATAACTTTCCAACTGTATAATGATATAGATAAAAGCATACAACATGATAAGTATAATACCGATCAACTTAGTAATGCTACTGCTGTGGAACATACTTCTGGCATAGCCCGTGACGAGCATAATAATTGCCAGCGCAGCGATGAGGTAAGCCACATTAAAATTAATGTGTTCTGAGAGTGAAATCAGCAAAGTATAAAATATACAAAGTGCCATACCCACTAAAATATACTGAATTGGGTGAATAGCAATTTTGTTTAGGATATGTACAAAAAAGAAAACCATAAATGTTAGACTAATGAACAAAATAGCATACTTAGCCGAACGCATACTTTTCGTGTAATGATCAACTGCTATGAGCAGCACTACGCCAAAATTTGAGAGAGATAAATTATTTGCCTGACCAGTAAAACGCTGGGGGTAGGGGCGATTCAGGTGTAATACTTTCCAGTCTGCCTTAAAGCTTTCCTGCTCTAATTGGCGCTTAGTAGGTAAAAAAGCACCTTCAAACTTGGGGTTTCTCCACTGCGACTCGAGCGATACTTTTGTCTCTTTTCCTACAGGAACAAAATAAAGACTTGTGCTGCCATTAAAATACAAATCGAGGGAAAAAGTATATTGATTATCGAGATTTTCAACATCTAAGGGTACTTTAGTGCTTATACCTGACTCAACTACATCGTCGGTTTCTACTCCCGGATTAAAAGCAATAGACGTATCGCCCCAACTGATAGCAACATTCTCTTGTATGCTTCTTAAATCTGAAAGCCCTAAGGAAATAAAGGCATCGCTCCAAGCGATATCACCGTTGATATTCCAGTCTTCAAAGTTTATTTGGGAAAAGCTGCCTTTCAAGTTAATACCAGCACGATAAACAGCTACCTGATAAATACCCCGGTGTAGCTCTTTGGGTATAATTTCGCCCTGTATGCTGAGTCGGTCTGGCAGGAAGTGTGCATAATTTCTAGCTTTAACCAGCTTGTAAGATGTAGCTTCGTTTTTATCATATACTTTAGTATAAGTATCGTAGGGTATAGTTAATATAGGACCTGTTAGCATTTGTTGGTTGCCCCATTTGTCGCTTACCTCGCCAACGGCTTCTAGCTGTCGATTACGCCGTTCATGGATTAAATCTTGTACCATCACAACGGGTAATAATAAAATTAAGATTAATACTCCGATGGTAATCAGACGAATGCTTACTGAATTCTGAATCCATTGATTGGCTTTTTCAAAGAAAGACTGATTAGAATCTTGCATAATACAATAAATTTGCGTAAATAATAAATTAACCTGAAAAACTTAGAAGAACCAAGATATTAGTAATTGTGAACTACCTCTAAAATAAAGATTAAGGGGCAGTATACCCCTTTCTTTTTTTCTGCTTCACAGAGCCACGACTGCCCACAAAATTTGCACCCTGCAAGCCCGACAATGTACTCTCCACAGACGTTGATTCGGACAGTTCCTGCCCTATTTTCTCTAATCCAAACATTTTGATATTTCTCGCTGCATTTACATCTCTATCATGCTTGGTTTCGCACTTCTCACACGTCCACTCTCTATCACTCAATTTCATATCTTCTTTCTTCCACCCACATTTGTGGCATTGCTTACTGCTTGGTTGATATCTTCCTATCTCTATCAGACCAATACCATACCACTCACATTTGTACTTCAACACCTGAAAAAATTTACCTAGCCCTATATCCGACAAATGACGTGCCAATCGCTTATTTCTCATCATCCCTTTTACTTGCACAAATCCTCTACACATATTGTACTCACTTGGCTATCGTGGGTCAGCTTATGCGTAATTTTGTGTATATAATCCAATCTTTGATTAGCTATTTTTTCATGTAGCCTCGCTATCTTCATTCTACTCTTTTCTCTATGGCTACTATTGACCTTTCGTTTTGTTTCTTCTTCGTCCTCTCTCCACAAACGCTCTTTGCGGCTATGCCACTTTTGTAGCCTCGCCAACTTATTCAGCGATTTCTGTAAATAACGATTGTTCTTATATTTCTGCCCATCGTCTCGTATCAAAAAATCTTTGATACCTACATCCAAGCCTATCGTTTTCTTTTGATCAACTTCTTTCTTGAGTAAGACTTCTATATCTGTATCTACCAATATGCTTGCATAATATTCCCGCTGGCTGTTTTGCTTATTGTAGTGGTTTTGACTTCTCCCTCAAATTTTCGGTGTAACTTTATTTTTATATCTTCTACCTTCACTATTTTCAATAGCTGTTTTCTAAAATCTACTTTTGTATGTTGTGGACATTGAAAACTTTGCTTGCTGTCTTTTCTACTTTTGAATCTCGGAAATCCAGCCTTCCCTCCTCCTTTCTTTACCCTTGTAAAAAAATTCTTATACGCTGTATCTAAATTCCAAACCGCATTAATCAACGATTGGCTGTTGACTTCCTTTGGCCATTCATGCTCTTGCTTTAGCTCTTTTACTACACTTTCTTGTAGTTTCTTCTTACCAACTGACTTCTTCTCCTTCTCATACAATTCTTTCTTTTTAGCTAATCCCCAGTTATACACAAATCGCACACAACCAAAGTGTTTATCTAACACCTCTTTTTGTCCTGCGTAGGATAGATACGATATTTGTACGCTCTTAACATCTTATTTCTATTGAATATGCAACGTCAATACATCTCTCAAAATCATAGTAAGTTCCTCCTTAAGTATCACATTATCTTCGTTTGCAAATATCGTAAAAAACTGCTTACCCATCCCTTAGAGCAAAGCATCAAAACTATTCTCAAAGAGATGGAAATTGTATCAGATTTTGTCATAAAAGAAATGGAAACTGACAAAGACCGTATTCATTTACTTATCAATAGCAAACCTACGCTCTCACCCCTTTCTATCGTCAGACGGCTCAAGTCCATCTCCACACATCGCATATGGAAACTGCATCCACATATTCTCAAATAAACACTTTTGGGAAGTAATGTTAGTTTCTTGTGTTTTCTAAATATTGTCTCTTAAAATAAAATGAGGGACAAAAGGGACAAATTAATTGATAGTTTTATGAAAACTAAAAAGCAAAATATCAGGGTAAGACAAAAGGAGTTAGCCAATGGTAACAAAAGTCTCTTTTTGGATATTTATTGGAATGGCAAGAGAACCAAGGAATACCTAAAACTTTATTTAGTCAAACCAAAATCAGCTTCGGATAAGAATAACAATAAAAAAACCCTTACCCTTGCTGAAAATATCAGAGCCAAGAGACAAACCGAGTTACAAAATGATAATTGGGGATTTGCCAATGACTTTAAACAGGATACCAATTTTATAGAATACTTTAAACTCCTGACAGAAAAGAGGAAAGAGAGTACAGGGAATTATGGTAATTGGGACAGTACATTAAAACACTTGATTAGGTTTTGTGATGAGAATACAACTTTTAGGGATGTGGATATAGATTTTGTTGAACGCTTTAAAGACTATTTACAGAATACAGCCAGAACAAAAAGCAATAACCCTCTTTCTCAAAATAGCCAAAATTCCTATTTCAATAAGTTTAGAGCCTGTATAAACCAAGCCTTTGAGGATAGAATAATACCAGATAATCCAGTAAGGAGGGTAAAAGCAATTAAAGCAGGAGAACCCAAGAGAGAATATTTGACCCTATCAGAACTCAAAGAACTGGTAAAAGTAGATTGTAGATACCCTATGCTAAAAAACACCTTTCTATTCTCTTGCATTACTGGTATGAGGTGGTCAGATATTAATAAAATGGTTTGGTCAGAAGTGAGGAAACAAGGAGAGGGATATAGAATAGTTTTTAAGCAAAAAAAGACTGGAGGGCAAGAGTATTTAGATATAAACCAACAAGCAAGAGACTATTTGGGAGAGGAGGGCAACCCAGAGGATAGAGTTTTTAAAGGTTTAAAATATTCAGCTTGGCACAATATAGAACTCAATAAATGGATGATGAAAGCTGGAATAACCAAAGACATAACTTTTCATTGTGCAAGACACACCTTTGCCGTTCTGCAATTAGAGTTCGGGACAGGGATATATACTGTTTCTAAGTTATTGGGACATAAAGAGATTAAGACCACCCAGATATATGCCAAGATTATGGAAACTAAGAAAAAGGAGGCAATGAATAAGGTACCTAATATTAATATTTGATGTTATGAAGACAAGTAATTTGATACACGATGAACAATTAGATAAGTTTAAATATACTAAAATCCTAAAAGTAATTCCTTATTTTGATGATAGATTTATAATCATACATATTACAACAAAAGAGTATGGATTAGGTCAAACTAAAAAGATAGATGGCGAGATTGTTATAGAGTTAGAAATTAAATATTATAAGGATTTCAAGGATAAAAAGATAAAAAAAGGTTCTATAAATATTGACAGTCTAAGTAGAACGGGAAGTGAAGCATTTAATTATGAATTGAATCGGAAAATATTAACTATTTACATTGGGCAACACCATATACTGCCTGATCCAATATATGGAATGAAGTACAACCCAAAGACGACAATATTTGAATTTAATTTAAGCAGTTGTCAATTAACGAATGAGAGAAAAATTGAAGATAAGCCTGATATTATCGAAGATTATGCCTGTTTACGCTTATCGAATAATGTGTTTATTCAAGTTGTTTCAAATGACCCCAATTTTATACCAGGCTGTTTGACAATTAAACAATGCGAAGAAGGAGTTTACTTAGATAAAGATAGCTCCCTAAAATGGGAAGATATAAAAGTTAAAATGTGGAAAACAGAACCACTTTATGATTTTTCAGAATTTGATTTATCTGTTGTTGAAACTCTAAAGTCTAACTCTATAGTTTGTGGAATAGGTAGCATTTCCCTAATGTATAACCCAATACAAAAGCATGTTTATCTTTTTAGTAGAGAACTAGATGAATTGCATATCCTTGAGGTAAAAAATGGACTTAATAGAGAATATAAATTGTCAATTCTTAAATCTCTTGAAAAAATTTATGATTATAGTTCTATATATGAAAGATTTATAAGATTTTCTATTAATTACGACTATCTAATGATTACAAGTTATAAATCACAAGAAATAAAATTTTTTGACACTAGAACATATAACCAACAGTATCAATTCAGTATTGAATACGACTATAAAACCCCGCCTTATCCAACTATAACAAGTATGGATGTTTCACAAAAACAAGAAAATATAATTGTTCAAACTACCCTTAATCAAATCCAAGTGTATAAAATTCCAAAACTGCTTCTTGAAAATGATTTTAAGTATTGGCTTCATTTTATTAAAGAAGCAATTGAAAAAATAAGTATAGGTATTAATGATATTAAAACAATAGAAGATACTAGTACTAATGCTAAAATCATGAATCAAATTCTTTTTTTGGAAAGGTATAAAGATATGTCTTACGATAATTGCATACTTCAAACCTCTATGTTGTTGAACCATAATCATAAGACTGAAAAAAATAATATTTATAACTTACTAAATGTACTTAAAAATAAGGAGTTCTATACTTCAAACCTAAAAGAATTGTTGTCAAGAAATGAGGAAAAGAATAGACAAAGTGAAAATATGGATTTAATAGAAGATAATAATGTTGAGAAGTTTGTATCTGATGTTAAGAATAAAATATGCTGTCATAAAAAATTGATTGATAAAATGGTAGGTTGGAGAAATGCAAGAGTTGCTCATTTTGATATGGATAACTTCCCGTATAAACCAAAAATTAAAGAAGTTGAGGATTTAAAAGAAGTCTTAATAGAAATATACAATTTATTTAGAACCAAACTATTGGGGATAAATGAGTATGTGTTTGCAAAAAAATACTATTGTAATGTTGCCTCAATAATCAAAGTTTTGGAACTAAATTATGATATTTTCAAGAAGTTTGAAGATGATTTAAATGATAGAAACACCTAAATCATATTAATATTATTTGGGAGACAATTTTAAAACACTTTCAAGAGGAGATACAAAGAGAGCCATAGAGCAAATAAGTGATTGTTTAAAACTGTCTTTTGATAGAGCCGACCTCACAAGGATTGATGTCGCCCAAAACTTTATAATGAGGTATGATGAGAAATTATATTATCCCTATTTGGGAGAGTTACAATATTTCAAAAGATTGGAGCAGGATAATGGCTTGTATTATAAAAATGGCGGAAAAACATCACTTTTTTATGGCAAGGAATATGAGCAAAAAGTAAAAAGAAATTATATACCAGAATTATACAAGGATAAAAATGTTTTAAGGTATGAATACAGGCTACTGAAAAGGTTAGGAGAAACTTTGAATGAGCCAAAGGTAAAGGTGTATATGCTTTATGATGAGGTCTTTTATTCAAATATGGTAAGGATGTGGAAAGAGAATTATTTAAAAATTCACAAATACAATGATGCTATTAAATATTATGAAATAGCAATTGATATTTCTGATGACATACATACTTATGCCTTATATCACCAAATATGCTAACCGGGCAAAAAACAACTATGATATTTCAGATTATTGGCTAGCTATTTGTCGAGGGGTGTAGAAAATATCGCTAAAGATACTTTACCAAAAAAAGAAGAAAATTTACTACCATGACAATAAACAATATAGAAGATTTATGTAAACTTGACCTTAAAAGGTTGTGCTATGATGATTTAATAAAATACCTGTATCATTTTATGCCTAATTCTTTAGCATTTGACCATCGTACGCTTCATCCACCCACTAATGAAAAATAGAAGTATTTTTTTGAAAGAGGTAGGATGAATAAGAAGTTCAATTCCCCATTTTGCACTCAAAAAGATATATCATACCCCACAGATAATAAAAAAATAAAGTATTATGGTAGATCCAATCGTCCTCATTCATCAATGTGGTATGGTTCTTTTGCTTCAAGAGATATTCCTACACCTGTTGCAACAATTTTTGGGGAAATGAAAACACGAAGAGAAAAGTACGAAAAACACGACTTTACTATTGGTAGATGGGAAGTTATTAATGACTTAAATTTGGTAAAAATAGTTTCAGAAAACGACCCAAAATTCAATGATTTGCAAAGAAGGGTTTATGATTATGAACATATTGAAGACGATAGAGAAAGGCAAAAAATTATTGATTTCACTAAATTTATAGCCAAGGTATTTTCTAAACCAGTCAATGAAGAAGAAGACCACAATTATAAAATATCCGTTGTACTTACAGATATAATACTTAGTCAGGTGTTTCAATTCAACGGAAAAAACACACGTTTTGATGGCATTATATATCCCTCAATTCAGACTAAAGGGAAACAAGGAATGAATGTGGTTATAAAACCCGAATCAGTTGATACTTGTTTGAAACTAACTACAGCATTATGTTATGAATTCCATAAAAAAGAGGAAAATTACGAATTATATACACCTGCTAAACTTGTTGCTCAAAACGTTGATAAAAACGAAAATTTTAATTGGAAAAATATAAGCTAATGAAAAGATTAAGTCTAATCGCAATTATAATTTTTACTTGCATATCTCAAAAATCATTTGCTCAAACTTCGTCAAAAATAAAGTTTAAAGGAGGGGAAATGTATCTTCTTTCCATAGATGCTCAAACAAAAGAGTTGATATTTAAAAAACCTATTGGTAGAGTGCTTAGTATATCCTATGATACTTTTTATAAATCAGACTCAATAATATACAACTATGAAGATAAAGGGGTTACAGTAATGGACTTTGAATATCTACAAGATGGTAAAGAAGGAATACGTATTTTTTATGAAAAAGAAAGTTTAAAGGGCAAGTCCCCAGTAGTTGATTTTCACATTTTCAAAGATGATTATTGGTCGTATAAAAAAAATGTAAAAGGCAGTTTGCATTTTATAGGATTTGATATTTAGAAAATTAATGGGCAAAAAACAATTATGGGACTTTCTATTGAAAATTTTGAAAAATAAATTCAATATAATGCAAACAGAAGCACAAATAAGAAATAGATTAGTCAAAAAAATTCTTGAAATACCTGCAAAGAAACTCAAGCCATTATCTGATTTTGTCTCTCAGTTAGAAAGAGGGACAAAGGATAATCAAGCTAATATATTATCCTTTTCAGGAGCATGGAAAGATATTGACAACGATGTTTTTAAAGATTTGACCGACAACCTCAACCAAAACAGACAAAGTCAAAGAAACCCTATTGATAGATGAAAAAAAGATTGCTTCTATATATTGATACTTCGGTGATTGGTGGATATTTTGATGTTGAATTTGAGAAAGAAACTAAAAAGTTATTTGATTCAATATTAGAGGGAGAGTATCACATTTTGTTTTCTTCCATAACTCAAGATGAGTTATTAGAAGCACCCGAACAGGTAAAAAAATTGGAGAATGTTTGATAATGGTAATTATTCAATAATACACCCTCACGATGGCTATATTACGGAAAAGTATGATAGTATTATGAAATTGTCAATACTAACATTTAATCCTAAGCTATTTAGGTGGAAAGAGGCAAATGAGTTAAACTATTTAGCAAATGACAAAAAGAAAGGTAGATTAAACGACTATATTATAAAATTTGAAATTGATAGCAATGATAGTATTATTTCAAAGAAAACTATAATATCCTATTCAAAAGCAGGGACAAAAGAATATGAAAATAGTAAAGTTCCTGATTTATCTACTTTTATAAATAACAAGGTAGTAGAAAATCAAAAACTTAATAAAGAGGCAGAAAAACTAATAGCCCAACAAAAAGCTGAATATGAAAAAAGAGCTAAAAGATTTGAAGAAAATTGTTTTAGTGCTTGGGATGGCTCACACTCTAAACTAACAAGATTGGTAGAGGAATACGTAGATGACTCTGATAGCTTTGAACACGCAGAAACACGCTATAAAATGTTTAAAGTGTATGCTGTTGTAGTAATGGAATACAGAGCCTCTAATCGTTTCGGAGCAAAAATAAAAACGTCAATAACTGCCAAAGTAGATTTAGAAAATTGTGAGGTCTTAGAGGTAGAGCAGTAAAGTAACTTTAGTGGGGAGAAATTACAGGAGAAATAACCAAAGATGATTTATTGACAGACAAATTTTTGATATTTGCAGGGACAGAAAGTAACATGAAGGGTTATCTTTATCCAGATACTACCACCTCAACAAGTCATATACAAGGGGACAAAAACAAGGGATATTACAAAAAGTGTCCCTATTTTGCCCCTTTGATTTTTAAAAAGGAATTAAAATTCTTGTATATCAGTAACTTATAATGTTACTCTACTTTTTGTATTGATAAGTCCATTAAGAACATTCGAGAACTTGGCAGAATTGGCGAAATGTTTGGTAATGTCAACTATTCAACGAAGTACCCGCATCAAGATTACATCACAGAAAAATACGACAGCATAACTAAAGTTACTTTATTCACTTTTAACCCAAAGTTTAGATATGATAATGAAGAGGATACTAAGTTTCTAAAGTCAGATAAAACCAACGAAAAATTAAAAGATTATATAGTAAAATTTGAAATTGATGACAGGGATAGCATTATTTCAAAACGTACTTTCATAACTTATAGCAATGGTATAACTCAAGAGTTTGATAATAACCAAGTGCCAGACTACAGCAGCTTTCTAAATACTGACTTGGTAGAAACTGCATTAATGGAGAGAGAAGCAAAAAAGTTAATAGCGAAGCAAAAAGAGTAATACAAAAAACGTGCTGAAAAATTTGAGGATGATTGCTTTAACAGTTGGGATGGCTCGCATACAAAGTTGAAAAATCTAATCAAAGAAAACCTTAATGACCCCAGTAGCTTTGAACACGTAGACACCCGATATAAGCTATATAAAGACTATGCAGTTGTAGTTATGACTTATCGTGGTAAGAATGCTTTTAATGGTACTGTTACAAATGATGTAGTAGCTAAAATTAGTTTAAATGATTGCAGTATTTTGGAAGTTCAACAAAACTAAATTTTATTCATTTTACGAGACTTTTTCTAAAAACAACCCATTTTTTGGGTGAAAATTCAGAATTTACTCATTTTATGGGTATTTTTTTTAAAACGACTCATTTATTGGGTAAATTCTCATAGTTTATCATTATGATAATGAAGAGTATATTAATAACTTATGAGAAAAATTGTATTACAAAAGTAACATTTTGCTATTTTTGTACTTTGTTAATTTAACAAACCAGTAAGCAATGTATATCTCGCAAAAAGGAGTTGGAAAGGTTCTTAAAGAATTACGGAAGCAACGCAATATGACCCAGGAGGAGTTAGCCGAAAAAGTGGGTAAACAACGTAGTTATATTGGTAGGGTTGAGACACAAGACGGAGAGAATATAAAAGTAAGTACGCTTTTACATATTGTAGAGAAGGGGTTAAACGGTAAGATTAAAATAGAATTAGAGTAGATGAAAATATACAATCATATAAAAACGGTTCTGGAACAAAACGAAAAATTCTGTAAAGACGGAAAATTGTTTAAAAATGTAGTAGTTGAGGCAGGGTTGAAATTAGACCCAGAGTTACTTTCAATCTTATTATCAGATGAAACCGCCAAGAAGTATTTTTTTACAGACGTGAATGGCGTGGCGGTTTTCGATAAAGTGAAGTTTCAGAAGTTTGTAAGCAACAAACAGTTTTTACCAGACAGTTACACAGCTTTTAAAAATAAGATAGGCTTAACCGCCAATGGTGAGTATTTGACCGAAGCCAACGAAGTAGTTTTAGACTTTCCATACAAAGATTGTGTATTAGAGGGTGGACAAACAAAAGATGACCAAAAACGACAAGAGATTTTTTGGAATGAAACCCTTGCTCCCGACGAGATAGACCGCTTATTTGAACCCAAAGTATTAACCAACTGGAAACGCTACGACAAAGACGGAGAACACGAGGTTAAGAATATATCTTTAGACGATAACCTCATTATCAAAGGAAACAATTTAATTGCCTTACACTCCCTTAAAAAGGTGTACAAAGGCAAGGTTAAGTTAATCTATATAGACCCACCATATAATACAGGAAACGACAGCTTTCAGTATAATGATAGTTTTAATCATTCTACTTGGCTAACTTTTATGAAAAACAGATTAGAAGTAGCAAAGGAACTTTTATCCAGTGATGGTTTAATTTTTATTCAAATTGATAATAAGGAAGAGGCATACTTAAAAGTGTTATGTGATGGTGTTTTTGGAGAAGATAATTATCGTAATACAGTTATTGTAAAAAAAGGAATGAAAAGCCTTCAAAAACAATTTAAATATATCAAAAAATTAAATGCAGGTTTCGATAGTATTCTTATTTATTCAAAAAATGAGGCTACAAATTTACCTGTACTATTTAAAGAATTAAAAGAAAGCACTAATTCTTCTTGGAATAACCATTGGAGAGGGACAGATAGACCTACAATGAGATTTAAAATTTTTGGAATTACCCCAGAAACAGGACAATGGCGGTGGTCGAAAGAAAGAACGTTAAACGCTATCAATAATTTTAAGACACTAAGTAAATACATTAAATCTAAATCAGGCAAAAACGATATAAATGATAGTTTAATTGATGAATATTATGAAGATTATTTATATGAAAATGAAATTAATGACATAAAGGATTTTGAATTAGTTAGACTTAGTTCTAATAATAAGCCAGAACACTACATACCACCGCAGAATAAAATTCTATTAAGTGAAAATTGGATGGACTTGAACGTTGCAGGTCGAGTTACTGACTTTGCACACGAAAAAAACGAGTATTTATTAAAACGAATAATTGAATGGGTAACGAATGAAAATGACATAGTATTAGATTTCTTTTTAGGTAGTGGCTCTACGGCAGCCGTATCACACAAACTAAATAGAAGATATATTGGAATAGAGCAGATGGATTACAGTAAAATAAATGCGGAAAATCGTTTATTAAGGGTTATTAATGGAAAAAGCAAAGGAATTGATTTTGATGGTGGAAGTTCTTTCGTTCTTACCCAATTAAAATATGCTAATTCAGATTTTCAACGATTAATTGAAAATGCTGATAAAAGTAATATCAAAGAGATTTCAGAAATAATAATAAACTCAATGTTAATTTCATATAAAATTGATGATGAAGCTATCAGTAAGTTTAAAGACCTCATAGTAAATGAGGATATTGATGCTGTCAAAAAAGGATTGTTTGATTTTATAGATAAAAATAATATTTATGTTAGTCAAAGTGAATTAAACAATTCAGACTTTGACATAAGTGAATATGACAAAATATTAACACAAAAATTCTACACAAATGGCTAAAAGCAAGCAATTAATTAACGATGACAGTAGTGGTTTTGAATTTGTGAAAGAAATTCTTGATGGAGACCCAACTTGTGCTATTAATTTTGATAGATTACAAAAACACCCAGAAAAAAGATATATGATTTTTGAATATTTACTTTGTGAGGAAGTACAAACTGTAACCCCACATACTTCACATCCGAACAAATACTGGCATAAAAACTCTCAAAAATTTATTTCACTTTTTAATGTTTCAAAAGATTTACCCGCAAAATTAGTCCTTGTTAATTACGATAAAAAAGGAACAAAGCACGAGGATAAGGTTAAGGTAATTGTAGTTAAAGAAATAGAAGACAACAAAGGAATTACTAAGTCTGATGAAACTGATATGACAAGAGAGGGCTTTAAAAAATGGTTTAGACAATTAAACAGAGAATGCTGTGAATAATCAAACTTTAGAGCAAATCATAACAACCGCATATTCTTTAGGAATAATTTCTAAAGGTGTAGATCCACATATAAAAAATAACTTGAATGCTAAGTTTGAGTTACGACCTTATCAGATGGAAGCGTTTGAGCGGCTCAATTATTACAGCACCCAGTACCCAAATAAAAAGAAACCCTCGCAGTTATTGTTTCATATGGCAACAGGTAGCGGTAAAACGCTTATAATGGCGGGGGTGATTTTAGACTTGTACGAAAAGGGATATAGAAATTTTATCTTTTTTGTCAATAGCACGAATATTATAGAAAAAACAAGAGACAATTTTTTAAACTCGTTATCATCAAAATATTTGTTTAATGACACCATTTCTTTTTCAGACCGAAAAGTAAACATTAAAGAAGTTGAGAACTTTGAGGCAGTTAATGATGAAGATATAAATATTGTATTTACGACCATTCAAGGACTTCATACTACGCTGAACATCCCAAGAGAAAACAGTCTAACCTATGAAGATTTTGAAGATAAAAAGATTGTGTTACTTTCAGATGAAGCCCACCACATAAACGCTGAAACGAAGAAAGGGAATATACAAACGGAACTACCCTTGGAGGATACTACGCCATCGTGGGAAAATACCGTAGAAAGAATTTTTAAAGCTAATGATGATAATTACTTGTTAGAATTTACAGCCACTGCGGATTTATCAGATGAAAATATAAAAGCTAAGTATCAAGATAAGCTATTGTTTGATTATCCGCTAAAGCAATTCCGTATAGACAAGTATTCTAAGGAAGTACAAGTATTACAAGCCGACTTACAACCCTTTGAAAGAGCCTTGCAATCCGTATTATTAAGCCAATACAGGCAGAAAGTTTTTGAGAATAATCAATTACATATCAAGCCTGTAATAATGCTAAAATCAAAAACTATAAATGAAAGTCAAGAGTTTTATAATGAGTTTGTTTCTGGTATCAATAGCTTAACCGCAAAGCAATTAGAAAAGATAAAGGTAGATACTTCCAACGCCAAAATGAGTAAGGTATTTTATTCTTTGGATAAGAATAATATCACGCTTGAAAATTTGGTATTGGAGTTAAAAAATGATTTTTCGGAGGATAAATGTATTACCGTAGATAGCAAGAACGACAGCGAAGAAAAGCAATTAGTCATCAATAGTCTTGAAGATAAGAACAATGAATACAGGGCAGTCTTTGCAGTTGATAAACTGAATGAGGGTTGGGATGTTTTAAATTTATTTGATATAGTCCGCTTGTATGATACCCAAAGTACAGGGGGGACGAACAAAGGCAAGGTTGGCAAAACGACTATGTCAGAGGCTCAATTAATTGGTAGAGGTGCGAGATATTGCCCTTTCAAAGTTTCGGATGACCAATCATTATACAAAAGAAAGTACGATGATGATATTGAGAACGATTTAAGAATTTGCGAAGAACTGTATTATCATTCTGCACATAATCCAAGATATATTTCAGAACTCAACAAGGCGTTACAGCAAATCGGTATCAAAGCACCAAAAACAGTTCAAAAAAGATTGGTGCTAAAAGACAGTTTCAAAGAAACAGATTTTTACAAGTCTGGTTTTGTGTATGTAAACAAGCGTATTGCTAATGATAGGAAAGATATACACGAATTAGACCAACCCATACGTGAGAAGATATACAAAAAGAAGTTTATTACTGGTCAATCTTCAGTAGGTGTTTTGATTGATGGCGAAGAAACCAAACAATTAAGTAGCGAAACGAAAATATACGCCCTAAATAGCTTTTCTAAGCCCATTATACGCAAAGCACTTAACAAACTACCCTTTTATAAATTTAGCAACTTACAGCGTTATTTTCCGCACTTAAATTCAATGTCAAAGTTTGTCAATGATGATAAATTTTTGAACACGATAAAAATTGAGTTTACAGGCAATACGGAGCAAGTGCAAAGACCTACTAACGAAATGAAGTTAGAGGCATCAATTTCAGCTTTAGACGAAATGTCAAAACTCATTCCACAAGGATATACAGAACACAGAGGGGCAAAAGGATTTAACCCATTGGGGATTTCTACAATATTCGGTAAAGATGAGAATGGTAAAATTTTAAATATATCCATCAATGAGGATAGTGATAAAGAATTTGGAATAGTTCAAACAGAAACTACAAATCAAGATTTATATATAGACCTTTCAAAAGAGGATTGGTATGTTTTTAATGACAATTACGGAACATCAGAAGAAAAGTATTTAGTCAAGTATATTAAGGGTGCATACCAATCACTTAAAGAAAAATATAAAGAGGTATACTTATTGAGAAATGAACGCCACTTTAAAATTTATTCTTTCAATGAGGGTTTACCTTTTGAGCCAGATTTTGTATTGTTTTTGATAGAGAAAGAAACTAAAAAATCTATTGTTTACCAAATGTTTATAGAACCTAAGGGAAGAAATATTTTAACTAATGAGGATAGCAAAATAAAAGAACGCTTCTTGCTACAAATAGAGCAAGAATATAAATTGGACTTAGTATTTGAGGCTAAAGAGTTTAAATTGGTAGGTATGCCTTTATACAATGAAAAAGAAACAAAAGCCAAGTTTGACAAGAAATTTAAAGCGTTTGTTTTATAATGGATTATGCAAAATACTACGACTTAGAAACCTACTTGTCTAATGAGGTATCGAGTAACTTCATTAAAAGAGGTTATCTAACCACAGAAGAATTTTTCTGTATCATTATCTGGAAAGCTAATAGGACAAAAAGTAAAATTGCCAAAAAATTTGAGAACGAAGCAAGTTTAGATGAAGCGATTAAAAAACTAACCTCATCAATCTACAAATCAGCTACTAATAGGGATAAATTAGCCGTTCTAATAAATGATTACGGTTTTTACTTACCAATGGCTTCTGCAATCCTTTCAGTGCTGTGTCAAGATAAATTTTCAATATATGATGTTCGGGTTTGTGATATGCTTGAACAGAAATACAATACGAAGAAGTATCACAAAATAAAGAACTGGGCATTTGAAAAACTTTGGATAGGGTATGAGGAGTATCTGCAAAAGATTTTAGAACTGTCTGAAAAATCCAGTTACAGAGAAGCGGATAAGTATTTGTGGGGTAAATCTTTTTATGAGCAATTGCAGAAAGATTTATGTAGAAATTTCAGATAATATTTAAAAAAGATATTGACCTTACTTAGCCCTTATCTTACCTTTATTATTCATTTTTTGCTACATATTTGTATTTCATATATTATAATATCCTTATAATCAATACATTTTAATATTCTGTATTGTAGGTAACGCTTCTATGGATACCATCCAAAAGTATATCCAACTTTGCATTCATCCACTAAGCTAAAGACTTACTGGATTTCTGCAAACTTTTTTTAAACAATCAATATTCCCGTTTAAGTCCTAATCCTGGGCTATCTATTACAGACATGTACCCATCCTTTAGGACAAAGCCACCCGACACTACGTCTTTGAGCAGATCAAAACTTCCATCCAGATCGATATACTTTGTTGCTGGGCAAGATAGAGCCGTATGCAAAGCAGCACTAATACTAATACGGCTTTCGTCATTACAACCCCACATGAGTTTTACCCCGCTACTGATAGCAATATCTGCAATTTTCAAGGCTTGGCTAATCCCTCCGCACTTCATTAGTTTAATATTAAATATACCACAGGCTTTTTCGGTATTTATTAAATGCAAGGCGTCTTTGGGGCTAATTAGAGATTCATCTGCTGCTACAATACGCTTAACTTCGGCAGGTAATGCCCGCATAGCTGCAGTGGCTTTGGCTGCCATTGGTTGCTCTACCAGTTCGATATCCATGCCGCGTATTTTTTCAAAAAAGCCAATGGTCTGCTCGTAGGAGTATGCCTGATTGGCATCCACACGGATTTTCACTTTATTGCCAAATCTCTCCTTAATTTTTTGTAGCCGTTCTATATCCTCGTTCATATCTCTGCCGAGCTTTATCTTCAATATTTTAAAACCACTTTTGTAGTAATCGTTGGCTTCTTCCAAGGTTTCTTTTGCTGCCTTAATGCCGATAGTTACTGAGGTGGGTAAAGCATCAAATTTTTTACCTAAATAATAGGACAAGGGTACTTGCAAGTATTGTGTAAAAGCATCGTGTATGGCGATATCTAAGGCAGCTCTAGCAGAGGGGTTATCGGGAAACTTACTGAGAATTTCAAAAAGCAACTGAGTAATTTGGCGAATATCTCTTCCTATTAAAAAAGCGGTATTCTCCTCCGATAGAGCTTCCATACATTGCGATAAAGATTCTCCCACAACATACTCGCTAGGGTTAGCTGCACCCATACCAACTATGCCATTATCCAAAGTAATGGCTACAAAAGCATTATATACCTCATTAATGGTCTTAAAAGCAATGGTATAAGGTCTTTTATTTTTCAGGTTTTTTCGCCAAATCCCGATGTGTTTAATTTTCATACTTCAGCTTATTCTAATCAGAGGTTTCAAAAGTTCAAATAAGTCTTCAACACCTTGTTCAATAGGTAAAACTACCGGTATTTGTAGTTGTTTTTTATACTTGGAAAAATAATTTTTTGCTTCTTCACAAGAAAGATGATGGGTATTTAGGGTCAGGGCTAAAACTTCGTATCCGTAAGCTTCAATCAAGGCGATTTCTCGATCTGGTTCAGGAATATCAGCGTGGTAATTTTCTAACCCTTTAAATTTTTTTCGGTTGGGATGGTGCTGTAAAATAGCTCCCTGAACATCTGCGGATATTAAAATCTCAGCACCACAAGGGCCAGAGGGGTTTTGCAGGCTGGATTGCCCTTCGATAAAAATAATATCAGGCTTTCGTTCTCGAAAACAACAAACAATAGCATGTTCTAACTCACCCGAAACAAAATCGTTAGGTGTAGCATCAAATATAAAACCGTAGTTTGCCCCCTGTAACCACCCTGTTTGTCCAGTGTAAATCATTTCAGCCCGGTATCCTCTGCGGCGCATCATTGCCACCAAAAACATAGCCGTTGTACGCTTTCCCAAGGCACAATCAGTGCCTAGAACGGCTATTTTGGGGCATTTTACCTCCTGAATTTCTCCTGACCAAAAGTGTAAGTCTTTAAAAGGTTGAGGTTTCCGAATGTCTCGGATAGTTAGCTTCTTTTGCTCGGCTATCGCTACAAATTCTGGAATTTCAGTAACAAATTCGTGCAAGCCGTTGATAATACCCAAGCCCATTTCCAAAGCCTCAGCCAATATAGTCCTTAACCATTGAGGAATTACCCCGCCTTTTGTAGCAATGCCTACAATACAATATTGAACAGATTCTTGGCTGTTTTGTAAAAACATTTTAACGCTACTAAACACAGGAATACCTCTATGCTGCCCGTCCAACAGAGTACCTGCATCTTGTCCCGAAAATCGTTCATCTATAACTGCCTGTATATCAAAACGATTACTCACTCTGATAAGCCCGTGTGCTGTTTTTGCATTCGACTTGTCAAACAAGCCACCTGTAATAATAATTGCTCGCTTTTTCTCTTTTATCACTGAGTAGTTAATTTTATTTTATGCAACCAATCTTCAGGCAAATAAAGGTGTTCGCTGATCGCTTATGAGTTTAATTATGCTAGCTTATGCCTTAAAGATAAGCCCGGACATAGTAGGGTAAAATCAATATCTTTAAGGTATAAACTTTTTCAATTTGGACGCAAAATGCTAGGCACTCTCTGTTCCCAAAACCCATGAAGCTGCTTCACAAAGTTATAAAAACAGGCTCATACGTGCATAGTAAAGCGATTTAAACGCGTTTAAATCGCTTATTTGGCTTGAATAGTTTTAACGGCTTTTGACTAATAGTAAGCTGTTCAATATGACGGTGTATTCCTAAATTTTCTTTTTGCATATTTGAATCGGCTGTTACCTGATTTTTTTGAATGACCTTAATAGAACGATATAACTCATTAAGTACCACATTAAGCCCTTCTACAAATTCAGCAAATCGCTTCTCTGTCAATGGTTTTTTGTAAAAAAGTTCTTACCTAATTCAACCAAACCGACATCAATAGCAGCATTACCGACACCCGCAAGGGTTATTCTATCAGTAGCAACTCCCTCTGGGTTCTTTCCTTGCATCTGGTTTAAATACAGGAAAACCCTTTAAATCTTTTTGAACCTCATATTCAGTTTTGTACCGGTGCTTTGTTCTAGCTAAGGGAGCTTTCACACCACAAGAACGGCTACAATATAATTGATTAGTACGATTAGGAAAGTACTTATCACCACAATATTTGCAAGGTTTTGCGTATAATACGTTACCACGTTTATTTTTAAGATATTCACGTCCTTCATTGTCTATATATTCCATGATTTTATACGCTTAATAGTATAAAATTATATAATTTCATTAGATTGTGAATACAAATATAAACCAAAGAAACCGAAACAGATAAAAAGCCAATAATTGCCCACTTTATAAGGATTGTAAACTATGAAAAACTTTTTTTATCTATGAAAAAAGCCCACCAATCTGATAAGATTGATAGTGCGCTATCAATTGTAATTTTTTTTTATTAAGATATTGTTTGCAATTATCCTAAGGATAAAGAGGTCTGGCAAAATCCACAATGTCTTGATCCTCAATGATATATTCAGCTTCTATTCTATTCTTATCCATATTTTTTATATATGCATCACCACTAAATACATCTCTCACTACACCATCTGAACTGTTATATACTTTATTAAGAAGATAATTTATAAACAACGTATCACCAAAAATAAGCGTTATGCCTGTAGAATAATTTTCATTATTGAAATAACCATTTTCTATTAAGTATATTTCTAAATCTGGTTCAGAAAGTATATCTGTACTATATTGAAAATTTGCTTCCTTTGTAGGTTCTAAATCAAATACTATTTCATTATTTAATACATTATTTTGTATGATATAAGGCGAAATAGTATCTAAACTATCTAAATTATCATCAAGTAATAAGGAGGTGTAATTATCTCTATCATATTGTAAAGGATATATCTTTACAGGATAAGTAGTCATGTTTTTAATAGTCCCTGTAATGTCAAAGGATGACTCTTTTATACAAGAAAAACAAAAAAAATAATTACTACTCTAAATAAAGCGTTTTTTAATATTAACGTCATCTTAATTTCTAAATTTAGAATGCATCATCGAAACTTTTAAAATATTCCTCTAAATTATCCTCCGTAGAATTGTCATAACGATCTTTTAAATTTTCCCTCCACTCCCTCATCTCGGTAGCACCTTTGAGTGCATTTGCCATCTGATAAAATGTATAACCTCTCACTCTATCTACAGGCACATTTGAACTTGATAAATACTGGTTTAAATTATCCTTTAAATTTTGTCCTATCACACCAATATAACCTTCAAGTTCCTTCCAATAAATTATACTTTTATCCTGATTGTCTCTTATACTACCGTCTTGATATGCATGATGAGAAGTGTGTGTACCAAACTCCCTCAATGCTATTTCTAACTCTACAGATTCTGCCCAACTCTCCACAAATGCCTTTCTACGAAAAGCACTACGACCTATAGTTGCTATTGAAAGAGCCGACCAATCTATCGCATAATGACTCACGTGCGCCATTTCATGCACAGTCGTTTGGTAAATTTGCTGATAATTATAACTACATTTATAGATAGCCACATCTGGAAGAAACCGGGAAGAATAGCAGAAGTAAGATTTCCACCCAACCAAGCATGATCCACCCCACCACCTTTATACTTCATAATCTAAAGGCTTATCATGGAACATAATAGTAGTATCTGACAAAAGAACAGTATATTGAATAGAATCTTTTGGCAAAAATCTCACATACAAATCAGTAGGCAAAATTTCTATACCTTCAAAATCCTCCACGCTTCCATCTTCCGATATTCGCCCATTAGATTGCTGCGTATAACAATAAAAATAAATAGTTTTTAATATAATACGTAACAGAGGGCAGACCGCTGGCAGTGCTTGAGTCAATGTATGCAGCGGATTGCCCTTCATTAAGCACTGTCGGTTAGCATGGTTGTATATTTATCCAAACCTTCGATATTCAAATTATTTAACTTTTCTATGGCTAAAAAAGCAATAGGCATTTTTACTGCACTGGCAGGATAAAAATATCTGTTTGTATCTACGTTAGATTGAAAAGTTTTAAAGACTGGCTCGTTATCATTATTACGGTCAATATACATCAGCAACAAGCAGATAAAAAGCAAAAATATTTTTTTAAATGACCTTATCATATTTTAATTTTAAAATTACCTTTGTGATACAAGCAGTTGTCTCTCTTCTGAGCAAGTAAGTGTTTTTCGATGCTTCATAATATTCTGGCAAAATCAAACGGCAATGTATAGTAAAGAAGAAAAAATTCTTGAATATAGTAAACAGCTAATAGCCTCTCCTGAGAATAGAAACATTTTGGAAGAATATAAAAAGTTATCAGATGCTTACTCAATATTACTAAACGACTTTAAGTTAATCGCGAAAATTAGCGATAGACTACACAATAAACTAAATGTAGTCAATGACGTTTTAGTTGATAAAACAGAAAAACTTCAGAAAAATCACGCAATAGAAAACGAGAGCTTAAAACAAAAAAAAATTAGCTTAGAAGAAAAAGTAATTCTCAGGACAAAAGCCCTAAAAAATGCCTACAATAATTTGCTAATTGCCAATAAAGAATTAGATAGTTTCATCTATCGCTCTTCTCACGATTTAAAGGCAATTATTGTAACCATTTTGGGATTATGTAATTTAGTCGAGATAGAAACAAATAGTAAAAAAGCTAGTAACTACCTTGAGCTACTAAAAAGTACGGCCTGGCAACTCGACAAAATATTAAAGAAATTACTAACCATTAACGACCTGAAAAACAGTGCTCCTAGCCATGAAGATATTTCTCTATTAGAAATAAAAGAAACACTGTTGGAAGAAATCAAAAGTTTTGGCCATGTAGAGCATATCAACACAGTGCTGGACTTACCCAATTCATATGTTTATACTGATAAAAATACCTTACACTCATTATTTTCTGGCTTGATAGCATATGCTTGTAACAAGAGTAATGCTATGGGCGGTAACAAATTGTATGTTGAATTAACTGCTAAGATAGAAGGTAAAGACCTGAAAGCCAGCTTGAAATTCAATGGCAGTGTGATAGAATCTAATATTTCAAAAATAGAGGCTTTTAATTTATTTGATATGCTTTCAAGATCCTCTGAGCGGGCAAGCATTGAGCTGTATATAGTATACTTATCGGCACAAAAACTAAAAGGAAATATTAAATTAATTTCTTCCAATCGAAGACAAACCATTTTCAAAGTGAATATTCCTAGTATTATACCAGAAGAATAAGCGGCTAAGCAGTTTTTATTGACGTATTTAATTTCTATGAATATCCGATATGACTTTTTGATAAGTAACTCTAAGGTTTTCTATATCACCCATTGTATTTAGTTCATTTTTAGATATTTTAATTTCTATACTTAACCTAAGTTCTAACAACTGTACAAGCATGTCTTTTACAAAGGTATAGCGAGGTTTCATAAAAGAAACAACAGCACCTAACAAAACAGTCAAGGTAGAACATACTAAAGCAACGCTCAACATAACACTACTCCATGATTCATTGGTATTTAAACCGATAATAAATGTGGTAGTTAACGATAAAAATATAATCATATAATTGAATATATTGAGCAGCGTCCTATAGCTTTCAGCATTACCTTTCAGTATTTTAATTGTTTTGTCTATTTCGTGTGCAAGTTTTTTTATTCTCTCCTCTTTCACAGGATATTTATTTGTATTTGTACAGAAAGCTCTTGATGTGTGTATACAGGTTAAAAAGAAAAAACTAAACGTATACAAAATTTCTTTTTCTTATATATTGTAAAATAACAAGTTATTTGTTTTATTTTGCCCTAAAGAAGTGAATTTAGTTAAACTGCTGTTTAGAGCATATTTCAAATATTGAACGAGCAATTATATAAAATAAATCACAAAACTTTAAATTAAAAGATACTTTAGCTAATTTGAAAAAAAGATTTAAAAACACAGCCGCTGAGCCAGAATATAGAGTGAACAGAAGAATCCGTGTACACCAGGTAAGGGTAGTAGGAGAAAATGTAGAAACGGGTATTTATAATATAGATAAGGCACTTCGCATGGCGCAAGACGCAGGGCTTGATTTGGTGGAGATTTCAGCAAACGCAAGCCCGCCGGTTTGCAAAGTAATAGATTTTTCCAAATTTAGATATGAGCAGAAAAAAAAACAAAAGGAATTAAAGGCAAAAACTCATAGAACTATTGTTAAAGAAATACGCTTCGGACCTAACACAGATAGTCATGATTTGGCTTTTAAAAGTAAACACGCCATGAATTTCTTGAAAGAAGGAAATAAGGTCAAGGCTTATGTCCATTTTTATGGCAGGACAATTGTATATAAAGGTAGAGGCAAAGACTTATTATTAAATTTTGCTGAAAGTCTACAAGAATACGGTAAAATAGAACAAGCACCTAAGCTCGAAGGTCGTAGAATGATTCTCCTGTTAACACCTAAAACACAGAAATAGCATTTTGCCGACTTGTCTGAATCGATAGAAAAATATTAGATTTACACCTGCTTTTGACGAGAAACGTATACTACCCTTTGCTTTATATCACAAAAAAGAATGCTGCTCTATTTTAAACCCCTCATATTCAGCCACTTAGTGAAAGTATTTTTAAAAAAAAACTGTACAGAAAAAATGCATAAAGTAAAAACAAATTCAGGTGCAAAAAAACGTTTTAGAATAACAGCCACTGGAAAAATAAAAAGAAAGCACGCCTATAAAAATCATATCCTGACGAAAAAATCTACCAAAAGGAAGAAAAGATTGACAAAGATGGGCTTTGTCGACAGTTCAGATGTGAGAAGAATCAAAGATTTGCTCAAAATATAATATTTCACTAAAAAAAGATGTATAAATATGCCCAGATCCGTTAATTCAGTAGCTTCCCACGCCAGAAAGAAGAAAGTGCTAAAACTAGCCAAAGGCTACTGGGGAAGAAGGAAAAATGTTTGGACAGTAGCAAAAAATGCAGTTGAGAAAGGTTTGGAGTATGCTTACGTTCACCGAAAGCAAAAAAAAAGAAATTTTCGTTCACTCTGGATACAGCGCATTAATGCAGCTGCGAGAGAACACGGCTTGTCCTACTCTGAATTTATACACCAACTAAAACGGGCTGATATAAACCTCAATAGAAAAGCTTTAGCAGACTTGGCTATGAATCAGCCCGTCGCCTTCAAAGCCTTAGTAGATAAAATAAAGTAAAAAACCTGCTCCCTTGCTGAAGGCAGGTTTTTTCTACGGTTGTAATAAATTAAAAAAGAAATACATCTGCCCGAATTTCTGCCTCAAAAAAGTATTGTATTTACTACTATTCGTAACAAGACTCCAATATGGTATTTGATTTGAAAGCAGACTTCAAACCGACAGGAGATCAGCCCCGGGCAATTCAACAGATAGTCGCTGGTATAGAAAACGGAGAAACTGCACAGGTACTCATGGGCGTAACCGGTTCGGGTAAAACTTTTACTATGGCCAATGTGGTGAAAGAACTCAGCCGCCCCACCCTAATACTCAGCCACAATAAAACACTAGCAGCACAATTATACGGAGAATTTAAGCAGTTTTTCCCTAATAATGCTATTGAATATTTTATTTCTTATTACGACTATTACCAACCCGAAGCCTACTTACCCACCACCGACGTATATATAGAAAAAGACTTAAGCATCAACGAAGAAATTGAAAAGCTAAGACTCTCCACTACTTCTACCCTACTCTCAGGCAGGCGTGATGTGATTGTGGTAGCTTCTGTTTCGTGCATATATGGCGTAGGCAACCCCCATGAGCTTGCCAAAAATATTGTAACTATCCACAAAGGGCAGCAACTCAACAGAAGTCAGTTTTTATTTCGGCTAGTAGATATGCTGTACAGCCGTACCGAGTTGGACTTTAGAAGAGGAAATTTTAGAGTGAAAGGAGACACAGTAGACATTTTTCCCGCTTATGCAGACTTTGCCTACCGTCTGTTTTTTTGGGGGGATGATATCGAAGAAATTCACGCTATCGATCCAAATAGCGGTAAAAAAATAGCCGATGAAAACAGTATTACTCTATTTCCTGCTAATCTTTTTGTAACTAACAAAGAGCTATTTACGCAAATTATACATGAAATCCAGGAAGACACCGAGCAGCAAGTAAAATATTTTCAAAAAGAACACAAAGACCTAGAGGCAGCCCGAATTAAAGAACGAACAGCTTTTGATTTAGAAATGATTCGTGAGCTGGGCTATTGCTCAGGCGTTGAAAACTATTCGCGCTATTTCGATAGACGCAAGCCCGGAGAACGCCCATTTTGTTTATTAGATTACTTTCCCGACGATTACCTGCTTATTATTGACGAAAGCCACGTGACTGTCCCACAAGTACGCGCTATGTGGGGCGGCGACCGCTCGCGTAAGATTAATCTAGTAGAGCATGGATTTAGGTTGCCCTCGGCACTGGATAACCGCCCATTGACATTCAATGAATTTGAGGCAATTAGTAAGCAAACCGTGTTCGTTAGTGCCACCCCTGCCGATTATGAACTGTGCAAAGCAGAAGGTATTGTCGTAGAGCAAATTATTCGCCCAACAGGCTTGTTAGACCCAGCAATAGAAGTACGCCCTAGCCTAAATCAAATTGATGACTTGCTCTCTGAAATCGACCAGATTGTAGCAAAAGGTGAAAGAGTGCTTATTACTACGCTGACTAAAAGGATGGCAGAAGAATTAACTAAATATTTCGATAAAATAGCCATTAAAGCGCGCTATATTCATTCCGAAATCAAACCTTTGGAACGAGTAGAAATACTAAGAGAATTGCGCTTAGGACTATTTGATGTACTCGTTGGTGTCAACCTGCTCAGAGAAGGACTGGATTTGCCAGAGGTATCATTTGTTGCCATCATGGATGCTGATAAAGAGGGTTTTCTAAGAAACGAACGTTCACTCATCCAGACCATAGGCAGGGCAGCCAGAAATGAAAACGGAAAAGTAATTCTCTACGCTGACAAAACAACAAAATCAATGGAAAAAGCTATATATGAGACACAAAGAAGACGTAAAACGCAACAAGAGTATAACTTTAAACACGATATTACACCTAAAACAGTACGTAAATCGAAACAAAATATTCTAAACCAAACTAAAGTAGCAGATGCATACAGTACAAACAATATTTATGAAATATCAAAAAAACAAAACATGCAGGCAGCAGAGAAATCATTGCGGTATACAACACCGCAAGAGGTGGAAGTCTTAATCAAGCAAACAAAGACAGCGATGGAAAAAGCTGCCAAAGATTTGGATTTTATAGAAGCTGCCCGACTGAGAGATGAAATGTTTGAATTAGAAGAAATAAAAAAATCAATAGAATAAATCTGCTAAGAAATCAACAAAGAAGATACTATTTAAAATGAATAAAAGCTTAGAAATTGACAATGTAGACCTGAGTATTCTCAAGGAGCTAATGCAAGATGCTAAGATGCCCTACACAGAAATTGCTAAAAAGATAAATATCTCCGGAGGAACCGTGCATGTAAGAATGAGGCAATTGGAAAAAATGAAAATTGTTAAAGGTGCTACGCTCGACCTTAATTTTAGCTTATTGGGTTACGATATCACCGCATTTTTAGGTGTTTTCCTAGAAAAAAGCTCGCTCTACCATAAGGTTTGCGACCAACTAGAGAAAATCCCTGAAATACTCAGTATCCACTATACCACTGGTGATTACAGTATTTTCACCAAACTCGTCTGTAAAGACACAGACCATCTGCGTAAAATTTTGCACGATAAGATACAATGTATTCGAGGAATATCACGAACGGAAACTTTCATTTCTTTGGAAGAAAGAATTAATCGCCCACTACCAATTCCTGAAAATATCAAAAATTTGTAGTTAGTTTAATGCCTTTATTTTTAGTAGGCTTTTTTTTACAATTTCTTTAATTTTATTAGGCTTTTTAGCGACAAACTTATGGGATTTCCATACTTCCAGATGTTTTTTTGACCAGACAAAGGTCTTTATCGTCATTTTTATCAGTCTTCCTTCACCGTGTATTGGATTTATTGCCGCGTGACCCAGTGCGGTGGGAATATTTTGACCTGCTAGTTGTACTCTTTTTATTTTTTGCCTCTCCAATACAGACGAGAGTAAAATATCATCACTAAAAGTATTTAGCGCTTGTAATTTTAAAAAAACTAAAACCTTTTTAGAGATAATACTCGGTGCTAAAAGAATCATTCCAAAACCTTGTACAGTATCTACTGGGATATCTTTTGCCGTAGATTTAATAATCGTCAGAGCGTTTAGTTTTGGCTTGTTGGCAATACAAAACTTATTGATAAGACAACCCGATAGTTTCCCCCCCGAAAAACAATATACTATATTACTGGCTCTTTTGTGAGCAGCTACTAATCGTTCAATAGCATCCTGAGGATAGAGGCAATCATCATCAAATATAATTAAAAGAATTTTGGATTGATTATTATCGATCAATGCTGGTAACCATTTTGTAGCAGACCCCCAATCCTTGTCGTGGTAAATTATTTTTAATCGATCGAAATTACGAAAGAAATCAGGTATTTCATAAGCACAATTTTCTTTAGTGCTATATTTGGGAATCTGCAGGTGAATTTCATCTGGTGGCAGCGATTGGCTCATCATGCCGTCGATCACTGGCTTTAGAAAGCAAATCCTCGAAGGAATAGTGCTTAAGGTAGCTATAATTTTATATTCCAAAATTATTTTAGCCTAATGTTTTAATGCTAAAGTTATCTTGACTTTTGTTTCACTTGATTTATTTCTACTTGCTATCTTTGGTTGTTATATTTTCTTATGAAAGAATAAAAAAATATGCAAATTGACGACAAACAAATACTCACTCATAGGCAAATTGCGCAAAAAACCGAACGCATTGCTTTTGCAATTTACGAACAGAATTTTCAAACCAAAGATATCATATTTGCCGGTATAGACGGCACGGGGTATCATTTGGCAAAATACATATTTAATGAATTCCAAAAAATATGTGATATTACTGCTGTGCTTATCAAAGTCAAGCTCAATAAAGACAGCCCCACACAGGGAGAAATTATGCTGGATAAGCCCGATATTGCACTAGAGAATAAAACCGTCATTATTATTGACGATGTACTCAATACGGGTAGTACCCTAGCCTTTAGTCTCAAGCCTTTTTTGGGCATACCCATCAAGAAATTACAAATTGCTGTATTAGTAGATAGAAACCATAAACTCTTTCCTATTGCTGCCGATTATATTGGCTACGAACTCTCCACTACCATTAATGAACACGTGCATGTAGTACTCGATCAGCCTGAGTTTGTCGTGTATTTGTACTGAATTTTTATTTAGTTAACTCTCTCACCACCTCTTGCGTAATTTCTTCAGCAGCAGATTCGTATGCCTTAATACCTGCTTGTTTGTAACTCAGTCCGCCACCTTTGATGTTTGAATAGGCATTTTTGTATATTTCTGTACCCACACTCATATCCAACACCGAGATGGTGGCATCTACATAGGAAAAATATAAACCCGAATATTCCGACCCGCTGCGACTGTTTGATTTGATGCTAATGGTATAGTCGGCGTTGGTAACATCATCAACAAACTCGAAGCCTCTTTTCGAAAGAGCATCTTTAATTTTTGGCTCTATAAATTTAATATGCAGTGGACTACCTAGATTTTTCTCAGAAACTTCAAAATAAGCTGTAATGCCAGTTATTTGAATAATAAAACGCACATTTGGCAGCGTATGTTCTTTGGCTATACGCTGATAAAAAGGACTGCTAATGCCTAAGCTGAGATAAGTAGGTAAATCTAATGTTGCTTTTATAATTTGGATTTTTTGCTCGCCAGGTATTTTTTTAATAATACACTTAGCCCTGCCCTCTGTATCGCTGTTAATGATGTCTATTTCTGCACCATCGCCAAAGTAAAATTTTATAGGAATATTTTTCAGAGCTTCAGTTGTACCATTTTTCTCACTATAAGCTTGCACTTCGAGCGGCTTGCGCAAAGCCAAGCCGGCTTTTGCCTGTACTTTTGGGGTTTGGGTTTTGAGTGTAATATGATTTAAAAGTTGTATTTTGCGATACAATTCAGGAACATATACCACATTATTTTTTATTAACCAATTATGCGATAAAATACCCTCCACGCTTGTGAGTGCTTGCCCAGTCTGGTTGTCTTTCAGCACTGCAATAACTTTTACTGAATTTTCTTGATCCCAATAAGTACCGATGATACTATAATTTTGCTGTCTCTCATTTTTGATAGTATAACCACTTGCCTCGATGAGATTTTTGGCAAAAATTTCCTGAAAACGTGCTGAAAAATCGGTTTTTTCTTTGGTGTCTTGGAAAGAAAAAACCTCTAAATTGACCGATTGTTTAAGTGCGGTTGTCTGTATGTTCAGACCCAATGCCATAAAATAAGCAAGCTCTCCCATAGTTAAATCCTGATTGCGCAACAAATCGGAAATACCTTTTCTAACTTGCCGTTTTTGACTATTAACCCTACTGGTGTTGAGGATCAAATCATCACTGATGCCCATGGCGAGCAAAAGTGTTTGCGCTCGACTAATTTCTGTCAGCAACGGCAGGCAGTCGTAGTAGCTTTTCAGCCCCAACTGTTTATCGTCTCTGTTGAGTGCTTGCTGCGCAATACTGAGTTTGTTATCTACTTCTGTTATGAGCTTTTCGAGGTTTTTCTGGTAGTAATCTCTCACCTCAGCTTTGTTGGCATAAGCAAAAGCATAAGCTTGTTTTTTCTTTTTATCGTAGTAGGTCTCTGTTTTCAGTCCAACAATATTTGCTTGAGATAGCGAAACACTTTGCTGTTTGAAGCGTTCATCGGTGGCAGCGTTGATATTTTCTAGTTCGTAGCTCGACTCGCTCTTAATCGATACCTGAATAGATTGTACTAACTCTGTACGTGCCAATTCGCTCAATCTATCGAGTAGGTCATCAGCAGGTTTTTTACTGCTAACTGCCTCACCAGCAAAACCTTTGAAATACTGACTGTCAGGATATAAGGCTTTTCTTTTGGTTCCGTTTATCCAGTTAGCTGTTTGTGCCAGTATAGTAAACTGACTAAAAAACAATGCAACAATAGAGATAGTAGTAATTCTTCGCATGGGTCTGTATTGTTTGATGATTTGTTTTATTATTTCAAACGCTGTGCCAATTCTTTGAAAGCAAGCTTTGGAGCTCGCTGTTTATTTGCTGAATGTTTTTTATTTGATTTCACTCAGTTGTATTATTTTTGTTCGGCTTTGAGAAAGCAATTTTTTGGGCATACAAAAGCATTAGAAAATCTTTACTAAAAAAAGACGCGCAATTAATTTTTACTCAAAAAAACAGCCTGCTTATCAAGCCGTTAACACAACTATTAGGCTATCTAAAAATTAGGGCTAACAAATTTAATTATTTAATTTGTACAGTACTCAAGAAATACAAAGATATTAAACCAATTAAGCAATGATCTTGATGAAAAAACCAGTATTTTCTTCTTAAGATTGTCTGTTTTCAGGCGTCATAGATTTTCATCACCACCTAAAAATTTATTAAAGTTATGATAAAAAATAAAAACCTCAACATCATTGGCGGAGGAAACTTAGGTGTTGCTATTGCCGAAGGTCTATTGGAAAGTCGCCTCATAGATGCAAAAAATATTACTGTTACCAGAAGAAATATCCATAAAATTAGCCATTTGGCTGATAAAGGCGTACAGATTACAGCCGATAATCAAAAAGCAGTTAAAAGGGCACACATTATTATTCTGGCAATTAAGCCTTACCAGATAAAAGAGGTACTCACGCAAATAAAAACAAGCCTTGATGTTGATAATCAAATCTTGGTCTCGGTAGTAACGGGTGTAAGCCTTGAGGATATACAGAAAATAATAGGGAACAAAATCGCGCTATTAAGAGCTATGCCCAATACGGCTATTGCTATTAAAGAATCAATGACCTGTATTACTACCAAGAATGCCAACGATGAGCAAGTAGCACATATTAAAGCTATCTTTGATTTGCTGGGTAAGACCGTAGTGATAGAAGAAAACTTGATGGCAGCAGCAACTGTTTTAGGTGCTTGTGGTATTGCCTATGCCATGCGCTTTATTCGGGCGCAATCACAGGGAGGAATAGAAATTGGCTTTAATGCCGATATTGCCCAGATTATTGCTGCACAAACAGTCAAAGGGGCTGCCTCTCTATTATTAGAGAAAGGTACACACCCGGAGTTTGAAATAGATAAAGTAACCACGCCTCAGGGTTGTACTATTGCTGGACTAAATCAAATGGAGCATCATGGCTTTAGCTCTTCTTTGATTAAAGGTATTAGTACATCTTATGAGAAAATTGCCGAAATCGCCAATGAGTTTGACTAGTATAACATCTGTAGAGCAGCTCCCGGTAATGGAAGCTTTTTATAGCATTCAGGGTGAAGGATACTTTCAGGGTCAGGCAGCTTATTTTATCCGACTGGCAGGTTGTGAGGTGGGTTGTGTATGGTGTGATGTGAAAGAATCGTGGTCGGCAGATGTCTATCCTAGACTGGCAGTTGAAAAAATTGTATCTGACGCAAAGCTGTTTGCTTCGAAAAAAGTAATTATTACTGGTGGCGAACCTCTCATGTACGATTTAACTACATTGACTAAGGCACTGCACCGGGAAGGTTTCAGAAATCACCTCGAAACATCGGGTGCTTACCCGCCGCTGGGATCACTGGATTGGATATGCCTTTCTCCTAAAAAATTTAAGCCTCCTTTAGAGATGTTCTATGCGCTTGCACATGAGTTGAAAGTAATCATTTACCACCGCAGCGACTTGTTGTGGGCAGAAAAATATGCCCGATCTATGCACCGAAAATGTCATCTTTTTCTTCAACCCGAGTGGAATCGTCAGGCAGAAATGATGCCCCTGATTATAGACCATGTGAAGCAGCACCCCCACTGGAAAATTTCTCTCCAGACGCATAAGTTTATGGATATTCCTTAGTTTGTTCTTGAAGAAGAAAAATATTATTCATTATTTGATATACCACTTTTTCATACAATTCACACTACCCACTGCCTAAAACAGGCTTGCTCTTGAGTAAAAGGCTTGGTATCATCGAGCACATCATTCACGAATATACGGAAGATATTTTCTGCATATTCTATAAAATCAGCTTCATTTTTTGGCTCGTCTTTAAGCTTATAGGCGATGAAATCATTGGAGATTTTAGTAAAAAAATAAAAGCCTGAAACTATCCGGTATTGTGAATAGTCGAAGCCATTGGGCAGCTGCTGGTCAAATTTTCCGTTTTTGAGGGCTTTCAGTAGCAGGTATTTATAAGATACCAACTGGATGATTTTTTCTTTGGTCGGGTCTGTTAGCAGGGTTTGCCAGCCGGGTGCGGTGAGGTCTTTGTCTTCATAGGTGCCGGTTTTGTAGTCTACCATTCGTATTTGGTTGCCGGTGAGGTCGATTCTGTCGCTTCGCCCATAAATGCTGAAAGGTAGGGTTTTGCCGTTTTCTAGCCGTACTTGCAGCGTATGACTAAGAAGATCTTCCACTGCGAGCAGATAAAACGCTGCCGTTTCTTTCTGTTTGTGCAGAAAAGTACGAATCAGCTGAACAGCTATTTTAAGTAAAATGTAGTTCTTACCTTTGTTGAGTTCTATTTTGCCAAAACGCTCACGTACTGCAGCCACGATGGTTTCTTTAATATATTCTTTCTTATTTAGAAAATTATCAACATGTTCGGCAGTCAGTCTTTTTCCTGTATAAGGTTTGAATAATTTTTTGAGGCTGTCGTGGATAACTACCCCAAAAGTTCTCGGTTCAAAGGTTTCATCAACTTCAAAAGGCTCTTTCAGCTTCAGGATTTTTGCGTATAAAAATGTTAAGGGGTCTTTAATATACATATTAATTGATGTAGGGCTAAAGCCGATATAGAGTTTTTCCTTTATTTGTCCAATCAACGCCTCACTCTTGAAAACTTTGGGCGATATATCAGTTGGTGTGGGCAAGTCTAACACGAGGTGCGACTGCTGTAAGTCGATATTAGGTAGCCTAGCGAGTTCGCTGGTTACTTGTAAAATAAAACGACTTTTTTCATAGCCTTGTGAGGTAGCAGATGGTTCGGTGTGCAACATTAGGGTAATTTCTTCTGCGCGATGAAGCAAGCGGTAGAAAGTATAGGCGTAGGCGGCATCGTGTTCTTTATAAGTGGGCAAGCCATGCTGAAGACGAATTTCAAAAGGAATAACAGAATCGATATTTTTACCTTGGGGCAAAATACCTTCATTACAAGAAAGAATAATAATTTTTTTAAAATCTAGTGCGCGGCTTTCAAGCATACCCATTACCTGAAAAGGACTGATTGGCTCGCCCGTAAAAGGAATACTTATATGGCGAATGGCTTCGAATAGAAAAAGTTTGAAAGTCTTCATCGAAATTTGGGTTCTCTCTTCCGCAAGCGATCCTTCTAATTTCTTTAAAGCCGTATAAAAACCATATAAAAACTCACATTCTAGTGTATTATCTTTCTGCTGAAAATTTTTTTCCAGTATTTCTAATAGACGTCCGATATATAAGATGGCACTTTCGTAGGTCTCTCCCCATTGGCTAAGCAGTGTGATGAGCAAACGATTATCGGCAAATTTTTCTGAATAAGCACCAATAGATACATAAATATTTTTGTCGGCTTGCAAGTTTTCCTGTATCTGCTCAACGGGTTTTGCACAAATATGGCAGATATAAGGATGTTTCAGCAGCTTGAGCAAGTGTTTATAATAAACGGTTTTATTTTTCCGAATATTTTCTTGAAATAGAAAAATGGCTTGCAGCAGTTCAAACAGGGGCGTATACTGAATACCCAAACCCATGGTTACATTCAGGCAATCGGTAAAGTTATTTTTACTGCTGTCAGCAAAAGTAATTTTATTAGGCAAGGAATACAATAGGGGCAAAAGCAAGTTTTCTTCGGGCAGCAAAATAGCTGTTTGCATGTAGTTTTTGCTAAAATCATCGATATTTTTATATAAGTGAGTAATCTCCCGTAGCTCTTCTTGCAATAAATTGCCAGCAAGCTTTACCTGCGAAATTTTATTGCTCACATGATAGATATGTATTTTTTTATGTTTCGTCGCAATATGCTGCTGTAAGCCCATTTGCTCAGGTGGCATCCATCGGGCGTAGTGGCGCATATAATCACCAGCTTCGTGGTTTTTATCAGAAAAATAATATGTATCAACATCCCAAAATACACTTGCTTTTCCCTCTTTCCAGAGCTTTTCTATCATTTGCTCGTCCAATTTATTGAGTTGGTTGAAGCCAGCAAAGGCAATATGTTGGATATTATTTTTTTCTATTAAAATGTCTAGTTTGTCAAACACTTCCCGATAAGCCAAACCTGTATAAACTTTATTTTGTGAACAGACAAGCTCCCTGAAATCTTTGTAAGTTTGTGTGAGATTTTCCCAAAAAGCAAAATACTCCTGAATGGAATCATATCTTTTGGTATCAATTGCTTCTTGTAATTCTTCAGCCCAACGCTCGATGGCTTTAGCCTCTTGTAAAGATTCGAAAAGTTTGGCTACTTTAGCAGTATGTAAGTTCCGTTCAATCAAGTTAAAATCTTTTAGAATAGTAGTACCGAGCGGCGCAAAAGTGTCAAGGTTGTTTTTTTTGTCTTTATCATATTTCTTAAAACAACTGAATAGGGTAAAAAGTAAGCTAATGTCTTCACTGACATGCAGTCGGCTAATTTTTCTGATAAAATCATCCATCGACAATATTTCGGGGCAAATCACCGCCTCTTTAACCGTTTCGAGCAGGTATTTTCTAAAGTAGGTACAAGCACGACGCGTGGGCAGGATCACATATACACGGCCGATATTCTTGCTGTACTCAGCATAGAGTTTCTGCGCAACTTCTTTCAGGAAAGGTAACACTTTAGATAATTAGGAGTTAAAACGAGAAATAGCACTATACTTGTAATTTCAAAACTTCAAGCTGCTATCCAAAGATAAATTTAGTAAATTCAACAATCAAGCACAATTTAAAATAATTTTATCAGTTGCTATTTGCGTAAGCAAACATATTAAGTGACAGGTTCAGGTAAAAACTAATCAAACGGTCATGAGTAAAAAATGTCGCTTCGGCACGAACACGAGCTGGGTCATCGGTATCTACCCAAATTCACATATGAGCGAAAAAAGTTACTGTAAAACACGGCGTAATTTTTTGGTTAAAATCAATTAGTACTTCTTATTAATGACTTTTATACCTGACATATCAAAAGAAAAATTCGGTTTTCACATCGTTGCTCTCAAATTATTATTATTCAGCTATTTGTTTCTTTTAACCGTATCAGAAGGTAAAACACAAAGTGCCAACATACCGCTTAACAAAGATTATTACCATTTGTTAGAACGATATGAGATCAAGCAGAAATATTTTCAAACTAATCTTTTCACTGCTATTAAGCCTTTCAGAAGAATAGATATACTCCCTTTCACCAATAGAATTGTCAGAGACGCCCATAGTGTTGATTCTAGAGCAGATCGTTTTAACCTACAATACTTTTACAATGATAATTGGGAATGGATGCAAGAAAATCACGCAGACAGCAAAAAACCGCTATTGAAAAAGCTTTACTATAAGAAGAACGACTTTTTCTATGTTAGACAGGGAGGCTTTGATTTTCATATAAACCCTATTATTTATTTTTCTGGTGGAAGAGACAGTGAGCTTTCTTCGCATACTTTCACGAATACCCGTGGGATAGAGGTGCGTGGAAACATAGACCAGAAATTGGGTTTCTACTTATTCATCGGCGAAAACCAAGCACGCTTTCCTGCTTATGTACAAGAAGAAAATAGTAAAAGAAATACAGTAGTAGGCGCAGGTTTTTGGAAAACTTTCAATCGTGATGGCGTTGATTTTTTCGCTGCGCAAGGATATGTCAACTTTAAAGTGGGTAAATATTTTTTGGTTGAGTTTGGGCATGGCAAGCATTTTATTGGCGATGGCTATCGCTCACTCATATTATCAGATTTTTCTAATAATTACTTATACCTAAAGTCTACTCTGAAAGTATGGAGATTAAACTACACCATACTTCATGGAAGTTTGATAGCTGATAATCAAAAAGCTGCTAACGGTGCCTTCCCTAAAAAACAAATAGCACTTCATTACTTAAGTATGAACTTAGCACCAAATTTTTCGCTCGGAGTATTTGAGTCGATAATTTATAGCCGACATGACAGCCTTAATAGCATCGCCATAGATATTGAATATTTTAATCCGATTATTTTTTATCGAGCAATCGAGCAAAATATCGGTGATGCGGATAATGCATCTTTGGGTTTGGATTTTAAGTGGAACGTTAAACCGGGTATTCAGTTTTACGGACAATGGATGATAGACGAAATGATTATCGGCGAGCTACTTTCAAACAACGGCTGGTGGGGGAACAAATTTGGTCTACAGTTGGGTGTCAAATATATTGACATATTCAACATTCCCAACCTTGATTTACAGTTGGAAGGCAATGTGGTCAGACCTTATACATATACGCATTTTAACAATCAAGAACTCACTAATTATCAGCATTATGATCAAGCACTTGCTCATCCTTTAGGAGCAAATTTTTATGAAATATTAACCGTCATCCGCTACCAACCGATCCCCCGACTGCATACCACGCTAAAATTTTTCTACCTAGATAAAGGAGAAGATACACCCAATGAAAACTGGGGTGGAGATATTTTTAAACCTAATACAAGCCGGCAAAGAGACTACGACAACCGTATTGGTCAAGGCGTAAGAGCAAAAACCTATTTGCTTGACTTCGTTGCCTCTTATCAGTTGAAACATAATCTATTCATAGATTTTAAGCACACTTTCAGAAAGTACGACAGCCAAGAGAACAACAATGATATTATTTCTAACTTCAGTTCTTTATCTGTTAGGTGGAATATCCCACAAAATTCTTGGAATTTTTAGGTGTTGATGAGTCAACAAAAATTTGAAACAAAACAATTTATCCCGTGAAGAACCAGCTCTATGGGCAATGGATATGAAGGTTTTATGAGGCAGAATTAGGATCGGCCTTTGGCAGGTAGTTAAATAAACTACTTGATTGTTTTGTGTATGTCATTAAATAATTGAGGTACTTCGCCGTAAACCGGCAGCTTGCCGTCCCATTTTTCAATAAACTGCTGCTGGATGAGCAACTTGGTAAGTGCTTTTTGCTTTTGCTCATAGGCATACCTTTCTGCATCGGCTTGTATTCTCAATGCTTCGGCAAGCCCTCTGGCGGTTTCTATTTTTTTGTTAGCATCTGCTCTGGCCTGCTCCAACTCGTTTTTCTTCTGTTCTGCAATTTGATTAGCCTCAATTTTTCTGTCGATAGCTGCTTTAATCTTTTCAGGCAGCCTGAGTTCATTCAATAACACAACTTTTTCAACGACAAAGCCTTCTTCTGAAAGATCTGCTTTAAAAGCACTGTCAGCTTTCTCTATAAACTTATTTTTTTGCGTGTAAATACCCTCGGCAGTAAAATGGTTTGCAGAGCGGTTATAAGCATCTCTGAGATAATTTCTCAAGATAGTTTTTGTTACCTCTTGCAAAGACTTCCTGTATTTCTTGAAAATATCGACAGCTTTATTTTGAGCTACCCGATAATTAATAGAAACATCCATAGATACCACCAAGCCATCATTGGTAGTTACCCTAACTTCTTCATTGCTATAACTGCCTTCAGTAACATCTTTGGTAAACACAGCATTTTGGACAAATAGTGGGGTTTCAAAAATTTGAGTAGTGATAGGATTATACCACACTGCGCCAGCTACTTCCGCCACGTCATCTACGCCTTTATCATTGCCATAAAGGTTCACTCTGATTCCGGCATAACCCGCATCAATACGTTCGTAACACGTAATATATGCAAGTACGATTAGTGTAATGAGAAAGATACCTGAGCTGATAAGTGAGAGTTTTTTGAGCATAATTTGGGTATTTTGATAAAAAAAATTACCGTAATTGATAATTAATATTTACATTTTAGGTGATAAGGTCTCCTCGCCAAGCAAGTATGCCGCCATTGAGATTATGTATTTTTTCGAAACCTTTATCATGCATTTTCAGGCAGGCAAGTACACTTCTTTTTCCGCTACGACAATAGATATAATACGACTTCTCGGGATCTAGTTTATCGGTTTTTTCATCGAAATCCAGTGCATTAATATCTATATTGAGGGCATTAGGAATATGCCCTTTCCGTACTTCTGACGGTGTCCTTACGTCTAGGACAACGGCATGCCGATCGGCAGCGATTCTCTTTTCAAATGACTGCGCACTTAAATTTTCAAAAAATTCTTGCATAGTAGTTAAAAATTTTATGTTCTGTGGCTTTACTAATTAGAAAAAGGCAAACTAACCCCCACCGCTCCTATATTAGCCGAAGCATACATTAATTCAGCCTCACTGAAATTTAACCTTTCTCTAAATATTCTTTTTTTCATTTCTTTGCCAGTTTAAAAACTTTTATTAATTAATCCCAAGTAGTAATTTTCTTTTTATCTATCATATCATAAGTAGTTAAAATATAAGTTCTATGCTCATTTTCATATAAATTTTTCCTCTTAGTTTCATCTGCCTTTAAATACTCGTTAATTAAACGGTTACGCTCATTCTGTATAACACCTTTAGAAGAATTAAAACTAATACAACTTTATTACTCATTTTGTATCAATTTTATGTCTGCAATGTATTTTAGCAACATTTACGCATAAATTGTGCTACCTTTGGGTTTGAATGCGCAAGAATACATATAAAAAAGAATAGTGAAAAGTGATATAAACAAATAATTTGAAGTTTTTTAATCAACATGATCAAGGTATGACTTTACAAAGACTGATTTAACATTGAATATCATATTCGTTTTGTCAAACAAAACTTATTTTTGCAAAGTACGCAACTAGTGGAAAAACAACTTTAGCAACTCATTAAAAACTGAATACTCATGGATATGATGAAAATGTTTGGAAAAATTAAAGAAGTACAAGGCAAGTTAAAAGAGGCTCAAGACAATTTACTACATCTTAGTGTCACGGGAGAAGCTGGCGGCGGAATGGTGAAAGCTACTGTAAACGGCAACAAACAAATTGTAAAGCTTGACATAAGCGATACTGTTTTTGAGACAAAAGATAAAAATATTCTGACCGATTTGATCATTGCCGCCGTCAACAAAGCAATGGAGGAAATAGAAATAAAAACGAAGGAAGAGTTACAGAAATCTACGCAAGGAATGCTGCCAAATATACCCGGTTTTAACTTTGGTGCTACGGAATAACCGACAAAAAACAATCCTACAATGAATCTTGAAAATGTGGCTATTGTCATTTTAAATTATAACGGTGGTGGGTATTTAAAAAAATTTCTACCCAAAGTGATTCAGTACAGTGATAATGCCGCCATTGTGGTCATTGACAATCAATCGACAGACAACAGTGTTAGTCTAATTTCAGAAAAATTTCCCAGTGTTCGAACCATTATCTTACAAGAAAATTTAGGTTTTGCTGGTGGGTATAATGCCGGACTGAAAGTTGTAAAAGCGGATTTCTACGTACTACTCAACTCTGATGTAGCCGTCAGTAAGGGATGGCTCTATCCATTAATTGAATTATTAAAATCGGAAGAAAAAATAGCCGCTTGCCAACCCAAAATAAAATCTTATCACGAACCAAAAAAATTTGAATATGCCGGTGCTGCGGGAGGTTTTATTGACACATTCGGTTATCCTTTTTGCAGAGGACGCATTTTTGATAGTTTGGAGGAGGATGTAGAACAATACAATGACACGTGCGAAATTTTCTGGGCAACAGGTGCTTGTCTGGCAATCAAGTCTTCTTTATATCATGATTTTGGCGGTTTAGATGATTTTTTTTTGCACACATGGAAGAAATCGATCTTTGCTGGCGCTTGAAAAATGCCGGCTACTGCATTTTTTATCAAGCGAGTAGTGAAATATATCATGTAGGTGGCGGCACACTCAATAGGAGCAACCCCCAAAAAACTTTTTACAATTTCAGAAATAATTTAGTCATGCTTCTGAAAAATTTGCCGCCTGTAAAAGCAGCATACATTATATTTTTGCGATTATTATTAGATGGAGTGATGGCGGTAAGATTTTTATTTTTAAGTAAGCATTTGCTCTTTGGGGCAGTCATCAGGGCGCATTTCTCGTTTTATAAGTATCTGTTAGACAGTAAAAAAAAATATCGAACCAACAAATATCTGGGCAACGAAGATCTATATCCTCGTAGTATTGCTTGGGATTATTTCATAAAAAATAAAAAAAAATTTTCTGACCTACTTTTTCGCTAAGCTATCTAAGATATTGCATCAAAAGCCAAGACTGTTTTTTTAAATAATTCAACAAAACTCAGAATCCTCGCCTTTTCTCAAATATCTTTTAAAATTAATCCAAAAACCTAAAACCAAATAAATGATAATTGGTGATCCCAAAGCGATAAAGGAAGCATAGATAAAATAAAGCCGTATAACACTTGTGGAAACACCTAGCTTTTTTCCTATCTTTGTGCAAACGCCGAAGGCTTGGTTTTCTAAGAAGTATTGTAGCTTTCTCATAAATGTATTTTTGTTTTTTTTAAGGATAAAAAATAAAAGAGTAAAAATAGTGGTTTATTATAGACTTAAAACTTGGGTATTTTTTATAATCACACAAAAAATAATTAATATTGTGTTCTTTTTTGTTTAAAAGGGGTTTTTCCCTAAAAATACAAAAAATTAAATTAAAATAATAACCTTATTGAAATACTTTTGCACTGTACAATTAATTCATTTAAAAACAATTCAAAAATGGTAAACATTAAAAACCCTTTATTCTCTGTTCTCTCAGTGTGTCTAGCCTTGAATATGACTAGCTGTGGCGTAGATTTAAATAAATTAGTCGAGCAACAAAAGCTTGAAGTTGAGCCTTCTCCTCTCGAGCTACACGGTGATAGCATCGGCTTTAGAATGTCGGCTATTGTTCCACTCAAACAAATAAAAAAAGGTTACACCTACAAGCTGGGAGTAGCGTACAAACCGACCAACAGTGAGCCTATTGATTTGGGTAGTATACAGATTTTAGGAGGAGACAACAAGTTTGCAGGTTTGACTTCGGATCCCAGGATAGGACAAAATTTCAGCTTTGCTTATGAAGATGCTCTGGCATCGGGCGATGTCGTGTTGACCCCTTCTATTCAAAAAACAGGGCGGGAAGCCAAGTTGTGGGAAGGGGGTACTCTAGAAGTAGCTAAAGGCGTGATTACCACCTCCAGATTAGTAAGACCTACTTATTTTGTTAATTTCATTCCTTCCCAATACAAAAGCATAGAAGAATACGAGCGTCGTTATACAGAATTTAGGTTTAAACAAGGGAGTTCAGAACTGTCAAGACGCGAAAAACGCAGTGATAATGGACAGGGTCTAACTAATTATATTGTAGAAAAAAACCCCACCCGCACTATTAACATAACTGGTATGCATTCGCCTGAAGGCTCTGAGCAAATCAACAGCGAGCTGGCGCAAGAAAGACCACAAGCCATGCAGGAATTTATCAAAAAAACAGCCGAGAAATACGACTACAAAGATCAAGCTGAGGGTATTAATTTTGTTAATAAACCCGTAGTGCAAGACTGGACGGAGTTTAAACAGGCCTTAAATGGGTACGAAGGGGTCTCGGAAGACCAAAAAAATGAAATTTTTGCCGTCATCGATGGAGCTGGAGACTTTGTCTCTAAAGAATTGAAACTGCAAACCTTGCGTTCCTACAGAAAGGTATTCAATGATATTTATCCTGGATTAAGGACAGCACGTGCGGAAATTCTCAGAATCAAAGATAAAAAGCCTGATGCTGAGCTGGTGGCTATTGCACAAAAAATTGTTAGGGGAGAGGCTAAAACTGACACCCTGACCATTAATGAGCTAAATTATGCGGGTGACTTAACGCCTTCCTTAGAAGAAAAAGAAGCCATTTATAAAATGTCAATCGATCAAGACGACCGGTTCTATGCCTATAATAATTTAGGAGCAACTTATTTGGCAATGGCAAAAAAAGCAAGTGCCGAACCCGAACGCAATGCCCTGATAGACAAAGCAATTGCACAACTTGAGCTAAGTGTGAAAAAACAAGAGAACCCCGAAGCTTATGTAAACCTTGCTGGTGCCAATTTGATGAAAGGCAATTTAGAAGGAGCTTTGGAGGCAGCCTCAAAAGTTTCTGCCACTGGCACTAGCGTACTCACACAAAACGTTAATGCTATTAAAGGTTATGTAGACATAACAAAAGGTAATTATGATAACGCCATAGCCACCCTTTCCGCTGCAGGGAACGACCCCGTTGTTTTGTACAACAAGGGCTTAGCTTATCTGCTGAAAGCAAGCAAAGATTTAGGTAAAGATGGCTACGAAAAAGCTAAAGTAGCTTTCGATGAAGCTGTGGCAGCCGATCAAAATAATGCCTACGCACATTATGGTAGTGCTATTTTAGCAGCGAGAATGAGTGATGCCAACAAACTAGGCAGCAGCCTGAAAAAAGCAGCAGAGTTGAGTGCTAACTTAAAAGCTAGGGCAGTAACAGATTTAGAGTTTGCCAAGTATTTCGACAATGAAGCGTTCACGGCAGCTTTAAAATAAAAAGATTATTGTTGTATAGATGTTTCTTATAATTATTAAAAAGTAAATTTTCGGTTTTCATCTTTTAGCCTGCTCTTCCTGAGGGCAGGTTAATTTTTTGCTTTTCATTAGACAAATACAAATCCCGCTTTCTTTAGATCATCCCAAAATCTTGGATAGGATTTGCTCACCACTTCTGGGTCATCTATAATTAGATCTTCTTGTACGAGTGTCAGAGGGGCAAATGCCATAGCCATCCGATGATCCCCATAAGTACGTATACGTATGTTCTTATGCAATAGCTTAACCTTGGGAATATAAAGCTCATCATCGCCCGTAACGACTACTTTTACACCTAATTTATTCAACTCTTGCTGGATTGCTGCAATTCGATCGGTTTCTTTGAGGCGCAAACTTTTTAGTCCGCTCATTTTTGCTTCAACACCTTGAGCAGCACAAATAACCGCAACAGTTTGTACTAAATCAGGGCAGTGCGTGAAATCATAGTCAAAAAAATCTTGGGTGGTTGTTTTCTGTAACCTGACTTTGCCCTCTTCAAAAAAAGTAGTAACACCTAGCCTTTCCATCAAAGCAGCTATAACCGCATCTCCTTGAAGAGAATTTTCTTTCAAACCCGATAAAGTAATATCGGCTTCTTTTGCTAATGCGGCTATACTGTACCAATAACTTGCTCCCGACCAGTCCGACTCGATAGTATACTCGTTAAGGCTATAAGATTGAGGTTCTATCTGTATATTTTGCCCCGACCAAGTGTGGCCAACGCCAAAAAATTGCATCAATTGCAAAGTCATTTCAATGTAAGGACGAGAGGAAATAGCACCCGTAATAGTGAGATGAATACCCAGTGGAAGTGTGGGAGCTATCATGAGCAAAGCCGAAATGTATTGACTACTCACCTCTCCGGTCATTTTTATGTGATTAGTTTTTTGTATAAAACTTTTAATATGAACAGGTGGAAAGCCCTGATTTTCCAGATAAACAATATCGGCACCTAATGTTTTTAGGGCTTCCACTAAGATTTTAATGGGTCGTTCTTTCATTCTTTTCGTACCGGTCAGCAAACTATCTCTATTGTTAGCTGCACAATATGCCACCAAAAAGCGCATGGTAGTACCTGCATCCAAAACATTGAGGGTTTGTTGCTTAGATTTAAGCAAGCGAATCATAGTTTGGGTATCTCTAGCAGCCGATAAATTATTGAGTTTGATGCGTTTTTTGGCAAGTGCTTGTATAATTAATGCCCTGTTACTTTCACTTTTAGAAGCAGCCAAAGAAATAGTCGTTGCTATTTTTGCTGATGGGTGTGTTAATTGAATACTATTCATAGGATATTATTTTATTATTTTTGTAGTGATTTTTACAAAAGTGAAAAGAAGCTTTTTAAAAACTCAATAAATAGTGCTTAGAAAGCAGCTAACTAAATTTAAAACAACATAATATTAAGATGAATAGAATTAGTGCTTATCTCATCGCTTTCGGTTTGTTGTATTTTACAAATTGCGAGCAAGAGGCTAAAAAATTGCCTAGAAATCTACGCGAAGGTATATGGCGAGCAGTTTTACACTTGCCCGAAAATGATATGCCTTTCAATTTTAGAATAGAAAAAACTGCTAATCAACAGTTGAATACTATGTATTTGCTCAACGGAGAAGAAAGTATACCAATAGAGCAACTCACTTTTAAAGATGATTCAGTATGGATTCGGATGCACATTTTTGATACACAAATTGCCGCACACATATCGGATGGTCAACTCACGGGAGAGTGGCGGAAATTTGGTTATAAAAAGGGAGGATATGCTATTCCACTCACTGCCCAGTGGAACGACAGCAGCCGTTTTCAGCTTTCGCAAGCACCAACATCAGCAGATATTAGCGGCACTTGGCAGGTGTCTTTTTATGATGAAGAAAATATCCCGGAGCAATCGGTAGGGATATTCAAAGTAGAAGAAAATAGTAGTTTGACCGGTACTTTTTTAACTACTACGGGCGATTATAGATATTTGCAAGGAAATATATCAGGCGAGCAGTTTTTACTTTCTTGTTTTGATGGAGAACACGCTTTTTTATTCAAAGCCAGTATCGTTAATGCAGATAGCTTGGCAAATGGCGTTTTCTACTCTGGCAAGCATTGGAAACAAACTTGGAGTGCACATCGCAATGAGCGAGCCGCTTTACCCGATCCTAATACACTCACTTACCTGAAAGAAGGTTACGAGCGGCTGAGTTTTAGCTTTCCTAATTTAGACAGTAATATGGTTTCATTGGCAAATGCCCGTTATCAAAACAAAGTAACTATTGTAAAATTGCTAGGCTCATGGTGTCCTAATTGTATGGACGAGACAGCCTTTTTAGCCCCTTTTTATAAAAAATATCACTCACAAGGGCTGGAAATTATCGGCTTAGCTTACGAGAGAACAACTGAGTTTGCCAAGGCCAAAAAACGCTTAGAAATACTAAAAAAACGTTTTGACATTCAGTATGAATTACTTTATGCGGGTACTAACAAAAAAGCTGAGGCAACAAAAACATTACCCATGCTCAACCGAATAGTAGCGTTTCCGACTACTATTTTTATTGATAAACAGGGTATTGTTCGTAAAATACACACGGGCTTTTCTGGACCGGGTACAGGCAAATACTATCAGCAAACTATAGAAGAAATCACTTTGTTTACCGAAAAACTACTGAGTGAGTAGTATTAAAAATTCGATCAGGTCTATTTTTCAGCTTGGCAGGTCTTGTAAGTTTTCTTACAAAATTGAAAATAGTTTCTATAGACCTGAACCATTATAAAATCGCTCAAATTTTATATTGCATTTGCTAAATCTTTTTTGCATATTCCTCATTATTTATACTGGCTGTTCTTATATCGCTAATTACCCCATTAATTGCTGTGAGAGCGGCGGTCAGTGGGTTAGCTAAGAATGTTCTTGCGCCTGGTCCTTGTCGTCCTTCAAAATTTCGATTAGACGTAGAAACACAATATTTTCCTTTGGGTACTTTATCTTCGTTCATGCCCAAACAGGCAGAGCAACCCGATTCGCGGAGTTCAAAGCCTGCTGCTTCAAATATTTTGTCTAAGCCTTCCGCTTTGGCTTGCTGTGCTACTTGCTTGGATCCAGGAACGATAAAGGCAGTAAGGTGTGCTGCTTTTTTCTTACCATCCAATACTTTTGCAACCAACCTTAAATCTTCGATACGTGAGTTAGTACAACTACCGATAAATACGTAATCTACCTGTTTTCCCAGTAAAGGTTCACTGGGTTTGAGTGCCATATAATCTAAAGCCTTCATGAAAGAATCTTCGCTGTTTTCTAGGGGCAGATTTTTAAATTCCGGTATTGTTTCGTCTACAGCCATGCCCATGCCGGGGTTTGTGCCGTAGGTAATCATTGGTTTAATTTTGGAAGCGTCAAAAGTATATTCTTTGTCAAAAACTGCTCCCTCATCCGTGTAAAGAGCTTGCCAGTGGGTAATTGCCTTGTCAAAAGCTGCTCCTTGTGGGGCAAATTTTCTTCCTTTTACATAATCAAAAGTAGTTTCATCGGGTGCGATTAATCCGCCACGGGCACCCATTTCTATACTCATATTACAGATCGTCATGCGGGCTTCCATCGATAGGTTGCAGATAGCTGAGCCAGCATATTCTACAAAATAACCCGTAGCCCCAGCAGCAGAAATTTGCGCAATAATGTAAAGAATAATATCTTTAGACAACACGCCTTTGTTGAGTGTACCGTCAATAGTGATACGCATTTTTTTAGGCTTATTTTGTAGAATACATTGAGTAGCCAACACCTGCTCGACTTCACTCGTGCCAATACCAAAAGCAATAGTGCCAAAAGCACCATGTGTAGAAGTATGGCTATCGCCACAGACCATAGTCATGCCGGGCTGTGTGATCCCTAGCTCTGGACCAATAACATGTACAATGCCTTGAAATGGATGCCCTAATCCGTATAATTCTACTCCGTGTTTTTGGCAATTTTCAGTCAGTTTAGTCACCTGAAAACGAGATAATTCTTCCTGAATGGGTAAGTGCTGGTTTTTTGTCGGCACGTTATGGTCGGCGGTGGCTATTGTTTTATCGGGTCGTTTTACTTTGAGTCCTCTTTTTTCTAAGCCTGCAAAAGCCTGCGGAGAAGTTACTTCATGGATGAGGTGTTTGTCGATATACAATACTTCAGTGCCCTCTTTTATTTTTGTAACAATATGCTTTTCCCAAATTTTATCGAATAGAGTTTTTTTCATAGTAGTTTAGTTTTTATCTGGGTATTTTTTAACAGTGAATTTCAAAGATTTATTAAGCTTTGAAAATGCTCAATAAATCGGGCTATGGGCATGTTACCTAACTTGCCTTCTCCTTTTTTTCTGATAGAAATGGTATGCAACTCTCGTTCTTTTTCGCCTACAATTAGCATATAAGGTATTTTTAATATTTCTGCATCGCGAATTTTTCTGCCTATTTTCTCGTCTCTCCTGTCTATATTTCCTTTGATGTCTTTGTCTTCAAGTATTTTTTTAATTTCCTCTGCGTATTCATGGTATTTTTCTGAAATGGGTAGAATAATATACTGCTCAGGAGCGAGCCAGAGCGGAAAATTACCAGCGCAGTGTTCTATTAAAATAGCTACAAAACGCTCCAAAGAGCCAAAAGGCGCGCGATGAATCATCACGGGGCAATGTTTTTGGTTATCTGCTCCGATATATTCCAATGCAAAACGCTGGGGTAGTTGGTAGTCTACTTGTATGGTACCGAGCTGCCAATCCCTTTTCAATACATCCTTGACCATAAAATCTAACTTAGGACCGTAGAAAGCTGCTTCACCCAACGCTACTATTGTCTTCAGTCCTTTTTCCTGCGCAGCTTCTGTAATTTGTCTTTCAGCTTTTTCCCATAGGGCATCTTCACCGATGTATTTATCTTTGTCATTAGGGTTTCTGAGGGAAATTTGTACGGTATAATTTTCAAAACCCAAGGATTCAAATACGTACAATACCAAATCTATGACTTTAATAAATTCCTGTTTCACTTGGTCGGCACTACAAAAAATATGTGCGTCATCTTGCGTAAAACCTCTTACTCTGGTCAGTCCGTGTAATTCGCCGCTTTGTTCGTAGCGATACACTGTGCCAAATTCTGCCAAACGCAGTGGTAATTCTTTGTATGAGCGCGGCTTAGCTTTGTAAATTTCACAATGGTGCGGGCAATTCATGGGTTTTAACAAAAATTCTTCATCTTTGGCAGGTGTGTGAATGGTTTGAAAAGAATCTTTTCCGTATTTTTCATAATGTCCTGAAGTTTCATATAATTTCCTGTTGCCAATGTGCGGTGTTATCACGGGTTGATAACCAGCTTTTACTTGTGCCTTGCGCATAAAAATCTCGAGTCGCTCGCGCAAAATTGCTCCTTTAGGCAGCCATAATGGTAGGCCTAAGCCTACTTTTTCCGAAAAAGTGAACAGATCAAGAGCTTTACCAAGTTTGCGATGGTCGCGCTTTTTGGCTTCTTCCAACAATTCTAAGTATTCTTTCAACTCTTTTGCTTTTGGGAAGCTTACGCCATAAATACGCGTGAGCATTTTGTTATTTTCATCGCCTCGCCAGTAGGCACTTGCGATATTCATCAATTTGACTGCCTTGATAAAACTCGTGTTAGGAATATGCGGACCTCGACAAAGATCGATAAAAGCACCTTGCTGATAGAAAGTAATTTCTCCATCATTCAAACCATCTATTAATTCGAGCTTGTAATGGTCGCCTTTTTCTGTAAAGTATTTTACGGCATCATTTTTAGAAATTTCCGTTCTGATATAGCTATTTTTTTGTCTCGATAATTCCAGTATTTTGGTTTCTATTTTTACTAAATCGTCGCCGCTAATTTGGTGCTTGCCAAAATCTACATCATAATAAAAACCCATTTCAATGGCAGGACCGATGCCAAACTTAGTCCCCGGATACAAGGACTCCAGTGCTTCTGCCATCAGGTGTGCAGAAGAGTGCCAAAAAACGGCTTTGCCAGCCGTATCCTTCCACGTCAGTAAAGTTAGGTTCGCGTCTGCTGTAATAGGACGCGTAGCATCTTGCACTTTGTCGTTTACTCGGGCAGCCAACACATTGCGTGCTAAATCTTTGCTAATACTGTGGGCTATCTCTAAACTTGTTACTCCCTTCTCAAGGGTTTTGCTGCTACCGTCTGGTAAAGTAATCTGAATCATTGTTGATCGATGAGACAAATAAAACAAAATGGCAAAGTTAGTTATTTTAACCCTTTAAATAGGGAAGCCAGCTCTGTAAATAGTTTCTTTTTTGGTAAAGATGTATTTGTAAAATTTTTTATATTCAAAAATACAAAAATACGAAATCTATATTTGAGAGTGCCTTTAGTTTCAAATACTTTATTTCTAAATTGGATAAGATAGCCTTCCTGCATTGAAGAAATAATTTAGTGATACAAAAAAACAAGGCTTTTTTATTTAAGGTTATTTTTATACTTAATTTACAGAGAAATTACGGCTTTTTATCTACAACATAAGTTAGTATGAAGTTCACTTCCAGCCACCTTAGAAAACTGCTGCTCGTTTTGGTTTCACTAATCACAACACTCACGCTCGTTGATCTTTGGTTTGAAAAGTCTGTTGAAAACAGTGATTATAAGAAAAAAATAATGGAAGCTCGAAAACAAAAAGATCATTTGTTTAAGAATAGCAAAGAGTCTCCGTTAACAGAGTATCAGAAAAGTATCTTCCGAGAGTTGGCGTATTTTGAAGCACAGGAAAATTACCGGATAAAAGCTCGTATTGAAATTGCTACTTTACCGGAAAGTATTTATATGAACACATCTAAAAATATGCGGCGCAGGTATGTTAAATATGCTAAAGCGTACTTTGAAATTGAAGGTAAATCACTGATAATGAATATTTTAAAAAGCACAGATCCTCTATCAAGCGATCGTATATTCATCCCATTTACTGATGAAACAAATGGGGTGAGTTCTTACGGAGGTGGGCGTTATATAGACCAAATTAATCTTAGATCTGAAATAGTAACTATTGATTTTAACCTTGCCTATAATCCTTATTGTGCTTACAATGCCGCGTACGAATGCCCAATTCCTCCTTTAGAAAACCACATAGCTTTGAGCATTGAGGCGGGAGAAAAAAAATTTAATAATAAATAATTAATTTAAGTTTTTCTATATTTGCACTTCGGTTTTTAGAGCTATCACTAAAGTAAATTTATCAATGAATTTAAATCATTACGAGACAATATTCATTATTAATCCCGTTCTATCTGATCAGCAGGTAAAGGATACTATTACAGGAGTTAAAAGAACGATTGAGTCTTTCGATGGGCAGATTTACCACGAAGAGGAGTGGGGCATCAGAAAACTCGCCTATCCGATTAAGCATAAAACCACAGGTTATTATCAGTTATTTGAATTTAGAGGTCCCCCCACTATTGTCGCTAAAATAGAAATTGCTATGAAGCGAGACGAGTCGATCCTACGATTCCTAACAGTTTCTTTAGAAAAACATGCACTGGAATTTAATGAAAGGCGCAGAAAAGGAGAATTTAACAAAACCAAAGAAAAAGAGGAGGCACAATCATGAGTTTAATGAATGAACCTATTAATAGGAAAGAGGTAATAAAAAAATATTGTCGTTTTAAAAAACACGGTATTAAATATATAGACTATAAAGACCCTGAATTTCTATTAAAATTTGTGAACGAGCAGGGAAAATTATTACCTCGAAGAATTACAGGAACAAGTGCTAAATTCCAAAAAAGATTATCTAGGTCAATAAAAAGAGCTAGACAATTAGCACTCTTGCCCTATTTGGCAGACGGCTTAAAGTAGGCATTTGCAAGATGAGTATTCATATCTGAGTGTTTGCCTCGTAAGGTTTAATTATTCAAAACTTACTATTGTTATGGAAATAATATTAAAGGAAGATATCAAAGGATTAGGTTATAAAGACGACATTGTTAGGGTAAAGCCGGGTCATGGGAGAAACCATTTAATTCCTAAGGGTTTAGGAATTTTGGCTACGCCATCAAACCGTAAAGTTTTGAAAGAAAAGCTCAAACAGGTAGTCCATAAGCTCCAGCAGCTCAAAGAAGAGGCCGTTGCTTTGTCGGAAAATATCGGTGAACTTTGCCTAACTATTGAAACAAAAGCAGGAGAAACAGGCAAAATTTTTGGTAGTATTACCCACCTACAAGTAGCAGATGCTTTGAAAGAAAAGGGTTTCCATATTGAGAGAAAAAATATTTCTTTTGAAAGTATTAAAACACTTGGTGAGTATCGGGTTGTTTTAGATCTTCATAAAGAAGTAAAACATGAGATAAAAATTAATGTAATTGCTGTGTAGTAAGTAGTAACCAGCTTTTTGGACGGAAAATATTTTCGCCACAAAAGTGCCTCATTTATCCCTGCTTGCTTCCCAAAACAGTGAAAATATACCTCGTCCCTTCATATCTTGCCCCACAAACTCAAAATTGCCTTGCCCCGCTAACTAGGGAGGTCATTGCTTCTACGTATTATTATTTGGCAGAAAACATTAGAACTGCCAGAAGGTTCATTACTTCTTTTGGCGTTCATGAAAATATCAGAAAAGATATCCACATATTTTCACTCAATAAACAAACAACAGAAAAAGAATTAAAAAGTCACTTGTGTCAAGTTCCCGAGTGTGCTAATGTGGGTATTATTTCTGAGGCAGGCTGCCCTGCTATTGCCGATCCGGGTGCTTTGGCAGTTGCTTACGCGCATCAGCAGGGCATTCCCGTTATACCGCTGCCAGGTGCTTCCGCTATTATACTCGCATTAATGGGTTCAGGTTTTTCGGGGCAACAATTTGCTTTTCACGGTTATTTACCAATAGAAGTACAAGCAAGACAAAAAAAGATAAAGAAATTAGAAAGAGAATCAGCACGTAAACGCCAAAGTCAGATATTTATAGAAACTCCCTATCGTAACCATCAGCTTTTAAGAGTACTCCTAGAGACATGTTCTGATTTTACAAAGTTGTGCATAGCTTCAAATCTGACAGCACCTCAGCAATTTATTCAGACAAAGACAGTGGCAAAATGGCAAAAAACAACTATTGATCTACATAGAATACCCACCGTATTTCTGCTAATGGTCTAAGTAGGCTTATTGCATTTTTAATGGCTCATTTCCAAAACAACAGGGCAGTGGTCAGAGTGCGTGGCATGGCTGAGTATGTGGCAGTTGTTAAGGCGGGATTGTAGCTTGTCGCTCACAATGAAGTAATCTATACGCCAGCCTAAATTTTTCTTTCTAGCACCTGCTCGGTAGCTCCACCAAGTATAATGATGGGGGTCGGGGTTGAACAGGCGAAAAGCATCTGAAAAACCACTACCGAATAACTCGGTCATCCAGGCGCGCTCTTCGGGAAGGAAACCAGAGGTATTTTGATTAGCTTTCGGATTATGAATATCAATCTCACGGTGGCAAATATTTACATCGCCACACAGCAAAATGTTGGGATATGTTTTACGCAAGCCTATCAGATAGTCGTAAAAGTTAGTTAAGTATTCATATTTGAATACCTGACGATGCTCGCCACTGCTACCCGAAGGAAAATAGCTATTTATTAGGGTAAAATCAGGAAAATCAAGTCTTAGAAAACGCCCTTCGTCGTCGTACTTTTCTATTCCTATTTTTTTGATAACCAGCGAGGGTTCGATTTTAGAAAAGCTGGCCACGCCGCTATAGCCTTTTTTTTGGGCTGCACGCCAGTTAATAAAATGATAGCCCAGTTCGGTCAAAAAATCTAAATCAACTTGCTCAGGATGAGCTTTTACTTCTTGTAAGCAGATAATATCAGGGTTTTCTTCCGCTAGCCAATGGGCGAAACCTTTTGCAATAGCCGCGCGAATACCGTTGATATTGTAGGTGATTATCTTCAAGAAAAGAGAAATTAGTGGTTGGTGAGGGTAGTTTTGATCTTTGTTTGGCTAACTCAAAGTGCTGACAAACTTAGCGAGTTTAGATTTGTTATTTGCTGCTTTATTTTTATGAATAACGCCCCGCTTAGCTAGTTTATCAATCATAGAACTTACTTTTTTATAGAGTTCTTCGGCTTCAGCCTTACTGCCCGACTCACGTAGTCTTTTCACAAAAGTACGCGCAGTCTTCAATTGATACTTATTTCTTAAACGCCTCTTTTCACTTGAGCGGATATGCTTTTTGGTTGATTTGTGATCTGCCATTACAATGCTAAAATTTTAAATAAGTTTATTCAACTACGTAGAACTCCAGAGTTAAGCTCGCGCTTTTTATAACTGCAAATTTATTAAAATTAATTTTACAATAAGACAAAACACTTCTAATAATTAATCGCCGCTAAAATTCTGTTCAAATCTTCAGTAGAATAATAGGGAATTTTAATTTCTCCTTTGCCATTAGTGTCTGCCTGAATTTTCACTTTTGTACCAAGTTGAGAAGAAAGCCTTGACTGTATATGTTGCAATTGATAATTTTTTTGTACACCCGACTGATTAGGTACAGGTGTTTTTTTTTGTTTTGCAAGTGTTAAATTTTTTACTAACTCTTCTACTTTCCTTACCGACAGTTGCTTTTCAATAATTTTATTGAAAATATATAATTGTTTATCAATATTCTCCACGTTAATAATCGCACGCGCATGCCCCATACTTATTATGTGTTTTTTGAGTGCTTCTTGAATGTTATAGGGAAGTTTCAGCAAACGCAGGTAATTGGCAACTGTTGTTCGTTTTTTTCCTACTCTTTCCCCTAGCGTTTCTTGTTTCAAACTGCATTCAGTTAGTAAACGCTGGTAGCTCAAAGCTATTTCAATAGGGTTGAGATTTTCTCGTTGGATATTCTCTATCAAGGCCATCTCTAGCATTTGCTGATTGTTAACTGCCTTGATATAAACCGGAATTTTTACTAAGCCCGCCATTTTAGCAGCTTGCAAGCGGCGTTCTCCAGAAATAATTTGATATTGCTTTTCAGAAAGTTTCCTAACTGTAATTGGCTGTATAATTCCCTGCACTTTGATCGATTCGGACAACTCTTTCAAAGTTTCTGCTTTAAACTCATGGCGAGGCTGATAAGGGTTTGTTTCAATAGCAGCAACAGCTATTTCATTTATACTAGACTGTGGAAGAGGCAGCGGCTTTTTTTTATCTTGTGTAGCATTTGCATTCGTATCAGTCAGCAGTGCACCCAAGCCTTTGCCCAAAGCCTGCCTTTTTTTCAGTATTGGTTTCGCAGCCATGATTAACGACCCATATTATTTTTATCAATAATTTCTTGCGCTAGGTTCAAATAAGCACCGGATCCTTTACTTTCAGCATCGTGTGCAATAGCGGGCAGACCGAAGCTAGGAGATTCACTGAGTTTGATATTGCGCGGGATGATGGTTTTGAAAGTAATGTCCTCAAAATGCTTTCTCACATCCTCTACTACCTGGTTGGAAAGGATTAAACGAACATCGTACATAGTAAGTAGTATGCCTTCATAAACCAAATCTTTGTTCAGTCTTTGTTGAATAACATGAACAGTACTCAGTAGTTTGTCTAAACCTTCAATCGCATAGTATTCGCACTGTACTGGTACGATAACAGAATCTGCCGCCGTAAGCGCATTAACAGTAATTAAGCCCAAAGAAGGCGAGCAATCAACTATAATAAAATCATACATATCTTTTATCGTACTAAGTGCTTCTTTCATACGTTCTTCACGGTTGTCAATAGCTATCATTTCTACTTCTGCACCCACCAAATTGATATGAGAAGGAATAATGTCCAAGCATTCAAAATTACTTGCTTCAATAACCTGCTCAACGGGCGTGTTTTCCACCATGCAGTTGTAGATATTATTTTTCTCTTTCTTCACATCAAGCCCCAAGCCCGAAGTACAATTCGCCTGTGGATCAGCATCTACGACCAATACTTTATATTGTAAAGCAGCAAAACTTGCCGATAAATTAACTGCTGTGGTGGTTTTTCCCACACCTCCTTTTTGATTGGCAATTGCTATTATTCTACCCATTCTTGTTCGGAAATAAATCGTAAAAAACACTTAAAGGTAGTGATAATCATTTTGAAATAAAAATATCCTGAGATACTCAACAGTTGTAAAGAGTTTTTACAAAACACTATCTTTGCTATTGAGTTATTAATAAAAGAAATGGACAGCAAAAGACAAAATATGTTCTCCCGACTGATTCAGAGAGATTTGGGAGAAATTTTACAACAAAAATCTCAGGATTGGTTTGGAGGTGCTTTCATTACTGTTACTTCCGTGCGGGTGAGTCCCGACTTGGGCGTTGCCAGCATATACCTAAGTTTTATGTTGGTAAAAAATAAGCAAATAGTGCTCGACAATATTCAGCAACATACCAAAGCTATCAGGCAAATTCTTGCAAACAGAATTAGGCATCAAGCTAGGGTTGTTCCCAGTCTGCGCTTTTATATGGACGATACGCAAGAGGTGAATGCCCAAATAGACGAAATTTTCAAAAACCTGCACATTCCACCTGCCGAAAAAAAATAAAATACAACCGCTCTTGCGCGTATTCCCACCCTTGTAATCAGATAGATTGCCGATGATCTGTGTTTTGCCTGCAAGTCCTCTTATTTCTTCGGAAAGGTTAGCAGCATATTGCGGTAATACGCATATTGCTTCTGCCTTAATGCAATTTCCTTAGGTAATCCCTCGCTGATGGAATTGGTCAGCGCATCGAATTTATCTAAAATCCGCACAATCTCCGCCTGTATCGCTAGCGATTTTTTAGGGTCATCTGGGCAGGGGATGGGGATTTGGAGTGGTGCAACACTTCGGGGATAAACATGAGGAACACCCCCTCTGCTTTTTAAATCATATAACTGTTGCTGTAAGCCTTTAAGAAAATGAAAGCAATATCTATCGGATAAGCATTTATTTGGTTTTACGGTAAAAGCATCTGAGACAAAAATTGGTTCTTGCCACCAGCTTACATATCCCGCATAAGCTCCTGATCCCGCAATAACGATACTTTGTCCTGTGCGATTACTTTCATTGTGATAATATGCGGGCTTCCTACCACCAGCAATGACAGAGGTATTACCCTCTACTTTTCTTTGCAATAGATGTGCCACGTTTAATTTTTGAAACCTCCCCCAGAGGCATCCAAGCCACTTTTGCGCCATCGAGTAGTTTTTTAAAAAAACGGTGCTGATTATTTTCATCAAAATTGAGTAATTGATCGCGATAATGGTTGTATTGTTTTTTGCGAGCGGTAAGCTCAGCAGTAAGGGAGGTGAATGCATCCAAAATCCGCACAATCTCTGCCTGTATCTCTAGGGATTTTTTTGGGTCATCAGGGATGGGGATCTCAATTTTTTTGAATCGAGCCTTAGAAATATTGAAACGGGTTACTCCGCTTGTAGTTTTAGCTATTTCTTTACGCATTAAATGACTGCGAAATAAATATTTTGAAAATTCAGGAGTTAAACAAATCTCATCATTAAACCTTACTCCAAAAGAAAAACTATTGAGATAAATATTTTCCTCAAATTTTGTTGTAACTGCTGAGGACATCCCTGATTCTTCTGCTGTTTCAGATGATCCTGTGAATAATACATCACCATACTTAACACAGTGTTGATTTTCTAAAGCGGAGATATTGACATATTCTAGTTTCTCAAAATCAACATCTATGTTGTTAAAAATATTCTTATACGAAATATAACGAGAGTTAGAGTTACTACTTTTAAAATCAGCCTTACTTTTACCGACTAATCCTCCATATATTTCTGCCACCTCCCCCAGCGGCAACCACGCCACCTTTACGCCATCGAGTAGTTTTTTAAAAAAATTTGTTTCATTCATTGAGAGGGTCTTTATCATGTAACTTTCCGTTTAAATTTTTAATCCCACCCTGTAATTTAACTACTGCCAATGTTGGGGGCATACTTAGTGCGAGGGATAGGGAAGACTATTAGTACGCATTGTTGATGTTTTATTATTTATTTAAAAATATATTTTCTTCCTCGGTCAACAATCTTGAATGAATTATAAATCTAACTCCTAATGGGATTTCAAGAGAAAAACTTGCACCTCTTCCTGCGGTAACATCAACTGTTAGATGTGTGTGTTTCCAATAATCAAATTGGTCTTTATTCATGTAGTAATTCACTCCTTCCAATTGACCGAGTAATATATCGCTATCATCCAAGTACATATCATCTTTTTCAAAGATCATTGGAGATGAGCCATCACAACACCCGCCACTTTGGTGAAAAATCAACTCTCCATGTTTCTCTTTAAGTTGATTGAGTACTCGAATTGCTTTATCAGATATAGCTACTCTGGAATATTTCATTACTGTAAGCCTTTTAAAAGGAGACATCCTCGGCTTCATTTTTGTAGTAGGGAAGTTTGGGATGTCTCTTATTATGGTGAATGTAATTACAAATTTAAAGCACTCTACTAAAAGAAACCTAATTTGTTCTTATCGTAAGAAATGAGCATATTCTTTGTTTGTCGGTAATGGTCGAGCATCATCACGTGTGTTTCTCTACCAAATCCTGACTTTTTATAGCCTCCAAAAGGGGCATGAGCGGGATAGGCATGATAACAATTTACCCAAACTCTACCTGCTTTAATAGCTCGTGGTATTTGATATAGCTGGTGTGCGTCTCTTGTCCAGACGCCGGCACCTAAGCCATAGAGCGTATCATTGGCAACTGCTAATGCTTGAGCTTCATCTTTAAACTTAGTTACACAGACGACAGGTCCGAATATCTCTTCTTGGAAAACACGCATTTTATTGTGTCCTTCCAAAATAGTAGGTTGAATGTAATAACCATTTGCCGCATCACCTTCAAGTTTGGCAGCACCTCCACCACACAATACCTTAGCACCTTCTTCTTTTCCGATATTGATGTAAGACAATATTTTTTCATATTGGTCATTTGATGCTTGCGCACCAACCATAGTGTCTACATCATAAGGATTTTTTTGTATAATGGCTTTAGTTCGTTCTATTACTCGTTTCATAAAGTCGTCATAAATGTCCTCTTGCACCAAAATTCTTGATGGACAAGTACACACTTCTCCCTGATTAAAAGCAAACAATACAGCACCTTCGACGGCTTTGTCCAGGTAGGCATCATCGGCATCCATGACAGAATTGAAGAAGATATTTGGCGATTTACCACCCAGTTCCATCGTAACTGGATTTAAATTTTTAGAGGCATATTGCATAATTAGTTGCCCTGTTGTGGTTTCTCCTGTAAAAGCAACTTTATCTAGTCGAGAGCTTGAGGCGAGTGGTTTACCGGCTTCGGGCCCAAAACCATGTACTATGTTGATAACACCGGCAGGAAAAAAATCGGCTATTTTTTCCATGAGCAAAGTTGCTGTTGAAGGAGTTTGTTCTGCTGGTTTTAGCACTACACAGTTTCCTGTTGCCAGAGCTGGAGGTAGTTTCCAGGACAACATCAGTAGGGGAAAATTCCAAGGAATAATTTGACCCACGACGCCCAAGGGTTCTTTAATATTCATAGACAGGGTATTTTCATCAAGCTCTGTTGCGGTGCCTTCTTCTGCTCGAATACAGGCTGCGAAATAACGCCAATGGTCAATAGATAAAGGTATGTCTGCATTGAGTGTCTCTCGAATAGGTTTGCCATTATCACATGTTTCCACTAAAGCAAATTCCTCTAGGTTGGCTTCAATAATGTCTGCCACTTTGTTTAGTAGGGTAGCGCGTTCTGTAGCAGAGGTATTTCCCCAGCTTTGTTTTGCCGCATTGGCTGCATCTAAAGCCATTTCTACATCCTCTTTTTGAGAACGCGGGTACTTTGCAATCAGGCTGCCATCAATTGGTGAAGTATTATCAAAATACTGACCGCCAACGGTAGCTACGAATTTTCCATCAATGAAATTTTCGTATTTGTCTTTAAATTTTGGTTTTGAATAACTCATGTCATAAATGTTTAGCTAATTTCCTACTCTATTTAAGATTTTCGGATTCCTCTTATTTTTTTAATGAATGCCAACGGTTTGGATATGAGCGGTAGGCGAGGTAATCCTATTACTTCATATCTTTTTTTGTGGCTAGTATATCACTTTTTCTTTCCAGGGTTAAATTCTACCAATTTGTTCCAATTTATATCACCGTTTTCATCACAGAAGTCCTGAATAAACTCTTTGGTGAATTGATTTATCATTCTTGAATATGATTGTTGCAATTCATCGTTTCGCTCTTTTGCTTTGTGTCCAAAAGGTTTAATTATTTCTCTGTATAAATTTTCGTTTCCCGAAATAAACTCCCAAAACTCTTGACCGCAATATTTGAAATAATATCCTTTGTCAGGCTTGTTGTCAATACCATAACAACAACCATTCACAGAAATTGCTACCATTTGAGAATTGCTTGTTCTTAAAGTTCTTTGAGCGGTTTTGAAGTCAGATTTTATTTTCTCGACTTGGCTGCTGTTTCTCCAATTTGACCCAGACTTAATATTTACTATGTATCTAATGTTCTCTTTGTCGAACTCAAGGTCAATGTTTGGAATACCTGATTTCCAACCACCATAGACCTTTTGGTTTATAAATATGGCTAATCTTTCCAACCAATCGCCAAAAATGGTTTCGTCGGCTGACGATATAAAAGCATCGGCAATTCCTTGAATAATCTCGCCTGCCGTTAAAATGTACTTTGCCTTGAATAAATATGGTTTTTTCTTTTTTAGGACGGTTTTGAGTTTCAGCTTGTCAAGTCTCTCAATTCTCTTTTGGTGGAATACTCCGATATTATCTTCTACGTATTTAGTTACGTCCGTTAAGTTTAGCTGTTTCATATATTTCTTCGGGTTCAAAAAGTACAAGTTTCTTTTCGTCAATTTGTTCTTGTACCATATCGTAGTACTCTTGTTTGATTTCTATTCCAATTGAATTTCGGCTCATTCGTTGGGCAGCAAAATTTGTCGTACCTGAACCCATAAATGGGTCAAGGACTGTATCACCGGGTTGGGTGAACAATTTTATAAACCATTCGGGAAGTCCTTCTGGAAAAGCTGCACTATGTTTTTATTGTTGTATTCTGTAGCAAGGTGTAATACATTCGTTGGGTAAGCCTTGTCACGGTCTAACCAGTTCGATATGTTTTTTCCAAATCCACTACCAACTTTGGATTCGTCTCTTGTCTTATCCGTATCACTTAGGTTTTTCAATCGTGATTTAGCCCACTCCCCATAGGTACCATTACTTCTTCTTGGTACATGTTAAATTTCTTGTGTTTGTTGAAATGCAATAGTCTTTCCCAAGCATCTCTAAATCTGTTAGGCCACTTGCCCGGATAGCAATTTTTTTTTGTGCCAAATGTATTCTCTGTCCATAACCAACCTTGTTTACGCATTTCCAAAATTAGTTCCATCACATAAGTGCTCCGTTCACCACTAACAATTCTTTCCTTTATGTTCAACACAAATGAACCAGTTGGTTTTAGAACTCGTAGCAATTCTTCTGAAATTGGCAAAAACCACTCAATATACTTGGTTGGTTGTATTGCACCGTAAGTGCTTTTTCTTTGGTCAGCATAAGGTGGGGAAGTGAATATCAAGTCAACAGAATTTTCAGGCAATTCTTTGAGAACTTCCTTGCTGTCACCAAATCTTATGTCCGTATATATTTCCATTTATTCTTTCTGCTAATTTATTTAGTAAATATCGTACTTTTTTGGGACTTCGTTTTTGTTGGTCTATACTAGCTATAACTAGCGAATATACTACATATGTGGTTTACTTTCTCTTATATTATCAATGCGCTGTCTGACCTAAAATACAGCCCAATATATTACTTGCCTCATATGATGTAGAAGCATGATAATAATTTGACTATTATTATTAAGTAGAAGCATAGTTTGAGTGGATATCAATTTTGAGAAACTTGTTATTACAATGACTTGTTCTTTGCAAAGAAAATATTTTTTTTTAGAACTCCAACAGATTTATTCCTTTTTAGGTGATAATTTGTAAAATGGTTATATTTGCTGTGTTCCTCAATAAACATCGTTTACACATAGTGAATTATGCTCGTCTAAGGCTCGAGATGCAAGGCTTTAATAAGGTCTTATAGAAAAATACTATTTGAGCAAGTTTTTCAACAAGTAGGTAGTAGTCCGCCTGATCACAATATAGCTACTAAAATATTGATACTCAATAATACCAGTTTGCTCAATTTCAAGAACCATGCTAAAAAGAATCTTGATTTTTCTCCGTCTATCAACTGCTTTTTCGGTAATAATGGAGTGGGTAAGACTAATATGCTTGATGCTATTTACTACCTCTGTATTACTAAAAGTGCCTTTAATCATTCGGATAGACAAAGTATCCGCCACGGGCAAGACTTTTTGATGATAAAAGGTAACTTTACGAAGTTATTGGAAAATTTTGACGTGTTGTGTACCTTCCAAAGTGGTAAAAAAAAAATACTGAGGGTGAATCAGCAGCAGTACGACTATTTGAGCGAACATATTGGCAATTTTCCTTGTGTGATGATTAGCCCCGATGATGTGCAAATTATTAAGGAGGGTAGCGAAATGCGCAGGCGTTTTTTCGATGGGGTTATCTGTCAGATTAATCGGCATTATTTGCGGCATTTGTTACAGTATAATCGTATGCTCAAACAACGCAACAGTCTACTCAAACAGTTTGCCGAACGGAATACCTTTGATGAGGATTTACTGGCATCTTACAATTTGCGCCTAATAACACACGGACAGCCTATTCATGAGCAGAGAAAAACGTTTATTGAAAAATATATTCCAGTATTCCAAGGCTACTATTCAAAAATTAGTGAGACAAAGGAAAAAGTAGAATTGCTGTATACATCGACCTTGCATACGGAAGATTTTTACCAGTCTTTAAAAAAATCTTTGGAGAAGGATCGAGTGTTGCAAAGAACGAATATGGGTATACACAGGGATGATTTTGATTTTTATATTGATGGCTATTTGGTGAAAAAATATGCTTCTCAGGGTCAGCAAAAGTCTTATTGTATTGCCATGAAGCTGGCACAACATGAGGTAATTAAAAAAAATAAAGGTTTTACGCCAATTCTTCTCATGGATGATTTGTTTGATAAACTAGACGATAGGCGCATCCGCTGCCTAGTGCAAATAATTGCTACGGGCAATTTGGGACAGATTTTCTTAACCGATTCGCGTCCTGAAAGAACCCGCAATTTTTTTTCAGAGGTTTCCTCTGAGTCTAAATTTTTTATTTTTTAATCCAACTAAATATTAACAGAAATTAATCATTAACTGCTGTGGCGAAATACAGAAACTTTAAAGGAGCTTTCTGCGAGCGGAAAAATAATACTTTGCTGCTAAAAGAAATTTTACATGATTTTTTGAAAACTAACCATGTGGAAAAGAAATATCAGCAGGCGAGTATTGTAAAAAACTGGGAGCAAATTGTGGGGACACCTATTGCTGGGCATACTACCGAAATTTTTGTTCGGGTTGATAAACTTTACGTGAAAATATCCTCTGCACCACTCAAACAAGATTTATTGATGCGCAAAGAAAAGATATTGAAAATAGTCCATGATTTTGCTGGTGGGCAGATTCTTAAAGATATTATTTTTTTGTAGCAATCTGGTTAGACAAAGTAGGTGCGAATAGTGGCTACTGACATTTTAGTTTTTGTTTTCTTGTTTTTTATTTTGTTTCAATGATGCGATAAATAGTAAAAATTGATGTTTTCTTAACATTATACATAATGTCATATTCTTTACTCGTCCATACTTTCGAGGGACTCACCAAAGAGCAATTATATCAATATTTGGAGCTAAGAGTAGCCGTTTTCGTAGTAGAACAAAAGTGCCCTTATCAAGAGCTTGATGGCAAAGATTATAAGGCTATCCACTTTGCTTATCAGGATACTGAAACAAGTCGGTTGGCGGCTTATTTGAGGGTTTTACCACCGGGTGATTATTCTAAAGAAGAAGTGGCTATTGGCAGGGTGATTACTCCAATGGAGTATCGGGGCAGGGGTGTGGGCAAAAAACTAATACAAGAGGCTATTGATTATATTAAAGGACAATTTCCTGATGTAAACATCCGCCTAGTTGCTCAGGCTGCCTTAAAGACTTATTATCGAGTATTTGGCTTTGAAAAAATAAGCCAAGTTTACGATTGGGATGGTATTCCACATATCGATATGCGACTAAGTGTTTAGAGGCGTACCTGAGCTATCTGCTATAATTGGGGGCTTCCCGTGTAATGTGTATATCATGTGGATGACTTTCTTTTACGCCTGCGGCGGTGATTCTGGTAAATTTTGCTTTTTGCTTCAACACTTCGATATGTGAAGTCCCACAATAACCCATGCCTGCTTTCAATCCTCCCACCATTTGGTAGAGTACTTCCGATACTTGTCCTTTGTAGGGTATGCGTCCTGTAATTCCTTCGGGAACCAACTTTTTGATGTCGTCTTCTACATCCTGAAAATAACGATCTTTAGAGCCTTTTTCCATAGCTTCTATCGAGCCCATCCCACGATATGCCTTAAACTTTCTTCCTTCATACAGAATGATTTCTCCGGGCGATTCTTCTGTGCCAGCCAGTAGAGAGCCTATCATCACACTACTAGCTCCTCCTGCAATGGCTTTTACAATGTCTCCTGAGAAACGAATTCCCCCGTCGGCAACAATGGGTATGCCCGACTTGTCAACAGCTTTTGCTGCTTCCATTACGGCAGATAATTGAGGCATACCTACGCCTGAAATAACTCTGGTAGTGCAAATACTGCCCGGTCCGACGCCCACTTTAATCCCGTCGGCACCTGCTGCTGCCAAGGCTTCAGCACCTGCCGCTGTTGCTACATTTCCGGCAATAATATCCAAATCGGGGTAGGTATCTTTAGCTGCTTTGAGAGCTTGGATAACTCCTTGAGAATGACCATGCGCCGTATCAATAGTAATTACATCTACGCCGGCAGCTTTGAGTTTTTCAATACGCTCAAACATGTTTGAAGTAACCCCAACGGCTGCACCTACGCGTAGCCTTCCATAGGCGTCCTTACAGGCGTTTGGTTTATTTTTATTTTTGAGAATATCTTTATAAGTAATCAGACCAATAAGTTTGTGGTAGTTATCTACGATGGGTAGTTTTTCAATTTTATGCTCTTGCAATATGTCTTCTGCTTCGTCCAAACCGATTCTTTCCGAGGCGGTGATTAGTTTTTCTTTTGTCATGATGTTGCTAATGGCTAGAGAAAAGTCTTTTTGAAAGCGTAAATCTCTGTTAGTGATGATACCCACCAGCTTGTCGCTTTTATCCACGACGGGAATACCGCCTATGCTGAACTCTTTCATCAGTCGGTTAGCTTCCGATAAGGTAGCTTTATCAGTGAGCGTTATAGGGTCTGAAATCATACCACTTTGGAAGCGTTTGACAATTCTCACTTGGTGTGCCTGAGACTCTATGGACATATTTTTATGAATAAATCCTATGCCCCCTTCGTGTGCCATAGCGATAGCCAGATCTGCTTCTGTAACTGTGTCCATAGCGGCCGAGGCTAATGGTATGTTTAACTGAATATTTTTGGTCAGTTGTGTGGTAGTGTTCGCTTCTCGTGGCAGTATTTCAGAGTAGGCGGGCATCAAAAGCACGTCGTCGTAAGTGAGTGCTTCGAGAGCTATTTTATTGTGGTGCGTAGGCATAGCAAATAAGTTGTTTTACTTGCCGTGCAAGTCTAATGGTTTTTTAATAGTATGCAAGGGTTTCTGCTGTTTTTATTTTATAACGAAAGCTTGCTCACAAGTAAGCAAGCTAAAGGTATTATCAAAGGCATTAAAAGTAACTTTATCGTATTCAGGCAATACAATCACCAGACCGTTGGTATTATCTAGCCCGTAGTGTTTGTTTTTGTAGGAAATAATATAACCGTTGTTCAGGTCGATTAGTTGCTCGTATTTGGGGTATAAGACACGACGCATGTCGCTGCTGACGAAACCCTGTTTACCATTTTGGAAAGTGATCCAATTTCCGTGTTTGTTCTGCACAAGAGAGTCAAAAACTGTGGGAATAAGTAAATGATTTTCTTTATCAATCAATCCGTATTTTTCTGATGATTTTACGATTGCCTTATTTTCTTTAAAAGAAAAAATTTCATCGTAGTAGGGTTGAGTAACAATTTGCCCTAAGGTATTGATAAACCCCCAGTACCTTCCCAGTTTGACAGCAGATCTTCCTTCGGAAAAGTTTTTTACGCTGTCGTACTCAGCACCGATTCGCAGGTAGCCCATATAATCGGCAAAGCCGTAATAGTAGCGTGTTTTGACCGGCATGAAGCCTGCCGCAGGCTCGCCGAAATATGAATAATGATCGTAGGCTGAAAATTTAGGTTGTATTTTTTTGTTAATATCCACATAAATCTTTTTCCCTTTTTGCCACGCTGCTATCAGGCTGCCCATGCTGCGGAAGGGTATGCTGTCGCAGTGGGTAGCCAATATTTTCCATCCTTTTGGATTAATCAAACCGTAATGCCCATTTTTTTCAATACGCATCATCCCATCTGCTACATGAGCAATAGCTTCGCTGCCGTAGTATTGCTCTTGTCCGTCAGTATTGACCGTTGCCCACGATTGATGGAAGTATATGACAAATATTTTCTCATTGAGTACAAAAGCCGAGTCGAAAAGCGGACTAATGACCCAGTTACCTTTTTGGTCAATAATACCGAATAGCCCCTGATGTTTTTTAGCAGCATATTCACCAGTAAACTCGCTGAGTTGTCCAAAACTTGATACATTTAACTTTCTACCAGTTGTGTCTATATAATGCCATTGTCGCCCTTGTTTAACGACATATTTATTTTTAGCAATATTTTTGATGGAAGTGTACTTTGAATAAGTCAGGTTTTTTCCCGATTTATTTATCAAATCTTCTTGCCCGTTTTGATTTCTTACCCTAATGAGTCCAGATGATTCAAGCACAACAGATTGGTATACTGGTGCTAAAATTTCTTTCAGGGAGGTGTTGATAAGCCCATAATATTGATTTTGAGTTACGACAGCGATATTTTTATGGAAAGGATAAATAGTGTCGTAAGTATTGTAGGTAAGTATATCGCCTTTTTTATTACACAAGCCCTTGTTATTACCTATGGTAAAGCGGTATAGGTTTGGGGCTATGTTTTTGAAAGTATCAAAAAATAGTGTTTGAACTACTTTTCCTTTTGGACTGATTACCTCGTGCTTTGGCAAAGGAATCACCTGCCATTGCTTTTCTTTTCTCGTAATATTACGGTAAATAAATGGGAGTATTTCATTGCCCGACAGGTCGACTAATCCGTAGCGATGATTTTGTATTCCGATGCTTTGGCTTTGTTGAAAAGGAAAAACTTTTGAAAGCTGACAGGGGTATATCTGCCTGCCCGAATCGTGATAATAACCCCAAAGCCCTTCTTGGTTTTGTACGCCGTACACGTGACTACCCAAGTATTGTATTTCTTTGAATTTGGCAGTTATGCACTCACGTTCTTTTTTGTCAATTAATCCCCATTTACCAGATTTTTTAAACGGGATAAGCTCATTTTGGAATAATATCAGGGTATCTATCGTAGAGCCAAGATCTTGGTAGTTTTTTTTGAAAAGTATTTTGCCTTTACTATTAATAATATTAGCCCCTTGTTCTGTTTCGACACGTGCGACACCGGCTACGAAATTGCTTGCTGATAAAAACGAGGGTTTTATCTTCACTTTTTTATCTTGGCGGTAGCCATAGCGTTGTGTTTGCTGGTCGTAATAAGGCTTGAGCGTGTTTTTTTGGCTATATGCCAAGAAGGTACAGTTAAACAAGGAGAGGATAGCGAGTAAAAAGCAGCGGATAATCGATACTAGGGTGCGTGCAGAGATCAGGGGGGCTATTTTGCCAATGGTGATCATTTGTCAAGTATTTCAAGCGGAGAGAGTGGGACTCGAACCCACGCGCCGATTTCCCGACGACGGTTTAGCAAACCGCTCCTTTAACCACTCAGGCACCTCTCCGGTTAGTACTGTGGTGAGTACTCGGAGCAAAGAAAAAATAAAACAAGGAATTAAACAAGTTTAACTCCGATGTTTTTTTGACCGATTAACAGATATTTATATCCCTGAGTTAATATTAATAAAAAAGCCAGATTGCCCTAAGCTATTGAAGGAATATTCCAGATTGAGTACAAAATTATAGTAAGAAACAATATCAATGCCTACGCCCCAGCCGAAAATGATTTTGTTATTGAGCAATTGGTTTTCAGAAAGTGCATTATTTTGGTAAGCATAGCCCATATCAAAATAGGTTTTAACTAAGCTCCATACAGGAATTGTGTTGAACTGCTTAATAGGAATTATAGAGTTTACATTCAAGCGTTGGTTCAGGAAACGCCATCTGAACTCATTTTTTAAGACACCATAGTGCGTTCCGTTAATCACATATAATTCATAACCTCGTATAGTATTAGCACCAAAACCAAGCCCTCGCCTTACCTCGAAAGACTGCCGCCCCAAAACAAGGTTGGCTCTTGCCTGCGTAACGAAGTATAGTTCTTTACCTAAACTAAGAAAACGTGCATATGCCACCCACAGCTCTGTATAGTTTACATCATCAGTGTTGAATAACCCAATTGCCTGGATGCCTGTATTGAATAAAAATCCTTTGAGCGGATATACCGATCGATCTCTAAAATCATAGGTGTAAGCATACCTTAGTTGTACAGTTTTTTGGCGAGACCTTCCACCAATCAAATATTCGGGGTTTGTATTAATGATTGTATCAGCAACCCTTACAGTCCTGTACTTTATTTCTGCATCGTGGAATTGGTAAAAGCCAATGCGCTTAGAACCTGAAATACTAATTTCTGAGCTGATTCTCAAAGATTCATCATCGCTACTAATGTTAAAAGTGTCTCGGTTATTCAATACAATGGCACTGATTTTTTTATTTTCAGAAAGACTTGCCCTGAAGCTCAAGCCAATGGTTTTTTTTTTATCAATAAAAGGAATACTATAGCGTAACGAAAGTTTTCTGGTGAAGCCGAGCTGTGCCAGCAGGCTCAATTTTTCCTTTCTGCCCCTAAAGTTCGACCAATCGAATATCAAGCCGTATTCCAATCGTCCGGGGTCTCTGTTGTTGCTAAACAACCAGTTGCTGAGGTTTCTGTCTGCTACTTGAAATATGGGCAGGGGTAGAATATACCAGTTTTCTTTGAGTTGAATATCAATATCAATTGTATCGTTTTTGAGGGCTATTGCATTTATATCTACTGTGACAAACAAGTTGGTGTTATAGAGTTTGTTTTCTTCGAGAGTTAGCAAACTATCAATAGACGCTTTGGGTATTCTATCTGCCTTTTTCCACTTTAACTCGCGGGTGATTATCCATTTTTTAGTTACTTGATTGCCGGAAATACAAATTTCTTTGATGAAAAAACTCTGCGTAGTATCCTGCGAATGAGCAGGTGTGTCTATATAACATATACTAGTTGAAATAACTAAAAACTTTAAAATAAATGCCTTTTTCACACTTCTGTCAGAATTAACTTTATTGGTAGAAATACTTTTAGATTTTGATTACAACCTAAACTTGTTGTTTGTTTCAGTAAATCAATTTAATATCGCTTATTACTAAATTTATTTTACTTGTTTTTTTCATTATTTTTGCTTTTGATAAAACTTTTTTCTGCAACTCGGCACTATCTACATAATACAAAATTAATAACAATAGTTTTATCACCGGCCTAGTGTTTGAGAGAATATACAAGATATAACCCATTATAAAACAACAAGATATCATGGATAAAAAGAATCATATTGGTTTAGATACTGAGAAAACGAAAATACTAGCAGAAAAACTAAATGAGCTACTGGCAAATTATCAGGTGTTTTACATGAATACACGCGCTTTTCATTGGAATATTAAGGGGAATAAATTTTTTGAATTGCACTTGAAGTTTGAAGAATTATACAACGACTTACTAGTCAAAATTGATGAAATTGCCGAACGGATTTTAACACTAGATTTTACCCCTCTACATACTTATAGCAATTACTTAGAAGTATCGAAAATTGAGGAATCTAAAAACGTTTCTAGTGGCAACGATGCAGTAAAAAATATATTGACCAGTTATGCCATTTTACTGCCAATGGAACGCAAACTACTCGACTTATCGGCAGTAGCCAATGACGAGGGTACCAACGCTTTAATGAGCGACTATATTAGGGGGCAAGAGAAGCTAGTTTGGATGTATTCGGCGTATTTAGCTTAAGAGCATATTTGAAAGAGACTCATAATTTTCTCAAGTATGCGCTAAAGTAAAGCTGGGAATTAATAAGTTCTGTGACCGTGACCGGTGTAAATTTGCCTCGGTCTTCCGATGGCTTGTTTTTGTTCTTGCATTTCTTTCCATTGGGCAATCCATCCGGGCAACCTCCCAAGGACGAACATTACCGTGAACATCTCAGTAGGTATGCCCAGTGTTTTATAAATAATACCAGAGTAAAAGTCTACATTTGGATATAGTTTTCTGGCAATGAAATAGTCTTCTGTAAGTGAGGTCTCTTCGAGTTGTTTAGCAATTTCAAGTATGGGTTCTTCAATACCTATTTTTTCGAGTACTTGGTGGCAGGTGTTCTTAATAATTTTCGCTCTTGGATCGAAGTTTTTATACACACTATGTCCAAAGCCCATGAGCCGAAACGGGTCGTTTTTGTCTTTAGCTTTTTCAACATATTTCCTTACATTGCCGCCATCTGCCTTAATATCTTCCAACATTTCTATTACTGCTTGGTTTGCTCCGCCGTGCAGCTTACCCCAAAGTGCGTTGATACCTGCGGCAATCGAAGCGTACAAGCCAACTTGCGATGAACCCACTATTCTGACCGTAGCGGTAGAACAATTTTGCTCGTGGTCGGCATGTAGAATTAACAACTTGTTAAGGGCTTCGGAAATAACCGGATCCGTTGTGTACGGTTGTGCTGGTAATGAGAACATCATGTGCATAAAATTGCCGCAATAGTCCAAATCGTTGTGCGGGTAATTCAGTGGGTGTCCTTGCTTGTTTTTATAAGACCAAGCAGCAATAGTGGGCAACTTAGCCATTAGTTGTGTGATAGTTAGGTTTACTTGTTCAGTAGAAATATTCGGGTATAGGGATTCAGGGTAAAAAGCACCCAAAGAGCAAACTAGCGAAGACAGCACACCCATTGGGTGTAGGGTGGCTGGAAAACCATCAAGAATTTTTCTTATGTCCTCATGCACTAATGTATGTTTGGTAATGCTTTGAGTAAAATTTTTTATCTGTGTCTCAGTGGGTAACTCCCCGTAAATGAGTAAATAAGAAACTTCTAAAAAAGTGGCTTTCGCTGCCAACTCTTCAATAGCGTAACCCCGGTAACGCAAAATGCCATTTTCACCATCGAGAAAAGTGATGTCGCTTCTGGTAGACCCCGTATTTTTGAAACCCGGGTCTAACGTAACTAGACCTGATTGCATACGCAGTTTGCTAATGTCGATGGCTTTTTCTTTTTCCGAACCTTCTATCAATGCTAGTTCGTATACTTTGCCGTCGTAATGTAGTTGGGCTGTTTTTGACATAGTGTAAATATTTCGTTTTAGGTATAGAGCATATTAAGGTGAAAATTATTTTGTGAGTGGCATTTAAGCCAACTCAACAATCGAACTAGTTGAAATAGCTAGAATAAAAAATCCTGTAAATATATTGATTGTCCTTGAATTTTAGGGAATACATGTTCATTTATTCTTCAAAAATAAACCATTTACTCAGCGGGTGCCATTTGCCAATTTATGCAAATGGGAAATATTTTTATATCTTTGTTCTCAAAAAATAAAAATATGAATATAGCAGTGGTAGGTACTGGCTACGTCGGTTTGGTTTCGGGTACTTGTTTTGCCGAAATGGGCAATTTTGTCGTCTGTGTCGATAATAATGAAGAAAAAGTTGAAAAACTAGCATCTGGTGAAATGACCATCTACGAGCCGGGTTTGTCTGGGCTGTTTCGGCGCAACATCAAGTCGCAACGCTTGTCATTTACTACCGATTTGCAAGTAGCTGTAAGAGCCTCACAAATTATTTTTTTAGCCCTGCCCACCCCGCCCGGAGAAGATGGCTCTGCCGATTTGTCATACGTGATTGATGTAGCTGGGCAGTTAGGTAGTATGATAAAAGAATACAGAGTAATTGTTAATAAAAGCACGGTTCCGGTAGGCACCTCAGAAAGAGTGCGTTGCGCAATAGCTAAAAATACAACAGCTGACTTTGATGTTGTATCTAATCCTGAGTTCCTCAGAGAAGGTGCTGCCGTAGATGATTTTCTCAAACCCGATAGAGTGGTAATCGGAATTTCTTCGGAGCGGGCAGAAGAGCTGATGCGCCGCTTGTACGCACCTTTTATACGACAAGGAAATCCTATTTATGTAATGGACGAACGCTCGGCAGAAATGACTAAGTATGCAGCTAATTCTTATCTGGCAACACGGATTACTTTTATGAATGAAATTGCTAACTTATGCGAAAAGGTAGGTGCTAATGTAGAGCAAGTGCGCAAGGGAATGGGCAGCGATAGCCGTATCGGGAAACGTTTTTTATTTCCTGGTGTGGGCTATGGTGGAAGCTGTTTTCCTAAGGATGTAAAGGCTTTGCATAAAATAGCTACTGACAACAGTTGCGAATTTGATGTACTACGTTCGGTTATGCATGTTAATGAGGAGCAGAAATATACACTGGTCAAAAAATTAAAGGCTTACTTTGGGAAAGATTTACCCGCTAAGCATTTAGCCATCTGGGGTTTAGCCTTTAAGCCTAATACAGATGATATTCGAGAGTCGCCAGCCTTATATACCATAGATTCTTTGTTGGAGCAAAGTGTGTCTATTAGTGCTTTTGATCCGGAAGCAATCCATAATACGCGCCTGATTTATGGCAACCGTATTTCATTTGCTACCAATCAGTATGAAGTTTTAAAAGCCGCTGACGCTTTATTAATACTGACAGAATGGAGTGTTTTTAGAGTACCCAACTTTGAAAAAGTGGCAGCCTTAATGAAACAAAAAATTATCTTTGACGGCAGAAACCTTTATTCAATACAACAAATGAAAAACTTAGGTTTTTATTATAACAGCATAGGCAGGGAGACGGTCCTCCATAAAAAGTGAATACTTATCTTCGTCTCATACGATTTAATGGAAGCCTCGCTGCTTTTCTGACTCCTTTTACTGTTTTTTCCGTACTTCATACGGTCTTTGGAGTGTTGAATATTACAATTCTCATCCCGCTTTTCGATGTACTATTTGATACAGCTATTGATTTGCCCGCCCTTGCTTATACACAACATATCGACTCGTTTCGATGGGATTCACAATATGCCAAAGATGCCTTATACTATCATTTTGGTGAGTTTATACAAGACTATGGCAAGCAGTATGCGCTTTATTTAGTTTGTGGCGTGGCCTTGGCTGCTAGCTTGTTATCTAATTTTTTTCGTTACCTTTCTATCCGCATTCTTGAACAAGCTAAGGCACGGGCTATCCATAATATGCGCGTGAGCATTTTTAATAAAATGACCATGCTTCATATCGGTTATTTTACCACGCGGCATAAAGGCGATATTATGTCGCGCTCAACCAATGATTTGCAAGAGATAGAGTTTTCTATTACCACAGCTTTGGGTGCTTTTTTGCGTGAGCCTATCAATATTTTGGTATATTTTATTTCTCTGTTCGCTATGTCGGTAGAATTAACGATTTTTACCTTAGTAGTCATTCCATTGTCGGGTGCTTTGATTAGTGGATTGGTAAAAAGACTTAAAGAAGACTCAAAGAAGACCCAACATGCTCTGGGCATTATTTTGAGTATTATCGACGAAATGATTAATGGCATTAGGGTAATTAAAGCCTTTAATGCAGAAAATTATTTGAAAAGTAAATTTGCTAAAGAAAGTGCCTCATATAGCACTTATTATAAGTCTTTATCTTATAAGCGAGAAGCTGCCTCGCCAGTGTCCGAATTGATGGGCGTATGTGTTGTTGTTGTTATTTTATTGTATGGTGGTAATATGGTTTTGTCTGAACAATCGACTTTAGCAGCAAGCGTATTTACGGTATATATTTTATTGTTTAGTCGGGTAATGATACCCGTAAAAAGTCTTTTTGCTGCCATTAGTGCCGTACAAAAAACCATTGTATCAGGTAAGAGAATATTCGAAATTCTCGATGAGCAGCCCGCTATTCGCGACAGCAAATCAGCTGTTGAATTTAAGGAGTTTTCCACGAGTGTTGCTTTTGAAAATATTAGCTTTTCTTATGAACAGAAGCAGGTGCTAAAAAAAATTAACTTTGAAATACCGCTGGGCAAATCCATTGCATTGGTCGGTCCTTCGGGAGGTGGCAAATCTACAATTGCCGATTTGCTACCTCGTTTTTATGATGTGCATGAAGGTAGTATTCAAATTGGAAACAAAGATATTCGCGCTTACACTTTATCTTCGCTTAGAGAACAAATGGGTATTGTGACGCAAGAATCTATTTTATTCAATGATACTATTTTTAATAATATCGCTTTTGGTAATCCAGATGCGAACCTAGAAGAAGTTATAAGAGCTTCAAAAGTTGCCAATGCCCATGCTTTCATTATAGGTACCGAACATGCTTATGAGACAGTTATTGGCGACAGAGGACTCAAACTATCTGGCGGGCAGCGGCAGCGTATCAGCATTGCTCGGGCGATTTTTAAAAATCCCCCCATTCTAATACTCGATGAAGCTACTTCTTCCCTAGACACCGAGTCGGAAAAACTAGTGCAACAAGCACTACAAAACTTAATGAAGAACCGCACTTCATTAGTTATTGCCCATCGGTTAAGCACTATTCAGCACGCCCATGAAATTTTAGTAATTGATAAGGGGCAAATTGTAGAGAGAGGCACGCATAATGAATTAGTGAGCCAGCGAGGGATTTACTATAAATTACAACGAATGCAGAGTATCTCTTGATAATATTTAATTATTTTACTCAAAATAATATGAAATCATTTAAAATAGAAGTGTTAAACAAACTCCTAGCGGGACATTTGGTTGGCAATACAACAGCATTAATTACAGAACCCGAACAAATTGAATCAGCAAAAAAAAGCTCAATTACTTTTATTGCCAGACGGCAATATCTTAACCATTGGCAACAATCTAAGGCGTCAGCGGCTGTTTTAGAAGTATCTTTATCTGAATACATAACACCTGGAAAAAATAGAGCTTTCATCGTGGTGAAAAATGCTGACTTAGCTATGGCTAAACTGCTGAATTTATTTGCTCCCGAACCGTTAAGGTTTAAATCCGAAATCCATCACAGTGCTGTCGTACATGAAACTGCCTTAATAGGAAAGGGGGTAAGTATTGGTGCTAACTGCTATATTGGTGCTGATGTCAAAATAAGTGATTATGCAGTTATTCACCCTAATGTTTCGGTGCTGGATTGTACAACTATTGGTTCGCACACAATCATTAAATCGGGTGTAGTTATTTCAGAGCGTTGTGTGCTTGGTACTCACTGTATTTTATATGCTAATGCAAGCATTGGTACAGACGGCTTTGGCTACCGACCTAGCAAAGACGGCAAAACTTTGGTTAAGATACCACATATCGGCAACGTAATAATTGGTAATGCAGTAGAAATCGGCTCTGGCACATGCATAGACCGGGGCAAGTTTAGCTCGACAATTATCGGCGACAGCACTAAAATTGATAATTTGGTGCAGATTGGTCACAATTGTAAAATAGGTCGAGGTTGCTTAATTGCTGGCTGTGTAGCCATTGCAGGGTCGGTTACTATGGGTGATAGAGTAATAGTAGCGGGCCGAGCCGGTGTGAGAGACCATGTAACCATAGGCAGCGGGGCAAAAATTGGGGCGTCCTCTTCAGTATTAAAAGATGTTGTAGCAGGGCAAAATGTTCTGGGTACTCCAGCAGTAGCAGCTAAAGATACGCTTAAATTATGGGCTTTATTTAGAAGAATGGTTCGGTCGAGATGATTTTAATAAAAAACAAGTTGGACTTTTATTTTTGCCACACAGTGATTTGCATTAATTAGTTATTCAATTTCTGAAAAAACAAAAGAAATAATATTTGCCCCCATCTTAAGTGCTTTCTGCCTAATTTCCTCCGAGTCATTATATACATGCTGCGATTCCCAACCATTGCCCAGGTCGGATTCATAAGAATAAAAGCAAACGAGTCTGCCTTCGTAAATGAGTCCGAAGCCTTGCGGGGGCCTACCATCGTGTTCGTGTATTTTGGGTAAACCTTGTTTGAAAGTAAATTTTTGATTATAAATCGGGTGCGAGTAGGGAAGTTCTACAAAATCGAGATCAGGAAATATTTTTTTCATTTCTGGACGGACAAATTTATCTAAGCCATAATTATCGTCAATATGTAGAAAGCCACCTGCAACTAAATACTTTCGCATATTTTCAGCCTCGCTGATAGAAAACACAATGTTGCCATGCCCTGTCAAATAGATGAAGGGGTAGGAAAATATGTCTTTACTGTCAGCTGTGATAACATCTTCTTCGGCGTAAATATTCGTGCGAATGTGTTGGTTACAAAATCTGATCAAATTGGGTAGCGCAGTTTTATTAGCATACCAGTCGCCTCCGCCATTGTATTTGAGTTTGGCAATCTTAACGCTTTTTTTTTGTGCAAACGCACCATTAGCAAGGCTATTTAGGAGCAACAAAAGTGTGTAAAAAAAATATTTTTTCATGTAAAAAAATAAATAAAAGAAATTTTGAGCTAATTCATCACATTGACGAGATTTAAAGTATGACAGGTAACAATGCCTGCTGTTTCTACTCTCAAGCGAGATTTTCCTAAGCTTACTACAGTGAATTGCCGTTTTTGGGCTTTTTCCAGTTCTTCTTTTGAAAACCCACCCTCAGGGCCAATTAATACCAGATAATGTTGTTTGGCTGTTGCTTGCTGGTATAGAGAATAAGTATGTGTTATTTTTTGGTGTGCAATAAATTTTTGTCCGGAATTTTTCATGTTTTTTGCAATAAACTCATGAAAATCTACCAATGGATTTATTTTTGGTAAATATACACGCAGCGATTGTTTCATCGAAGAGATAGCTTTTTTTTTGATTCTTTCGACTCGCATTTGCTTTCTTTGACAATATGCGGACTGAATAAAGGAAATTTCCTGAATACCTATTTCGGTAGTTTTTTCCACAAACCATTCAACGCGTTCGAGGTTTTTTGTTGGGCAAATGCCAATATGTATGTGATGCACAGGAGGGGCGATGTGTTTTCGGTCAGTAATTTGTATTTTGCAATGCTCTGGGCATATATCAGTAATAACACCTCGTAAAATGTTCCCCTTCCCGTCTATGAGTGTAGTTGACTGGTTTTTTTTGTATTTGAGTACCTTAACCGCATGTTGCAGTTCATTTTTGCTTAAAAAAAACAAAGTTTTTATTAGCAGTAGGTTCATCAATATAAAACATTGTTAAAAATATTATATTTTAATTTCAGTTTGCTATAATCGATCTTTATCTTTTACATAAGTCTTCAGGTGGTTAATTTAGAAATAGATAAATCAGCAGTTGTAATAATTTTTTCAATTCTTAATTTTATAATGTTTATTTACTGTACTATCAAGCACCTAACACCTGCTGCTAATACCATAAAAGCCAGTAAAAACGTGCATAATCGGGCTATATAATCGCCGTATTGCACGTAAAAACTTTCTACATTATTTGCCATTACCATATGGCGTAAGGCTATTGCCTCATTGTAGCGACTTTTTTTTACTAACTCTCCTCGCTGGTCAATAAAACCTGATATGCCAGTATTGGCTGCTCTACATACTGGGCGGCGTGTTTCAATAGCACGCAATGATGAATACGCCAAGTGCTGCAAGTGTCCTGGCGTATTATCCCACCATCCATCATTAGTAATGACGGCTAAGATATGCGCACCATTCTTAACGTAATCTGTTACATACTCACCATATACCGATTCATAGCAGATAATGGGTGCGATACCTAGCGAGTCACTATTTCTGAAAACTGTTCTTTGATCTTGCTTGCCCAAATTTCCTGTAATGCCGCCCAAGTCTATAGTCATAGATTCTAATAAGTTGGCAAAAGGGGTTGTTTCCACACCGATAATAAATTTGGATTTTCGGTAAATACCCATTGTATTTTGGTTACTGAGAAAGAGAGCAGAGTTAAAAATTTCATAATGACCCAGGCTTTTCTTATAACGGGTTGCGCTAGTGTGTTCATCTGGAGAATCGAGTATTTTATAAGAATCCATACCCGCTAAAACGGACACACTAGGAAAGGTCTCTTGTAAGTATTTTAATTTTTTTACATCGTAGTAGCTTGTCATATTACGCTCGTCTTTGAGCTGATGGAAGGTAGTTTCTGGAAATGCAATGAAAGCCGTTTGAGGTGTTAATATCTTTCGGGAAAGACCAATGATGCTATCTACTTGATGCAAATACGGAATATAAGTTTCAGCATTTTTTTCTCTGGTACGTGCGTTGTAGACATATTTTTCCGTATAGCAATCGAAATTCGGCTGCACAATAGCAACTTCTACCGGCACACCTTTTTCCTCATACACTTTGTACAAGTAGTAAGAAAATATGATTGGTATTAACACAACTAAGGCTGCAAACACACGCACACGCTTTTGCGATAATGCTTTGTAAATTAATATATTAGCTGTTAGTACCCAGCAAGTGCCGCCAAATGTACCTGTATATTCATACCATTGAACCCAAGTAGGCATAAATGCAAAGACATTACCTACATTGAGCCATATCCAAGAGAGATCCCACTGTAGATGCAAATATTCAAAACATACCCAGCAAACTAAAAAAGCAAACAGTCCGAATTGATTAACCACAGTTTTTTTGATAATATAGTACAGTAAAATAGGCAATGTCATTAATAGCCCATTGGCCAGCCATGCTGCCAAGGCAATGGTGTCTACTGCATACCACAACCACCAATAAACAACAATATTCCATAAAATAAAAGTGAGCCAGGCATATAACCATATCGTTAGTTTAGCATATTTATAATCTCCTTGATACACACGCTCAGTGAGTTCAAACAAGGGAATAAAAGCCACAAAAATTAAAGGTGTTAGCGGTTTATACCACGATAAGCCTAAGCAAATTCCTGCTAATGATGATAAGACCAAAAAGTAATATTTACTTGCTTTTAGGGTGTTCATTTTTTGCTTAATAATTAATTATCATTTTTTCCTTCTACGAGTAAAACAAACTCCCCTCTCGGCTCTTGTTGCTGAAAATGATTTTGTAATTCTGCCAGCGTACCCCGCAGGTTTTCTTCAAACTTTTTAGAAAGTTCTCGACAGACTACGGCTTTTCTTTCTTTACCCAATATTTCGCACAGTTGTGTTAGGGTTTTTATTAAGCGATGCGGCGATTCGTATAAAACGATGGTACATTCTTCACAGGTCAAGTTTTCTATTCGTTTTTTTCGTTTTTTTTTGTGTGGAAGAAAACCCTCAAAAATAAATCTCTCGGTAGGAAATCCTGATTGCACCAAAGCAGGCACAAAAGCGGTAGCACCGGGCAGGCATTCTACACGCAAATCTGCCTTTATACATGACTTCACTAATAGAAAACCAGGGTCAGAAATTGAAGGGGTGCCTGCATCGGATACCAGTGCTATTTTTGTACCTGTTTGCAGTTTAGCTACTATTTGATCGGTTATGCGATGTTCGTTTAAAGTATGGTAGCTCCACATTTTTTTTTTGATACCTAAGTATTTCAGCAGCAGGCCAGTATGTCGCGTGTCTTCTGCCAAAATAATATCTGTTTGTTCTAGTATCTTTATTGCTCTGAGGGTAATATCTTCTAGATTGCCAACGGGGGTGGGGACCATATAAAGTGTTTTTTTTTGCATAAGTCCTTTGTTAAAGCTCGTTAGATGCAGTTAGTAGTTTGCATTTATATTTAAAATATAACAAGCATAATAGGCAATACAAATAACTTGCTTATTTTTGTACAAGCGAATTAATTTTTTTAAATATTATGTCAAGAATTTTAACGGGAATTCAAAGCTCTGGCAGACCTCACTTGGGCAATGTATTGGGTGCTATTTTACCCGCTATTCAGCTCGTTCAGCACAAAGATAATGAAGGTTTTTTCTTTATTGCTGATCTGCATGCAATTATTAGCATTAAAGACCCTGAGATTAGAAAAGAGAACACCTATGCGGTGGCAGCCGCCTGGTTGTCTTTCGGTTTAGATACCAATAAAAACGTGTTCTACCGCCAGTCTAGAGTAACAGAAGTTTGTGAGTTGATGTGGTATTTGAATTGTCTGACCCCTTATCCCATGTTAGCTAATGCACATTCTTTTAAAGATAAAGCAGATAAACTTGCTGATGTTAATGGCGGGCTATTTACTTATCCTGTGCTGATGGCTGGCGATATTATTATGTATGATGCCGATGTTGTGCCAGTCGGTAAAGACCAAAAGCAACATCTGGAAATGACCAGAGATATTGCTAATATTTTTAATAAAATATATGGAGAAGTTTTTGTTGTTCCAAGGTCTAAAATCAATGAAACATTGAAGATAATTCCCGGCACCGATGGGCAAAAGATGAGTAAATCATATGGAAATACTATTGATATTTTTGCAAGCGATAGAATAATTAAAAAGCAAGTTATGGGTATCTTCACCGATGCTAAAACTCTTGAAGAACCCAAAGACCCTGAGCATTGTAATGTATTCGCTATGTATCAGTTGCTGGGAACGGCAGAACAAACGGTAGCTCTTGAAAAAAAATATCGCGCTGGTAATTATGGATATGGGCATGCTAAAAACGAATTGTTAGCTCTGATAAATCAAAAATACAACAAGCAGCGAGCAATATTTAATCGCTATATGGATAACATTGGTCTATTAGAAGAGAAGCTACAAGCTGGTGAGGCAAAAGCTCGTAAAGTAGCCAGAAAAGTGCTTAGTAGAGTGAGGAATAAAATAGGGCTTTTGTAACAAGAGGCTTTAAAATATTAGTGATTGCCTTCCAAATATTCAATAAGTTTTTTTCTTATCTTTCTTCACAGCTAGAAGATTGCCGTATAAAGGTTTGTTTCGAGTAGACTACCGAGGTTCCCTACACTGTTAAAATTAGAAGCCGTCATCTTCCTCTTCTTCTGTTTCTTCAAGCTCTTGGGCTACTTCTTCTTCTTCTTGACTTTCTTTATCTTTTCCATCTTGTTTTTCAAGTTCTTCTGGTTCTTTCAAATCAATAGGATCTTCCAACAGCAGATAGTTAGACCTAAACGAATAGACAAAACCGTAAACTTCTTCAAAATCTACAGTTTTGAGGCCTGATAGCAGGTTAAAATAGCTATTAGAAGAAAGTGCTTGTAGTTTGTTTTTTTCAATTTTCAAAAAATACCATTCTTCTGATGCACTTCTTAAAAAAATATTAATAGCATTGTTTTCAGAGACTTTAGGGATTTCTATATAACCCTCTATTTTAGCTTCTATTTCTTTGCCTAATATATTAGACATTTTTATTTCTCCTGTATTATAAAAAGATTTGTATTCGTCAGACCATTTAAGCTTCACTTCTGACAAGCCGATATAGGTATCTATATAATCAACGGGAGGAAAATATTCACCCTGAGCTTGGGCGAGGTATTCCTCCATGAGTGGTTCAGACAATATTTGCGCCAGCTTAATAAATAGTGTATCGGGATTATCATTTATTTCATAAGTATTTGTTAAATCTTGGGAAAAGTCTCCAGACATTTCAGAATAGGCTTTGGTAGGCATTTGTGGCTGAAACAACATCATGGTGTTGAGATAAAAGTCCTGCTTCTTGGGGTAAGCATGCCCAACGCCGCTGAAAGAAATATACAAAGGATTATCTAGCGGTATCAGTGGTAGAGACCCTTCTAATGTTATATATTGCTTTTGATAGTTATACGAGAGGGTATTACCTCGGAAACTTTCGCCTTTTTCTTTATTTAAAGGGTTGATAATATAGGCATTTGTTGCTGCATCGAATCTCAGTCCCCCTTTAGGAGCAAAGAGTGCTACATTGTTTCTCCATCCTAGTTGATTCTCCAAGAGTGCACAATATAATCGTTTTTCAATTTGATCGAGATAAAGCCCTACTTGTAGTTTTTCTTTTGTTTCTATGTCGGTGATTTGGTCGTCTATTAGAATATAGATATTTGTATCTTCATTGTTTGTTTGATAACTAAACCAATGATTCATGTCTCTTTCCAGAGTAAGCCGTATTTCTCCGTCAAACTTGAGGTTTTTTCTAGTATCTACTAACTCGACCTGCCCCCTGAAGTAAATACCGTCAATAATTTTAATATAACCAGTGTTATTAGATACTTCTGCTTGTGCTATGGTTTGATAGGTTTGCAGGTCATCTTTTACTAGGTCTTGCTTGTTTTTTTTAGCTTGTGTTATTTTATTAGTTTCAAAGTGGTTGAATAGTATTTGAGATGTGTCTAACACATCATTGACATAATCATACCAGGCTTTTCCTGTAAATTCTTCTCCTGAAAGAATTTTGATATTTCCGTTTTTGAGCAAGAAATTATGATTTTCGGCATTTAGCTCCAACGAAGCATTTGACAGTTCCTCTATATCTCCTCCTTCTCTTATGAGCAATTTTCCGTTGCCAGGGAATATATTGACATTAGCCACTTTTATATTGGCTACTCCACCAATATTGAGAGAATAATCTTGTAAATTATATGTAGCTGATTGACTTTTAAAAGTCAGTGGGTTTTCTTCAGAAGCCGTAGAGGTAAAATGCATTAACTCATTTTGTGTTGGGGTAGAAAAGGTAATTAATTGTCCTTCAATATCCCAAGTACCTTTTCTAATACTAGTATTATATTCTGCAAAGGGCAAGGCAATCCCACCGTCAGCGTCTTTATATTTAGATATTTCTATCACTTGCTGGCTAAGATTGTGTTTTACGTCTGCTTGTTTTGTAAATATCAGAGAAGGCTTAAATCCTTGTGAGTATACTTTAAAGCCAGATCTTTCTGCCGTATAGCTATCTTGGTTAAAAGTGAAAAGGGGAGACTGCACGGCAAACAGTTCGTGATTGAGCCTACCTTTACCAGTAATTCCTTCAGGGGTATAGTATAAAAACCCTCGGTAATGGTGGGCGTTATCAAACATTTCAAAACTTTCATTGGTAGATCGCAGCTCCATCTTATCGGCATAAGGGAACCAACGTATTCGAGAGTTTTTGAGCTTTACTTTCGGATAAAAGGCATTTCCAAAAGCTCCCTCGCTAATAGTTCCATTACTTTTTTGTGCATACACTGAATCGGGATAAAAAATAAAATTCTCTGATTGGAAGCTACCTGACAGATATGTTATTTTTCCGTTACCTATTAATCCGCTTCCTCCCATCGCAATTTTTTCGTAGAAACGCCCTTTGTCAACATATAGCGGATAGCCCTCAGGAGGGGCATTTCGTTCAAAGCCCAACTGATTGTCTGCTTTGATAAATATATCTTCTTCAAAGTCAGGGAGAATATTTGAAGATATAAAAGAGCCTTTCAAACTGATAGCTGTAGAGTTATTGATGGTGGCACTATCTATTTTGAAAGGATCTATATCTATATACACCCTGTCTTTGTAAGAGCCATCTAGCAAGTTTTCATCAAATATGATTTGCCCGCCAGCATTGGCATCTAATTTGGGGTATGCGGCATTTTTTATCCTTGCTGACTTATTATAAGGCTCTGAAATGTAAAGTACCCCTCCTGTATTTACAATATTATTAGAAGAATATAGTGCGTCCGTTAGCTCTTCCGAAGTATCTGTAACAATAAAAAACAAAGAATCTACTTCTGGCATCTGTACCTTAAAATCTTTGTAATCAAGGATGAAATTTCTACCGTCAATAACAAATTTTCCGGCTACTATTCTGCCATTAAAATCCATACTTCTGTTTGCTTTCATCACAACTACTCCTTGTTCGGGTTTTATGTACACATTGAGTGAGTCGTTAACAGTAAAATCTCTGATTCCTCTGATGGTCATTTCTTTTCTGCCCAAGTGAATAGTAGCATTGGCAACACTGTCAATACGAGAAGTGATTTTCAGGTTATCATAATCAGCACCTCTTCTTTTTTTGCTGGCAGAAGCGTACAGCTGTCCTTTGTAGGTCATTTTAATTAGATCTTTTTGCGGGTTATAATCGACAAAGCCGAGTGCATGTAAATAAATCATAGCTCCTTTGAGCAAGCCATAAGTTTTGTCATATAGCCCTTTTTCATAAGATTTTTTACTGTACCGAGATAGCATAAAATATTGCGTAAGTTCTTCTGTTGTAAAATATTGTTTATTTATTTTTTTTGCGTAGTGAGTAAGAAATCTAAGTGGATGAAAATTATACAAACCTCGAAGTTTTTGAAAAATATGATTGCTGTAAAAATCTATTGATTGGGCAACAAAAGGAATTTTTTTTTTAGCATTTAGTATGCCTAAATCTATACTGTCTTCAAGTATATTCCAAGTTAAGTATTCAGCATATATATCAACATTAAAATAGAGGTCATTAAAAGGTATATTTTTATAATATCCTTTTTTTCTAGTAATATTCAGCCTGTTGTTAGTAGTGTGGTAGCGAAATGATACGGCAGGATGTGTGATGCTATCATTTTCAGTTTTATAGATAGTAATACCACTTTGTAGGTTTGTAATAATAGAATCCCCCAATGAAAATGGCTTCGAAGATTTAGCTATAAACTTGCGAGTGCCTTTTTTTACTACTTCGATGACCGATTGTGTGTTGCTGAAAGACGCGCTAGAAATTTTACTACCCCTAATAGTAAAACCTCCGCTAAATCGAACGCCATTTTTCAGGTCGCACACTCCGGTAGCATGGTATGACTTAAAAGCAGGATATATTGCCTGAATTGACCTATTATCTCGCCGACTGTAGTGTTCGTACAAACCCTCTATCGGTTCATTTAGTAGCTCATCATGATGAAATTTTACTTTTTCTGCCTGTAACTTTGGGATAGGTGTGTAGAAGCTGTATTCTGCAAAGGTGCAGTATACCTTTAATTTATCCATTCCCACACTACTCCAATCTGTTTTTCCTTCTTTTCCTATAAAATGGTTATTAGTAAGTAGTATTTGTCCTTGGGTTTTGCTAACTGTTAAGGTATCGTACAAAGAAGCAATACGCAACTCAACGCCTTCAAACTCAATATAAGGACCTTCAAGTGTGGGAAGTATATTTTTGGGGATAAACTGATTTGCTGAAAGTTCCTCTTCCAGGAGGTCCTTACCCATACCTCTTTCATCTTGATCCCAACTTTCTTCATCACTCCAGCCTTCATCTTCATCCCAATTTTCTTTATCACTCCAACTTTCACTGTCGTCCCATTCTGCGTCGTCGTTTAAGGAAGTATCTTCAACTGAAAAGCCCGATTCTTCTACTGTTTCTTCGCTGCTACTTTCCGACTGGGCATATTTAAAAGAAAAACTACCTCCCAATACTGCAACGCTATTAAATTTGGACTCATAGATGAGGTCTTTTTGAAAAAAGCTACCAGAGACTAGGAAAAAATTAGCCACCTGTTTTTTGCTATATTCACTTATTGAGCGATTAGTAATAGACAAGAAATTAGTGATTTTATCGGCGGAAAGTGATTTTATTTTTACAGCATAAATTAAAGCCAGATAAAAGTCCTTATAATGAGGTTTTGGTAAGTAGGACTGTTTGAACATTTTTTGTGAAACGCCAAAAAACAAACTCATTTGCTCTTGATTTAAACTATTCCAGACACTTTCAAATTCTTTGTAGACAGAATCGGCAGAAGAGTGGGCTATTTTTCTGATAACGCTATAAGTGTCGGATAGTATGCTATCTTCTACTGTAAAAGCTACAACACTATGCCGCTGTGCTTTTACAAAGCCTAGACACATAGAGCAGAATAAAAAAACAAGTATTAATTTTGCTTTCAACACACAAAGATGTAGATACATAGTTTAGTTATTTTAAAGGATGTTTATACTGAAATGAAAACGACTTTTAGAATCAACATGCAGTAATTTTGAAAAGTTTGAAATGTAATAATAAATTAGACTTTGAGCAAAGCATTTTTATCCAAGCTAAAAAAACCTATCTGAAAATATTCATAAATATTTAAATTTGTGATTATTTCTCAGTACACTTTTTACTTTTTTTGATGACAGCATATCCGCTTATCTCGGGTTATGTTTTGCCTTCTAGTCTGCCTTTTCTACTTAAGCTGCATTTGGGCATAAGAGGCTCTGGATTCAAAGTCAAAACAACTGACTGAGCCTGTTGTTTGATAAGCGGGAGTGATCGCTCATTGCGTATGATTTACATCTTACGAGTGGAACGACATCTCAGGGTTTACCTATGATTGTTGGGTTCTCCGGCACATGAGCATATTTTCAAAAAAAGGTGAAATAACAAAATTACTGAGTTAAGTTCTCATGAAGAAACGACAGTTTATTTACTTTTGATTATAAATCATGCAGATATTTTTGCGCAAAGTAGTCGTGTTTATGATCTTCCTCATTCTATATTCTGGGGTAAACATGGCGATAAACCATTTTTTTATAAAAATCAAACTGTTCCGATTAAAACAACTAGTGTGCTTATTGTAGGTGATTCGCATACTCAAAGAAGTTTAAATCCAAAATGTTTCAATGATGCCCAAAATATATCTCAGTTAGCTGAGCCTTATTTCTTGACATATTGGAAGTTGAAAAAAATATTTAAATCGTACATTCCCGACACCTTAATTATCGGATTTGCACCTCACAATATCTCCGAATTCAACGATTTGAAACTCTCAAATAAAAAGTGGTCAAAGGAAATGTTTAAAAGAAGTTACCCAATCCAAGAGTTTAAAAATATTTCACATCAAATTTCAGTTGACTATTGGACTTGCTACAAGGTTTCATGGAAACAAACTGCGCTATATCCCAAGAGAAATCACATAAACTATATAGGCAATTATTTAAGTAGCCATGGAAGTAATACTGATAACTTTGAAAAAGTTATTAAGCGTCATTATTATCAAAATGGTATCGAGTTAGGCATATCAAAATTAGCAGTTAACTATTTAGACTCCATCGTTTCGTTATGTAATTTAAATAAGATTTATTTGGTGATGGTTAGTAGCCCGGTTCACGAAAAATACCTAAAAGGCATTCCAACTGTCATAATGGAAAAATACCGTGATTTAACAAAAATATATAGTGCTAAGCACAATGTGTTTAATCAAACAACAAATTTTTATCCAGACCCACTTTACCTAGACCCTGACCACTTAAATAATAAGGGAGCAAAAAAATTTACAATGGAACTAATTGAATACCTAAAGTGAAGTACCCATTTGCCAAAGACAAATGGATGACTCAGATGCGTATTCTCAGAATACAATTATTATGAGTTTTAAAAAACATTAAAAAAAGCAGCGTAAATCTCGCAGTTACTCTACCCGCGTGATGTAAGTGATAAAGTTTTTCGGAAAAACTTCTTTTTTCAAGTTTTTGTGTACTTTTGCCAAGCTAGTGTAAATTAGTAACCCTGAAATACGAATCCTATCTGTCTTTAATAAATAAGCAAGTCACATATTCCTCCTTAGCTCAGCTGGTTAGAGCATCTGACTGTTAATCAGAGGGTCCTTGGTTCGAGTCCAAGAGGGGGAGCAAGCGAAACCGCTACATTACACAGAATAAAGCCTTCGAGAAATCGGAGGTTTCTTTTTTTACATCAATTATTAATGAACTTGCTTAAAGTTAGTAAAAAAGTGGCAACTATATGGCAACTCATTTGGCACTCTTTAATATATGTATTTAATTGTTATTGTTCTTAAATACTATACTTGATTTAGATTTAGAGGTGGTTACCGAAGAATTAAAACTATTCATATAGGTAGTTCGACTTTCTGATGATTTTGTATTTGTTTCTAAGTACTCAAAACCATATTTATTAAAAAAATTTAGAACATCAACATTATCATTCAACGATATTAATTTATCACCATCATAAACATTCCATTTTTTTTCTTTCCAAGAAGCACTCATCAGTACATTCTTATACTCAGATGTAATTAACGAATGTGCTGCTGAAGAAAAAACTACATCCTTTTTAACAAATAATTTTACCTGAACATATTCATCTTGAATTTCAGTAATATTTATTTCCTCAACGATTGGTTCATTATTTACATAGTATGTGTTAACTATCACTTGAGAAAACGAAGTGATTGGAATAAATAGTAATAGTATTAGCTTTTTCATATCGTTTGTTGGTTTATATCCAAAAGAAATAATAAAGTATTCCTATACATATTGCTGCTACTAAAACGACAAATAAAACCCCTGCTAAATTGGATTCTTTTGTGTCTTTATTATAAATAAAATCTTTTAGTTTCATATCGTATGTTGGTTTATTAGCTTTTGAGTGTTTTTAGGGCAGAGCTCACTAAAGCACTTTTATGTTTGATTATATGCTTAGCTGATACAGACTCGATTTCAAACTCTTTACCATCAATTGAGATAGCTTTTCTGTTGTCTTTTAAAATCATATGACATATCGATTTCCTTGGACTATTGTCAACAATAATATTAAAAAACCCTTTGTAATCCTTAAAGCCTATTCTGTCTAACTCGCTATTCTTTATTTTAGAGCTCATAGCGATAATAGTTTTTATAATGTCAAATGATTTTAATTCAATAGCAGTTGTAATTATCCCCGACTTAGAGTTTTTGGCTTCACTAATCTTTAGTTTATTTAAAGCTTCTGAAAGGGATATTGAATTTATCAATGAGTGAACTCTGTTGTAAGCTTTTTCGGTTAGAACTTTACCTCCCATATTGCTATAGATAATTCTAACAAAATCTTTGTTTGGATTTAGAAGCGTTTTATAAAGTCCTTCGTCAAACTTTTCAAGAAAGTAAAGTTCTTCAGCATCCTCAACTATTGAAGCCAAGTCTATGCTGTTTCTGTAAAATACTGAAAGTCTTGACACATCATTAGAATCGTAATCTCTTATGTCAAAAACAAAAAATGGCTTTGGGTTTAATTACGTTACTGTTATCCAAACTTCTTGAATAAGAATTATATACTAATCCGTTAGTTAATATTCCTATTTTTGATTCTTTGTGTTCTGCAAAATACTCAGAAAGTTGTTTAAAGTTTCTACTTGTTAGATTTGCTGATGATGCTTTACATTCTATTAAAATTGAAGGACTTTTACCCTTAAGCGTTATAACCATATCCACTTTCCTAACCTTTCCTTTAGCTATTGGAAGGCTAAACTCGTGTGAGTAATCATCCATTTCAGCATAACCTAAAATCTCAAAAAAAGGTTCTATTAAATAGTCTCTTGTTGCTGCTTCACTATCACTTAGTTTAATAGCCTTTTTATAATCCCACTTGTCAAACTGTCGTGAAATACTTCTTGAAATCTGCTTTAACTTACTTGCATCCACATAAAGTTTTAGTTGTTTAATGTATCTACAAGGTAATAAGTTGTTTAGGATTTAACAAGCAAGAAATGTAGACATTGATAGTTCGTATGTTGCTCTATACCTTATATATACTATAATATATAGTAAGTATATATACCTTAAACAACTAAGTACGTTATAGATTATATATATAAATGTTTGAAAAACTTTGATTAATCAATCCTATAAGAGGGGACAAGGTACAAGTCTCGTACGATACTTTCAAGTATAATCTATTAACAAAAGGGGTGTCTTTTAAACATTATTTAAATATTGTAAATTGTAGTATGGAAATTATATTTTGGGCTTTATTTATATTTATCATTGGAGGTGTAGCCGCCATATTAAAAAATCTTCCTGAAATCATTAGCTCGTTTAAAAAGAAAAAGCCTAATTATCCCCGCTATATTAATAAAGTTGTTAGAGAAATTTTAAAAGATAAATATATAAATGACTTTATTTCTTCTGTAAATACATCTGATTATAACAAAGATGGTATGTATTCAGCTAAAGTTTCTCAAATAACATTTTTTGATAAAATTGTAGATAATATTCATAAAGCTTATAAAAAAGAAGATTTGTTATCTCTTGAATTATTTTTGGTATATCAAATAAATAGCGATGAAGAAATTGAACACGCTAAGTATTTACTTAACGAAACTTTAATGAATATAATTATTCATAACTTTAAATGGCCTGTAACGGATGAGCTCCTTAAAAAGATAATTGAATTAGATAATCAATTAATTAGTTTGGGAGATAAAAGCGAGTACTCAGTTCTCAAAAAATTATATTCCAAAAAATCCTAAATCATAACATTATGAATTTTATATACCACGCAATATGGTTCTTTTTTTATAATCTTTTTCTTGGGTGCGTTTTTGTTTTTTCGATAATTTTTGCGTTAAAATATCTTTTTTTCGAATTTTATGTTGAACTTTTTAAGGAGTTATTTTTAGTTGACAATAATTATTATTTCACAGTACCACTTATAATTGCAGCTTGTTTTTCATACTATAGGCTTAGAAAAACTAATGAAATTAATGCTGTTTCTTATAATGATTGGATTCCTAAATTTTTAACAAAAAAACCTCCCACTAAATTAGGCATATCTTCTTCTTTTAAATCCTCAACTTCTAAGCCTCTTAGGTAGGTTAAACTAACTTTTAAAACTTGAGTGTCCCATAGCCTTTTGAAGCTTACTTAATGAGCCTGTACGCTTATATATTTCTATAGCTCCTGTGTGTCTAAAAGAGTACAGCGTTATTCCTTGTTCTACAGATGGAAAAGCCTTCTTAAAACGCCTCCAAACACCCTTAAAATAGCTGTTATTGTATGGTTTAGAAGTGTCTGTAAATATGTTGTTGTTTACATCGCCTCTTGTTAGCTCTTTTCGTATATATTCAGGCACAGGAACGACTCTATTTCGCTTGGACTTTACTTGGCTTCCTGACAAAGTGATATACGATAAATCATGACTAAAATCCCTCCACTTTAAGAGCCTTATTTCTTGGTGTGGACGCAATAAACAACCATAGGTAAGTAGCGAACATATATATAGATTCTTGTTGTATGACTTTATGTTTTCTAATAGCTCTTTTAAGTTGCTTATTGGTTTGTGTAACACCTCCTCTTGCTTTCTTGTTCTAAGATGCGAACACTCAATGGGGAAGCCATTAGACTTAAGAAAATTGACAAGTACGTTTATATGTCTACGTGTTGTATTATAGCTTGTATTGTTAGAGTATCTAAGTATTAAGCTGTCTATGAATGTAGGCTTAATGCTTCCTTTTTTTTGTAGCTCGTGTCTTAGTTTGACTGAAAAGTTGTTTAAGGTTTTCTTGTATGTTGAGGATAAAGGCTCAGCAAGTTTCATAGTAACAAGCGAGTCATAAAGCTCTAACGTACTAACCTTCTTTTCAAAGCTATAATCGTTATTGATGAGGTATTCATAAACCTCTCTTGCAAGCTCTGTGGTTATGGCTCTACGCATCTTAGCAGGATACGAATTAGGACTAAGAGACGAACCAATCTTGTTACCACTAAACAACCTAAACCTCTTAGTTAGAAGTCTAAATTCTATGTAGTACAAGCCATCGTATCTTACACTTACTTTTGGGTATGAGAGACTACTTTTGGGCAACTATATGGCAATTACTTAAACAACTATACATACTATAACTCTTTAAATAATTGATGGTCAAATGTTTGTGAATTCCTCCTATGCGAAGAAGCATCTGACTGTTAATCAGAGGGTCCTTGGTTCGAGTCCAAGAGGAGGAGCAATATCAAAACCACTTATAGAAGTATAGGTGATTTTTTGTTTTGTATAGTGTTTTTGACGTACCTTATTTGTTATATTCAGAAAAATGAAAAAATATTTTTATATTCGATTTGATTTGGGCTTTAACGTTGTTTTTTTAATTCTTAAACCCATTCATTATGATAACTCAATACATGATACAAAGGCTCTTGAAATGGTATTTTACCCTGCCATTATGCACTATCTTTACCGCTTTTAGCTGTGAATTTCAAAAACAGGAAGTTGTTGCTGTTAAAGAGTATTCAGGAGAAGATTTATTTAAAGGGTTGTTCTTTTTAGAAGGTGAAGTAGCTGAAATTATTCTGAAGTTAAGGAGTTAAAAGATTTTACAGAATCTATCGGAATCTATCAGAATCTATCAGAATCTATCAGAAAGAAAAAGGTAATTTCACCATATTACAGAACTACATATTCACTCATATCAATAAAAAAGATCCTTTATTTTTTTTACTAAATTTCAGGAAAATATCCAAAGTGGAAACTACTTTTTAGTTATTGAAGGTAAGGTATACTGTACTAAAAGAATCTGTGCTAGATATAGCTAATATTGATGAAACAGAGTTGATAAATTTAGAAAAAAAGTTGTCAAAAGATTTGATAGATGTTTCTTCTATAGAAGATATTGTTATATATGAAAGGTCTGGATAATACATTAAATCAGAATAAATATGCCTTTAATGGAGATAATCCCCACTCATTTGTTTTTGTTACCACTGTAATGGCTGTCTTGCATAAGACAGAAGGATGAGATTATCCACAAATGAGAGCTGAGAATTCTTTTAAAGCAGAACAACTTATCAACTCAATTGTCATGAGATTAGAAAAATAACCCAATGAATAATTTAAAGATTATAGGTTTTACTTTCTTCGCAGTATTGGTCTTTTGGGCAATATCTGGTTTTATTTTAATCTCAAGTGTGGCTCCAGATAACCCTGTAAGTCCTCGCCAGTTAACTAATTTTAAATTACTGATGTTTTTACCAGAAATCCAAGAGAACTTTCTTTATATGTCTATCAAAGAAACGATGAAGGTAAATGGGAAAATCTTCCTTATTTTCCAAATGCCAATATTAATAATTTTTGGGGAATGAGCAGAAAATCAAGAGCTATTAGTGTTGAGTTGACTTATCTGCTTGCTAAAACTTCTAAAAAAATGAATGGTTCAAATGCAAAGAAAGAACGGTTCAATATTGTCTCAATGATAGATATATTCCCATATACCAGATACATAATAGCTATACAGAGCCTTTATTACGTGGTGATTTTTAGTTGTTAAAAAGAGAATCATTCCCTGGGCTTGGCTTAATTCAGGAAAACAAATTGAAATGCCCTTTGAGTTTATTATCGTCGAAATATCATGTTCATAGATGCTATTAGTCTGAAAATTAAAAACTATTCTGCTATTAATATATGGACAAATGCCTATGGGATAGGTAGAAGTATGTTAGCATTTGCTATGTTATTGACATTTTTATTCGACAATACCAATATATTTTTCAGAAAAGGAGTAGGTATTGAGCAAAGCCCTGCTTGTTACGATATAGCTCAGATAGGTATGTTCTGTTTGTTTTCAGAACACCTTGAAGTAGCCAGATGGATAGCTATTATTATACTTATATTGGTTATTACAGGTTGGTATCCTCAAATTACAGGTATCTTACATTGGTGAGTAGCTTTTAGTTTTACTACCTCCGCAACAATAATAGAAGTTGGTACAAGCCAAAACCTGTTGAAAATTCATTAATACAACAGATTAAAAACATCATTGTTTTATCTTTTTGGTGGGTTATTCGCCTACAGGTAGCATTCATATATTTTAATGCAGCAACTGCTAAAATGAATGTTCCTGAATGGGCTAATGGAACTGCTTTATACTATTGGTCAGTAAATCCTTTAATGGGAGCTAATGAATTATTACAGCCTGTATTATTATTCCTGTTTAGCCAACCTTTAATTATAACACTTACAACATGGGGAGTTATTTTATTAGAAATAGCTCTTTTTGTGGCTCGTTTCGTCAGTCAAAATAAATGGAGTGGGTTTATTATTCCACTTTTCCATCGTTATTGTTCATGGTTTGGTTAGTTTTTTCTTTGCTACGGCAGGTGCTCTTATTTTGTATTTACATCCTATTGACAAAGCTTTTAACAGTCAACTATTCACACGCTTACCCCACAACCAAGTCATGCTATTTAAAGAAACACAACGACTTATACATTCAAAACTTTTCATGATAATAGGGATTCCCTGTACACTTTTTTTCGGAAAAGTAATCATCACTTCTCTATATGCAATTCTTATTAAAAATGCTGCTTTTGAGCAGCACATGATTTTTTTCTTTTTAATTCTAATACCGATTTTTATTTTTCTTGTAGTGTTCTTTTTTGGGGGAAAATTAACTACCTTGTATGACGAAAAAGGAATTACCTATCAATTTTTTCCTTTCCAATGGAAATTCAAGCATATAGCTTGGTCTGATATTGAAAAAGCTTATATCAGGAAATATAAACCATTATTAGAGTATGGAGGCTGGGGGCATCAGATATGGTCCTAAGGGAACTGCCTATAATGTCTCAGGAAAAATAGGCTTGCAGTTGGAACTAAAAAACGGCAAGAAAATACTCATCGGAACCAGAAAGCCAGAAGAAATTGAAAATTTACTTCATCACCTGAATGTTGATACTAAATTGAGATAAAGACGACATTTGTACGATCTTTTCGTTTCCTAGCTCTTTAATTAGTCGTTCTCTCTTTCGTTTAGTATGCCTTTGTCCACATAACTTGGCAGTGAAACAGGCAACGATAGATACGAAATACTGCATTAGGTCATCTCTATAGTCAGTGTTCACTATACCTAATAAGACGGGCATTTTGGCAGATCGGCAATTGCGGACATTTGTCTAAGTTTTGTGTAACGAAACCCGGTACATTAAAAAATAGCTACAGTAAGATATTGCTAAATTGCTTAATAAATCTTTTGTAGCTATTAAATTAGAAAATACAATACAGTGCTTTAGTTGATTTCTCTGTTTGAAATTCTGAGCAATTCTCTGTCTTTTCTGAACTCGCTTTCTTCGGGTAAATCTTCCTCTTTCACTCTGTTGAGTCCTCTAGTGATGCCGAAGCAAGCAATAGATTCCTTGTTGTAAGCCAGAGCTGCTTCTTGAGCTGTTTTGTATTTTCCAATAACACGTGGCTTACGTTGAATGTAAATAATTGCTCTGTAGTGGTACTTATCTTTGGCCACGCCCACATAACCTGTCTTGTTAGTAGTTTTTGTGATATTTCTTTTAATATCAGACTTCGTACTCCATTCGAGGTTTGAAATTCTGCAATCCAGTGGATTGCCATTACAAATTTTTACATACTTTCTATCTGAGTCGTCAGGTCGGGCGATAAATTTCTCAGCAACGAGCTTATGAAGATAGATAGTTTCAACTTTGTAAGAACCATCGGATTTTCGCCAAGATTTTTGAAAAACAGCCCTACCAGAAGAATGCTCCCGGAGGTTGTGTTCAAAATCTAGGTTTTTAAGGTATGAGTTAGTTGAAACGTACTCATGGACCTTATCATCAATGATCACTGTTTTTTCTGAATTTTTTAACTGAACTTTCACTAGCATTTTTACACGGCGTTTATAGGTGAATAATAAGAAAAGTAAGTGATGATTTTCATCGGTAGTAATAGTATCATAAATAAGAGGGATTTAAGGATTAAAAATATTTATTATAATAATATATGTGTACTATATTTATTTCTTCTTGCAAAGAAAGAGAATGTTTTGTCGAATGTCTGAAAGAAATTTTTATTACTTATTACCCTATACTAACAGGTTCTCATTTTTTCTTTGTCTCAAAAACAAAAGTCTAATTAAAAAAGTTTGCTATTTTCATTTTTTGAGGAGCGATTAAAAGAAATGGTAATATGTTTGTAGTTATGTTGAACTTTCTAATTGCTTTTTCTTTTGCTCATTGCTTGTTTTTGCCTTCCTGCAATTTTGATTCATTCCAACAGTTTTCCATTTCTGCTGATGACATTTCGGTCAGTTGCTTTCCCATTTTTTTAGCTATTTTTTCTATATATTTGAACCTAGTAATAAATTTTCTATTTGTTTTTTCCAGTGCAGTTTCGGGATTAATCTTTAAAAACCGAGCGTAGTTTATCAAGGAAAAAAGTAGATCGCCAAATTCTTCTTGCTGTCTCTCTATATCTTCACTACTTGATATGCTTTCTTTTAGCTCATCAAGCTCTTCTTGTACTTTGTCCCATACTGCCTCTTTTGTTCGCCAATCAAAACCTACAGCACTTGTTTTCTCTTGAATTCGTATGGCTTTTAGCAGAGCTGGAAGTGAGGTTGGCACACCCATCAGCACAGAGTCGTTGTCTTTTTCCTTGAGTTTGATTACCTCCCAGTTTTTTTTAACATCTTCTTCCGTATATACATCATGGCAATCACCATAGATATGCGGATGCCTAGCGATAAGTTTCTCACAAATTATATTACATATGTCAGTGATGTCAAATGCATTTTCTTCATCTGCTATTTTAGCATAAAAAACGATATGTAAAATTAAATCTCCCAATTCTTCTCTAACCTTGCACAAATTATTGCTGATAATGGCGTCCGATAGTTCATAAACTTCCTCAATGGTTAGGTGACGAAGAGAGGCGATAGTCTGCTTCCTATCCCAAGGACACCGCTCTCTTAAATCGTCCACGATATGTAACAGCGTATCAAAAGACTCTAGTTGTTTTACTTTTTTATTTCGGTTTTTCATTACCCGACTGAGATAAAAATACGGTGTTGGAAATTCGTTATCATGGTAATAAGTGCGGCGTGAGGCAATCTAGTCAAGAGACTAAAAGACAGTTTTAATTGCAAATGTGATTAAATAATTAACAGTGGCTCAGAGGAATGTTAGTTTAATTTAGTTCCGCAATTTAATTTGCGTGGAACAAAAGTATCATTTTTTAAGTATCCATCATATATATTTGCTTTTTTTATGCCTGGTTTTTTTCGTACATTTTCAGTTATTTTAAATAAGTTTTGTGCTACCTAATTCTTCAGATACCATAGCAATTATTGGTTTGGGCTATGTGGGCTTGCCCTTGGCAATTGCGTTTGCAAAAAAATACGCAGTCATTGGTTTTGACATTAGCACCCAACGGATTCAAGAGCTTACCAAAGGTTTTGATCGTACCAGAGAAGTAGACAAAACATCTCTACAAAATGCCCTTTACTTATCTTTTTCTTCTGACACCACGTGCTTAGCTGGTGCAAACATATATATTATTACCGTTCCTACACCTATTGATTCATATAAAAAACCAAACCTAACCCCACTGAAGAAAGCCAGCGAAACAGTAGGAAATTATTTAAACAAAGGCGACATAGTGGTTTATGAGTCTACTGTTTATCCGGGTTGTACGGAAGAGGAGTGTTTGCCTATACTAGCCTTGAAAAGTGGTTTAAAGTTTAATGAAGATTTCTATATTGGGTACTCTCCCGAGCGTATTAACCCAGGCGATAAAATGCACACAGTTGGGCAAATAAAAAAAATAGTGAGTGGCAGCACCGACTTAGTAGCACACCGCTTAAATGAATTATATGCATCTATCATTAGTGCAGGAACTTATTTGGTAAGTGCTATCAGAGTGGCTGAAGCAGCTAAAGTAATAGAAAATGCACAGCGAGATTTGAACATTGCTTTTATGAATGAGCTGTCTATTGTTTTTAGTAAAATGAACATAGACACTTCAGAAGTATTGGCAGCTGCCGCTACAAAATGGAATTTCTTACATTTTCGCCCTGGCTTAGTGGGTGGGCATTGCATTGGCGTAGACCCCTATTACTTGACTTACAAAGCAGAAAGTCTTGGATATCAGCCCGAAGTAATTTTGTCTGGACGGCGCATTAACAATAATATAGGCGGCTATATTGGCGGCAGATTGATCAAACTCATAGCTCGAAAAGGGCATTGTATTAAGGATGCCCATATTTTGATATTGGGCATTACTTTCAAAGAAAACTGCCCCGATATTCGCAATTCCAGAGTGATAGACGTTATTGAAGAATTAAAGAGCTATGGGGCCAAAGTATCGGTCTACGACCCTTATGCTGATGGCGATGAAGTAATTCAAACCTATGGGTTTGCACTGGCTAAAATATTGTCAAATAATTATACAGCAGTTGTGTTGGCAGTAGCGCATCATGATTTTAAAAATATTTTACCCAGAGACTTATGTATTGCGGATGGAGTAGTTTTTGACGTGAAAAGTTTTTACGAAAAATCTCTCGTGGATGATAGATTATAGTAAAATTGAGTTTTTTAAAAAATTTCAAGTATGAAGCCTATAAAAATGGCCGATTTACATCGGCAATATCTTAAAATTAAGCTCCAAGTGGATAAATCTATTCAAGAGGTTATTGACAGCACGTCGTTTATCAATGGAAAAGCCGTTACAGACTTTGCGCGGCAGTTGAGTCACTATCTTAAGGTGAAGTATGTCATACCCTGCGCAAATGGTACAGATGCCTTACAAATAGCTATGATGGCACTTGAACTAAAGCCCGGAGATGAAGTAATTGTCCCTTCTCATACTTATGTGGCCACTGCTGAAGTGATTGCTTTGTTGAAGTTGACTCCTGTTTTTATAGATGTCCAGGCGGATACCTTCAATATAGCTATTGATGAAATTCAAGAGAAAATTACCGATAAAACCAAAGCCATTGTCCCTGTCCATCTTTATGGACAATGTGCTTACATGGAGCCATTACTGTCTATAGCAGCAAAACACGGTATTTACGTAATAGAAGATACTGCACAGGCTCTAGGTGCCGAGTATACTTTTGCTAATGGACTCATTAAAAAAGCCGGTGCGATGGGTACTATTGGTACCACTTCTTTCTTTCCATCAAAAAACTTGGGAGCCTATGGAGACGGGGGTGCTATATTCACTGATGATGACGCACTGGCAGAGCGGTGTCAAATGATGGCTAACCACGGACAAAAAACTAAATATCGCCATGATATGGTGGGTTGTAACTCTCGGCTAGACAGCATTCAGGCAGCCGTTTTGTCTGTTAAATTGAGATATCTCGATCAGTACAATGCCACACGCAGAAAGGTAGCCGAAAGATATAGTGAGGCTTTTAAAACCATAGATACCTTATCTGCACCTTATCAAGCAGATTATTCAAACCATGTTTTCCATCAGTATACGCTTAAAGCAGATAATAGAGATACCTTGAAAGCTTATCTTCAAAGCAAAGGCATACCTAGCGTGATATACTACCCGATTCCTATCCACGAACAAAAACCCTACGCTATTGAAGTCTATAATCGTGGAAGGCTGCCGGTAACAGAGGCGTTGAAAAAACAGGTTATCTCTCTGCCCATGCACACCGAATTGGAGTCATCGCAGCAAGATTATATTATTGAACAAATAAAATCTCATGCTAAATGAAAAAAATTGTTGCCCTAATACCGATGAAAGGACATTCTGAACGGGTGAAAAACAAAAATCTTAAAAAATTCTCTGACCTACCTTTATATCATATTGTTGCCAAAAACCTTTTACAATCTACTTATATCAGCCAACTTGTAGTCGATACTGATAGCCACGAGATAGCCAGCGATATAAACAAAAACTTTAGTAATAAAATTACCATCATCGATCGCCCCGAAATTATTAGAGGAGACCGTGTGTCGATGAATAAAATTATTGCTTATGATATATCGAGAATATCGGCAGACATTTATTTACAAACACACAGCACTAATCCTTTGCTAACACGGACAAGTATAGATCGAGCAATACAAACTTTCTTATCGTTGGACGAAAAAAAATATGATTCTTTATTTTCTGTTACCAAATTACAAACACGCTTGTATCATGAAAATAGTCAGCCGATAAATCACGACCCTAATCAATTAATAAGAACGCAGGACTTGGCACCTTTGTATCAGGAGAACTCTTGTTTGTACTTATTTACGGCAAAATCTTTTTCCCAATCAGGAAGCAGAAGAATCGGAAAAAAACCTTATTTATTTGTCATAAATAAAATAGAGGCAATGGACATTGATGATCCGGAAGATTTTGTAATTGCGCAGCAAATGTATAAAATACTTAGAACCATATGAGTCTGAAAGATAAATTAAAAAACAATACGCTTACAATAGGATCTTGGCTCACCATTGCCCATCAGTCCGTAGTAGAAATTATGGCTACGGCTGGTTTCGACTGGCTTGCTATTGATATGGAACACGCTGCTATCGGTTATGAGTCCGCTCAAAACGTTATTGGTCATATACAAGGCAATGGTATGAAGGCACTAGTGCGAGTGAGCAAAAATGAAGAAGTAGTGATTAAACGCATATTAGACGCTGGTGCCGATGGGGTAATTGTTCCGATGATAAAAAATGCACAGGAAGCTAAACAGGCTGTTGAATATGTAAAATATCCGCCTGAGGGTAAAAGAGGTGTAGGTCTATCACGAGCACAGCAGTACGGCATTGGCTTGGAGAGTTATAAAAAATGGCTTAAAAATCAGGTACTAATTATTGCTCAAATTGAGCATGTAGAAGCTGTTGAAAATTTAGAGTCTATTCTACAAATAGAAGGTATTGACGGCATTATTGTCGGGCCGTATGACTTGTCGGCCTCTATGGGATTAGCAGGGGAGCTTACTCATCCGAAAGTATTGAAGAGTTTGCAGAAAATTCATGCCATTACAAAATTACTTAATAAACCTCTGGGTTTTCACGTCATACAGCCCAATTATGAAGATTTGCAAAATAAAATTTCAGAAGGCTACACTTTTTTAGCTTTTAGTTTAGATTTCTTTTTTCTGGGTAATAAGGTGCGCGAAGAGATGCAAAAACTCGATAAATGAACAGGCTTGGGTAATGGCATAGGACAGTTAATAAAACAATATGCAAAAATATTTAAAATACGGCATTTGTAAGTTCACAGTAGTACCCGTCAGAAAAAAACCTGACCATCGTTCAGAACAAGTTACTCAGTTATTGTTTGGTGAAACTTACCGTTTATTATCTGTTAGTGAAAACAACGAGTGGCTTCAAATTGAAGTAGTTTACGATCATTACACAGGGTGGATTGCTGCTAACCAGCATCAGAAGCTAAGCAACCGAGGTAAGCAAAGGTGGCAGGCAGGCATTATGGCTTATTTCACTGAAAAACACTCAATTATTCATTCATCTAACGAGAGTTTACTCCTATCTATAGGATCTGAATATCTGCTTACAAAAGATTTTTTTTATATTGACGAGGAAAAATTTACTAGAGAAAAACCTCCAAAAATAGAAAAAGGTGGTGTCAAAGCAATCCGAAAGGCAGACCACTATGCTAAGTGTTACTTGGGTACGCCTTATCTATGGGGTGGAAAAAGTATTTTTGGTATCGATTGTTCGGGTTTTATCCAACAGGTGTTTAAGTTATGTGGCATTTGGCTGCCCCGAGATGCTAAAGACCAATACCTTGAAGGTTCACCCATAGTATTTGGTGAGCAACAAGCAGCAGACTTAGCATTTTTTCGTAATAAAGAGAAAAGAATTATCCATGTAGGTATTATAATCAGTGAAACAGAAATTATCCATGCCAGCGGACAGGTCAGAATAGATACATTATGCAAAGAAGGCATTTACTGCCAAGCAACACGACAGCTTACACACGAATATGCAGGTATTAGAAGAGTGCTACACTAAATTATTGCTACCTCTTAATAAATTGCTTGAACGTTCGTTGTTTGTCGTTACTTATTTGCAACAAATAAAGCCCTTCAGCGAGGTCAGATACATTTACTTTGAAAGTATTTACTCCCTTATATGAAAATGTATGTTCTCTGATAGTTTCTCCTAAAACATTAATCACAGATATGTTTATTTCACCCCCTGTTAAATATTGTTCGATCTTAATATTTAATTTATTGGTAACCGGATTAGGATATACCGATATAGGCGATTGGAGATCTTTTGTTTCAACACTAGTAACTTGTTCATCTTCGTCTGTAATTGTAATAGTAAATATTTTTTCAATAATACGTCCATCTCCATCATTACTCGATATGGTGATATTGTACGAAGATTTCTCTTCGTAATCAAAAGTAATATTACTTTTAACTGTATCATCTGCTAAGTAAAAATGTGCTGTCCCATTGATTAATCGGTAAGTGTATAGGGCAGAAATGTCTTCGTCTATGGTGTTCAGCTTGCCAATCGTTGTACCTAAGGGTTGATTTTCTGCGATGGTATTATTACTCAAAACCAAAGCACTAGGTATGTCATTTGCGTCAAGGACTTCAATATTGAAAATTTTGGTTTGTAGTCCACCGTTTCCGTCACTTGTTTCTACTCGAATACTGTGCTGTCTTTGCTTTTTGTAGTTAAAAATACTGTTTGATTTGAGTGTATCGCCACTAATCTTAAATTTAGTATTGTCGCTATTTCCGACTCCCTCAACCAATGTATAAGTATGTGTATCGTCAATATCGTCATCTTGCGTATCGAAGTAGCCAATCGTTGTACCTAAGGGTTGATTTTCTGCGATGGTGTTATTACTCAAAACCAAAGCACTAGGTATGTCATTTGCGTCAAGGACTTCAATATTGAAAATTTTGGTTTGTAGTCCACCGTTTCCGTCACTTGTTTCTACTCGAATACTGTGCTGTCTTTGCTTTTCGTAGTTAAAAATACTGTTTGATTTGAGTGTATCGCCACTAATCTTAAATTTAGTATTATCGCTATTTCCGACTCCCTCAACCAATGTATAAGTATGTGTATCGTCAATATCGTCATCTTGCGTATCGAAGTAGCCAATCGTTGTACCTAAGGGTTGATTTTCTGCGATGGTATTATTACTCAAAACCAAAGCACTAGGTATGTCATTTGCGTCAAGGACTTCAATATTGAAAATTTTGGTTTGTAGTCCACTGTTTCCGTCACTTGTTTCTACTCGAATACTGTGCTGTCTTTGCTTTTCGTAGTTAAAAATACTGTTTGATTTGAGTGTATCGCCACTAATCTTAAATTTAGTATTATCGCTATTTCCGACTCCCTCAACCAATGTATAAGTATGTGTATCGTCAATATCGTCATCTTGCGTATCGAAGTAGCCAATCGTTGTACCTAAGGGTTGATTTTCTGCGATGGTGTTATTACTCAAAACCAAAGCACTAGGTATGTCATTTGCGTCAAGGACTTCAATATTGAAAATTTTGGTTTGTAGTCCACCGTTTCCGTCACTTGTTTCTACTCGAATACTGTGCTGTCTTTGCTTTTCGTAGTTAAAAATACTGTTTGATTTGAGTGTATCGCCACTAATCTTAAATTTAGTATTATCGCTATTTCCGACTCCCTCAACCAATGTATAAGTATGTGTATCGTCAATATCGTCATCTTGCGTATCGAAGTAGCCAATCGTTGTACCTAAGGGTTGATTTTCTGCGATGGTATTATTACTCAAAACCAAAGCACTAGGTATATCATTTGCGTCAAGGACTTCAATATTGAAAATTTTGGTTTGTAGTCCACCGTTTCCGTCACTTGTTTCTACTCGAATACTGTGCTGTCTTTGCTTTTCGTAGTTAAAAATACTGTTTGATTTGAGTGTATCGCCACTAATCTTAAATTTAGTATTATCGCTATTTCCGACTCCCCCAACCAATGTATAAGTATGTGTATCGTCAATATCGTCATCTTGCGTATCGAAGTAGCCAATCGTTGTACCTAAGGGTTGATTTTCTGCGATAATGCCTTCATCCAAAGAAAAACTTTTTGAAGGAGAATTGTCTTCAATGCCCGATGCAATAAAAGAAAAATCCTGTGAACCGCCCGAGAGACTGTCTTTGTGTGTGATGACAACAGTGTAGGTCTCTGTAGCTATAGGATTATCAATAACTATATTTTCTATATTATCTCTGAAATTATCTCCGGTAGTAGCAGCACTGGCAGGATTAGCAGGATCGAGTGTCCAGGGCATATAGGTGGTGTCATTCGTGTAAACTCTTATATCCAAATCATTAACTAATACTATCTTACCAAGTTCTGCAACAGTAGTAGCTGGCGTTCCCGGCACGTCTGTCCAAGAGATTGTAACAGCAAAGGCTTTGCTGGTATCTGCTTTGAATTGGAAACTAATAGTATCATCATCATTAAGCGTTAGCTGCTCTATGCGGGTATGAGTGCCTATTTGGCTAATAAGATTAGCGGCTTTTTCTGTATTCATCAATCCCCAGCCAAAGCTATAGTCGGGGCCATCGGCAATACCTGCTTCATCTGCTGTGTGAATAACCAATCCTTTCAGGCTGGCTGCTCGCATGAAATTATCATTCAAATCGCTATAATGTTCTTGTAGCAAAGCCATAGACCCTGTTACACTGGGACTTGACATAGAAGTTCCGCTCCTAGTAGCATAACTATTATTTGTCGACGAACTAGTAGAATAAAGCGATACGCCATTAGCCACAACATCAGGTTTAATTCTTCCGTCGTTGGTTGGGCCCCAGCCACTAAAAGAAGCCGATTGTACATCTGTGGGGCTGCTATAACTGGCGGCGATATCTTGCACTGCACCTACTGTAAGAATATTTTTTGCCGTGCCGAGCGTTCCGATACAATCATAGTTCCCATCGGGATCTCTAATACTTGTTGATGTTACCCAAGAACCATTACTATATACCCGGTGTGCTTCTCCGACATCGGGTCCGTTATCATCGCGGTCGTTACCAGCAGCTTTTATAATCATATACATTGGTGCATTGTGTGCAATATCATCCCAGAGTTGAGTCTGGTTGCTATAAAAACCAAAGCGGAAGTCTTCTGTTGAATTTATTGATGGGTTACCAAACCAATGCCAACCGGTATTACCCGAAAAACGACCATAAGCCCAGCCATGAGTAAAGCTGTAAGAATGGTTAGAAATCATTAGCCCGTCTAACGCTGCCCTTGCCATTTCGGCTTCATCGTTATTCCAGTCGTAAGCATCGAGGTCAGCTTTAAATGCCATGCCCTTTGCACTGGTAACTACTCCTGCAGCTACTATGGTGCCAGCAACATGTGTAGCATGATCGTTTAGCGTAGTTATGCTATCTTGCTGAACGACTCTACCATTTAATTCCTGATGGGTATCGCGTACTTTACCACCATCCCAAATACCAATAGTTATGCCATCACCAGAAAGATTCAGATCTAGGCGACCGCCAGACCACACCTGATTAGTGGAAATAGTATTGGCGGCATTTATATTGTCTGTAATATAGTAAAGCGGGACACCAGAAAAATCTAAGGATTTTAAGGTAATTCGTCCTCCGTCTTGGTAAGATGCATCTAACAACCATCCCTTTTGAGTAGCCATTTTCAAGGCTTGACTGTGCTTTTGTTTATATTCTTGCTCACACTTTGCTTGCAAATACGCTAAATTTTCACTAGCTACTTGCGAGATAATATATTTTTTTTGTTTTATATTTTGTGAAAATGTGTCAAAAGAAACAGAGTACAAGCAGGATAATATCAGTATCAAGGAAAATGACTCTTTGCTCAATAAACTCATAAAATCAGATAAATTATTTGTAAAATGTGCTACAAAAACTACAGATCTTTAACCTGTGAGGCGATGAAACACGGTTTTTCCTGTAAAGAACCGTGCTTACCCCCTTTTCCCTATCTTTTGCTATCGTCAGTATGAGACCTAAAGATATAGAGCTGATGTAAGATTTTTACCTCTTTTGCTAGCAGATGACTCCAAAGGCAAGAAGTCCGTTTGTCTTTAGCAAACGGTTAGCTAATTTGACTCTTTACGAAACATATGATTAGGAAGACAAGTTCCAGAATACTGTTTTAAACAAGTAGTTTTCCATAAGATAGGAATCCAGCAAATCGTAAGCAATTGAAATAATGTGAACAATCTACTATACGCGGGTACAGAATTTAGTTAATTATCAATGCAAATCAAGGATTAAATTGAAAGACCTGCCTAAAAATCCAGTACAGAAAAATATGAGGTATCAAAGATACGATAAAAATAGCTTTTTTTGCTTAAAGGCATATGCTCTTTTTAATCTTTGATTTGCATGATTAGTTTCGAGGTCTGTTTTTACAGTACTCTGAAAGGTATTGTTCTGCTTCTGTAACAAACATACTTTTGGCTTTCAGCCAGTCGAGACAAGCATTGTTTACATAATCTAAAATATATCTGACAACACCCCTGTTGAGGTAGGCTAATCTGTGGCGCAAATCTTTTTCAATGGTCTTA
>CBDATB010000002.1:47500-52809 GCA_965199745.1 Flammeovirgaceae bacterium | reverse complement strand
GGTCATAGTAAGTGTGTCGATACTGATGTCCTTGCACGAATTTACTCATATAATCGTGGCAAAGTTAATATGTGCCAAGATAACTAGTATAGCTTTCGCAACAGCCCTGTACCACACCTTATATAGCTATTCGTACGCCTGATATATTTTATAAGAAAGTTTTGTACTTATTAGCTGGTTTCATCAATACAGGTCTACTTTTTTTAATTTGTTTTTATTTTCAACTACTTGACTACAAGTGGTTATACATGGTTTTTTTATATTTTTCCTCATTAAACATGTTTCAATATGAAGTATTTTAAAATTACTCTTTTGTCGCTATTTGCCTGTACAATCAGTTCATACACTTGCCAAACAAATAGTGAAGCGGCAAGCCCAGAAGACTACACTGCTGTTCAAGATTCTTTGTTATATCATATAGAATCAAAATTAGAAAATGCCTTTATAAAAAGTGTTTCTTCCAATGAACATAGCTATTTAGACAAAATGCTTGCTATGCTGGCAAGTGGTAAAACTGAACAAAATAAAGATTTAACAACATACTGGATGGCTTTGGCGTATTATAAAAAGGCTATTGTTTATATTAATAATAGAGATAAAGCTAGCAGCCAAAAAGCAATAGAAGAAGGTGTTGATATGATGGAAGAAAAAAAGCAAAAAAATGGAGAAGATTATGCACTGTTAGCTTACCTACAGAATTTTGCTATACAATTCAAGTCTGGTTTTTCGGCAGGTATATACTCTTCTAAAATAAAAAAGAATGCACGAAAAGCTACCGCCATCGATGCCGAGAATATGCGGGCTTACTTAGTATTAGGAATTAATGATTTCTACACACCTGAAAAATATGGAGGAGGAAAAAAAGCAGAAAAATACCTGTTAAAAGCCCTTTCTTTAGATAACCAAAAAATAGCCAATCCTTATTTACCTGCATGGGGAAAAAACGAAGTCTATTACATCTTAATACGCTATTATATTCGCAAAGAACAGTATGATTTAGCAAAAAAATATTTTAAAGAGAGCATCCAATTATATCCTGATGATTATCAAATCAATCAATTAGCTAAGAAACTTGTTGATAAATAGCACTGTTATAGCAAATATTTTATTTTTTCTTTGTATGTCCTTACAAGCCCAAACTATCATAGAGGGGATTGTAAAAGATATAAAAAGCAAAGCTGTTTTTGCTGCCAATGTATATCCTAAAAATAGTGGAAAAGGTGCTATTACAGATTTTGAGGGTAAATTCAATTTAGTAGTAAATACTGATTTTGATAGTTTATTGGTTTCTTTTATTGGTTATCAAACCCAGATTATTGCTCTTGAAAATATAGATTTGAGCAAACCACTCATCATTTATTTGAAAGAAAATGAAGCACTGCTATCTGAAGTAATCGTAAAGGGCAAAAACATAATTGCAGAGGAATTTTCAGTCATAGAAATAAGCAAAATAGAAATTTACACAAACCCCATTGCTGCCGCTGACCCTCTGAAAGCTATTACTATATTACCTTCCTCAACGAATACGGGTGAAACAGCTAATCCAGAACTCAGAGGCAGTAGTGCAGGACGCTCAGGAGTTATATTAATGGCGTACCCCCTTACAATCCTGTACGCAGTACACAGCTTAATGGTTTAGGTTTTTTAGTCTATTTAACACTGAGTTACTCAAAAGGCAGTTGGTCTATGGAAGTAATCTACCGCTTATATATGGCAACGCCACAGGAGGAATAGTAGAATTGGAAACCATTAACGAACTACAAGAAAATGAATTGAAGTTTTCTTTAGGGTTGGCAAATATTGGTTTTCTAACATCACTTAAACTGTCTCAATCACATGACCAAGATTTTATTCAACTATACGGAAACTATCAGTTTTCTAAAACTTTTACTACGTTTAATCAAGAGGCTTTTGACTTCATAGACAATTTTAGTGTAAGAGATTTAGGTATTAATTTTCATAAGAGAATTCGTGAAAATATCTTTTTTAATGTCTATAGTTATTTAAATTGATGAAAATGCTAATATACAGATAAATGCTTTTAACTATGAAGGACTATCTCAGTCTGCCAATAGACGAAATTTCAATATAGCTAATTTCTATTATCAAAAAAATAAAAATATTTTTACTCTTAATAATAGAACTGATTTTGGAAAAACAGACTTTGAATTTGGCAATACAATATCTAAAAGCAATCAGACTCAAATATACAGTGCTGCTAATTATAAACGTTTCTTACGTGAGAACATTTCAATTCAAACAGGTATTACACACGATTTTACTTTCTTCGATACGCAAAATCAGATACCTGTTTTTTTCTTTACTCGTTCGCCAAATACACCTACCACAACCGCAGATACTACATTAACTCACCATAACTTAGAATCTTATGTATATTTAAAAGGCGACCTTTCAAAAAAGCTACTTTTTGGCTTAGGTTTACGCAATAATATTACTGTTCAGAATCATCAGAACTTTTATCTTAGCTATCAAGCCAGCCTCAAGTATAAACTCAATAAGCAACATAACCTACTATTAGCTGGTGGCAAATACTATAACTACAATATTGCGAACCCTGTAAATACCAACTTTAACCTTTTATCTAGTTGGCAACTGACTATAGATTACGAGTTTTTGTATAGAAAGAACTTATTGCAGTTGGGAGCTTATTGTAAGACAGAATCAGGAGATTTAAGAGTTGTATCACTAGAAGAATGAGGCTAAAAGACAAATTATTGTTCTGGAGTTATATTATAAGCGAGAAATAGGTAAATATTTTCAATTTACACTCCCTAATACATTCTTAGATATCCAAATAATAGAGGATACACAGCAGACTATGCGGGCGAGTAATGATTTAAACTATTTCATTAAAAGCAGTAAAGCAGTATTACTTATAACAATTATCGTATTTTTTCTCTTTCACTTAATTATATTCATAGACCAGGATTATATTATACCCCTATATCTTCATCAATATTTCAAGAGGATATAGGTTTTTATGAACCTGTTTTTGATACAACTAACCCAGCCCAATACAATAATTATCATGCTGTAAATTTGTCTTTCAACAAAATATTTAATTTCAAGAGATTTCAGATAATTACTTTTGTAACTTTACAAAGTTTATTAAATAACAAGAATCAACAAACACCGATATACAATAGAGACTATACAAAAATAGAAGACTATAATTTTTACCAAAAGAGAAATGTTTATTTTGGAGCAGTCGTTAAAATCAATTAGATTGCCATTTACTCAAACAAAACCTCATCTGCCTCTTCCCTGTGACTGTTAAGCAACTTTTCCAAGAAGGTGCTGTTGTAAAGACACTACAGAGTTTTATCTTTCTGAAGGTATTTTAACTGAAAATTAAAGAATAAAAAATGCTTATTCAGCAAATCAAATCATTAGTAAAAACACATCGAGAGGAAGTGCTTAGTAACCGACGACACATCCATGCGTACCCTGAGCTTTCTTTTCAGGAGCATAAAACAGCTCGCTTTGTATCAGAAAAATTACAACATTACGGACTTTCTCCACAGGAAGGGGTAGCAGGGACAGGACTTACTGCCTTGATCGAAGGAAAAAACCCAACACGCAAAACCATTGCACTGCGTGCCGATATGGATGCACTGCCCATCCACGAAGCTAATGAAATTCCCTACAGGTCAAAATACGAAGGAATCATGCACGCTTGTGGACATGATGTACATACAAGTTGCTTAATAGGGGTCGCTAATATACTAAATCAGCTAAAATCAAATTTTGAAGGAACAGTTAAGTTAATTTTTCAGCCTGGCGAAGAACGCATGCCCGGTGGAGCTTCATTAATGATAAAAGACGGCGTGCTTAAAAACCCTGCTCCCCAAAGCATTATAGGTCAGCATGTTATGCCTTACATACCTGTAGGAAAAGTAGGCTTTCGTGAAGGTATGTACATGGCAAGTTGCGATGAAATACAAGTAACTGTTAGCGGAAAAGGAGGCCATGCCGCTATCCCAGAGACGCTAGTAGACCCAGTACTAATTACTGCTCATATACTGGTCGCACTACAACAAATTGTTAGTCGAGTAGCCAACCCTAAAATCCCTTCAGTGCTTTCTTTTGGCGATATGCACGCCCACGGTGCTACCAACATTATTCCTAATGAAGTAAAATTACAAGGTACTTTCCGCACTATGAATGAAAAATGGCGCGAAAAAGCCCGTTGCCGCATGAAAAAAATGGCAGAAGGTATTGCACAGAGTATGGGCGGAAAATGTGATTTTAACATCGTCAAAGGATACCCATATCTAGTGAATGAACCGAAACTGACCCAAAGAGCCAAAGCAGCAGCTACCGCTTATATGGGGAAAGAAAATATCATCGACCTAGATTTATGGATGGCTGCCGAAGATTTTTCATTTTATTCGCAACAAGTATTCGCCTGCTTTTATCGCTTGGGTACACGGAATGAAGCCAAAGGTATTGTTTCAGGTTTACATACTCCGACTTTCGATATCGATGAAGAAGCACTAGAAATAGGGGTAGGCTTGATGACTTGGCTGGCTTTAGCAGAGCTAAATAGCATTTGAACACCTACCTGATGAATATTTTTAGTTATACTGGTATTTTTCAACTTACATTTATTATAAATAAAGACCTTGAAAGCTGTCAAAACTTCAGTATACAGAACGCGAGAGATAGAAAATAGGTAAGCATTGTCAAAAATTTAACAATGCCAATCAATACGATTAGTCTAATATCAATAAAAAGCATAAAAAAAGTCAATAATATTTTTTGATTAAAAGATTAAATAATAGTTTTGCGGCACAGTTGGCGGTAGTGGAGTACGCTGAAAATAAGCAGGTGCTTCTGGCATTTTATCACGCTGCTGCTCGCATTTGTTTGAAATGCATAAAACTCTCTGTATTTTAGAGGGTATTGCACACTCCATTTTCGTGAATACTTTTATTAAGGTATTATTCTTTAGAAAGTGGGAGCGTTCTATGACAAACTTAAGAGTAAGAGACAAGCTTGTGGAAAAAGGAAACAAAGAACGCACAGGGGATGCCTAGGCTCTTGAAGACTAAGAAGGACGTGTTAAGCTGCGAAAAGCCATGCGAAGGCGCACGAAGCCGTTGAGGCATGGATGTCCGAATGGGTCAACCCGGTATGTTGAAGACATATCACCTAGCAATAGGAGGTTACTCGGTGAACTGAAACATCTCATTAACCGAAGGAAAAGAAAACAAAAGTGATTTCCTAAGTAGTGGCGAGCGAACGGGAAAGAGTCCAAACCCAGACTGTTACTAGCAGTCTGGGGG
>CBDATB010000002.1:0-45000 GCA_965199745.1 Flammeovirgaceae bacterium | reverse complement strand
AGACTAGGACGTAGATAGGCTGTAGGTATACAGGCTGAGAAGTCAAAGCCGAGCAGTACTAATAACCCGAAAACTTTATCTACTATTCTTATACCTTGCTCTTTTAAGTTTGTCGTAATTACAAAGCTGAAATAATACAATATTTATTCGAAATTAGCCCTAATCCTTACTGCTATCAATTAAGGATAATCCAATGGTGAACATAGCGTAGGTGAACACCTCTATCCATTCCGAACAGAGAAGTTAAGCCCTACAGCGCCGATGGTACTGCACTAATACGTGGGAGAGTAGGTCATCGCCAGCCTTTTTTCTATAATAGAAAGCGTAACATCTCTCTTAAAAAGAGATATAAACTTAAGTGACATGTTTGTATTGAGATTTAATCCCATAAATTTCAAAAGTTTATTCACAGTATGCTTTACATCGCCACCCAATCTCTGTTAGTATCTTTAGTATGAAACTTTTTCTCGTTGTTTTATTTTTCTTGGCTTTTTTCCGTGCTTACACCCAAAGTCCATGGGTAAGAAATCCCAAAGAAGCCTATATGCAGCTTTCCTTTAATACCATTGATAATTACACTAGTTTATTTCAAGACAGTAATAAAACCCAGTCTTTACAGCGTGAACTTAGTGACAACACTTTTCAACTGTATGCTGAGTATGGACTCATCGACCGCCTGAGCCTCAAAGCTTCTGTGCCAATTAAATGGCAACAATCAAAAGGGTTTGTTAACAACTTTACTACAAGTAACTTATCGAGTGGTTCTTCTCTAGCCCTGGGTAATATCGAACTAGGTGCTAAGTATAATTTGATTGATAAACCCCTACTTATTTCTTTCAATATAGACATAATTCTGCCAGTGTCACACTTTCAAGAGACTACTGGGATAAGTAGTGGCTATAATGCTTTTAGTTTTCTACCTGCCATAAGCATTGGTTATGGACACAGCCGATTTTATCTATTTACCGCTTTAGGAACTGCCTTCAGAACTAACAATTATAGTGGCTACCTCCGCTGGGAAACAGAGGTAGGCATACGAGTCTACAAAAATATTTATATCGCTTTTCATTTGATCGATATTAATAGTTACAAAAATGGCAGTGTAGCTCTTCGTGCTAATCAAGTACTCACAGGCTTTTATGTCAATGATCAGGAGTTTTTCGTAGGCACACTTAAGGCAATTATAGGCTTCAAAAAATGGGGAATTACAGTAAGTTCCACTTCGGCAGGCTTCTCTGGAAATGCCGTGGCTAAACGACAGTCACAGAATATTGGCATATATTATGAACTTAAATAGCATTTGTCAATCACCGTCTATTATCCTCGTTATAAAGTATACTCAGATAACTTTTATATCGCTCTAAATAAATACTTTTATCTTCAACAGCTTGCTTAACAGCGCATTTAGGCTCGTTAGTATGGCTGCAATTATGAAATTTACAATTTGGAATATATTCCTTAAATTCAGGGAACAAAAAGCCCAACTCCTGCTTTTCCATATTTGCAATACCTAGTTCTTTAATGCCGGGAATATCTATTACAAAGGTATCTGAAGTAACCAGAAACATTTCTGCAAAAGTAGTAGTATGTACTCCTTTATTAGCAAAAGAAGAAACCGCAGCAGTTTGTTGTTGAATACTTGGGGCGAGACGGTTAATCAGGGTAGACTTTCCCACGCCACTGTGTCCAGCAATCAGGCTTTTTTTACCTAACACCCTTTCCATTAGTTCTTCAAAATATTCGTCTGTTAAAGATGAAATAGCCATACAAGGGTAACCTACAGCTTCATACATCTCACTTAAGTTTTTTTGCCTGTTTCGATGTTTTTCCCCCCAAGTATCCGATTTGTTAAATAACAATAAAACCGGTATTCCATAAGCCGATGCACTTACTAAAAAGCGGTCTATAAAACCAGTAGATGTTTTGGGCGTATGCAAAGTACACATCAAAATAGCTAAGTCAATATTGGCAGCGATAATATGTGTATGAGCAACTTTGTGAGTAGAGCGCCGGATGATGTAATTTTCTCTATTTAGAATACTATCAATAATTACTGCACAACTATCTTTTTCAATATTAAAAGAAACATAATCACCTACAGCAATTGGGTTGGTCACCTTCATTTCTTTAATTCTAAATTTTCCTTGCAATCGTCCTTTATATATTTTTTTTGTACTCTCTTCGTAAATTTTATACCATGAGCCGGTGGACTTCATCACGAGTCCTTTATTACCGTTCTTCATATTTGATATTTTTGCCGAAAACTAGATGCTCGATAAGATATTTCATAACTTTATTCGTCGCTCCGACACCTGAGCGGATATACTTACTACAAATGTCTCCTGTTTTTTTTCTAAAACTTTCTTCTGTTAAAAATTTTCTGAATAATATTTTTAGTTCCTTAGCCTCATGCACACAAAAAGCACCGCCTAAGTCCACAAGTGAGCGTGCTTCGTGAAATTTTCGAAAATATCTTCCGAATACTACCGGAACGCCGTAAGTAGCCGCCTCCAAAATGTTGTGTAAGCCATTCTTATAGAAACCACCTCCAATAAAAGCTATATCGGCATAACGGTAAAGTTTGCTGAGCATGCCCACATTATCTATGATGAGCAAATTTTTTTGCTTCAAGTCATCGATACCCCTAACTTGTGAGAATAATACAATTTTTTGATATGCAAATGATTTTTTGATATGCTGAATATTTTTCTCTGTAATTTCATGGGGAGCAACAATTATTTTTAGATTTATATTTAAATCTCTAATTACTAGGGCATTGAGCATTATGTCTGGCTGCCAACTACTGCCAATGACGAGAGTTTGGTGGCTTGCTGAAAATTTCTCTACCATAGGAATATTCTCCCGACCGCTCAGAATACGTACAGCCCTATCGAAACGAGTATCTCCACTTATAGAAACCTGAGTAATGCCAATACCTTGAAGTAGTTGTGCAGATTCCTGATTTTGTACAAAAAAATGACTTATATTTCTCAAAATTTTTCGGTAGAAATGACCGTAAATTTTAAAATAAATTTGCTCTTCTCTAAAAATAGACGAAACCGAAATAATAGGAATATTTATTGCTCTAAGTCGTGCAATGTAAAAATGCCAAAACTCATATTTAATGAAAATAACAAAACGAGGTTGTACGATTTGGATAAACCTTCGGGCGTTACTTGGGCTATCTATGGGCAGATAACAAACAAAATCAACCTTATCATAGTGTTGCATAACTTGATAGCCACTCGGAGAAAAAAAGGTGAGTAGTATAATAAATTGTGGGAATTGTACTCGTATCTTTTCTATAACCGGGCGACCTTGTTCAAATTCTCCCAGCGAAGCGGCGTGTATCCATAGGACAGGTTTTTTGTTTTTCTGAAATTCTTCTCTGAGCTTTTGAAAGATACCTTTCCTACCTTGTATAAAAAAACGAGCTTTAGAGTTGAAAAAAGAAAATAAAAAAATTCCCCACCTATATAAACATATGCTAAAATAATAGATGAGCATGGTTTATTGACATTTTTTTCGAGTAATTAAAATATTTCACAATTCCAATACCATGCCTTTTAAAATGTCAAAACTTTAAATATATAGTGAAATACAGACAAATGGTTAATATGAATCGTACAATCAACTAAAAAAAATCCTTATTTTTATGTTGTGAGGGCAGCACAAACAACAAAGAAATTACCCAAAAGACAAAGTAAAAATAAGGAGAATAATTACAAAAACAAAGCTATTGTCAGGGATAAGAAAATAAATGTTCTTTTTTGCAAGCATTTTTGCTGGAATGGCACGTACATAAGTAACAGTGACCACTGGTTACGTTTTCTTTCATAAGAATCTGTGATTTACATCTTACCTTTTTGACCCCTAATTCGTAATTGTCCATGACAATAAGTATTATTATCCCTACCTTAAATGAGGCTTCATATATTTTACAAACCATTGATTGCACTAAAAAGGCGTCGGAAATGGACATAGTAAAAGAAATTATTGTGATAGACACAGGGTCCGCTGACGCTACTGTTTGCTTGCTGAAAAATAAAGGAATAAAAACTTTCTCAGCACCAGAGTTAAAAGGAAAAAAATATGCCGCACTCAACATGGGTGGACGACAAGCAACAGGTGATATTTTACTTTTTCTCGATGCAGATACACTTCTACCACAAGGCTACGATCGGCTGATTTTGAGCAAGGTACAGGCAGGTGCGCATGGAGGGGCTTTTGAATTTGGTTTGACACAATCTTCATTTAGTTTGTACATAGTTACCGTGATCAATAGAATTCGCTATCGCCTCGACAAGTGCTATTATGGCGATCAAGCAATTTTTGTTAGGAAGTGTGTTTTCGATAGACTCGGTGGTTTTCCCAAAAAGCGCATCATGGAAGCTGCCCATTTCTCCCGTCAAATAGCTTGTGAAGGAAAAATGGTGCTATTAGCAAAAAAAGTTAGCACCTCTCCACGCCGATTTATAGAAGGAGGAGTATGGTCAGTGCTTTTGTGGGATACAAAACTCTGGATATTAGATTTATTAGGTTTTAATGTAGATATTTACAGTAAAGAGTATTGGGAGAAAGTCGACCGCTGAAGTTATTAATTTTAAAAAATATTTGTCTGCAGAAATGTTAGATTTATATATAGGCTATTTGCTCAGTAGCCTTACTCAAAGTACATCAATGGGCTTATCTGAATTGATTAAAGAGGGTTAACAGCCCAAAATAATACTGATTTGCATTGTAATTATTACTATCTCAAAAAGCTGGCAGTAGCCCTTTCTATTCGTTTAAAAAACTTTAATATCAATGTTTGTTTTACTCAGAGTAAAGGTGAGCTAGTGATGGGCTTTGCCAATGTAGAGGAAGAATTTTGGATTAAAGCAGTTTTTATTACAAATGTCAATGCCCTTTCTTTTTCTGAAACTTATGAGCGTAGCCGCCGCAATAGTGTAGACTTATTTGAAGAGACTTATGGCAAAAAGGTAATTGATGTACACACTTTTTTAAATGAACGTTGCTTTTCTATAGTTCTGGAGGACAATTACACTATTTTATTTAAACTCTTTGGCAATCGTTCGAATATTTTACTGATGTATAAAAAAAAAACATTGAAAATGTTTCAAAACCGCTATAGTGCAGATTGGAAAATTGAGTTGCAAAATCTTAATCGCCCAATTAACCAAAACCTTGAAAATTTCTGTAAGAACGGGCTAAAAAAAGTTTTTCCTACTTTCGGAAAGCCTATAACAGCGGTTTTGCAGCAAAAGGGTTTTGATATCATGGATCAACAGCAACAATGGGCATTAATACAAAAGGTACTGAGTGAAATGGAGCAAAACAACTTTTATGTAGCCAAGCGTGGTAAACATATCGCACTTTCCTTGTTTTCGGATGGTGAAGTATTGTGGACAGGCAAGAAGGCTATCACAGCAGCAAACGTTTTTTATAAATATTTTGCCAGAGTATTTTACATTAAAAAGGACAGAGATTTGATATTAAAAACCTTGCAAAAAAGCGTTGTACAAACGCAAAATTATATCGAAAAAACTAGCCAAAAACTAAGTGATTTAGCAGAAAGTGTTCGGTATGGTCAGCAGGCAGATATTATTATGGCAAACTTACATAAGATTACAACTGGAGAAAAAAAAGTTAGGCTTTACAATTTTTACCAAAATACAACAATAGATATTAAACTAAAAAATCAGCTAAGTCCGCAAAAAAATGCAGAGCGTTTATATAGAAAAGCTAAAAATCAAAAGAAAGAACTACATCAACTTGAATCATCTATTACCCAAAAGAAACAACAGCTCGCAAGCATACAGACCCATATAAAAACTATTGAATCGATAAAAGATGTTAAGTCGTTAAGGAATTATTTACAACAAAACCACCTAAATCATAGCAATCAAGAGTATATACAAAGGCCTTTCCGTCAGTTCACTTTTATGGGCTATCATATCTGGGTGGGTAAAAATGCCTTTTCTAACGACTTGCTTACCAAAAAATATGCTTACAAAGAAGACCTTTGGCTTCATGCCAAAGACGTAGGTGGTTCGCATGTAGTGATTAAACATCAGCCGGGAAGACTATTTCCTCAGCCAGTTATCGAGAAAGCTGCTGCCTTAGCAGCCTATTACTCCAAAAGAAAAAACGATCTACTGTGTCCAGTAACTTATACGCCCAAAAAGTTCGTCAGAAAACCCAAAGGGGTACCCACAGGAACCGTAATACTTGATAAAGAGAAGATACTCATAGTGGCACCAGAAGATTTTTAATGAGCATATACAAAACCCTCAGCAGTCTGAATTACCAAAAAATTCCTACCACAATAGCAGTAACAATCAATAAAAATAACGATAATATCCTAAAGTTTTTGTACCAAGGCAAGCCTCTCAATTCTTCTGTCTCTTGAATGTAAAAATCTTTTGTCCAAATTAACTGCTGCGATTCCTTACCTTGTCTCGATGAGGTTGCTAAAGTAACTACAATCTGAATGAGTAAACAAGCAAAGAGCAAAATAACAGCTTTGTGCAGAAAATGTATATCTGCAATTATTTTTAACATGCCTGCTTGAGGTTCAGAAATTTGCAACGTCAGTAAAGAAATTGCTATAAAAAACCCAACTAACAGACCAGTAATTGCTCCATCAGCATTAGCCCTTCGCCAGAAAATTCCTAAAAGAAATACACCCACTACCGGCGGGCAGGTAAAAGCAATAACTACTTGCAAATAAAGAAAAAGAGACCCTACCCTATCTATTTGCGGGGTCCAAGCAGCAGCCAAAAATACTAACACCAACGTAGTGATTTGCCCCACCCGCACCAACTGTTTGCTACTCAAACCAGGGCGCATATTATTAATAAAATCCATAGTAATTAAAGTAGAAGCAGAGTTAAATACTGCTGAAACACTCGACATCATTGCCGCCAGCAAACCAGCTAATACCAAACCGATAATACCTGTTGGTAAGAGGTTAAAAATCAATACCGGATAAGTCATATTTGGGCAGTCGTTCAGGCTAGTACAAAGCACACTTTTTCCCTCCCTGATAACAGTATAATTTAAGCCCGTCAGATCCAAATCTGAAAACAATAAAATAGCTACCGTACCCGGAAAAACCATAAACAGTATAACAGGCAGTTTAAGAAAACCGGCAAAAATAGCTCCCATCCGTCCATGGTTTAAATCCTTTGCGCCCAATACCCGCTGCACCATAAACTGGTTATTAGCCCAAAAATAAAAGCCTAGAATAGGTGCCCCAAAGAGTAGCCCTGTCCAAGGCATAAAGTCATCAGAGAGAGGTCGCACTAGGCTAAAAATCTCTTCGGGCGTTTGATTACCCACTGGTGCCTGCCCCTTCATGGCTTCTAAGCCACTTATCAGACCAGTCCACCCTCCTACATGCTCAAATGCAAAATAAGTGAGTAAAATAGAACCCATAATTAATAATAAAGCCTGCACCACTTCTGTGTGTACTACTGAGGATAAACCACCCGGAATAGTATAAGCCGCAGCCGCAACTGCCAGCATCATAATGATAAGCCAGGTAGGTATTTGTGGGAAGATAATTCTCAATACCAACATTCCCACGTACAGACCCGCAGCTGTATCTACCAAAATATTACCGATTAAAGTAACAAAAGAAAAGTAGTATCGCGCCCGTTTATCGTAGCGTTTTTCCAGAAATTCAGGCATGGTATATATCTTTGATTTAAGGTAAAAAGGCATAAAAAAAACAGCAAAAAATACTAAAACTACCGCTGCTAACCACTCATAATTATACACATGGGTGTCAGTCTTGTAGGCATCCCCAGCTAAGCCGATTAAAGTAGAACTCGATATGTTGGCAGCAAATAAAGAAATCCCCACTATTGGCCAAGTCATAGACCTGCCTCCTAGAAAATATTCTTCTGCACTTTTGCGTTTGGCATGCCACAGCCCGTACAAAATAATGAGTATACCATAGGCTACCATAATTGTAATATCAATTACCGATAGACTGAAGTCTGTTGTAAAGTTTTGCATATATATTTCTGGTTTCGTTCACAAAAAATAAATTTATTATTCAAATATTATTACTAGTTAAGAAATAAACAAATTATTTTTTCAGGCTCGCATCCCTCTCACAGAGTGTGTGTTTCCTTCAGTATTTCTTCTCAAAATGGAGCATATCCTATAATTATTTAGCTTCATTAAATTGAAAAAGCTATTTTACTCAAAAAAGGATATGTCCATGTATTAAAATATCGGGTATTTGGGGGAAGGGCTGCTGTGGCTGTAGGGATTTGCAGCGTTTGCTGAACACAAGTTTTGATGGAGATATTTAAAATAAGTAATTTAAAATGTTTTATTATATTAGATTCATTAACCACTCTATCAATCAGACCTTGATAAGTATTGCCGTAGACCTACCTGCTAAGGTCAGCGTAACTTTTTTGCCCTCTTTTTTCACTGATTGGTTGCCAAAATAATCTTTAATATTTCCTTTCTGATGAGTACTTAGTTCAATTTCTTTTTCTTGAGCAGAGGCGTTAAATATAGCTATTACTTCATCGTTGTCATAGTATCTACTATAGGCTAATACTTGGTTTTTATCATCTGCCAAGATATAGTCGACATTGCCATAAATCAACACAGGACTTGACTTCCTTAGCTGAATAAGTTTTTGATAATAGTCGAATACTTTTTTATTCATCTTTACTTTATCAATGGGGCGTTCTATGCCAAAAGGATGTGCTTCTTCATCTTCAAAAGTTATTTCTGGCCACATCATAGGTTTTCTACAATCCGGAAAGTCTGCCCCCCATGCTCCCATTTCTTCTCCCTGCCATATGTGAGGCGCTCCAATAAATGTAAATTGATTAGCAAGTATCATTCGGGCTGTCTGGTAGGCCATTTCATCAGGTTTGTAAATTTTGTAAGTATTCTCAGCATTGGGTGACGCACCGTATTTATACTTATTTTTATAGTTGAACACAGAAGTTAGTAAACGAGGTGTATCGTGTGTTGCTCCTGTGTTCATCATTGCCTGATTATTTTGCATGCGAATATTAGCTGTAATTCGCTTCAGACTGTCTACAAATGCTGTAGCCGAGATGGCATAATTGGGATGAACAAAAAACTCGCGTGATGCTTTAAACCATCGGTAATTCATTACGCCGTCAAATATATCTCCCCGCAAGGTAGGCTCAGGGTCAAGCATCGCATCTGGATATCTGCTAAACCATGATTCGCCAACTAAATAAGCATTGGGATTAATGTCTCTGACTACTTTCCTATATTCTCTCCAAAAACCTAGTGGTACTTCTGCACAAACATCAAGCCTAAACCCATCAATACCATCCGAGGGGTCGCCGTCTCCATTGGGGTCAAGCCAGCGTTTTGTAATGGCAAAAATATGGTTTTTAATATCTTGGCTCACAAAATTACCCTCCCAATAATGAGACTCGGGTACATGCGTTATGTATTCGGTCTCTTTGACCTGTATTAATGTTTTGACAACTTCCAGCCAAGCCGGGTATCTGAATTCATTTTGTGCAGTATTGGGGTCGTCAAATGCACTGACCCAGAACCAATCGACATATTTCGATTTTTGCTGATTTTCGACAACATCCTTCCACGCCCAAAACTCGGTGCCTACATGATTCCAAGAATAATCCATAATTAACCGCATACTTCGTTTATGCACCTCAGCTATCAATTTCAAGAAAAGTTTATCGCCAGCAGTCCACTGCCAAGTACTTGGATTATCTGGTATTTCATTTTCTATAATCGCCTTATCTCCGTTGGGGTCAGGTCCGAAATTAATATCGATATGTCGCCAGTTTCTAGCATCAAAATTATGGTTTGAGGGAGCATCATAAAGGGGTTGAATGTATAAGGCATTTACCCCTAATGAATCGAGGTAAGCCAACTTATCAATGATTCCCTGAATGTCTCCACCATAATGCCTTAAAGATTGAAATTGCCCGAAATATTTAATTTCATGACCTTGACTATCAATTTTACCCTTGATTTCATCGTAATATTTCGGGACTTCGTACCAGTCTGTACCCCAATCTGCCACCTTCCACTCGGCAGGAATATGCCCTGGATATGATCCGAGGATATCCTGCGGTCTCGGATCATTACTTTTATCGCCATTCCTAAATATATCTGGATAAATTTGATACCAAATAGCCTCTTTAGCCCAGTTGGGAGCATCTTCAAAAGATGTAGGTGGTACGGTATGGTACTGAGAAAGCTGCTCAGGTTTTTCCTGACAGGCAAGCAAACCATATAAGATAATCAGTAGCAGTGTTTTAATAATCTTCATTTTATATTAGCAAGTTTAAAAAATTCACGATAATACTAGAGCAATTATACGGATAACTCACATAATAAAAAATTATACTCAAATAAAAAGGGTAGATATGAGCCATAAAGGCTAGCTTTGCACTCAGAAAAGAAACGAAATTAATAACAACATGTATTTAAAAAAACAAGACATTGAAAATAAAGAATGGATTGAGCGTTTGAATATCATCAACTCTATCACAGGTATTAAGCCTGCTAATCTGATAGGTACTATTTCCAATGAAGGACAAAGTAACCTAGCTATTTTTAGCTCTGTCGTCCATTTAGGCAGTAGCCCTGCATTAATTGGCTTTATTCTTCGGCCAAAAGGCGAGATACGCAGGCATACTTACAAGCATATTATGCAAAATGGCCTTTATACCATCAATCACATCCACGAGGATTTTATTGAAAAGGCACACTATACCTCAGCAAAATTTGAACACTATGAGTCTGAATTTGAAAAATGCCAACTGACAGCAGAATATATTGCCGATTTTCAAGCACCCTTTGTGAAAGAGAGCCAACTAAAGTTAGGGCTAAAATTTTTGCAGGCTATCCCTATCGAGCTCAATAAAACTTCATTAATTATTGGCGAAATACAGCATCTTATTATTCATGACCAAGCTATTGGCAAATACGGACATGTCGATTTGAGTCAAATAAAAGATGTAGGTATATCGGGGTTGAATAGCTACTACAAACTGGAAAAGCTACAGCAATTTCCCTATGCACGTTGCAACGAATTGCCTGATTTTCAAAAATAGCGGCTGCGTCAAGTTTTTTTATAACTGCAGACCCTTGACAATCAATTAAAGCGTTTTAGTTGGTTTGATTTATTTAGGTTCGTCTAAAAAGAACACAACACAGAAGCGAAGTAAGAAGTTTGATAAAGAAACCCACCTGGAGGTGTATTCGTCAAATACACATACTACACACTCAAGGAAAAAAATCGCTACTACAAAGCAATACCCATAAAAGACATAAAAGCAACACCCATGAGTCCGGTAATAATCATTGTGATTCCTAATCCTCTTAACGGAGCGGGTACGTTAGAGTATTTGAGTTTTTCTCTAATAGCGGCTAAAGCAACAATTGCCAGATACCAACCGATACCTGACGAGAAACCATAAACTGTTGCCTCTGCTAAATTCTGTTCTTTAGAAACCATAAATAAGGAAGAACCTAAGATAGCGCAGTTTACTGCGATAAGAGGCAAAAAAATACCCAATGAGCCGTACAGAGCGGGAGAGAACTTCTCAATAACCATTTCTACTAATTGTACCATTGAAGCAATTACGGCAATAAACATAATAAACTGCAAAAAACTTAGATCAACATTAGCAAAATCAACACTAATCCAAGTCAAGGCTCCTTCTTTAAGTACTTTTTCCTGCAAAACCCAGTTGACAGGCACTGTAATGGTAAGAACAAAAATAACGGCCAAACCAAGCCCAGAAGCAGTAGCCACTTTTTTCGATACTGCAAGATAGGAACACATACCCAGAAAGTAGGCAAAGACCATATTTTCTATAAAAATAGACTTTATTCCTAGATTAATTAACTCCACAATTTTTTTTAGTGTTAGAAGTAAAAAATTAGCAAAATTCTCGATTGTATTTATTCGCTTTCCTTGTATCCATTTCGCCAGCGTTGTACCCATATAATAATACCCAGCAGCAGAAAGGCACCAACTGGCGTGAACATTAGGTTATTGGCGGGGAAATCGATACCCATTGCTTCAAAAACTTTAAAGTCAAATAAAGAACCTGAGCCTAATAATTCTCTAAAGAAAGCAATCACTAATAGTATCCAAGCATAGCCGAAACCACTTCCCAAGCCATCCAAAATTGAGTCGTAGGGTTTATTACCCATTGCAAAAGCTTCAAGTCGTCCCATAATAATACAATTGGTAATAATCAATCCGACATAAACACCAATAGCCTTGGCTACGTCATACATATAGGCTCTTAGTACTTGGTCTACTAGAGCTACCAGCGAGGCCACAATAGCTAACTGAACGATAATTCTAATCCGATTGGGAATGAGGTTTCTTATCAAAGAAATAATCAAGTTAGAAAAAACAAGGACTAGAATCACGGATACCGACATCACTAGGGAAGGCTCGAGTTTGATAGTTACTGCCAAAGCAGAACATATACCCAAGACTTGTACGGTAATCGGGTTATCTTCATCCAAAGGATCTGAAACAATTTTTCTTCTTCTTTTTGACAGCAGTCCTTCACGCTGTTTCCTGGCGGTTACTTCAGTAGTTGGTGTTTCAGTATTCATATTTATGGTTAGTTTGATTGCTTTTTTCTTTAAGTGCTACTCCCGATGTTTTTGCTTTGTTTCAATTTTTTTATTTGGATCAAGTCCGTATCAAAAAACTGTTTCATTAGTTCGGCTCAGCATTGCTTTTTTTGTTTTATTAAAAAAAGGCTTATAAAGCTGTACGTAGTCTTTCATCATATCGTTGACACCGTCTCCGGTAATGGTTGCTCCAGACATACCATCGATATGGTAATCATCTAAGTTAGGATTACCTTCACCCTTCAACATTGTTATAGATAGAAAATCACTGCCTTTATATAGTTTTTTCCCTCGATAGCGATGCTGTATTTGCGATGAGGTAATTCTTGCTCCTAAACCCGGCGTTTCACCAATATGATCAAAAGAAGCACCCTTTACAGTATTAAAATCGGTTTGGATAGCCAAATAGCCCCAGATGTCATTCCATAGTCCTTTGCCATACATCGGAATAATATAGGATTCCACCTGCATTTCACTACCTTGCTTAACGTATTTGAATACTGGGTATAATCTTTTTTCCTTAGGCTTTTTGTACTGCACACGAATTTTAACATTTTCGGCAACTACTGGGTTTCCTTCAGTATCTTTTTGAATAGGCTCGCCTTGGTAATCCACCACTATTGACCGAATTCTTTCAGCATATATTTTTTCTAAATCAGCTTTGCTTTTTCCCTGTGTGTCGATAACAGCATTAAGGATTTGCTTTTTAGTATCAAGCTGAACTTGCCTTTTTTGTTGAGGTTTTAAGCTCTCGGAAGCCAATGCCAGTAGCCCCCCTAAAACAACAGTTATCGCAGTAGAAAAAATCAGGATATATCCATTAGACTGTTGCACGTTGTAGCCTCCTTTTTTTATTAGCATTAATTACTTGAAAATCAATGAGCGGAGCAAACACATTCATGAGTAGAATAGCCAACATAATGCCTTCAGGATAAGCAGGGTTGAATACCCTGATAATAACTGTGAGCATTCCAATGAGAAATCCGTAAAGCCACTTCCCGCGCTCGGTATGTGCAGCACTCACCGGGTCGGTTGCCATAAACACAGCACCAAAGGCCAAACCTCCCACTACGATGTGGTATTGTGCTGGCATTGCCATATAATGATTTAAACTTATCAAATTAAATAATAAACCGGTGAAGTAAGTACCGGCAAAAACAGATACAATAATTTTCCAACTTCCTACCCCGGTAGCAATAAGTATGACTGCACCGAGCAGTGCCATCAGTACTGAAGTTTCGCCAATACTGCCAGGCATAATTCCAACAAAAAGATTTGTGAAACTAAACATTCCTGCCGAAGCACCAGCAGTTGCCTGCTGTAATGCAGTAACTACATCGCCACCAGTATTACTTGCAACGATGGCCAGGGGTGTCGCCATAGAATATCCATCGACCAATGTTTTACCGCCCAAATTTGTCCAAATTTCTCCCGAAATCTGTTGTGGGTAAGCAAAATATAAAAAAGCCCTGGCTGTCATTGCAACATTTAAAATGTTCATTCCTGTACCTCCAAATACTTCTTTGGCAATCACTACAGCAAAAATGGCTGCTAGTGCCACCTGCCATAAAGGAATAGTAACAGGCATAACCAAAGGGATAAGCATACCAGTTACTAAAAAACCTTCGTTTATAGGATGCCTTCTAATAATAGCAAAAACTACTTCCACCAAGCCACCTGCCGTATAAGCAACCAATACGATAGGTAGTACCCACTGCAATCCCAATAGAAACTCAGCTACAAAGTCAGGGGGTTGGTTTGTGGCGAGAAAGTGTTGATGCCCAGCATTCCAAATGCCAAAAATGAGGCAGGGGACCATGGCAAACACTACCGTTATCATCATCCGTTTCAAGTCAATGGCATCTCTAATTTGAGTACCCTTCACGCCAGTAACAGTGGGGGGCGTGAAGACAAAACTTTCTCCCGCTTCAAAAAGATAATACAATTTTTCTAGTTTGCCACCCCTCTCAAATAAGGGGCGTTGTTTGTCTAATAAGTCATGCAGAAATTTCATATTTAGTTAATTATTAAGAAATAATACAAGATCGAAGGTTGAAAAAATATAGGTTTTTGAACGATCTAAAGGCAATTTTGCGATATTCACGAGTTCTTACCTGCATATATTATGTTTTAAACAGGCTTTTAAATCCAACTTCCTGATTTCAGATAGATATATAATAATTAGTAAAGAAAAAAAATGGCTTTGTTAACTGTCAATTTATAACTAACCTTCCATCAACAGGTTAATACCTTTTCTGACAAAAGCCTGAATATCATGCTTAGAAACATCTATAAACTCACAAAGTGCCAAATCTTCTTCCACCACTTCGTGAATACCTAAAGCTTCCATACCATCATAATCTTCTGCCATAATGGCTTTAATCAAATGTGTAGGCAATATATCCATAGGAATTACCTGCTCAAAAGCACCGGTCATTACAAAAGCTCTTTCCTCGCCGTTAGTGCTAGTATCAAGTACATATTCTTTACTAGAAGCATTTAAAAAAGAAAATAAGCCCATTGCACGGTGGAAACTTAATCTTTTAAATATTGGTGCTAACCAACCATCTGTGAGAAAAAAACGAGGCTTATTTCCTTCAGGTATTACAGTGAATTGGTGGTCGTAGTAGCCCAAATAGCCATCTGCCTCAATTCTCTCTCCAGTGAGTACGTTGCCACTGATAATTCTTATATTTTCTTGTTTAAGGTTATTAGTGAGCATACTTTTCACACAGGCACCCATATAGGTTTTGTAGTATTGCGAATTATTGACTTCCGAGCCAGATAATGCCACTATTTTTGAAGCATCATAAACGCCTTGCAAGAACAGCTTGCCTATTTGTATAACACCGTAAGGGTTAATTACCCAGACGATGTCTCCTTTTCCAATAGGGTCAATGTGGTGGATTTGTATACCTACGTTGCCCACAGGATGCTTGCCGAAGAATTTGTTTGTCTGTACACACTCAATGCTTCCGAATAAAGCAGAAGCTTCAGATTTTCCGTCAATGTTTAGATGTATATTTCCATGAGTAAATTTCCTTAATACTTCACAGCCAGCTTGTAAATATCTTTGTTGGTCTTTGAAAATAAAATTATAGTCAGGTGCTAGGGGGTGTGAGTCGAAGGCGGAAATGAAAATGCTTTTAGGGGTGTCTTCCGGATTAGCCACTACCCCGTAAGGACGTTGGATAATCTGCGGCCAGACACCGCTGGCGAGCATTTGCTCCTGTGCGTCTGCCCTTGATATATTGAGAATATCGGAGACGGTATACTTTTGATAGTTCTCATAAATGAGCTCTTTATCAGCTAAGATTCTAAGCTCAAGTAGTTTGCGTTTTTCTCCTCTATTGATAGCGACCACCTCTCCGCTGACAGGTGCAGTATATAGAATATTTTGAGCTTTTTTATCGAATAATATGGGTGTACCTGCTTTCACGTTGTCGCCTTCTTCGACCATCACTTTGGGTCGTACCATGCCTGAAAAGTCGTTCGGTTTGAGTGCATAAGTGTCAATATGAATTTCGGAGGCAATTTTTTTTTCAGCCTTACCAGCCAGATTGATATCAAAGCCTTCTTTTAGCCGGATTGTTTGTGACATGTTTTAAGCAGATTAAATCAGTATTTTTTGACACTGCAATTTTAATAAATTAAAAGATAAAAAACAGAAAATTACAATTGGGAAATTTCACAGGTTTGGTCTCCGCCATGATAAACATTTAAATGTAAAGTTTTGTTAGCCTAGATGCTAATTCTTCTCCTTTAGTAATAGCACTGGGTAAAGAAACTCCTCCGAGCCAGTTGGCACAAATATAAACATTTTCTCTTTCGAGCAGTGGGACTTGTGCTAATACTGCAAGAATATTTTTATCGTACTGAGGAATACTTTTTTGCCAAAAGAAAAAGTGTTGAAATGTCACATCGCAAGAGATTTGGTATAGCTGTTTTAATTCTTTTGTTACATTATCGCAAATTTCCTTTTCCTTTTTCAAAGCGTGAGGAGCAGCGGCTACCCCTCCTACAAAGGTAGTCAGCAAGACCTTATCTTGAGGACATTTGTTGTTAAAAACATTGCTATTCCAAATAGTGCCTGCACTAAATAAACCGGAAGTAAGAGGGTTTAAACCTCCAAAACCATTTAGTGGTTTTCCAATGGCTGCTTTTTTAAATACTGAATGAACAACGGCCATCGGCGGATAGTGTACTAAATCCAAGGTCTGTGCAAAAGTGGGGAAAATATTTCTTAATAAATCAGCAGCAATATTGGCAGGAACAGCCAGAATTAAGCTGTCGGCAGCAAAAGCATTTTTGCAAGTATGTATGTAATATGAGCTATTGCGCTTTTCTATTTTCTCCACACGCATATTGTAGGATATGTGCAAACCTTCGCTCATCACTCGTGGCAAGGCATGCATACCACTTTTAAATCCATAGGTCTGCTTCCTTTGCGTCATTTTTGCATTTTTTATTAAACCCCTTACTGTAGAGCCGTATTTCGCTTCATGTTTTAGCAGCATCGGAAAAGTTTCTTTAACTAATAACTGGTAAGGATCTCCCGCATAAATACCGCTTACAAAAGGAGAGAGTACTACATCGACAATTTCTTTACTAAACCTTCGCTCAAAGAAACTACCGACGGTTTCATTATCAGGCGATTTTGTTTGATTGAAAAGTTCTTTAAAAATACTGAGTTTGGCAGAAGAGCTAAGTAATTGGGTAGATAAAAATGAAAGTGGCGTGACTGGCAGTTTTTGGTAGCGGTTATCTTTGAAAATATAACGATTTTTACTAATAGAATTGTTTAGCATTAACTCATCAGCAAGTGATAGTTTTTTAAAAAACGATAATAAATTTTGATCACAAAGAATAGAATTAGGTCCGAATTCGAGCAGATAATCACCTATTTTTTTCGTATGGATATTACCCCCTACCCTATTAGAAGTTTCAAATAAGCGATAAGAAACCTTAGCCTGATGAAGAAACCAAGCTGCTGAAAGTCCTGATATGCCACCTCCCACAATTGCAACCATAATTAGTAGTTGTATTTAGATAGATTCCGACGAAACTTGTAAAATTGGTCGAAAAGCAGGGAGTGTGGAAGTGTAAGAACGGATATAACAATAAAAAAGTAGCTGATTAGTCCTGACCAGCTATCCGGTCGTGCTATCAAAACAAAAAAAACTAAACCAAAGACTGAAAGCAAGCTAAATCTTGAAATGTCAAGCAAAAAAGATTTAATAGTATATCCTCTATTTTTTGACTTCAGCCAGGTGTATTGGTGTTTAAAAGCGTTGAACGAGTGAAATAGCACAAAATAAAGTGTAAAAGCTATTAAAAAAGGAAGAAAATTATAAATAATGATAATGACTAATGACATCTCAATGAGACCCCACATTTGTGCGTTATTTATCTTGTTTCTTGCACACAAGTATATCACATGAACTAAAGAACAAGTAACGCATGCAATAATAACAGTAACCAAATTAAGCTGAGAAACATAGGGTAATGGAGAATTTGAAGCAGATGCTAAAATGGGCCTAACTTCGTGATAAGTAATTAGCATTGGCACAACGAGTATATTAACACCCCAAATCATTGTTTCCCAAACTCTTGAGAATTTAATATTTAGGTTTTCTAAAAACTCTTGCCCAAAGTGGTAAGAACTAATAAGAATAAAAATAACCAACGCTTTTAGTGGCATCAACACCCACCATAAAACGTATGCAGCAGAGATTAGAATGTATTTTAATATATATTTCAGTGAGCTTTGGTGTTGGTTGATACTTGCATTTATTTTGTGATCTGCAGCACCATGTGGAATACCAAAAAGTAGTATTAAAACCAAACAGAGAAAATTGTAGTACGAGGATGCTGGGGCAATTGCGTAATAGAGGAGCAAAAAGATGAGTATTATGCTATATTTTAGTTTGTTATTCATAACACAACCAAAAAATAGGGTTTGATTAAACCCTATTTTTTAATTTGCTTTGTCATTAAGCCACTGCGGTTTGCGTTTTACTGCTAACTGCTAGACTATATATAACCAATCCGAAACCAATTTTATTGATTGCATCGCCGATGTTATATATAATATCCATTGCTGAAAGTTCCAGTACTCCGCTAAGCAAACCTCCTGGGATAGCCATGTAACCTATTGGATATATAGCCCAACCTACAAGTATAAACCAAGCCAAAGTATTGAATGCCTTTTGCAAAACTGGATTGTTTGAGTTAGTGGCAAGTTCTTTGGCAGATCCAAACCAAACTTCATAAAATATGCCTGCATAACCAATGGTAGATATAGCACCCCAAAGTGCATTAGAATCTCTGAATACGGTTTCTCCGAGATAACCTGTTACCAACATCCAAACAGAATAGGCAATCATTTTCCAGAGAAGGTTGATCTTTGCCCCGAAAGATTTCAAAATTAGATAAAACTCAACACACATAAGGGGTACTGTCAAAATCCAGTCGATATATCTGAATTCTGTCGGAGAGGTGCCATTTGTTACCCAGAAATCTCTCATATAGTAATAGTGCACAGCGGCAATACCAGTGATTAAACCCGAAATTAAGAGCGATGTTTTCCACTTTCCTTCTACGCTTCTCATTTCAAGAAAAAAGAACACTGTGGCTGCAAGCATTGCCATACTGCCAATAAAAAAAGTGAAACCCACATAATCGTTGGGTTGTAAAACTGCGGCTAGTAATGATAACTTCATAATTTAAAAGTGTTTTATGGTGTAAGATGTAAATAAATATGGAAAGACATATCGTTAAACTACCTCAGTATTAATTTTGTTTAAGAGTTTATATAAAAAAATTAAACTTGTTTAGACTTAATATATAGTAGTGCTGGTGCTAAAGATAATTTTGTACACCTTTCATCAAATAATTTTTCTCAACAACTCTAATCAAAGAATTAAAAAGTTATAACGCTAAAAAGACTTATAATTAAATCGGTGCCCAATCCTTTGGGTTCTCAGGGAATGAACACGTTTTTGTTGCTACAACGTTAAGCAAATTTTTAGTTTCTCAAAACTAATTGTTATTTAATGTTGAAGAAAAACACATGAAATTTCCAAAGAAAAAACAAATGTGAATATTATAAAGACGGAGTTTATATTTTTAACTTTAACAGTATACCTAAACCAATGTATATGTTTTGATCTACAGGCAATTTATTCAGCCTTCTATTATTTCCCTCCAGCAGCACATCATTATCTGATAGCGGTTTTGTGGTACTTTTTCTACCTAAAAAGAAGCCTTCTTGTTCTTTGAAATACACCTCATCCCTCTGCTTGAGATGAAGTAAATAACCAATTTCACTAAACAAGTCCCATCTTCTGCTTAACTCCAAAGATAAAGCTAAACGAGGCTGTAAGGTCAAAGCCCTTCTTCTTAAATCTATGCGAATATTGTTTGCATCAAAAGGGGTGTCATTAATACGGAGGTTATCATTCTCGTTAGAGAATTTCCCTAACCTGAGGCTAAGTATGGTATAACCAAAAGCCACTGAAGGGTGAATTTGAAAGGGTCTGTTTTTGCGAGAAAGATTAAAACTATATCTTATACCAAAGGAGTAATCTTTAAATCTGGTATTTCCCCATTCTGTACCTTTACTCGCTATCCCTACATACCAATTTGGTTTAAAGTTGAAAAAAAGATTTGAGCTAATACCCGAAGCAATAATCAGGTCATTTAAAGTACTCTCAGTATTTACATTAAATCCACTGTTGGAATAGGTAAAGCGAATAGCATTAATTCGTGGATATACAATATATAAAAAAACTAACATTACTGGAAAACTTAGATGCTATGCGAATAAATTTCTGCCATTGTTGATGCTTTTTTCTTAAAGGGCAACTTATAGCTCCTACAATAAGTCCAAACAACAGGCAAGCTCCAAAAATGCCTCCATTAACATTTTTGGCTTCACTACGGCTGAGTTCTTCAACTCCCATAGCTTCTACATTTACATTTTTCATAATTTAATTGAGATTTACAATAAAAACCGACACTTCTGAGGCAGTCAGTTTCTCCCGTACAACTAGCTAATTGTTCGGTCAAATTTGAAGGGCTTGAGTAACATAAAAAAGCACTCTGGCATTTTTTCTTCATCATCACTCAAAAAACGTAGAGAAAAGTCGAGTTCAATACTAAAATTTTCTTTCTTGTAGCAGAAACTCTCCACGTTTTTATTGTAAGTAATAGGAGCACCCAGTTCTTTTAGCTGCTGGATATCCCGATACATTTGTCTTCTACTAACACGCAAAGTATGAGCAAATTCTTTAGGTGTTCCGGTTTTTTGTTTTTTAATGAGGCGAAGCATTTTTTTCAAACGTCCTATTTGCTTGGCAATCTTGTGCATGGGTGAGGGAGGTTTAGTAACAAAAAATACTCAAAAAGCGGGGTTACTGTAAATTTGCATAAAAATATTAAGAAAATCAGGTATATAAACTTTCAAAATATTAAAATCGTATATAATGTTAATATTAAAGTATAATTTTGTACACTTTTCATTAAATAATTTTTCTCAATAAATATAATCAAAGAATATAAAAAGTTATCATGCTAAAAAGACCTAGAAGAAACAGAAAATCCCAAGCTATTAGAAACATGCTTGCCGAAGCGCAAGTCAAAATAGAAGATATGATTTTTCCCCTTTTTCTCACGGAAGGCAAAAAACAAAAAGTACCGATTAAATCCATGCCTAATATCTACCGTTTTTCTTTAGATACTCTGCTCAAAGAAATACACCGTTGTCAAGAGCTAGGCATACAAAGCTTTGCTATTTTTCCTAACATATCAGAAAAAATCAAAGATAAATACGCTACCGAAAGCTATAACGAAAAAGGACTCTATCCCAGTGCTTTGAAAAAAATCAAAGATAAATTTCCAAACATCTGCCTGATGAGCGATGTAGCTATGGATCCTTACAGCAGCGATGGCCACGATGGTATTTACAAAAAAGGAGAGATTCTCAACGACCAAACACTCGAAATATTGGGCAAGATGGCACTTGTCCAAGCCAGAGCTGGTGCTGATATTTTAGGACCTTCCGATATGATGGATGGACGCATAGGATACTTACGTAAAATACTCGACAGCGAAGGCTTCACTCAGGTATCTATCTTATCTTACACGGCAAAATATGCCAGTGCATTCTACGGTCCTTTTCGGGATGCCCTCGATTCAGCACCCAAAGCCGGCGATAAAAAAACTTATCAAATGAACCCCGCTAATGTACGCGAAGCTATCATAGAAGCTACTATTGATGAAGCAGAAGGTGCAGATATGCTCATGGTCAAACCTGCCATGGCTTACCTAGACGTTATCAAAACACTCAGTGAATCTAGTGCTTTACCTATTGCAGCTTACAATGTCAGTGGAGAATATGCTATGGTAAAAGCAGCAGCAGAAAAAGGATGGCTCAATGGAGAACAAATGATGATAGAAATATTAACAAGCATTAAACGCGCTGGCGCAAAAATAATTTTGACCTATTTTGCTAAAGAATTTGCACACTATCAAAGGAACAAAAAAATAGGCTAAAGATTGTTGAAAAAATGAATTGCGAGAGTGTGCAAAATCACTCTTTCAATGATCTTTAGCCAATTAAAACGATACTGAACAATTAAGTCAAATCGAAACGATCTAAGTTCATCACTTTAGACCAGGCTGCTACAAAATCGTGTACAAAGCACTCTTGCCCATCCTCAGATCCATATACTTCGGCAAGTGCCCGAAGTTCTGAATTTGAACCAAAAATAAGATCAGCACGAGTAGCTGTCCATTTAAGCATTCCGGTTGTAAGGCTGCGGCCTTCAAAAATATCTTGCGCTTCTGAAGTAGCTGCCCAAATTATGTCAAGATCAAGCAGATTAACAAAGAAATCATTGGTAAGCATTCCCACACGATCGGTAAAAACACCATGCTTTGACTGATCTGCGTTGGTATTGAGTACGCGCATACCACCCACGAGTACTGTCATTTCAGGTGCGGTGAGTGTCAGAAGTTGTGCTTTATCAATCAATAATTCTTCTGTGGAAGCTGAATATTTAGCTTTTTGATAGTTGCGAAATCCGTCTGCTTTTGGCTCAAGCACAGCAAAAGATTGCTCATCGGTTTGTTCCTGCGTGGCGTCAGTGCGTCCGGGTGAAAAAGGAACCGTTACTTCATGCCCGACGTCCTTGGCTGCCTGCTCCACAGCTGCACATCCAGCCAGTACTATCAAATCTGCCATAGAAACTGATTTGTCTCCAGTGCTAAATGCCGACTGAATGCCGCGCAACGTATCGAGTACTGTTGTCATCTGCGTTGGATTATTTGCTTCCCAACCTTTCTGTGGTGCTAACTGTATACGTGCGCCATTAGCTCCCCCGCGTTTGTCAGAATTGCGAAATGTTGATGCCGAAGCCCAAGCAGTAGAGACGAGTTGAGTAATGGATAACCCTGAAGCAAGTATTTTAGCTTTTAAAGCAGCAATATCGTCATTATTGATCAAACCCCATGTTAGAGCGGGTACCGGGTCTTGCCATATAAGTTCTTCAGAGGGTACTTCTGAGCCGAGGTAACGCACACGCGGTCCCATATCGCGGTGTGTCAGCTTAAACCATGCACGTGCAAAAGCATCTGCAAACTCATCTGGATTTTCATAAAAGCGTTTTGAAATAGGTGCGTAGATAGGATCCACTCGCATAGAGATGTCTGTAGTTAGCATAAAGGGTGCGTGGCTTTTTGCTGGATCATGTGCATCAGGGATACTGCCAGCACCTGCTCCGTCTTTCGGCATCCACTGATGAGCACCAGCAGGGCTTTTGGTCAACTCCCATTCGTATCCGAACAAGTTTTCGAAGTAATTATTACTCCATTTGGTTGGTGTTGTTGTCCAAGCACCTTCAAGACCGCTGGTAATTGTGTTACCTGCATTGCCGCTGCCAAAAGTATTTTTCCAACCAAGACCTTGTTCTTCAATACTAGCACCTTCAGGCTCTGCACCAACGTATTGGGAAGGGTCGGCAGCACCATGTGTTTTACCGAAGGTATGCCCGCCAGCAATCAGTGCTACTGTTTCTTCATCATTCATTGCCATGCGCCCGAAAGTTTCACGAATATCGTGTGCGGCTGCCAGTGGGTCGGGAGTTCCGTTTGGCCCTTCTGGATTAACATAAATTAAGCCCATTTGGACAGCACCCAAAGGATTTTCGAGCTGTCGGTTACCGGTGTAACGCTTGTCTCCTTTCCAATCATCTTCAATACCCCAATAAATATCTTCTTCGGGTTCCCAGACGTCTTGACGTCCGCCACCAAAACCAAAAGTTTTGAAACCCATTGATTCTAAGGCACAGTTACCGGCTAAAACCATCAGGTCTGCCCAAGAGAGTTTTCTACCGTACTTTTTCTTAACTGGCCACAGCAATAGACGGGCTTTGTCTAAATTGGCATTATCTGGCCAGCTATTAAGTGGTGCAAAGCGTTGCGTGCCTGAGCCAGCACCTCCGCGACCATCAGCAATACGGTAGGTGCCCGCACTGTGCCAGGTCATTCGGATGAAGAAAGGTCCATAATGACCATAATCAGCAGGCCACCAGTCCTGAGAATCGGTCATCAAATTAAAAATATCTTGCTTTACAGCTTTCAAATCAAGTGTTTTAAACGCTTCGGCATAATTAAAACCTGAATCCATTGGATTAGATAAAGAAGAGTGCTGGCGCAAGATATTTAAATTTAACTGATTAGGCCACCAATCACGGTTTAACATACCTCCGCCAGCGGCCTTTTTGAGTACTCCATTTGTAAATGGGCATTTACTTTGACCGTTGCCATTATGGTTTGATGTATTCATAATTTTTTAGTTAATAGGGTGATATGATTTATTTTTTCCACAAATATAAAAGTTAAACAATCAAAATTCTTATTGATTTAAGTTATCGCATTATCAGGAATAACTATATCTAAACGAAGTGTCCTGTGGGCAAATGGTAAAAAATGTATCATAAAGCCTTTATTGAGCAAAAAACTAAGTTTATTAGAAAAATTATCGAGTTAGGCTATTAAGCTATCGAAAATAGCTGTATGTTGAATAGTTATTGATAGTGGGTTATAGGGTTATAAAAAACAATGCAAGCAGATGGCAATGAAACATTAGCATCATCGCTAATTTAGCGGACAAGAATCGTCTGAATAGCATGTGGTAGTATTTTCAGCTTAGTAGCTTTTGTGCCAACCAGATAGTTGTAGGCAATTTCTTGGTCATTTTGATTCATAACAACTGTTACGAGAGAGCCACTTTCATTCAAAAAGGAAGTACTCAGTAAATGGCTTCTACTACTGACAGTACTTACTCGTTTAGCTTTAGGGCGGATAAATTTTGAAAAATGACCAATATAATAATAGGCAGGTGTGTAGATAAGCTCCCCAGTATTGGTATTTCCATGAATAGGTGCGAAACAAAAATTTTGTACATGGTTCGGACCGCCTCGCTGATCTAAGAGCATATTCCAGTCTGTCCAGCCAACAGTACCTTTGTTAAAATCGTTGATCATAGAGCGGCCGTAACGCTCGGCATTACCCCAAAACTGATATTTTTGGGCATCGAAACGATCGGCACAACCTTCAGTAAATAACAAATGCTTATCGGGGTATGCCTCCTTAACATGTCCCAAGTTATTAAACATAGACTCGCCCCCTGCCCAAGTTTCATACCAGTGAAAACCGATACCCCAAGCATACTTGGCTGCCTCTGGGTCGTCGAAAATAGTGTTTGCTCGATGATTAATTAAATCTCTGTTATGATCCCAAACAACAATATTTTTATTACCTAAACCTGCTGCTTGCATTGTAGGCCCTAAGTAATTTTTCAAAAAATCACGTTCTTCTTCGGCAGTATAAATACAAGATTCCCACTTTTGCACAGCCATAGGTTCGTTCTGAATAGTAATGCCCCATATAGGGATGCCTCGGCTTTCGTAAGCCTTGATAAATTTCGTATAATAAAGTGCCCAAGATTTGAAAAATTCGGGTAATAATTTTCCTCCTCGTAACATATCGTTATTATTTTTCATAAATGCTGGGGGACTCCACGGACTTGCGTAAAGCAATAGTTTTCCCCCTGCAGCGGCAATCGCTTTTTTAATTAGGGGAATTCTGTATCTTGTATCGTGTTCTATGTTAAAAGTTCTTAATAAGGTATCTCCTTCTAGAACATATGTGTAACTATTGCTACTGAAGTCGCAACTGTGTATGGTTGTGCGAGTAAGCGTATACCCGATGCCTTCGTTGGAATCGAAGTATGCTTTTAAAAGTTCTTCCTGCTTTTCTTCGGGAAGCCGGGCAAAGACTTCCGCAGACGCATCGGTAATAGAACCTCCCACGCCGATAAATTGCTGAAAGGTTTTGTTCGGATTGACAAAAACAGAAATCTCCGATTCAAATGGTTGTACAGCATCTGTAAAGAACAAATCATTAGTGCTTTTAGCTAAACGGAGGTCAGTATTATTGGCAGTTGTGAACACAGATGCACGTTTGCCTTCGGCGGAGAATAATGTGTTTGGGGTATGAGCATTTCTTCTGTGAGAGGATTCATCTGTTTGCTCACAAGCAAAGACTAAAAAAATTGAAAATAGTATTATTTTTTTCATAAATTTATTGCCTTAGTTTTACGCTGCGTAAATATAACCATAGTATACCAAAATATCAAAGATTGATACATTTTAGCACACAAACAAATATATTTTTCTTTTAAGTTGCTATTTATTTGGCTCGATTTTTTGTTCATTACTTGAAATGAGATTAAACTTAAGTGATTGAATTATGGAAACTCAGAAAAAATATTATACCATTAGTGAAGTAGCCGTTGAATTTGATGTAGCTCCCTCTTTAATTCGATTTTGGGAAGGTCAGTTTAGGGAAATTAAACCAAAAAAAAATAGGAATGGAGCTAGGCAATATACCAAGTTAGATATAGAAGTTATCGGCAAAATTTATCACTTGGTAAAAAAAAGAGGCTATACTTTACAAGGTGCAAAAAAGATGTTGAAAAACAAAGCACAACATTTGAATAGTATCGAAACTATTCATTCGCTCGAAAAAGTAAAATCTTTTTTGTGTGTTTTGAGAGAACTAATCAATAAAATAGAAAGTACAGAAGATAGTGAAGAGAAACATCCAAAACGTACTAATTTATCTAAACACATTAACAAATATAGATAGCCGTGTCCGATTGACTCAATAAAGTCTCCATTGACTAACTTTTTGAATAAAGTCGGGGATAACAGTCGGCTCTATAAAAACACTAAATATAATGCCAAAAAGTGCTCCATGTAGGTGTGCAGCATGGTTGATATTATCGTTACTTGTTTTAGATTGATAATAGGAATATATGATATAAAGGGTGCCTAGTATAAAGCCGGGAATGGGTATAGGTACAAATATTAGGTAAATATCAGCTAATGGGGTAAATAAAATACTAGTAAAAACAATAGCTGAAACACCCCCAGATGCTCCCAGCGAGGAATAGGATGTGCTGTTTCTATACTTGATAGCAGTGGGTATATCTGATGCAGTGACAGCGGACAAAAACAATAAAATAAAGTAAAAGTTCCCAGCTACCTCATATAAAGCAACGAAAGTCGTCTCTACGGATATACCAAAAAAATAAAAAGTTACAACATTAAAAAGTAAATGAGTGTGGTTGGCATGAGCAAATCCTGAACTGATTAAACGATAAAATTGTTTACAGTGAAAGATTTGGTAGGGCTGCATCATTAATCTTTCTTTCAATAGCGGACTCTGAAAGCCCAACAGGCTAATCGCTACAATAATTAGTAACAGTATACTTGTTACAGGTGCGTCCATGGTTTGCTTGTAGGTTTTAGTAAAAAATGAGTTTTGCTTACCTAAATCTTATAAATGTACATTTTAATTATCTAGACTCGCACTCTAAAAGTAAAAAAGATAAAATACTCAAAAATATTTTCTTGTAGAAAAAGAATAATTTTTCTTCCTACTTTTCACAATACATAAGGTTCTCTTTCTGTTCTAAAGTGCATATAAAATCGATCAATTTCACTGTAAAAATCACCATGAAAAGAAAATTTATATTCAACCACGTGCCATTACAACGGGTAATTCTTTTAACCTCGATATTCTGGGGCTGCATTAACAAAGATGATTTTGATTTTGGTAATACGGAAGTAGAAATCTCACCCAGCATAGCAGTGCCTTTAGTGAATTCCTCTATTGGCGTTAATAGGATTATTAGTACATTAGATACGGCTTTCCAACAAGTCGACCAGAGTACTGATAGTGCGGGCTTAGTTACCTTTGTTTACATCTCACAAATATTCTCAAAAGACATTCAGGATTTGGTAGTCATCCCCGATGTTAATAGTTCTTTTGCTTTACCTTTGGACAAAAATATTACAGTTCCCGACGTAAACCTCTCAGAAGATGTTGATTTAGGAACTTTAGGAGGCGGTGCCACGCCTAATGGCGTACGCTATAACACGATAGGTGATATTATGCTAAGTGATTTTAATCTGGAGCAAAATTCGCCCAATACAGACTTTGAGTACATTACTTACAGTGGCGGTACAATAGGTATCACCGTAAGCAATAATTTCGGTGCGCCGATTAGTTTTGATTTGCGATTAACAAATATAAGCGATAATTCTTTGATTGGCACCAGCTCTTTTAATGTAGCAGCAGGTACTAACCAGACCCAACAAATTAGCTTTGCTTCCAAAACTGTGAGAAATCAAATTTCTTTTAACTTATCTAATATTCAGTTAATGGGTAGCCGGACGAACTCTGCTAGTGTTGTGGATGTTAGTGATCAATTGATTATCAGTACTACAACAGCTAATCTGGTTATTTCTGAAGCATCTATCAACTTGGCTAGAGATATTGACTTTGAGAGTAAAGACACTCTCTATCTGAATTTATCTACTGTTCAGCTTCGAGAGCTTTTAATGGATGGAGGAACAATTGAGCTAGATATTAGTTCAGACATCTCTTTCAATTCCCGATTAGATATTAACCTTCCTAGTATTTTAAATCAGAGCAATAGTCCTCTGTCTTCTAGCACAAACTTGAGTCCATCGGGTAATAGCAACGTAAATTTTGACTTGGCTAATACAAGAATTAATCTAAACCTAGATGCTTCGCAAGATTACAATAGAGTTATTTTGACATATCGCTTTTTTACTGCTAGTGGTTCAAACATTATTTATAGGCCTGCAGAGACTGTAAACGTAAATACTAGATTCAAAAATTTTAATACGCAGCAGATAAGAGGTTACTTTGGCAATCAAAGCTTAGATATCGGCGGTGATACCTTAGAAGTATCTTTTTTTAGAGGTACAGGATTAACCGGCGATTTTGCCTTGCCCGATCTGACAATAGATTTAACTATAACAAACGATTATGGGGTAGAAGCAAACTTGAATTTCACTAGTGCAAAAGCGATTAATATTGACGATCAAGTGCGAAATATTACTATCAGCAAAGGCTCAGACCAAAATATTATTCCTATTCTAGCAGCTACAAATATTACAACGCCTGGCATAACTACTGGTGTTACAGCTGATAACACAGATGATCTGGTGAGTTTTAAGCCAATAGAAATAATCTACAACGCCTCTGTGATGCTGAATCCCAGTGGGCTAAGTGAAAATTTCCTTACCTCAGACGACAGCCTCACGGTGGATATGCGGGTAGAACTACCCCTGAATGTTTCCGTACAAAATCTGATTTTTACAGACACCTTTGCATTTAATTTCCCTTTCAAAGAAGAAGACGTAAAAGACCTCAACAGTGGGATTATTAGAGTGAACACACTGAATAGCTTTCCAGTCGATATTGCCGTGCAGGCTTACATTGTCGATGACGATTTTAATATCGTGGATAGCCTGTACAACGAAAGTTTTGAACAAAACAGAATTTCAGCAGCAGGCATTACCAATAGCGAAGGTATTGTTATAGGGTCAACAAGTTTAGACGCTGACATAACTGTTGATCTACCCAAGCTACAAAGAATTCTCAAGGGTACAAAAATTATTGTAACAGGTACGGCTTCTACCTCAAATAACTCAGGTAGTGACGCTTCTGCACCCGTAAAGATTTTGCAAACTTATAAAATGACCCTGAAAATGGGATTTTTTGCTAATTTAACCTTTAATATCTCCTATGATAATTAAAAATTGGTTCGTATCTATATCGTTTATGGTGTTCGCCACCATACTACTGCCAGTCTTAGCTCTAGCACAGCAACGGACAGCCTACTTTATGCGTACTCTGCCGCAAAGTGTGCATTTGAACCCTGCTACCAAATTCAACTATACGTTTGGTTTGAATTTAGCCTCTTTTGAAGCTCAAGCTATTACCGATGGTTTCTCATATAATGATGCAATTGCTAGAGTAGATGGTACGAAAAGTATTCGTGTAGAAAATATTCTTAATAGTCTTTCACAGCGGAATCAAATTGGTTTTAATGCTACTTTTGACGCAGGTCTGTACCTGAATTTTCATAATCTGCAAGTTGGTATATTTGCAAAAGAAAATGTGCGAGCTATTTTTGGTTATCCTAAAGACTTAATCAACTTAGTTGCCAATGGCAACGCAGCTTTACTCGATGAAACATTACAAATAGCTCCGGATATTTCTTTCTTACACACTAGAGAGTTTAATGTGAACTTAGGGCATTCTTTCTTACAAGATAAACTCAGGTTAGGAGTTAATTTGAAAGCCATATTTGGAATCGGTGCCATTCAGTCAAATAATTTGAGATTAGATTTCTCTACCGGTGATGCAGCCAATTATCCAGTACAATTATCCACGAGTTCGGGCTTAGTTAATACTGGTGGTGTGAATACACTTATTGAAATGAGCAATGGTGAGCCAGTCGGTATCATTAACAACCGAGATACTATCTTTGAATACTTAAAAAATTTTTCTAACATGACTTTCGGTCTTGATGTAGGAGCAACATACCAAGTGACAGATAAGCTGTTAGTGAGTGCTAGTATTTTGAATATAAGCCCTAAAATTAGTTGGAAAAATCAGGATAGACAAAATTTTGTATTAGGAGAAAACAATAGAACCAACTTTTCTTTTGATGGACTTGACATTATCAATGACTCTGATGCTAATACCAACGCATTAACTGATTCTTTGTCAAAGGCTTTCAAATTTGCATCAACAGATAATTCAGAAAAGTTTAGTTCTTCGTTACCTCTTGCTTTTACTCTGGGCAGCAGCTATGAACTTGCATACAACCTCACCGCCAACGCTTTACTGTATGGAGAAATATACCGGGGGAACTTTTTTTCTTCTCTTTCATTGAATGTCAATAAAGACTTAGGGGAGTATCTTACCCTGTCATTAACCTATACTGCCGACAGGTTTAGCTTTATGAATTTGGGCGGGGGTATCTCCATAAATCTCATTCCATTGCAGGTTTTTGTAGTTAGCGATAATATGGTTAATATCCTGACTAACTACCGCAATGTAAAGAATTTTTCGGTTAGGGCAGGTGTATCACTGGTTGTAGGAGCAAAGAATAAGGGTCAAAAGAAAAAGAAAAAATCCAGTAAAGCCTACGATTCAGAGGAATTCTTAGGGGAGGGCTATGAACATCCTTACAACTTAGATGAATTTGGTTTAAGATATAACGCACCTCGATATCAACCACAACATCTGGATGATTTCTTAGGTGCTAATCCAAAGAAGTTAAAACATCCTAAATAAAAGCTAAACATATTTTCTGTCTAATATCTCTTTCATAATAATAACTTCTTTGAGATTGTTTGGCTTACCTAGGAAGAGCAACCCTTCTGATTTTTGCTTTTTTGTACGAGTTTTAGCAATATTTTCTTTCTCTTTTTTGTCTTTGTCTTTCAGGATGCTTTCGGTGGAATAACTTTTGGTGTTCGTCACTATTTTCTCATCTGATTCTTCTGGTTTATTTTCTTTTTTTTGCTCCACACTGATATTTTTGAGCAAATCGCTTAAGCCTGGAATACTAGGTATTTCACTTGTGTTTTGTTCAGGGTAATCAATAGGTTTTTTACTTTTTTTATTTTTATTTCTTCCTGAAATCAGGAAGTAAATAATAGCCACTACAAAAGCAATAATTTGAAGAATAGTTTCCTGCATAATTATCTATTTTTTTTGTAAAATCATCTATATGTTTTTTCTGCATAAATATAAAAAATTCTTTTAAAAATGTACTTACCTTTGCCGTATTGAACAATAAATATTAGTTTTTTCATGATTGGAGTACAAGAAGCTACTGATATTATTTTAGCTGCTAAAATAAAGCCGGATATTGCAGAAATTGATCTTAAAAACGCTATTGATAAAGTCTTAGCTGAAGACTTGAGTGCCGACAGAGATTTCCCACCTTATCATCGCATAACAATGGATGGTATTGCCATTGATTATGCTAGCTTTAAAGCCGGACAAAGATCCTTTCCAGTTGCCGAACTAGTTGCAGCGGGGCAAGAACAAAGCATATTAGAAAACTCCGCTAATTGCCTGGAGGTAATGACGGGAGCAGTACTTCCGAAAAATACAGATACTGTTGTTCGCTACGAAGACTTATCTTTAGAAAATGGCGTGGCAACTATTCAGACTGAGCAGCTAAGACAGGGGCAAAATATTCATCGCAAGGGAGATGACCGCCGAACAGGTGAAGTTATTGTGAAAGCTGGAGTGTTGATTGCCTCACCAGAGATAAGTATAGCTGCAAGCATTGGAAAAACTCACCTGAAAATATATCAGTTGCCGAAAGTACTGATTATTTCAACGGGAGATGAAGTGATAGAAGTGAGTGAGACACCGCTGGCACATCAGATTAGAAAGTCTAATATTTATCATATACAGTCTGAACTAAGGCATTGGGGCATAGAAACCGACACGATGCATTTACCCGACCGTGCGGAGGCAGTAAGAAATGAGCTTGAGCAAGCACTGGGCAAGTACCGAGTAATTATTATGACTGGTGGCGTGTCAAAAGGTAAACGAGATTATATTCCTGATGCTTTAGCGTCGTTCCGGGTAGAAAAACTCTTCCATACAGTTAGACAGCGTCCTGGGAGACCTTTTTGGTTTGGAAAAGCTAAAAATAAAACCTTAGTTTTTGCTTTTCCAGGCAACCCAGTAGCTTCTTTTCTATGTCTTTATCGCTATTTTTTACCATGGCTAAAAGCAAGTCTACAACTGCCAACAACCAATTACCGCATGGCTGTACTGAGTGATGAAGTTACTTTTATGCCTGATTTAACCTATTTTCTCGAAGTAAAAATAGCGTATACTCGTCGAGGGGTTTTATACGCTCGCCCTAGTGCTGGATGTGGATCTGGCGATTTAGCAAATTTGGTGAATACCGATGGATTTATTGAGTTGCCAGAAACAAAAAATAAATACAAAAAAGGAGAAGTTTACCCTTTTATCGCTTATCGAAGATAGTGTGTTAGAAAAATTATGGATGAGCAGCAACCCATACTTGACCGTTTTCAAATACTTCTTTTTTCCAAATAGGGACGGTTTCCTTCAAAGTATCTATGGCGTATTGGCAAGCATCGAAAGCAGCTTTTCGATGAGGGGTAGCAACGGCAATGACAACAGCAATTTCACCTACTTGTAAAATCCCTACCCTATGATGTATAGCAATTTTTTTTACCGCCCATTTAATTTGCACTGCTTCGGCGATTTTGCGCATTTCAGAGATAGCCATCGGCTCGTAAGCTTCAAACTCGAGGTGTACAATGCGTTGTTCTTTTGTGTTCCGCCTAACTGTACCAATAAAATTTACTGAGCCTCCGCTATCGGGATTAGCCACAAATTTAGCACAAACTTGTGGGTTTAAGGTACCCCTTAAAAGCTGAATATTAATCATAAATAAATATTAAAAAATATGTATCAACCCCCGCTAACAGGTGGAATTAAAGCAATTTCATCACTTGGACGAAGTAGGAAGTCGTCTTCTTGGTATTCGTTGTTGATAGCTAGATTGAAATTAGCTAATTTACTAAATTTAGGATACCGATCGATAAGGTACTGCTTCAAGTCGGCTATTGTAGTATTTTCTGGTAAAGAAACAAAAAAAGATGAATTTCCTACAATATCTCTGGCGATTGCAAAGGCCAATATATTTACTTGCATAAGTAATAGGTATGTTTGACATGTGTAATAATAATGAGTTTACTGTTGCTCATCTGCCACTGTATGTATCCAAAAGTTGTTAAAGCCCTCTCCGAGTATCAAGGTAACACAGTTGGTACTAATAAGCTCTAAAATAGCAAGAAAGTTGAAAATAATAGCAATTCTATCGGTATCAAAAGACAATACTTGATCAAAAGATAGTTTATTTCTCATAGATAATTCTGCTATGATCCATTTTTTTTGTACTTCCACTGTGTAAGCATACGGAATTACTTGATGGGTAGGATATTTCTTTTGTTCTTGGTGTTTTTCAAGTAGATTTTGATATGTTTTTAATAATTTGTAAATATCGACTTTTTGTAAAGCCAGCTCAATATGGTTATCATCGGCAATACGGGCGAGTTCGTTCATTATATTACCTCTCTTTTCTCTTTGCAACATCGCATTTTCCCAATCTTCAAAAACTGGCACAACAGCTTTATATTTTTTGTACTCTAGCAAGTGCTGAACCAATTCGGATCGGGGGTCAATTTCTTCTCCGCTCTTGTCAATCTTGGGGCGAGGGAGGAGCATTTTAGCTTTTATATTCATAAGTGTAGCTGCCATAAGTACAAACTCACTAGCAAGCTCTATATTTATCTTTCTCAGCCGGTGGGTGTAGTCTAAAAAGTCCTTGGTAATTTTGGCTATAGGAATATCGTGAATATCTAATTCGTCGCGCTTAATAAAAAAAATGAGCAAGTCGAAAGGACCTTGAAAAAGAGGGATTTTTATTTCAAAACTCACAGTTAAACAAGCAAAGTATCACTTTTTCTCTTCCAATATTTTGTCAATACTGGCAATATCTACTTTTTGCGTTTCTAGTTTGAGGTGTTGTTTGAGATAGTCAAAGATCTTTTTGGTAAATATTTTTTGAGAAATCTTAGTACGATTTTCGCCTTGCTCATATTCAAGATAATCATCAATTAATTCGTCGAGTTTATTGTTCTGAAGCTGAGCTGTATCTAACAAATTTATAACATCAACTTTTGCCTGTGTCCTAATCTCTTCCGTAGTCACCTCTATTTGAGCATCTCTACCTATCTTATTATAAATAACCTCCCAACGCACAGAGTTGATCATTTCCAGTAAATTTTTATCCGTAGTATCTATTTGGGGTTTTCCAAGCTTTTTAGCTTGGCTTTTGCCGTATTCATACAGTCTATTTTTAAGAAAATCTTCTGGTAATTCAAAGGTAGCGTCTTTGAGCAGTTGCGCCTTAATTTCGTTGTGCAATAAAGTATTAGCATAATCTTTCATCTGTCTTGAGAGACTATCTTTAAAATAGTCTTTAAACTCTTTTTCACTGGCTACCTTTTCTTTGCCGAGGATCTTATCAAAAAATTCTTGATTTAGTTCTGCTTGCTTTTTTCTTTCTACTTTTGTAACGGTATATTCCCATTCGTTTTGATAAGGCACGAGGTCTGCATCTGGCTCTAAATGGAAACGATTCCGTAGTTGTTCGGAGGTAAATATTTTCGTAAAGTCAACTCTTACAACATCTTTGGCTTTTAGTCCGATAAACTGATTCTGTTGTTCTTCGGCAATAGCAGAAATCATAAGACTAAAATTTTCTTCTATCAGCTCTCCTGAGGTAGCTACACCGAACAGGCAATCCTCTCGCTCAGCTTCTTCTGTGGTGTCTTCAAACGATGCGTGAAGCTCCTGAATACTAGCTACTCTTTTCTCAACATCTGCTTCTGAGGGATTTATTTCATAAAATTTGAAACTATATTTTGTCAGGTCGTAGGTAAATGCAGGTTCAAAACAAAGATCGAAACTCAAATCAAAATCTTCAGATTCAAGCACCTGATGATTTGTGTCTGCTGACTGGTGGCGGTTGGCTGGAGGAAACAGTAGTCTAATTTCGTGTTTCTTCACATAACTGTCTATCCATTCACTTACTTTTTTATTAACAACTTGGGCTTTCAATTCACTACCATATATTTTGTTAATTACTCCTGCAGGAATTTTCCCACGGCGAAAACCTTTCAAAGTGGTTTTTCTAGCAAACGCCCTTAATTCTTTATTCAAATCACTCTTATAGTCTTCTTTTTTTATACGAATGGTAAGAATACCGTAAGAATCAATTTTTTTATCGAACTGAATATCCAAAGCTATAAAAATTTAAAAGTTCTTGGTCAGAATATATGAAAAGTTTAATACTTTTGACTTGGGATGAAAAAATATCAACTTCGATTTAGCAAGCTGACACTCATTGATGTGCGGATGGAGGGACTCGAACCCCCATGCCGTGAGGCGCTAGATCCTAAGTCTAGTACGTCTACCAATTTCGCCACATCCGCTAACTGTACCGCGCGCAAATGTAGTAAATTTATTGTATCTTGTAAATTAAATGAAATACTTTTTATGTAAAAACATTAAAAATGCAAAGAACATATGCATAACTTCTTGATCACATATATTCAAAACTCTTTTCAATTCAATACGCGCTATGACTATTAACGAATTGCAAGAGAACAAAGTATTGATGCGAAGATACCGCAGTTTATTAAGAAAACTCAAGCCCTGCCTAAAAGAAGGGGAGGGTAAACGAGTTGGGCGAGCTTTTCGGTTTGCTTTGAGTGCGCATAAGGATATGCGGAGAAAATCAGGTGAACCTTTTATTTATCATCCACTGGCTGTAGCATATATTGCTGCCGCAGAAATGGGTCTGGGATGTACTTCTGTTATTGCAGCTTTACTGCACGATGTAGTAGAAGATACCGAATATGAGTTGCATGATATAGAAGAATACTTTGGCAAAAAGGTAGCCAAAATCATTGATGGGCTGACCAAAATAAAAACAACTCCCGAGAACGAGGCATCCCAGCAAACTGATAATTTTCTCAAACTCTTGCTCACTATTCCTGAAGATATTAGGGTGATACTCATAAAAATTGCCGACCGACTGCACAATATGCGTACTTTAGAAAGTATGCCGCAAGATAAGCAACTTAAAATTACGGCCGAAACACAATATATTTATGCACCCTTAGCACATCGGCTAGGGCTTTATAGTATTAAGTCAGAACTGGAAGATTTAAGTTTGAAATACTCGGATGAGTCTATCTACAATGAAATCAAAGCGAAAATTGAACGTACACAAACAGATAGAGAACGCTTTACCCGTAGTTTCACCCGATCGATAGGACAAGAGCTAAAAAAAGCAAAGTTAAAATTCAATATCAAATCAAGAGTAAAGTCTATTCATTCTATATACAGGAAAATTAAAAGTCAAGGTATTCCTTTCGAAGAAGTCTACGATTTATTCGCTATCAGAATCATTATATATACTGCTGTGGAAGAAGAAAAAGTTGACTGCTGGAGAGCTTACTCAATCATTACTAACCGCTATGTACCCAAGCAAAACAGGGTAAGGGACTGGATTAGCAAGCCCAAAGACAACGGATATGAATCATTACACGCAACAGTGATGAAGCAGGGTCAATGGGTAGAAGTGCAAATCAGGAGCCAACGCATGGATGAAATTGCAGAAAAAGGATATGCTGCACACTGGAAATACAAAAGCCTCAAAGCAAATAAACAATACGAAAGCGGTATAGAAATGTGGCTCAATGAGCTGCGGGAAATGTTGGAAAACAAAGACCTCAACGCCATTGAGTTTCTTGATGATTTCAGGAATAATTTACGCGTCAAAGAAATATATGCCTTCACTCCAAAAGGTGATTTACAAACCCTACCCAAAGGTGCATCCGTGATCGATTTTGCATACCGAATTCACAGCGAAATAGGGCATTGCTGCTTGGGTGCTAAAGTCAATAAAAGGCTGGTGGGTCTAAACTACAAAATACAAAACGGTGACCAAATAGAAATTATTACATCGAGCAAACCTAAAACCAATGACAGATGGCTGAAATACAGCGTCACTTCAAAAGCAAGAAATAAAATAAAGGAATATCTTAGGGAAGACAAAAAGCACCTCGCCATAGAAGGCAAAGAAGTTGTGAAAAGAAAATTCAAACAGATGAAAGTACCGTTCAATGAGAGAAACCTGCATAAGCTCACAGCATATTTTAATTTACATTCCGAAGGAGAATTATATTATCTCATCGGAACAGGTAGTATCAAGCACGAGATTATTAAAAATTTCAATAAGCATCAGGAAACCCAAAAGAAAAAGGCTAAAATTCATCCTGAATCGGCACAAGAGTTTAAAGTAGCAATACACAAAATAAGAAAAGAAGACGACGAACTGATTATTGGCGAAGATGCATCTACAATCAATTATACTATAGCCACTTGTTGTAATCCCCTTCCCGGTGACTCGACTTTTGGGTTTATTACTGTAAATGATGGCATAAAAATACATCGCACCAACTGCCCGAATGCCACTTCATTGATGGCAAATTATAGCTACCGTATTATCAAAGCCAGATGGGCAAATCATGAGCTACATACATATGATTTTGAAATTATTATTGAGGGTACCGATCGAATGGGCTTGGTCAGTGATGTTACTAGGGCTATCTCAAAAAAAATTAAGGCCAATATCATAGATATTGCTATCTCTACAAAACATGGTATTTTCCGAGGATCTATTACCATGTCGGTAAGAGAAAAACAAGAAATAATCAATATTGTAAATACCATTCAGGCAATCGAAGGTATTATCAAAGTGAATCGAAATGAATTGCAAATGGTTGAGCATTAGGTTTATCAAAAATTTATTTAGTCGCGCACTTATCCAAATAAAATCATCATTAAAACCCCGCTCACCATAATAGCTTTTGCATAAGCACTCAACCTGCTAAAATCTTTCTTTGTGGTAGCGCTAGATAGAAGACAGATAAAGTAGCCCATGAAAAACCCAAGCAGCAGGAAATAAATTAAAATAGAAAGACTTTGCGTAAGAGAATTAACCCAAAAAACGAAAATAAAAAATAAAATAACGATGCTGTAAATAACTCTTTTGGTCTTTCTTATGCCCAAAACAATAGGAAGTGTTCTACAATTAAAAGCCCTATCACCCTGCACATCTTCTATATCTTTTATGAGTTCTCTAATTAAGCAAATAAGCAGTGCAAAAGTACTGAATATATATAAATAAGTCATATCTCCACGATAATGGAGCGATAAAACAAAAATGCTACCGGCCGTAAGCAAAGCAACTAGAAAATTACCGACAAAGGGCAGTCTTTTCAAAAAACTAGCGTATAACCAAAGCACAAGGGCAAACAAAAAAGAAAAAATACCCACTGCTATCGAGACCATAAGGCCTACAATAATACCAGTTATATCTAAGACGATGGTCAAATACAGAGATTTTCTTTTGCTGATTTTATTGCCCACAACTACCCGCTGCGGTTTATTAATAATATCTATTTTTATATCGTAGTAGTCATTAATAATATAACCAGCAGAAGTAATTAGTACAAAAGTAAGCATTATCAGAAAGAATGGCCACTCAAATAAGTATACAGACCACTGCGCACTAGGCCCGACCAAAAAAACTCTACTCATATATTGACACAGCACTAATATGATTAAATTATTCCAGCGAATAAGGCTAAAAAAAGCATATAGATCGGTCTTAAAAGACACAAAATATGACATGAAAAATATTTAATTTATATCAAATAAAATGAAAACTCCCCGTAAGATACACTAAGAAGGATAAAATAAAAAATGTTAACTGAATCTCTAAAATTTTAATAGCTTTGCGAAGTGAAAAAGAAAATAATCGTTATTATACCCACCTACAACGAGATCGAAAACATACAAGATATTGTTGAGCAAGTGATGTCGTTACCTGTGTCCTTTGACCTGATGATTATCGATGACAGCTCCCCTGACGGCACTGCCGATAAAGTAAAAAAGTTGCAACAACAATTCTCAAAGCGTATCTACCTAGAAATAAGAGAAGAAAAGCAAGGATTGGGGACAGCTTATACACACGGTTTTAAAAAAGCACTCGATCTGGGCTATGACTATATTTTTGAGATGGATGCCGACTTATCGCACAACCCCAAAGACCTGCTCCAGCTGTACAAAGCCTGTCACGAAGAAGGGTATGATGTGGCGATAGGAAGCAGATATATTAAAGGCGTTAATGTAGTCAACTGGCCACTAGAACGAGTCTTAATCTCTTATTTTGCCAGTGTTTACGTAAAAATTGTTACAGGTATGCCCATTAAAGACCCTACCGCCGGTTTTATCTGCTACCATAAAAAAGTACTCAAAAACCTCGACTTGAACAAAATCAAGTTCGTAGGCTATGCTTTCCAAATAGAAATGAAATATAAAGCGTGGAAAAAAGGCTTCTGCATAACAGAAGTACCCATCATATTTACAGATCGTACAAAAGGCAAGTCAAAAATGTCAGTAGCTATTTTTGCGGAAGCTGCGCTCGGAGTTATCAACCTGAAAATGCAAAGAGTAAAAAAATGATAGATGATGGTTAATCACCATTTTAATGTTCTTAGTTGCTATATACAATAGTATAGCTTTTATCGATTGTTAAATTTTTAGAATTATGAAAACTCACCCGTTACGTTATTCAAAAGAAGATTTAGAAGAGTTTGAAACATTACTAAGTAAAAAACTAGAACAAACCAATCAAGAACTTACACACCTGAAAAACTCAATTCTAAGAACTGCCAGCGGTTATGACTCCAACCACAAAGCAGCGAAACCCCTAGAAGACGGAGCAAATGCTTTAGAAAAAGAACAACTCAATCAACTGGCAGCAAGAATCCAACGCTATAAAATACAGTTAGAAAATGCCATGATTAGAATTAAAAATGGCACTTACGGAATATGCATAAAAACCGGTAAACTCATTCCTAAAGCAAGACTCAGAGCAGTACCACACACTCGATATTCCATTGAAGCAAAACAGAGTAAATAAAATACAGAAAGAATAAATTACGAGCCTTTACCTCAGATATGAACGCCCCGCAGCGAGATGATAATAAACCGTCTTACGGCTATTTACACCAACACATAGAAGCACTCATCTTTTGTAGTCCTGAGCCTTTAGTACCCGAAGAAATACGAGCCTATCTGTGTGAAATATTCAATACCGACCTATCTACACAAGATATACTATCTGCTGTTAAGGATTTGACGCAAAAATATAAAAGCGGTAATTATGTATTTGAAATCATCAAAAGCAACAACGGTTATCAATTTATGACCAAACCGACTTACCAAATAAGTATCAAAGCTTTATTAAAAAATAAATCTAAGAAAAAACTATCCAGGTCGGCTATTGAAACTTTATCTATCATTGCCTACCAGCAGCCAGTAGTTAAATCTTACATCGAACAAATTCGGGGAGTCAACTGCGACTATGCTATTAAGCGATTACTTGAAAGGTCCTTAATAGAAATTAAGGGCAAGTCGGACCTTCCGGGCAATGCCCTACTCTATGGTATATCAGCACAATTTTTGGAGTATTTTGGCATTGACAGCCTGACCGATTTACCTAGGCTTAAAGATTTTGCAGCAGAAGAAAATACTATCGGAAAAACAGATAGAGAACAATAGCCAGGTGGTTTTACTCGCCTCCTTGAACTAAATCTTGTTGAGTGCATCCACATAAGCCACAGCAGTAGCAAACACCAAATCATCATCTGAGCCAAAGCCGTGATACATCATTTTACCGTTTTTAATTTGTACGTGTACTTTGGTGGCGGCCGTAGTATCAGCGGTGAGGGGCTGTATCAGATGCTCGTGCAAAGAAACTTCTTTTTTGATGATTTTATCGATAGCTTTAATAGTTGCCTCTATCGGACTTTTACCTTGGGCATCAGCCGTGTCGGTCGTGCCGTTACATTCGATAGCAATAGCTGCGCGAGTACCTTTCTTTTTATCAGATTTTATAGATAAAGAAGTAACATGGCATAAATTACTTGCTTTTTTAATTTGCATCATCTCTAATAAATCGGCTTCTTTAATTTCCTTCTTTTTGTCGGCAAGTTCAAGAAATTTTTGATAAGCATCTTCTAATATCTCCTTATTTGTTTCTATGTTTAAGCACTTTAGGTGATGCTTAAGTGCAGCACGACCACTTCGAGCAGTAAGGATAATAGATGACTGAGGAATACCCACTTCTTTCGGATCGATAATCTCATAATTTTCCCTGTTTTTCAATACGCCATCTTGGTGGATACCGCTTGAATGCGCAAAAGCATTCCTACCAACAATTGCCTTATTGGGCTGTACTGGCATCTTCATCATATTAGAAACCAAACAACTAGTTTTATAAATCTTTGGCGAGTTGATATTGGTATAAACACCCAAATCATGGCTTTTAATAATCATAGCTATTTCTTCTAGAGAAGTATTACCGGCACGTTCTCCCACGCCATTGATAGTTACTTCTACTTGCCGAGCACCATTCATAACACCGGTAACGGCGTTGGCTGTGGCCATGCCTAAGTCGTTGTGGCAATGTACTGAAATGGTAGCTTTATCAATATTAGGTACGTTATCTTTGATATACTTTATTTTTTTACCATACTCGGTAGGCAGGCAATAACCCGTAGTGTCGGGAATATTAACTACCGTAGCCCCTGCCTTAATAACAGCTTCCACCATTCTGGCGAGAAACTCAAGATTCGCTCTGCCAGCATCTTCGCAATAAAACTCTACGTCATCGACAAGGTTACGTGCAAATTTTGTAGCCCTAATACCTTGCTCAAGGACTTTATCTCTGCTGCTATTGAATTTTTTGTGGATATGAATATCGGAGCTACCAAGCCCGGTATGAATCCTTTTCTTTTTGGCATATTTAAGCGCATCGGCTGTTACACTAATGTCTTTTTCTACTGCTCTGGCCAATCCGCAGATAATAGGCTCACTAACGGCTTTGGAAATTTCTACAACCGAATTAAAATCACCGGGGCTAGATATGGGAAAACCTGCTTCTATTATGTCTACACCCAACTGCTCAAGTGTCTTGGCAAGGACAATTTTTTCCTTCGTATTCAACTGACATCCCGGCACCTGCTCACCATCTCTCAGGGTGGTATCGAAGATATACACTTTTTCTTTTTTCATGATTATTATGAGTGGGTTATTTATTGAGAAATATCTACCAATCTACTTGCTCCTTCCTCTTGAAGGAGGTTCGTGGTAGCTTTTGAATACTTCGGTGTACCCCCTTACTGTGCAAAAGTAAGTAAATTAGTGAGTTCTTTTTCAATGATTTTTAATATTTTTTTCTGCTCTCCAAAGAGAACTTGTTTTCTTCAATGCCGTTAAGAGTGTATTTTTTCTCTGAAGAGCAGAAGCTCAAAAATTCGCCTCTAAAGATAGCTTCAGTATCTTCGTTTCCAATACGATTACTACATCCCCTCCTCATGCAAAATTATTTATCGGTTCTAATTCCGATACGCATCAGAGTTCCTCCCGCTCCCACTGTACCATGGCTCCGATAATGGTGTAGAAGAACTTTACTACAGGGCTTCGAAAGATTTCACTAAACTCTAAAAATTCTTTGATACTTCGTGCTAACCTAGTCAATTTAAAAAAACGAGTACTTGGATATGATTCTGTTTTGATGTAGAGCTAAGGTATGGAAGGAAAGTGAGGAATACAGAGAAAAAGAAATAAAGTATACAGTGTTTTTATTATCCCTCCCCTTATTTTTTCCTCCTCGTTTTAATGTAGTGTTTATCGATAATAGCTTCATAGTAGAAATAACTGGAGACGGTTAGGAATATTAATGAAGGGTGCTTAAACCTTCAACAACTACCAGGTATTTTTAATGAAACTTTTATATATAGAAGATTTATATTTTGGAAATGATGGCTGTTGTGTCATTGCTCATGGTTGCGAAGACCCCAAAGGCTGGGCAGTGCTTAACCCAAATAATATAGACATTACGATTGATTTTACTACTCAGGCAAGTTTTGACGACCCAAGACTCACTCACCGATTTATCGGAAGAAGAATTCAATAAATGTATGACTTAAATTTTATCACTCATGCAAAAAACAATCGCAAAACATCTAGTTCTGCTAGGCTTGTTGGCTACAATCGGCAATAGCTATGCACAAAATGCTTGTTCTACACACTCAAAAGGGATTACTACGGATCCAGACAATCCGGTCAGTACTGAGAAACCCTCTAAACTGAATAATTTTGATTGGATAATCGAAAGGTACAGTGTGAATACCAATCATATTGTCAATTTTGGCAATCCGATTACTTCTATTCTTTCGCCCTTTTTTAAAGATGATAACTTTAATATTGGTCATTTTCTCAATAATAAGGACATGAAAGTTGAAGATGGTTGGGAGTTAGTCAAATATGACTTCGGCACACCTGAACATCCTACTGATTATGTATATATGGTTTTATATAATAAATATCAATGTAAATTGAGGGTATTTTTAACGGGAAGTCCTGTGGGAGAATATTTTAACAGAGCTAAAATAAGTTTATTTTTTAATACTCAAAATACGAATGGCGATACCTACTATTCGTCTGTGCTGAGCAATATTTCTCAAATATTTGCTTTAGATGAATTTAAAACTGAGCCAAATATTACTACTATTTCAAGGTACGTAAATGGTCTTGAAAAGTGGTTTTACGCTGACTTTGCCATGGCTTATGACCCTTGTACTTGCTTGTTCGAATCCGAATTACTGATAGATGTGAAACTTATTAAAGAAGCTAGTATTACTTTAAAAGGTTCTTTACAAGGTGACATCGCTAGTATCACCCAAAACAGCGGAGAGGTAAAAAGACCGGGTTTTTCGGTGAATAATTTAATAGCGGCAGGTCAAAGTGCTACAAAGGCTTATGAGTCTATCGATAGGTTTAGAATAGAGCAGCAGGCTGCCTTTAGATAATGAAGGAAAAGCCAATGCCGCACTCAAAGCAGCAGCAGCTAATAATAAAGTTCAATTAAACGCTTTGCAAAAAGCCATCAAAAGAGGAGGTGCTTCACAGCCTCAAACAGTGCAGCTTACGCCCATGTCTTTAGACGCAGATATTCAAATGGCTGGCTCAATTACAAGTGAAAATCGGTATAAGAATATTACTTTCTACACACCAGGTTCAAAGAATGCAGAAAACAAAGTATCAGCGAGCCCCTATTATAATGAAATATTGGGTGTTTTTAAATGGTGGCTATACTGCTTCTTTTCTAATACCTTCTAGGCTGGGTAT
>CBDATB010000001.1:0-60437 GCA_965199745.1 Flammeovirgaceae bacterium | reverse complement strand
ATCGCCTCCAGTACCGCATAAATCTATCACCTCATGGTCTTTGAAGTCGAGTGGCACACATAGCTCGAGCATTGCCTGGCGAAAACCTTCTAACTCGTCTACCGTGATATTACGCATGAGATAAACAGTCATAAATGCAGCCATTTGGCTGTGGTTATATTTGCCAGAAGCAAGGTGTATGAGAACTTGCTTAGCATCTTCTTTTGTTAAAGTCCCATAGTCAAAAAGATGGTCGAGTATTTCTTTCATTCGATTACCTTATTTTATTTTTTTCCAATTATTATATCCAAAAATCTCCCGTCCGCCCAATAAGTTTTTTTCAATCCATGAAAGCAGTTTGTACTTAGTTTTTTCATGAGCGGCTAATGGTCGGCTGAGCTTTGCTTTTTTTGAGTAGTTCAGCCGATCTGCCCAAGAAATGTGTCTGATTCTTTCCTGCATTACTGCAGGATGAGTTCCTCGAAAAACCGGAATGACACCCAGTGCACCAAAATCAAAGTAGTTAGCTTTTTTCTCGTATTGCACATCTGTTTTCTCTCTGCCGTGGTGCATACTGTCATGCGCTTTTTTTTTCGACTGCATCACCTCAGGGGGTCTTACCCAGCCGTAGTGGTAAATGTGTGCATCGACTTCAGTTACATTTAGTTTTTTATGGTTTTTTTTTCTGAAAGACTGTGCATCCTTAAAAGAATAAATGCCCGCATAATTACGAACAATTCTTATTTCGTTTTTATACCAACCGTGGAAAGGTAAATAATGATGATAATCGCCAAAAAAATGATGATATTTAAACAGCAAGCCGTCTATTTCTGGAGTATTCAAATGTTGCTGACAAGTATTTATTATGCTAGTCCAATGTTTTTCATGCACTACTTCATCGGCTTGCAAATAGAAACACCAATTTCCTGAACATTGAGACAAGGCAAAGTTAGTCTCATCAGCAAATATTTTTGACTTGATAAAATCTTTTTCATACCATACCCGATTGATAATTCGGATTTTCTCCGACCCGATACTGTCAATCAATTCTCTTGTTCTATCATCGGCATCGCAATTGCCCAAGGCAATTACGAACTCATTGACTAGCGGCAAAATGGATAAGACAGACTCTTTGATAGGAAAAAAATATTTATCGGCATTCTTAACCATTGTAAAGCCACTAATTTTCATATACACTTAGTTTTCCAACCAATTTTTTATGATAACATTTCCGTGTTGTGTTAAAAAAGACTCGGGATGGAATTGTAAACCTTCTACATCATAGTTGCGATGCTTTAAACCCATAATTGTATCTTGTCCGTTGGTAGCAGTGATGACTAAGTCGGTAGGCAGCGTATCGGGCTTAACAACCCACGAGTGATAACGACAAGTATCAAAAGTTTCAGGCACGCCTTCTAATAGCTTACTATTAGCACCTTTTTCCAAATACGTTGTTGTAACAATGCCATGATAAACTTTTGGCAAATTATACAACTCGGCTCCAAAAGCTTCGCCAATACCCTGATGCCCCAGACATACGCCCAGTATGCTCTTGGTAGACGCATAAGTTTTGATTAATTCAAGCATAATACCTGCTTGCGAAGGCACACCGGGACCGGGCGATAAAAGTATCTTATCAAAACTATTTACCTGTTCTAGAGTAATTTTATCATTTCTTGCCACCACAGGTTCGCAACTCATTTGTCGAACAAGATGTACTAGATTATAAGTAAAAGAATCGTAGTTATCTAAAATCAGTAAGTTCATTTTCTTGCTGCTACTAAATAATATTTTTAGCTAATTCCATAGCTTTTCTGAGTGCCAATAGTTTATTATTCACCTCTTCCACCTCACTTTCGGGCTTAGACTTGGCTACCACCCCCGCACCAGCCTGATAAAATAAGGTATTATTTTTACTTAAAAAAGAACGAATCATAATCGCATGATTAAAGTTGCCTCCAAAATTTATCATACCGATACAACCTCCGTAATAGCTGCGTGCCGTTTCTTCATACCTATCGATAAGTTCTATCGCCTTATATTTGGGAGCCCCTGACAGAGTGCCAGCTGGAAAAGTATCCCCAACCACTTTTAAAACTTCTTTCTGTGTGGTCTGACCCGTTACTTTAGAAACTAAATGGATTACATGAGAAAAATACTGTATTTCTTTGAAAGTAGTTACCGTAACATTACTCGCATGACGGCTCAGGTCATTTCTAGCCAAATCAACCAGCATGATATGTTCGGAATTTTCTTTAGGGTCGCTAAATAATTTTCGGGCTAATTCGGCATCCTTTTCATCATCGCCTGTTCGCAGGAAAGTACCGGCAATGGGGTAAATAGTTGCTTGCCCATGATGAACAACAATTTGTGCTTCGGGAGAAGAACCAAAAATCTTGAAATTGCCATAGTCAAAATAGAATAAGTAAGGCGAGGGGTTAATTGAGCGAAGTGCCCTGTAAACATTAAAATCGTCACCTCTAAATTTTTGTTGAAAACGGCGCGACAGTACAACTTGAAACACGTCTCCCAGCTGGCAGTGTTCTTTTCCTTTTTTGATAATTTCCAGAAAAGACGCATCAGTAAAATTAGAAAATTCTTTGTCAAAACATTCAAAATTATAGGACGTATGACCACGATCTTCTAATAGTCTTTCAATTTTATCTAACTGAGTATTAAATTTTTCCCCTGCAAAAGTATGTTCAAAAATAAAGATTTCTTCGTTAAAATGATTAAAAGCAATTACATAGCGGTATACTTGATATAATATGTCGGGTATTTTTACTGCTTCATCCCGGTCAGATTTAAAGCGAATATCTTCAAAATACTGTACCGAATCGTAAGCTATATACCCGAATAAGCCATTAGTAATAACCTTGTGTTTATTATTTTCTTCTTCCCGAAAACTACCTACAAAACGCTGTAAAGCAGGCAGGGCTTGCCCGTAATTATCTAATTGATAACTACCTTGAAAACCATCGGGATATTGTTCTATGACAGCTCCCTGAAAAAGCTCAAACTTGGCTACTGGCTCACAACAAATATAGGTGAAAGTATTTTCGTTGCCGTGGTAATCGGAACTCTCTAGCAAAACCGTGTTGGTAAAGTGGTCTCTTAATCTTCTATAAATACTGACGGGGGTTAGTATATCGCCCAAAAGTTTTTTGCTTTTCGTGCTAGCTTGGTATGTTTTCATGAGGGTAAAAAGGGGTAATTTTTCGGATATTCTTTCAAATGCGAGAATTATTATTTGCAATTTAGATCTTTTTTCAGCACATTCCAAACGTTGTGGGTTTTATCAATTAGCCGTAACTAACAACTGTCAGGACTATTTTTGATAGCCGACTCAATTATTAAAAAGGAGAACGATAGCTTTTGAGGAAAGCTTCCCATCGCTGCTTTTTATACGCATTCTCACCAAAAAATTTTAGTATTTGATCCAAATTTTCTGTCCGCTGGTAGCCTGCAATCGGTTGAATCATATTAAGATTTTCATCCAGAAAAACAATTGAAGGGTAGCTGAGCTTGCCTTGTAGCAAACTGGCAGCTAATTCATGATACCCCCTTCTTCCATTAGATACATACTTATACGTATTGCCGTTCAAATTAATTTCTCCTCTTTGCTCGGCATTGAGCTTAACAGCATAATATTTTTTGTTGATGTAGTTAGCAATCACGCCATCTTTAAAAGTAGTATTATCCATTTTTTTGCACCAACCACACCAATCTGTATATACATCAATGATAATTTTGCGGGGTTCGGCTTTAGCCTTCAAAGCAGCTTCTTCTATGCTCATCCATTGAATAGGATTTGAAGCATTAAGCCCAGTTGTTTTTTCTCTAGTAGCCATAGAGGAAAAAAGCAAAAGAAAAAACACTGAGAGGATCATATTTTTTAACATGTCTTATTTATTTTAGTGATGCAAAAAAAACTTAAATGTTATTTTTTTCTTAATTAGCAAAGCAATATTCTAAAGGATATATCACACCTAAAAACTCAGGCAGGCGATTAAAAGTTTCGTCAAATGAAGTGTCCTGATGCTAAAAACATTTGGATATTCATTTATACCTTATTGCTTTATTTTTCAAATGTACGAAACAAAGCGAGTTTCTTTATCACTCTGTTTGATTTCTTTCATCTAACTGCTGTTCAACCAAAAAACTTTTGTATGACAAGGCTAGAAACAACTAAAGAAAAAATTGAAGCCCTTTGCAAGAAGCTTAATTTTTACAATTACAAATACTATCACGAACACACATCGGAAATATCCGATTATGAGTTTGACACTTTACTCAGGCAGCTGGAGCAATTAGAAAAGAAATATCCTGACCTGAAGCGAGCCGACTCTCCTACCTATAGGGTCGGGGGAGTTGTTAATAAAGATTTTCCTACCGTAAAACATACTTACCCGATGCTCTCATTGGGTAATACATATAATGAGCAGGATTTATACGATTTTGATGAACGCGTTAGAAAAATTATCGAAAGCGATTTTGAATACATGTGCGAATTGAAATTCGACGGTGTTGCTGTTAGCCTAATATATGAAAATGGGTTGCTAATGAAAGGAGTAACACGCGGTAATGGTTTTGAGGGCGATGAAATTACAGATAATATTAAAACTATTTGCACTATTCCATTGCACATTTTCGATGCTGGAGACGCACCCAAAAAATTTGAGGTTCGCGGCGAAGTATTTTTACCTAAAAAAGAATTTATACGCTTGAATACAACAATTGTCCGAGACAATATTTTGCGAGAAAAAGAAGGTAAAAAACTGCTAAACTTGTTGGCAAACCCCCGAAATGCAGCCTCAGGGACTTTAAAAATGCAGGACTCTGTCCTTGTAGCTCAAAGAAAGCTCGATTGTTATGTTTATGCTTTATCGGGCGAAAAGCTATCTATTGTAACACACGAAAAAGCCATAACACAGCTTGAGCAATGGGGTTTTAACGTCTCTCCAACCTACCAGAAATGTGCTACTATCGATAATGTGTTGCAGTATATTAATCATTGGGAAAGTAAAAGAGAGGAGTTACCCGTAGAAACAGATGGAATCGTTATTAAAGTAAATAGCCTACAACAGCAGAATCAATTAGGCAGCACGGCAAAAAGTCCGCGTTGGGCAATTGCTTATAAGTACAAAGCAGAAAAAGCCACAACTATTTTAGAGCATGTCAGCTATCAGGTAGGAAGGACTGGGGCAATCACACCAGTAGCTGAACTGAAACCTGTGTTATTGGCAGGCACTACCGTCAAGCGCGCTTCACTTCACAATGCCAACGAAATTGAGCGACTCAATTTACACCTCAATGATACGGTGTATATTGAAAAAGGCGGAGAAATTATTCCAAAGGTTACTGAGGTAGATATAAGTAAAAGAAAAAATGAAATGAAAGTCGCCTTTATCAATCGCTGCCCTGATTGCAATACCAAACTGGTGCGAGTAGCAGGTGAGGCAGTGCATTATTGTCCCAATCAACATGCTTGTACCCCGCAAATAACAGGCAGAATAGCCCACTTTATTCATCGCAAGGCGATGAACGTTGACAGCTTGGGTGTCGAGACCGTTGAGCAGCTTCAAGAGAAGGGTTTAGTCAACAGACCATCAGATTTATATCGGCTTGGCAAAGAAGATTTATTAGGTTTAGAAAGATTTGGCGAAAAATCGGCTGATAATTTATTACATGGAGTTGCTGCTAGTAGGCAGGTAGGCTTTGATAAAGTGTTATTTGCTTTAGGCATTCGTTATGTAGGTGCTACCGTAGCCAAACAGTTAGCTCAATACTTTCACTCTATAGACAAGCTGAAAGCAGCAAGCCGAGAGGAGTTACTCGAGGTGCCTGAAATAGGAAACCGAATAGCCCTAAGCGTGCAAGCCTATTTTAGCGATGAATACAACTTGGCAGAAGTAGAAGCCTTGCGGCAGCAGGGCATTCAAATGGAGCTATCGGCAGAAATCGAAGTGTCGAAGAGTTTTTTACCGTTGGTAGGAAAAACTTTTGTCGCATCGGGTGTTTTTCAGCACTATAGTCGAGATGCTTTAAAAGATACGATTAAGCAGCATGGTGGCAAGCTAGTTAGTAGCATATCAGCTAAACTCAGCTACTTACTTGCAGGAGATAAAATGGGACCTGCTAAATTACAAAAAGCCAATAAACTGCGAATTCCCGTTATCGATGAAGAAGATTTTATGAATATGCTTATTGAGCGTTAAAAGCGTACTCAACTTCTTCAACTACCCGCTCTGCACTCTCCATCGCCCCGTGTACTGAGGCAGCATGCCCATTCGTATTAGTTGCCTCGCCAGCAAAATAAACTTTATTGCCGACAGCTTGGGCTAAGAACTCTCGCTGGCCGAAACTCTGCGGAGCGGCGTATGAGTAAGATCCACAGATGAAGGGTTCTTTTCCCCAATCGACAATAAAACTTGTTTCAAAATTCTCTGAAGCAAGTGAATTGCCAAGTATGAGGTCTAATTCATCAATTAATTGGGTAGTTTTTTCTTCGTTACTGTATTGGCTGAGTTGAGCAGCGTGCTTGCCCATGATATAGGCAGTGAGTGTACTGGTGCTTTTTCCTTCATGGTTGCAGTAAGCATAATATTCAGGGCATACATTTCCGCCGTAAATAGCATTCATCTTTTTTTTCCAAAACTGTTTTTTAAACTTCAGGAAGGCTTTAATGGCATTGCTGTCCATACCGATACTTTTGATAGCTTGTAGCTTTTCGGGAGGAAGTGTTGGAGTGAAATTGATGAGATTGTTTTTCAGGCTGGCGAGTGGTATAGTAAGAATTACTTTTTGCGCATGGTGTAGCCGATTTCGTGTGTCTTTCAATATGACTTCATTGGCTGCATAGTCAATATCAACAACGGTGGTGTTGAAAGAAATATCTTGCATCACGCGATGGTAAAATCCGTCGAAAAGTCTGATGAGAGGAATATTGAGTTTGTAATCTTTTTCGCCAGAAGACCATAATTTTTCTTCATAAGCTAAACTTTTTACTCCCAAATTTGCTGCGTGGGTTCCGTATTCTCCTGCAAAAGCTTCAATGATATTTTTTGCTCTAGCATACAGCCCGTGATTTTCAAAATACGCTTGTAGGCTTCGTTCTTTTCCTTTATATTTCCACAAAGTATTAATGGCAGTTAATGTATCTTTTAGCAGCGGTTTTTTTTTGGCTTTTTTGTAAGGAAGTAATTGGTTTTCAAAGTATAGATAATCTTTTTCTTTCACTTCAAAAGTTTGTATTTGCGAGTGGGTAACCAAGTCGAAAAGAACAGAATGCTTACCATGTACAAACTCTGCGCCTGCCTCCACTGGAAGCCCCCAGGGTGTTTGCAGAGAGCGTATTCTTCCACCCTGTTGCTCGGCAGCTTCTAATATTTGAATATGAAACCCTTTGTTTTTTAACAAATAAGCAGCATACAAGCCCGACGCACCTGCACCCACTACCATCACATCATGTATTGCCATGGGTGCTCCTAATGTTTGCCTATCAATTTTTCTTTGTGCCGTTTGAGTTGTCGCCTAAGTCCTTCTACGGCAGCATCGGTAGCCGCTTCAAAAGAAGTACCAGATTGGCTGGAAAATAAGCATTGTCCGGGTACGTTGAGTTTAATCTCTGCAATTTTATCCTCACGGCTACTTTCTCCCTTATCTACTTTAAGAAAAATTTCTGCATCGATAATGCGTCCGTAAAAAGTTTCCAGTTTACTTACTTTTTTTTGCACGAAATCTAGTAAATCTTTCCTGGCGTGAAAGTGAATTGCATGGGTCTGTACTTTCATAAACTAATTAAAGGGGTTATAAAGTAAATAATCAATTGAACTGTTTTCGATGGTAAGGTAATATTTTTTTTCTATTGTTGGAAATTTATCACTTATGTTCTTTTTTTACGATTGGAGTTTTAACAAATTTCAAGAGTTATATTTCTAATTAGCACAGAAACAGTGCGTATAATTATTGGTAGTTATTTCAATACATTAAATTAGTATTTTGTGTCCTTTATAAAAAAACAAAATTATTTATAAATATTGTAGATTTAATAGTGGCCACAGGAAAATTTAAAAAACAACAAACAATGACTATTCGGGAAGCCCAACAAACTGTAGATCAGTGGATACAAACTACTGGTGTTAGGTATTTTAATCAGCTAACTAATATGGCCATACTCAGCGAAGAAGTAGGTGAAGTCGCCCGTATTATAGCCAGAAAATATGGCGAGCAATCTTTTAAAGAAAAAGACGAAGAAGTAAACTTGGCCGACGAGTTTGCCGACGTGCTGTTTGTACTGATTTGCTTAGCCAACCAAACAGGAGTTGATCTAACAGAAGCCTTAGAAAAAAATTTGGCCAAAAAAAGCAAACGAGATGGTGAAAGGCATAGAAATAACGAAAAACTCCAATAAATAAATTTGGGGAAATTTACTAAAAGTATTCCACAAAAACTGATGAAGAAAATTATTGTCGCCATAGATGGATTTTCAGGCTGTGGGAAAAGTACTACTGCTAGGCAAGTGGCCAAAGAACTCAATTATACCTATATTGATACAGGTGCCATGTATCGGGCTGTTACCCTGTATTTTTTACAGAAAAATATCAATATTACTCATTCGGAAGAAGTCGTTGAGGCTCTACAGGCAATACATATCAATTTTGGCATTAACCCCGAAAATCACAAAAGCGAAATTATGCTAAATGATACCTATGTTGAGGCGAAAATCAGAATGATTGAAGTGGCCAACCGCGTCAGTGAAGTGAGTGCTGTGCTTGAAGTAAGAAAATTTCTGGTCAGGCAACAACAGCTAATAGGCAGACAAAAAGGTGTAGTAATGGAGGGTAGAGATATTGGCACAGTAGTATTTCCAGAAGCTGAGCTAAAAATATTTATGACAGCACATATTGACACACGTACACAAAGAAGATATGAAGAATTAAAAAGACAAGGGCAAAGGGCAAACTTCTCTGCCGTGAAAGAAAACCTAGCCAAGCGCGACCAAATAGACAGCACCCGAAAAGACTCCCCCCTCAGCCAAGCCCCCGACGCTATAATTATCGATACTTCCAACATAACCATAGCACAACAAGTAGGTGAAATCGTACGCTTAGCCAAAAGTATGTTCTAAAATTTATCCTACCTCGAAATAGCATAAAAGATAAATTTTCCGAAATTTGCCCCAAACAAATTCTTTTTATTTATGAATATTTTACTGATTGGCTCGGGCGGTAGAGAGCACGCCCTGGCTTGGAAGATTAGTCAGAGTGAGCAGCTGAGCAAACTTTATGTAGCACCCGGAAATGCCGGCACAGCAAGCGTCGCTACAAATGTCAATCTATCGGTCAATAATTTTCAGGAAGTAGCCGACTTTGTTATTGCCCAAGAAATAGCCATAGTAGTCGTCGGTCCTGAAGCACCCTTAGTAGCCGGCATCACCGATTATTTGAAAGCGCACAAAGATTTGCAACAAATTAAGGTTATCGGACCCGGCAAACAAGGTGCCTTGCTAGAAGGAAGTAAAGACTTTGCCAAGCAGTTTATGCACAAGTACCACATTCCTACTGCTGCCGCAAAAAGTTTTACGGCTGCACAGCAAAAAGAAGCTCTAAACTACCTGAAAAACCAGCCTACTCGTTATGTCTTAAAAGCTGACGGACTAGCCGCAGGAAAAGGTGTTATCATCACTAGCAATTTGGTAGAAGCCGAAAAAAACCTTCGAGAAATGTTTGCAGGCAAATTCGGTGAGGCGAGCCAGTGCGTACTCATAGAAGAATATATGCAGGGAATTGAACTGTCGGTATTCGTGCTTACTGATGCAAATAATTATATTATTCTTCCTTTGGCAAAAGACTATAAGCGCATCGGAGAAGGCGATACGGGCTTAAATACAGGAGGTATGGGTGCTGTATCGCCAGTGCCTTTTGCCGATCAGATGTTTATGCAAAAGGTGGAAAATGAAATTGTCAAACCCACTATTGAAGGGCTTCAAAAAGAAAGAATCCATTATCAAGGATTTATTTTTATCGGATTAATGAATATCAACGGGCAACCGAAAGTAGTAGAGTATAATGTCCGCATGGGTGACCCAGAAACCGAAGTAGTGATGCTTTTGCTACAATCTGACTTAGTCAAACTCTTGAATCTAACAGCCCAAGGTAAACTTAACAAAGCAAATATTCAGTTTGACAGCCGCACGGCAGCAACCGTGATGCTGGTGTCGGGAGGTTATCCAGAAGCTTACGAAAAAGGGAAAGTTATTTCTGGACTAGATACCGTAGAAGATGTAATTTTGTTTCATGCCAGTACTAATACAAACGAAGTAGGAGAAATAATTACTAATGGCGGGCGTGTGCTTGCTGTGAGTGCTTATGGAACTAATCAAAAAGAAGCCTTAGAAAAGGCCTATAAAGCAGCAGAAAATATCCAATTTGATAAAAAATATTTCCGCAGAGATATTGGTTTTGATTTATATGACTTAAAATAAAATTGTATCCCATTGGCGAAAACCACAAGGCAATAAGGCTTTAGCGGTAATAGAAATAAAAGATCAAGGAACTCAATAAAGCCATTAGAAAAGTAAACGAAGAGAGACTCGACAAGGGGCTTGAGCCCCTCGCCACACTAAGTAAACTAAACGAAATAGAATAGATGGAAGTTTTGAGACTAGAAAAATAGAGATACAAACGTTACAAGCTCAAGTTGCTAAAACAGACAAAGAAATAGATCAAATGGTTTATGAGCTATATGGTTTGACAGAAGAAGAAATACAAATAGTTGAAAATAGTTAAAATATAGAGGTCAGCCCGCCACTGGACTATTCTTTTCATAAATTTTGCACAGTTGCGCTACTGTATAATCAACTTCTTCTTCGGTGTTAAAACGACTAAAGGAAAAACGCACCGCTGCCCGTTGGCTATCTATTTTGAGGGCATTGAGTACGTGGGAGCCTATATCGGAACCACTGCTGCAAGCACTGCCGCCCGAAGCCGATATTTTATGAATATCTAAATTGAAAAGTAGCATATCATTGGCAGGGTGTGGGGCAAAAGATACGCTTACAATACTGTGTAAACTATTATTTATATCATCGGACATTCCGTTAAAGACAATACTGGGGAAATACTTTTTCAATGAAGCGATCATTTTTCTTTTCAACTTTAGCACGTGTTGTTTGTGAGCATACATTTCACTAATAGCAATTTCTAATGCTTCTGCCAAACCGACAATACCATAAATATTTTCCGTTCCTCCTCGCATATTCCTTTCCTGTGCCCCCCCCGATATGAGCGGACAAAGCTGGCAGTTGCTGTTGACATATAAAAAGCCAATGCCTTTCGGTCCATGGAATTTATGAGCAGAACCCACGATGCTATGCACCTTAGTTGCCTGCAAATCAATAGGATAATGCCCTACCGTCTGAACGGTGTCTGAATGGAATATAGCACTGTATGCATGACATAATTCCGCTACTTGGTCTATGGGTAGTAAATTACCGATTTCATTATTGCCGTGCATGAGAGAAACCAATGTTTTTTTGCTGCTATCTTGCAATAGATTTTCTAAATGTTTGCAGCTTATCACACCTTTTTCATCAAAGGCAACAAAATTTAGCTCAATGCCCTGCTTTGCTGCCAATTCTTCTGCCGTATGTAGCACGGCATGATGCTCTAAAGGGCTGGTAATAATGCGTTGTATGTCTCCTTTGCTGAGGCAGCCTCTCAAAACGGTATTATCTGCTTCAGTACCACAAGAGGTAAAAAAAATTTCAGAAGGAGATGTATTTAATAAATCAGCAACTTTTTTTCGGGCTTTTTCCACTGCCGATCTTGCCTGCCGACCGTGCGAGTGAATGGAAGATGGGTTACCAAAATATTCTTTAAAATAAGGCAACATAGCAGCTAGTACTCTTTCATCTATGGGCGTAGTAGCTGCATTGTCTAGGTAAACAGCCATGCGTGTGTTTTAGGTTTGCATTCCTTTTTTGATAATTTTGATAATTAAATGCTTATCTTTACCTACAAAGATATACAAAAATATAAGAGTCATATCTCTGTGCATTTCACAAATTATACTTGCAAAATGTTAAAATATCCAATATGCCTGTCCCATCTATACAAATTGCTCGGCGAGGACCTAGGTTATCTCGCCTAATATTGGGTTTATGGAGAGTAGCTGATAAACCTGTTAAAAGCCCCCAACAAATTCTAGAATTAATACAACACAGCCTACTCTTGGGTATCAACACTTTCGATAATGCTGATATTTACGGAGATTATAGTTGCGAGTACCTTATGGGAAAAGCCCTAAAATCAGCACCTGCTTTGCGGAATGAAATCAAGATCATTAGCAAATGTGGTATTAAACTTATTTCAAAAAAACGTCCTATGCATAGGATTAAATATTATGACACTAGCAAAACGCATATCGTAGAGTCAGTAGAAAACTCTTTGCGCTGCCTAAATAGCGATACAATAGATATATTACTCATACATCGCCCCGACTTGCTCATGGATGTAGATGAGATGGCTGAGGCTTTGGTTTCCAACCAAATTGAGCTATCTGTACTACGCCGCAAGCCATTTTCAGATGGTTCACTCGATTATTTGTATCAGCACAAAATAGCCCCAATGGCTTGGTCTCCACTCGCGGGTGGTGCTGTATTTAATACTTCAACAGCACAAACCAACGAAATTAAACAAGTACTTCACGATATTAGTTCGGGAAAATGGGATGCAGCGCAACTACTCATTGCGTGGCTATTAAAACACCCGTCCAACATATTACCGATAATAGGTACTGGTAATTTAGAAAGGCTGCAAAAAATAGCTCTCGCTACAAGTATAGACCTCTCACGAGAAGATTGGTTCAGAATATGGGTGGCAGCTGAAGGTGAAGAAGTAGCTTAAAAATATATTTGTATACACTTTGTATAATTAGGGGAAGGGAGAGAAAAAATATAAAAAGAATATTATTGCTACCCTTAATTTTTTTGCATAGTTATTTAACAACTGGGATGCCTGCCAGTGCCTTTTGGGATTTGACAAGATTTGCAGAGTACATCTATGCTAGAAAAATTTAAATGGTTTTATCAATTACCTGAGCGTATCATCCAAGTTTTCCGTAACGCTATCATCTTACAGCAGGCAAAGCAAATTTTTTTGCTAACTCTGACAAATCCGCCACTACTACGGGCAATACTGGTATTCCATTTTTAAGCCTTTCTTTTTGGTATGCTCTTTCCGGATCTCCCGGAATTAATACGGGTTGTTGAGCATCTATCGGTGTGGTATTTCTAAAACGTTCAATCCACTGGTCTATCCGTTGCTTGAAAGCGTGAGCAGGCATAAAAGCATCTACGCGCATAGCACCGAAAAAATGTCCGATTCCTTTGCCTATAGGGTTGGGGTTGGGATCTATGAAGCTGACAAAAGGAGGTACCCAAGGCCCGAAGTTAGCACCTGATAGCACACCTGCTAATAGGTCCACTATCGCACCCAAACAATAGCCTTTGTGGCTGCTACGATCGCGGTCGCTGCCCAAAGGTAATAGTGCTCCGCCCTTTTGTATCTCATGGGCATCTGTCGATGCACCTCCGCTTAATGTTTGCGCCCAACCTTGTGGCATGTTCATATTTTTTCTCTGTAGGATTTCCAATTTACCATTAGCAGCAGTGGTGGTAGAAAAATCTGCTACGAAATGTGGCTGTTTTAGTGCTGGAATAGCCATGGCAATAGGGTTCGTACCCAACATACGTTCTTTGCCGAAAGTGGGAGCTACTAAAGGACTGGCGTTGGTCATGGCAATGCCTATCATATCGTGTGCAAGTGCCATCATGGCGTGGTAACCAGCAATGCCAAAATGATTAGTATTGCGTACAGCCACCCAGCCTGTACCTACTTTTGCAGCCTTTTTAATAGCTATTTCCATAGCTTTGGGAGCAACAACCAAACCGAAACCACTATCACCATCAACGGTAGCTGTACTCAGTGTCTCTTGTATAGTACGCACAATGGATCGGGGATTGATTCTTTTTTTCTCCCACAACCTAACATAGCCCTTGAGCCTCGCAATACCATGAGAATCTATACCGCGCAGATCGGCGCTCAAAAGTACCTGGGTTGATAGTTGAGCATCTTGAAGGCTACATCCCATTTTTCGGAAAATAGTCTGGCAAAATTTTTCTAGTTGCTTATACTGAAATATATCGTTCAAGGGCTTAATTATTTTTATTTTTGTCCTGAAAATCTTTGTAAATATACGTAAGATTATGATAGATAACAACCGAGCATTACCCTATGTAAGTATTTTGATAGCGGCACGTAATGAGACGGCTTATATCACTACTTGTTTGCAGGCGATAGCAGCCTTGTCGTATCCTGCCAATCGTCTACAGGTGTGCATAGGTAATGATAATTCTACAGACGATACAGAAGAAAAAATTGCCGCATTTATCACCCATAAATCCAATTTCCACTTATATACTATTACAGACAATATGGGGTGTGCTAAAAGTAAAGCCAATGTGTTAGCACATTTAGCTAAAGTAGCCAAAGGTGATATTCTACTCATTTTAGATGCTGACATGCAGGTGCCTGCCGAGTGGGTAAAAGTAATGATCGAGCCGGTTTTATCTGAAAAATATGATATGGTAACTGGTTTTACGGCTATTAAACCACTTACCTTATGGTCTTGTCTACAAGCGGTAGAATGGTGTATGGCTTTGGGCATAATGAAATGTGCCTCTGACTTAGGCTATCCTTTGACTGCAATGGGAAATAATATGCTCATCACCAAAGCAGCTTACGAGCGCACAGGAGGGTATGAAAATATTGCTTTCTCTATCACTGAAGATTATGCCTTATTTCAGGCTGCCAGGCAACAGGGTGCTACACATAAACAGTTATTAGCACCAAAAGGTATTGCTTATAGCGAACCCATCAAAGACTTTAAAAGCTTTCTTCACCAGCGCAAACGTTGGCTTCAAGGATCTTTGCAAGCCACATGGCTAGTTAAGGTGGCTCTCATTGTCTACGGCTGCACACCTTTGCTCTTAGCAGTATTATTGTACAAAAACACTGATTTTTTTTTATGGGTATATATGGGTACGATATTTATACAAAGTACCTTTGCCATCTATTTTCTGTGTCGATCAAAACAGAAAAAATTAATCTTTTATATACTTATCTTTGAGCCTTACCGACTGTCAGTATACATCAGTGTATTTATCTTTTATCTTCTACCCATAAAAGTGAATTGGAAGAAAAAAAAATATGGCAGATAAGGTTTTTACAAGACTTATTTACAAAAACAATCTTTTATCATTTATAGAAAAAAGTGAGTATTTCCATTCAGAATCTCAGTAAGATTTTTAAAAAACAGAAGGCAGTAGACAATATTTCTTTTGAAGCCAGAAAAGGAGAAATACTGGGCTTTTTAGGTCCGAATGGTGCTGGAAAATCAACTACTATGAAAATTGCCACCTGTTATCTACCTCCTACGACAGGTACAGTAAAGATTTGTGGTTATGATGTAGATCAGGAAGCACTCAAAGTGCGGCAACAAATAGGCTACCTTCCCGAACACAATCCCTTATACCCCGATATGTATGTGCAAGAGTACCTCACCTTTATTGCTTCTATACACGGCATGAAAGGAAAAAAACATAAAGAAAGAATTAGGCAAATGATTGAACTAGTAGGTCTGGAAAGGGAGCAGAAAAAGAAAATTGGTACACTGTCTAAGGGATACCGTCAAAGAGTGGGCCTAGCCCAAGCACTTATACACGACCCTAAAGTATTGATTTTAGACGAACCCACCACGGGGCTTGACCCCAATCAGATCGTAGAAATCCGGTCCGTGATTCGTCGTATTAGTATAGAAAAAACGGTGATCTTTTCCACTCATATCATGCAAGAGGTGCATGCCTTGTGCGACAGGGCTATTATTATTAACTCAGGTAAGATCGTTGCCAATAGTAAAGTATCTGATCTGCAGGATAGTTACCGTAAAAAACAAATATTGGTAGGTTTTGAATCTGCTCCTATGCCCAGTATATTCGAAAACTTAGTTGGCGTAGAATCTGTGCAAATAACAACAGACAGCCAAGAGTTATTGATTAGTGCCAAAGGCGATAAAGACCTTCGTGGCGATATTTTTAGGAAAGCAGTAGCAGAAAACCTCGTTATTATCCGCATGGAGCAGAAGCATACGCCACTAGAGCATATATTTCAGCAACTAACCAAAAAAGATATTAAGTAAGGTGATTTTAATTTAGGCTGTAATAGCTAGAACTTAATCTGACAACTTTTAAAACGCCCGACTGTTTAAGACAGTGACCAAGGAGTGGCTTAAAAAAAAGTTGTATCGTGCTTATCGTTGCTCAGGAAATTAAACTATTTGCTACCAAATACTCTCCGATTTGTACTGCATTGGTCGCTGCGCCTTTGCGGAGGTTGTCGGCTACAATCCACATATTTACGGTATTGGGGTTTGTGTCGTCACGGCGGATTCTGCCCACAAATACTTCGTCTCTGCCGCATGCGTCTATGGGCATAGGGTAAGCCATTTTTGCCGGATCATCTTTCACGATAATGCCTTCAGTATTATTGAGTATTTTACGAAGTTCTGCTAGATCGAAATCTTTTTTAAAAGCAATATTTACCGATTCAGAATGTCCGCCCATTACAGGAATACGCACTGTTGTGGCGGTTACTTTGACAGTATCATCACCTAAAATTTTCTTCGTTTCGTTTACCATCTTCATTTCTTCTTTGGTATAGCCATTTTCCATAAAGACATCTATGTGGGGCAATACATTCAGATCGATCTGGTATGGATAAGCCATTTCACCTTTCACCCCTTTGCGTTCGTCCATCATTTGGTCAACTGCCTGCTTGCCCGTACCCGTTACAGACTGATAGGTAGAAACTACCACGCGCTCAATAGTATATTTGGCATGTAAAGGTGCTAGTACCATTACCATTTGTATGGTAGAGCAGTTAGGATTGGCAATAATTTTATGCTTTTTTGTGAGTAAATGTGCATTGATTTCCGGCACTACTAAAGGATAGTCGGGGTGCATTCTCCAGGCGGAAGAATTATCGATGACTACAGTCTCTGCCACAGCAAACTCTGGAGCATATTGTAAGGAAGTATTGCCTCCTGCTGAAAAAATAGCAATATCAGGACGTAAGGCTATGGCATCTTCCATATTGATAATTGTATATTTTCTGCCTTCGTAAACAACGATTTTCCCTTTCGATCGATGCGAGGCTACCAATAGTAGTTCGTCAAATGGGAATTGACGCTCTGCCAGTAATTTCAATATCTCGCGGCCTACAAGCCCTGTAGCACCTACAACTGCCAGTTTCATTTTTATTTGTTGTTACAATTTAAGCTCAAAATTTTCTGACGCAAACAAAAACATACTTTAAACCAAAATTGTTACTGGGTTTTCTAGCAAGCTTTTCAAAGTTTGTAAAAAAGCCGAACCTACAGCCCCATCAACGACGCGATGGTCACAACAGAGCGTTATCTTCATTACATTTCCGGGTTTGATTTCTCCATCTCTTACTACTGGTACTTGTTCGATAGCACCTACTGCCAAAATACAAGCATTTGGGGGGTTGATAATAGCAGTAAATTCTTCTACACCAAACATGCCCAAGTTAGAAACTACAAAGGTGTTGCCCTCCCATTCGGATGGTTGCAATTTTTTCTGTCGGGCTTTTTTGCCCAGTTCTTTTACCTCGCTAGAAATAGCAGAAAGAGATTTACTATCGGCGAAACGCACAACGGGTACTAATAAGCCTTCATCAACAGCAACTGCCACGCCGATGTGGATATGCTGTGCGTATTGAACTTTATCCTCTAACCAAGCTGCATTTACTTTCGGGTGTTTCCGCAAAGCGGCGGCAACTGCCCTAATCACAATGTCGTTGAAAGAAATTTTAATGGTTGAAATTTCATTCATGCTCTTCCTCGCCTCAATGCTTTTATCCATGTCAATTTTCATGGTCAAGTAAAAATGTGGTGCTGTGAACTTGCTTTCTGAGAGTCTTTTGGCAATAGTTTTTCGCATTTGCGAAATTGGTTCTTCCGTAAAACTTTCTTCTGCAAGGAGTTTCGGTATTTGTACGGGTGCTTGTTGCTGTATTGGTTGTGGTATGTGTGCTTCTATATCTCTTTTCACAATTCTGCCATTTTCACCCGTTCCTTTGATAGTGTCAATATCATAACCTTTTTCGCTGGCTAATTTTCTTGCTAGTGGGGAGATTTTAATTCTACTTGAATCGTTATTTTCTGGGACTGTTATTTGTTTTTTATTTTCCGTTGTTGGTGCTGGGCTAGTTGTTTCGGGGGCGGATACCGGCGGTGCGGCAGCGGGTTGTTGGTTAATTTGTATTTCTCGCTCTAGTAGAGGCTGATAATCAGTTGCGGGGTCGCCAACAATAGCAATCACGCTATTGATGGGTACGGCACCTCCAGGTTCTACTGCCAGATACAGTATAGTACCATCTTCATAGCTTTCTAATTCCATCGTTGCCTTATCAGTTTCCACTTCTGCCAGTATATCTCCCGATGAGACAGTATCGCCTACTTTTACCAACCAAGAGGAAATGACCCCCTCTTCCATCGTGTCACTCATTTTGGGCATTTTGATAACAGTTGCTGCAATGGCTGAGGTGTCGATAGCAGCGGTGGGTGTCGATAATTTTACTTCGGGTTTTTCGGGTGCTTGCGCACTGCCATCTGGCTCAGCTCCTGAGCTTAGCAGATGTTCAAAATCTTCTCCATTTTCGCCGATAATGGCAATGATACTGTCTATGGGTACAGCGGCTTTTTCAGCAATGGCTAAGTATAAAATAACACCATCTTCGTAGTTTTCTAGTTCCATTGTTGCTTTGTCAGTTTCTACTTCTGCAAGCACATCACCCGATGCAACAGTATCACCTACTTTTACCAACCAAGAAGAGATGACCCCCTCTTCCATGGTATCGCTCATTTTGGGCATTCTGATTACTTCAGCCATAGTTTTATATATTTTTTTTTTAATGTTTAAGGAGAAATACAAAGTTAGCAGTTTAGAAAGTTGGAAACAAGGGTTCATTTAAGGAATTATGTGAACTGCCAGGACGCAGGAAACTTTGTTGGTTACGCCTCATTCTATAAGCTCGGAGATAGTTTTTTCATTCGGTGGAAAACAAAGATTAACGCACCCGACTAGGGTTTTCTGAAATAAAACAATTCCAGGATTTTGACTTTCTACCTACATTGCCCTGCAAGTAAAAATGGCATAAAGCAACGCCTAGCGCATCGGTTGCGTCGAGTAAATTGTTCGGGGCGGCTTTAAAATCTAATAAGGTCATGAGCATTTTAGCTACTTGCTCCTTTGAAGCATTACCGTTGCCTGTTATGGCATGTTTTATTTTTTTAGGTGCATATTCCACAATCGGTATATCTTTCGAAAGTGCTACGGTCATTGCAACACCTTGCGCTCTGCCTAGTTTAAGCATAGATTGTATATTTTTACCATAAAAAGGTGCTTCCAAAGCTATTTCGTCAGGATGGTACTCTTGAACTAACTGCAAGATACGTTTGTATATTTTTTTTAATTTATGCGCATGGGTTTGATACTTACTCAAATGAACAACACCATATTGCAAAATCTGCGGTTTTTTACCTTGAACCAACAAAATGCCATAGCCCATTACAGTTGTACCAGGATCTACTCCTAAAATGACCTTTTCTTTATTGCCTTTGTTTGTTTGCATACATTAAGGGAAAAACTTGATAGAACTTGATAGTCAAAGTTAATAAAATATACAGTAAATCTTGGATAGGTCAGGTATTAAAAATTAGTATTATGCTGCTTGCCTGCTGGTTTATTATAAAACAAATTGCAGCACAAGCATACCTAGTGGGAGATTTTCTCAATTTAATTAAAAGTACACTTACACCTCTTAGCTTTTGCCTTATCATCAGCTTATTGATACTAACGGCATGCCATTGGATACTTGAAGCTATGAAATGGCACATACTGACTCGCCTGATAGAGAAAACTAATTTCACTCACGCATTGCGCAGCGTGTTGTTTGGTCTGTCGCTTTCATTTTTTACCTTCCATACCATAGCCAATTATTTGGGAAGAATGTGGCAGCTCAAGAGCAAAGTGCGTTACAAAGTATTGGGAGCTGCCCTATATAGCAGTTTGGTGCAAAGTTACTTCACTTATGCAGGAGGTTTCGCCGGTTTATTGTATTGGTTTCAAAAGCAATATATTGCCGTAGAAAAATATTACATGTTTTTTGTATTGTGTCTTTGTGTAGTGAACATTACTGCTATAGCCCTTATTTATTACATACCGTTTTTTAGTGTTTTATTAAAGAAAAATAACAAATGGTATCCCTACATTCAAGTCATCAGCACCTACTCTGCAAAAAGCCGACTGCAAATAATTGCCTACTCTTTCGCACGCTACACTATCTTTATAATACAATTTTGGTTTGTATTTAAAATCTTTTATTTAGAAATTCCTAACACAACACTTTTATCTGCTATAACATTAATTTTTTTGACTAAATCGGCTATTCCACATTTGAGCTTTTTGGGTAGTTTGGGTATCAGAGAATCGGCAGCACTTTACTTTCTCTCCACTTATGCCAACAATTCAATAGTAATCCTCTGCGGTACTTTGCTTATGTGGCTATGTAACTTGTTTATTCCTGCGCTTGTCGGGTTATATTGGAGCAAAGATATGCAAGTATTGATAAAAAAATAATAAAAATTTTGCCGCTTACATGCCACCCACGCCCAAATGATAGATGGGTTCTATGCTTGATTACATAAATTTCGGTTTGCTATGTTTTTATCTTCAGTGAAATTATTTAGTTTTGCTCAACTATTTGAAAATATATTTTCATGTTCAAACCAGTAATTTTTTATGGCTTTCGATACGGATATGATAAAAGCTGTTTACGCTCGGATGAGCGATAGGATAGCGAGTGCCAGGGCAGTAGTGGGTAGACCGCTTACCCTTGCAGAAAAAATTCTTTACGCCCACTTATACGATGGTAAAGCTATGCAAAGCTATACAAGAGGCGAATCTTATGTAAATTTTTCCCCCGACAGAGTAGCCTTACAGGATGCCACTGCACAAATGGCTTTATTACAATTTATGCAGGCAGGTAAAACAAAAGTAGCCGTACCCTCTACAGTCCACTGCGACCACCTAATACTCGCCGAAAACGGTGCATCCAAAGACTTGAGCAGAGCCAACCAAGTCAACCAAGAGGTTTATGACTTTCTGAGTTCAGTCTCCAATAAATATGGGCTTGGTTTCTGGAAACCCGGTGCCGGTATTATTCATCAGGTAGTATTAGAAAATTACGCCTTTCCTGGAGCTATGATGATCGGTACTGACTCACACACGCCCAATGCAGGCGGTCTGGGTATGATAGCTATCGGCGTTGGTGGGGCAGACGCTGTTGATGTCATGGCAGGTATGCCGTGGGAGTTGAAATTCCCCAAACTAATTGGGATACACTTAACCGGAAAACTAAGCGGTTGGGCTTCGGCAAAAGACGTGATCCTGAAAGTTGCCGGTATCCTAACAGTAAAAGGTGGTACGGGTTGTATTGTAGAATATTTCGGTGATGGCGCAGACGGGCTATCTTGCACAAGTAAAGGAACTATTTGTAACATGGGTGCAGAAATTGGTGCTACTACCTCACTGTTTGCTTATGGCAATAAAATGAAAGAATATTTGATAGCCACCGCTAGGCAAGATATTGCCGATTCAGCAGAAGCCAATAGAGAAAACTTGCGTTCAGACAAAGAGGTGTACAAGACTCCAGAAAAATATTATGACCAGTTAATAGAAATAAATCTTTCGGAATTAGAACCGTATATCAACGGACCCTATACGCCTGATTTAGCTTGGCCTATATCAAAATTTGCTGAGGCTGTCAAAGAAAATAACTATCCACAAAAGCTGGAAGTAGGCCTGATTGGTTCTTGTACTAATTCTTCTTATGAAGACCTGACCAGAGCCGCTTCTGTAGCAGCACAAGCAGTAGAGAAAAACCTGAAAGTAAACTCGGAATTTACCATTACTCCGGGTTCCGAAATGGTGCTTTTTACTGCAGAAAGAGACGGCTTACTCGACACTTTCAACAAAATGGGAGGGGTTGTGTTAGCTAATGCTTGCGGGCCTTGTATCGGACAATGGGCGCGGCATACTAACGATCCAAAAAAAGCTAACTCAATCATTACTTCTTTCAATAGAAATTTTGCAAAACGTAACGATGGCAATCCTGCCACACATTCTTTTGTTGCTTCACCAGAAGTTGTTACTGCCATGGCTATCGCTGGCAATCTGACTTTTAATCCGCTAACAGATAAACTCACCAGCAAAGATGGTAAAGAAGTTATGTTAGATGAACCAAAAGGAATTGAACTTCCTAACCGAGGGTTTGACGTTAAAGACAGAGGATACCAAGCACCAGCAGTGGATGGCTCAAACATTGCAGTTTCTGTAGATCCTGAGTCAGAAAGATTACAACTGCTCGAAGGCTTTAAAGCATGGGAAGGTACTGATTTAACTGGACTAAAACTTTTGCTTAAAGCCAAAGGTAAATGTACGACCGATCATATTTCTATGGCAGGCCCTTGGTTAAGATTTCGCGGACACCTTGATAACATTTCAAACAACTGCTTTATCGGTGCTATTAATTTTTTCAACGATGCAACTAATACCGTTAAAAATCAACTTAACGGAGAGTACGGAGAGGTACCCACCACCGCCAGAGCCTACAAAGCTGCTGGCTTAGGTTCAGTAGTGTTCGGTGATGAAAACTACGGCGAGGGTTCCTCCAGAGAACACGCTGCCATGGAGCCTCGCCATTTAGGAGTAAGGGCAGTTATTGTAAAGTCCTTTGCTCGTATCCATGAAACTAACCTGAAGAAACAAGGAATGTTGGCACTAACTTTTGGTAACAAATCAGATTATGATAAGGTGCGAGAAGATGATAACGTTGATATACTCGGACTGTCAAATTTCGTCCTTGGTAAATCTTTAGCTGTTCGATTGAACCACGCTGACGGCAGTAGCGACGAGGTGCCAGTGGATCACAGCTACAATGAAGCACAAATAAAATGGTTTCTTGCAGGCTCTGCATTGAATAAGATTAAGGCAGAAAACACCTAATCCAACATACTTCTCCTAGCAAAGAAAGCGATACAAACGTTTCATGATCAGCGATCAGCCCAATTTTTCTTTGGTGTCGGCAGCACTATTCTGCTATTTTGCTTTCTCTGCCTCCGTTTTCTTTTTCAGACGAATAACTAACTCTTTGTCTCCTTTCCGGTGGTCGGCCAAAAAGATATCACCTTCTTCTCCTTCATTTTTCAGTAATTCCTCTGCCAAGGCATCCTCAAGGTATTTTTGAATTGCCCGGTTGAGCGGACGAACACCGTATTGTGGATCGTAGCCCTTTTCAGCAATGAAGTCCTTTGCTGCTAGTGTCAGTTGAATAGTATAGCCTATATTCTCAATTCTAGTAAGCAATTTACCCAGTGAAATATCTATAATTTGATGGATATGCCCTCTTTCCAAGGCATTAAAGACGATAACATCGTCTAGTCTGTTGAGGAATTCTGGAGAAAAAGCGTTTTTCAATGCACTCTGAATAGTAGTTTTTATCAAGTCATTTTGGCTTTTTTTGTTGACTTGAGAAGAAAAACCTATACCACTACCGAAATCTTTCAACTCTTTCACACCGATGTTAGAAGTCATAATGATAATGGTATTTCTAAAATCTACCCTTCTACCCAAGCTATCTGTCAGTAAGCCATCATCCATCACTTGCAAGAGGATGTTGAATACATCGGGATGTGCCTTTTCTATTTCATCCAGTAAAATTACACTGTAAGGCTTTCTTCTAACTTTTTCGGTCAGTTGACCGCCCTCTTCGTAGCCTACGTAACCGGGAGGTGCTCCTACCAACCTTGATAGAGAAAATTTTTCCATATATTCGCTCATATCTATCCTGACCAGTGAGTCTTCTTTGTCGAACAGGAAGCCGGTCAATACTTTTGCCAGCTCGGTCTTACCAACACCTGTCGGACCTAAAAAGATAAAACTACCAATGGGTTTTCCGGGATCCTTCAAACCTACTCGAGTACGCTGAATAGCTTTAGTGAGCTTTCTAATAGCCTCGTCCTGACCAATAATCTTTTCGCATAGTTCTTTATCCATAGCTACCAACTTTTCGCTTTCTTTTTGTGCCAGCTTATTTACTGGGACGCCGGTAACCATAGCGATAACCTCAGTAATATTTTGTTCGTTAACAGGGTGTGTGTTTTTGCTGGTTTCCTCCTCCCATTGCTCTTGAGCTACCCCCAATTGTGAGAGTAATTTTTTTTCCTTGTCTCTGAGTTTGGCTGCCTCTTCATATTTCTGGCGTTTCACTACCTGATTCTTCTCATTTTTTATGTACTCAATCTGTTCTTCCAACTTCAAAATATGATCGGGTACATGGATGTTATTAATATGTACACGTGCGCCTGCTTCGTCGAGTACATCAATAGCCTTATCTGGAAGGAAACGATCGCTGATATACCTGTCGGAAAGATGAACACAAGCCTTGATAGCTTCATTGTCGTATTTTACATGGTGGTGCTCCTCGTATTTATTTTTAATATTGTTGAGTATCTCAACGGTCTCTTCTACAGAAGTAGCATCAATCATCACCATCTGAAACCTTCTAGCCAAAGCACCGTCTTTTTCTATATATTGACGATACTCATCCAAAGTAGTTGCTCCAATGCATTGAATGTCTCCTCTGGCAAGGGCTGGTTTAAAAATATTAGAAGCATCTAAAGAGCCAGATGCTCCTCCCGCTCCTACGATAGTGTGTATCTCATCTATGAAGAGAATGACATCTTTGGCTTTTTCTAATTCGTTCATTACTGCTTTCATGCGCTCTTCAAACTGACCGCGATATTTGGTACCTGCTACCAGAGAAGCCAAGTCTAAAGTGACAACTCGCTTACCGAATAATACGCGAGAGACTTTTTTCTGAACGATTCTAAGTGCCAGACCCTCTGCGATAGCTGTTTTCCCTACGCCCGGCTCACCAATAAGGATTGGGTTATTTTTCTTGCGACGGCTTAGTATTTGCGCCACGCGTTCAATTTCTTTTTCACGCCCTACAATCGGGTCGAACTTTCCCTGCTCGGCAATTTTTGTTAAGTCTCCGCCAAAGTTATCTAACACGGGCGTTTTAGATTTTTCTGCTGATCGCGATTTTTCTCTGCTACCTGACATGCCACTACCGCTAAACATTTTAGCAGCTGGGTCTTCTTCTCCTTCATCCATATCAGAGGCTGCAACAAATCCCTCTGTTTCGTTCAATATATCTCTAACTGCTTTATAGTCTATGCTAAACTTATTGAGTATTTGTGTGGCGAGATTGTCTTCATCTCTGAGAATAGAAAGTAACAAATGTTCGGTGCCGATGAGCGGAGATTTAAATGTTCTTGCTTCAAGGTAAGTAATTTTAAGTACTTTTTCCGACTGTTTTGTCAGAGGGATACTTGCTAAATTCTTAATAAAGTGGTTGGAAGTGTTTTTGGTTACTTCTTCAATAACACGTATCACTTCTTTGAAATTTAGCTTCAATTGTTTGAGCAAGCTGACGGCGAGACCTTCTCCTTCTCTAATGATACCCAGAAGTATGTGTTCTACGCCCAAATAATCGTGTCCTAGGCGTTTTGCTTCTTCCCTGCTCAGCGATATTACTTCCTTGAGTCTTTCTGAAAATTTAGCGTCCATGAATGATAGGTTTTAGATTTATTCTGATTATAACCTTTGGTTTTGCTAGCTTAGTGTAGTATACCTATTTATTTACTAAAATGACTCTTATGCCTTTTTATCGATGATTGTTACTACATGCGAGTAGATAAACAGCAACTAAGATAACTAATTTTATTTGTTAAAAAGCAGAAAAAGGTGCTTTTGTTTTTAATACAACCCTATTTCTAGGTTAGAGTTCAGAAAATGGTGGCTAAGTTTGATTAATAAGTGAAAAAACCACTAATACTTGAGGCGTTTACTCCCAGTTATCGTCATAAGGATAATTTTTTCTATATTCTGTTAGTGTATAAAATGCCTCAGGCCCCTGGGCGAATAGCAAGTCCACAATACTTAAATTTGGAACAAATTGTTTTCCAAAAACTTGAAAATAGCGAATATTTTTGTCTAATCTTGTTTTTTCCCTATTGTCAATAATAGTTCTAAAATCATACTGCCGCGATAAAATAGGCTCATAGCTATCTGTGTGGTTGATGGAAGGAGATAAATTGAGGGATTTTAGAAAAAATGTTAATAAATCAACATTCAATTCATAGAGCAATTCATAATTTGCGTAAATAATCTGTTTGAGTGTATAAGCATAATAGGTAAAAAAAGGTGTTTTTCCGTAAGAAGCCTGCAAGCAGCGCCAGTGAATATCTTGCCACGGCTGGGAGTAGTCAATAGCCATAGCAGCATAAGGTACTTTCAAGCTGCTAGGTTTTTTGACCGGTACGGTAAGCCGTTGGACAGCGTTGGCGGTCAATACATAAGCGCGGTTGCGGTAGGTTTGCTTCTGAAAGTATGCTTTTTTTTCTAAGGTGATATGTTCAATCTCTACAATTAAGACGAAGTATTCAATGCAGGGAAGATAATGAGGCGTGAAAAAAGCAGTATTTTTAACAGTGGACATGATGTAATTTACAAATGAAAATAAAGATAGAGTCAATGCCATGCTCTCAGTAGAATTACTCAACAGTCGATATTTCTTTGCCGCGTCTGTTTTTGTATCAAAGAAAAGAAATGAACTGTCAGGATGAGCAAAATAGTAAAAAAGATACTTTGGGTGACCGAGTTATTTTTAAAGAAAAAAATCAACTCTTTTAAACAAATAAACTGCTAGATCTATCAATTATTGATCGGTGGTGATATAAGAAAATATTAAAAATCATAATATTTTTACGTTACCGATTAATTTCTTTTTTAAGAATTCATATTACTGTTATTTTTCAGTATTTCCCTCCAATTCAGCTGAGTAGCTACTCCGATGTTTTTCAGTAAATACCATAGCACCAATATGAGAATAAGTGTTGAGGGCAGGGCAATAACGGGAAAACTTAAAGCAGTCATTTTGCCTAATTCTTCATTAAAAGCCTCAGTACCGGGCTGGCTTACCAAAATGATTTTTGCCAAAACATAGTTTAAAAAAGCCGAAAAGAAAAAAGAGCCACCCACCAGATAAGAAGCAATTTGTAGTTTTTTTTCTAAAAATGCTTGGCTCTGATACTCTTCCAACTTAATATTGATTAGCTCCATATTGAGCAGTTGGTCATTATAAATAATCTTTTTCACAACAGCATACTTACTGCCCGTAGTGGCAATCACAACAATACCTATCAGTAGGGGTATAGCAGCTTCTTTAATAGCAATCCAACGAGGGTGTAATTCTAGCAAACCAATTACTCCTGTGAGTAACACACTCGTTAATCCTAGGATAGAAAAAATATTCAGCTCTTTGCTTCTAATAAAGTCAAAGACACCGTAACCGATAGGAAAGGCAAGTGCCAGAAGGAGAGCATTAACATTGCCTAGTTGGGTACTGATCTTCATCAGAATATAGGAGGGAATAACGATATTGAGTAATAAGCTCAACAAAGGACTTTCTTTTTTCTTTCTTTTATCCATCGGGCTAAAAATTTATAACTGAACGCTGTAATTAATAGCTTGTAATATTTTTTCGCAAGCCTCTTGTATTTGTTCTTCGGTGATGATGAGTGGCGGGGCAATTCTCATGGCATAATCGCAGAAAAGAAACCAGTCAGTTAATACTCCTAATGCTGCTGCCTTGTCGATAATATTTTTTAATTGCCCGAATGAGTCGAACTCAACTGCCATCAGCAAGCCGCAATGTCTGATAGCTTTTATTTTTGGGTGTTTGAGGTATTTTTTAAATAATAGTGCTTTTTTTTCAACTTTTTCGAGCAAGCTCTCCTGCCGTATTGTTGTGAGCGTAGCTAGGGCGGCGGCACTACTCACCGGATGCCCGCCAAAAGTAGTGATATGCCCTAAAACAGGCGATTCTTTAAATACAGCCATCAGCTTGTCAGTACTGATAAAAGCACCTATGGGCATACCGCCACCCATTCCTTTAGCACAGGTAATGATGTCGGGAATGATTCGTTCGTGCTGAAAGCCCCAAAATTTCCCCGTCCTGCCGAAACCGGTTTGAATCTCATCAAAAACAAGTAAAGTTCTAGTTTCATTGCACTTTGCCCGTAACGCTCGCAAATAATCTTCCTGTGGTAGTATAACGCCTGCTTCTGCCTGCACTGTTTCTGCAAAAACTGCTGCACTTCGATGCGTAATATAGCTTAAATCTTCGGGGCAATTATAGCGAATAACCCGCACATCAGGTAAAAGCGGGCGAAAAGCAGCTTTGAATCTTTCATTACCACACAGCGACAAGGCACCTTGCGTTGAGCCATGGTAAGCATTTGTGAAGCTAATCAGCTCGCTGCGTCCAGTATATCTTTTAGCCAACTTCATAGCACCTTCTATTGCCTCGGCACCTGAATTTGTCAAATAAACGGTATTGAGGTTTTCAGGCAAAGTATTGGCTAATTGGTATCCTAGTTGTACTTGGGGAGATTGTACAAATTCGCCATATACCATCAGGTGCATATAATTTTCGCTTTGTTTTTTTACTGCCCGTACAATATTTGGGTGGCAATGCCCAAGATTGCTCACACCGATTCCTGAAATTAGATCGATACATTTGTTGCCATTTTTATCAAACATATAAACGCCTTTTGCTTTTTTAAATGATAGCAACAGAGGAGCATCGCTGGTTTGTGCCAAATGTCTGAGAAATAATTGCCTTTCCGAAAGCATAGCCTGTTAGCCTTTTCTGTTTCTAATTTTGAATAACTTAACGAGCTGCGGCACATAATCTTTGCCTGTATTAACATACAAGTAGTTAGCATTATTCCTTTTACAAAGCAAAGCTAAATCTTCGCGGCTATCGCGGTAGTACTTATCAAGCTCAGATCTGAAACTGCCTGAGGAAGTATTCATCCAGATGGTTTTGCCCGATTCTTTATCGTAAAGTGGTATAATGCCGACACTGGGAAAATGTCGCTCTCTATCGTCTGCCATATGTATGACAATGAGATCGTGCTGCGAAGACATGGCTTTAAGGTTTCGCTCATAGTCTTGGTCAACAAAGTCGGATACGACTACCATAATACTCTTGCGCTTGATAGTAGACAAAGCAAAGTCTAGAGCAGCTTTCAGGCTGGTGCGTGGAGATTTAGATTGCAGTTTGAACAAAGCGTTGATGAGATAATAAATATGTTTCAATCCTTTATTCGGACAGATATAGCGTTCTTTTTGCTCACTGAAACAAACCAAGCCAGTAGAGCTCCCTTCCTTAATGGAAGATAAAGCCAATACTGCACAGATTTCTTTGGCAATATCAGATTTTTGCTTGCCTTTCTTGCCGATGTCTTGCGAAGCACTCACATCTAGGATGAAGCATATATTCTGCTCCTTCTCTTCTTTAAAGTTTTTGACAAAAGTACCGTTTCCTTTTGCCGAAACATTCCAGTCAATATGCCGAACATCATCGCCGTATTGGTAAGCCCGTACATCGTCAAACTCTAGCCCTGAACCCTTGAATACAGAATGAAAATCTCCTTGCATTTGCGTGTTGATGGCTTTACGAATATGTATTTCGTATTTTCTCAGTTTTTTAATGAGTTCTTTCATATTTAGATCTAAAAGAAAGGCCGCAATAATATCATAATTTACATATTTTTGCTCTACCTAAACCAGACGGGCAAAGATACTATTTTTTAGTATTTTTTTCCATACTTGTCTTTTTGAGTATTTTTAAAAAATTATACTTTCATTTGAGTGTTTTTATAACAATTTAAGTGTCAAAGACCTATATACATAAAAATGCCCCTTCAAGTCATCATAACAAAAGACGGTTCGCATTCTCTGTACGATCCCAACCTAAAAGAAACCTATCATTCGTTACATGGTGCTATTACAGAATCGCAGTATGTATTTATTCAGCAAGGCTTTGAACCCACAAAAACGCAAAATACAACTATTGACATTCTCGAAGTAGGCTTTGGCACAGGATTAAATGCTATCCTCGCTTTTGCTCATGCATTCAATAATAATTGAAGAATTAATTACACTAGTTTAGAGCCTTACCCCGTACCCGAAAATATTATTGAAACACTCAATTATAAAACATTGTTATAAAAACAATTGCAAAACTATTTTGACATACTTCACCAATGTCCTTGGGAAAAACAGTATGAGTTAAGTAAAAATTATACACTGTTCAAATCTAAAAGTAGCTTGGAAAAATTCAATACCAGCCAGACATTTTGATTTGATTTTTTTCGATGCTTTTGCACCTGCCAAGCAAGCAACAATATGGTGTTTGGCGAATTTCAAAAAACTATATGCTATGGCTAAGCCTGAGGGCGTGTTGGTGAGTTATGCTGCTGCTGGGCAATTTAGGCGTAATTTGAAAGCTTCTGGTTTTGAGGTGAACAAACTACACGGCGCGCCGGGCAAAAGAGAAATGACGAGAGCTTTGAAAAAAGTTAATGGAAATATTTTACTATAAATTTGATAGTTCTTTTTTTTTGTTAAACTTTGCCAAGTTAACGGAGTATCACTATTTATTTATTTCTTATTACCAAAAAATTTATTATTTAATCCTAAAAAACAACTATTATGAAAAGACTAATCCAATTGTTTGTATGCTGTACGTCCTGCTTATTTTTTTGGGCTTGCCAACCGCCCGAAGTCGAGCAAAACGCTGATAATTCTACTGTCGTTACCGCTCCCGAAGAGCCAAAGCCAACAGTTAGAATACCCGCACCTAGCCCAGCGGCTAGTGTGAGCCAAGTAGTAGGTGTAACCAAAGTTAGTATTGACTATTCTGCTCCTAGCGTAAAAGGAAGAAAAATTTGGGGCGAATTAGAACCCTATGGAAAAGCTTGGCGCGCTGGTGCTAATGCAGCTACTAAAATCACCTTTCAGGACAATGTAACTATCAACGGGAAAGAACTGAAAGCTGGTAGTTATGTAATCTTTATTACGCCAAGAGAAAATGCAGAATGGACAGTACACCTGAATACGGGTGCTAATATTTTCGCCTATAATGATGGTGAGGGCGAGCAAGATATGGAAAAATTGATGGCAGCAGACGCTGTTTCAATTGATGTAGCTCCCCAACTATCAGAAACCTTTCAAGAACGTTTAGCCTATTCTATACAGGCATTGAGCGATACCGAAGGACTTGTAGTGATGAACTGGGAGGAAGTGAAAGTTTCTTTTCCTTTTCAAATAAAAACCAATGATGTGGTAGAAGCATCTATGGGAAATGCCTCAACATCTGATGAAATGAGAAATGCTGCTAACTATTACCTCAAACGAGGTGAGTTAGAAAAAGCAAGTGTACAAGCCGATAAGTCTATCGAATTGCGTGCAGACCATTTCATGAATAGATGGATAAAAGCACGAATATTGGCTGAGCAAGGTAAAAAAGATGAAGCCATCAGTGCTATCAAAGATGCCATAGCAAAAGGCGAAGCAGCACCCGACAACGCTTATAATTTCTATAAAGACCAGTTACAAAAACACCTTGAAGAATGGGAAAGTAATTGATTAATTTGATTTTGGCAATTTAGATGGTGCTAACGTAAAACCCTAAAATATGGGTCAGCTATCGGAACTAGCTCCGATAGCTGTTAGCCTAAGGCAATTCCTAAAAAAAACAGGTGCATATAAAATTAATCAATATCCTTAGGTCTACTTCTTTAATATTGCAACAACGACATGTGAATATACAAACTCCATAACAATTTACTTAAAAAAATTACTAAAAAAGTCGAGATAAATTTAAGCAAACAAAATTACGCCCAGAAAACAAAACTCTCCAGCAATTATACCACTCTTGATTAAAAAAACATTTTTATGCCTACTTTTGCGAGTGTAATCTCTATTTGCTTATGGGTGCTACAAAATATATTTTCGTTACGGGTGGTGTTACTTCTTCGTTGGGTAAAGGAATTATCTCTGCTTCTTTGGGTAAATTACTGCAGGCAAGAGGGTATCGGGTTGCCATCCAAAAGTTCGATCCCTATATTAATGTCGACCCCGGTACGATGAACCCTTACGAACACGGGGAATGCTACGTAACAGATGACGGTGCAGAAACTGACTTGGATTTAGGACACTATGAAAGGTTTTTAAATGTACCTACCTCTCAATCTAACAACGTAACAACTGGAAGAATATACCATAACGTCATTCAAAAGGAACGCGATGGAAAATATCTCGGCAAAACTATTCAAGTAATTCCGCATATTACGGACGAGATAAAAAATAATTTTTTTAACTTGGGCAATACTGCTAAGTATGATATAGTAATTACTGAAATAGGGGGTTCTGTTGGCGACATAGAATCATTACCTTTTATTGAGGCAGTCAGACAATCTCGCTGGGATTTAGGCGTGGGCAACATTATTGTTATTCATCTCACACTCATTCCTTATTTGAAAGCTGCAGGCGAACTAAAAACGAAACCTACTCAGCATTCTGTTAAATATTTACTACAGGCAGGCATACAGCCTGACATTCTCATTTGCCGTGCCGATCGACCCGTACCTACCGAAATTAGACAAAAAATAGCCCGCTTTTGTAATGTGGATATCCAAAGTGTTATCGCTTCCTTAGATGTAGTAACTATCTACGACGTGCCTCTATTGATGCGAAAAGAGCTATTGGACGAAATTGTGTTGAAAAAGCTCGGTTTATCCCCAAAATCAGCACCTGACTTAGATACTTGGAAAACCTTTTTAAATAAATTAAAAAACCCAACCAAGCGTGTCAATATTGGCTTAATCGGTAAATATGTTGAGCTGCACGACTCCTACAAATCTATTGTCGAATCTTTAGTACATGCAGGTGCTATGAATGAATGTGCTGTAGAAATTGATTGGATTCAATCGGAAATGCTCGAAAATACAGACGCACTCAACAACAGGCTCAAAGACCTTAACGGTATTTTAGTAGCACCCGGCTTCGGAGAAAGAGGCATAGAGGGCAAAATTAAAACTGCGCATTTTGCCCGTACAAACAAAGTGCCTTTTTTAGGTATTTGCTTAGGATTACAGTGTGCTGTGATAGAGTTTGCCCGAAACCAACTGAAACTAGCTAGTGCGCATTCCACTGAAATAAAGCCTAAGTGCAAGAACCCTGTGATTGACTTGATGGAAGACCAGAAAAATATCCGACAGAAAGGAGGAACCATGCGCTTGGGTACTTACCCTTGCGCACTGAAAAAAAACTCTCTCGCCTATCGGGCTTATGGCAAAATTGATATACAGGAGCGCCACCGGCACCGATATGAATTTAATAACCAATACATAAAAATATTTGAACGAAAGGGCATGGTTGCTTCCGGTATTAACCCTGACTCAGGTTTAGTAGAAATGATGGAATTGAAAACACATCCTTTTTATATTGGCACCCAATTTCATCCAGAGCTAAAAAGTACTGTAGAAAAACCCAGCCCCCTTTTCGTATGCTTTGTCAAAGCAGCTATCAAAAACAAAAAAGCCGAAAAAATATCATAGCTTTATAACCAAATTATTCTTTATAACTACCACTCACCAGCATGGACAAAAATCAAGTAACAGGACTTTTACTCATCTCATTATTATTGATAGTGTACATGCTCTATTTTAGTCCTGAGCTACCACAACAACCCGAACAAGTACAAACAGTTACACAAGACACCATAGGCCCTAGCGAAAGTACCCGACTAACTGATTCTAGCAATAGTTCAATTGCTGAAATATCCCAAGACTCTTTGTTGCAAGCACAATATGGCTTTTTTGCGCAAGCCCTTAAAGGCAATACTCAAGAGGTTATTCTAGAAAATAAAGATATCCAGATTACCTTGAACACTTATGGGGGTAATGTGAAAAAAGTTGTGCTAAAAAATTATGTAACAAATCAAAATAAAAGCCTCGTACTACTCAATGAACAAAGTAGTGATATGGTAGAAAATATTCAAACTTCTTACGGAACTTTTGATCTCAACCAGTTGTACTACCGCATCATTGAGGTAAGCAAACAAGCATTAGTTTTAAGCATTGGAAATGACAAGCAGTCAATTATAAGAACTTATCGACTCGCTGCAGAAGGAGGTTTTTTACTATCTTACGATTTAGATTTTAAAGGCTTATCTTCAGTTATTGAAAGAAAATCAACAGAGTTTTCCTGGATTGATCGAATTAAAAAACTAGAGAAAAGCCTGAAACAAAGTCGATATCAAAGTGCTGTAAATTATTATACTGAAACCGAAGATTTTGACTACATCAGTGGGCAGTCTAACAGCAAAGAAGTAGAACAAATAGGCGAGCCAGTTAAGTGGCTGTCATTTAAGCAGAAGTTTTTTAATGCTGCCATTATCGCAGCAGACCGCTTAGAAAATACCAGTATCAGTGCCTATGCCGATGAAGAAGACACAAGCGTAGTAACCACGTTAGGCGTTCAGTTCTATCGCCCGATAGCAGTGGATGCAAGTAATCAATTAAAATTTTATTTCGGACCTAACGACTACGACATATGCAAGGCTATCACGAAAGGTTTTGAAAAAAATGTATATCTTGGCTGGGCTATCTTCGCACCCATTAATCGCATAGCTATTATCCCCTTGTTTCAGTGGCTTGAAAAGTACATGGCTAACTATGGGATTATTATCCTTGTCATGGTTATTATCGTCAAATTTTTACTTTTTCCACTCACCTATAAATCCTATGTTTCAATGGCTAAAATGAAGGTGTTGAAACCCGAAATGGATGCCATTAAAGAAAAGTACGGCAATGATATGCAAAAAGCACAACAGGATAATATGAAATTGTATAGCCAGTTTGGTGTTAATCCTTTCAGTGGATGTATTCCTATGTTAGCACAAATGCCTGTCTTATTGGCTATGTTCAACTTTTTTCCCAATGCCATACAGCTCAGGCAAAAAGAATTTCTCTGGGCAGATGACTTGTCTTCATACGACTCAATTTTAGACCTCCCTTTTCATATTCCCTTTTACGGCGACCACGTTAGTTTATTTACTTTATTAATGACTGTTTCTACTGTTGTTTATACGTATTTCAATAACCAAATGGGTGCTTCTGCCGCCGCACAAGGGCCTATGAAAACCATGATGTATATTATGCCAGTCACAATTATGTTTTTTTTAAATGACTATTCTTCCGGACTTACCTACTACTACTTTGTATCCAATATTATCACTATTTTTCAGCAACTGATTACGCGTAAATTAATTGATGAAGTGAAAATTAGAAAGCGACTAGAAGAAAACAAAAAACTCAATAAAGATGGAGGCAAATCGGGTTCTCGTTTTATGCAACGCCTCAATAATGCAATGAAGGCGCAGGAAGAAATGAAAAGAAAAAATAATAATACGGCTACATCTACGCTTCCGGTGCGAAAACCAACGCCCAACAGCAGCCGAATAAAAAAATATAGAAAAAGAAGATGATACAAGCCGTTTTTAAGAGTATTCTCAGGCAAAATACTAGCACACCTTCGAAATATTATGAATAGGCAGTGGATACTAAAACCTGAACCTGATATATCTCTGATAACAAGGTTAGCTGAAGAAATTAACGTTAGCAAACCTATTGCAAATATTCTGCTAAGCAGAAACATTAAGACCTTGCAAGAGGCCAAGGCATTTTTTCGCCCTGATTTACAACAATTGCACGACCCAATGCTGATGAAAGATATGGATAAGGCAGTAGAAAGGTTGATAAAAGCCATTGAGAAACAAGAAAAAATAATGCTCTATGGAGATTATGATGTAGATGGAACTACTTCAGTAGCAATGTGTTTTAGTTTTTTTAGAGACTTTTACCCCCATGTCATTTATTATATTCCCGACAGATATGCCGAGGGATATGGCGTTTCACAAAAGGGAATAGACTACGCCCTTCAACAAGGTATTGAGCTAATTATTACGCTCGATTGTGGTATTAAAGCAGTAGATAAAATTCAGTATGCTCAAACCCGACAAATAGATTGTATTGTGTGCGACCACCACAAACCAGGCGCAGCATTACCACCTGCTTATGCCGTGTTAGACCCGAAGCGTAAGGATTGCCACTATCCTTTCGGCGAGCTTTCGGGCTGTGGGGTGGGTTTTAAGTTACTACAAGCCTTTTGCCGAAAACAGCGTATAGCAAAGGAACAGCTTTTTAAGCTACTCGATTTTCTCGCCATTAGTATTGCCTGCGACATCGTTCCGATAAACGGAGAAAACAGGATACTATCCAAATATGGGCTTGACATAATCAATGATAAGCCGCGTACGGGTATTGAGCATTTGAAACAAGCAGCAGGCTTTACAAAAAAACTTACTACTGCCAATCTTGTCTTTGGCTTCGGACCTAGAATTAATGCAGCCGGCAGAATAGACCACGCCCGCAACGCCGTTGAACTACTCATAGCAGGCAAAAAGCAGGATGCACAAAAACGAGCCGACGAGTTAAATAAAAAAAATCAAGAAAGAAAAGATTACGAAAGCCTTACTACACAGCAAGCCCTCGAAATAATAAAAGGCAATGGCTTGGAATCCCAAAAAACTACCGTCTTGTTTAAGCCCAATTGGCACAAAGGTGTTGTGGGCATCGTAGCATCAAGATGTATAGAAAAATATTATCGACCCACTATTATCCTCACCGAGTCTAAAGGCAAAGCGACTGGCTCAGCCCGCTCTGTTGATGGTTTTGATATTTATGAAGCTATCAGTGCTTGTGAAGACCTAATAGAGCAATACGGCGGGCATCGTTATGCCGCAGGGCTTACCATGGACATAGCCAACATACCCGCCTTTCAGCAGCGTTTTGAGCAGGTTGTATCTAGCACAATTACCACAGAGCAGCTAATACCAAAAATATATATCGATACAGTAACACCGCTATGTTGTATTAACGAGCGCTTTTATAACATATTGAGGCAAATGGCACCTTTCGGCCCGGCTAACATGCAGCCTGTATTTTTAAGTAAAAACGTAGTGGTGAGTAATGCGAAAATATTAAAAGACAAGCACTTAAAATTTAGTGTTAGCCAGCTCGGTAGCAATACTACCCTCAGTGCTATTGCTTTTGGGTTGGTAGGTCATTACAATTTGTTGGTGTCGGGTAAATCTCTAAATCTTTGCTATACTATTGAAGAAAATAACTTTATGGATAAAACTTCTTTACAATTAGTGATCAAAGATATTCGCTTTGCTCATGAGTGATTAAATAAGTCGAGATGTGTTGAGCTAAAACTATTAGTCCTTTTTAATGTTTAATAGGCAGGGTACTCTTTTATCAATTTAGTAAACTTCAAAAACAATTTTTTTATGGTAAGAATGACCCCGGTAGTCAAAAACTTATTGATTATCAATGTAGGCATATATATATTTTTTCAAAGTATCCTGCATTACAACCTGCCGCAGTTGGCTGGGTTTCGATATATTTTTGCAGATACTTTCCAGCCTTGGCAGATTATCACTTATATGTTTATTCACAGCGATGGATGGCATTTGTTCGGCAACATGATTACCTTATTTTTTTTCGGTCCCTTGTTGGAGCAATATCTGGGAACAAAACGCTTTTTTATCTTTTTTATAGCGACAGGCTTGGGGGCAGGCTTGCTTTTCGGTCTAGTGAATTTTTGGGAAGTATCTGCTATGGCTGAAGCTGCTGAGCATATATTGTTATCACCAAGCCCCGATGCCTTACATGCTTTTATTGCAGAGTATGCCCCCGAATACTACCTCAGATACCCTAACGAGCAAACATATGATTTTGTCAATATATATTACCCTGAAAACCCCGACATTCAAAAAAACATAGATCACGCTAGATATATTACCCTGTCTATCCGAGAGTCAATAATGAATATTCCGATGGTCGGTGCTTCTGGATCGGTACTTGGCATTATTGCTGCCTTTGGTATTTTGTTTCCTGAACTTACACTCATGTTGCTATTTCCGCCTATTCCTGTAAAGGCAAAATACTTGGCTTTGTTTTGGGGACTTTATTCAGTATATTCGCTCATCATTCAAAATCCGAGCGATAATGTAGCACATTGGGCACACTTAGGAGGAATGCTATTTGCCTATTTGCTCATCAAATACTGGGGCATTGACAAACAATATTTTTAAACAGGCATTGAGCATAGGTTTAGAAATTACTCTTGTGTGCGTCAGCTGAAAAAATTACCTTTTTTCAGTTGGAAACCTGACAGCAACCAGTTCATCGTATTTAAATACACTAGGCAATGACTACCCATATACAAGACTTAGCACCCAAAGTAAATGCTTTTATACCAATAAAAGAGATTTTAGCAGATTATGAAATGGCTTGCCAAAGTAGAGAAGCCAGCTTAATGGGTAGGAAAGAGGTCTTTATGGGTAAGGCCAAATTCGGTATTTTTGGCGACGGTAAAGAAATAGCACAATTAGCCATGGCAAAAGTGTTTCGCAAAGGCGATTTTCGCTCGGGATACTACAGAGATCAAACTTTTATGATGGCTATAGGGCAGTTAACAGTGCAGCAATTTTTTGCCCAACTTTATGCACACACTGACCTAGCATGCGAACCAGCTACCGCCGGGCGATGTATGAATGGACACTTTGCTACCAGAAGTGTTAATCATGATGGTTCTTGGAATAACCTAATGGAGCAAAAAAACAGTGCCGCAGATGTTTCCTGTACTGCTGGTAAAATTGCCAGCCTCATCGGCTTGGGTTATGCCTCTAAGCTATATAGAGGTAACCCCAAACTCAGTAAATTCAACACATTCTCTAACGCCGGAAATGAAGTTACTTTTGGTACTATTGGTAATGCCTCCTGTGCTCAGGGCGTTTTTTTTGAAGCCATTAATGCCGCAGTAGTGCTGAGAATACCTGTTATGATTTCTGTATGGGATGACGATTACGGAATTTCTGTACCGAATGAATACCAAATGACAAAAAGTTCTGTATCAAAAGCACTGTCTGGTTTCCAAAAAACCACTAATAAAACGAACGGCTGTGAAATTTTTACTGTAAAAGGCTGGGACTATGAAAATTTGGTCAAAACTTATGCGAAAGCCGAAAAAATATGTAGAGAGTCACATACCCCCGTTTTGATACATGTAACAGAAATAACACAACCACAAGGGCATTCAACCTCAGGGTCTCACGAACGCTATAAATCCAAAGACCGCCTTGTTTGGGAACAAGAATACGACTGTATGCGCCAAATGCGCCAATGGATGCTCAAACACCAGTTAGCCGACTCAAAACAATTAAATGAAATAGAAGGGCGAGCTAGAAAATATGTTAAGCAATCAAAAGATAATGCATGGAAAGATTTTACACATGCTATTAATATTGAATATAGAGAAGCTGTGAAAATACTTAATGATTCTGCCTTGCAACATCCTAAAATTCAAAAGTTAACCACTCTCAAAATATCCCTACAAAGAACATTCCGCCCTGTACATTCTGATATTTTCAAAACTATGAGAAAGGCACTAAGAGCCCTGAGGAATGAGCCTAAAGCAAAGCATTCAATTATTGAGTGGCTAAAAAATGCCCGAAATCGCAATGAGGACAGATACAGCACTTGGTTATACAGCCAGTCGCCACAGTCAGCACTTAAGATACAAGAAGTCAAGCCTGTATTTAGCGATGCTAGCCCCCCAGTGGATGGCAGGCAGGTAATACAAGCTTGTTTTGATGCCATTCTTACGCGAGACCCTCGAGTATTTGCTATTGGTGAAGATGTGGGCAAAATTGGTGATGTGAACCAGGGTTTTGCCGGTTTACAGAAAAAGCATGGAGAACTGCGCGTAACAGATACTGGTATTCGGGAAGCAACAATTGTTGGACAGGGTATTGGGGCAGCACTCAGAGGCTTACGCCCCATTATTGAAGTGCAGTATCTCGATTACATTTATTATGCCCTCCAAACACTCGCAGATGATCTTTGCTGCTTACAATACCGTACAAAAGGAGGACAAAAAGCTCCTGTTATTATTCGTACTAGAGGGCATAGGTTGGAGGGTATTTGGCACTCGGGTTCTCCTATGAGTACTTTACTAGGGGCTTTGCGGGGTATGTACCTACTTGTACCCAGAAATATGACCCGAGCAGCGGGATTTTATAATACCATGTTGCAATCCGACGATGCGGCTATTATAGTAGAATGCCTAAACGCCTATAGAATCAAGGAACGTGTGCCTGAAAATATTGCTGAGTTTACCTTGCCGCTCGGCGTTCCAGAGATAATAAGGGAAGGTAAAGATATAACTGTTGTAACTTATGGAGCGATGTGTAGAATTGTTGTAGAGGCTGCTACCGATTTAAAAGAGGTAGGCATTAGCTGCGAAGTAATTGACGTACAAACCCTATTACCTTTTGACAGACAACATAAAATTTTAGACTCTATTAAAAAGACCAATCGCGTTGTTTTTGCTGACGAAGACGTACCCGGCGGAGCTACGGCTTATATGATGCAAAAAGTTATTGATGAACAAAATGCTTATCAATGGCTCGACTCGAAGCCTGTTTGCCTATCTGCCAGAGAACACCGTCCGGCCTACGGAACCGATGGCGACTATTTTTCCAAGCCTAATGCCGAGGATGTCTTTGAAACAGTTTATCAGATGATGAACGAAGTGTATCCGGTCAAATATCCGAGCCTATACTAACCAGCCTTTTTAATTTTTTAAGCACAACACTTTTTTTTGCTTTGTCCGCTTTTGTTCAAGGCGATGTATCCTAATACGCTCCTGATAAAAACTACTTGTTGATTATTTAAAAGATAATACGCGTTCCGCATTCTTAGATATTACTAACTCAACCAGATATCGCCCTTCAGTATACTATCCACATAAGGTTAGCGTTTGTCGCTTACATACGCTCTAGCTCCATAGACGCAAAAAAAATCGTAAAAAGTAAAAATTTTTCAAAATTTCTTTTTGATATTCTGAAAAATATATAATGAACAACACAAGTATTGCGTTAATATTAAACAAAGATTCAACGGCTTATTAAAGCAGGAAATTGAGTTTATAAATAGCTTTTTGTGCATGTGTAGACACTTTTAATACTGTATTTGTGTTCATTGCATAGTGGTCATATAGAATAAGTAATTAAATAGCTGGTGGCACGCGCAGACGTGATAGTGAAGAGCTATTAATTGCGTTTCTTTGATAAATCCAAAGTTATCTTCTACAACTTATAGCTGCCTTAATTATTAATATGGAATTAATAATTAGTGCTAAGTCAATAGATGTAAAACCTAATGAAAACTATCGTACATCATGAAACAATTAAGAATAGGTAAGCAAATCACTAATCGCGAAAATCAGTCTTTCGAAAAGTATTTACAGGAAATTAGTAAAGTGAACCTACTCTCCAGTGGCGAGGAGGTGATTTTGGCGCAGAAAATTAAACAAGGAGATGAGCAAGCACTTCAAAAACTTATCAAAGCTAATTTAAGATTTGTAATCTCTGTGGCTAAGCAGTATCAGAATAATGGATTGACGTTGAATGATTTGGTTAATGAGGGAAATTTGGGCTTAATTAAAGCTGCTAAGAGATTTGACTCAACCAAAGGTTTCAAATTTATTTCTTATGCTGTTTGGTGGATACGTCAGTCGATTATTCAGGCACTTGCCGAGCATTCGCGCATCGTACGTTTGCCTTTTAATAAATTGAGTTTTTTAAATGATCTGAACAAAACCTTCGCCAAGCTTGAGCAAGATTTTGAGAGAGAACCCCTGCTTTGGGAGTTGTCGGAAGCATTACAGGTTAGTGAGCAAGATGTTGCCACGATGATTGGTAATAGTAAAAAACACCTATCGATGGATGCTTCATTAAAAGACAGCGACGATAGCCAGTCTTATCGCCTATATGACCTGATTGAGAACAAAGATAACGCAAAACCCGATAGTGCATTGATGTGCAATTCAGTCGGTGAAGAGATTGGACGTATGTTAAATATATTGAATCGTAAAGAAGCTAACCTGATTATGCTGTGCTTTGGGCTTGGACGGGATGAGCCGATGAATATTGATGAAATTGCCCGCAAATTTTCATTGACCAGAGAGCGGGTGAGGCAAATTAAGAAAAATGCAATTCAAAAATTAAAACTATATTTCCAAAGTAAGCATTTTAAAGACCTACATCGGTAGGTAAGGCACTCTTAGCTGGCTCGGTTTGGTATATTATCGGTTTACTCTATTTACGACCGAAACAACTCGGTCAGGTATATGATTTTCTTGTTGTATTACAAAAGATAAATTGTGCTTACACCACTGCGCATATTATTTTTTATTATGTTTGTAAAGCTGCGTTATGCAAGCAAACTAGGCACAAAATATGAAAAAAATTTTATTACTGCAATAGCCGAAAATATCGAAGGGTTAGCTACTAAAATTAGATATTTATGATTATACCCGCCGCCGATCGCATTGAGGGCATATCGGAATATTATTTTTCTACCAAACTACAAGAGATCCGACAAATGCGTAGACAAAAACATGATGTTATCAATTTAGGTATTGGAAACCCAGATATGATGCCAGATATGACTGTCTGCCGAAAGCTGGCAAGTACTGTTTTTGACTCGGAAAGCCACGGCTATCAGTCGTACCGAGGCTTACCTGAGCTTAGAGAAGGAATTAGTAAATGGCTTGACAGAGTGTATGGTGTTGAGTTAAATCCTAAAACAGAAATTCTGCCGCTCATCGGCTCTAAAGAAGGTATTATGCACATCTCAATGGCTTTTCTCAACAAAGCGGATAGCGTGTTGGTACCCAATCCGGGCTACCCCGCTTACAGTGCTGTTGCCAAACTAGTAGGTGCTAGAATCATCACTTACAATTTGGATGAGTGTCAGGGGTGGCAGCCCGATGTAAAGGCTTTGGAAAAACAAGATTTATCTAAAGTAAAACTCATGTGGCTTAGTTATCCGAATATGCCCACAGGTTCATCGGCATCGCCCAAACTTTTTGAATCATTAATTCAGCTGGCAAAAAAATATCGTTTCCTTCTGGTAAACGATAACCCATATAGCCTCATCCTCAACGACCGTTTTGAAAGCCTAATGTCTGTTTCAGGAGCTAAAGAAGTAGCTCTGGAGCTAAACTCTTTGAGCAAGTCGCATAATATGGCTGGTTGGCGCTTGGGTTGGGTAGCGGGAATAGCAGATTATATCAATGCTATCTTAAAAGTAAAAAGCAATATGGACTCGGGTATGTTTAAGCCTCTGCAGTTGGCAGCCATCCAGGCACTTCAAAGCCCACTATCATGGCACGAGCAACGCAATAAAATTTATAGCAAACGGCGTAAATATGCTTGGAAAATTATGGATGCGCTAGGTTGCACTTATGACAAAAAGCAAGTAGGCCTGTTTGTTTGGGCAAAAATACCTGAACACATCAAAGAAGTAGAAGCTATGGTTGACAATATATTATATCAGGCACATGTTTTCATTACACCTGGATTTATTTTTGGCACAGCTGGACAAAGGCATATACGTATTTCTTTATGCAGTAAAATCGAGCTTTTCCAAGAGGCCTTGACGCGTATATTGGTTTATTTATCCAAATAATCATACGGTGAAGTAATATTCAATATTATGATAAAAACAGAATTGGAAAAAATGCTCGCAGGAGAGTTGTACACAGCCACCGACCCCGAATTGAGACGTATGAGCAATAGGGCAAAACAACTTTTTTCACTTTATAACCAAACCGACCATACTGCTGAGGAAGCCAAAAATAAAATACTTCGTAAATTATTGGGCAAAATGGGTAATCATATACTTATCAATGCTCCTTTCTACTGTGATTATGGTTGTCATATTGCTGTAGGAAATAACCTTTTTATCAACTATAACTGTACTATTCTTGACTGCGCAAGAGTAGTCATTGGCAATGATGTGATGCTAGGGCCTAATGTACAAATATATACAGCCTATCATCCTTTGAACCCAGCAGAAAGAATAAAAGGTCCTGAGTTGGCTGCACCTATTCATATTGGCGATAAGGTTTGGCTGGGAGGTGGAGTAATCGTCTGCTCGGGTGTACACATTGGCGATAATACAACCATCGGTGCGGGTAGTGTAGTTACAAAAGATATTCCTCCCGATGTTTTTGCAGCAGGAAATCCCTGTAGGATAATCAAAACATTATGAAAAATATTTTTGATGCCGAGTTTCGCAAAAATATCGTTGCATTTCTTCAAAGGCAGCCTATCTACGATTTCTCACCTGCCTGTATTGCATTTTTAAGACTGGTTTTTCAACTCAACCCTTGATTCGAGTTAGTTAATGCCTTTGCAAACAATAAATCTTCAGGGGTAGTAATTTTAATATTTTTATAATCACCTGTTATCAAATAAACGGTATGACCTGCTTGCTCTACTACACTGGCATCGTCGGTAAAAAAAATTTCCTCTTGTTGCATATAGGCTTTTGTGATGATGTCTGTACGAAAAACCTGTGGCGTTTGTACCAACCGGTAGTTTTGTCTTGGCACAGACTGATTGCTAAATTCTGCTACTTTTCTAATTGAATCTTTGATAGAGACTGTAACAATAGCACTTCCTTTCTGTGCGGCAATTTCAAAACATTTGCGGATAATTGCCATACTTACAAAAGGTCTAACACCATCATGCACCGCTACCAAACCAGTTTCAGTGACATACGACAAAGCATTTTTAACTGATTGAAAACGAGTGTCCCCCCCCGCCACCAGTTCATGAGGGATATCAAAACCATGCGAATGGGTAAGGCTTTTCCATTTATTCCACTCTTGCCTTGCCAGCACTACAACGATTTTTATGGTATTATCAGCCGAATAAAATTTCTTCACTGTGTGCATGAGTATAGGCTGGTTGGCCAAACACATAAACTGCTTGGGTATATCGCTTTTCATGCGAGTGCCAATGCCTCCTGCTACAATGATAGCGTATTTTTTCATAAGTCGTTTTTCTTATCGCTTGCAGCAAACGACAAGTAAGGTTGTATTTTTTGTAACTGTTGTGGGTTAAAAATTTTAATAGCATAAAGGTCTTGCATTTGGCGGTAAAACCCATGCTGCTCTCGATAATTGACAATAATCGTTGCCATTTTATACTGGATATAAGGATGTCGGCTAAGCTCTTTGACTGTGGCAAAATTGATGGGTATTTTTTTTATTAATGCAGTATCTAAAGTAATGCATTCTTTTAGCTTTTCAGCTACGTCGGGGGGTAAATGATACACCTTATCGATTTGCAATTTGTGATAAAAGCCGCCCAATTTTGCCCTGAAATTAATAATTCTTTTTGCCAGCTTCTCACCAATTCCCTTTACCTGCATTAAATGTTGAGGTTTAGCAGCATTAATTTCAAAAATTTTCGCTTTTGGTTCATTTTGTTTTTCTAGATAATATGCTTGAGGTTGATATTTTCTTTTTTTATGTACTCTCTTTGCTGGTTTTTCTTTTTTTACTAAAACCCTTTCCTTTGGAATATTAATATAAGGGTATAGTTGTTCGTATAAATCTTCGGGAAAGCCATAAATTTTTTTCAGATCCTGTTTCTCATAAAATTTTCCTCCTTTTTTTCTATATTTAATAATTCTTTCTGCCAAGTATCTTTCTAAGCCAAGTGCTTGCCATTCTTCACTATTGACCATATTAGGATTGAAAGGAACAAGAGTGGTGGCAAAAGTGTTTGAACTATACATTTGATCCATTAGCCTTTGAAGGCGTGCTGTTTCAGCAGAGTCAATAACAGAAATCTGAGGATAGTTGTAATGATACAAAGTAAAATGAACAAATAAATAACACATAAGCAGACACAATACAATGGCAAAGCCTGCTATTTCCTTTTGAGTGAGTCCGAGTCCGTTTCGTAACATTAAGTGTATTTTCTTTCGCACGACTATATTATTATGACGTTAAAGCTTTTGTAATTCAGAATAGTGTTAAGATATTTGCCAACAAAAGAATATACTTTTCTGGGTGCTTTATGTAGATGAGCAATCGCTGTTTTTTTAGCATGTTTATTGAAAAAACAGCTCTCACCGCCACAAATGTATAATATTTTAATCAGAAAATAATGAATATTTTCAAGGTCTATCCAAGCTATGATTTAGAACCTGTGCAAGGCGAGGGGATCTATATTTTCGACCGAGAAGGTCAGAAATACCTTGACCTTTACGGGGGACATGCAGTTATATCGGTCGGGCATAACCATCCCGACTATAGGGCTGCTCTCAAAAAACAGATAGACCAGTTGATTTTTTACTCCAACAGTGTAAAAAATAAATTGCAAAACGAATTAGCCAAGAAGCTCGGAAGGCTTTCTGGCTATGAGTATTATCAGTTGTTTCTCACCAACTCAGGAGCAGAAGCCAACGAAAACGCCTTGAAACTAGCCTCATTTTACAATGAGAGAACTAAGGTACTTGCTTTTAAAAAAAGTTTTCACGGCAGAACCTCAGGGGCTGTAGCCGTAACAGACAATTCAGCTATCCAAGCACCTTTCAACAAAAAGCACGAAGTAATATTTACAGTTTTGGGGGACTTGGAAGCACTCTATCAGGTTTTTTCTGAAAATGAAATTTGCGCAGTCATTGTGGAAGGCATACAGGGTGTGGGAGGAATTGTAGTGCCTGAACAAAACTTCCTGAAAGAACTCAAGCTCATTTGTGAAAGATATAATTCTGTGTTAATACTCGATGAGGTACAGTCAGGTTATGGTCGAACAGGTAAATTTTTTGCCCACCAACACAGCGATATACAGCCCGATATGATTACTGTTGCCAAAAGTATGGGTAATGGTTTGCCTATTGGAGGAGTGTTAATAAGCCCCAAATTCAAACCTTCTTTTGGTTTATTGGGCAGTACTTTTGGCGGCAATCATCTGGCTTGTACCGCTGCCATAGCAGTTCTAGACATTATCGCAGGGGAGCGTTTGATGGAAAATGCAACAAAAACAGGCAACTACCTAATAGAAAAACTAAAAGTAATGCCCTTTATTAAAGAAGTTAGAGGGACAGGTCTTATGCTCGGTATTGATATGGGATTTCCTACTACTCAACTGAGAAAAAACTTACTAAAAGACATGCATATTTTTACAGGCGGCTCTTCAGATAAAAATGTTATTAGGCTTTTACCACCACTTGTTATGACAACTGAGCATGCAGATATTTTTATTGACTCTTTTGAAAAAATGCTGACGAGTACAGCTGTCTAATAAATAGCTTAAATTTACGCAAAATAGTAAGCATTTAAAGAATTTTATCCAAGTAAAAATAATATGAAAAAACAGTGTATACGAGCAGAAAAACTACTGAAAATCACTACGTTGGGCGAGCTAAAAGCGGCTGGTTACGAAAGTAAAAGTATTAAAGAAGAACTCAGATATAATCTAATAAAGACATTTCACAACCGCCAAAATGTTTTTAGTCAAATATACGGTTATGACGAAACAGTCATTCCTGACCTGCATAGAGCTATTTTATCTATGCATCATATCAACCTATTAGGACTTCGTGGGCAAGCTAAAACACGCTTAGCGCGGCTCATGATTCAACTACTTGATGAGTATATTCCAATAGTAGCTGGCTCAGAACTCAACGACGACCCGTATCAAGTGCTTTCGCGATACGCCAAAGACCTCATTGCCGAAAAAGGCGACAATACCCCTATTACATGGATGCACCGCGAAGAAAGATACAATGAAAAGCTAGCTACCCCCGACGTGTCGGTGGCAGACCTAATCGGTGATATAGACCCCATCAAAGCGGCTAATTTACAACTGCCTTATTCTGACGAGCGAGTTATCCATTACGGGCTAATACCTCGTTCTAACCGAAGCTTATTTGTTATTAATGAACTACCTGACTTGCAAGCGCGAATCCAAGTAGCACTGTTCAATATTCTACAAGAAGGAGATATTCAAATCAGAGGTTTTCAGCTGAGAATACCGCTCGACATACAGTTTGTGTTTACTGCCAATCCTGAAGATTATACCAATAGAGGTAGCATTGTTACTCCACTGAAAGACCGCATTGACAGCCAAATATTAACACATTACCCGAAATCAACAGTAGTTAGCAAACAAATTACTCAACAAGAGGCACGTATTAAACCCGCGCAGAAAGACTCAATAGTTTGTTATTCAATAGCTAAAGACTTAATCGAGCAAATTGCTTTTGAAGCAAGGACAAGTGAATACATAGATGAAAAAAGCGGTGTATCAGCTCGGCTGACAATTTCGGCTTACGAAAATTTTATCAGTGCGGCAGAACGTCGAATGCTGCTAAACAACGAGCAAAATACAAGTGTTAGAATTTCCGATTTTTGGGCAGTTATGCCGGCAATTGCAGGTAAGGTAGAGCTGGTCTATGAAGGAGAGCAAGAAGGCGTGGCTATTGTTGCACAAAACCTTATCGACAAGGCTATTAGAACATTGTTTGTTAAGCATTTTCCTGATCCCGAATCGGAAAAAAAGAAAAAAGACACAAACGTGTACCGTAAAATAATAAAATGGTTTGGCAATAATAACGAAATAAACTTACTGAACGATACCAGCAACCAGGAATATAAAAACGTATTATTGGAAGTGTCAGGTTTGAAAGAGTTGATTGATAGGTACTATAAAAGAGAAGAAGAAGCACTTAAATTTTTTATGATGGAATTTGCACTACATGGATTAGCCGAATTTTCTATGCTAAGCAAAAAAGTACTGGTTTCTTCCATGAATTTCAGCGATCTGATGAGTAGCATGTTTTCTATAGACGACCTTAGCGATGATAAAGACATTTGAATATTTGCTTAAAAATCGCTGCTTTTTGCACAATACCAAGGAAAACCCACCACTCGCTTAATTTTTGTATAACAAAGAGACTAAATTTGCTGTTCGCTTTTTTTTATGTAATTTGGCATCTACAAATAGATTCAATGACTAATATTTACATCCATCATGCTAAAAATACGTTTACAAAAATCGCTACCGCTTTTGTGTTTGTTGTCGATGTCTCATATTTGCTTCCATATGATTGGGCAAGAATGGGAGCAATACTATGGAAAAGGTCAAGCACTTTTTCAGCAAAAGGAATATAAAAAATCAGCTATCGTGTTGGTGCAAGCAAGAACAATTGCTGCCAAAAAATATGGTACTTCACACAAAAATTATAAATCTACTCTAAAGGCACTGGGAAAAGTCTATGAAGCACAAGAAGATTTCCAAAACAGCACAACCACTTATCTGGCTTTAGAAAAGCAGTTGCGAGCAGAAAATAAAAATACCACTGAAGAATATGCCAACGTGCTGGAACGCCTAGGTGTAAGTTATGAGCATACAGGTAGAGTTAAGCAGTCTGTTGCTACTTATGAAAAAGCCATTAAAATTAGAGAAACTTCAGGCAGTGGTAAGGACAAACATTATCTGGAGTTGACGGCTCGCGTGGCACATCTGCTCTCGAAAGCAAAAAAATACGATAGAGCAAAAACTACCTACAAAATAGCATACAGTTTGGGTAAAGATATTTATGGTATTAAATCAGATAAATATCTCAATATATTACAAGAATATGCAGATTTTTATTATCAAATAGGTGATTATAGGGAAAGTATAAACATTTATAGAGAGTATGTTAGAAGTGCGATTGCTACTGAGAAACAAGAAAAAGAATATGTAAAAAATTATGAGAATATTGCCAAAAGTTACCGCTTGCTAAAAGATAAAAAATACACCGTTATTGCCTACAAGTATTACCTGCAATTACAAAAAAGGGTACTCGACGCAAACTCAAAAGAATATATAGAAGAATTAGAAAAAGTATCTGTAATATTTAATGCTATTGAAGAATATGATGAAGCCAAAATATTACTGAAAGAAAAACTAGAACTAGTAAAAAAAGTCTATTCCGAAGAAAGCCCTGAATATGCAAGCATACTAATTTCGCTGGCAGCAGGTGATCAAAAATTGAAAAGCTATGCAACTGCCGAAACAAGATTGAAAAAGGCCCTAAGTATTCAGGAAAAGATATTGGATAATAAAGATAAATCTTATATTACTACCCTGATCCAATTATCTGATATTTACTTGCTCAGTGGTGAAAAAAAGCAAGCTGAAGAGCAACTAACCAAAGTAATAAATAGTATTAAGGATAACTACGGCGAGCAAGATACGCTATACCCTAAGTCTATTGACAAGCTAGCCCGTCTATACATGGAAGGAGAAAGATTGCTAGAAGCTGAAGTCTTATTTAAGACTACAAAAGGCATTAGGGAAAAAAACCTCGGTAACCGCCATCCCAGTTATGCTAAGTCCCTGACAGGATTGTATGATGTATACATGAGAAGGAAAGAGTGCAAACAAGCCAAGCCTATTATTCAAGAGATTAATGCTATTTATACCGAGTATTACGGACGCAATAGCAAAGAAGCTGCTGTGAGTTTAAAACAGAGAGCCGATATCAATAAATGTTTAGGCGACAAGTCAAATGCTTTGAAACTCTACAGGCAGGCATTAATACTCATAAAGCAAGTTTACGGGAATAATGCCTCTAACCTACAGCAAGAAATTATTGATAATATGACTGCACTCACACAAAAATAGCAGCATATGCAAGTAGCATCTATACTGAAAAATGTTGTAGAAAAACTCATGTATGTGGCATTTCCACAACCTTGTGTTTGCTGCAACCATATCCTTGCTAATAACGAATACATATTGTGTACATTTTGCAAAAATGAACTTCCTTTGACAGACTACCACCTCAATGATGCAAACGAATTAAAAAAAAGATTTTACGGTAGGGTTAATCTAAAATATGCCCTTGCATACCTGAAATTAACTAAAAAAGGTACCGTACAAAATATCATACACCACCTAAAGTATGAAGGAGCCAAAGAAATTGGTAAAGCAATGGGTGAGTGGTATGCATGCCTACTTGCATCTGATGGATTGGTTCAAGAATTCGATCTAATACTGCCTGTTCCTCTGCATAGCTCAAGACAAAAAAAACGAGGCTACAACCAAAGCGATTATTTTGCCCAAGGTCTGTCGGAAGTTATGAACCTGCCCTGGTCAAATAGTTTGATAGCCAGAGTTCAGGCAAATCAATCGCAAACTACAAAAAATCGATATGCACGCTGGAAGAATGTAGAGGATATTTTTTCAGTGATAGATAAAAACGCTATTGTCGGCAAGCACATTTTGCTGGTAGACGATGTAATTACCACAGGCTCTACCATTGAAGCCTGCGCAACCACCTTAGAAGATAAAGGCATCTCATCCATTAGTGTCGCCGCGATTGCGGCGACGTCGCAATAACACTAAATTGAAATATCAGAAGTATATGTGTTAGAATATACTCTTTATTTACATATTTAACTGTAAATATACAATAAGTACATGGAAAGACTTCTAACCAAAGAAAATGTTAAAAGTACGACCCTCACCATTTCGTTATTAAGCTGGCTTTTTCTCCTATTCATAGGTTTGTATGAACAGCATTATCATAGCATAGGTCAAAAGCTAACTTTTTCGCCTATTTTCCTCAAAGGTCTCTTCCTGAATTTATACGTTATTTCCACCTATTTTCATGTATTGACACGTAAATCTACTGAGGCGAGAATAGTTTTTTTCTCTCTATTGTGGAAGGTTTTTATTACTGCACTTATCTGTACTTTTTTCTCCAGTATTATTACCCTATTTTTATATCTGACAGATCATACCACGCTGTCGAGCAATCTCATACTACATACTTTTTTTTTCCATATTGAATTTGGCTTATTAATTATTTTTCTCACAACAGCTTTCATCTCGTGGAGAGATATGATTTTATATAAAAAAAATAAGCTAACTCACTACGTTTGGAGAGTATTTGAAATGAGTATTTCACTCATGCTGCTCGGCCACTTTTTTCCCGTAGATAAAATAGATATTTTCCATAATGCAATTTATTTAACAATGGTAACTATCATCGTGCTGCTTTCTATTAATGTAAAATGGATGCCGCAGCTTACACATAGTCAAAAGATATCAAGCCTTATATATTTAATAGGTATTTTGATATGTCTAGCCTATTTTCTTATTCAAATAACTGATTATTTTAAAAACGAACCTCTCGTAATAGATGACCTCTCTAAAAGTTTATTCTTATTAACATTTTGCACTTTTATTGTTTTCTATGCATTTGTTTGCGGACTAATAACGGTATTCAACCTGCGGAATACTTCATTGTTTGAACAAAAATTCAAAGAGATTTCTGCTTTCGAACACTTGGGTGAGGCTATTTTACAAGGAAAAAATAAAAAAGATGTATTCAGCTTACTCTTAGATAATGCCATGTCTTTGATAGGTGCAGATGCGGGGTGGCTCGAAATCACCGATAATGAAAAATATTACATCACTAGAAATATAAATGAAGATAAAATGAAACTAATAAGGCAAGAAGCGACTCAAAAAGAATCTAAACAATACAAATTGAATCCTCATTACGAATCCGTGATGGTACGCCCCTTGTATTCGGGAAAACACAATATCGGCAAACTAGTGTTGATTAAAAATTTAAACAAATCTTTCGACCGTTTCATAAATGGGCTAGTTAATAGTTTTGTCTCACAAGCAGATATTACCATCCATAACTTTAAATCATTGTCAGAAGCTATCAAAAATGAGCGGTATGAAAGAGAGTTAGAAATCGCTAAAAACGTACACGACAGCCTTTTTCCCGAAAATATTACTCAGCACAAAGACCTTGAACTTTGTGCTTATTCCGAAGCTGCTAAAGAAGTAGGAGGCGATTATTACGACTTCTACCAAATTTCACAACATAGATATGCCATTATTATTGCAGATGTCTCTGGAAATGGTATTTCGGGTGCTTTCAACATGGCACAAATGAAAGGGATTTTTCAGGCACTTGTTCGTCTATCGCTCGAACCCGATGAATTCTTAAATCAAGCTAATAGGGCACTGAGTAATTCACTTCAAAAAGATATATTTATCACTGCTACCTATTTTCAGATAGATACACAAAACCAAACCGTAACGCTGTCGAGGGCAGGGCATTGCCCGACTTTATACTATGACAGTAGCCAGAAAAAAGCTGTCTTTTTTAGAACTAAAGGACTGGGACTAGGTATTGTCAGAGATAATAAATACAAAGACTTTACGCAAATACACAGTTTCAAATATCAGGTTGGAGATATGTTACTACTTTATACAGATGGACTCATTGAGGCTAGTAAAGTAAACAGCCCGGACCACTATGGTTATGAGCAATTAAAAGACTTCTTCCAAAAGTATAACTATCTTCCTTTAAAAGACTTTAGCAACAAACTACTACTTGACGTACGGAAATTTACAGAACGCGATTATATCGAAGATGATTTTACGATTTTACTAATTCGATTTATCTAACTAATGACAAAAACAAGTACAACCCTCTTGCACAAATTTGCGGATATACTCCTTCATTGGTATGAAAAAAACCAAAGAGAGTTGCCTTGGCGGCAAACAAAAGATCCTTATAAAATATGGCTTTCGGAAGTAATCTTACAACAAACAAGAGTGCAACAAGGATTGCCATATTATTTGAAATTTGCCGAAAAATACCCGACAATAGCTCACATGGCAGCAGCAAGCGAACAAGATATACTGAGAATGTGGCAGGGCTTAGGTTATTATAGTAGGGCAAGAAATATGTACAAAACAGCGCAGCACATTGAGCAAAACCTAAAAGGTATTTTTCCAAATGCTTATACGCAAATAAAAAAACTCAAAGGAGTAGGTGATTATACTGCGGCTGCCATTGCCTCCTTCGCTTATAATGAAAAAATTGCTGTTGTAGATAGCAACGTATACCGTGTGCTAGCCAGAGTTTTCGGTCTAAAAGACGATATAGCACTGAGCAAAAGTAAAAAGATATTTACTCAGCTAGCACAAGTACTCATTTCAGATAGGCTGCCCCGTGTCTATAATCAGGCTATTATGGAATTTGGTGCTTTACATTGTAAGCCCGCCCAACCGCAATGCCCAAATTGCCCCTTAGCCAACTGGTGCGTGGCTTTTCGTGAAAAAAGACAGCATGACCTTCCCGTAAAAAGCAGAAATATAAAAATAAAGCGAAGATTTTTCTACTACTTTGTCTTTCAATACTATGGGCAACTACTCATGCAGCTTCGAATAAAAAAAGATATTTGGCAGGGCTTGTATGATTTTTACCATATCGAAACAAATAAAAAACTTTCATCGCAAGAAGTACTAGCTCAAATGTCAGAAAATACAGACTTAAAAAAAAATACTTACGAAAGTATTAAGATATCTCATACCTACAAACACCTACTCACGCACAGGCAGATATTAGCAACTTTTTTTTTAATAAATATAAAAATAAAAGATGGTATAAGGCAACTCATACAGCAGGAGAATTTAGCATTTTTTACTCTTGAACAAGTGCAAAACCTCCCCAAACCTATTTTAATCAAGAATTATTTGGAGCGAAATATTTTTTAAATTATATTAGACAAATTTTTTTGCTCGCCACCTTGGCCAGGTGTATGCGGCATAAAAAAATCTAATTCATAAATTTTAAAACACATACTATTATGGCAGGAGTAAACAAAGTTATTCTATTGGGAAATTTAGGCTCTGACCCTGAAATCAGACATTTTGACACCGGCTCCGTTGTTGCTCACTTAAGTATAGCTACCACCGAAACCTACAAAGACCGATCCGGGCAGCGTGTCGATAATACTGAATGGCACGATGTAGAACTGTGGGATAATACGGCAAAAGTAGCTGAGCAATACCTCAAAAAAGGAGATCCGGTATATATTGAAGGCAAAATTCGCACCGATAAATGGCAAGATGCCGATGGCAATCAAAGGAGAAAAATAAAAATACGCGGACAAGTGATGCAGTTACTGCCTAAGAGAATGAGCGAGCAGACAGTACCCACGTCTCAACAACAAACGCCAACGTCTCAGGCAAACCCTGCACCAATCGATCAAACCGCTAACGATCAAGTACAAAATCCAGTGGACGATCTCCCTTTCTAAAAAATTGAGACAAGATCTTTTGTTTAATACTTCTTCAAAAAGCAGTTATTTCATAATGTTCTACAATAGAAAACATTGATAAAATTTAATGCCTCGCCTTTTTTCTTGTATAAAGAACATGTGGTCACAGCTTTTCAAAAACTGTATAGATTGTTTTTATTAATTCTTTAGCTTTCTTAGAAAGAACTCACTTTTTAACTCAAGTTGTGTAATTCTGCAAAGAAGCATAGCTAGAGTACATCTTTGTCGCATAGAAATACTGGGTTTATGTACAGGCTAATTTACATTAATTTTTTGTATCATAATAACTTGGTTTGACTTGGAAACAGAGCATCTTTTATCAACTATTTATCTGTTTATTCAAATTCCGCTTTCTGTATATATACTGCTGCTGTTCATTTTATTATTACTGTTCATCTCAGCACTCATATCAGGTTCAGAAGTGGCTTTTTTTTCGCTTACACCACAGCAGATTGAAGAATGTGAACACAGCGAAAAATTCGCAGATAAAAATATCTTGTATCTACTTTCCCAGCCGCAAAGATTACTTGCTACTATCCTAATTATCAATAATTTGGTCAATGTAGCTATTGTTACCCTTGCCACATTTACACTTTGGCAATTTACCAGTAATAGGAAAGAAGGCTGGCTTATTGCTATACTTACCGTTATAGTTACTGCGGCTATTGTCTTTTTTGGTGAGATTACACCGAAAGTATTAGCAACTAAAAGAAATATATTTTTTGCGCGCTTTACCGTGCGTATACTCATGGCTTGCTCTTGGATGCTGCAACCTTTTTCATCTGTGTTAATCAAATTCAATAAAGTATTAGCTAGAAATGAAAAAAAACAGCCCTATGACGTATCGGTGAGCGAACTCAACAAAGCAGTAGAAATGACTGCCGAGCAGTCGACCGAAGAAGAAAAGGAAATACTAAAAGGAGTTGTGAATTTTGGTACTAAAACCGTCAAGCAAATCATGCGTTCACGTATAGAAATTACCGCCTTCGATAGGGAAGAAAGTTTTACTGCTATTACGGAAAAAATCAATCAAAGCGGATTCTCTAGAATACCCGTGTATGATAGCACCATCGACTCCATCAAAGGTATTTTATACATTAAAGACCTGTTGCCTTACTTAAATGAAAGAGAAAATTTTAATTGGGTTGAGCTAATAAGAAAACAAATCTTTTTCGTGCCAGAAAATAAAAAAATTGATGGACTTCTAAAAGATTTCCAAGAAAGGCGGGTTCATATGGCTATCGTGGTAGACGAATACGGAGGCACTTCAGGTCTAGTAACTATGGAGGATGTTATTGAAGAAGTTGTCGGAGAAATTAATGATGAATTTGATAGCGATGAATTGAAGTTTGAGCAATTAGATGAACGAACTTTCTCTTTTGAAAGCAAAACTTCACTAAATGATTTTTCTAAAATTGTTGACGTAGACTCGTCCATATTTGCTGATGTAAAAAGCGAAAGTGAGTCTTTAGGAGGACTACTGTTAGAGCTTTTTTCAAAGCTACCTGCCGAAGGTGAACAAATTACTTTCCAAAACTTTGTCTTCACGGCAATGGCTGTAGATAAAAAAAGAATTAAAAATGTGAAAGTACAAGTAAAAAAATTAGTAACTGAAAATTAAAAACCATTTATGCCACTTCAGCACCTATTGACTATCTGTTGCTTATTACTTTTCTCTTGCACTGAATCTGTTGTTTCTATTCCGAAGCCCAAAGGCTACCACCGTGTTGAACTACCGCCCCACAGCTACGTGAGTATGCCTGATACTTACCCCTACACCTTCGAGCATTCAAAATATTCCAATATACTGCCTGACACTTCCTACCTATCAGATCCCACATGGATTCATGTAAGCTATCCTCGCTTTGCAGCAAGCATTAGCATTACCCACAAAGCCATAAATAATAACCTCGACTCTTTAATTGGCTACATCAATGCTTCGCACCGCCTTACTAACAAGCATATTGTGAAAGCTACCGCTATTAATGAATATGCTACCAAAACCCCAAACGAGCTTGTCGGTGTTATCTTTGAAATAGAAGGTGAAGTACCCAGCCAGTTTCAATTTTATCTAACAGACACCACAGAAAATTTTTTAAGAGCAGTGCTATACTTTCAAACATCCACCAAGAACGACTCATTAGCCCCTATTATTGCTTATATTAAAAAAGATATGATACATATGATGAACACTACACGTTGGAACAACGTTAGGTAATGAATTTCTACTAGATAGAAGTTTTTTAAAAAAATATTTTCCTTTTTTAGTATTACTTTTAACATCTCTCACTATAGTTGCTTCGTTGTGATTACTCAAATAGTGAGTGCCGTTTTTATCTCTACGTACGTATGAAAATAAGTACTAAAACGCCTAATTTCAAATAATTAAACGATTGTATAAAATCAACAAAATAAAAAATAATGAGAAAAGTAAATTTCAAAAGTGAGGGCTTAAATTTAGTAGGAAACTTATATTATGCTGAAAATTATAAAAATGGAAAAGAATATCCTGCCGTATTGGTCTCAGGGAGTTGGACAACTGTAAAAGAGCAAATGGCGGATCTGTATGCCGAAAAATTGGCAGAAGAAGGGTTCGTCACCTTAGCATTTGATTATAGAAATTTCGGAGAAAGTCAAGGTGAACCAAGATTTTTTGAAAGTCCTTCGCTAAAAAAAACTGATCTTAAAAATGCAGTGACATATTTGGCCTCTTTACCACAAGTTGATAGTACAAAAATTGCAGCCTTTGGCGTATGTGCAGGTGCTATGTACACACTTATGGCATCAGCAGAAGATGATAGAATTAAATCGGTTGCTACAGCGGCTTCTTGGCTGCACGACGGCGAAGCAGTAAAGCTATTTTACGGTGGAGAAGAAGGCGTAAAAAGCAAAATTAATGCCGCAAAAGCAGCTAAAAGAGTCTACGCAGAAACAGGCGAAATGTCATATATTCCAACTATTTCTGAGACAGACGAATCTGCTGCAATGTATGGACCGTATGACTATTATCTGAACCCTAAACGCGGCGCAGTAAAGCAATGGAGTAACGATAAATTTGCCGTAGCCAGTTGGGAAGATTGGTTGACTGCCGACCCAATGCCTTACGCCAAAAAACTCAACAAACCCATATTAATGATACATTCGGACGGTGCGGTTTTGCCAGACTACACCAAAAAATTCTTCGATGAAATACCCATAGCAGATAAAAAACTGTATTGGATGGAAACCGAATTAGAATCACCTTATCATCAATTCAATTACTACGACCAAGATGCCGAGGTAAACGAGGCGGTTAGGCAAGCTAGTAGTTGGTTTCTTGAAAAAATGTAAATTATACTAAAGTAAAAATGATTTTCAGTTTTTTTGTAATCCTATAATTTCCAGTGGTATTTTTTATCTAAGTCGCCCTGAAGTCAAATATGGTGCGACATTAGCTATTCGGTAACAAAAATATTCAACTACATCATAAAACATTTTCCCTTTTGGTAATAACTGCATAATCAACTGAAGCTAGCTGTGTCAAAAATCGAGCTATCTACTAGTTCTTTAGTATGCACTTATCTATTACCATCTTTGTTTTTCAAAGAAAAGTAATGATGAAAAAAATGAAAATTGCAATTCAGGGTGGCTTGGCTTCTTTTCATGAAGCGGCAGCTTATCAATATTTCAGTAACAATATTGAAATAGTTTATTGTAACTCCTTCAAAGTTTTATGCGAGACCCTTAAAAATGGCAAGGTAGATTATGCTGTGATGGCTATCGAGAACTCTATTGCGGGTAGTATTTTAAAAAACTATAACCTATTGCAATCTTACTATTTTAAGATTATCGGAGAAACTTATTTGCATATCCAAATGCATATGATGGCCCTGCCAGAAGTACAGCTAGAAGATATTCAGTATATTTATTCTCACCCTATTGCCTTGCAGCAGAGTGAGGAATATTTATATACTTTGCCCAAAGTTAAGTTGGTTGATAAAGAAGATACCGCTCAATCGGCCTGTGAGATTAAGGACAAAAAACTAACCAATACTGCTGCACTTGCCAGCTAGAAAGCTGCCCAAGTATATGGACTTAATATTTTGACTAGGCGAGTGGAAACTAATAAGAAAAACTTTACCCGCTTCCTCGTTTTGTCTAAGTTGGCTAATAGGAGCAGTGATAATAACAAAGCTAGTATTTCTTTACAGGTAGGCCACCAAACCGGTAGTTTAGCTAGGTTATTAGAAATTTTTCGATATTATTCGATCAATTTAACCAAAATCCAGTCTCTTCCGATTATCGGAAAGCCCTATGAATATAGCTTTCATATTGATATAGAGTGGCAAAAATATGAAAATTATCAGCAAGCTATTAGTGAAATTCTTACCCTAGCCGCAGGATTATCAGTATTAGGCGAGTATAAGAAGGCTACTTTGAGTTCTAGCGGTTAATCAGCTATCTGATGAAATTCAGGCATTAAAGTAGCCCGCGTTATGCGACTGCGTGGGTGATCCGCAGGTTTGACAGTGGCGTCTTTGCTCATGATTTATAAAGCCATTTTTAGCATGTCGGCTAGCTCGACCTTTAGAACAATTCATAATGCTGCAAAAAAACAAATGTATGATATGGTTTATATGTATCCAAAATTGACATGGCAGAAAATCAAATCGAAAGCCTATAGGTGCTTAAACAAGTTTTGGAAAACAACAAGTCTTTCTAAATACTCTTCTGATGCCATGCCTTCATCGACAGTTATTGCCTTCAATACCTTTTGCTGCCTGCCTACTAAATGATTATTTTGCTTGAAAGCAGTTTTGAAACTCGCCCAATTAAAATTTATTTCGTTTTGGCACTGAAATCACTATTTTTATATACATTGTTTGTAATGGTGCTGTTTAAGTTATTAAGTATCCTAGTTCATTTTTTATTTTTTCTATGCTTTTAATTGCTTTCCATTTACTTTTAATAACCCTTTCAACTTTTTCGGTTATTTCTTGTCGCTTTTTAAGGTCATTGTCTATTGGTAGCATAAGCTCTTTCCAACGGTCAGCAATATTTGGCAATGTGGTTTCTATTAGTATCTTGTTTTTGGCTTGTAAATGGATTAATCTATGTGATAAGAGATAGAGTAGGTAATAAGGATTGATCCCGAATTCATTGTTTTGATCAGCTACTCTTAATAACAAAATTTCTCTTGTATAAAGACCTT